>NZ_REFV01000001.1:0-165492 GCF_003688895.1 Dokdonia sinensis
ACGGGAAACTGCTAAAGCAGCTAAGCCCGACAAGCCCGGGATGGAACGGTACCTTTAACGGACAGCCAATGCCATCTAACGATTACTGGTTCAGAGTGGAATACAATGAAGCAGATGAGAACGGAGAATTGATAAAGAAAGAGTTCTCGGGGCACTTTGCGCTAAAAAGGTAGACGTTGGAAGCTAAAAAATCTAAATCTCCTGGATTATTTATAATCTAGAACTAAAAAAAACTCTCTCAGGTTTGTAATCTGGGAGAGTTTTTGGTTTAAGCAAAATAGAATAGCTTGAAGTTCTTCCCTACACCTGATATAACTTAAAAAATATTATTTAATGAAAGAAAAATCGAAAATGAAACTATATCAAAATAGAAGGAAACTAAGGACTTGTAAATTTTGAAGTTTTAAAGGACATATTTGGTTATGTAATTAAATTATTAATAGCCGTGGCTGTTTGACTTTAAAATTCAGCAAGGAATGAATAAAATGAGCATTAAAGAAGGTTTACGGGATCTCGGTTGAGTGCATTTATTAACCGGATAAAAATTTTTAGGACAGGTGAGAAAACTTTCGCGAAAGCGAAAAATATTTTATTGTGCTAAGATGGCGTAAAAGCTATATTTTCTAAATTTAATGCAATAAAAAAGTGCACCCGACTAAAAGTGCACTTTTAAAAACAACCTAACCAATAAATCATTACGCAGTTGCGCAACTCAATTATTACTTTATATATTATTTGATATTATCTTCTATTGATTAATATAAAGATACATTTGTTTAGGATATCATTAAAATAATTAAACAAAATATATCGTTAAAAATGTTTCAAATTAATTGAAATAGAGACCTTTTAGTTCTTAATGGAATGTTGAACTTGAATTAAGAATATGGATATTTCAATTTTTTTTAGCATTGTCACTTGGGCTATTAATCGTACTTTAGTTTCTACAAATGGAGTTGACACAAGAATTTATAGAGGCAGAGAATAAAGAACTTACGAGGCAGTATAAAAAACTGTTGCGCATAAGTTACCAGGCGCTTACTAAAGATGACAAGGTTCTCATTAGGAAAGCGTTTGATATTGCTGTAGATGCCCATAAAGAGCAGAGAAGAAAATCTGGCGAAGCCTATATCTTTCATCCTCTCGCGGTGGCACAAATCGTAGCTTCAGAGATAGGTCTAGATGCTACCTCTATAGCTGCGGCACTTTTACACGATGTTGTAGAGGATACAGAGTATACGCTTAATGATATCGAGCAAATGTTTGGCGAGACAGTTGCGCGTATTGTTGATGGACTGACAAAAATATCTAATTTAAAGAAGGATCGTGACGTTTCGCTTCAAGCGGAAAACTTTAGGAAGATGCTGCTTACCATTAATGACGACCCCCGTGTTATTATTATCAAAATTGCAGACCGTCTTCATAATATGCAAACCATGGATGCGATGCGTCCAGACAAACAAGCCAAAATATCTAGTGAGACCTTATACATTTATGCTCCACTTGCCCATAGAATGGGTCTTTATAATATTAAAACAGAGCTCGAAGATCTAAGTCTAAAATATACGGAACCCGAGGTTTACAATGATATAAGAGGAAAAATAAAGGAGTCTAAAGCTGAGCAAGATCAGTACATTATTGACTTTAAAAAAGTTATAGAAGATTCTCTGGATACTGAAGGGTTAAACTATGAAATTAAAGGACGCCCTAAGTCTATTTACAGTATTCGTAAAAAGATTATGACTCAAGGCGTCACCTTTGAGGAGGTTTATGACAAGTTTGCCATAAGGATTATTTATAAAAGTGACCGAGCAAATGAAAAATTTCTTGCTTGGAAAATATATTCTATAGTAACGGATCACTTTAGACCAAACCCTACTCGTTTGCGTGACTGGATATCTTCTCCCAAGACTACAGGCTATGAGGCGCTTCACATTACAGTAATGGGATTGAAGGGCAGATGGGTAGAAGTTCAAATACGCTCTGATAGAATGAATGAAATTGCCGAAAAGGGCTATGCTGCTCACTTTAAATATAAACAGGGAGACGATAAGGATAAAGGTCTAGACGAATGGATCAATAGACTGCAAGAAGCTCTCGAAAGTTCAGATCAAAGCGCTGTGGACTTTGTTGAGAATTTTAAACTTAACCTTTATAACAAAGAGATATTTGTATTTACACCTCAGGGTGAGCTCAAGTCTTTACCTAAAGGTGCTACGCCTCTAGACTTTGCTTTTAGTGTACATACAGAGGTTGGCATGCACACAAGAGGTGCACGAGTAAACGGTAAGCTGGTTCCGCTAAGCAACGAATTAAAAAGTGGGGATCAGGTAGATATTATCACATCAGACCAAGCAAAACCTACAAGTAACTGGCTCGATTATGCAACCACAGCGCGTGCACGTTCTAAGATAAAATCTTCTCTTAAAGATGAAAAGAAAGATATTGCGGCCGAGGGTAAAGTTGTGCTTTCGCGAAAGCTTAAATCTCAGAAAATAGCACTCAACGAAAAGACAATTAATGAACTCGTTTCATACTTTAAATTGGGAACTAGTTTAGATCTTTTTTATCGAGTTGGTACCGGCGTAATAGATAATAAAATGATTAAAGAGTTTGCTGCTCAACGTAGCAATGCGCTTATGTCTTTTATTAAGAGTAAGATTCGTAAGCCAACCATTCAAGAAAATATAGATAGGGATGAAATTACGGCAAAATATGACTCTCTTGTTTTTGGTAAGGAAGAACAAAAGCTTGATTATACTTTAGCAAAATGCTGTAATCCAATTCCTGGAGACTCTGTTTTCGGATTTACTACTATAAAGGAGGGGATTAAAGTGCACAAACACAATTGTCCTAATGCTATAGACATGCGTAGTAAATACGCTTACCGGATATTAACCGCAAAATGGATAGACTCTAGTGCCGAGGGATATAAAGTGGACATTGCTCTTACGGGGATAGACAATTTAGGGCTTGTGAGTCAAGTAACTGCCGAAATATCTGGACACATGCACGTGGATATGCGTAATATCAACTTTTCTACAAATCACGGAGTTTTTAAAGGGCAAATAACAGTCGTGGTACAGAATCAAGGAGTGTTGAAAACTCTTATAGAAAACCTCAAAAAAATCAACGGAATAGATAAAGTCACTCGACTGTAATTCCGTAAATTCGCATCTTAATACCACCTATGTCAGCCAGCGGCAACATCAATAAAGATCAAGAAGTCGTAAAAAATGTTTTTACGATGTATCTAGAGGAAAAAGGGCATCGTAAAACCCCTGAGCGATTTGCTATACTTCAGGAAATCTATAATAACGATGAACATTTTGATATTGAGTCTTTATATATTAATATGAAGAATAAAAACTATCGCGTAAGTAGAGCTACGCTGTACAATACGATAGAACTGTTGTTGGAATGTGGACTCGTGCGTAAACATCAGTTTGGGAACAACCAAGCGCAGTACGAGAAATCATATTTTGACAAACAGCATGACCATGTAATTCTGACAGATACGGGAGAGGTCATAGAATTTTGTGATCCGCGCATTCAATCTATAAAGAAAACCATCGAAGAGGTATTTGATATTACGATAGATAAGCATTCGCTTTATTTCTATGGTAAGAAAAATGAGGCTTCAAACTAACCATACAATTATAACGCAATGGCAGTAGACTTGCTACTAGGACTCCAATGGGGAGACGAAGGAAAAGGAAAAATCGTTGACGTTCTTACAAAGGACTACGATATCATCGCACGCTTTCAAGGTGGACCCAATGCTGGACACACTTTAGAGTTTGACGGTATCAAGCACGTATTGCATACAATTCCTTCTGGAATTTTTCACGATAATGCGCTTAATGTCATTGGTAACGGAGTTGTTATTGACCCTGTTATTTTTAAGAAAGAGCTTGAGAATTTAGATCAATTTGAAGGATTAGATTATAAAGCAAAGCTTCTTATCTCTCGCAAGGCTCACCTCATCCTGCCTACGCACCGATTGCTAGATGCAGCTTCTGAGGCGTCAAAAGGAAAAGCAAAAATAGGCTCTACTTTAAAAGGAATAGGACCCACCTATATGGATAAAACGGGCCGTAATGGTATTAGAGTAGGAGATCTTGAGCTTGCAGATTGGAAAGATCGATATAGCGCCTTGCGCGACAAGCATATTGCAATGATCGATTTTTATGACGCAAAAATCGATTACAATCTTGAGGAGCTAGAAACTGAATTTTTTAAGGCAATTAAAGTTCTTAAGTCCCTAAAATTTATTGATTCTGAAGAGTATTTATATCAAGCACAAAAAGCAGGAAAATCTATTCTAGCTGAGGGTGCTCAAGGATCTTTACTTGATATTGATTTTGGGACGTATCCATTTGTAACCTCATCTAATACAACTGCCGCAGGTGCTTGTACTGGGTTAGGTGTTGCTCCTAATCAGATCGGTGAAGTTTTTGGAATCTTTAAGGCGTATACTACACGTGTAGGTTCCGGACCATTTCCGACAGAACTTTTTGACGAAGATGGAGAAACGATGGGACGTGTAGGAAATGAATTTGGTGCTACTACAGGAAGACCACGTCGTTGTGGCTGGTTAGATCTTGTTGCTTTAAAATATGCTGTACAAGTAAATGGTGTTACACAACTTATGATGATGAAAGGCGATGTACTTTCAGGTTTTGATACACTTAAAGTGTGTACGGCATACAAATACAAGGGAGAAACTATAGAGCATTTACCTTACAATATAGAACCAGAGAATGTAGATGTAGTCTATAAAGAAATGAAAGGATGGCAAGCAGATCTTACTGGAATGACAGAAGCATCACAACTTCCATCAGCATTGATGGAATATATCGAGTTTCTTGAAAAAGAGCTTCAAACACCGATCAAGATTGTTTCTGTAGGACCAGATCGTACACAGACGATATTGAGGTAAGGGGGAAAGTAGAAAAACGAAAGTAGAGATTAGATTGTCTATTTAGGCTTTGCCAAAAATCAAAATTCAAAACCGTTCAGAATTATTGCTGAGCGGTTTTTTTATTGTGATTATATCTGGCCTTTACGGCAATATCAGTGTAATCTGAAAACACACCATCTACACCTGCTTGAAAAAACAACTCGTATTCACTTTCCGGTCGCTCATCTGTACGCCACTTATCATCTTCATTTCTGAAAGTGTATGGGTGAACTTTGAGATTGTATTTATGAGCGAGATAAACAAAATCTGATGGAGGTAACAACTCCATCTTACCTTCATTATTTGTTTTGTGCGATATGATGAATGGTTTCCAAGGCCCTAATCCATCAGCATAGGTTGCGGTAAATTTCATTCCCTCTTCTGTAGTATAAAATTGGTAAGTGCGAGTATCGTGAGCAATATAGAAATCATAGGGTTGTCCTTCTGGGTTATAACTACCATCTCTATCAGTAAACAGAAGCGTCCCATCATCCTGAATGCAAGTCGCACCTATAAGTTGAATCAGTTTTACATCGGTGTACTTGTTCAAATACTGTAATGATGCCACTTCAAAACATTGCACATATACAGGAGCATCCTTTGTTGTCCATCCTGCAACTTTTAAATGATCTAGAAATTTATCTTCCATTGGTAATCCTAAATCTTTATGGAAAGTAGGATGTTTTAATTCTGGATAAATGCCTACTGGTTTTCCTGATTTAGTTTTTGATTGTTTAGCGAGCATAACGATTTCTTCAAAAGTCGGTATCTCAAAAATGTCATTATGTTCTTGAGGACGTTTGGGCCACGGCTGTCGCGCCCTTAAGGTTTTGAGCTCTTTTAGCGTAAAATTTGATACAAACCAATCTGTGATTTTAATGCCATCTACTACTTTTGTGGTTTTCCGATTTTTAAACTCCTTTCTGTCAGCTACGTCCGTCGTTTTTGAAATATAAGGTTCGTGACGTGCTACTAGAACTCCATCTTTAGTCATTACCAAATCAGGCTCAATATAATCTGCGCCTAGCTCTATGGCTTTTTTATAGCCCTCTAAGGTATGTTCAGGAAAGATGGATTGTGCTCCTCTGTGGGCAATGACGATTGGGATTTTATTTGAGGTCATAACTATTGGAACTTTTGAATCGTTACAAGCAATGAATACTAATAGAAAAGCAAAATGAAATTTACTCCACATATTGAGCATATTACTATTGTGAGTTCAATACTGATTTCAACCTCTTAAAGAGAATTTTCTCTTGGAAGCGATATATGAGCCAAAACCAAATAAGTATAAGCGGTATGTATAAAAGAGTTACATACGAAGTATCATCCTGAGTTATAAGACCTATAAGGTTTGCTAAAATCGTAAATCCAGCTAAAAGATATAACTCTATTCGGACTCTGGTTCTTAAAATGATTTTGGATGTACCATCTTCTTGTGATATTAAAGTCGCATAGCCCGATATTCCCAAATCACTTCTATAGAATCCTCTAATTTGTAAAGTACCGAGAGACCATTTTGAGAAGAACAAAAAATGGTGGTAGTCCTGCCATTCAATCTGTACACGCTTGTTATTATTTAATCGAATCTTCTCATTTAACTCATCAATACTTCCCGAATATACAATTTCGTCACTCAGTATAATTTTATTGATAAATTTACCTAGCACAATTTAGAGGTATGTTAGAGCCACAATAATGCGTTTTATGTATACGCTTTCGCGAAAGCGTAAAAACTTAATCTATCCTTACAATCTTTGCTCCTATCGCACGCAATCTATCATCTATATTTTCATAACCACGATCTATTTGCTCGATATTATGAATGGTCGATGTTCCCTTTGCACTTAGAGCAGCAATAAGCAACGATATTCCAGCGCGTATGTCAGGAGAGGTCATCGTTGTTGCCTTAAGCTGCGACTTAAAGTTGTGACCGATGACAGTCGCACGGTGAGGATCACATAGTATAATCTTTGCTCCCATATCGATAAGCTTGTCTGTAAAGAAGAGTCTACTCTCGAACATTTTTTGGTGGATCATTACCTCGCCCTTGGCTTGGGTCGCAGTGACGAGCATAATACTCAAAAGGTCTGGAGTAAACCCTGGCCACGGCGCATCTGCAATTGTCATAAAAGAACCATCAATGTAACTCTCGATGGTGTAGCCATCTTTATGAGCGGGAATATAGATATCGTCGCCCCTGCGCTCTAATGTGATTCCCAGTTTTCTAAAGGTGTTAGGGATAATCCCAAGGTCGTCCCAAGAAACGTCTTTTATTGTAATTTCACTCTTGGTCATTGCGGCAAGTCCTATCCACGATCCTATCTCGATCATATCTGGAAGTACGCGGTGTTTGCAACCGCCCAATGTCTTTACCCCTTCTATGTGAAGCATGTTAGAACCTACGCCTGTAATTTTTGCACCCATACTGTTGAGCATTTTACAGAGCTGCTGTAAATAGGGCTCACAGGCTGCATTGTATATAGTGGTTTTCCCTTTGGCAAGCACAGCAGCCATTACAATATTTGCTGTTCCTGTTACCGATGCTTCGTCTAAAAGCATATATGTACCCGTAAGACCCTTAGGTGCTTCTACTCCATAAAAACGTTCCTCACGATTATAGCGGAAGTTTGCTCCTAAGTTTATAAAACCTTGAAAGTGGGTATCCAGACGGCGGCGACCTATTTTATCACCTCCAGGACGCGGAATATATCCTTTACCAAAACGTGCTAGCAACGGCCCCACAATCATAATAGAACCACGTAATCCTGCACCGTCCGTTTTAAACTGCTCACTTTCCAGATAATCTAGTTGTAGGTCATCACTTTGAAAAGTAAATTCTCCTTTCTTTATTTTTTGAATCTTAACTCCCAGATTACTTAAAATCTGAATAAGCTTATTTACATCCCTAATATCTGGGATGTTACTTATGGTAACTTTTTCAGGGGTTAGCAATACCGCACATAAGATTTGAAGTGCTTCGTTTTTTGCGCCTTGTGGTTGGATGTCACCTTTAAGTGGGTGACCTCCCTCGATCTGAAATGTTGCCATAAATTATATAAGAGTGTTTTTTAGTATCGCTTCTTGCGAGTGTAGTTACCTTTTCCTTTTGATTTTTTTACTGGGTGGTCGGAGGCTTTTGCCTTCTTAGATGCGCGTATCAAACGATCACTATCGCGCAAGTCTTCATCCTTATCCTTAAGATTAATTTCGCCATTACTGAGTTCAAAAAGATGATTAAAAATCACATCATCCTCTACCGTATCTTTATTCCAATTGAGAAAACATTTTTTCATGTGGTTTGCAATTGTAATTACAAGTGCATCTCTCAACTCTCCTTTTTCCCAGCTCTTTGCCACATCAATCATTCTTTTAATATTGTTTCCGTAAAAACGATATTTAGGAAAATTCTGTGGGTATTCCAGTGGTTCTGGGCGTTCTGCAAGTTCTTCTCTAGACGGTTTCCCAAAAGGAGACTCTACGTCAAGATCAAAATCTGCCATTATAAAAAGCTGGTCCCACAGCTTGTGCTGGAAATCTGGCACATCACGCAAGTGCGGCTGTAAATTTCCCATTACGGCAATAATTCCTTTTGCCTGCTTATTGCGCTCCTCCGAATCTTCTATTTCTCTTGTCTGATCTATCATTTTTTGAATATGGCGTCCATACTCAGGTATGATCAGATGATCGCGCTCTGTATTGTATTCTAACTGGTCTATCAATTGTAAATAATTAAGTGAAGTCGTCTACCTTAGTAAACAGTTGCAAAATACTAAAAATTGTGTAACTGTGGAGTAAATATTGAGATTTGACAAAAGATTGGGAAAAGGGCTGGTTTTCGCTTTTGCGAAAGGGAGACTTCGGACTTGAACTTGAAATCGAATTTGAACTTGAATTCGATTTCAAAATCTAAAAAAATGGATTCGTGCCGGTTTCGCGACAGATAGCAATACAATTAAAAAAAATAAAACGATTGAAGAAACGGCAACTTCCACCTTCCACTTTACAACTGCTACTGCTACTGAAAACTGCCACTAAAAACTACTTCACTGGCGGTTTACTAGGCCTCACCTCAACCTTGCTAGGCAATGTGCGTGGGTTCATATTTAATAAATCTACAACCATCTGCCCAATGTCCTCTGGTTGTATACGCCAGTCCGTACCTTCCTCTGGAGATCGACCGCCAAAATGACTACTCACCGATCCAGGCATTATTGTAGTGACCTTTACATCGTCCTGTCTAAGGTCCAGCATTAATGCTTGTGTAAATCCTGTAACACCAAATTTACTTGCATTATAGGCCGTTCCTCCCGCAAAAAAGTTTGTACCCGCAAGACTGGAAATGGTCATAATATACCCCTTTGACCTTTTAAGTGCCGTAACACTTGCTTTTACAGAATAAAAGACGCCAGTCAGATTGGTTTCAATAACCTCGTTCCATTGCTCAACAGTCATATCTTCGATGGACTTAAAATGCCCCAGTCCAGCATTTGCGATTAATATATCCAGTTTACCGAAGGTCTTTATCGTCTCATTGACGGCGCGCTCTTGACTTTCATAGTCTCGGACGTCTGCTTCTAAACCTAAGGCTCTATTATCGTTCTGAGACAATTGTTTTGCAGCCTCTTCGGCAGATGCTTTGTCACGGCTTGTGATAGCAACATTTATTCCTAATTTTATGAGCGCCTGAGCAATTCCGTATCCTATTCCCTTTGTCCCACCCGTGATTAGGGCTACTTTACCTTTATGATCCATATATTCTTTTTTGTATGCTTAAAGATAGGTACGCTTTCGCGAAAGCGGACAACTAATTATTTTAAACTATTCCTAAAATATACTTCAAATCCAAGTTTATACTTTGCTCTGAATAATTTTAAGACCTTTGAGTTAGAATTAATACGGCTTAGATGCTGATTGTTTACGGCGGGAAAAGTGAAAAATTTATGAAAAAGATCTACTCAATACTAATGACCGCAGGATTCGTATGTGTTTCTTGTGGTTCAAGAATGTCAACGACCAAACAATCAAGTGACATCACTGCGCTCAATTATATTGCTGAAATAATCATCCCTCAAGGATTCATTTTTGAAGGTGAAGAAGTAGGTGGTTTATCGGCTATTGACTATGCAAATGGCAGTTGGTATGTCCTGAGTGATGATCGTAAAAGTCCGCGGTATTACAGTCTTGGTCTCAATTACAATACCAATGGATTTGAAAATCCTAAAATTTTAGGCGTCGCTGCGCTTAAAAGCAAAAACAATCTCCCTTTTAAATCAGGGCTGGCAGACCCAGAATCGTTGCGCGTTTCTGGTGCTAATGAGCTATACTGGAGCAGTGAGGGAAATATAAGTACCGGAATTCATCCTTTTATATATCGGGCGTCCAGAGATGGCACTTATATTGCAGAAATTAAATTACCTAATCGCTATCTCGCGGGTCAAGATGCAAAAAATGGTCCTAGAAATAATGGAGTGTTTGAGGCGCTATCGTTAGATTACAATAGTAATAATTTATGGGTTACGACAGAACTACCTCTTGTTCAAGATGGTGAGATCCCTACGAGTAAAAGCGCAACGTCACCAGTAAGAATTGCAAACATTAATGTCGCCAAAAATACTTTTGAAAGCGAATACGTTTATATGCTTGATAAAGTAGCACGCCCAGGAAAAATGGAGGTAAATGGTATAACCGAAATCTTATCTTATTCCAAAAACAGGCTCCTTATTCTAGAACGTTCCTACGCTTCGGGACATAGCGATGGAGGGAACAATGTAAAAATTTATAAAGTAGACATTTCTGGGGCTACAGATGTAAGTAAAATAAACAACTTAAGTAATACAGATTTTACTCCTGTTGAGAAGACACTCCTCTTTGATTTTAACACGATAAGAGCACAATTACCTTCTGGAAGAGTAGATAATATTGAGGGAATGACCTTTGGGCCATTACTTGAAAATGGGAAGAAATCCCTAGTTGTTATCTCAGATAATAACTTTAATAACTTTGGCGAGCAAGTGACACAACTTATCCTTTTTGAAGTGGAGTAAAATATCAGTAGCAGACGGGTTGTAATTAAGCTTTGGCACTTATTTTTGTATAAAATTATCGCTATGCTTAAAAGCTTCCGCCTCATCAGTATTCTGGAGGGAATTTCTTTTCTTCTCATCCTTTTTGTAACAATGCCTCTCAAATATATCTGGGATAATGGCGATCCAAATAAGGTCATCGGGATGGCGCACGGCGTACTTTTTTTGGCTTATGTTGTAATGGCCTTTATGATGAAGCCAGAGCTTAAATGGAATAATAAAACACTGGGAATCGTTTTACTGTGCTCCATAATACCTTTTGGAACTTTCTGGATGGACAGGAGATATCTTAGAAATTGAAGTGAACTTGAAAGTAAATATGATAAATAAAGCCGACTCTTACGAATCGGCTAGAATAGTTTAGATGTTTGCTTCTGAAATAAATTTAGAATAAATTTCGCGAACCTGCCTGACGGCAGGCAGGAGCGGAATTACCTACGTGAATAATGGCAAGCTTATATAGTAATTGGGCTTCTCGCCATTACTTACTTTTATTGCGTTTATAATAGGCAAAATAAATGCGAGAATGCATATTGCTAATAAACCTAAGAGACCAAGCCCTAATAAGAGTATGGCAGGAATACAGATAAGCGCATAGATAAACATACTGATTTGAAAGTTCAAAATTGCTTTTCCGTGGGCGTCCATCCCGTGGATTTTGTCTTTATTTACAATCCAAAGTATAAGCGGTACGATAAACCCTCCAAAACCGGTTACATAATCCAGTAATTGAGAAAGGTGAGTGAGTACTAAAAGATTGCGGTCCTCGCGTACGGGAACGCCGTCGTGAATGATTTCCATAGTTTTGATTTTTTCTGATTGATACTTATAAGTAGTGTTAATCGTAAAAATGTTACACCTTTCCGTAATTTTGCAGTAATGAATATACAAGATACTATTGTTGCGCTTGCAAGTCCCGCTGGGGCTGGAGCCATTGCTGTAATTCGAGTTTCTGGTACAGATGCAATCAATATTTGCACCCCTTTATTTAAATCGATACACGATAAAAATCTGGCAAAACAGAAAACACATACCATACACTTGGGTCATATAATAGACGGAGAGCGAGTGATCGACCAGGTTTTAGTTTCGCTTTTTAGAGGGAGTAATTCTTATACAGGTGAACCTACGGTTGAGATTTCTTGCCACGGCTCTAGTTACATTCAGCAAGAGATCATTCAATTACTATTGCGCTCTGGGTGTCGTGCAGCGCAGCCTGGAGAATTTACGCTACGCTCGTTTATAAACGGCAAGATGGACCTAAGTCAAGCCGAAGCGGTTGCAGACCTCATTGCTAGCGACAACGAAGCGAGCCACCAGATTGCAATGCAACAAATGCGCGGCGGCTTCTCAAACGAGATTGCTGCTTTACGCAAGGAGCTACTGGATTTTGCCTCGCTCATAGAACTAGAGCTGGACTTTGCAGAAGAGGATGTAGAATTTGCAGATAGGACACAGTTTAAAGAACTCGTGGCGCGCATTATGAAGGTGTTAAAACGCCTAATAGATTCTTTTGCCACAGGAAATGTGATTAAAAACGGGATTCCCGTAGCCATCGTGGGAGAACCTAACGTAGGAAAATCTACCCTTCTTAACGCGCTTCTCAATGAGGATCGGGCGATTGTATCTGATATTGCAGGCACCACTAGAGATACGATTGAGGATGAGCTTTCTATAGGTGGAATAGGCTTCCGATTTATTGACACCGCAGGAATACGAGAGACGACCGATACTATTGAGGGACTCGGAATTAAAAAGACTTTTGAGAAGATTAAGCAGGCACAAGTGGTGGTATACTTGTTTGATGCTTCTTTAATTCAGAATTCAGAATTCAGAATTCAGAAACCCTCTCTGCCTGCGGCATCTCTCCCAGGGGGAGAGAATTATTCGTCAGTTTTATTTGAGATTGAGAAGATTAAGAATCAATTTCCATTAAAGCCACTTGTGGTTATTGCAAATAAAGTGGATCAACTAGACTCTGCTGAAATCTTAAATCTTAAATCTCAAATCCCTAATATTCATTTGCTCTCTGCCAAAGAGAATATGGGAGTGGACGAGCTGAAATCAAAATTACTAGACTTCGTAAATACGGGAGCCCTGCGCAATGACGAAACTATTGTTACAAATTCGCGTCACTACGATGCTTTACTAAAAGCACTTGAAGAGATAGAAAAAGTGCAATATGGTCTTGAGACTGGACTTACGGGGGATTTAATGGCTATTGATATTCGAGAGGCTTTGTATCATTTTGGTGAAATCACGGGACAAGTAACTAACGATGAACTACTTGGGAATATATTTTCTCAGTTTTGTATTGGAAAATAGGTTGTTACGCTTTCGCGAAAGCGTAAAATTAACAGCTCAAATATTTGAATGAATACAGCGCTCAATTAGAATAGAAAAACCTCAAAATGGAAAAACCGTCTCAAATGAATGAGACGGTTTTTCCATTTCTATAACTCGACATTAATAAACAACAAGCTTCTTTATTGTACTTGTTTTTCCATTTGAGATTTTGACCATATACACCCCTTTAGCTAAACCGGAAACATCTACTGTTTCTTGAGCATTAGAGCCTGTAAAACCTACTTGTTTCACATGTTTCCCATTTGTATCATAGATCTCAAGATGCTGGATAACGTCATCGTTAGAAGTTTTTATGGTAACACTATCTGTTGCGGGATTAGGGAAGAGCTGTATCCTTTTTTCAAATAGTACTTGCTCAGAAACGCCTAAATTCTCTGGCGATTTAAAGGCTAGAGCAAATCGCTCACTACTGTTGATGGCATTTGTTGTAAAGGAGTACGATTTCTCTTTAAGGTTTACATAAGTTTGGGTCGCAAAATCAATGAGATAAATAGGGGTACTGTCTATTTGCACTCCTTCAATATCATCTAAGGAAATTATGTACGGAGTAATTTCCTCAATTGCTGTTGCTACTCCTACTTCAATAATCATTTCCTGATCAAAGGATTCTCTCCCTTGAATACCCAATTGCTCACCACTTTTTATTGTTGTATAAATGGAAATAGGAGTGGCCATACGTTTACTATCATAGCCTCTATCCATTCCTTCAGATGCTTCTGCAAGAAAACCTATAGCCGTTTTGCTCTGCAAGTCGTGTTGCTCATTAGATAATTTAAGCCAGATGAGGTTTCTTTCACTTTGTGTTCTGTATTGGTTATTGTTACCAGAAACTCTCATTTCATTGTTAAAAGTAACTTCGGTGGTCGCCATTGCAGCTTGATCTGCCTTTATAGCAAATCCCTGACCAGAAGCAATGTATCGCGATGGAACGCTTCCTGGTTTATTAGGAGCGGCCATACCAGTAGTAAGATTAAGCATTGAGAAATCCTGCATTGAGGGATTAGCTCCAAGATATCCTGGATAAGTAGTGCTAGGAGTTGTCGCATGCTCCCAAAAATATACCTCATTAATCATAGGATTAGATGCAATCAAGGATCTTACGTCTATTGCAGATGGATATGGATTTCCTAGTAAATTGAAATTATTCTCAGTCGTTCCATTGTATTGTATGGGATAGGTAACTATACCGTTGTTTAACGTTCCCTTAGTGTATACAAAGTCGTAAGAGGTTGTAACACCATTAGCTATATATGAATCTTGAGGATAGATGATCAATCCCTCTCCAGGAACAATATCCTCAGACGCGTTATGATTTCCTAAAAACGTATTATCTACACTCAAAAAAGTTTCCGCACCCATGTAAGGCGCATAATTTTGCACCAATGGATCTGCTTCAAAGTTTTCTGGTATTAGATAAATGACACGAAATGCTTGATCGATAGTTGACGTCGCGGCATCTACTACGTTTCCGTAGACTCCATCGCGCGTTTCGGCGGTCATCGGTGAGCTCGCAAACATAAAATCGCGTGGTGCCATATCCAGCGTAGTCTTACGTACTTCGATAACTGCTCCAGCTCCCTTAGTCACCACAGCGGCATCGTCCACCTGCAATACGCTTCCTTCGTGTTCTATAATGAGCGTTCCGTTCACGGTTATATTTCCCGCAGCCTTGAGATAAGTCTCCGGACTTACTATCACCGTTGCTCCTACGGCAATTTCAATCTCACAAGCCTCTATATTTCCAATACTCGTATTATAGTTAGCCGTAAAAATTGCTTTTTCATTCTCTGTAGGAGCGCCCAGGCTCCAGGCTCCATTATACGTTGAGGTTAACGAACATGCTGGAGACGGTCTAATAATGACCATATAATCCTCTACTTCTCCCGCATCAAAATTACAAGCTTGAGGATCATTAAAAAATGAATTCCGTACTCTTAACCGTGTTACTTCATCTGTTACGGCGTCCAGGGGTATTGTAAAATTCCCAGTGGATACATTAGAAGCATACGGAGCCATTGTAATAGTTTCTATATCGTCAAAGGACGCATCTCTATTAAAATCGATCCACGCACCCGCTTGATCACCTGTAAAGGCAAATTGTAAACTCACAGATAAATCATACGACTCACCAGCGATGAATTCGATAGGCGTGTTGTTGTAAACAGTATATCCATCATTGCCGGAAGGATTAGAATATAGTGTTGTTGCAGCATCATCAATTTCAACAAGATTTATGAAATCCGAGGTTCCATTCTGAACACTAGGCGTACAGTATTCAAAAGGTTTTACCGTATACATAAATTTGTATGTCTCACTCTTATCGCCAGAATCGCCTTCGGCGAAAACCTTGAAGTATACATCAGTTCCTTCTGGGAAATCTGGTATTGGAACATCTGTAACCCAAATATTTCCACTTGTATTGGTCATCGGCAACGTATTTGCCTCAACACTAAAATCTGGGTTGTCTATAGACCATCTGGCATAGATATCCGTAAGCGTACCACTGTACTCAATTTCTGAAGTGATAAATTGAGGCACACTTGTTTTAGGCAGGTCATCTGTAGGTTGATTTGTTATAGTAGTAATTTCTATAGATGGGTAGGCAGATCTCCCTACAAGATCATACTCCCACAAACCGCGTCCCCAGGTCGCAGCTTTAAGCGTGTTTGCTCCAAAATTTATTTCTAACTCTTCTATTGTAGTATTTGGCATACCAGTATTATATAATGTCCAGGTATTGCCATTTAATGGTTTAGCATATACTCCTATTTCTGTTCCCAGATAAATATATTTTTGTGGATCATTATCTATCACTATCGTATGTACTGGAATGTCCCCTATGTTATACGTGATGTTTTGCCAACTCGCACCACCATCTTCAGACATATAGACTTTCTCACCATTATCCTGATAGCTTGCGTTAACAACAAAAATCCTATCATCATCCTCGTAGTCAAATGCTATATCCTGAATACTGTGACTAGGGAGTCCACTACTTATATCAATGAATGTAACCCCTTGATCTGTTGATTTTTCAATGTTGCTACCATTGGAAACGATTATGATATCACTATTGTTCTGTGCGATTTCAGCTAGTTGCATACTTCCTGAGAATGATGGACTTCCTTGTAATGTATAACTTGATCCAAAGTCTTCACTTTTACGCACTCCGTCTCGAAAATCATAAATTGTTAGATGATGATTAGGATCATAAGCGATAGGTGCTTCCCAGTAGCCACTTGCCGATCCAGAAGGTGTCACCCCATCTTGCGAAAAACCTCCATCTTTGGTTCGGCGACGCCCTCCATTCTGTATACTGGAGATCATCCAGTCTGGATTGAGTGGGTGTATAAGCGCCTCCATTCCATCTGCTCCATAAAATTCAATCCATCCAGATTCTTTGTAAATACTGGTACCATTATCTTGTGAGCCTAAAATGGCAACGCCATTATTAGACTGACTTAATCCTAATTTGTAATTTTCTCTTACTCCTACTCCATCAACCATGATATTCTCCCAAGTAAGACCATTGTCTTGACTTTTGGCAACTGTACCATCGGTACCTAAATATAATGTCCCATTTACAGAAACAACTCTTCTCAAATCAGCGTGTACATATACGTCACTATTGTCATAGCGTTCTTGAAATCCTCCAGCGCCGTGCTCTGCACTACCTAGAGACCACCAGCTTCTTTGGTTAAATGATGCGCCTTCATCATCTGATGAAAAGACATCAATACCCCCAGTGATCATATTAGTCTCATCTTGATCGTTTACTCCAAATGCTCCTACACCCACACCCGGATTTGTTATTAATGTAAACGTTTCTCCTTCATTTGAAGATTTATAAATACCACTGCTCGACGCATAATATACATTTTGAGGAGCCGCAGGACTTATATCAAATTCTCCAAAAGCATTATTATTTCCAGGAATTTCACTTGTACGTGTAAAAGTGTCACCACCGTCAGTAGATTTTAAAAGATAATCCCTGTGATTATTAAAGAAATAATAGTTGTATGTGTAGACAATTTGATCATTTGTAGGGTGAAAACCTATGGTATAAAACTGCCCGCCATCATAAACTTCAGTCCAAGTGGCAAGACCATCCGTAGATTTATACAAACCATCAGATGTTCCTACAAAAACGGTATTTGCTATCGTAGGGTGATATATGATTCTCTGAATTGAAAAATTAGAACCCAGTCCACCTTTATTAAGGTTTGATGGATTGAATGCTGTTTCATTTAACGTGGCTCCACCATCTGTGCTTTCATATATTCCGTAAGTAGTACCGTTGCGCGAGTTACGCACATTGACTAAGAGATGGTCCGTATTATAAGGATTTACCGCGAGAGTGTTTACACCGCTAGCAGGAAGGAAGTCCGTACTACCGCCTACCCAATTTTGACCACCATCTACACTACGCCACAATCCTCCACTACGTGACCCGATATATAACTTTTGTTCATTTGCTGGATCTGCATAAACATCTTCTATCCGCCCTATTCCTGCCGCATAATGACCTGTGATCAAGTCAACAGAATTCGGGCCAAGCTCTCTCCAGCCCGTCATCATTTTTGTTGTAGCAAACTGTTCTGGATATCGCGACTGATACGATTCTAGAGCATTTTTTGCAAAGTTAGGGTCTACAAGATCACGTTTTCCAGAAGGGTAGAATTTATACTCATTATTATTTTTCCACCTCGCAAACTGTTTGTACCCCGAACCCTTTGCATCTTTATCAATCGTCCTAAAATAAGCTTCACCACTAGCAACAACGTCATAAAAGTTTATAGACGGGTCATCCATCATCTGCTTATACTCTTGAGCAAATCCATTTCCAATCGCAAAAAACAAAATCAGGGTAAAAAGTAAACATCTAATCATATATCAATATTTTTATAATAAACACCATAAGCCACCCGATTCAAGTGAACTTAGCAGGAGTTATACCTATGGTATTTCATCGGTAAAAAATAACATTTTATCGCGCAGCTAATTTAGGACTTTTATCCTAAACACTGAGAACCTGTTCTTTAAAAAGTTTTAAAATTCTTACTAATAAGAGAGAATTGGAATATTGCTAGAAGACAAATTTATACCCCCCCATAAAACCAAATGTATTTTCTGTACTGTTATTAAAATCGGCTCCAGCAGCTACAGAAAAGACTCCAAAGTTTGTGGTGTAAAGACCCTTTGCATAAGTGAAGACTTTATTGATACCTTCAGGAATCGGATTTCCTGGCGCACCAAAATCTTGAACATAACTTCCCTTAAGATTGACCGTGATAGTATCAAATGTAAAGGAACCTCCAAGATGGTGAGCTTTAATCCTGTTATTACTGATACCTAAACCCGTTTCCGGGTTCAACAATATAAAGGGAATACCTATAGTCCGTCCATCATACGTCCAACCGCTACGGTATACTTTATTACTAAAATAGTTATCGCCCGCGCTTACACTAGGTTGATCTGCGCTACTTTGATCTGTAGTGTGTACGAATTCGTAGAGAATTCTTGTTAAAACTCCTACTTTAGGAGCATAAGTAAGGCCCCATACCCCATCTGGAAAATTTTTAAATGCTGTTCCTGATCCATCTTCAAAAAGGTGCTGATGGTAAGCTTCTAGTGCGCCACTTACTCCTTTATACTCGTATTCAAAATTATAGGAGCCCAGGTGATTACCAAGGGCGTTTTGTTGGTCCCCTTCCGGAGCATCTGCATCTGCATTTTGAGCTAGAAAAATCTTTATAAAATCTGAAAATCCAGCTGGTAGTTTTCCTGCAATCGGACTAGTGCCACCCCATTGTGCATAATGTTGTAATGTACCTTTGAAAGTACTCTTTTCATTTACAGCAATATGTAAGCCTAGGCGCTTATAGTGCACCATTGTATTCCCGACGTAGCGATCATCATTGAGAAAATAATTGCCCAGTCCGTAGTCTACAGCAATCGTTTTTGAAAGCTTAATGGGCTCGGGAGCCTCCACTACAATTCCCGGGATTGCTCTTGCATTTCCAGACCATAATATGTTTCCGTTTGTGGTGGAGAGACCATCGTAGCGCTCTTTCTGTTGCTGGCTTCCTAACGTGGCAACAAGCCATTTGTTAGTAAAAGAGGCGTAAAGTTCGGCACGTTGCAGGCGGTCTGTCACTCCATCACGATACATCGCTCCCACGCCTATTTCTAGATGTGAAGAGGAAGATGTTGGGTATTCCGCTTTCGCGAAAGCGTACACATCCCCATTTGTTAACCCATCACGAAGTCCGTTTGTATTTGCCGTAAACCAGAAAGGAAGTTGCTCACTAGCGTAGGCGCCGTCAAAGCCTGCATTTCCAGAAAATTCGACTTCTTGAGCACTTGCGGTGATAGCGACGCAACAGCAAAAAAGTAAGAGTATATTTTTCAAAACTGTAAGGGGATTTAATTGAAACTTACGATGAATTTTGGCGAAAGTAAGGCAGATTTCAATGGAGATGACCGCTTTTTTTAGATTATTTTTGAATTATGCTAAGCATCTTTTCCAAAAAAACCTTCCTGCTGGACATCATTGCAGGAATTCCAGACATCCATTGTCACGTGCTTCCAGGCATAGATGACGGCGCAAAAGATGTACAGTCCAGCACCGATCTACTCCATAAATATAGGGACCTAGGATTTAAAAAAATCATTGCGACCCCGCACACACTGGGCGAAATCTATACAAATACTCGAGCATCTATAGCAAAGGCATATACTGAGGTTAAAGGACTAGTTCCAGAAGTCTCATTATCTTATGCATCAGAATATATGTTAGATTACGAGTTCGAACAGCTACTAGAATCGGACTCCTTGTTGTGTCTTAAGGATAATTACCTCCTCGTAGAGCTTTCCTATTTTCAGCCACCCATACATCTTATGGAGTTGATTTTTTCCATTACCTCAAAAGGGTATATCCCTGTTATAGCCCATCCAGAACGGTATGCCTATTATCACAAAGACTTGAGTATTTTTGAAATCTTTAAAGGCAAGGGCTGTCACTTGCAACTTAATGCGCTGTCCCTTAGTTCTCATTATGGGAGCCACGTCCAGAGACAAGCCTTTAAACTTTTAGCTTCTGGTGCTTATGATTTCATAGGCACGGACACGCACCGCTTAGAACATCTGGAAAAAATTGCCGAAATAAAAATAAGCAGCAAATACTTAGCCACCTTGCGGAATGTTGCGTTAAATAACGATCGCGTTTTTAGTTAATCGCTAGCTTTTTCCGGATAAAAAATCTTTTATTTTTCTCCACAGTCCTACTTCCTCATTGCCATAGCCATAACCGTATTTTGCGCCATAGCCAAAGTTGTTAGACTTCACCCCGTTTACCACATAGGTCATATTTTTGAGCTTTCCTTCCTTATAAAGGTCCTGAGAATATTGTAACAGTCGCTTTTGCGTAAACTCGGCGCGAGTTACAAATATCGTTACATCTGCATACTGACTGATGAGGAGTGTATCTGTTACTTGCATCGTAGGAGCTGTATCTACAACTACGTAGTCATACAACTCTGATACGCGTTCTATGAGCTTGTCGTAGCGACTATTCATAAAAAGTTCTGCTGGATTGGGTGGAATGCGACCTGAAAGTACTACATCAAATTTTTGACCATTTACAGACTCATTTGTAATAATATCTTCTGGGGCTACAGAGTCGTCGTACATATATTCTGACAATCCTATATTTGCCGTTTTCAAATCCATGTAGCGATGCACTTGTGGGTTACGTATGTCTCCACCTATAAGCAATACTTTCTTTCCAGTAGAAGCAAGTGTAAGCGACAGGTTAAATGCCACAAAAGTTTTTCCCTCACCTTTAATTGTAGAAGTCACGTATACGACATTACGTTTTTTCCCTTCTTTGGAACGTGTGAAATAATCTAGATTAGTTCTCAGAATACGGAAGGATTCTGCAAGTATAGAACGGTCGTACTGCTCAATGATGTGGTTTCCTTCTCCATCTACAAATGGTAATTCACCCAGGATAGGCGTCTTTGTGAGTCGCTCTACATCAGACCTACTGTGAAGTTTGATATCAAGTAAACTACGCACATATATTATGATGAGCACAAAAAGAAATCCTATAATGGCTGCAATGAGCTTAATTAATCCGCGTTTAGGAGAAACAGGAGATGGTGACGTTATGGCCTCATCTATCACCTTTGCATTAGGCGTATTAATCGCAAGAGAAATTGCCGTTTCCTCTCTCTTTTTAAGTAGATACAGATATAGTTCTTCCTTTATTTCTTGCTGCCGTACAATGCCTCTTGCGGCTTTTTCTAATGTAGGAACCGTTGCAATCTTTGAGGCATAGACGCGTTCCTGCCCTCTCAATTCTCGCTCTGTGATCTCTAGCGCCGAACGTTCATTAGACAATCCAGATTGTATTGTATTTCTAATCTGGCTCAGTTCTGAATCTATGGTTTGAACCACAGGATTTTCCTCGGTAGACGAGATTAGTAGATCGTTACGTTGTAATATGAGAGCGTTGTATGCATCTACCTGAGAACTGAGACCTCCTCCTAATACCCCTAGGTTAGAAGGAAGTAGTGCTGTAGTGTTGCTATTAATATAATCTTCGAGATCTTGGGCAAGTGCTATTTGAGTCGATACGTCTAGGATTCTACTTTTAAGGGCATTACTACTCTCTACGGCGATAGTCGCCTCTGCAGGTATATCTGTAAGTCGGTTATCTTTTTTAAAGGTCTCCTTAGTAGTCTCCACGGAGTCTAACTCTTCAGAAATGATTGTTAACCTGTTTGCAATGAAATTTGCCGTGTTTAGAGCGACTTGATTTTTATCATTTTTGGCGTCCAGATTATACTGTCTAACGAGACTATTTAAGATATCCCTAGACTTTATGCCTACGGGACTTTGCGTCGTGAGCTGGATAACATTTGTGTTTTTTCCTTTTGGAGTTGCCGTTATCTGACCAGCATAAAACAATGCCGCTTTTTTTATTGAAACTATTTGAACAACAACCTCATCCCAATCTCCAGAGCCGTCACCTGACCGCGGTAACACATTAAACTTTCCAAAATCTGAATCTATAATATCCCCGTATTTATGTGTAGAAGTTTCAGAATTATTATTTCGCTTTAAGCGAAAAGAGCCCGCGCCATTATTTATGATTCGTAGCGTATAAACTCCTTCAAAATCTGCAAACTTCTGATTTTCAATATCTGATACAATTACAGGAGCATTATAAGTCTCTACGGTTTTTACCTGACCCTCAGCAAAGTAGCTTATGTTAAGATGTAGTTCACTTACGACACCCTCCATTAACCTGCGCGAGTTCAAGATAGCGAGCTGATCTGATAACTTTGACCCTGAACCACCGAAGAAAATGCCCAGATCCTCTAAGGCCGAAAGTTCTGAAAAACCGCTATTGCCCTTTTCGTCTTTAAGTAAGATTGTTGCTTGGGTACTATAGATAGCCGTTGTGTAGCGCAAGTATATATGTGCGGCCACTACGGCCATTACAATAACAATCAAAAACCATTTCCAATGTCTTGTGTATTGTTTTAAGATATCGTTTACAAGATGGTCATCGTTACCTATCTCGTTAAAGCTTGATGCATTATTTCCCTGTTCCATAATTAACGGGTAAAAATTACGAAAACAGATAGCAATAAAGAGGCCACCGAAAAATAGATACCCGTATTAGGGTTTGAGATGGATTTTTGAACCTCAGCATTATTTTGTTCTACCATAACGACATCATTCTGTCTTAAATAGTAGTATGGAGAGTCTAGAAAATCACTTTTAGTAACATCCAGACGTCCGTATTTCTTTACCCCTTCATCCTCACGAAGTACAAGGACATTGCTACGCTCGCCGTAAATAGTCATATCACCAGCTAAGCCTAGTGCCTCAAGTATAGTAACACGCTCATCCTTTATGGCAAAAGTTCCAGGGTTTTTTACTGCTCCCAAAACGGTAATCTTAAAATTCTGTATCCTCACTTCTACTCTTGGATCCTTAATATATTTTTTGAGTTTCTCCGTAACTAGTGTCGTAACCTCTTGCCTATCCAGTCCTGCTACTTTAAGCTCTCCCAACTTAGGAAAGTCAATAGTCCCATCATTATGCACAAGATATGGTTGATTTACAGTACTTATCTGAGCACCATCATTTACATCTCTCGTAGTAGACACAGGCAGATTAAAAGGCTGTACAGCTGCCATATTTTCTGCGGTCACGGTTATAGCAAGAAGATCATTAGGCGCAATACGTGTTGTATATGCCGTAGAGCTTGAGATACTATCTATTTTCTGTATGTCCTGAAGATAGATGACGTTCTTTTTTGAGGCACAAGATGTCACTCCTAAGATAAGTGCGAGGAGTATTATGACTTTATAAAAATTCATTTAGAATGAAGTAGGTTAGCATTTAAATTTAAAGGGCAAAGATACTCAATCTAGTTGATTGATAATTTCTTATCTAATGCTTCAAAAATGGAGTTATTACTTTTAAAATTAGGAACGAGTTCTTTCAGTTCAGAAACTACGGTTTCCTTTGATTCAGATATAGAGCAGGCAATCATTCTATTAATAGATGCACTAACTATCTCAAAGTCTTGGGTCTCGTCTTTAGAAATCATAATCTTATGATGATGCGTAGGGATAACGCGGCTACCATCGTTAAGTAATTCTTCATACAGTTTCTCACCAGGTCGCAAGCCCGTGTACTCTATCCTGATATCAACCCCAGGAGTATGTCCTGCAAGCTGTATCATTCTTGTGGCGAGGTCTTTAATTTTCACAGGATCTCCCATATCAAATACAAAAATCTCTCCTCCCGCGCCCATTACTCCTGCTTCCAGTACGAGCTGACACGCTTCAGGGATAGTCATAAAGTATCTAATGATATCTGGATGTGTAATTGTTATCGGTCCACCTTGTTCAATCTGTTTTTTGAAAAGCGGTACAACAGACCCATTAGACCCAAGCACATTACCAAATCTTGTCGTTATAAATTTAGTTTTAATGGTGTCCGCTTTCGCGAAAAACAACGATTGCACGTACAACTCGGCAACGCGTTTTGAGGCTCCCATAACATTTGTGGGATTTACAGCCTTGTCTGTCGATACCATTACAAAATAAGGCACCTTGTGAGCCACTGCAAGATCTGCAATGTTGCGTGTTCCCATTATATTTGTGAGTATCGCTTCGTGGGGATTATCTTCTACTATGGGCACGTGCTTGTAGGCGGCCGCGTGATATATATAATCGATATCAAACGTTTCAAAAAGCATTTTGAGACGCTCTTTATTCCGTACATCGCATAAAAAATATTCGAATGGAACGTCTAGGAAATTGACCGAAAGTTCCAAGCTCAAATTATGTAATGGCGTTTCGGCTTGGTCTAGGACGATGATCTGTTTAGGCTCATAAGAAGCAACTTGTCGTACAATCTCACTTCCTATGGAACCTGCCCCACCCGTCACAAGTATTGTTTTCCCTGTAAGTGCATTTCTTTTATTAGCATCATTCAGCCTTATAGGATTACGATTAAGGAGATCTTCAATCTGAAAGCGTTTAATTTTTTTTGTAATAGATTCCCCTTCCGACAAATCTTGAAGTGGCGGTATGGAAAACACCTTGATATCGTGATTTAAACAGTCCTCAACGATAGCGTATTGTTCTTCAAAGGACAAATAATCGGCTGTAAAAATGACGGCCTCGGCGTTTGCATTTTGAATTTTAGAGATAAACTTATCACTGTAATGAACCACAGGTTTGTCCAGAACCCGTAACCGTTTATTTGCAGTCTTTTTAGAAAGGAACCCCACAACTTCAAAGCGTTTAGGATGCTCCAAATCCATAGCCGAAGCTGTTGAAATTGCATTCTCATTAAGTCCAAGTATGAATGCCTTCATACTCTTTACTCCAGAAGACGCAGCTTTAAAATATTCATAAACCCTCTTCACAAAAAGCCTGAAAACGTATAACAACGTAAAGGATACAAAAGTATTCAGTACCAGCCCAATGGTTAGAAAAATTTTCTCCCCTACGATTGCATTGAACATATAGTTCCCTATGATCAAAAAGCCAAAGGTGAAACCAGTAGCCATCATAAGCTTAAAAGCATCTACCGTGGAAGAGTGGCGTATTAAACCCGCATAGGTTTTAAATACTAAAAAGAAAACAAGGTGTGTTACTAGAATCGTACTAATGCGCTGTGTCGCCGAAAAGTAGGGATAGAAGCTTGAAGTAAGCTCCTTTATGATCACATACGTAATGAATATAGACACAAGAACGAGTGTCAAATCTATAACAAGAACTAGCCAGCGAGGTAAATATCTAAACTTCCTGATATCGAGCTCATTGCTAGTGTAGGAAAAAAGCTTTGTAAATATGTTATTTATTCTTGATGGCACGTTTCATTCTTTAGGGAAAAATGAAAATATTCATTTTATTTGAAGTTTCTATTTAGGCTATCCAACAAATGTACGCTTTATTACGGAAGCTATCCGCGTTCTATCTTTGTCTGTAAGATTAGAACCAGATGGAAGGCAAAGTCCATTTTGAAATAAACCCTCGCACACCGTTTCCCCATAAAACAGAGAACCCTTGAAAACAGGCTGCAAGTGCATCGGCTTCCAGAGTGGGCGACTTTCTATATTTTCGGTTTCAAAGGCATTTCTTAAATCTTCCCTAGAAACACCATTTGTTTTGGTTTCGTCTATAAGTATTGCACTGAGCCAGTGGTTACTGTAAAAATTACTGTTAGGTTCTTTGAACACTGAAACTCCTTCGACATCCTTGAACTGCTCTTGATAAAATAAATTCATTGCTCTACGAGCGGCAACCCTTTCATCTAGCACTTCCATTTGGCCTCTTCCTATACCCGCACTGATATTACTGAGTCTATAATTATAACCTATCTGAGAATGTTCATAATGAGGTGCATTATCTCGAGCCTGGGTGGCAAGGAAAACCGTTTTCGCTTTAAGCGCTCTTGAAGGACAAACCAATGCTCCTCCTCCACTTGTAGTAATTATTTTGTTGCCATTAAAAGAGAGCATACTGAAATCCCCAAGGGTCCCGCATTTATTGCCTTTATAACTACTTCCCAGAGCCTCCGCACTGTCTTCGATAATAGGTATACCATACTTTCTAGCAACTGAAGTTATTTCATCCATTTGAGCAGGCATCCCGTACAGATGCACTACGACAATGGCCTTAGGTTTCCTGTCCTTACTTTCTAGATCCGCAAGAGCAGTTTCCAGATGCACAGGGCACATATTCCAAGTGTGCGGTTCACTATCGATAAAAACGGGCGTTGCTCCTTGATACACGATGGGATTAGCAGATGCGGCAAATGTAAAACTTTGACAAATTACAGTATCGCCCTGCTCTACTCCCAACTGCACAAGCGCAAGATGTAAGGCTGCCGTACCGCTGCTCAAGGATGCAACGTGGCGCTTATTCCCAAGATAGTCCTCGATGGCTTTCTCAAACTCATTAACATTAGGCCCTAGTGGTGCCACCCAGTTTTGGTCAAAGGCTTCTTGAACATAGTCCTGCGATGCTTGACTGATGTGGGGTGAGGATAAATATATTTTAGATGGTTGCACTATCGTGAAATTTTATGGGTTTTGCTGGAACTCCTATGGCGGTGCATCGTGATGGGATATTATGAACTACTACTGCCCCTGCCCCAATGATTGCGTCCTTACCAATACTTTTACCCTGTATTACTGAAGCATTTAGACCTACCTGCACACCAGCACCTATGGTTACATTCCCAGCTAAAACGGCTTTAGGAGAAATGTGTGCAAAGTCACCAATCACACAATCGTGTTCAATAACAGCACCAGAATTTATGATGCAATGTTTCCCTATTTGAGCATCTGCATTTACTATGGCTCCGGGCATAACAACAGAACCTTCTCCTATTGTCGCACTTGGGTCTACAATGGCAGATGGGTGAATAATTGCAACTGTAAATTTTCCTTTGTACTGTTTGGCCAGTCGTGACCTTACTTTATTATTCCCCACGGCGATTACAGCAGTTTCATGGTTACTAAAAACCTCCTCGTGAGTGATGCTGTATGATTTAATTTTTTTCTTTGCAACATCCTTATCGTACACCAATGTGACTGCAATGTCAAGTGCTTCCATTATTCCCAAGACGACCTTTGCGTGTCCGCTTGCTCCTATTACAATCATAGTCTAGTTCTTTCCGTCGTATGGTATTGTGGTTGCAACGCCCTCTGTATTTACTCCAGAGGATGAACATACAATCCATACCGTTTTTAAAACAATCTTAATATCTAACCAAAAGCTCTGATGATCCAAGTACCAAATGTCTAAATCAAATTTTTTATTCCACGTAATACTATTACGCCCATTTACTTGTGCCCATCCCGATATGCCAGGTTTAACATTACTACGACGAGCGTGAACCTCATTATACAGTGCTAAGTATTGTGGGGGCAAAGGTCGTGGCCCTACAAAGCTCATTTCTCCCTTAAGTATATTAAAAAGTTGCGGTAGTTCATCTAATGATGACTTGCGCAAAAACTTTCCAAAACCAGTAAGTCTCTCCTCATCTGGCAAAAGCTCTCCATTCTCATCCCGTGCTTCGGTCATCGATTTGAACTTTAGAATGTAGAACAATCTGTCTTTTTTTCCTGAACGCTGTTGCTTAAAAATAGGTGTGCTTTTCATTAATAATGTGATGAGCACAAAAAGCACAACCATAATCGGAGCTACGATAACAAGCGCGACTAGAGCAAATACAAAATCAAAAAATGGTTTTACAAAACTGCTATACATCAATTTCAAAGATATTGTTTTCTCGTTATTCGTTAGGCAATAGTCTTTGATATTCGCTAAGGATGGCGTTATGGACAACTTTTCGCTCGTAATTATCTGTAATTTTACTACGAGACACTTTTGACATTTTTGAGCGCAACGATTCATTATGGAGCAATTTTTCCATTGCTTTCTGCAAGGCTTCTGCATTTTTAGGCGGTATGATAAGACCATTGTACCCATCCTCCACAATCTCATTGCAACCATTTATATCTGTCACAATGCTGGGCAAGCCCATTGCTCCCGCCTGGAGGACAACATTTGGGAAGCCTTCTCTGTAGGAGGGGAAGCATAACGCTTTCGCGAAAGCGTAATACGGACGAACATCATCCTGATAGCCTAGTTTAAAAATTTTAGGGTGATCTTCTATAGCCGAAAGTGTTTGAGGTGCCAATGGGTCCAAATCTGTCTCCAGAGGCCCGACGAGAACTAGACTGACTTTGCTCTCACTCTGTGCAAGGTTTATGAAGGCAGTTATCAATTCGTTTATCCCTTTATCTGAAACCAGCCTACCCACAAAAACGAATATAAAATCTTGTTGCGGGATGCCTAATTTTTGCTTGAGTTCGTTACTTTTTTCCAGACTAAAATCCTCAGGATTAAAGTAGGCTGTGTCTATTCCGTTTGAGCTTCCGTTGCCTATGACTTTGAGTTTATTGTGAGGTGCAAATTGTAAATCTTTTATAATTTTTGAAAGGCCAAAAGCATTAGGGTATACGCCCGTGGCACACTTATATGTGAGTCTTTCTACCGTATTTAAAACGATCCTTTTTAATCCCGATGTTTCTAATAATGGAAGACCTGCAACGGTATGCAACCGTAATGGGACTCTCGCCATTTTTCCTGCGAGCATTCCTACGATTCCCGCCTTAGGAGTGTGTGTATGAATGATCTCTGGTTGTTCGTCTCTTAAAATTCTGTACAATTTATAGACAGCTATAAGGTCATTTAAAGGAGTGATCTTACGTGTAAGTTCTAGGGTACGATAGCGCACGCCTTCCCTTTGAGTTATTTTTTTCAAGTACTGCTCATCGCCAGAAATCGCAATCACTTCGAAGTGGTCATTCATAAACCGTAACTGTCCTTCCAGAAGTTTGTCCAAAGAGATAGGGACTGTCGTGAGGCGTATGAGTTTTTTTTGTTTCATTTTAAGCTATGAGATGTACACAGTTATTCTTAATCATACGGTATTTACCACTATGCTCACGAGGAATCTCATCTATATAGTTTATGTTCAACTCCATAGAATTTCCCACACGTTCTCGTAAGTTTTCTACAAATGTCACAGCATCTTTTTTAGTATACTGCACCTCATCTCGCTGTACGTATATTTCTAGAGTATCTAAAGTGTTCTGCACGACCTGAAAACGGACAACCCCATTAACATCTTTAAGTGTATTGGAAAGATTACCCAAATTAATTTTACCAATTTCTGGAACGTATAAAAAATCGTTTGAACGTCCCAATATTTTCTCAACCAGAGGATTATTATTACCGCAAGAACAACGATCATCACTAAGCTTTATGCGGTCACCTATATCATAACGTATTAATGGTGTGCCGTGTGTTGTAAAGGAGGTTACAATAAGTCTTCCTTCTTTTGCAGGCTTATTATTATCATCTAATACCTCAAAGACGCCACTTTGAAGTTCTAGGTGTAAATTTTGATTTGCACATTCCATTATAAATGGAGCACCCTCTGAGGAGGCGTACTGATCGTAAACTTTGGTTTTAAAAAATTTTTCTAATATTTCTCTTGTATGATCATCAACGTTTTCAGCTGTTGGGAATATTGCGCTTACTGTATTCGGCGGAAAGTCAATGTTATTTTGTAAACCAAAGTTAGCAATATCGAGAATTGAGGAAGGGAATCCTACTATAAATTCGGGCTCAAATTTTATAAGATTATTGAGATACGCTAAGCTTGTTCTGGATTGAATATGAAATGTGGAATAGTACATTACATTGTACAAAAAGTCTTGCTTCCAAAATCTTTTTTTCCTTATATCTCTTGCTGTTAAAAGTGTTTTGCCACTAAACCACGCCGTACGTTTTCCCAATTTATAGCCGTGAGAAGCTCTAAAAGCATCCAGCATCCCAAAACGTTCTTGCATATCATTTTTAGTAAAATAAACCTCTAAGGATTTACCCGTTGTTCCTCCTGTTTTAGACACGACTGCCTCTTCCTTAGTAATAGTATGAACGTCTGCTAAGTTTTGTCGCAGTATTTCTTTATCTACAATAGGCAATTCCCTAATGTTATCTAAATGAGTGGGATCTATAATATTTTTAAATAATGTGCTATAGAATGGAGAATGCTTCATTGTAGCGTTCACAAATTCTGTGTACCGCCTAGATTGATCTTTTTCCAACTGATCTATACTTAGGTTCCGATTCTCTTTGTATTGTCTCAAGTAATTAGGATAATGTTTTCCATATCTCTTTTTATAAGCCAGATAGTTATAACCGCTTATCATAAGACTCTGTATGAAAACAGGAGCATTATTATAGAGTTTCTGGAACTTCATTTTCCTCTAGTTTTTTATTTAAGACCTGTTGCCTAGCACAATAATTAGCAATGAGCACGACAGCCACAAGAATCCAAAATTCTCTTTTTCTAAAATGATAGGTATAGGCCCAGCTAACAAAACAGCCTATGATAAAAGGGGTCACAACCCTGAGGTAATCCATATATTCATTATCACTCCTTTTCAAATTTGCTTTAAGAAATAATTTAATGAATGATACAACGAAAATTACATAACCCAAAGTACCCAACAATCCAGTCTCACCAAGCATTTTGAGATAGGTACTGTGTACCTCGTTCTCGTGATAACTTTGAAAAAAGGCACCAATGCCAGAACCTATCAACGGTCTTTCTTCGAAGGCCTGAATCGCTGCGCCATAATTGTCTTCGAAAAATTCATCCGGACCTTCGTAAATGTTATCAATAATTCTATTCTGATATTTATAAGTGATTCTGTCGTATGTTTGAGGCATAATCTCTTTTAATGAGGGAAAAAGTAATATTCCAATAATTATAAAAACCGCGCTCCCTAATAATACTTTAAACTTTCTATTCCATAAAAAGAATAGAAAAAAACCTGAAACTAAGCCTACATATGCAGCAATTTTAGCTGTTAATAGTAAAAAAATAATCCCAGCAAAAAGAGAAATGTTGAGAACCCTTTTGTTGCTCATTGATAATTTTTGAAAAAGCTTGCTAAAGCGCACTGGAACTAGCATAGTAATAAATATAAGAAAGTAAGCTCCCGCTTGACCCGCATTCTTAAAGCCAGATAATGGTTCTCCTGCTGTTCTACCAGTAAATATCCTAGGGAATCCTAAAAGACCAGCAAATAAGTCATAGTAGCCCAAGATAGACGCCCCTAAAAATGTATAAATTAATAACGGGACAAGTTTTTCTTTGAAATGATCCTTATATGTCTCAAATATCAAAATGGAAATTAAAAATAGAAAAAGAATAATCCCTGATTCTAAAAAAGTAGCAAGCTTATTATAAGAAAACAAGATGGGCATAAAAAACAAAAGAATAGTTAGCAACGTTGCCTCAGGAAGAAAACTGTACTGTTTTATCCTTTTAAATCCCATTATAATGGAAGACAGTCCGAATAAAATGGCTAAAAATCCAAAAACATCAGATAGAGTTAGTCTCGATAAAACCTCATTCCCGTCAGCTCCAACCAAGGTTCTCGTAATGAAAGACAACCCTATAAACAACGATATGAGGCTACGCTTTATCAAAATACTCTTCAAATTGATGGGTTTGACTAATTCTAGAATATTTCTCGAGCCCTGAAATATTTAATGGTTCGTTCAACTCGTGATCCCTATATTTCTTAAAAATACTTTCAATAATGCGACAACTCTTTTCGTCAGAAGTATCTGTCGTATCAATCCACCATCCGCAATTGATCTTATCAATTATCTCATTAGAATGTGCTAATGAATTTGAGTGACTAAGGATGGGTCTTCGAGCTCCTAAATATTCAAAAAACTTTAGTGGGACACTATTCTGGAACTCTTTGCTATCTACCTCTATCATCCACAATACATGTGATGCGCCTGCACGTTCTAATACCCGCTTTCGCGAAAGCGCACCTAAAAAATTTATGTTTTTAAATGATTTAAATTGAGTCAATTCGTCGATATTTTGAGTCTCAAAATTACCAGCAATTTCTATTTGAAATTCGTCAGATTTAATTAATTTCCTTGATAAGAGCGTGTCTAAAGATCTCAAGAAATGTTTTGGATCCCTTCTACCTCCATAAAAAGAACCTGCATAAAAAAATGTTAGTTTCTTACTCTCTGAAATAGAATCAATACGATCATAATCCGCCTGATCAAATCCATTATAGATTACAGCACATTTATTGCTTATATCAGGATAAGAAGACACGTAGATATCTCTCATCCGATTTGTAATAAAAGTTAAAAAATTAGCTCTATTTAAAATTTGTCGCTCTAAAAAATGATGTAAGCGTGACGTTTTCTCTTTCTGTCTGCTATCATTTACTGTCCAATGGAAGTCTCTAAAATCAACAATATGTTTAGGACTAGAAGTAGCTCTCAAAAATAATCTAGCTATCAAATGATTAGAAAAAAGAGGAGATGTAGAAAATACAATATCTGGTGCAAGTATATTCCTGTTGCTCCTAGCATATTTTAACATATTCCAATACCAAAAAACCCCTTTATCTGGAAAAACAAAAGGAACTAACACATTGAAAAGGCGCATTTTTAGTGACCCCTTTTTTTCGCTCATTGTTTTGTCAACCATTGAGCTTTTTTTAATCTTTCGAAATTTTGACAAATCAATAGCATTAATTTTTATCACCTGAACCTTATCCAAACCCTTACTTTCAAATGTCGATAACCCTAAAGAAGCATCCTGATTACCGCAAGTAATTACCGTAACCTCGTATTTATCTTTATCTAAATACTTAGCAATTGTATATGGCCTCTGAGCTGCAGGAGCATTAGAAGGAGGGAATGAGTAGGATATGATGAGAACTTTTTTTTTCAAAACAGAATGTCAATTTACTTCTTAATCAATTGTATAGAGTTTATTCCAACTCAGAAATACTTCATCCCAATGAGATAATTCTCTTATAATCTTTTTATTCTTAATTCTGTCCGACTCTGAAATAGGTTTCTGAATAATATTTAATAGTATTTCGGGGAGTTCAGAAAAAGTATTACATAAGGAGAATGATATTCCTTTCTGAACTAGCAGATTATAAGGTAACCAACTTCCAGTTATTATTTGTCTCTTTGCAAAAAGGGTTTCCTGCATTGCTCCTGAAAACTGATCCGTAGTTTGTAATTGAATCAAAACATCTGGCAATAATCTGTAAGAAGCTAATTGCTCACCTTTGTAATAATCAAAATCTAATCTACAGTTCTCTAAATGGGATGCCTTTATTTGTTCTTTAATTTCATTTAAATATGTCTGTGATACATTGGGATATCCTAGAGGGATTATAAAACGCCAATTTGATTTTGCATTTTCAGGTAAAGAATTTAAAGCTGATAAGATTTTGAGGTGATTTTGATTCGGCGATGCATTAGTACCAATGGCTATGACAACATCCTCTTCTCGATAATTCCAGTTCTTTCTATTTTTGGAAGAATTATAATCATTAAGTTGAGAATCAATATTAGACAGTATAGATAATCCAAAACGTACTGTTCTAAAATTGACAGACAAGTTAACATGGTGCTCTAAAAAAACCTTTCTGGTATTATCGTTAGTAAAAGTGATTGTCTGAACATTGCGGTATAATATACTTTTTATTCTAGCCTTTATTCCCGAGGCCTTGTAGAAATCTGACCCCCACACAGTAGCAATTTTAAACAATGGCTTTTTTCTTATGATAAAAAAGTCAATTAGAGGTACTAAAGTGTCAATAAAATGATAATGGACGATCTGTACTTCCTTAAGCAGAGGTATTAATTTTCTTGCCCTTAATATTGCTTTCGGTCTTGAGGCTGAAGATTTGCTGCCTTTAATCACTACTTTACAATTACCATTTTCATACATCTTCAATTCTCCGGATAGAACATAGTATCGGTAATATTGGCCTCCATTAATAGATAATCGAGAAATCAATTCACCCAAAAGAGCATCTTTATCTATTGAAGAAACAAATAAGATAGTGTTCATGTTACTCATGACTTATTAAAAAAATTATTTAATACTGCGAGGAGTGTTAACACTTTAAAGCGTTGTAAATATTTCCTATCATATTCTGAGTTACACAATTCTAGAAGCTTTGGATAATCATCTAGCAAGTTTAGGTTGTTCTTAAAATAATCATCTTGATAATTACGCAAACTCTTATTTTCATGTAGCCACTTTTTAGTGGGAATCATAGAAACAGCTCGTCTTGGATCAATTTTAAAATAGAAAAGGTTGTAATATTTCAAGATAAGAGGAATAACCTTAAATGGATAAGTTAAATATTTTTCAAGGGGCCTCATTGCGTTTGAAGCAATCCTAGTATGAGCCGCACTTGCGCATTTTCTATTGATCCACTTAATGTAAAGTTCTCTGTTTTTTCTAAGACTAGGTGGTATCGTTAGGCAAAGTTCTATAAAATCTTCATCCATAAATGCTGAAGAAAACGAGATATTTTGTTCAATCATTCTATAACCGTTAAAAACTAAATTGAACCCACGATTGTACAATTGAAATAATTCGTGTGTAGCATATTTTTTAAGCTCATCTTGTACATAGGGGAGTACATTTTCTTCAATCTCCCTCAATTCAAGTCTCTTCAGTCGTTTTGGGGCCACATAGTTGCTACCCGAGAGCAAAGTACCCAAAAGACCGTCTCCTAATTGACCCGTATGTAACACGCCAAATTGGTTCAAATCGATTTGGGAAAGAGCATACATCACGTGACTTCCTCCATCATAGTTTACTGTACCACTATTAAATTGCACAGGCCTGTCAATTTCCTTAAGATATTCTCCACCATTTAGACCTACAAATTTGAAGTCAGTATTAAAAAAATGAGCGACTTCCTCTGCAATTTTATGTTCAAGATGCCCTGATTGTGAAAAGCAAAAAGTTGTTATATCATCATACCCCAATTTCTTCGCGTAAGCAAGTACCATTCTGGAATCCATACCTCCACTTAAGGTAACAATATGCTTAAATCCGTGATCTAAGTCTTTCTGAAATTCATTACGTATAGCTTTGCTAAAGACGCTATCAAGCTTCTCAATCCACTCATTTTCTGAAAGCTCTATATCTGACCTGTTCGTAAACTTAAAATAATTTAAAATTTTTAGTCCCTCATTTGTAAGCGTAGCGGTACATCCAGGTTCTAATCGCTTTATCTCGGAAATAGGCGTAATATTTCCTAGCATATACCCATAACTTAATAGTAAATACGCACCATCATTATCTAGAGTAAATTTAACTTGGTTTTTTTTGAGTACCTCAACAATTCTAGATATGTGAGAGGAAAATACAAGATACTCGTCATTATCAAAATAGAAAATATCTTTTGACTTGATCTTATTGGTTGCAAAAAAAACCTCAGATGAGTTTATTGCACTACACCTAAAGTCACCATTAAAATGAGCAATATTTGCACGGTCCGCGTTTAATTCTTTGGAGAATATTTCTAGCGTATTCTTAGAGATATACTTTTTCTTATGCTCATATATAAGTCCCTCTAACAGGGTAATCGTATTCCCATTTATACTGATACCTTCCTCGCCTTTCCATTTGTTTTCTAGAGTACATCTTAGACTTCCACCAGAGAAATTAATCTTGGTTTCTTGGGCACACACTTCTTTTACAAAGAACCTAGCATCGCTTTGAAAAAATTTAGACTTTCTTATAATGCAAACAAAACTCTTCATGAAATCATCTTAATTCTGCTTTCGCGAAAGCATACTCATAATAAAATTAACTGCAGGTCGCCATTCTTTTTTTGTAATTACAAAATAATTACGCAACGGCAATTTATCAATCATCATGACTGACACAAAGATAAAAAGCGTGCTAACAGTAAATGAAATTAATACCGCTAAGGCAGCACCCTCTATTCCATAATTCGGAATTAAAAACAAACCAAAAGGTATCAAAATTAGAATAGCGACTATATTAGACCAAAATGATACTCGTTGTAAATCCCTCGCGATATTATACATGATAAAGATCCCTTTAAAAGAAAAAATAACCATACTAAAAAGGATGATTTTAAAAGGAGTAACAACGGATACAAAAGCCTCTCCGTAAATAAATGGAACCAGCCAATCTGCCATAAAAAAAAGTGCTATTGAAATCATTAAAGTTACAGATACTGTGATACGGGAGAAAAAAAGTAAAATTTCCATGCGCTCTTCACGATTTTTTGCACTAGATAAATATGGCAACAATACCGTACGCAAAGCCCCTGGAATCTGAGCAACCATTTCAGACAGTCCTAAGGCAATAGCATAAAACCCCACCTGCTCGATAGACAAGAAATTATCCACTAGCCAAATATCGATGCGTAGACTTAAGAAATTTAAAATTGCAGTAAGGAAACCTATTCCAGAAAAAAGTAACAACGGTCTCAACTCTAACCACGTAATTTTAAAATCAATACGCCATGAATATTTAGTCTTGAAAAATCGAAGTATAGAAAGTGTGATAAAAATTATTGTTACTATATGAAGACAAAACAGAACAAACTCAGATATGTAATTATCGTAATAATGCGACCAAAAAAACAATCCACCAAAAAGAAAGAGCCTTAAAAAAGAGTAATATAGCGTAGATTTATATAAATCTTCAAAACTCTTGGATCCTCTCAAGAAGGCACTCAACACCTCTTTGATTTCGTTTATTACTAACAAAATTGCGAGTAATATTACATTTGTCTTCAAGTTTTCTAAAGGTAATAATAGATCAAGATAACCTAAAAAATAAAGGACGGTCAAGACTGTGAGAGAGGACAGCAAGCTTATTCCAATTACAATAAAAGCCACTCCCAATAGCTTCTCCGTAGGTAACTTCTCTTTTGCAATAAAATGGATAAGACTCAAATTAATATTGAAAGTAGTCAATATCATGAAAAATCCTACGGCTATCTCGATTAGGGTTAATACTCCCTTACCATCTGGACCTAAAAGTCGTATAAAAAAAATACTAGAAACAAAACCTAACAAAAGTGCGATGATTTTTGTTCCTACAACAAGAAAGGAATCTTTGAGCAATCTACTCATATACTCCTATTTTCAGCCACAAAACTCCCATTCTTCATTTCTTTACGATTATATACGATTTCCATTCCTGTGCTTTCATCTATCACAGCAATACCCACAGCATTGCATATCGCGTGTCCCGCGGCAGTGTCCCACTCCATTGTGGGTGAGAAACGCGGATATACATCAATTTCACCCTCGGCGAGAAGGCAAAATTTTAATGAGCTTCCTCTTCTTACAAGTTCAACCGTCGTGTATTTTTCTTTCAGTTTGTTGATGTATCGCTCTGTGGTTCTATTCATATGTGACTTACTGGCTGCGATGCGTATACCTGATGTTGGGATTTCCGCTCCTGTCTGCCCGCGAGACAATTTTGCGAAAGCAGAAAAAACGGTAGCCTCATCCCATTGTAATGTTCCATTTTCTGTCACAGCAACCTTCTCCATTTTATTTTCAACCACATTACCCACGTACAGCATTCTCAACACAGGAATATAGATAACGCCAAAAATGGGCTTTCCATCTTCTACCAGAGCAATATTCACTGTAAATTCTCCATTTCTGTTTACAAACTCCTTTGTCCCGTCCAGCGGATCTACAATCCAGCACCTTTCCCACGACTTTCTTACTTCATAAGGAGGAATTTCTCCTTCTTCACTTAAGATGGGAATTTGAGTTGTGCTGAGCGCTGCGACAATGATATCGTGCGCCTTCACATCTGCAATCGTTACTGGGCTAGCGTCCTTCTTAGTTTGAACATTAAAAGACGTGCCGTACACCTCCATTATCGCTCGTCCAGCCTCGACCGCCGCTTTAAAAACTACATCTTTATGGAAGGAGGTATTACTTGCCAAAATTACAATTTGCCATCTACCTTTCCTTCCAGAACGCCCTTTACATCATACGTCACACAAGCGGTAGCTCTAAGTGACTCAAAATTAATATCTCTAAACTCTTTATGTGCAACTGCGTGTACAATCGCATCATAACTGCCTTTGGGTAATACGTCTGTTGTTTTTAGTCCGTACTCATGCATCACCTCCTCTGGGTTTGCCCAGGGATCATAAATAGTGAGGTCTACTCCATAATCTTTCAGGTTTGAAACTACGTCAACCACTTTTGTATTGCGCACATCTGGGCAGTTTTCTTTAAACGTAATTCCCAGTAACAGGATGTTTGCACCTTTTACTTTTATATCGTGTTGCAACATCAACTTTATGACCTCTGCCGCTACATAAGCGCCCATACTGTCGTTTAGACGGCGTCCTGCCAGAATAATCTCTGGGTGGTAACCTAATTCCTGTGCCTTTTGAGCAAGGTAGTACGGATCTACACCTATACAGTGCCCTCCTACGAGCCCTGGTTTAAAAGGGAGAAAATTCCATTTGGTTCCCGCCGCTTCTAGTACATCGTGGGTATCTATTCCCATTAAGTTGAAAATTTTGGCCAACTCATTTACAAACGCAATATTAATGTCACGTTGTGAATTCTCAATGACCTTTGCCGCCTCTGCAACTTTGATCGTAGGGGCAAGATGCGTGCCCGCTGTGATTACAGAAGCATATAGAGCGTCCACTTTCTTACCTATTTCTGGCGTACTTCCAGAGGTAACTTTTAAAATCTTATCTACCGTGTGCTCCTTATCGCCAGGATTTATGCGCTCTGGCGAATAGCCAGCATAAAAATCTTCATTAAATTTAAGCCCGCTCACACGTTCCAGGACGGGAATGCATTCCTCCTCCGTCACACCAGGGTAAACAGTACTTTCATAAATCACAATATCTCCTTTCTTAAGCACTTTTGCCACTGTCTCGCTACTCTTGTACAACGGCGTTAGTACTGGCCTATTATTTTTATCTACTGGTGTAGGAACGGTAACGATATAATATGTACAGGCTGCAATATCTTCAACCTGAGCCGAATTGTACAATCCATTCTCAGCATTATTCTCGGCTTTAAGCACTAATTTCAGATCTTCATCTGCCACCTCTAGAGTGCTATCCCTTCCCGAATTGAGTTCGGTAATGCGTTCTTGATTGATGTCAAAACCTACAACAGGATATTTAGTTGCAAACAGTCTCGCCAGAGGTAATCCGACGTAGCCTAAACCTATGACTGCAATTTTAGGTGTGTTCATTGTTAAGGGTGTTTGGGTTTACGCTTTCGCGAAAGCGGACTCATATCAATCGTTATTATTTTAAATGCTCCCAGTACCAAGCTACAGCTTCAGAAAGTCCTTCCTCAAAACTATATGCTGGATCATAACCTAGCAACCTGCGCGCTTTTTCTATACTGGCGAGAGAATGAGGAACATCACCTAAACGTTGCTCACGGTGCTTTACCGGAACAGAAGCTATCTTACTATCAAAGCGTGCAAGCAACTCCTTTAATGATGCAACTAATGTACTAAGATCTGTGCGCTCTCCAAAGGCTACATTATACACCGTATTCATAGCCGCGGTATCCTCTGTGAGCATTGCAAGGATATTTGCCTGTATGACATTATCGACGTATGTAAAATCTCTAGAAAATGAGCCATCGCCATTGATTACAGGAGACTCGTGCTTCAGGAGTTGCATCACAAATTTTGGGATTACAGCAGCATATGCACCATTAGGATCTTGCTTACGCCCAAAAACATTAAAATACCTCAACCCAATACTATCAAGCCCATAGGTCTTATGAAACACATCTGCATATAGCTCATTCACATATTTTGTAATAGCATACGGCGAGAGCGGTTTCCCGATAACATCTTCTTCTTTAGGTAAGGACGCATTATCCCCATAAGTAGATGAACTTGCCGCATATACAAATCTCTTTATGCCATTGTCTTTTGCCGCAACAAGCATATTGAGAAACCCTCCTACATTTACCTCATTAGAGGTTACAGGATCTTGTATAGAACGTGGTACACTTCCCAAGGCCGCTTGATGTAATACATAATCCACTTGAGAGACAGCACGCTTACAAACTTCCATATCACGTATATCGCCGTTTATAAAAGTAAAGCGCTCGTGAGACATTACTGCATCCAGATTTTTTTTATGTCCAGTAGCATAATTATCGAGTCCCGTAACCATAGCCCCGTGTTCAATCAGAAATTCGCACAGGTTTGATCCTATAAAACCAGCCGCACCAGTTACAAGAACCCGAGTATTTTTTAAAGAAGATAAGACGTGATTTGTCATTGAGAATTGAAGCAATTTTCTATCTGACACAAATATAGGTTTTCTAGAGGGAAACTGTGTACAAAGAAATGGTTCAATCCTAGGTCAAGCTACTTGTGAAAGAACTCAAAATGGCAAGTTAAAGTTATGATAAACGCCAGTATATCCTTTACTTTTAGACCACTGCACACTAATTTTAAACAATTACCAAAATTATACATATTATGAATTATTTAAACTTAGATAGCGCTAAAACAAAAGACACCGTAGGTACTCTTAATGTCCTCCTTGCCGACTATCATTTATATTATCAAAAACTACGCAACTTCCACTGGAACATTTCTGGAGAAAATTTCTTTGACCTCCACGTGAAGTTTGAAGAGCTATACGACGATGCAAAGCTTAAAGTAGATGAAATTGCAGAACGTATTTTAACTTTAAGACACCAACCCTTAAGTAACTATTCCGATTACCTCGAAGTCTCTAATCTTAAAGAGGCAAGTGCAGACCAGTCTGACCGCGAGATGGTAAATGCAATATTAGAAGACCACGGGAAACTGCTCATCCAGATGCGCAAAGTGGTAGAGACCGCAGATGCTGGAGATGATGAAGGCACCATAGATCTTACCGGAGCCTACATACGAGAACTGGAAAAAACGAGTTGGATGCTAGACGCGTGGCGCAAGAAAACCGCTGCATCTTATGATAAGGCATAATGCGCTACATCCCCATTCTAAGTTTCCTATTGGTCGCGCTACAGGTTCAATGTCAAGATGAGACAAACTATGGAAAGCTCACCTACGTGAGTACGCTCCCAGAACTCCTACGGGAGAACTCTGGGATGGAAACTATAGAAAATAGTGACTTGACGTATATTATAAACGACTCCAAGGGTGCCTCGAGCGTCTTTGGAGTTCGTGCGTCTACGGGTAAAATTGTTCAAGAGATTGATATTAAGAACTATGGTAACCGCGATTGGGAAGATCTAACCAGCAGGGGCAACGATCTTTTTATTGGGGACTTTGGCAATAATGGGAACCTGCGCAAGAATCTAGTCATCTATTGGATCTCAAATGTAGATGAAATGGATAAGGAAAAGGTTTCCGCTTTCGCGAAAGCGATACCATTCACATTAGAAGATCAGAAGAAATTTCCGCCAAAAAAGAAAGATCGCAACTACGACATCGAAGCCTTTTTTGTAAAGGGTGACCATCTGTATCTCTTTACCAGAAATCGCTCTTCAGATTTTGACGGCACTACAAATTGCTACAAACTCCCCATCGCCGAAGGCGCTCAAGTTGCCAAAAAAATAGGAAGCTTTAAAACCTGCGATGATAGCTCAGACTGTCAAGTCACCAGCGCAGATTATGATCCAAAATCGGGAAAAATGGTGCTACTCACTTACGATAAGGTTTTTCTCTTTTCAGATTTTGAAGAGGACGACTTTTTTAATGGAAAATCAGATAAGATTAAGTTGGATTATGCTTCACAAAAAGAATCTGTTTATTTCAAAAATGCAAAAACGCTTATCATAGGTGAAGAATCTAGAAAAGGCGCTGGAGGAAATATCTACAGCCTCAAAATAGATTAAAAATCTGAAAGTTATCCCTGCTGCTCGCGACATAGAGGTATAAATCTTGTATTATGAAGGCCATATTGCTACCCCTGCTACTTTTCATCGGCTGTGCTGCATCTGCTCAGATGAATAATGAAACACTCAAAAATATTCTTGAAAAAGAAGTAGACACCCTAAGCGGTACTTCTGGAAGGTGGCAACTACTTTACAATGATTTACCGATGATAGTCCTTACAGATGAGACTAATGATAGAATGCGCATTATCGCTCCCATAACCGAAGCGAGTACACTAGACAAAGGTTTATTGCTGGATTGCCTCACTGCAAACTTCCACAGCGCGCTGGATGTAAAATATGCCTTATCTGATGATATATTGTGGTCCGTATTTGTTCACCCACTTAGTCCGCTTACTGAAGGAGAAGTACAAAGCGCGGTCCAACAGGTATATGCCGCAGCAGTTACTTTTGGGACGACGTTTTCAAGCACACCGTTGTTGTTTGGCGGGAACCAAACTGAAGATAAACCAGTAAATGATGAAGATATTCCTACGGTTATTTTGAAAAAAACTTGATATCGGAGATTATCTTTTTCCTAGTCCCTTTTAAAGCGGCTCATAACTATATTCAGGGATCTTCCCAACGGCACCTTTAAAAAAAGCGTTTATGATTTTTAAATCCTCTTCAAAATTTCCAGAGGGATATAGCGGTTCGGAAATACGGTGCTCTTTCTTACCAAAATCAAAGGCGACCATTATAATAGGTACACCAGCCTCTACGGCAATCCAGTAAAATCCAGTCTTTAAAGTACTCACCTTTTTTCGCGTTCCTTCGGGCGCGAGCGTGAGCCTGAACTCCTCTTTGGTTTTAAAAACCTGTGCTATTGCTTTAACCTTATCCTGACCCGGAGTACGGTCTATAGGTGCACCACCCATAGCTCTCATAAACCAACCCAATGCTCCTTTAAAAAGCGACTTTTTGCCTATAAAACCTATTTTAGTTTTGAGCACATTACGCAATAAAATTCCCATATAGAAATCGTGCCAACTCGTATGTGGCACGGCGATAATAACCGCTTTTTTTACCGTGTCTTTTGAAAAGTCACCAACTGCCCTCCAACCGAGGATATTATTATAGATAAATTTGGCTAAGCCCATATATTGAGATTCAAAGCACCTTGTTAAAATCAAAAAAGGTGCTCTTATTAATCCAAAAAATTTTGGTAAAAATACCAAATCTGCCGCATACGACTATCGTTTTGTTAGATAGTGCAAACATTTTTTTTGTCTAAAGTATCCCAAAAATGAATAAAGTTATTTCCCAGCCCTACGCACTCTGGCAATCAGCTTGTATATCGCATAAAGAAAAGTAAGCACTAGAATGAACGCAAGTACAGGAGAAAATATACTTGCCGTTGCAACGGTCACGGCCGCACCAGTTTCGGCGGTGGCGATAACTGGATTCCCTAGTCCACCAGTGGTTGCAGATGACGTCAACCTACTCGCGCTAGTGGTTCCTGAAATCGCAGCAGCAGCTCCACCACCTGCAATAATGGCGAGTGCCCAAGTAAATACAGGATTCATTTCTCCCATAGTCGCCACCATAATAAGTGTCCCAGCTATTGCAGAAAGGGGTACGGCAACACTATCTAACAGATTATCTACCCAAGGGATGAAATAAGCTAAAATTTCAATAACCGTCGCCACCGAAAGTAAAATTACAGCAGTCAGGCTACCCATCCATTCCCAACTTTCGGAAATGGGAAACCAGTTAAAATATGCCGCGAGGCTTAACGCCAAAAGTGGCACAAACACTCGAAACCCAGCCGCTGCTGCAAGACTGAAACCTAATATGATACTAATAACGAGTTCGATGGACATAATATGAGTTTGCTTTTTGAATTATCAATCAGCAATGAGTAGACAATTGTTCTTATTTGTTACTAAGCGATTAAAATTGAGTCCGCTCCTGCCTGACGGCAGGCAGGTTCGCGAAAGCGGAGTACTAAATATCATTGACAAACAAACTGTAAACCAGCAATATAAGACAAACGTACTGTTTTACTCACATCTCGAGCTGTAACAAAATAAAAAAACAGGCGACTAATCTACCAAATGAATGCACCAGAGTTCTCATAACTCAATAATTTTCCCGAAATTGATGCTTCATTGCAAACCACGTTCAACACTTAAAACCACCACATAAAAATGGCAGATGATTTTGACCTTTTAGAAACAAATGATGCAACACAGCAAAAGAGCGCAAAAGTAGATGTAAACTGGGGCAAGGCCGTAGATACAATGAAGTCCAAACTTGCGCAGGAAGATGACCCAGAAGTACGTCAAAAGATTCTGAACGCCACCCTAGACGACGTTGTAGGGATGGCCGAAAAAGACCGCACCTCCCTACTCGATGCCATTAAAGATCTTACAGACTATCAAGATGAAGTAGGAATTATTTTTGAAAAATTCTCGACCCTTAATCCAGCTGAGCAAAAGGTCATAGACGATGCTCAAAAAGCACTGGAACGCGCTAAAATTGAACTTGAAGATGCAGAGAAAGTAGCGGACAACTGGTGGAACAACCTCTGGGGACGTAAGGCAAAAATCAAAAAGAAAGAAGCCGAACTCGCCGAAGCTCAAAAAACACGCGACGGAGCAGACTTAAAAGCAAAGTCTATGTTCCAGGAGCGTATCGAGAGTGCAGATGTGCAGACGCTTCTCAACGAGCTTTCCTATAAATCTCAAGCCGCGGTAACCCGTCTTAAAAACCGAGAGGTAGAGATTAAAGAGGTAGAAGATAAACTTCAAGTGGCGATTGTTGAGGCGAGTAAAAACCACAACAAAGCTTTAGAAAAGAAAAAAGAAACAGAGGAGCAGCTCGAAGAGCAATATGCTTTACTTAAACAAGCACGTCAAGCGCTGGAAGAAGTAACAGACAAGCAGAGCACCGCATACTCTGAGGCACTAGCAAACATCACAAAGGTCGAGCAAAAGGTGGAGGAACTGGAAGGCCTCAAGAATGCCTACACGACCCTTGCTGCCAGTAAAGACAGTTTTGTACACAAGCATAATCTTACGATTAAAGTGTTGACCTCATTAAGAAGCAACTTGCAAACGCACCGTGCTAAATTAAAGAGTGATACAGATGAGCGTCTTAAATATTATGACGGTTACGTAGTTGCTCTTAAGGCGAGAACAGACCAAGAGTTTGCTGCCATCCTTGAACACCTGGGTGTAAAAACAGATGAGCACATCGGGGTAACACTTGCTGCGATGCATACTGCGAGCAGTAAAGCACGTCAGGATATGATGGAGAATATTCCAGTACACGAGAAGGTAATGCAAGGCGTTTACGGCAGCTATGCCGAGTCCTTACAGGAAATTCGTGAGAAGGATGCAACGATTCAAAAAGACTTTGCAAACCGTTACGGTATTGATATGAAAGAACTTTTTGAAGAGTATTATGCTTCAGATCCTTCGGCGCCAGCGGGTGATGGAGATGCTACTCCAGAGAAACCAGTGGCAGATGGTGGAGAGGATGATCTTTTAAGCTAAAATAAAGTAATGATGGGTACGCTTTCGCGAAAGCGTACTCTTACATTTCCAAAAAAAATCTAATTAAACAACCTTGCGAAAGAAATCTCTCAAGATTACCTCTCGCAGGAATTCAATATGGGCATAAACCAAATCGTTACCGCACTAGACAGCGCTGTTCTGGAAACCAAAGAACAGTATGAAGTATATTTCAAGATCGTGACCCACGCTTTTGAGCAGCTGGTGGTGCAAATGGAAGCCGAAACCATATGCTCTCCTCTCGAGATCACGTATGTGAAACAGTATTGCGATTTGATTACGTATACATTAGAGGCCTTTAGGGTCAAATATCTTTTTGACGATGAAGAGAAAATGAAGGTGGACCTTACGGAGTCTGGTTTTCCAAATTACTCCGAGTTTCGATATCTCATCAATGATATGGAGCTCAAACAGGAGCATATCAATAAACTGCCAAAAATAGAAGACCTAAAAGCGGAGTTTCTTGAAACGCTCTTGAGACACAAAGAGCCTATTTCGGATAAACGTATGCACCAGGCCGCTTCCATAGTGTATTATAAATCGGTGGAGAGCAAGTTCTTGTTTAAGCGATTTGTGCAAGGAAAAGTACAACGCACAAACGATCCTAAGGAGCCGGAATATATGGTGAGTTGGGCATTTTATGACATTGCGCTCAACCGTCCCTTTATCTGTTTTATGTACTTTGACTTACATAAAACTAAGATGGAAGATTATCTGGGGGAGCTTTATAAAGTTTTAGAAAGCACGGCAGATAGATCAATGACGCTGGACACAATGGGCTATGCCATTGATAAGAAATTACCGAACCTCTGGCCCAAACGTATTAAGAAAATAGATTTAGGTCCTATTCATAACGTATTTGCAAAGGATGAATTACTCATCACACACGCCATTTTAAAGGGTATCGTAGAGAAGACTTTAGACATCGGTTCGTACGCAATAACCGTAGGTATAGAAGAAACTTCCTCTAAAGGTAATTTTGCCGAAGGAAATATCTTTTCAAAACAGTTCCTACAAGTATGGGAAAATGAGAGGCCTGAGCAATATCTTTTTTCGTCCCATCGCGTGATGCAACTACTATATGACCAGTTGCCTCAATACGTCTATGCACTTTCAAAAGATCCCATCGAAATAGAACCATTAAAATTATAATCCCTTAACACCTATATCCTCAAATATTTATGGAGCATAACAGTACATTTCCCATACCGCTTAGTGAACTTGCAAATCTTCGTGATGAGGCAACCTCCTATCTTAAAGGTGTACAATGGGAACAGGGAAGTAAAGCCAAAAGCCGAGATAAAAGTGCTAAGGATGAATCTATCCTTCTCTATTTATCTAAAGCGACGGGCAATGCGACAAATAATGTGACCTCGGTTTCTAAAACGATATTGGCGCTTAAAAAACGTTTATTACCAGACTCCGTTGCGATTCCTTTACATCTTAATGAGGCGCTTTTTGCGCTACAAGAAGGTCTTACTACAGGAATTTGGTTGCGTGACAGTTACTCAGATGCTTCGGGATTTTCAAGCCTTAATGAACGGAAGGCCACACTGGACAGTGCTGGACGCATGGAGTTTGAGTCAAAAATGCAAACGGCAACAGCCTTTATGTTGCACGGGATTGCATATCGAATTTTATTTGAAATAAAGAATGGAGCGTCAGACGATCTGAGCGTGATGAAGAACAAATTTGCTGGCATTCCAGAGCTATCTTTTATGAGTCCGCTCAAGGGGATTTCCTGTATGCTTTTTTATTATGACAAATACCTGAGCCATCCTGATATCATAAATTTAGACAAGGATGTTATAGATTTTACAGCTGTTTATTTTGAAGCCATACTGAGTGAAATCCAACAACGTCGCGGTTCATTAGAGTATACTGAAGTTATTACGGACAGAACTTACAAACTTGAAAAAAGCGACTTTGCGGTTTCTGGATGGGAAAATATTCTGGAGGGAACTGCCGTGAGTGTAGAATTTAATAAGATTGAGTTTGAGCAAATTGTAGGAAATCGTGATGCAAAACATTTTGCGCGCCGACTCACAGAGCGTATGCTCAGCTATGATTTCACGGCTAAGAAAAACCCATTTCAGGAACTGGGTGGTTTTATGCCTGTTTTTATGGGTTATGGAATTCCAGGAACGGGTAAAAGTATGCTCATTGCGGCCATCGCTACACGTCTTAAGGAGCATTGTGACAACCTTGATATTCCTTTTCTTTTTCACCCGATGCCAGATACCTTGATATCAACATTTCAAGGAGGATCTGCGGAGAAAATGGTACAGTGGATGAAACCTTTGCAGGACCCAACAAAGTTAATTTTTGCGCCAATCGATGATGCCGAAAACAATCTTCAGGAGCGTACGGCACAAGGCGTATCGGCCGGTGTAAAAGAAGTTATAGGTGTATTTTTAAGATATACAGAAGGTGCTTATGCGATCAACTATGGGAATAGTTCCATAGGATTATTTACAAATCTTCCCGAGATGCTGGATAAAGCAGTCATTTCACGTGTACAAGGACGTTTTAAAATAGACGGTGCGCGAACTATTCCGGATTTTATAGATCAAGATTATATCTGGTGGAACAAGCTGGAGCAATCTATGCCCGACTTTGTAAATATGACAAAGCCAGAGCAATATGAATTCCTGAGCGAACAGGGACTTGCCAAAAATATGGGCGAAATCCTAAATCAATCCGAAAAACCCTCAGAGGCCAAAGTTTTAGAAATTTACGACCGCGTAGCATCCCAGCACAAAACGACGGAGCACTTGTTTTTTGCAGAGTTGTATAAGGAGATTCAAAAGGCATTTCCTTTTTTCTCATCGAGAGATATAAGGAATATCCAGAGCGCGATTTCGCTACGACTCACAGATTTTGATTTGCCTGAGCAATGGTTTGAAGATCCTACGCTCTATTTTAAAAAGGACTACGACACTAAGTACGCAATGCTTCAGGACCTTATGAAACAAAATATGAAAGGACTGAACTTCTCAGACATTAGACGTCAGGAAGTGGTGCGATATCTAGATAATGTTGCCACAATAGCAGACACAGATTTCAAACGTCAAGTTGAAGGTCGCGTGCACGATATGGAAGTGCAACTGGCTGCAAGGAAACTTTTTGAGAAATAGGGTTTTGAGTGGTGAGTTGTGAGTTGTGAGCTGTGAGGTGTGAGGTGTACAAAATTACTAAAGGAAAAAAGGGTTTGTTTTTGCTTTCGCGAAAGCGTGACTAGAATAAAATTAGATTTCCGCCCCTGCCTGCCGGCAGGCAGGTTCGCAGAAATTAAATGAATGAATTCCGCCTTTGCGGAAAATGAATATGGAAAAACTAAAAGCAGCAGGATTATACGGAGGAGCGCTCGTAACACTTACGGGAGCACTTGCGAGACGCTATAACGAGTGTCTTGCGATGCTGGGTGTTGCCCCTACAAAACTGGAGCGCTTTTCCATAGATGCGATGGGCTGGAGTCCAGAAATTGCAGCCGAAAAACAAGAAGATTTCTACTTAAACAGTGGTGAGGCAAATACGAATGCCATCATTATCTCACCAGCACAGCGGGATAAGCCAGTGCATATGCCCAGTCATAGTTTTGACCGTGACCTGATGGAGGCGGTTTTTACCGCTTTCGCAAAAGCAATCAAAGACATCACAAAAGACAGCGCCCTTTGTGTTCACATAGATCAGAAAATTGATACGTTTTTTGAGCCTTTTGACTTGTTACGATATGACAAGATCACAGTCAGTTTTGAAGTACTCAATAAGTTGGATATTGTACAGCAAGAGCAGAATAATCTTATTACCACGCTTACAACAGGCAATAATTTTATAGATCGAGATATACACAGACAACTGCTGGAAAGCGCTAAAAACTATGGCGACTTGCGCAACCGAAAGTTATCCATAGACCCGATGACCTTAGAGGTAAAATCGTTTTACACGAGAGCCTTTGGCGGTGTGTTTGTCCTGCGCGATTTTATTAAAGATATTTTGATTTTTGAGGATAAAGCCGTTTTTGAAAAAGCAATTCAAGATACAGGGCACGATGTGTTACTTTTTCATATCTCGCACGATGAAATGTTGAGCACGCTGGTGAGTCATCTCGTTCTTGAAAACGATATGAAGAAGGCCTCAAAAAGCAGTCGCTATGACAGAATAAAAAAACATCGCTTTATGCAGTCAGTAACAGAAACAGAGCATCCTTTAAGCGAGATTCTAGACAGTCATTTTCTATTTAAAAAATACCTTTCTGGATTAGACATCAATGCTCAGAAACAACTGAATGGTGTTGAGACGTATTTCCAAAAAGTCATTATTAACAAAGAATTGAAACAAAAAGACTTTATAGACGACCTATACTACAAAGCATTACATATACCACATTCCGCAATGGAGGACGAGCTAAAATCGCTGGTTTGGAAGTTGCTCGTAAAGATTGCTCCCGTAGACCCTGTTCACTTATTTTGGTATGACAAGACGACATTTTACAAGCTATACGAGGGTTGGGATGAGTCTTATAAAGAATGGGTAATTGCTCAGATTCTTGAAGAGAATAGGAAGAGCGTTAAGAGTTTAGAGTTCAGAGTTTAGAGTTTAGAGTTTAGAGTTTAGAGTTTAGAGTTTAGAGTTTAGAGTTTAGAGTTTAGAGTTTAGAGTTTAGAAAAAAAATAATTAAAATCCTCAATCAAAAAATATGACATTAGAAATTATCATTTTCATTCTCGCCATTCTCTTTGGGATTATTCTGTACTGGAGTGAGTCTAAAAGCAACCGCATTTATAAGTTTATCAATAGGCTTACCCATAACGAAGAGCTGCAGATGAAAGCTGGAAACCGAAAGGGATTCGTACACAAACAACCTTTTTTAATGCGACTGGTTTATGTAACGTTACTGTTTGTAATTGCTGGTGTCATCGTGCAATTTGTTACACCTATAAACGCATTTTATGTTCAGTATTTTGCTTCGGCGATTGTGGGGACTTTGATTGGGACGTATCTCGCGAGTGCGGTACTTTTTGCTAAGGAAAGCACAAGCAAGGAAACTCTTGAAAAAACTTTTGAAAAAGGAAAAACTGCTGTTGAAGATTTTACAGAAGACCTCAAAGACCGTTTTGAAAAAGAGGAAGCACCAGAAGCAGAACTTAAGCCAGATCCTAACGCTCCCACAAATAAAAAAAGTGCTCGGGATCGATTTAAGGATAAGGGGATGATAAAGTAGAAGTTGGGAGCCGGAAGTTGGAAGTTGGAAGTTGGAAGTTGGAAGTTGGAAGTTGGATGAAATTTAATGATATAAGTAATGATAAAAACATACTGGAATAAAGGAGGGAAACAGAAACGTATCGTGATAATAAGCGGTATTATTCTCTTACTGCTGCTTTTCTTTTTACGTGATGACTATCAGCCAGCGCTTCTGTTTTTAAGGAAGTATGTGTTTGTAATTTTAGTGAGTTTGCTCTTCTTGTGGTTAACGCTTAGAAAATTTCGCGCAAGCGCACAGACAGGAAGGCGCATTTTAATTCTTGCTGGAATTGGGGCATTCTTTTTTACGATTTGGTTTCTAGGTTGGAAGACGGGACTGTATCAATATATGCAAACCTATAATGTTTACAATAACCTCAACAAGATAGAATTACAGGAGTTACCACTGACACGTAACGAGCGCATACAACCATACAACAACATTGTTACGATGGCCTACGAGTCTGTAGGGGAAACGCAGGAAGTATCGCCACCACAGCTGGTGCGCATTGACACGGTAAATCAATGGACGATGGCCGTACAACCTGCTAAAGAATACTCTTGGCAACGTATGAACGACAACACAGAGGAACTATTTACGGTAGAAAGCACCTCACCATTCCCGCGATTTTCCACAGATAATCGTATTCCGGTGACTTTTTCTATTGGCGAATCACTGGCCTTTAGTCGAAACACTTATAATGCGGTGGTGCAACGTTTCAATTTCTTTCAGTTGTTCACACTAGAGCCTAGCCAAGTGTATTATATGAAAAACGATGCTGGAAAATGGGTGCAGGTTGTAAACCTGATAAAATGGAAAGGATTTTTCTTCCCATATCCCTCTTACGGTGGAGTGATGATTATAGACTCTGGAGAACACGACGCAGGAGATTATCTTGAACGTATTACCATAGGAAAGGGAACGTATGTCGCGCCAGATGAAATTAAGAATTATCCATTCCTTACTAGGCAAAACACGCTGAGTGAAAAGGTCTCAAGACTACAAGCTAAATCATTGCAGTTTTTGGGTGGCTTTACAGATCCGCTACCGTGGAATATGGAGACTGCAGTTAAGATTCCAGATCTGGAAGATGACCAAAACCAACAACCCTTTGTCACCGATTTTGATTTTGATGGAATGGCTGTAGATGCTTACAGTGGTTTGTACCACTGGTTTGGGTTAGAGCCCATAGGCGATGAGCGCACGAGTCTTGCTTTCTCGATACTCATACCAGGAGACGGAACAGACAAGTTATATTATTACAATCACGCGGGCAAAAAGGAAGGTCTTGCTGGAGTAAGTGCTATGCCTCTAAAAGTGATTGAGTCGAGAAAAGAATACGATTGGTCTGTAAACAAGGCCGTCGAGTTTAGACCATTTATTAAAAAGATTGCCGGTAGGAAACGTCTCTTTGTCATCAGTACCATTGCCGCAAAGCGCGATGACAGTAAGAAATTTGATGGCGCAGCCACACCAGACCTTGCGCTTGTAGATGCTGAGTATCGTGATGTCATCTGGGTAGATGCAAAACACCCCTCGCAATGGGAAACTACCATACTGAAGCAACTGGGCGAAACCTGGAAAACATCAGAGCGTCTCACCGATGAACAGTTATATCCTGCCAAACAAAATCCTGATATTGAAGATGCTATTGAAGGAATGTCTATTCCGCAAGATACTATAATGACGGAGCGTCCCGTATCTATGCTCGATTCTTTGAATAACTAGAAGAGCGATTGATGTTTTCGGGATTTTGGAATTGGTATATTTGACCAAAGCAACTCATCATTCTTGTGCTGTTCCTAAAAATCATACGACTTCCCAATCTCGTGATGATGGCTCTTTTACAGGGTGTCGTTCAGTTTGGGGTGCTTCCCTATTTTTCAGAGGCAAGGCAATTATCTTCAGCCGAATTTGTGCTTCTCGTTCTGGCGACGGTTTGTATTGCAGCAGGCGGTTACATACTAAATGATTACTGCGATGTAAGAACCGATTTAGTCAATAAACCAGGACGGGCTATTGTGGGAAGTACGCTTTCGCGAAAGCGAACTCTACATCTCTATCTTATCACCACAGGGCTGGGACTATTTTTAGGAGCTCTATTATGCCTAGTAGCACAAAAGTGGGTGCTATTCTTGTTATTTGTAGCGATTGTCGCGATGTTAAATTTTTACTCAAAAAGCCTGAAGGGTGTTGCCGTTTTAGGTAATCTTCTGGTGAGTTGGCTCGTTGCGCTTACCCTAATCACGATAGCGCTTTTTGCAATACCATTTGCTCACTTAGAGCCAAAAGTTATATCGCAAAGTGATTTTGCCCGCGTGATCTGGTACTTTATCGTCTTTGCGATGGTACTTACATTCCTACGGGAAGTCGTAAAGGACCTTGAGGATATAAAAGGTGACTATGCATCTGGACATAAAACATTGCCCATTGTTTTTGGCATTGAGAGAACCGCAAGGTTTGCATCGGTGTTTGGGATGGCTTGTTTATTTCTCATCGCTTTGTTTACTTTTACCGCAATTACAAATCATATCCTACAAGGAGCCCTTATTATGGGCACCGTTGCACCTTTAGGATATGTGGCGTCACAACTTTGGGAGGCTAGGAAGCCAGAACAATTTGGCCGATTGTCCACCATACTTAAGATCGTAATGCTTGTAGGTGTACTTCTTATACCATTCATCGCTCAATATATTGCACATGCTCAAGGATAAACTCAAACATAAAAACATCATCCTCGCCTCTGGTTCTCCCAGACGACAACTCTTTTTTAAAGAACTAGGGTTGGATTTTACTATTGATCTTAAACCAGTGGACGAGATTTTCCCTGAGCTTTTAAAAGGAAGTGAGATTACAGATTACCTATCACAACTCAAGGCTTCTGCTTTTAGTGAACTAGGCAAATCAGACATTTTAGTAACCAGCGACACCATCGTGTGGCATATGGATAAAGCCCTTAATAAACCACAAGATCGTGCAGAAGCCGTGACTATGATTTCCAGCCTCTCCGGAAATACCCACGAGGTCATTACCTCTGTATCCTTTACCACTTCAAAAAAGCAGGTTACTATAAATGACACTACAAAAGTCACTTTTAAAACCCTCACTCCTGCCGAAATAGATTATTATATCGATAATTTTCAGCCCTATGACAAGGCCGGTGGCTATGGCGTTCAAGAATGGTTTGGCTACATAGCCGTGACGCATATTGATGGATCATATTTTAATGTGATGGGAATGCCATTGCATAAAGTTTATGAAATCTTAAATCAACTTGCTGGGCATTAGACCAACCTTACTCAGGGCTATTGTGTCACTAATGATTTAAAGATTATTTCAATTCCGCTTTCGCGAAAGCGAACAACATCAAGTAAAAACGTTTACATTCTAACTGGAAAATTTGCATTTATGTCGAAAAACATCGATTAAATGCTATTTTATTTCGATGTTATACACAAATAATCGTGTTTTACTTGTTTGTACTTTTCTTTTTTTATTACATTTGGTTACCCAAATTATTGAAAGTCATCCTCAAGAGAGCTTTCAAAACTTACCTAAATATGAAGAAAATTACATTATTGACAGCACTTATTTGTGCCCTTTCTGTTTTTAGTCAAGATAGTCCACAACGTATTTCTATATCAAATATAGACCAGTCAAAAGCAACGTTACTTACAGATGCTGGTATCGACTTGCGATGTGGAGCTCAAATTAATGAAGGTAACCTCATATTAGAACTAGGTCCTAACGAGCTCAACACCCTTAAAGATTTAAACGTAGATTATAAGGTTGAAATAGAAGATCTTTTTGACTTCTATAAAGAGCAAACTGACCGCTACTTACCTATAGCAAAGCGAGAACTAGAGTTGAGTAAACGAGCCACCAAGGCAACTAAAACCTCTACAGGTAGTGTTATTTTGGATAGCTTTCTTCAAACAGAAGGGACACAAGAAGTAGATTGGGTCACCCCTACTAACTTTAAACTAGGTGCATCTATGATGGGATGCCTTACAATAAGTGAGGTAGAGTCAGAAATGAATTTAATGCACTCCTTTTTTCCTAATTTGATTTCGGCAAAGATGGATGCAGGAGCTCCTTCTAATACAAAAACCTATGGAAACACGCTAGGGACTGCTACTTGGGGACCTCAGACAGTATATTACTCCAGAATGACTAGTGATCAAGATTCTGATGAAGGCACTAAACCTCAAATTCTCATCACCTCAATGATTCACGCCCGTGAGGTCAGTGCTCTTATGAGTAATATGTTTTTTATGTGGTATTTACTAGAGAACTATGCTACAGACCCTGCAATAAAGCATTTACTCGATAATAATGAAATTTACTTTATCCCTGTTGTAAATCCAGACGGATTACTTTGGAATGAAACCATAGCACCGAGTGGCGGCGGGTTTCAACGTAAGAACCTACGTGTAAACTCTGGTGATAGTGGAACAATAAACATAAATAACAACGATCGGGGTGTTGACTTAAATAGGAATTTTGATTACTTTTTTGGAAGTGCAGGTTCTGGTTCTTCAGGAGTTCCAAGTGCAGATTCATATAGAGGTCCTAATGCTTTTTCTGAGCCAGAATCGAGAATACTAAGAGATTTTGTTTTGTCTAGGAATTTTGAAACTGGATTGATGAACCACTCCTTTGCAAATGGGATTCCTCATCCTTACGGAGGTAATCCTACGTTTACCTCGGGCAGGGAAGATGAGATGCATAAGATGCACGAGGATATGACAAAATATAACCGTTATGTTTCTGGTGCTACTATTTTTTCTGCTGCAAATGGTATAGCAGATGACTGGATGTTAGGCGGTAACATAGATGGTAATGGCTCAGTTGGATCTGGACAAAATATTCTTGCTACAACTCCAGAACACGGAGGTACAGGTTTCTGGCCTAACCCTACTGACATTACACCTATTGCTAAAACAGGAATGCGTATCTATCTTACTGCAGTTTACTATGGTGGAAAGTATGCACGCCTTCACGACTTAACACAAAGCGATATTGCAACAATAACGGCAGATCTTGATTTTGGTATAGAGCGGGTTGGTTTAGCAGGAAGTAACTTTTCCATAGAACTCTCGCCTGTTTCGAGTAATATCGTGTCTATGACATCGCCTACGACACAAAGTCTTACAATGCTGGAGCAAAAGAACGTCTCTGGAACGGTGACTTTAGACCCATCTATACAACCTAACGATATTATTGAGTATAATGTTAAGTTACGTAATGAAGATAACGTCGTCATTTATGATGTGAATATCAAAAAGTATTTTCAGCCCTCGGTAATCTTTGCAGATGATGTGGATGCAAATGGATTGAGTAACTGGACGGTAACTGGAGATTGGTCTACAACAAATCAAAAACCTTATGCAGGCTCGCCATCTGGCAATACATCTATACGTAGCACCGCTACAATACCTTACGTAAATAATGGAAATGGTGTACTCACAACGAGCACATCCTATAGTCTTACAGATGTAAGTGAAGCTGTAGTGCAGTTTTATACGAAATGGGATCTAGAGCGTAACTTTGACTTTGTTGAGATTCAAGGTTCGACAAATGGAACTTCTTGGACTCCTCTAACAGGAAAATACAATAAACCAGAAGCTCAAAGTAATACTAATGATGCACACGGAGGTAAAATTGGACTTCACGGATTTCAGTCTGGTGCGAGTAGTGGTCTGGTATATGACGGCGACCAGATGGATAAATGGGTAATGGAAGAAATTGAAATCTCCGCTGCTAAAAATAGTTTTTTATTAGGAAGCCCAACAGCATTTTTTAGATTCCGCTTTAGATCAGACGCTAATCAGCGTCCAGAAAGTTACAGCACGACGTATGAAGGATTTTCCATAGATGATTTTAAAATTATAGGGCCTCAAGTACCTTGTGCTCTGTCTGTTCCTACCAACATTTCCGTTTCTAATCTAGCAACGGTAAGTGCTACTATCTCTTGGGATGCAATTCCCTCTGCATCGTTTGATTTACGTTATAGGGAAAGTGGAACACCGTCGTGGACAACTATCGTAGATATAACCACCCCAACCTATGATCTTACTGGACTTTCCCAAAGTACACAATATGAGGTTCAAGTACGGACAAAATGCGATACAGATGTATCTGACTATAGTACTTTAGTGAACTTCACAACCCCGGCGCCAGGGGCGTATTGCACTTCAAATGGTAATAACTCGAGCGAAGAGTATATTTCTAATGTATCCCTAGGAACAATTGATAATCCTTCAACTTTAAATGAATCATCGAGTGGTTATACAGACTATACCTCCATCACGCCAGCAGATATAACTCTAAATAGTACTCCAACAATTTCTGTTGAAAAATCATTTGTGGGAGGTCCATTTACGGATGCAGTATCCGTTTGGATAGATTATAACCAAGACGGAGATTTTGATGATCCTGGAGAGCAAGTTATAGAAGATCCCTCCTCTACTAATAGTCTCGTCAATGTTGCTTTTAGTAATCCGGTCCCAGCAGATGCTTTGATAGGGAATACTAGAATGCGCGTAGTGATGAAATTTCAAGGTGGTACTAATAATACGGCAGCCCCTGCTTCTTGTGGAACATACAATTTTGGAGAAACAGAAGATTATACTGTAAACATTGTAGAAGGACCTACATGCGAAATGACAACAATCTATAATGGGAGCTGGAATAATGGTTTTCCCGATAGTGCAAAGGAAGCTATTATAAATTCAAGCCTTACACTTAATACGTTAGATTTAGAATCCTGCTCACTTACTATAGAAGCTGGTGCAACCTTAACTATAAATGCTGGCCACTATGCCCGTATTCAAGGGGATATTGTTGTAAATGGTACATTAATTATCGCACACGAAGGAAGCTTAGTCCAAGTAGATAATAATGCTAACGTAACTAAAAACGCTGGAGGAGTGATAGAAGTTCACAAGACTTCTCTGGATATGAAACCCCGTGATTTTATGTTTATGAGTAGCCCTATGACCGCCGAAACGCGCGATGGCGTATTTGGCAATGTTATCGATGCGGCAACAAGCACCCTTGATCAAGCCTTTAGAGTTATTTATCTAAACCCTGAGAATTTTCAAGCAGATCCTGTAGTAACAGGTTACGGACCCTATGCTGGTGCAGAAACTTTTTTAAGTGTTGACAACACCTTTTTAGGTAATCACAATGCTAGTGAAGCAATCATTCCTGGAGAAGGATACATTATTTATCCTCAAGATTCTTATCTAGCAAATGGAATTACAACGACCTACGATTTTAACTTCAATAAAGGAACACTTAATAATGGGATTGTAAATTACCCTATTCAATATAACGGAACTACCATAGATAACTTCAATCTTATAGGTAATCCATATGCTAGCGCTATAGATATCAATAAACTTATTGCGGCAAATCCTATGATTAACGAAGTTTACTTCTGGGAACATGTGACTACTCCTAACAATAGCCTCCCAGGTTATTTAGGAGAGAATCCATCGATGCAAGATTTTTCTATGCGCAACCTTACTACAGGTATGCCTGCCGTAAATAATCCAGGAAGTACGCCTAGTCAGTTTATTGCATCTGGACAGGGGTTTGCCATAAAAGCAGACCAAGCCTACTCCACCACAGATCCTGTTGTAACGTTTACAAATGAGATGCGTAGTACAGGAAACAATGACCAGTTTAAGAATACCGCCGAAGAAAAAGATTTGATATGGCTCAAAATATCTAATGAATTATTTGAGCTTGAAAGTAAAACAGCAATAGGCTTTTTACCTCAAGCGACAGAAAAACTTGATAAAGGATATGATAGTAAGCGTCTAGGTACTCCCCTTTCCATATTCTCTTTACTGAAAGATGGAACACAGCTGGGTATTCAGGGTTTAGGAGAATTTGACAACACTAAGGTGATCCCAATAGGCTTTGCCACAGCGATTGAACAGGTAACTACATATAGTATATCGCTAGATGATATAACAGGACCCTCGTTACAAAATACCGAAGTATATCTAATAGACACCACGTTTGAAACGTATACAAACCTTAGAGAAAAACCTCACGTGTTTACGGCAACAACCGCTAATGACGGAAATCGATTTTACCTAGCATTCAATAAGAATGAAACACTAGGTATTAATCAGGAATCTGTACTCTCTGATAGTATTGCCATTTACCCAAATCCAGTCAAAGAACGTTTTACAATATCTTATGATGGCAGAAGCATCCTTTTGAAGGCTATAGTAACCGATGTTCAAGGGAAGATGATTCAAGAATTTGACCTATCAAACTTTAAGTCTCTTAAATCTTTTGATTTAGCTAACTACGCTACAGGAATCTATTTTGTGCAAATTCAGTCATCCGCAGGGGTGGTTGTAAAACGTATTCTAAAACAATAATTATTCAAAAATTAATAAGGAGCATCTAAAGAAATTTAGATGTTTTTTTTTGCTTTCGCGAAAGCGTATTTAGCCATCAAACACTCTTTCATAAGTTTTTTGAGATATAGCACACGATTTTAAAAACATCGATGAAATACACAATTATAGGTCTAAATACGCATTTTTATGGTTTTTTGTTCGTTTACATTAAGAAAGTTTGTAATTTGTTCATACCAAATATGCAAAATGTCTATCCCAAATGGCATTTGAAACCTACTCATTATGAAAACAACTTTACTCAAGGATGTCTTGCGCCTTGTTGGCCTTTTATCAGCTCTTTTTTTCGTTTTCGGAAATACAATAGCTCAGACTACTCTATTTAATGCAGACTTTGCAAATGGGGGTGGTGATAATGCATGGAGCTCGTCTACTAATGTTGGTAGTACCTGGGAACGCGTAGGAGCTTCTCAGAATGTAAGGATAAATCCCAGAAATGTTTACGATAACAGTTCATTTTCAGATTATATAAGCCGCACTATCGATTTTACTGGATATGGCGATTTAGTGCTTGACGTAGACTTGTATTGTGACACAGAATTTGGATATGACGGTATGCGTATCGAGTACTCGATCGCAGGTGGTGCTTGGACTCCCCTAGGAACTCAAGCCTCTGGTTTCTATAATGATACTGGAGTAGATGCTATAGGCTTTGGTGCAGACGGATGGTCTGGTAATCAGGGTGATTTTAGTAAATCTATAGACCTTAGTGCCTTTGACGCCTCATTTGATAATGAAAGTGATGTAAGGTTTAGATTTCTGTTTGCTTCTGATGGTAGTATACAAGGTAACGATGTACGATTTGATAATTTCAGAATTACTGGAGACACCTATGTTCCCTCTTATTGCACATCTGGAGGGTTTATAAACCCTTCAGTTATTAGAAGAGTTGCGATAAACACAATAGATAACAATACGCCTATTGAAAACATAGGTTATTCGGATTTTACAAATCTATCGACCAATTTGCAACAAGGAAGCACACATAATCTTATTGCTCAAGTTAATACTAATGGCAACAATTATTTTGAAATAAAAGCTTGGATTGATTGGAATCAAGATTATGATTTTGATGATGCCGGCGAAGAATATAATTTAGGTACAGCTACAAATGTCACAAATGGGGCAACATCTAATTCTCCTCTATCGATAACTGTTCCATTAGGAGCAACACTCGGAAATACTAGGATGAGAGTTGTGAGTTATTGGAATGGAACTCCTACTTCTTGTAGTACTAACTTCTATGGAGAAACCGAGGATTATACTATAAATGTTACTAATAACATTCCTGCTCCAGAAATTGAAATAACAGGAAACGGGAATAGTATAAATGACGGAGATACTGGGGTAAGTACAGCAAACGCAACTAATTTTGGAGGAACAGCAGTAGGAGCTACCATTGACCGCGTGTTTACCATAACAAATGCTGGAAATTTAAATCTTACTATAAGTTCTGCCACCTTAACAGGAGGTGATGCAGCTCGTTTTAATTTTATAACCTCTCCAGCTACGACCATTGCCCCGGGTACATCAAGTACATTTACCATACGATACACCCCTACAGTACTAGGTACAGATGGGACAACGGTCAGAATTTTAAGTAACGACTCAGATGAAGCCATTTTTACCTATGCTATTCAAGGTAGCGGTATAGACCCTACAGCAATAGTAGATGTTTACTGTGAAGATTTTGAGACTGGCTCTCATTCTTGGAGTGTGACTGATAATACAAATGGAGATTTCTCTAGAGGTACTGAAGGAACAGCCTCTTCAGGTGCAGATGGCGGCTATTTCTATTCGGATAGGGTTTCTGGTGGGTATTCTAATAATTCGTCTCTTGTCATCGAGAGTCCTACACTAGATTTTACAGGATATGAGCGACTTGTTTTTAATGCAGATATATGGTACGACTTTAGTAATGATGGTGATCCCGTCAACCCGACCCCTGACGGTTTTCAAATTCAATTTTCAGATAACGACGGGGTTACTTGGTACGCTTTAGGAGCAAAAGATGAAGGGTCAAATTGGTATAATAGTGACGTAGTTTATAATTTTGGAAACATCGTAGGCGGTACGTTTACTTACATAAATGGCTGGACTGGAAATAGTGGTGGATGGGTAAATGTATCCATTGACCTACATAGCCAGGCATTTGATAACAATCCTAACGTAAAATTTAGAGTTGATTTTAGGTCTGACTCGGGCACTACAGATATAGGGATGGCTTTTGATAATATTTGTGTTACGGGTAAGGCTATAGAAACGATTACTGATCCTACCTGTGGTCCTGCGGGAATAGGTGCTAATCTTAAATTATGGCTTCGCGCAGATGCTATTTCTGGTGTGGTAGATGGTAATAACCTGAATATATGGGAGGACCAAGTGCTTAATGATGATTACAGAAATGCGACTGCATCTTCTGGCTCAGAGCCCTCTTACAGAAATAACACTACAGATAACCTCAATTTCCATCCCGTTGTTAAATTTGATGGTTTAAACACCTATATGACAGGTAAAGACGGTTTTTACTCTGATGAATTTTATATCGTAATAAAACCGGATTCAGCAATATCTGCGGCATCTTCTCCTAATGATATTTTTTGTGGGGATGACTATGTGAATGTTGCTCCTTCTGAAGATGTAACGGGCTTTGAGTTGGGCAACACCTCGGCTCGCTTTAACAATGATGTTGCGGCATTCAATCTTGGGACACAGCTGGACTACGGTGTTGCCGAGATAAGCACAACTAAAATCATTGAAGGTGGGAATATTTTTAATGGAAGAACAAACAATTCGAATGATGGTCTAGAATTATTTCAAAACGGACTTAACATAGGGAACAGCATTGCAAATACTTCAAAATTTTCTAAAGTCCAGAACTCAAGGTATTTTTTAGGACGAAGTGAATTTTTTGGGCCTCAGTATGCGGGCGATATTGTTGAAGTTATCTCCTATTCTCAGAGCAATTCTGACATTGATCAACAGAAAATCCAATCGTATCTGGCCACTAAATATGGTATTACTTTAGGAACAAATGGTACTAGTCTAAATTATGTAGATACAGATGCCAATATCATATGGGATATTTCTGAAGATAGTGGTGCGTTTAATTATGATATCGCTGGTATAGGTAGAGACGACTGTTCTGAACTCAATCAAAAACAATCTAAGAGTATAAACTCTGATGCTTTACTCACCTTCGGACTTGGCGATATCTTTACAACAAATGCCGCAAATACGAACACATTCCCAAATGACAAGGACTTCCTTATGTGGGGCAATGACAATGGTGACTTGACAAGTGCATCTCCTATAGGGGTAGATTTAAGCGATGGCATAGCTGGAACTAGTACGCCTGTAGACTTTATAGCTATTAATAGAGTTTGGAAAGTGGTAGAGAGCGGCTCTATAGGATCTACAAAAATATCTATTCCAGAATCTGCTCTTACGGCCGTGATTACTCCTCCAGGTAACTTCTTAATGTTCATATCTGACACACCTAACTTTAATCCAACTTCAGATTATAGGGTTATGCAACTTAACGGTTCAAACCTTGAGACTACATTTGATTTTGATGGGACAAAATATATTACCTTCGGCTATGCTCCAGAATATCGGTTTGAGCGCTCCGTAACTTTTGGAGGAGTGGGAGATTATCTAGATGCCGGAGATGTACTAGATCTCGCTTCAGAGTTTACGATCTCTGTATGGGTAAATAGAGGTCCTAATTCTGGGAATAAAGAGCTTATTGCCAAAAGAAATGATGGCCCTTGGAACGAAGGTTATTCACTACGTTTAACAAGTAGCGGAGAGCCTAGGATGGTATGGAGAGATTCTGCAGGAACTAACAGGAACTTTAATTCTTCGGTAGTAATACCGCAGAATCAATGGCATCACATTGCCGTTGTTTATTCGGGAGGTACTGCAACTTTTTATATTAATGGTGTGGAAGACACGTCATTTAGCGCTCCAGCTCCAGCTCCTACAGCACAACACTTTACCATTGGAGCGGTAGATAGTAATAACCCTACTAATTTCTTTGACGGTATCCTAGACGAGGTACGCGTCTGGCAAGCTGCCTTATCAGAAAATCAGCTGCGTTATATAATGAATCAGGAAATTATTGAGCATTCTGATGGTTCTGTAAATGGAAAAATCGTTCCTCAAGATATTACTAAAAATGATATAAAAACGATTCCTTGGACTTCTCTGGATGGTTATTTCCCAATGAATTTATTTGCTTATACGAATATCAAGGATGAATCCAGCAATGGTCATATAGCAGCCATTAGAAATCTAAATACAGTAAGTGCCCAAACTGCACCTTTACCATATGTATCGACATCAGACGGGCAATGGAATACAGCTGGTACTTGGAAAAATGGAAGCACGTTATATACTCCAGGTTCAATAGCAAACCCCACTCTGGGAACAAATGTAGATTGGAATATTGTCCAAACAAATCACGAAGTAACTAGTCAAATTAACACAAATCTATTAGCACTAGATGTAAAGTCTTCTAAGGTTTTAATAGAAAACGATAGTAAGATTGAGGTAAGTCATTATCTTAATCTTGATGGGGTTTTAGACCTCGTAGGAGAGTCACAACTTGTTCAAACAGAAAATAGTGATTTAGACCCAACAAGTTCTGGGAATATAGAAAGGGACCAACAAGGAACTGCAGATACATTTACCTATAATTTCTGGTCATCACCTGTAAGCACTATGAATACAGGAGCAATAAATCAACCCTACACCGTTGCAAGCATTATGCTGGATGGCTCTGATGAGGATAATCCTTTATTTATAAACTTTACAGGGGGATATGATGGAAGTCCTGGACCTCCAATAACACTTAGTAACTTTTGGTTCTTCAAATATGCAAACCAGATATCCAGCACCTATTCTGCCTGGCAACACGTTGGATCTGGTGGCACAATGCTTCCTGGAGAAGGCTGGACTATGAAAGGACCAGGAACTGGAGGCGTCACTACGCCACAGAACTATACCTTTCTAGGTTTGCCCAATAATGCAACAAATTTAGAAACAATTGCTCTTCCAGTAAATGGAGGCAATGATTATCTCGTGGGTAACCCTTTCCCCTCTGCCCTGGACGCCCGTGACTTTATAACAGACAACCCACAACTTGATGGAACGCTATATTTTTGGGAGCATTGGGGAGGAGGATCACATTATCTTCAGCAATATCAAGGTGGGTATGCCATGTATAATTTATCAGGAGGTATCGAGGCAATGAGTCATCCTCTCGTTTCTCAGAGTGGTACTGGAACCAAAAAACCACAGCGGTATGTTCCTGTTGGGCAAGCATTTTTTGTAAAAGCAGTTAGTGATGGCGACATTACATTCTCAAACACTCAACGTAATTTTGTAAAAGAAAATCCAGCAAACTCAATTTTTCTAGACCCAGAAGGTGGCAGGAGTGCTCCAGCATCTGTCCCAGAACAAGATGACGATACCATCTTTGATGAGGAAGATACCAGAACAAAATTCAAATTTAGCCTTGATATTGTTGAGGGTATTAAGAGATTTTTACTGCTCACCCTAGATGAAAATACAACATACGGATATGACAGAGGATATGATGGCGAGGTAACCGATTTACAGAATAGTGATATGACCTGGCTTGTCTCAGATCGCAAAACGATTATCCAAGGAGCTCCGAATACAAATGACAATAGTGAATTTCCCTTATTCTTACAGTTACAAGATGATGAGACAATTATCATTTCAATAGAAAGTGAAGAATTTGTAAACTCGGAAGACATTGAGTATGTATTCATTTGGGATAAGTTACAGAATAGTCGGACAAACCTCAGAGAAGAAAATTTTACGATAAGTCTTCCTGCAGGTACTTACAATGATCGTTTTTCCATCGTATTTAGAGGTCAGAATGATAATGATCAAACGGATAATGAAGAAACGGAAGATGATAGTACTGATGAAGAATCAGAAGAAGATGAGTCTGATGATGAAGAAACATTAAATATACAAGACGAGAACCTTACGATACAGTCATTTATAGTACACTACAGTAAGGATAATAATGAACTCATAATTAACAATCCTTCCCAACATTCTGTTGAAAGTGCAAGACTATACAACATATTAGGACAACAAATCGAAGAATGGCCGCTACAGAGTAATTATGAAAAACTCATTTTACCATTACCGAACGTAAGTAAGGGTACGTATATACTCTCTTTTGGTGATCAGCAATACGTAGTCACTGCTAAAGTTATTATTTATTAAACTAAAAGAATATGAGACAGAAAAATGGCCATTTTAATATGGCCATTTTTTTTGTGTAAAAATCCTTCTTTACGACGGTGATTTTTTTTTACGCTTTCGCGAAAGCGTAACCCTTATAATTTACCTAAAATTAACATTTTTAAACTAACAGATGTTTGTTTTATCGACGAAATACATATAAATAGGTTTAAATACACAATTTTAACACTGAAAATTATTTTAGCTTACACAATTTTGTAATTTAGTGGTCCCAAATCATACGAAATAGCCCCAAACTATTTCTATTAACCTGCTTGATTATGAAACAAATTACGCTTCGCTCAACCCTACCCCAAGTTTGTGCCCTATTTTTTTTCTTAGTTCTTTTTCAAGACAACGTTACTGCTCAATACTGTACCTCAAACGGAAACGGAAACGATGGTTATACGACTGGTACGAGACGTGTTATTTTTAATACAATAGACAACCCAACACCTTTAGAGGATAACGCGTATAGTGATTTTACATCTATTGTTACCACAGTAATTCCTGGTGATACTCACAACCTCACCGTTCAGGTAAATACTGACGGAGCCTATACTGTGGGTACTAGAGTGTGGATAGACTGGAACCGAGATGATGATTTTACCGACGCTGGAGAAGAATATACCTTAGGTTCTGCTTATAATGTAACAAATGGTGCCACTACCCTGTCTCCATTACCGATTACCGTTCCTATTACGGCTAGTATAGGAGTGACTAGAATGCGAGTCTCAACGCGGTATAATTTCTATCCTAGTTCTTGTGGTACTGGATTTGACGGTGAGGTAGAAGACTATTCACTACTTATAAGTGCAGGAGTTCCCGCTCCAGAAATGGACGTGTACGGTAACAGTATTGAAATTGCAAATGGTGACACCACACCTACCACAGCAGACCATACTGACTTTGGGAGCAGCAATGTAGGATCTCCCGTAACGCACACTTTTACAATTCAAAATACTGGTACGCTCAACCTGACAACCACAACCCCGATCATAACAGGTAGTGCTAATTTTACACTTGATACAGCACCTGCCACGACTATAGGCAGTAGTACTAGTTCATCTTTTACTATTACCTATAATCCTACTGCACTCACAACAGACAGCGCGACTGTTACCATCCCAAATAATGATAGTGATGAGAATCCCTATACGTTTAGCTTAAGAGGGAGCGGAATTGATTCCTCTTCGCAATTTTCTGTCTATTGTGAGGATTTTAGTACGGCGGCCCACAATTGGAATAATACTACATCTACTAATGGAGATTGGAACAGAGGTACAGAAGCTACAGCATCTGCAGGAGCATCTGGTGAATACATATACACAGACAGAGCTAGCGGTCAGTATAACAACAATGCACATCACGTGTTTACAAGCCCAACAATAGATCTTAGTGGATATGAAAAATTAAATCTAAGTGTTGACCTGTGGTACGATATGAGTAACGACGGCAGCCTCACTAACCCAACACCGGATGGATTTCAGATTCAATTTTCAGACGACGGGGGGACAACATGGTATGCCCTAGGTGGCGTAGGAGAAGGCACTAACTGGTATACGAGTAAGGTCGTTTATAATTTTGACCAGATTACTGGAGGAAACTACGTTTATATAAATGGTTGGACAGGTAATAGTGGCGGCTGGATTAATGCTTCTATTGATTTACAATCTCAAGGTTTTGATAATAATCCTAACGTTCAGTTTAGAGTAGATTTTAGAAGTGATGGTGGTACAAGAGATGTAGGCGTTGCCTTAGATAATTTTTGTATAACTGGTTACGCAGCTGCAACTATTGTAGACCCCTCCTGTGGTCCCGCTGGTATAGGCTCTAATCTAGCACTATGGCTACGTGCAGATGCTGGTACAGGGGCTACAGTAGATGGTAATTTAATTAACAATTGGGAAGACCAAGCTTTTACAACCTCATTTACCAATGCTACGTCTCCATCTGGAGAAGAGCCTACCTATTATGATAATCCTACCAACAATGTGAATTTTAATCCAGTATTAAAATTTGACCCAACATCATCTTCTATGTATGGTAAGAAGGGTTATTATTCTGATGAGTTTTACATTGTAGTAAAGCCTAATACGCCGATAACATATTCTAGCGCCCCAAATGATATCTTTTGTGGAGATGATTACAGAGACTCTGCTCCTTCTGAGGATGTTACCGGCTTTGAAATGGGAGATACTTCAATTAGATTTTCAAACGACGTAGTAGCATTTAATCAAGGGCCTCAAACTAAATACGGTGTTGCAAATGTAAGTACTACACAGAGTTTTCAGAATGCAAATATCTTTAATGGTCGAGCTAAGGCTGCAAATAATGGCGCCCAACTTTACTGTGATGGGAATAATATAGGAAATACCGAAGTAAACGCTGGCTCATTTACAAGAATTGAAAATTCTAGATATTGGCTGGGTCGAAGTGAAGTTTTTGGAGCAAGTTATGATGGAGACATAATGGAAGTCATATCCTACTCAAGTCGTAATTCTGACGCAGATCAACAAAAAATTCAATCCTATCTTGCAATCAAATATGGTATCACTCTAGGCACAAACGGAGCTGCTCTTGATTATGTAGACTCTGATGGAAATGTTATCTGGGATGCATCTTCTGATGGTGCTTCATTTAATTATGATATCGCGGGAATAGGAAGAGATGATTGCTCTTCTTTGCATCAAAAACAATCAAAAAGTGTAAACCCCACTTCGTTGTTGACTTTTGGTCTTAACGATATACATCCTACAAACAGCACAAATCCTAATGCTTTTGCAAATAATAAGAACTACCTACTTTGGGCTCACGATAATGGTGATCTAGGAGCTTCTGCTCCAATAGTGGTCGATATGAGTTTCGGGGTACCAGGAGTAAATAGTGTGGTAGATTTTATTGCCGTCCAAAGAAGCTGGAAAGTCCAAGAAACTGGTAACGTAGGAATGACTAAGATTTCTATTCCAGAAATTGCCTTAAGTGCTACCATTACACCACCCGGTAAATTCTTGATGTTTATTTCTGATACTCCTAGTTTTAATCCTACTTCAGAATATACGATACTAGAACCTAACGGATCAAATCTCGAGACTTATTATGATTTTAACGGTACAAAGTACATCACTTTCGGTTATGCTCCGGAGTACTATTACGAGCGTGCAGTCACCTTTGATGGAGCGCAGGATTATATGGATGCTGGGAACAATCTCAACCTAAATAATTCTCAGTTTACTATATCTGCTTGGTTAAAAACAGACTCTAATGGAGGAGCTATAATGGCCAAAAGAAATGCTTCATTTACAGAAGGATATGAATTACGTTCAAATTTAGATGGAACTGTTGCTATGGAGTGGAGAAACGGTGGGCCTCAAGTTGTAAACTCAACGACCGTAATTCCTGTGGGAGAATGGCATCACGTAGCAGTTACCTACGGAGGTGGCCTAGCAAATTTATATATAGACGGTATTTTAGATACCGCTGCAGCACTCGGAAACCCAACTGCAAATAATCAATCTTTTACTATAGGCGCAGCTGACGGTGCAAATCCTTCTGATTTCTTTGAAGGGACGGTAGATGAAGTGCGCGTTTGGAATCAGTCCTTAACCGTAGACCAGCTTCGTTATATTATGAACCAAGAGATCCAGCAACACGGAGATGGTACAGTAGATGGTAAAATTGTACCTCAAGGAATCTCTAAAAATAACGTAAGTACTATTTCTTGGACTAACCTCGCTGGGTATTTCCCGATGAATCGTTACACTTTTACAAACGTAAAAGATGAATCTGGAAATGGACTCGTAGCAGCGATTAAGAACTTAGATACTGTAGACGAGCAAACAGCACCATTACCTTACGTATCTACTGCAGATGGTATATGGACAGCAGACGCAACTTGGGAAAATGGTAGTAATTTTCAACATCCCGCAGCAGTATCCATTGTCGATAATACTCAAACTGTAGATTGGAATATTGTCCAGACATCTCATAATGTGAACACACAGACTAATAATACGGTGCTAAGCTTAGAAGTGCTGGCAAATGAACTCTCTGTAGAGAATGATAGCAAAATTGAAGTTTCTCATTATCTACGTCTCAATGGCCTTATGGATCTTGTGGGAGAGTCTCAACTGGTTCAAACACTCAACTCTGATTTAGAATTAACAAGTTCAGGTAGTCTAGAGAGGGATCAACAGGGAACTGCAGACAAGTTTACTTATAACTACTGGTGCTCGCCTGTAAGTACTATTAACGCTAGTGCTTTAAATCAGGACTTCTCCATAGGTAGCTTAATGCGTGATGGTTCTGATGTAAATAACCCGATGGCCATTTCTTATACAGGAGGTTATGATGGAAGTCCTGGAACACCGATAACTCTTAGCGCATATTGGTTCTTTAAGTACGCAAACCAACCCTCTAGTACTTATGCAAACTGGCAATATGTGGGTCCATACGGAACTATGAAAGCTGGAGAGGGCTGGACAATGAAAGGACCTGGTACTGGGACCATAACCGATCCGCAGAACTATACGTTTGTGGGAAAACCAAACAACAGTACCACAGCGCAAGAAATAGCATTACATGTAAATGCAGATAATGATTACCTAATCGGAAATCCATTTGCTTCTGCTCTAGATGCAAATGATTTCATAAACGATAATCCGCATCTAGATGGTACTTTGTATTTCTGGGAACATTGGGGAGGCGGATCACATTACCTACAGCAATATCAAGGTGGTTACGCTATGTATAATCTATCTGGAGGTACACCGGCGGTAAGTCACCCTGAGGTAAGTTCTACAGGTTCAGGAACAAAAGTACCAGAACGCTATGTACCAGTAGGGCAAGGCTTCTTTGTAAAAGCACAATCTACGGGAACCATAAACTTAAGTAACACCCAACGTAACTTTGTAAAAGAAGGAGCGTCCTCTATATTTTTAAATGCAGAAAATAAAGCCGCTAGCGATGATAGCACCTACCAAAATGACGATACAATATTTGATGCCGAAGATGTAAGGACGAAGTTTCGATTTGTGTATGATGTGCCCGAAGGCATAAGAAGAGAGCTTTTGTTAACGCTAGATAACAATACAACATTCGATTATGATAATGGTTACGACGGCGTTATAAGCGATATGCAGGATGACGATATGACTTGGACGGTAGCCGATAGAAACGCGGTTATTCAAGGTGCTCCAAATGTTATTGACCAAACAATTTTTCCTCTTTACGTAAAAGTAGCAGCTTCTGGTAAACGAATTATACGTTTAAAAAGTGTAGACTTCGCAGAAGCTCCAGAGAATCAAACGATATTTCTTTGGGACCAATTAACAGATCATTACACAAACCTAAGGACAGGAGAATTTGTTATTCACTTAGAATCTGGGGTTTATAGCGATCGCTTTGCCATTGTTTTTGAAACAAAAGATGATACTTCAGAGGAAGAGGAAGAAACAGAAGAGGAAGAAACAGAAGAGGGAGAAGATGAAGAAAACGAGTCAGATCAGGACAATGAGGATGAGGATGAGGAGTCTGATCAAGATGATGAGACAGAGATAGAAGATGACAATGAAGAAACTTCAGAAGACGACGAAACATTAAGCTTAGAAGATAATTTAAATGACACTTCTGGTATTACTGCTTATTTTTCTCCCAACGATAATGCTGTACACATCGAGAATAAAGATCAGCTTACCATCGAGCGCATAGCGCTTTACAATATAGCTGGCCAACTCGTAATCAAATTATCTCCACAAACTAATTTACCTAGTCTTAGAATACCTATACACGATTTTAGTACGGGAGTCTATCTAATTAATGTCACGACCCCGGAAGGGATATACGGACACAAACTGGTTATAAAGTAAACGTATATTTTCTAGTCAATCTAAGCCTCCCAATTTGGGGGGCTTTTTTGCTTTTACAAAAGCATCTGAGAATACTCACTCCATAAATTTACTTGCTCCAAGTATGCCCTATTAAAATAATAAACCCGCTAAAGTTTATTATCTCCTAGCGGGCTTAAAAAAATGTCTTGTTTCGCTTTCGCGAAAGCGAAACAATAAAATTATTTTAAATGTCCATACGTCTTTGAGTATTCCAGCATTTGTCCTTCAAAAGTTTCTGGTTGCTCAATAGTAAATCCAGTAATCTCATCTCCTTCTATGATAGGAACAATCATCGGATTTACAAAACCGCTATATGGAGCACTCTTAAATTGCTTGTTACGTTCTAAAACCTCTGCGTGTATTTGCTGGTCTACTTTTACTCCGTAATCTTCTACGAGCGCCTTTGCAGCTTCATAATCACCTTCAGAAGTGATACGCTGTGTCTCGCGTAGCAATTCTCCAAAGATTGTACGCAACTTCTTGTAATCTGTGATGTTATAATAAGTCTTCCCGTCACGAGTCACTTTCTCAATCACATTATCTGCTTGACCACGCTCAAAGGCCCAAGCACTCACCCATTGGCGATTGCGCATGTGCGCCTCTTCTACCTCATCACCTAAGTTTAACCTCACTAACTGTGTGATGAGACCATTACGGATGTAGCCATCGTATGCAGCTTTCCCGGTTTTCTCCCAATCCTGCACAAGACCGATTTCTTGTAATTTTGGATCCATTAAATAATATAAACCAAACAAATCTGCTCGCCCTTCTTCTATAGTAGATTTATAACTCTTTAAAGTTTCCTTAGGAGTTCCTACACCTTCATTTATTTGACCCGAGGCGTGACCTACCACTTCGTGCAAAGCAGTGTGTAGCTTATCACCCAGTTTTCCATATTCCTCCTCTAAAGCAATTTCTTCTTCATCGTGTGCAAATTCTTTGAGTCTACCTGAGCCTCCAGCATTGTTATAAGCGTTAATAATATTCCCTAAAGACACAGACTTACTTCCCTGGGCTTGTCGTATCCAATTATTGTTCGGTAAGTTTACCCCGATAGGTGTGCTAGGTGATGCATCTCCAGCTTCTCCTGCTACTATAACGGTTTTATAAGAAACACCTTTTACAGTATCCTTTTTATGCTCGGGCATTAGCGGAGAATTATCTTCAAACCATTGTGCATCTTTAGAGAGCGCCGCCATTTTCTTAGACATATCAAAATCCTTGATCTGAACGATTGTTTCATACGACCCTTTATAGCCTTTGGGATCATTATATACCTCAATAAACCCATTTATCCAGTCTATATTTCCCTCTGTAGAGTTTACCCAAGCAATAGCATAATCATCCCAGGTATCTAGACTTCCTGTCTTGTAATATTCTATAAGAAGACCTAGTGCCTTTCCTTGTTGCTCACTTTCGGCTACAGATTGCGCTTTTTCTAGCCAAAATATAATACGGTCTATAGCTGCTCCATAAAGACCACCGCTTTTGTAAACCTGCTCAACTAACTTACCGTTCTCTTTTACAAGACGCGTATTGAGACCAACTTCTATAGGTTCCTTATTATCTACTTTTATGGCCCCGTAAAATTGCTCAACATCTGCTGTGGTAACGTCAGGACCATAAAAATTAATAGCACTCTCCTTTACAATATCTGCATCTTTTGAGAGGTTTACTTTCTTACTGTCTTTGTCATTAAATAAAACATCAAATGCTTCTCCTTCTAACGAAGCCCCACTATCTGCCAGTAACTGTTTAAGGTAATCTGCGTTAAACTCAGGTTTCATCTTATCATTACTATAGTGATGATGAATCCCATTTGCAAACCAAACCCTTTTTAGGTAGGTTTCAAATTGGCCCCACGACTCATTGTTCTTATCTCCCTTATAATTTGTATAAACGGTTTCTAGCGCTTTTCTTATCTCTAGATTATGTCTGTAGTTCTGCGCCCACATAATATCTCTTCCAGCGAGACCAGCTTGGGTAAGATAGTATACAAGTTTCTGCTCCTTGAGAGTAAGATTCTCAAATCCTGGGATATCATAACGTAAAATCTTCAGGTCTGCTACCTGTTCTACCTCTGTAGATAGAGGTTTTGGGGATTCCGCTTTCGCGAAAGCGTCCTTTTCATCATTTCCCGTTTTTTCTCCACATCCAGTTATCATAACTGCAGCCAGAGCTGCTCCGTATATCAATTTAAATTTCATCGAAAATATATTAGGTTAGTGCCGAAAGATACTAAAATTACAAATCTTATAATTCGCTATCTTTACAGTCTATTATCAAAAACAGACTATGAAATTCTTAAAATTCCTTCTTTTCCTCGTACTCATTGTATTAATAGGTGGAGCGATTTATTTTGCTACCCAAGATGGTACGTATCAAATAGAAGAGTCTACCGTAATCGAAGCTCCTAAGAGTGTTGTTTACGATATAGCAAACGATTACAAAACTTGGGAGAGTTGGGGCCCGTGGAAAGCCGAAGACCCGACAATGGTATGGACCTATGCAGATAAGACATCTGGCGAAGGGGCTTCCTACAGCTGGCAAGGAGAATATGATGGTTCTATGACCACAACTAAAGCCGTCCCACACACAACCCTAGAACAAGACCTTACCATAGTAACTCCGGGAGGCGAGCGTTTTCCTAAGGTATACTGGAACTTTGAAGACACAGAAGATGGTGCAACAAAAGCAACTTGGGGAATGACAGGTGAGCACACCATAATGGATAAGGCTTACTTTGCGCTCTCAGGAATGGATTTTGAAGCAGAGCAACGCGAGATGTACGCTAAAGGACTGGACGGACTCAAAAAAATGGCAGAAGAAGCCATCACCGCATACGAAATTAATGTAGACGGTCTTGCAGAGCACGGTGGCGGTTTTTACTTATACCGCACAACAAGTGCAAATGCGGCTTCCATCTCACAAATAATGGGAGAAAACTATGGAGGCATTATGGCATTTATGAACGCTAATAATATAAAACAATCTGGAATGCCTTTTACCATTTATAATCAGATGTTGGAGAACGGCGCTGTGATTATGACAAATGCAATCCCGGTAAAAGAAAAGATTGTTGTCGCTGGAGAAACAAATGTTTTAAGTGGTTTTATGCCTAGAACAGCTGCCCTAAAAGTAACATTGCGTGGGGATTACAAAAATTTAAGTGAAGCTTGGGCAAGAGCTTATGCTGCACTAGCAGAAAAAGGATACGAACAGAGCGACCAGCCACCTTTTGAAATCTACACAAACGATCCTGGAGAATTCCCTAGCCCTGCAGACTGGGTGACCGAAATTTACATTCCTATCGTAGATATACAGTAATATGAATGCCGCCATTGAGCGGCATTTCTAATTTATAATTAAACACAGTTGAAACAGTTACTCATTGTATTTATAGGAGGCGGCGCAGGGAGTATTGCGCGATACCTTCTAGGAAAGCTATGGAATAGTCCAGCTTCTGGAATTCCTTATGGCACCTTTGCGGCAAATATTATAGGTAGCTTGATTATAGGAATAATATTGGGCTGGGCGTTAAAAAACAATGCGTTAAACAGTAATACGACCTTGCTTCTTGCCACAGGTTTTTGTGGAGGATTTACTACCTTCTCTACCTTTGCTTATGAAAATCACGTGCTCCTTAAATCTGGAGATTTTATGACGTTTGCATTGTATGCAATAGTAAGCTTTGCCGTGGGGATTCTTGCAGTTTTTGGCGGGATGGAATTGGGAAAACTAGCTTAGTATTTTCCATCAAAATCCTTTACTCCAGCTTCTATTCTAAATTTCAAATCATTTGCTTCTGGAGGGATGGGGCAATTGTATCCCGTGGTGTATGCGCAATAAGGATTGTAGGCCCTATTAAAATCAATTAGTAGATGATTATCCTCTATATCTTCGATAACAAAATCGATATACCTACCGCCACCATAAGAGCCGTCGCCACTAGTATAGTCTGTAAATGGTAAGAACAGACTGTTTCCGTATTCCTCCTCAGGATGATCACGGTAATAGGTATTTTGATAAATAGGCAGTTCAAATTGTTGTTCTTCGAGTTCAAACGTGAGCAATCCATATTGCACATATTCTCTGGTACGTCCAGAAGATAATTCCATTTGGAAAGGAATAGCGTTTTGGGTTCTTTTAAAAGTTGCGCTTACGCGAAATTTTAAATCTATTGGGTAAAATTTAAGTCCACTAAACTTCTTCAATTGCCTTTTAGAGAGAATTGTGGAATCAGGGTTCATATATGTTGCATTCAATTCCTCTTGGAAAGTTTTGGCCTCCTCTATAAACCCAGCAGGTGACTGGCCGAAAACGCTGGCAGTTACCAATACTAGGTAGACGTATATAATTGATTTCATAACTCTATATTATTCGAGTTCAAAAGACTTCATAAGCTTTGCATCAGAGCTTCCGCCCACCCAAACATTAAAATCGCCAGATTCGACAATCCATTCTCCTTGATTATTGTAAAATCCTAGCTCTTCCCCTGTTAGTTCAAAAGTAATTTCTTTTGAAGCTCCCGGTACTAGCATCACGGCCTCATATCCTTTCAATTCCCGTGTGGGACGCGTTACACTAGCAAAGGGATCTTGCAGGTACAATTGTACGATTTCTTTTCCTTCCACAGTTCCAGTATTAGTCACAGTCACTTTAACTGTAGCTCCAGATGCTTTTGGGGTAACGGCCATATTTGAATATTTGAAAGTCGTATAACTCAGTCCGTGACCAAAAGGATACAATGGTGTGTTTTCTGAATCTCCATAGTGTGACCAAAACACGAGATTATCTCCAGCATTATTTGGACGACCCGTACTCTTTGGATTATAGTAAATAGGCACCTGTCCCACATTTCTAGGAAAAGACATCGGTAATTTACCTGATGGATTGTAATCTCCGTACAGCACGTGAGCAATGGCATTTCCCGCTTGGCTTCCTAGATGCCACCCTTCCACAATAGTGGGGATATTTTCGGCTGCCCAGTCGATTACTAATGGTCGTCCGTTATTTAAGACTAGGACAATGTTTTTATTTACGGCATACACCGCTTCTAGTAATTCTTGCTGTACGCCAGGCATATTGAGCGTTGTACGGCTTCTGCCCTCTCCAGACATAAAGCCGTGCTCTCCGAGGACCATCACCACGACGTCTGCATCTCTTGCTGTGGAGACCGCTTTCGCGAAAGCGGAGGTATCCGTCTCATTAATATTTAATTCTCTATAAAATGTAGCATCGCCAGTCACCACGTCTGCTCCTTTGGCGTAGGTTAAGGTGTTCCCCTCATATTTTTCCATTCCCTCCTTCACCGAAACTGCCGTCCCATCATCTGAAGCAATTCTCCAGCTCCCCAGCGGACTACTCTTATCGTCTGCCAGCGCACCGATGAGCGCAATCTTTTGTCCTTGTTTTTTAAGCGGAAGGAGATTTCCTTTATTCTTCAATAAGACGATAGACTTGCGTGCCATATCTAGCACATCTTCTTGATATTTTTCGTTGTAAACAACCTCTTTCTCTCGAGCTTCATCGCAATAGCGATACGGGTCTTCAAAAAGTCCTAGTTCAAATTTTACCGTAAGAATACGTCTTGCGGCGTCTGTTATCATCGCTTCATCTACTTTTCCCGCTTTTACAAGTCCAGCAAGTTCAGTCACATATAAGTCCGATTCCATATCCATATCTGACCCAGCAGTTACAGCGAGGCGAGCGGCTTCTTTTCCATCCTTAGCAAAACCGTGATCTACCATTTCCTTAATGGACCCCCAATCTGAAATTACAAATCCTTCAAAATCCCACTTGCCTTTTAAAATCTCTCGTTGCAAAAACTTGTCTCCGGTTGCAGGAATTCCGTTAAGTGTATTGAAAGAATTCATAAACGTTTTTACGCCAGCATCTGCCGCTGCTTTAAACGGTGGAAAAACCACGTTATATAAGGTAGAAGTTCCTATATCTGACGTATTGTAATCTCTACCGCCTTCGGCAAATCCGTAGGCTGCCCAGTGTTTTGCGCAGGCAGCGATGGTTAGTGGGTCACTTAAATCATCTCCTTGAAAACCGCGAACTCGTGCAGCTGCAATATCGCTACCTAAAAACGGATCCTCTCCTGCTCCTTCCATAACGCGTCCCCAACGGGCATCCCGCGAAATATCAACCATAGGAGCAAATGTCCAGTTTATTCCAGAGGCGGCGGCCTCTGCAGCCGCAACTTCAGCGCTACGTTGTATTGCTTCCATATCCCAACTGGCAGCTTCGGCGAGTGGGATGGGTGCCATTGTCTTATATCCGTGTATGACGTCAAAACCTATGATAAGTGGGATTCCCAGCCGGCTTTCTTCTACGGCTATTTTTTGTACCGCACGTACATTTTTTACACCACGCACGTTGAGCATTGAACCTACATACCCCTTGCGCAGGTATTCATATTTACGTTCTGCATCTCCACCTTTAGGCGCTGGACCTGTAAAATCTGTAAATCCGTTGTACTGATTCATCTGCCCTATCTTCTCTTCAAGCGTCATAATGGCTAGAAGGCTGTCCACTTTTCGAGCAATCGCTTCTTTTTTAGGGTCAGTTTGATTGATTTTTGACGCATTTTGAACTGTTTGGAAGCTTTCAAATGTTAAAAAAAGGACACTTGCGAAAAAAATTACGGGGAGAATGGCTTTGATTTTCATACCGACTTGGTGTTTAAAATAGCATTACAAATTACGGTTTAAAACTTCGTATTCCTAGAAATCTGGAGTTGTTGCACGATAACGTTTTCGGAAAAAGGGAGGACATCTATTTCAGAATTGATAATTAGGGTGAGGAAATTTTCGCGGAAGCGTAAAACCAACCCATTTTTTTAATAGATTTACGCTGTAAACAAAAACCGCCAAGAGCGGAGAAAATGATGAAACAAGTCACCACATACACCTCGATTTCTTGCACTCGTGCGAGTCGGACAGATGTGTTGTGACTATCTTAATATAAGAAGTAACGATATTTAAAAGTCCGGCCCTAGCGTCGGACTTTTTACTTTTATAAGGCCGGCGCAGGTATATAAACTAATAAACACCAACCCATTATGAAAACATTACTGCGCAATTACTTTAAGACTTTTGACGGTTTGTCACGGGAAATCTGGTGGCTGTCGCTCATCACGCTCATAAATCGAGCGGGTGCGATGGTCATTCCATTTTTATCAATCTATCTAAACAAAAGCCTGAATTTTACCGTGGGTGATGTAGGTTGGATTATGACCGCTTATGGACTAGGGTCATTTTTTGGTGCTTGGCTCGGCGGGAAATTATCTGATATCATCGGGTACTATAAAGTGATACTTTTTAGCCTACTGCTTACGGGAGTAAATTTTATGTGGGTGATGCACATTGAGACCTTCTGGGCGATGTGTGGGTCATTTTTTATCCTTATCGCGATTGCAGATATGGGTCGGCCCGCATTCTTTGTAGCTCTCAGCGCATACTCAAAACCCGAAAACAAAACGCGCTCTCTCACCTTATTGAGGCTGGCTATAAATCTAGGATTTTCGGCTGGACCTGCCGTAGGTGGTTTTTTAATTGCGAGTGCAGGATATGACGCCTTGTTTTACGTGGACGGGATAACGTGTATCCTCGCAGGATTATTGATGACGCAAGTACTTAATCCTAAAAAGGTAAAAGAGCTAGATACAGAAGTTGTGGTAGCAAACCCTAGACGGCCGTTAATGGATACGCCTTATATGTTATTCTTGGTTGCTTTGGCACTTTTTGGGATTATCTTCATACAGTACTTCTCGACGGTTCCGCTATTTTACAAAGATGTGTACGAGTTGAGTGAGGATAACATCGGTTTAATTCTCGCGCTCAACGGGGTGCTGATCGTGGTTTTTGAAATGCCCCTCATCGCGTGGATGGACAAAAAGAAGTTTACGAATATTCAGAATACAATCTTAGGTCTCTTAATGACTGGGGTGAGTTTCTTATTACTACTCTGGGAAACTTGGGTGGGCGTTGTAGTGATTGGGATGGTGATTGCTACGTTTGGCGAGATGATTTCGTTTCCTTTTAGTAATAAGTTTGCGTTGGACCGCTCAAAATTAGGACGTCAGGGCGCCTATATGGGCATTTATAGTATGTCATTTTCCATCGCGCACATCTTCGGTCACAACAGCGGGATGCAAATCATAGAGGCCTACGGTTTTAAGGCTACGTGGATTTTCCTGATGGGACTGACACTTATCGCTTGGTTCCTATTATTCCTCGTACGCCGTATGCTGGAGGCTGAAAAAACAACAGAAGCACTATCTTTAACGCCTAAATTAGATAAATGAGATTCCTAAATATACTTCTGGCACTTCTTGTCTTTGCGGTAAGTTGTGAAAATTCGAACCATAAAAAAGATGATACGAAAGTTGATAACGCTACTTCGGCTTCGCTCAGTACAGGTTTCGCGAAAGCAAAACCAGTCCTAGATTCCACCCGATACAATGTGGCATTTTTAATTATGGACGGCACCTATAATACAGAGCTCACGGCGCCTTTTGATATTTTTCAACACACCATCTTTAGAGAGAATATCAAGGCAATGAATGTCTTTATGGTGGCAAACACGCTCGAGCCCATTCGGACTTTTGAAGGAATGTACATCTTGCCAGATTTTGATTATACAAAGGACGACTTGCCGAAAATTGATATCCTGGTAATCCCCAGCGCCGAACATCATCTAGATACTGACCTAGAGGACGAAGCTATGATTTCATTTGTACAAGAAGTAGATAAGGAAGCGCTGTTTATGACCTCTCATTGTGACGGTGCTTTTGTGCTGGCTAAGGCTGGTCTTCTGGATGGTAAAGTCTCGACAACCTTCCCAAGCGATATTGATAAGATGCGGGAGGCCTTTCCAAATTTGGACATTAGAAAGGATGTACTTTTTGTGCACGATGGAAAATACATCACCTCAGCAGGAGGCGCCAAAAGCTTCGAAGCTTCTCTCTACCTTGCCGAACATCTTTACGGAGCAGAAATCGCAAGGTCACTTGCAGGAGGATTAGTTATCGACTGGAGGCTAGAGGATGTTCCGCACTTGATAGTTAAGGAATAAGAATAAACACCGCAATCCCCACAAAAACGACTATTTGCAACCATTTGAGAATAAGTCCTGCATTTTGTTGACGTTTTAAATATTTTGAAATCGCTCCCGCGAGAAGCGCAAAACTACCAAAGATCAAGAACGACAATAGCATAAACAATCCGCCAAGGACGTAAAACTGAACCACCGTATTTCCCTCTGGCTCCCATAAAAACGCAGGAAAAAAAGCGAGAAAGAAAATCGTCACCTTAGGATTTAACACATTCATAATCACACCCTGCCTAAAGAGTTGCCATCCAGATTTTTTTGGCGCGCTATCTTCTAAAGCTACGTTCGCACTACTTTTCCACACTTTATAGGCGAGATATAACAGGTATGTTGCTCCAAAAATCTTGATTCCCCAAAATATTTCTGGTGAAGAAGCGATCACTGCCGAAATCCCAAACGCGATTAAGGTCGTATGTACTATACAACCAGAGATTAATCCGGCCGTTGTGGCGAGGCCAGCTTTGGGTCCGTTAGAAATACTTTGCGCCAAAACGTAAATATTGTCCGGTCCTGGCGACAAAGCTAGAATAGCCGTCGCTCCTAAAAATGCAAGTAACGTTTCAAACATCTTGTAAAGCTTGGAAAAGTGATTGGTTTTTGCAAACTTGTAACCATAAATTAAATCCTATGAAATTAAAATACACACTCACAGCCCTTTGTTTGGTTTTTGCTTTCGCAAAAGCGCACTCACAACTAGACGATGCTCAATTTGAAGTAGTCTTCGAAAGCACGTGGAGCCAGTCTACACACCCACATTCTAGCGGAAGTCTTCCTGGTAGCGCACATTGGTCCAAACTTGTAGGAACCCTTCACAATAGCGATGCAGACTTTATAGAAGCCGGAGAAACGGCAACCCCGGGCATAGAAAACGTCGCCGAAACTGGAAACAATAATGCCTTTTTCTCAGAAATTAATACAGAAATTTCAAACGGAAACGCCCAAGAAATTCTTGATTTTGGGGCATTGGGAAGTGCATCAGGAACGATTACGGGGAGTTTTACGGTTTCTGAAGAACATCCGCTACTCACATTAGTAAGTATGATCGCACCGAGTCCTGATTGGTTAATTATGGTTGATAGTTTCTCATTGCTTAACGATGAAGGTACTGCTTGGAAAGAAACGATAAGTTTTGATGTTTTTCCTTATGATGCAGGAACGGACAGCGGGACAGACTACACAAGCGCAAATGCAGACACCAACCCTGCCCAACCGATTGCTAGTTTACAAGGGACAACGCCGTTTTCTTCTGAAAAGATAGGAACGATGACGATTACTCTTGATTCGCAATTAAGCCTTTCGGAAAACGAGCAAGAGGATTTTAGCCTGTATACAACTAGCAGTTCACGACAATTTATAATTACAAATGAAAGTGTTGCAAACGCGAACTTCAACCTTTTTGATATTACAGGAAAAGAAGTTCAGAGTGCCTCGCTTACCACGGGTACAAACACAATTTCCTACGGAAGTATTTCTGGGGGTGTTTATATTGCCAGGATTACTGGGTCAAATGGTGGAATGTTTGTTCAGAAGGTGGTGATAAGATAAAATTGCTGGATGCTGGATGCTGGATGCTGGATGCTGGATGCTGGATGCTGGATGCTGGATGCTTAATCTAAAAAAAAATCACCCTCTCCACTCTCGCTCTTTCCAAAGTTGATACAAGCCCAATACCAATAATATACCGGCACCACCAGCCTTAATCCAAAGCGGGATAAATGACGCAAAATCTGGGCGCAAAGCAGCGAGCATAAACATTAAGGCACCAATAATAAGTTTAAAGGAATTGCGCATTATAAAATTTTAGTCGTAAGTCGTGAGTCTGGATCCAAAATTACATTTCTCTTTTCTCTAAGAACCAAAAACAAAAAATGGTGAATATTATATCCACCATTTTTTGTTTAAATCAGAAATCTAATTTCTATTTCTTAGCATTCTTCTGCGCTTCTGCCTGCTCCATCATCTGTTGCATCTTGCGTTGGAATTTGCCCTGTTTCTTAGGCTTAGCTTTCTTTACTTCAATTTTTGCTCTTACTTTATCTTCATCGATAATGTATCCTTTAATGACTAGGATAATCCCGATAGTAATCAAGTTAGAAATGAAATAATACAAACTCAATCCGCTGGCGTAGTTGTTAAAGAAAATCAACATCAGGAGTGGTGAGAAGTACATCATATACTTCATCATCTTCTGCATATCTGGCATTCCCTCCTGGGTGGGCGCTTGAGACATTTGGTTTCCTGTTGTTAAGCGCATAGAGAAGAAAATCGTCACCGCAGCGAGTATCGGGAATAAACTCACGTGATCTCCATAAAAAGGAATCTCAAACGGAAGTTTTGCAATCTCATCATAACTCGACAAATCATCCGCCCACAGGAAGCTTTTTCCTCTCAAATCAAATGCAGATGGAAAAAACGTAAACAGCGCGTAGAAGACAGGAATTTGCAACAATGCGGGCAAACAACCTGCGGCGGGACTCGCACCAGCCTTACTGTACAGGGCCATCGTTTCTTGTTGCTTCTTCATTGGGTTGTCCTTATGCTTCGCAGTAATCTCAGCAATTTCTGGCTTAAGCACTTTCATCTTAGCCTGTGATAAGTACTGTTTGTACTGTACAGGAGACAAAATCAACTTAATAAGAACTGTCATCACAATAATAGCAATACCTGCTGGTAAGAAACCACTCAAGAATCCGAAGAATGGTATTACGAGGTATTTGTTTAGTAATCCAAAAATTCCCCAACCTACTGGCATCGCCTCATCGAGGTTACGATCGTAATCATTAAAAATTTGATAGTCCGTAGGCCCATAATACATATTCATTGCATAGTTGAGTTCTCCGTTTGTAGGCTCCAACAATAAATCTGCAGTATACTGTTTTGTAAATTCTGATTTTTGATCATTATCATCGGCTGCTTTGAATAGGTCACGTGATGATAGTCTTGCCTCCTTAAAAGGAGTATCCGTGAGCAACATTGAGCTAAAGAAATGCTGACGATAGTTCATCCAACTCAAATCCTGCTCTATCTCTTCATCGTCCCCAGATGGGCTTAATTTATCAGTTTTATCTCCTTCATACTCATAAGTAAGACGCGTATAGCGGTTTTCATACTCTTGACTTTTTGCGTGGCGCATTCCTTTAAAATCCCACTGCATACGCATAGGAGAGCCTGTATTGAGAACATCAGAAAGTCCTTGTGAGCGTAAGCCAAAATCGAGCATATAATCATCTGGCTTTAACTCATAGCGATACTCCATAAACTCATTAGGACTTGTTTTTAAACGCATCGTGAGCACTTGGTTTTCACCATTCTGAGTAAGCTTTGGTTCAAAAAATAAATCTTTCGTATTTAAATTTCGGTTATCTGTCGTACTGAAGGAAACATTAAAGACGCTATTCCCGTCCTTAATTAGATACACAGGAATTGAGTCAAAGGTTTTATGTTTGAGCAAAGTTGCTTTTGTGATATACCCACCTTTATTACTTACCTCAAGCTCAAGAACATTGTTTTTTATCGTTGTAACTTCTTCTCTGGCAGAGGGTAACGCTCCAGAATATGCAAATGCTCCCAGCCTATTTTGAAGTTTTACTTGACCAAGAGAATCTGTTGCACTAGTTACAAATGTCTCTTCGGGCATTTCAGTTTCAGATGGTGCGGATTCTTGGGCGACTTGCTCTATTTCGGCTTCTTTCTTTTGTGCTTCGAGTTCTTCAGCTGTTGGCTTATTTATGAAGAACATATAAATTAAAATAAGCGCGATGAGGAGAATTCCTATAAAAGAATTTCTATCAAATTGTTGTTTTTCTGCCATTTGTGATATTGTGAGTACGCTTTCGCGAAAGCGTAATTAAAGTCTATTCTAAATTTTGCGAACCTGCCTGCCGGCAGGCAGGAGCGTAAAAATAATTTTAATTATCGTTGTCAATTAGTTATCCAAAAAGGAAAATTATGCCATACTGGCACGTCTAGCGGTTTGATTTATCCAGCGCCGCCTTTACAAACGCCACAAACAATGGGTGCGGACTTGCCACCGTGCTCTTATATTCTGGATGGTACTGTACACCCACAAACCAAGGGTGTTCTGGAAGCTCAATAATCTCTACAAGTCCCGTTTTAGGATTTGTCCCAGTAATCTTGAGCCCAGCCTTTTCCAATTGCTCACGGTACACATCGTTAAATTCATACCTGTGGCGATGGCGCTCCATAATTGTTTTTGCCTCATAAACCTCGCGTACGATAGAGTCGTCGCTAAGTTCACATTCCCAAGCGCCCAGACGCATTGTACCGCCCATATCTGTCACGGTTTTTTGCTCCTCCATAATGTCAATCACGGGATGGGGTGTGTCTGGGTTCATTTCGGTGGAGTTTGCGTCTTGAAGTCCGCACACGTTGCGACCGTATTCTATCACAGCCATTTGCATCCCGAGGCAAATTCCTAAAAATGGAATATTGTTTTCGCGCGCATATTGCACCGCTTTGATTTTCCCCTCTATACCGCGTTCCCCAAAACCTGGAGCAACGAGCAGTCCATCTAGTGTTGAAATTTTATTCTTTATAACATCATCAGTAATAAACTCACTATGGATGCTCTCAACCTTTACTTTTACCTCATTCTCTGCCCCTGCGTGAATGAAGGATTCCAATATAGACTTGTATGAATCCTGAAGCTCTACATATTTACCAATAAGTCCAATGGTAACTTCTGACTTTGGATTCTTATGGCGTTTTAAAAATTCTTGCCAACGGTCCAAATCTGGCGAAACATCATCAGACAAATCTAATTTGCTTAAGGTTATGGTATCCAGTCCTTCATCCAGCATCAAGTTAGGCACATCATAAATAGTTGATGCATCAATAGATTCGATAACCGCCTCTTGCTCTACGTTACAAAAACGGGCAAGTTTTGCTCTGAGATCTTCGCTCAGTTCGTGCTCCGTACGAAGTACAAGGATATCTGCCTGTATCCCACTCTCCATTAACGTTTTTACACTGTGCTGAGTAGGTTTTGTCTTTAATTCTCCTGCGGCCGCGAGATAAGGAACAAGCGTGAGATGAATCACGAGTGAATTCTGTTTACCTAGTTCCCATTTGAGTTGGCGTATGCTTTCTATATAGGGTAGCGACTCAATATCTCCCACGGTTCCTCCTATTTCAGTAATTACGATATCATAATCGCCATTATTTCCTAGGATCTGGATGCGCTCCTTAATTTCGTTTGTGATGTGCGGGATGACCTGTACGGTTTTCCCTAAAAACTCACCACGACGCTCTTTATCGATAACGCTTTGGTAAATTCTTCCTGTGGTAACATTGTTTGCCTGAGAAGTTGCTACGTTTAAAAAACGCTCATAATGACCAAGGTCAAGGTCAGTCTCAGCACCATCGTCTGTAACATAACATTCCCCGTGCTCATAGGGATTAAGCGTACCTGGGTCTATATTTATATATGGGTCAAGTTTCTGGATGGTCACACGATATCCGCGTGCTTGAAGGAGTTTTGCAAGGGAAGCGGCGATGATGCCCTTTCCTAAAGAAGATGATACTCCGCCCGTTACGAAGATGTATTTAGTGGATGCCATATTGACCTTTATTATTTTTCGTCTACGGGATGCAAAATTACAGATTTATGATGGGAGTTAGAGGACTTTTCATTGGGAATTTGGTTAGAAGATGGTAATTAATTTGATTTACGCTTTTTATAAATACGTCTTTAGCGTATCGCGAAATTTATCCTGAACTTGTTTCAGAAGCGGCACCCTATTTGAAACAACATCTTTATAAAATTGATACTTTTACTCATAAACTTATTTTTAGCAATGCGCAACATCTCTATAAGACCAATTACTTTACCACTTTCAGTACTCCTACTGTTTATCTCACTCATTTCTTGTGCCCAAAACACCACGAGACAAGATACCCTTCGCGGAAGCATTACGCCTCAACGAGCGTGGTGGGATTTAGTACACTACGACCTATCTGTCGAAGTACTGCCAGCGTCAAAAACCATCATTGGCACCAATGTGATGACCTACCGCGTGCTGGAAGAAGGCGCCAGCGAACTACAGATAGACCTACAAGCCCCGATGGAACTCACGACGGTAATGCAAGATGGCACGCCACTAGAAGTTCGCTCCGAGGGAAGCGCACATTTTATTGAAATGGAAACACCGCAAAACAAAGGTGATTTAAAATCCATCACACTAGGCTTCGAAGGTAAACCTAGGATTGCAAAAAATGCTCCTTGGGACGGTGGTTGGACTTGGACAACAGACAGCAACGGGAAGCATTTTATTGCCACCGCAAATCAAGGCATAGGTGCCAGCGTCTGGTGGCCCAATCGCGACCACCCGGCAGACGAGGTAGACAGTCTGGATATGCACGTAACAGTGCCTAAAGAATTGGTAGACGTTTCAAATGGTCGATTAGTAGGAATAGATAGTACGGCCACCACAAAAACCTATCACTGGACCGTGAAGAACCCAATTAATAATTACGGAGTAAACATTAATGTGGGAGATTATGTGCGTTTTGGCGAAACTTACGACGGTGAGAAAGGAAAACTCGATATGGAATATTGGGTGTTGCGAGAAGATGAAGCAAAAGCTCGAGAGCAATTTAAACAAGCGCCCATGATGATGAAAGCTTTTGAACATTGGTTTGGTCCCTACCCTTTTTATGAAGATAGTTTCAAACTGGTGCAGGTTCCTTATTTGGGAATGGAGCATCAAAGTTCTGTGACCTACGGTAACAAATACAAAAACGGTTATTTAGGACGGGATTTGTCTGGAACGGGATGGGGATTAAAATTTGACTTTATCATCATACACGAAGCTGGTCACGAGTGGTTTGCAAATAATATTACAAACAAGGATGTGGCAGATATGTGGGTACACGAAGGGTTTACCGCCTATTCAGAGAATTTATATCTAGACTATCATTTTGGCAAAGAAGCGTCTCGTGCTTATGTTCTCGGTACACGAAAAAATGTGCGAAATGATGATCCCATCATTGGCAAGTATGGTGTAAACCAAGAAGGAAGTGGCGATATGTACTACAAGGGTGCAAATATCTTGCATATGATTCGGACAATGGCGCAGGATGATGAATTATGGCGAGAAACCCTGCGCGGACTCAACCAAAAGTTCTATCACCAGACGGTTACGAGCAAGCAGGTGGAGGAATATATTTCGCGAAAGCTTAACCTAGAACTCGCTCCGTTTTTTGACCAATATTTACGCACGACCAAAATTCCAATTTTAGAGTATGCTTTTGATAAACGTGAGATGAAATATAGATTTGGCAATGTTGTTCCCAATTTCTCGATGCCATTATGGGTAACCATAGGTGAAGAAAAACAATGGATTACTCCTACAACAGCCTGGCAAACGATAAAGGTAGATCGCAAAGCCAAAACTCTTGAGGTTGCTGAGGATTTCTACATTCAAACAAGAAAACAATAATGAGTCGTTTCTCAATTCGCAGAAAAACAGTAATTTAACGACCATAGATCACTCACAATATGCTGTTCAAAACTGTTCTTCTCGTTTTCTGCTTGAGCTTTGTAATGCCGATTAATACGGTAGACTACAGTAAGTCCAAACAGCAAAAGTTCTTTCCTAAAATCCTCAAGAAAAAAGGGATTTACTTAGGAATGACCTTAGAGAAACTCAAAAAGACCAACCCAAAAGCAACTCCCGCACAGGCATCCGAATTTAAAATAGAATACACGGAGACGAGCAATTCCCCAGAAGTTGTTGCTTACACCTACCTGCTCACCAAAACTGAAAACCCACAACTTTACAGTATCGCCATAGAATATCGATTGATGGAATCCGTACATCCCTTAGCAGAAACTATTTTAGGAAAAACAAATCATCAGGGCGAGTGGCGTATGAGTGAGAAGGACATCAAGGAAGACTTTATGATGGGCGCTTGGACCTTTGGACACAAACTCGTCTATGGCGCTACGCTGGAAGGAAGTGAATGGGAAGATGGGTTTCAGGATTGAGAAATCGGAGGTTTCGATACAATTTTAAATAGGAGCGTTGCTCATCTTGAAAATCACTCAACCACCTAAAATTACCAGATAATTGTAAAAATTGAGCTTTCATTTACTAAACAGTTAATAGTGATTGTAGAAAAACCAGAACTTTATTTTCCCAGAGATGTCGAGTGGCGCGAGTGGCTGGACGCAAACTACAACCGTTATCCAGACGGAATCTATCTCATCTTTTACAAACTTGAAAATAAGCAACCATCGATGCGATGGGAAGATGCTGTACGCGTGGCGATATGCTACGGCTGGATAGACAGCACGGTAAAAAGTCTGGGGAACGGGAAGCGAAGGCAGTTTTTTTGTCCACGAAATCCAAAGAGCACTTGGAGCAAACTCAATAAAAAGTACGTGGCAGAGCTAGATAAACAGGGTTTGATACACGAGAGTGGTCAGAAAATGATAGACCTCGCCAAAAAAACAGGAACCTGGACCGCGATGGATGATGTAGAAAATGGTGTAATGCCCGAGGATTTAAAATCCGCTTTCGCGAAAAACAAAACAGCACTTAAAAACTACAACGCCTTTGCCCCCAGCTATCGGAAGAACTATCTTTCGTGGCTACACAGTGCCAAAAGACAGGAAACCAGAAACAAACGTATCGCTGAAATTTTGAGGCTTTGTGAGGAGAATGTGAAGTCTAGGGAAACGAGATGAGTTGTGAGTGGTGAGCAGTGAGTTTAAATGTTTAGATGTTTAGATGTTTAGAAATTAGGGTAAATATTTATTAATCCTAATGCCAGAAATGGCTCCCCACCCTGGAAGTAGGTGTGTAAATTGGCTTTGACAAAAAAGGGGTGGGTAGCCCGCAATGCGTAGTGAGCTCATAACATTCAATAATAACATATGAAAATCATTTATTTATTATTTTGCTTAATCATATTTGCATCCTTGAGCTGTGTACAGCAAACAGATGAAAACACTTACGATCTCGTTATCAAGAATGGAACTATTAGTTACGGAAACGGTCGCGTTGAAAATGAATATGTACACGACATCTATATCAGAGATGGAAAAATTGAAGTAATTGATCCTAGAGATGTTGGATATTATCTATTTGCACATAAAACAATTGATGCCCAAGGTTTATATGTATTTCCAGGCTTCTGGGACAATCACGTCCATTTTCGCGGGGGCGAAAGTCATATTGCTCAAAATGAGAAATTTCTGAACCGCTATTTAGAATACGGAGTAACTACGGTACGCGATGCCGGTGGTGACCTGACACCACAAGTACAAAGCTGGAATTATGAGATCGAAAATAACACAAAAAAAGGCCCGACAATTTACACTTCTGGCCCAAAACTGGATGGAGAAAAATCACGTTGGGCGGGTTCATTGGAGGTCGAAACAAAGGAACAGGTTTCAAAAGCATTGGACTCTCTGCAATCCTTAAATGTGGATTACGTAAAACTATACGACAGCACAATTTCTAGAGAAATGTATCTAGAAATAATAAAACAAGCCGAGTCTCGGGGAATGATAACTTCTGGCCATATGCCATTTACAGTAAAGCTGGATGAGGCCGTAAACGAAGGATTGAATAATATTGAGCACTTATACTATGTCCTTAAAGGATGTTCTTCACAAGAAAATGAAATTACAGAAAAGGTCATTTCTGGCGAATTGAGCTTTTGGGGCAGTATGAATGCGCTCATCGAAACCTACGACGAAGAAACAGCACAGCGCACATTTAGTAAACTCAAAGAAAATAATGTATTTGTAACTCCCACGCTTCACATAGGCGAAGTGCTAAGCCATCTGGACGAGCAAGATCACAGCAATGACACCTATTTAAAAGAGCTTGATGCCGCGTTTGTCCAAACATATCAAGGTAGAATTAATGGGGCTTTGAACGCTTCCGCGAAAGCGAAACAGGATAGAAAAGAACTACAACAATTCTTTAACATCCTTGCTTTAAAACTAAATGAGGCAGGAGTTTCATTACTGGCAGGTTCTGACTGTGGCGCATATAATTCCTACATTTATCCCGGTTCGTCCTTACACGAAGAACTGGCTGAAATGGTAAAAGCGGGACTCACACCCGCTGAAGCTTTGCAAACTTCTGGCCATAATGGAAGTCGATTTTTGAAAAAAGATAATTTCGGAATTGTAGTTGGAAACCCAGCAGATTTAGTTCTGTTGCGGGCTAATCCGCTGGAGGATATTCTAAATACTAAGGAGATTGAGATGGTGATTAAGGGTGGAAAGGTTGTCTTTGAAGAATAGTTCTGAGTTCTGAATTTTAATTTCTACTTATTTTTTAGAAAAACCACATGTTTACGACAAACTTCCAACTCCATACTCCCCACTTCCTACTATTCTATAAATCAATTCATCACCCTAACCAATAACTCCTTGAGCAATCCAGTATTCGTAAAAGCACTCGCGCCTACTCCCTTTCCCTTTACATCTGCCTCGCGTAGGAGGTTTATGGCCATACTTACTTTTTTCATTGGGTAATTGCGGGCCGCAGTGACGTACTCGCCCACGAAATAAGGGTTTATTCCTAATGCTTTTGCTACCGTACCTTTGTCTTTTTGAGGAAGTCCGTGATACTTGAGCAGGCTCGAAAAAAAACCGAACAAAGAGGAAACCGAAAGCACTAGCGGATTATCTTTAGGATTTTGCACAAAATAATTCGCGATACGCTGTGCCTTTACAATATCCCGCTCGCCTACTGCCTTGCGTAACTCAAAGTTGTTGAAGTCTTTACTTATTCCTATGTTTTCTTCAATGGCTTCCGGGGTGATTTCACTTCCTTTCGGCAAAATAAGCATCAATTTATTGAGCTCATTTTTTACTTTGCCTAAATCTGTTCCCAAAAAGTCTACGAGAATGTGCGCGGCTTTCGGATTGATGTGATAACCTTCATCTATAAGCACACGGCGCAACCAATCCCCCACTTGATTGTCGTACAATTTCTTGCTTTCGTAATGTACTCCGTGTTTCTTGAGCACTTTACCTAACGCTTTGCGCCCATCCAATTTCTTATATTTATAGCAAATCACAAGCACAGTAGATGGCTGAGGGTTCTGAACATAGGAAGCCAGTTTGTCAATCGTTCTGCTCAACTCTTGGGCTTCTTTTACAATGACAACTTGACGCTCTGACATCATCGGGTAACGTTTTGCTTGACCTACAATATCCTCTACCGTGACATCTCTTCCGTAAAGAACGACTTGATTAAACCCTTTTTCGGCTTCATCAAGGACGTTATCTTCTATGTAGTCTGAAATTTGGTCTATAAAATATGGCTCTTCCCCACTTAAAAAGTAAATGGGTTTTATGATACCGTTCTTAATGTCGGCTACGATGTCTTTTGCGTGTTTCAAATTCTATTGTTGTGAGCTTTTGACTTTTGGCTAATGGCTAATGTTATAAAATTGGTCTAAAATAACAAATATAACGTGCCTATTCTTATTTTTGACCTGTGCAAAAACTAGCCTTTCCACCCTACCATTTCCGACTCAAAAATAGCGAAAACAATACGCTTATCTTTGACCGTATCCGTAAAAAATTTATTGTTCTCACGCCTGAGGAATGGGTACGCCAGCACGTTGTAAATTTTCTAGTGGAGGATAAGAAATATCCCCTATCCTTAATTCAGGTCGAAAAAGAGATCAAACTCTTAGATACAAAAAAACGCTACGATATTGTCGTTTTCAACCCTGATGGATCTATATTTCTCATTGTAGAGTGTAAAGCCTATTCGGTGGGGATTAACCAAGCGACTTTTGACCAGATTGCGCGGTATAACCTTCAGCTCAAGGCACAGCTTTTAATGGTTACTAATGGCTTAAATCATTATTACTGCACAATGGATTACGAGCAGGAACGCTATGATTTTCTCAGGGAGCTTCCTGACTATGAAAGGGCAAAGTAGCTATTTTAGGAATCGGGTCATAATGTGTAATTTTGCACACTTAAATGGATGCGTTTTCCGTACCTGAAATGACTTCAGGTTAAATTTCGCGAAAGCGTATAACTAATCAGCAAAAAAATATCAAGATATGAGCAAATATGATGTCATCGTTTTAGGGAGTGGTCCTGGCGGATATGTAACTGCAATACGCGCTTCACAGCTAGGTTTAAAGACCGCTGTTGTCGAGAAAGAGAGCCTAGGAGGTGTTTGTTTGAACTGGGGATGTATCCCGACAAAGGCACTTCTTAAAAGTGCGCAGGTGTTCGAATACCTAAAACACGCCGAAGATTATGGCCTCAAAGTAGACGGAGCCGATAAAGATTTTACAGCAGTTGTAAAACGTAGCCGTGGTGTCGCCGAAGGGATGAGCAAAGGTGTTCAATTTTTGATGAAGAAAAATAAAATAGACGTCATAGAAGGTTACGGGAAACTGAAAACCGGAAAGAAAATAGACGTCGATGGCAAAGAATATAGTGCAGACCATATCATTATTGCAACTGGAGCACGTTCTCGTGAACTTCCCAACCTGAAACAAGACGGAGAAACGGTAATAGGATATCGCGAGGCGATGACGCTTAAGGAGCAACCTAAATCTATGATTGTAGTAGGTTCTGGTGCGATAGGTGTTGAGTTTGCTAGTTTTTACAACGCAATGGGAACAGAAGTAACTATCGTTGAGTTTATGCCTAATGTCGTTCCTGTAGAGGATGAAGAGGTGTCAAAACAATTTGAACGCTCGATGAAAAAAGCGGGAATCAAAGTGATGACCAATAGCTCTGTCGAGAAAGTTGAAAAAACGAAAAACGGCGTAAAAGCAACTGTAAAAACCAAAAAAGGCGAAGAAACGCTGGAGGCAGACTTAGTACTTTCGGCAGTGGGGATTAAGACAAATATTGAGAATATCGGTCTAGAAGATGTTGGTATCGTAACCGATAAGGATAAAATCATCGTAAACGATTTTTACCAAACTAACATTCCAGGCTACTATGCCATAGGTGATGTAACGCCTGGACCAGCACTTGCACACGTAGCATCTGCCGAAGGGATAACTTGCGTAGAAAAAATCTCAGGGATGAACGTTGAGAAAATAGATTATGCAAATATTCCAGGATGTACGTATGCCACTCCAGAAATTGCGAGTGTAGGAATGACAGAAAAGCAAGCTAAGGAAGCGGGCTACGAAATCAAAGTTGGGAAATTCCCATTCTCAGCATCTGGAAAGGCGAGTGCTGCTGGAACGAAAGATGGTTTTGTAAAAGTTATCTTTGACGCAAAATACGGGGAGTGGCTGGGTTGCCATATGATAGGCGCCGGAGTGACAGATATGATTGCAGAGGCCGTGCTAGGACGCAAACTGGAAACCACAGGTCACGAAGTACTTAAAACCATTCACCCACACCCTACGATGAGTGAGGCGGTAATGGAGGCGGTAGCAGATGCTTATGATGAAGTGATTCATTTGTAGGAATAAAGCTGGAAGTGGGGTGCTGGAAGCTGGAAGTTTTTAGCATTTTATTGGAAAATATATGAATTAAAAAATCCCGCGGTTGCGGGATTTTTTATGGATTATTTTCAAAGGGCTAAACTCTAAAAGCGATAGCCTAAGCCTATTTGGAAGACTTGATTTTTTTGGTTTGCGATGTCGTCTTCGTTTATGGAAGGATTTTCATTTGCAAAAGCTTCGGCATCATTTACATTTGTAAGGCCCGCAATAAACCTCGCATACACAAATAAATTTGTTTCAAACCTATACCCTACGCCTAGATTCAATGCAAAGTCAGTGTTTGTAGTAAAATCTTCGATATCCTCATCTTCAATTTCTACGACTCCTGAAGTTTCTCCTGTTGCCTTGAGCAAGAATCCTATCTGAGGGCCGGCTTCTATAAAGAGCCTATCTGTGGCATAAAATTTTGCAAGCAAAGGCTCCACCAGATAATCCTGTTGTTGGGTCACTTCCAGCGTAGAGGAAACATCTCCTTGATTAAATCGGAAATCCTGTTTGGCTCCTTGTGAAGAATAATAAAGCTCTGGTTGCAATGAAAACCGCTCGCTTACCTCAAATTCTACAAAAGCACCTGCGTGAAATGACGTGCGCAGTTTTATGGATTCTCCATCATCTCCAGCAAGTCGTGCAAAATTTACACCTGCTTTAGGACCAAAATGAATCTGGGCTCCAGCGAGGTATGAACAACAAACGAATAGGGTAAAAATTTCTTCATAAGTATAGATTTTATAGAATCGTAAAGAAGCCAAAAATAATTTGTTATTAGGTTATCTTAATGTTAAATGGAGTGAGTTGATGATTCCGCTTTCGCGAAAGAGTAAAAAAACCCGCTACAACATTATAGCGGGTTTTCTCGTAAAATTTATGTGCTGTAAATTATAATTGTCCTTTCAATTGTAAGACACTAGGCAGTTTTGACCCTCAAATAGTATACTATTAGGAATACGATTTTTTTCAAGAAGTGCAAACCGTTCATTGGTTTCGTCTCTAACTGTAGTATTAACGGTTTGCGCCTCACAGAAGCACGTAAATAGTACTGCTATAAATAGCGGGTAACAGTTTTTCATAAGAATAAGTATTGATTAATTAATTTGTGTAGTTAAGATCAAAACGACCTTCTGTAATCTCGTATGTTTCTCCTTCTTCATCACGAACAGTAAATTCAAAGGAGCCAGAAATAATGAAATTTTCTTGATCAAAATGAGATATTGTAAGTTTTCCAGGTAGAGAGGAATTAGTGCTTGCAGTAAATATTAAACCTCCGTCTATTGATATCCTACCAAAAAAATTTGCTGGTTCAAACTCAACTAAAGCGTACTCTTCTTCATTCAATTCTTGAATTTCAAGTGCGCCAATATTTAAACCAACTAATTTTTCATCAGTTATCATAGATCCAGATATACCCAACGTGAACGCCCCATCGACAAACTGATAAAATGCACGGGGCGCACTATTACCAAATCCAGATGGCACCCAAGGCTCTCCATTTATAAGGCAACCCAGTGTCTGTTCCCCTGTTTGTGTGATAGGAGGTAACTGGTCTATAGATTCTTGTGGGCTGTCATCGTCGTCTTTACAGCTTTGTGCCATAAAAAGAAGTGCTAATGATAATGAGAGCAAAATTGTTTTCATACAGTTAATTTTCTTTAAAGCTAACTCAAGCGCTGCCACGAAAAACTTAATAAAAAGTTAAGAGCTTGTGAATGTATGTTAATTGATGTTTAGGGAACGTTATCGTAACATTTAAACTGCTGTATAACTAACACAGGGTTTTCTTCCAAAATTTATGAGCTATAAATTTTAATAGTCCTCTTAATTGTCACACACACGGTAATTTAGAACCTCAACTAGAATATCATTAGGAATACGATTCTTTTCAAGAAGTTCAAACCGTTCATTGGTTTCGTCTTTAACTGTAGTATTAACGGTTTGCGCATGACAAAAGGACATAAAAAGCACTGCTAGAAATAGCGGGTAATAATTTTTCATAGAAAAGATTTTAAAATTTAGTTAGTGTAGTTTAAGTCAAAACGACCCTCTGTGACTTCGTATGTTTCACCTTCATCATTACTCACAGTAAATTCGAAAGTTCCAGACACTATAAAGTTAGATGTGTCTAGTTTCGTTATTATCAATTTACCAGGATTTGCCGTAGTAGTTGCCTCATTAAAATTGAAAAAACCGCCTATTGTTAAATCTCCAAAAAAATTGCCTATTTCCTCTTCTGTTAATTCATATTGACCTTCAAAAATATCGGAAACTTCGACTGCTCCAATACCTAAGCCCCTTAGATTATCCCCCCCCCCTGCTCTTCCAGATATTCCTAATGTATATGTCCCATCAACAAACTGATAAAAAGCGCGTGGTGCGCTATTTCCAAAACCAGAAGGGATAAAAGGTTCTCCATTTATAAGGCAACCCAATGTCTGTTCCCCTGTTTGTGTGATAGGTGGTAACTGGTCTATAGGTTCTTGTGGGTTGTCATCGTCGTTATTGCAGGCTAGTACAATGAAGCAGCCTACTAAGAGTAACAGGTATTTTATTCTCATATTTTAAAATTAAGTTACTCTAATGATATTCGACACAAAGCAGTGTTAAGAAATAGAAAAGAATGTCTCTTTACTAGTTTAGAAGGAAATTACTGAGTGCCCTTTCTTAAGATGAGCCAGTATGTGAGTTGATGATTCCGCTTTCGCGAAAGCGTAAAAACAAAAAACCCGCAACATCGCTGTAACGGGTTTTCCATATTCAATTTAGAGAAGTATTAAGCTTCTTCCTCTTCTTCTTTGTCTTCTTTCAATCCTTTCTTCTGTACCGTATCAAACATCACTGGTGTTGCGATGAACAATGACGAGTACGTACCTACAAGAACACCTACGATTAACGCAAACATAAGCCCGCGTATGGATGGTGCACCTAGGAAGAAAATTGCTAGAAGTACGATTAAGGTCGTTACCGAAGTATTGAGCGTACGACTTAACGTACTGTTTAATGCCTGATTGATCAATTTACCGAAACCTCTTGTGCTACCGTGTTCCTTGATATACTCACGGATACGGTCAAATACTACCACGGTATCATTGAGCGAGTAACCAATCACGGTCAAGATCGCTGCGATAAAGTTTTGGTCAATTTCCATATCAAATGGCATGATGCTTTTGAAGATTGAGAATACTCCCAATACTAACAATACATCGTGGAATACCGCTGCAACCGCTCCCAGAGAGAACTGCCATCTGCGGAAACGTAATAGGATATATAAGAATACTACGATGAGTGATCCTATTACAGCCCAAAGTGCGCCGGTCTTAATATCATCTGCAATCGTAGGTCCTACCATATAGTATTGCATTTTTCCAACAGTCTTGTCATCTGTAGACTTACTGAACTGGTCGTACGTCATATCTGCTGGTAAATATGTCTTAATCGCAGTAAACAACTCACGCTCTACTTCATTATCTACATCTGCACCTGTCTCGTCGATACGGTACTTCGTAGTAATCTTAAGTTGATCGTCTGTCCCAAATGTTTTTACATCTGCACTACCAAAAGCCTCAACAACCGTATTCTCAACTTGAGAGGCATCCATTGCTTGGTCAAAACGTACCGTGTATGTACGACCTCCTACAAAGTCAATACCTGCATCAAGTCCAGAAGTTGCAAGTGAAGCAATTCCTCCTAAGATTAAAAGTCCAGATATTGCATAAGCAATCTTGCGCTTTCCTAAAAAGTCGATATTGTTGTTTACAAACAGATTCTTGGTCATTCCCGTAGCAAACTCTAATGACTTTCCATTTTTACCGTATCCATCTATAAATAGACGTGTAATAAAAATTGCACAGAATAATGAGGTTGCAATACCGATCATAAGAGTGGTTGCAAATCCTTGTACTGGTCCTGTTCCGAAAAGGAAAAGAATCAATGCTGTTAAGAATGTAGTAATGTTTGCATCAAGAATAGAAGATAGTGCATTATTAAAACCATCTTTAATCGCATCTTTCTGAGACTTCCCTTTACGTAACTCTTCTTTAATACGTTCAAAGATAAGTACGTTTGCATCTACCGACATACCAATGGTAAGTACGATACCCGCAATACCAGGAAGGGTTAATACAGCACCAAGTCCTGCAAGTACTCCAAAGATGAATAAAATGTTTACTGCAAGTGCGATATCTGCAAATAGACCAGCTTTTCCATAATAGAAAACCATCCATAATAATACAAATGCAAGAGCGATCAAGAAAGAAAGGATACCGCTATCGATAGCTTCCTGCCCTAATGACGGTCCTATTTCCTCTGCTTGAATAATAGTTGCAGATGCTGGAAGTTTACCAGCTTTAAGAACTGTTGCAAGATCTTGTGCTTCTAAAACGCTAAAGCTTCCAGAAATCTGTGTGTTACCGCCACCTATTTCTTCACTAGCAACCGGAGCAGAGTATACTACGTCGTCTAATACAATAGCGATACCTGTTTGGTTCTGGCTAGATAGCTTTGTTATTTTAGCCCATTGGTTTACGCCTTGACCTTCAAATTGTACGTTTACTACCACTTCTCCACTTTGAGAGAAATCCTGACGAGCACCACTTACCACATCTCCACTCATTACTGGAGTTCCGCTACGGTTAGATTGTAAAGCATAAAGTGAAGCCACCTCATCTCCTGTTTCTTTATTTACTACTGGCTTACCCCATACAAATTTTGCATAACGTAGAGCATTAGGACGTGCACGACGTATATCTGCTCTGTTAAGATATTCTGTGATTATAGGGATATCTCTGGTAAGCGCACTACCGAGATTTGCAAGACTAGGCTGCTGTGTGTAATAAATATTAGGGCTAAAAATTTCAAAAAGTGGGTTAGAAACCTCTTCTTCCTCATCTGCTCCTTCAAGAAGGTCATCTACTGCATTGTCAGTAGAATCCGTTTGAGTTAAAGCTTCTTCCTCTTCTGATGTTACTTCGGTCTTTTTGAGAATTTCATTTACATCTACTAAATAAGGAATAACCTGGCCTGCACCTACTGCGTCGTAAAACTCAAGTTGTGCCTTACGCTCAAGTAATGCCGTAATACGCTCCATATCCTTAGCTCCTGGAAGCTCTACAAGAATTCGTCCATTCTCACCTAAACTCTGGATATTAGGTTGCGTTACACCAAATTTATCTATACGATTACGAAGTGTTTCAAAAGCAGAAGCAATAGACTCGTCAATTTCAGTCTTTAACTTTACTTGCACCTCATCATTGGTCATCGTGTTTGTAACCTTATCTCCCATCACTAGATTAGAGAAAATAGTAGGACTCGCGAGACCAGCATCTGAACCTCCGTTTGCTTCAAAAGCAGCAACAAAGTCTTCTAAGTATGTGTTCTGACCATCTTTCTGACGTTCATCTGCGCTATCTAGTGCAGCAATGAATGCCGGGTCTTTAGAATCGTTTGCGAGGCCTGTTAAGATATCGCGTATTGAAATTTGGAGAATTACGTTTATTCCTCCCTTAAGGTCAAGACCTTTATTAAGTTCCTTTTTCTTTGCTTCGTTGTAAGTAATTCCTAACATTATGGGGTCTTCACCGATACTGTCTAGATAATTACGCTCAAAAACTTCTTTAAGTTCTGAGTTTCCTTGTGCCTTTGTTTCTGCCCAAGCGTCTGCCTTTGTTTCTGCTTGATTTGTGAAATAAGTAAATGAAAGTTGGTAAATACATACCAATCCAAAAACTATTGCAAATACTCTAATGAGTCCTTTATTCTGCATTTTTTGATTTTTAGAAGTTACCAGATACATTGTTAAGGAAACATTGATTCCCCTAACCCTACTCTGATTACTGAATTACTATTAAATAAATTGTTTTGGTTATTGATTGTGGTCTAACTGCAGGTTTTCTGCTCCAGAAAAGAGCAACTCAAATTACTTATGAGACTTGCAATTAGATTATTTTTAAGCCCGTGGACCAGCCCTTACTTCTGGAATATTGTATGAAGTAGTTAAAATACAGCTTGCCACATCTGGATAAATGATGTGGTTCTCATTTGTAATATCTATAATCTTAGTTACAAACAGCGTCTGTACAGATCCGTATATTTTAGGATTAGAGAAACGGGCTATTTCAGATTTCAATTCAAGAACACCACTTTTTGTTCCCGCAAAGCCTTCAACGTCTTGTATTTTCTGAACGCCTATTTGATAAACGCGTTCCTCTTCGTCGATCGGGAAATTATGATCTTCATCTGCAGTCAGTGTGCAAGAAAGTGCTTGCTCCTGTAAAAGTAGCTTATGTATTTGGGGTACCGGAATATCACTGTAATAGGTAAGCTTAAGACTACCATTACCTTGATCTTCCAACTGTATGTTTGAAACTGCAATGCCCTCAAGCTGACTTTTAATCCTACCTATCGTTTCTTGAGTTTCTTCTGCCGAAATCTCAGTATCAGCAAATTGAATGACAACAACCTGATTAGGTGCAACGGCTTGTTCTCCACCTATTCCAAGAATGGTGAGGACAAAGAGTAAACCACTGTAAAACCACAAATTTTTCAAGTGCCTAGTGTTCAAAACGTGCAAATATAGGATTTCAAACTATAGTAGCCAATATTATTTTTATACTTATTCAACAAATCATAACTGGCTAATTCACTGATTTTTATAATTTTAACGCTTTCGCGAAAGCGTACTCAGAACCCACTACAAAAAAAGCAATTCGAGAAACCTTTATAAAACGAAAAGGCCACCGATTAAGGTGGCCTTTAAAATTTCTATGAGAATTAATTACGCATCAAGAAGCGCATTTGTAGCTTTTACACCTTCTGCACTCTCGGCAAGTTTTGCTTTTTCAACAGCATCTAGGTTAATCTCTACTATTTTTTCGATTCCGTTTCTTCCCAGAACAACAGGAACTCCGATACAAAGATCAGAAAGTCCGTATTCTCCGTCTAGAACTACTGAACAAGGGAAAATCTTCTTTTGATCACAAGCGATAGCCTGAACAAGTCCAGAAACCGCAGCACCTGGCGCGTACCAAGCCGAAGTTCCTAAAAGCTTCGTAAGTGTCGCTCCACCCACCTTAGTGTCTTCCATTACTTGCATAAGACGCTCCTCAGAAATAAATTCAGAAGCAGGGACACTGTTACGAGTCGCAAGCCTAGTTAACGGCACCATTCCTTTATCAGAGTGACCACCTATTACCATTCCATCTACATCAGAGATAGGTGCTTCTAGAGCTTCGGCAAGACGGTACTTGAAACGTGCACTGTCTAGCGCTCCTCCCATACCGATGATACGGTGCTTAGGAAGTCCAGTTACTTTGCTAGCCAGATAAGTCATCGTGTCCATCGGGTTAGAAACCACAATAAGAATCACGTCTGGAGAATGCTTTACAATATTTGATGATACTTCTTTTACAATACCTGCATTGATTCCGATAAGCTCCTCACGAGTCATTCCCGGTTTTCTAGGAATTCCAGAGGTAATTACCGCTATATCGCTACCTGCAGTTTTAGAATAATCTCCAGTAGTTCCTGTAATCTTAGTGTCAAAACCGTTTAAGGAAGCCGTTTGCATAAGATCCATCGCCTTACCTTCGGCAAAGCCTTCTTTTATGTCTAACAATACTACTTCACTCGCAAAATTCTTGATGGCAATATACTCTGCACAACTGGCACCTACAGCTCCAGCACCTACTACAGTTACTTTCATTGGATTTATTTTTAAATGTTATGGTTTGATTTTAATAGCTTTTACGCTGTCGCGAAAATACGATATCTCAACCTATTTATGTTAAAATGAAGTGGTAAATTCCTGTTAACCCTTTCGCCGAAAGGCATAAAAAAAACCACCTAGATTACTCAAAGTGGTTTCTTTAGAATTAAGAAGATATCCTCAAATTAGATATCAATATTTGCATAAATCGCGTTCTTCTCGATAAACTCACGACGAGGTGGTACCTCATCGCCCATAAGCATTGAGAAAATACGGTCCGCCTCTGTACCATTATCTATGGTTACCTGACGTAATGTTCTGAATTCTGGATTCATCGTGGTATCCCACAATTGCTCTGCATTCATCTCTCCAAGACCCTTGTAACGTTGTACAGACACGCCACCAGCATAACTATCTGCAATGGCGTCGCGTTCTTTATCGTTCCAAGCATATTGTTTTTTCTGTCCTTTTTTAACGAGATATAATGGCGGTGTCGCGATGTAAACATTTCCGTTCTCAACAAGCTCACGCATATACCTAAAGAAGAAAGTCAGGATAAGCGTAGAAATGTGACTACCATCCACATCGGCATCACACATGATGACTACTTTGTGATAGCGTAGTTTTGAAAGATTCAGTGCTTTACTGTCCTCTTCGGTTCCTATCGTTACTCCTAGTGCAGTAAAGATATTCTTGATTTCTTCATTCTCAAAAACCTTATGCACCATTGCTTTTTCTACGTTCAGGATTTTACCACGTAATGGTAAAATTGCTTGAAACTCACGATTACGACCTTGTTTTGCCGTTCCCCCTGCCGAATCTCCCTCGACAAGGAATACTTCACATAAAGATGGGTCAGTTTCAGAACAGTCGGATAATTTTCCAGGTAGCCCACCTATACTCATTACCGTCTTACGTTGCACCATCTCCCTGGCTTTCTTTGCTGCGTGACGTGCTTGAGCCGCAAGAATCACCTTCTGAACAATGGTTTTAGCATCGTTCGGGTTTTCTTCCATGTAAATCTCAATCATCTCTGCCACAGCCTGAGAAACAGCACTGGTCACTTCACGGTTACCCAGTTTTGTCTTCGTCTGCCCTTCAAATTGAGGCTCTTGTACTTTTACAGAAATAATTGCAGTAAGCCCTTCTCTAAAGTCATCTCCAGCAATGTCAAACTTGAGTTTGTCCAGCATTCCCGATGCATCTGCAAACTTCTTAAGGGAACCCGTCAAACCACGGCGGAAACCTGCAAGATGTGTTCCTCCCTCGTGCGTATTGATATTGTTCACATAAGAATGTAGATTCTCAGAGTAACTATCATTATAGATCATTGCAACCTCAACAGGCACTCCGTTTTTCTCTCCTTCCATAGAGATAACGCTACCTATAATTGGGTTACGGTTACCATCCAGAAAACGTACAAACTCTGCCAGCCCTTCATCACTATGGAAAGTTTCAGAAACAAACTCGCCTTTTTCATCCGTCTGACGCTTGTCTGTAAGCGTTACCGTGATTCCTTTATTAAGATAAGCGAGTTCACGCATACGAGATGCTAGCGTATCGTAATTGTACTCTGTTGTTTGCTGGAAAATAGTATCGTCCGGTAAGAAAGTAACTTCTGTACCCGTGAATTCAGTATCGCCTATGACCTTAACTGGGTACATCGCTTTACCTCTCTCGTACTCTTGTCGGTAAATTTTACCTTCTTTATAAACCGTTGCGGTAAGGTGGTTTGACAGTGCATTTACACACGATACCCCTACCCCGTGTAATCCACCAGAAACCTTATAGGAATCTTTATCAAATTTTCCTCCCGCTCCAATCTTGGTCATTACAACCTGAAGTGCAGAAACGCCTTCTTTTTTATGAATTCCTACGGGAATACCACGACCATTATCTCGCGTCGTGACCGAGTTGTCTTCATTTATAGTTACTTCTATGGTGTCACAATATCCACCCATCGCCTCGTCGATGGAGTTATCCACCACCTCATAAACCAAATGGTGCAGTCCACGTGTTCCCACATCACCGATATACATCGATGGACGCATACGCACGTGTTCCATTCCCTCAAGGGCCTGGATACTGTCTGCAGAATATTGTTTCTTATTCGCCTCTTCGCTCATATAAAAAATCTTAGTTAATGGCTGTTTTTTTGTCTAAAAACAAATATAGTCAATGCCCTTCCAGAATGCCGATGTAATCCCTCGTAAACCCTTGAAGTTATTAACAAACTGTGGAAAAAGTATAGGGCTATGTGCCTACGTTTTTAATGCTAAAATAAATAGTGTTTTGGATGTTGTTTTTTACGCTTTCGCGAAAGCGTAACTCCCATAATTAAACCTCGTACTATTAAGTCAAAAACCACACCAAAACAAGAAGCCTGACACATCTTAAAAACGTGTCAGGCTCAGTATAAAAACTGGGGGATTATATATTAATATGCATCATCGTGCACAAACGCAACGGCTCTTCCGGATGGGTCGTTCATATTTTTAAAGGCCTCATCCCATTCCAGCGCAATAGGAGTACTGCACGCTACCGAAGGTACAGACGGTACACAAAGCGCAGCCGCGTCACTTGGGAAATGCTCTTCAAAAATACTTCTGTAATAAAACTCCTCCTTGTTCTGCGGGGTGTGAATCGGGAATTTATGATGTGCATTCTCCATTTGGGTATTGCTTACCGCGGCATCCACCACTTCCTTGAGTGTATCTATCCAGCTGTATCCTACACCGTCTGAAAATTGCTCTTTTTGTCTCCAGGCAACGCTTTCTGGCAAGTATTTTTCAAAGGCTTTACGCAGTACCCACTTTTCCATCCCACGACGTTCTTTTGTAATCATTTTATCTTGTGGGTTGAGACGCATTGCCACATCCATAAATTCTTTGTCTAAAAATGGGACACGCCCCTCAATTCCCCAAGCAGCTAGCGATTTATTTGCGCGTAAGCAATCGTACATATGTAATTTGTCCAATTTACGCACGGTTTCCTCGTGAAATTCTTTAGCATTTGGTGCCTTGTGGAAATACAGATATCCACCAAAGATTTCATCTGCCCCTTCTCCAGAGAGCACCATTTTTACACCCATCGATTTGATGACACGCGCCATAAGATACATTGGCGTGCTAGCTCTAATCGTGGTAATATCGTACGTCTCTAAGTGATAAATCACATCGCGTATTGCGTCCAGTCCTTCTTGTATTGTAAACTTAATTTCGTGGTGTACCGTTCCTATTTCCTTTGCAACAATTTGTGCGGCTGCAAGGTCTGGCGATCCTTCTAGACCTATGCTAAATGAGTGCAACTGTGGCCACCACGCTGCCTGAGTATCTCCAGATTCTACGCGCTTATCTGCATATAATTTGGCGAGTGCACTGGTAATTGAGGAATCCAGTCCGCCAGAAAGCAACACACCGTAAGGCACATCACTCATTAACTGACGTTTTACAGAAGCAGCAAGTGCATCGTGCAACTCATCTATACTTGTCTCATTATCCTTCACATTGTCATACTCCATCCAGTCGCGGGTATACCAGCGTTTAAATTCGCCATCCACACTTGACATATAGTGACCTGGAGGAAAAAGTTCGATTTTAGAACACACACCTTCCAGAGCTTTTAACTCCGAAGCAACATAAAATGTTCCGTGCTGATCCCACCCTATGTATAAGGGAATGATTCCCATATGATCACGGGCTACGAAATATTCATCCTTCTCCGCATCATAAAGTGCAAATCCAAAAATACCGTTCAAATCATCACAAAAGTTGTGACCCTTTTCCTTGTATAAAGCAAGTATAATCTCACAGTCAGATTCTGTCTGAAATTCATAATCACCTTTAAGTGTCTTGCGCAGCTCTAGGTGATTGTATATTTCGCCATTGGCAGCGAGTACGAGACTTCCGTCTTTACTCAGTAACGGTTGTTTACCAGAAGCTGGATCGACAATCGCAAGGCGCTCGTGGGTAAGAATGGCTTTTTCATTATCGTACACCCCATTCCAATCCGGCCCTCTGTGGCGAATTTTTTTAGACATTTCTAATAGCTGGGGGCGTAAGGTTGAGGCTTCCTGTTTTAGGTCAAAAGCACATACAATTCCACACATAATTTCTAGTTTTTAATAGTTTTATAGGTCAAAGATGTATTTATAGTTTCATTTGAGCAACTATTATTTCAATATCCTTTCATTTGTAAACTTAAATTTGAATTATAAAGAAAATATGAAGGGTTACGCTTTCGTGAAAGCGTAAAAAACCACCACTCTGTAAGTTTAGATTAAGAGTTGCGTCCTATCATTGTGGAATGTTACATTTTAATTAACAGTATTCCGCCATAATAACACTAATTTTAATCGATTAAATTAAAAACTCATTATGAAAAAATTATTGACACTAGCGGTAGTAGCCGCAGCATTTTTTGCAGCACCTTCAATGAACGCACAAGATTTTAAAGTAGACAAGAGCCCAATGGATCAGGCGTCTTTTCCTAAAGACTACAAGGATTCCAACAAGCTCATAAAAGTAACGTATAGCCGTCCGCAATTAAAAGGACGTGAACTAGCAACCCTCGCTCCAGAAGGAAAAGTATGGAGAATGGGCGCTAACGAAGCGGTAGAGGTTACTCTTTATAAGGATATGAAGCTTGGAACAACACCTGTACAAGCTGGAACATACACTATGTATGCGATTCCGCAGGGCAAGGAATGGACAATCATTCTTAACAAAGATCTCAACGTTTGGGGATCATATTTTTACAATGAAAAGAACGATGTGGCCCGTATTACTGTGCCCGTAGAAACAGCCGATGAATCTATAGAATATTTTGGTATGGAATTTATGCCAGTAGATAAAGGTGCTCATCTCGTAGGCGCGTGGGGAAATGCACGTGTACAGATTCCATTTTACAACTAGACACTAGACGTTAGACGTTAGACGTTAGACGTTAGACGTTAGACGTTAGACGTTAGACGAAAATTAAAAGTCCCAAATTGCCTTGCGCAATTTGGGACTTTTTTTTGGATTAAATCTTTTACTCCGTATATACCCAGTACTCTTCCAGCATCTTGTAGATTTCCTTGTGCCAAGCGAGCTCCTGACTATGATTTCGCGAGTGATTGGTTTCTAGGTCAAACTGCTGTTGCATCGCCTGCCGCTCTTTTTCTACCTGATTGTACAGGGCTTGTATTTCAGCTTTAGAGTTTGATGTAAACTTAAATTCTAAGATACGCTCTCTGAGTTTGCGGGCGTATATCTCTGTAATATCAAAATGAGCGCGCTCGTGGTTAAGTAAGTGGTCTGAAGTATCCTTAGTCTGGTACCACGAAAATTCTGGATAGAAATGTGCGGTAACTTTTGTTCCAGGTTTATTCAGATACCCTTCACTATCTATTTCATAAGCCTGCGATATTCCAGTACTGCTGCTCGCAGCAAAACCATCTACCGTTTGAGGCGCTCCCTTAAAATCATTCCAAGTCAATATACGATCTTCGTCCCAAGCTAATCGTTCTGGAGGTGCGCCCGCCGAAACACATAAAAAGGAGCATAAAATTCCTAAGATATATGAGAAGCTCCGAATCACGTTTTCTGCTTTTTCTTTCTAGCCGCAGGAAACAAAACATTGTTTAGGATTAGCCTATATCCTGGCGAATTAGGATGCAACTCCAACTCCGTTTTTGGGTCTCCTACCCTATGTTGATAATCTTCTGGGTCGTGACCTCCGTAAAAGGTAAAGAAACCTTTTCCTTTAATCCCGTGAATGTAGCGTGCTTCACCATTTGTTTTATTCTCACCCATTATAAGCACATTTGATTTGATACTCTCAGCATCATAGGATGTTGTTTGTCCCATAAAACCTTTTACTAGGGCTGTGTGGTTTTGACACAGCATCGTTGGGATAGGATCCCATTTTGCACTGTAATCCTTTAGTGTAAAATAATCCGTCTCAAAAGGAATGCGGCGCTTGCGCGTCATATCAATGGACGAAAACTCATACACCATAGGTGAGCGCTCCAGAACAAAATCCTTAAAAGCAAATGTTTTTCCAAAATCAATACGCGACTGATAATCTGGATCTGAAGCATCACCATCAAACATAGGCTCACAAATGTCTACACCTTCGGCTGCAAGGGCAATATCAAAACTGTCTGTGGCACTACACATTGCAAACATAAAACCACCTCCCACGACATAGTCTCTTATTTTTAAGGATACATCTCGTTTTTCTTCGGACACTTTACTGTATCCTAATTTACTAGCGAGCGCCTCGGCATTTTTCTTTTCTTCAATATACCACGGCGCCGCTCGATAGTTTGCATAAAATTTACCATACTGTCCTGTAAAATCCTCGTGATGCAGGTGTAGCCAATCGTATAAAATCAACTGGTCGTCTAGTACTGCTTCATCATAAATGGTGGTGTATGGAATCTCTGCGTATGTAAGAACCATAGTTACGGCATCATCCCAGGGCACTTTACTGTCTGGTGTGTAAACCGCAATCTTGGGAGCCTTTTCTAAAATAACTGCCTCCATATTTTGGGAAGGACTACTTATTTCGGTAAGGATTTGCTCGGTGGCATTGTCAGACAAGACTTCATAGGAAACACCGCGTATGGTGCATTCTCTACGTATGTCTTCTGTATCTGGAAGTAAAAAAGAGCCCCCTCTATAATTAAGAAGCCACTTTACTTTAAGGTTTTGGTCGAGTGACCAGTAGGTGATTCCATAAGCCTTGAGGTGTTCCTTTTGACTCTCGACATCCATAGGAATGAGGATGTAGGACGCTTTCGCGAAAGCGCACGCCAAAACAAACATCGTAAATAATAGTATTTTCTTCATAGTCAAATCCAAACCCAAAGCGGGCGTTTTTATAACGTGTAAATTACGGATTTGTTATGACAAAAGTAGTGCCACCCTGGAAGATGAGATCGAAATTGAAAATGCAAGAGCGGTTGAAAATATCTAATTAATTATAAAGAAACTTATTTAGAACGGCACCTCATCCTCATCATCTGGAGGCAATGGCGATTGTGGCCCTCCAAAGGCATCATCTGCACTTGGGAATGGATTTTTAGGTAAGCTGTCTGGTGCAAAGGTATCATCGTTTGCGGCCGCGTTGAGAGAACTCTGAAACTCGTATGGTGTATGGAAATCATCGAGGTTATCAAATTTACCTAAGTGTCCTACGAACTTTAGTCGGATATTGTCGAGACCACCATTACGGTGCTTTGCTACGATAAATTCCCCTTGTCCTTCGGTTGGGCTGCGTTCCTCATCATCCCACTCCTCTATTTTGTAATATTCTGGACGGTAAATGAACGATACAATATCTGCATCCTGCTCTATCGCTCCAGACTCACGAAGGTCCGAAAGTAAAGGTCGTTTGCTTCCTCCACGGGTTTCAACGGCACGGGATAGCTGTGAAAGTGCAATTACAGGAACAGCAAGTTCTTTTGCCAGCGCTTTAAGGTTTCTGGAAATCATCGAGATTTCTTGTTCACGATTTCCGCCACCTTTTTGAGCGCTTCCAGCAGTCATTAGTTGCAGGTAATCTATCATTATAATCTTGATCCCAAACTGAGAGGCAAGTCTGCGCGCTTTTGCACGTAAGTCAAAAATAGATAGCGACGGTGTATCGTCTATAAAAAGCGGTGCTTTCTCCAGGCTCTTCACTTTCACATTAAGTTGTTCCCACTCGTGCTTTTCTAGCTGACCGGTACGTAACTTTTCAGACGAAAGGCCCGTTTCTGACGAAATCAAACGGGTAATTAACTGTACAGAGGACATCTCCAGAGAGAAAAACGCAACGGGAATATTCTGGTCTACCGCCATATTACGTGCCATAGTGAGTGTCATCGCGGTTTTACCCATACCTGGACGGGCAGCAACAATAATTAAATCTGACGGTTGCCATCCAGAGGTGAGTGCATCTACTTTGTGAAATCCTGTTGGTATTCCAGAGAGCCCCTCTTTATTTGAAATTTCCTCTATCTTCTTTTTTGCCTGTATCACAAGACTCTGTGCACTCTCAGAAGAACGTTTTACGTTTCCTTGAGTTACTTCATACAACTTTGATTCTGCATTATCGAGCAGGTCAAAAACATCTGTCGTATCATCATAGGCCTCTTCTATAATTTCATTTGAGATTTTAATGAGCGAGCGCTGTATGTGTTTTTGTAAAATGATACGTGCGTGGTACTCAATGTGTGCAGATGAGGCTACCTTTTGTGTTAATTGAATCAAATAGTAGTCACCTCCCGCTTGCTCTAGCTTTGCCATCTTTTTGAGCTGCTCAGAAACGGTTAATAAGTCGACCGGCTGACCTTCTTCAAAGAGAATTCTAATGGCCTCAAAGATATGTTTATGAGATTCTTTGTAGAAAACCTCACTGCTCAAAATATCAATTACCTCATCCACACCCTTCTTATCAATCATCAAAGCCCCAAGCACAACAACCTCTAAATCAAGTGCTTGTGGTGGTATTTTACCCTTCTCTAAGGAGATGATTTGCCCTTTGGCGATGTTGTATGCTGGTGTTGGTTTAGTCTGTTCCATTGAGGAGCTAAAGTATATAATTGTTGGTTTTTATTACGCTTTCGCGAAAGCGTAATACTTAACAACCCACTGTTAATAAACAGCGGATAAGTCTTGAATATTGTTAATAGTCGTAAAAAAATCCGAAGTGAAATACTTCGGATTTTGGTATCAAGTGATTTTACACTTGTTAACCTTTGAAGACTCCCATCTGGGAATATTTGTCCATCCTTTTTTCTACTAAATCTTTTGGGGATAAGTTTTTAAATTCTTGGTAAGCCTTTTGAATTGATTTTTTTACCGTAAGGAACGTCTCTTCGCGGTTTGCGTGAGCACCTCCTAATGGTTCTTTTACAATCTCATCTATGAGCTTTTGTTTTTTCATATCGTTAGCCGTAAGCTTTAATGCATCTGCCGCTTGCTCCTTAAACTCCCAACTTCTCCATAATATAGAAGAACAAGACTCTGGAGAAATTACAGAATACCAAGTATTTTCTAGCATTAATACTTTATCTCCCACACCTATTCCTAGAGCTCCGCCACTTGCTCCTTCTCCTATAATCACAACTATAATAGGTACTTTAAGGCGTGTCATCTCAAGAATATTGCGAGCAATGGCTTCTCCCTGACCACGCTCCTCTGCTTCTAGTCCTGGGTAGGCACCTGGAGTATCTATTATAGTCACCACAGGAACTCCAAATTTCTCTGCACTTTTCATTAGACGCAATGCCTTGCGGTATCCTTCTGGATTTGCCATACCAAAGTTACGGTACTGGCGAGTTTTTGTATTATACCCCTTTTGCTGGCCTATGAACATAAATGACTGGTCATCTATTTTTCCAAGCCCACCTATCATGGCCTTATCGTCTTTTACATTTCGGTCGCCGTGAAGTTCTAGAAAAGTGTCTCCACAAATAGCATTAATGTAATCCAGAGTATATGGACGGTTAGGGTGACGTGATAATTGCACACGTTGCCAAGCCGTTAAGTTTTTATAAATATCTTTTTTAGTAGCTGCAAGTTTTTTCTCGATTTGCTTACAAGTTTGCGTTACGTCTACATCGCTCTCTGTGCCTATAAGTGCGCACTTCTCAAGTTGTTCTTCCAGTTCCTTAATGGGTAATTCAAAGTCTAAATATTCCATCGGTTTGTTTCCTTTTCAAGAGGGTTAGTTAGGATTCAGCCTACAAATATAATGGTTTTATATTAGGATTGAAGCGCATTTTTTTGCTTTGCTTTGCGCCTATTCTTTAAAATTCCATTAGCAATCACAACACTTAGAATCACCAAAGCTCCATAATAAAATTCTGGGCTCATTTTTTCACTATCGCCCAAAATGACAAATGCCAGCACGATGCCATATACAGGCTCAAGGTTTATGGTAAGCATAATTGTGTAAGGACTAAGGTGACGCATTACTTTTACAGATGCAATAAATGCATACGCTGTACAAACTGATGCGAGTAAACCTAAAAACATCCAGTCTTTACTTGATAAATCAAAAAATGTCGCTGACAAGAATGTGGTGTCCGCTTTTGCGAAAGCACTACCTGTAATACTCGCTACAAGGAGATACCCAGTTATAAATAGGGTTCCTATAAGCAATTCATAAAAGGATATTTTGGTTGGATTATGTTTGTGAACAAATTTCCCGTTTATCAATGTAAATACTGCTGACAGAAATGCTGAAAACAATGCAAGTCCAATTCCTAAGCGATACTCTGGTTCTACTTCGAAAATCATATACAACGCCCCGATGACAATCAGTCCAAAAAGTAACTCATACCAAATTATCTTCCGGTTGTAAAATATAGGCTCTAGCAAAGCTGTAAAAAATGCACCTGTACTCATCATTGCTAATGTTATGGATACATTAGAAACTTTTATTGCTCCGAAAAATGTGAGCCAGTGCACAGCAATGACAATTCCTGCTATGGAAAAACCGTAGAACGCCTTTCGCGAAAGCGTAATCTCAATTCCCTTCCATTTTATATATATGAGTATAAAAATACTTGCGAGCCCCATTCTAAACCATACCAAAGGAACTGCATCTATGCTTATAAGTGCACCGAGAACAGCAGTAAAACCCCAAATAAAAACAATGAGATGAAAATGAAGGTAGCTCTGTAGCTTAGCGTCTCGCACGATACAACAGATAAGCGGCTAGAATGGCAAAAAATACATTAGGAGCCCAAACAGCTACTAATGGACTAAAATCAGATTGTTCTGCCATTGTACTAAATATACGATCAAAAAACAAAAAGGAGCAGGCTATCAATATACCAAATGCTAGGTTTACACCCATCCCACCTCGTCGCTTCATAGAGGAAACAGCAACTGCTATGATCGTAAGTATGTATGCAGCAACGGGTAGTCCAAACCGCTTTTGGAGAGTCACTTCGTAAGTGTTTATATTAGATGAACCGCGCGCAGACTCCTTTGCAATAAACTCCTTTAATTCTGGTGTAGTTAGTGTCTCAGCAATGTAAGCAAGTGGTACTAAGTCTTCAATATCAAATGCAAAAGTTGTATCCAGCTTGCGCTGGCTTATCAGTATATCTTCATTTGGCGTGATAACTCGCTTCTCGTATCCATTAAGAGTATATGTAGTGTCTTCTGGATTGAATTTAATTCTACTAGCTGAGATTTTATAAATAAGCTCATTATTCTCAACGTGTTCTAGTGTAAAATTACGTCCAGTCTTATTACGGGTACTAAAACTACTCACGTAAATAATATCATTATCATTTATTTTCCTGAAGACTTCTTGTGTCTCTCTATCCTTTTTACCCTTCTTGAGATACTCGTAACTAAACTCATTAAAACCCCGGTTTGCCCCAGGAGCAAGATACGTTCCCAAAATAAATGCACCTGCACAAACAATTGTCGCTCCTATGATATAAGGACGTAAGAAACGCGTAAAAGACACACCACTACTTAAAAAGGCGATGACCTCTGTATTATTTGCCAGCTTAGACGTAAACCAAATGACCGAAAGAAAAAGGAAAAATGGAAATAGCATATTTGCAAAGACTATGGTAAAATTGCCATAATATCGGGCTACCTCAAAAAATGGAACGTCATTCTCAAGAATCTTGTCAATCTTTTCGGCAAGGTTCACCGTAATCATAATAGGGATAAACAAGACAAGCATCATCGTAAAGGTGATGAGGTAACGTTTTAATATGTACCAATCGAGAATTTTCACTAGAGGCGGTTGTCCATTTGTTTTACCATTATATTTTTCCAAGCTGTGAATGTTCCCGCAAGTATTTGCTTGCGCGCTTCACGTACTAGCCACATATAAAAGCCTAGATTATGTATTGTAGCAATTTGCATCCCTAAAAGCTCACTACATTTAAATAAGTGTCTTAAATAAGCTTTACTATATTCTGTATCTACCCACGTGATTCCCATCTCATCAATAGGAGAAAAATCATCTTCCCATTTTTTATTCTTAATATTAATAGAGCCGTGAGCTGTAAAGAGCATCCCATTACGGGCGTTACGTGTAGGCATCACGCAGTCAAACATATCAATACCTAACGCGATATTCTCTAATATATTGATAGGTGTTCCTACTCCCATAAGATATCTTGGTTTCTCTTGTGGAAGTACTGCGGTAACAACTTCAGTCATCGCATACATTTCCTCTGCTGGCTCTCCTACAGAAAGACCTCCTATAGCGTTTCCAAAAGCATTAGACTCAGCAATATATTCGGCAGACTGTTTTCTTAAATCTTTATAGGTACTTCCTTGAATAATTGGGAATAATGCTTGATCATAACCATATAAAGCTGGAGTCTTTTCAAAATGAGCGATACAACGATCTAGCCAGCGGTGTGTCATATGCATAGACCTTTTTGCATACTTATAATCACAAGGATATGGCGTACACTCATCAAAGGCCATTATGATATCTGCTCCAATCTGTCGCTGGATTTCCATTACATTTTCTGGCGTAAAAAGATGCATAGACCCATCTACGTGAGATTTAAATTTTACACCCTCTTCTCTAATCTTGCGACGACCAGATAAGGAATACACTTGAAAACCTCCACTATCTGTGAGAATAGGGCGATCCCAATTCATAAATTTATGCAGCCCGCCAGCTTTCTGTAAAATATCTGTTCCTGGTCTTAAGTATAGATGATAGGTATTTCCCAAAATAATGTCGGGATTGATATCCTCCCTCAACTCTCTCTGATGCACACCTTTTACAGAAGCCACCGTGCCCACAGGCATAAAAATAGGTGTTTCAATTACACCGTGGTCTGTAATTAATTTTCCTGCCCTCGCTTGAGAAGCAGCATCTGTTGTAAGTAAGTCAAATTGCATAAGCCGCAAAGATAGTTGTTCTAGTTACGACACGAAAAAAGGAGCTTGTAAATTGACATTAAAATAATGTAATTAGATACCAAACGCTAAAGCCTATGAGCAATACGATACTCAATAAGCTAAGTATCTTCATTGCATTCGAGAGCTTTGCTTCTTCAGGGATATCAGCTTTTGCGAAAGCTAGATAATTACAGATCGCGTAAAATGGCGCTGTAATAAAAGACACAATAGTAGCAACCGCAACTAGAAATCCCATATCACTCATAAAGAAAAATAAAATCACACAAGTGCCTACGACTAAAGAGACGAGCCAAAACAAATACGTAAATTTACCAGATCCTATTTTTAATATTTGACTTGCTCTAGTAAGTGCCATAGGAGACCCATCCAGCGTTGTTAGGGTTGTGCTAAACATCGTTGTAAACGCTGCAATACCAATAAATATGGTAGCCCAACCTCCTAAACTTGTGGTGTACATGTTTATTAACTGACCAGCAAACTCTCCGCCCTTAGAAGAAAATGCCTCGCCACTACCGTACATTACAAGTGCTCCAAGCGTGAGAAAACCTATACCCAATACAATGGTACTCGCATAACCTAAATTAAAATCGAACAGCGAAGTTCTCAAACTTCCCTTTTCTGTCTTTCCTTTTTCTAGTGTCCAGAGCGAGTGCCAGATAGATATATCGAGTGGTGCCGGCATCCATCCCATAAAAGCTATTAAAAAAGCCAATCCAGCAGCATCTGTAGGAATTATTTGCATCAAACTTTTAGGATTACCCATACCTTGTGTTTGTATGCTTTCGCGAAAAGCAAAGAATACCGCCACAATCGTACTAATGGTTAACGTAACTATTATAATTTTCATAAGATTATCTAAAACCTTATAACGTCCTATTGCCAAAATCATCGCGCACAGAAATGTAATCGCCACGCTCCAAATAGCGATATCTAGTCCAATGCCAAAGAGCTGTACGGCCAGACCTGCTGTCACAACAGTAACTGCCGTTTGGATGGTAAACATTGTGAGAATCGTGAGAATTAAATAGGTAATCAGGACACCTTTACCTAGACTGGCATAGCCGTCAAGTAAGCTATTTCCAGTCGCAGCAGCATACCGTGGACCAAGTTGAAAGAATGGATATTTAATAAGATTAATGAGCAACAATGCCCAGATAAGTCCAAATCCAAAATCGGCACCAGCCCTTGTGCTTTGTACAAGGTGGGAAACTCCAATCGCCGCTCCGGCGAAAAGCAGCCCAGGACCTAACTTTTTTAAAGTGATTCCCGTCATCGCTCTACTTTATTAATAATATCTGCAAGAAGACGCCTTGCTCTAAGAAGCTTTACCTTAACATTATTCATAGGCTCGCCCAAGGATGTAGCCATTTCCTTGTAGCTCATTTCTTGAAAGTAGCGCAAGTTTATCATTTCTTGATAATGCGGCTTAAGCATCTTTATGTAGTTAAGTAATTGCGCTAGGTTTTGCTCTTTTATAAGTGCATCCTCGGCAGTTAGGTTTTCATCAGGGACTTTGTAGACTCTATCTTTATCCTTTATATCTGTCTGAGAGCGTACGGATGAGGACTTCTTTCTAAGAATATCAATATGGATATTTTTAGAAATTGCAATAAGCCAGGTGTTGAATTGAAATTCTTCTTTGTAGGTTTGAATTTTATCAAAAGCCTTTGAGAAACTCTGGATGGTTATATCCTCGGCCTCGTACTCGTTCTGAGTGCGCTTGAGTTGGAATCCATATACTTCATTCCAATACACATTAAGCAAAAAGCTGAAAGCGCTTTGCTTTCCCTCTTTTGCTTTATTAATTTCTGATAAGATCTTGTCGGGAGTTATTTCCAACGATTAGGTTTTGAGATCAAGTTTGCACTAAAGATACTCAATTGAAAAAAAATGAGAAATAATTCGTTTAAAGGAAAAAACCAAGCGCAATCCTTCTCTTGTAACCTATATGCACTTACTCCTACTGCTATCCAAGCAATTAAGTATCTCAAGCCTATGATCGCTAAACAAATCTCCCATTGAAAACTTGTGAACAATATGAGAAAAGCAGATAGGAAGAATAATAGCTGACTGCTATAAAAAATTGCTAGAAGAAATTTATCTGTCCATTTGTAGTATTTGGCAACATTTACGTGTCTACGTTTCTGAGTAAACCAGGCTCTGTAGCTCTTCTTAGCCTTGGATATCGTAAAACTCTCGTAATTCCAAATAGCAGTTGTATTTTGGGATGTAGCTGCCTGATTAACAAATAGATCGTCGTCGCCGCTTCTTATTTTAATATGATTAATAAAACCGCGTTGCTCGTAAAAAAGGTTTGTTGTGTAAGCAAGATTTCTACCCACTCCCATATAAGGTTTTCCTCCAATTGCGTAGGAAAAGTATTGTACGGCTGTAAAAAGAGTCTCATATCGTATTAACTGATTAAGCAAAGAGCCTTTTACTTTTTCATAACCTCCGTAGCCTAAAACAATCTCTTTTTCTTGTGAAAAACCTCTGGCCATCTCGCGTATCCAATTTGATGTAGCTGGAACACAATCTGCATCTGTAAAGAGAAGGTGCTCGTAGGCTGCGGCTTTAACACCTAAAGTGAGTGCGTATTTTTTATTTCCCCAGAAAGCCTCAACATTTACAACATTTACCTGCTTCACTCTCTTATCGCTTAGGGCAAATTGTTCCATCACTTCTTCTGTGTCGTCACTAGAAGCGTCGTTTATAAAAACGATCTGGAACTCGGGATAATCCTGCTCTAAAAGTTTGGGAATATGCTTTTTTAGATTTTCAGCTTCATTTTTTGCGCAGACGATTACTGAAATAGGTGGTAATGCCGGGTTTAAATTTTTTGAAAGTGCTTTTGTGGTATTCGCTTTCGCGAAAGCGAACCTGTAAAAAAAGAAATAGTAACACACGTTTACAGCGGTTACTATGATAAATAAATAAAATAGGTAGGGGTACAGATGTTCCAAGATTGCCTACTGTTTCTCTACAGCACAGTCGCCCATCTCTTCTGGTAGTTTGCCACACATCCCACAAGCTTCTCCTTCTTTATTAAGAAAAGGGCTCTGACTCGCACAAGTACCAGCAAACTTACCGTCCTTTTTGCCCCATATTTTTATAGCAATTCCTGCGATGCCTAGGGCAAGTAATAATAATACAATTAAGAAAAGTTTCATAGCCTCAATTTTGTGCAAAGATACACAAATGCCAGGTTTTAAGAAAGTATGCAGCCCTTAGAAACTTACCTTAGACACCACACTTTCTTCTGTCGTTTCCTTACTTCCCCCTTTAGGTTCGATGGTGATGTTTAGACTTGCCATACGCTCACGGTAAGGAATCTCGACAAGGTTATCTTTTGACATTTTAAGAATATCTAGCGGACGTAATTTTCCATCTACCTCTGCCCACATTTGGTAAACTTGATCATCCGGTAACTCAGGTAATGCTACCACATTTACATAAGATTTTTTTTCGAGTTCATTTACGTAAGCGACCATTTCTAATTTACGCGCTCTAGTATTTCCGCGCATAATATACTTTTGAGTTTCCGTACTATTAAGAATCATAAATTGCTCCTCTACAGATTGTAGTGATTCTCTATTTGAAACGATATCGTCGCTTAGTTGTTCTAAAAGTTCATTATATACATAACGATCTTCCATTAGAGCTTGGTTTTGATCCCAAAATAAATAAGTAACAAAACTAAATATAACAGCTACGCCACAAGCTACAACTGCAATCCAAGGAAAAATACGCTCTTTCTTAGGCTTAGCTTTTATAGATTTCATTATCGAAGTTTTAAGCTCTTCGGGAGCTGCTACAGCATACGAACTTGCATAATCTTCAAGGTTTTTTTGAAGCTCGTTGTAGGTTTCCTTAACCTCTGGATATTTAGCAATGTAATGTTCAACTTCTTGGGATTCTATAGGGGAGGTGGTCCCCATAAGGTATCGTTCTAGCAAATCGCCTTCCAAAAACGTTGTTACTCTCTGATTCATAATGATATTAAAACAATTAATATTCCAAACAACTTACGCATTTCTCTAAGCCCAATCTTAAGGCGTGACTTTACAGTTCCTAACGGGATATTTAACTCATCACTAGCCTCCTGCTGAGTCATTCCTTGAAAAAATAAGGCGTCTATAACCACCTTGTATTTTTCTTCAAGCCCACTTGCGTGATGCTCTATGTCTAGATGCTCTATGGCGAGTTGCGTGGTTGGTATGTGATATACGTTAGAATCGTCCGTTTGGATTTCTTTAGCCATTTTTCTTTTGCGACTTCTTATAGCGTCTATGGCTGTGTTTTGAACTACTCGAAAAAGCCAGGTAAAGAGTCTCGCTTTGCCTTCATCATATTTGTGAGCATTTTTCCAAATTTTTACAAAAGCATCCTGCAATACGTCTTGAGCGAGTGCGTCATCTTTAGTAACTTTAATGGCAACTCCATAAAGTGCGTCTGCATAGTGGTCATATAGGAGACCTATGGCACGTTCGTCTTGAGCTCTGAGCAACTCAACGATATGTCTTTCGATGAATGGTTTCAAAAAATGTAGATTGTTGGTTTGAATAAAAGTTTAGGGGTAATCTACTCGCTATACTTAAATATACAGCGTTTAAATAAGAAACGAAATATTTTCGTTTTTATTTAACTCAAACATAAAATCTATAAATTAGTATTGATTATGAACGACATAGAGTTTGTAACAACTCTTTAGAATAATGCTATTTAAAGCTAAAAGAGGATAGATTCTAAAATATCAATGTTTTATAAATGCAAATTGAATAGCGTTTACTTTTGTATAAATACGCTTTCGCGAAAGCGTACTCATCACCATCGCTACATCAAATCACGTTTACCTCTGGCTCAATATGCAGTCCAAATTTATCTTCAACAGTTTTCTGAATATGTATCGCCAAATTCCAAATCTCTTCTCCTGTAGCGTTACCGTGATTTACCAACACCAACGCCTGTTTGTCGTGTACTCCGGCATCCCCAAAGCGTTTACCTTTAAAGCCAGCTTGCTCGATAAGCCAACCCGCTGGAACCTTTACCGTATCTTGGGCAACAGGGTAAAATGGAACGGTGGGGAATTTTTTGCGCAAACGTGTAAATACTTTTTGAGAAATAATTGGATTTTTAAAGAAACTCCCGCTATTTCCTATTTTCCTAGGGTCTGGAAGTTTAGACTTTCGTATGGTTATTACCGCATCCGAAACGTCTTTTATCGTTGGAACATCAATACCTCTATCTACCAGCGTATCGTAAATAGCACCATACTCTGTATGTAAAATGTGGTTTTTTTTAGTTAACCTAAAAGTTACTGAAGTAATAATGTATTTATCCTTAAGTGTATTCTTAAATACAGAATCACGATAGCCAAAAGCGCAATCCTCCAGATAAAAAGTGGCTTCTTCAAAAGATTCTCTGTGGATCGCTGTACACGAGTGGAAAACATCCTTTAGTTCTACGCCGTAAGCACCTATATTTTGAATGGGAGACGTTCCCACATTTCCTGGAATAAGTGAGAGATTCTCAACACCTCCCAAATTATTACTGACACAATAAAGTACGAACTCGTGCCAGTTTTCTCCGCCAGCAACTCTTAATAAAACTTCGTCCTCAGAAAAAGAATCATCTACAATCTCCATTCCCTTAAAGTCTAAATGAATTACGAGACGGTCAATGTCTTTAGTAAGTAACATATTGCTCCCTCCACTTATGATAAAGGGATTCTTATATTCTTTGTGACCGAGCACTTTTTTAAGTTCACTCACAGTATGTACACTCACAAGGTATCTCGCAATAACGTCGATGCCGAATGTGTTGTACTCTCTAAGAGAAACGTGCTCTTTAATGTTCATTAATCTTTGTATTGCTGTAGTGCTACGGCGAGAATTTCGATAGCCTCTTTAAGTGCTTTTTCCTCTAGAACGTAAGCGATACGCACCTGGTTAAGCCCTACGCCATCGCTACTGTAAAATCCAGCAGCTGGTGCGACCATAATTGTTTTTCCGTTATAATCAAAGGACTCTAACAACCATTGTGCAAAGGCATCTGCGTTTTTTACGGGTAACTCTGCGATACAATAAAATGCGCCTTTAGGCTTTGCTACTTTTACACCAGGTATTTTTTCAAGGCCCGATACAAGCGTATTTCTTCTAGAAACATACTCTGCTATCACCTCATCAAAATAAGTTTGAGGAGTATCTAGTGCTGCTTCGGCAGCAATCTGTGCTAAAGTGGGTGGGCTCAATCTTGCCTGTGCAAACTTCATTGCCGTGGCCATTAGCTCCTTATTTCTACTAACGATACATCCTATACGCGCACCGCACATAGAAAAACGTTTAGAGACAGAATCTATCATAATTGCGTGATCATCGATATCACGCTCTGCCATTATAGAGTGATGTTTCAATCCATCATAAGCAAACTCTCTATACACCTCATCTGCAATAAGAAAAAGGTCGTGTTTCTTAACAAGTTCAGCGAGCTGGCGTATCTCTTCTTGACTGTACAAATATCCTGTTGGGTTACCAGGATTACAGATAACAATTGCCTTGGTTTTACCTGTAATTAGCTTTTCAAAATCCGAAATCGGAGGAAGTGCAAAACCTTCATCCAACGTCGAGATAACAGGAACAACTTTTACCCCACTTGCTGTTGCAAATCCGTTATAATTTGCATAAAATGGCTCTGGAATTATAATCTCATCTCCTGGATCTGTCACGCTCCCCATAGCAAACAATAGTGCCTCAGAACCTCCAGTAGATATAATGATATCTTCGCTTCCCACCTCTATACCGTGTTTTTGGTAATAGGCTGCAAGTTTATTTCTATAGGATTGAAATCCAGCACTATGACTGTATTCTAGCACTTGCAAATCTGTATTCCTAACGGCGTCTATTGCTCCCTTAGGCGTTTTTATATCTGGCTGTCCGATGTTGAGATGATGAATCGCTATTCCCCTTGATTTTGCCTTTTCCGCAAAGGGTACTAGTTTACGTATAGGAGATTGAGGCATTGCAAGCCCCTTTTGAGATATTACTGGCATTCTTTTATTTTTTTAGCGTTGCAAAAATGCAAAAAATAAGAGAGTTTATAGATAAGCTTTCGCGAAAATAGCTTCTCCTTAACGAACATTTAGCAATGAAAATACAATTTGACAAGTTTCAAAAAATGACATAAAAAAAGCCACCCGAAGGTGGCTTTCTAAATTTGTGATTTTAGGACTAGTTTCCGTTTATGGGACCGTCACCTTTTTTCTCTAACGGACTGGCTTCAGGAAGTACTTTACCCTTAATTTTTAAGGTGTAAGGCGTTTCAGACGCGTTCGTATATACTGTGATCGTTTTTCTAATAGGCCCAGGACGTTTTGTGTCATACTTTACTTTAATGACATCACTAGCTCCAGGCTGAATAGGATCTTCAGGTTTTTCAGGGATTGTACATCCACAAGTAGAATATACTCTCGCCACGATCAAAACATCGTCTCCGGTGTTTGTAAATTTAAATTCACGTACACCATCTGCACCATATTCAACTTCGCCATAATCTACCACATCTGATTCAAATGTGATTTCGGCTTTCTTTTCTTGTGCTTGAATACCAAAACTTAATAGTCCAGCAACAAACAAAAACATTAGTTTTTTCATAATTTCTAATCTTTGAGGATTGTAAAAGTAGTTAGAAAACATCCAGCTACCAAAAAATCATATTAACAATAGGTCAACATCATACTGATGTTGCTTCAAAAAGAAGCGCTGGAAATTCTTTTATCCTACTCTTATTCCTACTTTTGTTAACTTATTAGTCAACAATCAGACCAAACTATGAGCATTGCTTCAAAATATGACGCTTCTATTGTAGAAGACAAGTGGTATAACTACTGGATGGAGAATAACTTCTTCCACTCTACACCAGACGAGAGAGAGCCTTACACTATCGTAATACCTCCTCCTAACGTCACAGGAGTGCTACATATGGGACATATGCTCAACAACACCATACAAGATGTTTTAATACGTCGAGCACGATTATTAGGTAAAAATGCGTGCTGGGTGCCTGGTACAGACCACGCCTCTATCGCCACCGAGGCCAAAGTAGTTGCACGACTCAAAGAAAGAGGCATTAACAAGTCTGACCTAACGAGAGAAGAATTTCTAGCCCACGCTTGGGAGTGGAAAGAAGAATATGGCGGAGTAATCCTTGATCAACTTAAAAAATTAGGTGCTTCCTGCGATTGGGAGCGCACGGCATTTACGATGGACCCACATATGAGTGAGTCCGTTATAAAAACTTTTGTAGACCTGTACAATAAAGGACTCATTTACCGCGGGTATCGCATGGTAAACTGGGATCCAGAGGCAAAGACGACCCTTTCTGACGAAGAGGTAATACACGAAGAGCGTCAGGGATTACTTTACTACCTAAATTATAAGATCGAAGGTTCTGACGAGACGCTTACTATTGCAACTACACGTCCAGAAACTATTTTTGGAGATACAGCCATCTGCATTAACCCTACGGACGAACGTTTTACCCATCTCAAAGGAAAAAAAGCGATTGTACCTATTTGCGGTCGTGTGATTCCAATTATAGAAGATGAGTATGTAGATCTGGAATTCGGTACAGGATGTCTTAAAGTAACTCCTGCTCACGATGAGAATGATAAAATGCTGGGTGATAAGCACGGGTTAGAAGTGGTTGATATTTTTAATGATGATGCTACGCTCAACAGTTTTGGGATGCATTATAATGGAGTAGACCGTTTTGACTGTCGTCGTGCGATTAAAAAAGAACTGGAAGATTTAGGCGTTCTCGTAAAAACCGAAAATCATGTAAATAAAGTTGGAACCTCAGAACGCACCAAAGCGGTTATCGAGCCTAGGCTCTCTGACCAATGGTTCCTAAAAATGAGCGAGCTTGTAAAACCAGCCATTAAGGCGGTTCTTGAAACAGGAGATGTAAAGCTTTTCCCAAAGAAATTTGAAAACACCTATCGTCACTGGATGGAAAACTGTCGCGACTGGAACATCTCGCGACAACTTTGGTGGGGACAGCAGATTCCGGCCTACTTTTATAGTGATGGCAAGGAGGACTTTGTGGTGGCAGAGACGATGGAGGAGGCGGTTACGCTTTCGCGAAAGCGTACAAACAACCCCAACCTTACTGCCGAAGATTTACGTCAAGACGAAGATGCACTAGATACTTGGTTTAGCTCTTGGCTGTGGCCTATGAGTGTTTTTGACGGCGTGCGCAATCCTGAAAATGAAGAATTTAAGTACTACTACCCTACTAACGATCTTGTAACTGGTCCCGATATTTTATTTTTCTGGGTGGCGCGTATGATTGTTGCGGGATATGAATATACGGGTGAGCGTCCGTTCGAAAATGTGTATTTGACAGGTCTTGTGCGTGATAAACAACGTCGCAAGATGTCAAAATCACTGGGGAATTCTCCAGATGCGCTTGGATTAATTAAGGATTACGGGGCAGACGGAATACGCGTGGGATTACTTTTAAGTAGCGCTGCGGGTAATGATCTGATGTTTGACGAAGAGCTGTGTAATCAAGGAAAGGGGTTTGTAAACAAAATCTGGAACGCTTTCCGCCTTATTAAAGGGTGGGAAATAGATGATACTATTGCTCAACCCGCACATAGTGTGCAAGGGTTAGAGTGGTACACAAACCGTTTTAACCAGACCTTACTGGAAATAGAAGACCATTTCTCTAAATACCGAATTTCTGACGCGCTTATGGCAAGTTATAAATTGGTATGGAACGACTTCTGTGGTTGGTTACTGGAAATAGTAAAACCAGAATACCAGAAACCGATCGATCGAAAAACGTATGATGCGGTTATTGAGGCTCTAGAAAATAACTTGCGCATCCTACATCCATTTATTCCATTTGCCTCTGAGGAAATCTGGCAAACTATTACCACCCGTACTCCTGAGCAGGCACTTATCGTAAACAGGTGGCCGGAAGGAGGAGCTGTAAACGACACTATCATTGCAGATTTTGACTATGCATCACAGGTGATTTCTGGAATTCGAAATATCAGAAAGAGCAAGAACATCGCCTTTAAAGATGCGATTGCTGTTCACGTGCTCAAGAATGAAGATTTCTCTGGAGATTATGATACGATAATTGCAAAATTGGGTAATGTGAGTGATATCGCTTTCGCGAAAGCGCCAGTTGACGGAGCCTTATCCTTTAGAGTAAAGTCTAATGAATATTTCATACCGCTAGCGGGAGCCATAGACGTAGAAGCCGAAGTTGCCAAAATTGAGGAAGAACTCAAATACAATAAAGGTTTCTTGATGTCTGTAAGCAAGAAGCTCTCAAACGAGCGTTTTGTGAGCAACGCACCAGAAAAAGTTGTAGCGCTAGAAAAGCAAAAAATGGCAGATGCCGAGGCTAAAATTGAGGCGTTAGAAAAGAGATTGGCGAGTTTAAAGTAAGCCTACTATTTTCTACCCAAATGTAATTCAGAGGCCTCTATGTAGGCCTCTTTTGCTTCGTCAGAAGTCATATGTTTTACTTGAAGAAGTGCGTTCAGCTTAAAAGCACTTACGAGTTCGTGCTCTCCTTCATTATGGGAAAAGGTATTCTTTTGAGTAGCTTGTTTATATAGCGCATAGAACTGAAGTAAAACGTCTGGCGGGAACTCTTGGGTTGCATTGCCTACACGCTCATAGGCTTCTTCAAAGGCGATATGCAACGCTTTATTCTTCATCTACACAGATGCGATTATAGTTTCGGCGCCTTTAACTTTTTGATTGAGCGTAACATCTATTTTAGTTCCAATAGGTAGGAATACATCAACTCTAGAACCAAATTTTATAAAACCGCTCTCGCTTCCCTGAGTGACTTCTTGACCAACTTCTGCATAGTTTACAATACGTCTTGCAAGTGCTCCTGCAATCTGACGGTGCAGTACTTCGCCAAATTCTTTGGTCTTTACAACAACAGTTGTGCGCTCGTTCTCTTCACTAGATTTAGGGTGCCAAGCTACAAGAAATTTACCTGGATGGTACTTACTGTAGGTTACACTTCCAGCTCCAGGATAGCGCGTCACGTGCACATTTATAGGAGACATAAAAATAGACACCTGTAAACGTTTCTCGTTAAAGTATTCCTTTTCAAATACTTCTTCTATAACAACCACCTTACCATCTACTGGAGAAACAATTTTAGACGTATCGTCTGGAGCATTACGTGCTGGATTTCTAAAGAACTGCAATATGAGCACTAAGAAAACAAGACACACACCTGCGATGAGATAGAATAATATCTCATTAGTTACATACTTTTTGGCAACAAGCATTAAAATAGCAACAATAAGAATCGTGCCCGAAATAATTTTATATCCTTCCTTATGGAACATAGTCAAGTACTATTAAAAACAAATAAATAAATGGACTGGCAAAGATAATACTATCAAGTCTATCATAAAGCCCTCCGTGTCCTGGCATTATCCTTCCGCTATCTTTTACACCAGCCTGACGCTTTAATTGGGATTGAATTAAATCCCCTAAAGTACCAAATAATGATGTCGTAATGGCCACAGTAAGCCATAACTGCAATGAAAGTAGATCTGTAACCTCATAGATTATGACACTTGCAATACAAGCAAAAACTAGCCCCCCTAGAAAACCTTCGACCGTTTTGTTAGGTGATATACGTTCTAGTAGTTTTCGTTTTCCAAAATTCTTTCCTACAATAAAAGCAAACGTATCATTAATCCAGATGAGTGCAAACACACTTGCAACTAGGTATGAGGTATATTCGCCTTTGTAAGACGGCAATAAGATGGTAAACACTACTCCACCTATGAGGTAGCAAAGGGTGTAAATATACTTTTGCGAAAGCGTAATAAACCGCTCCGAAGGCCTCACAAGGTTTTTAATGAGAAATAGGTTTGTGGTAATTGTAAGCACTAAAAAAATTAATGTCGCCATACGCGACAATTTAAAGTGATTAAAAATGGCCACGCATCCTAAAAGTAACACATAGGGAACGAAGGATTTAATACCCAATAACTTTAAAAATTCGTAAAGGCATCCTATTCCCAATAGCAGAAAAACAGCGAGATAAATATGCTCAAAAGAAAATATTGCAAGTAACAGTAATGTCACATACAGTAATCCTGAAAGTCCCCTAATAATAACCTCACGCATACTACAAATCTTCTAGCAGCAACAAATATAGATTTTTCGTACTGCTTCCGTAGCTCAAGAAGTCCTTTTCATCCTCCTTTATTTCAAAATGTTTAATGGTAGTGATATTTGTTGGGATATTGCCAGCGTTTCTATTTTTAATGAGGCGCAAACCTTCTCCTATATTATTTACGATTTGACTTGTAGATGCAAAAACCACCATATTCTGAGGAAATTCGTGGATTTTCATTTCCTTGAGTTGATTAGAGCATATTAAAATAGAACCATTATCAGCAATTAGGCTCTCACAAGTCGTAAGATAGAAAGAGGCGTCTCTTTTTGTGCCATAATTGAGATTATAGCCGTCAAATAGTTTCTTTAAATTTTCATCAATGCAAAAAACAGGGTTCTCGTACCAATCATTTTCTAAAAGAATATTATCAAAATTATCTTGGGTTTCTTCTGGATTTACAGAGTAGAGAAATTTACCTCCGTTGAGTATGAAATTCTTTGTAAAACGCTCATCAGCAGGGGTATGCTCATCTGGCATATACTTGCTGCGCTCATCAGCCATTTGTTCTTGACGAAGGCGCTCTGAGTTAGATGTTTTACCAAATAGCTTTCCAAATATACTCATAAAGGGGTGCGTTCCTAAATTCAGGGTTTTAGTCTCAAATCAAATATAAAAAATCTTGACCTAACCACTGGCTAAATCAAGACTTTTTGGGTTTGATTGTTTTATACGCTTTCGCGAAAGCGAACAAATAAAAGTTATGCTACAATTTCAGGCTCACCTTCTTCCTTCTTTCCGAAAGGACGCTCGCCAAAAATCTCTTGCAAGTTATCCTTAAAAATGACTTCCTTCTCTAAAAGTAAATTTGCGAGTTCCGTCAACTTATCTTTATTCTCTGTAAGCAATGTAACTGCACGTTCATATTGCTTCTCGATGATCTCTGAGATTTCCTTATCTATGAGCTCGGCAGTTTTCTCACTGTACGGCTTACTAAAATTATATTCAGATTGTCCAGAAGAATCGTAATAAGTGAGGTTTCCTACCTTATCACTAAGACCATAAACTGTAACCATCATTCTCGCTTGCTTTGTGACTTTTTCCAGATCACTTAACGCGCCGGTAGATATATTATTAAATATCACTTTCTCTGCCGCTCGACCACCTAAGGCAGCACACATTTCATCCAGCATTTGTTCAGGACGCACTATAAGGCGCTCCTCTGGTAAGTACCAAGCCGCTCCTAAAGATTGCCCACGAGGAACAATTGTCACTTTTACAAGTGGTGCAGCGTGCTCTAGCATCCAGCTTACCGTAGCGTGCCCCGCTTCGTGAAAGGCAATTGCCTTTTTCTCATCTTTCGTAATGATTTTATTCTTCTTCTCAAGACCTCCTACAATACGGTCTACGGCATCAAGAAAATCTTGTTTCCCTACAGCTTTCTTACCTTTACGAGCAGCGATAAGGGCAGCTTCATTACACATATTTGCAATGTCTGCACCAGAGAATCCAGGTGTTTGCTTTGCAAGAAATTCAATATCTAGTTCGTCCTCTACCTTTTTGAGTGGACGCAGGTGTACTTCAAAAATTTCTTTACGCTCTCTTACATCCGGTAGATCTACATAAATCTGACGGTCAAAACGTCCTGCGCGCATTAATGCTTTATCCAGCACGTCTGCTCTGTTAGTCGCTGCGAGTACAATTACATTCGTATTCGTACCGAAACCATCCATCTCAGTAAGCAATTGGTTAAGTGTGTTCTCGCGCTCGTCATTAGATCCTGACATGTTACTTTTACCACGCGCTCTTCCTATTGCATCAATCTCGTCTATAAAAATAATCGCAGGAGATTTCTCCTTAGCTTGTTTAAATAGATCACGTACACGTGATGCTCCTACACCCACAAACATTTCTACAAAGTCAGATCCAGATAAAGAGAAGAATGGCACTTTAGCCTCTCCTGCCACAGCTTTAGCAAGTAAGGTTTTACCCGTTCCTGGTTGACCAACAAGCAATGCTCCTTTGGGAATTTTCCCTCCTAGACTTGTATATTTCTCTGGATTTTTAAGAAAATCTACAATTTCTTGTATTTCTTCTTTTGCACCTTCTAATCCTGCCACATCCTTAAACGTGGTTTTAATATCTGTCTTTTCATCAAAAAGCTTTGCCTTAGATTTACCAATATTAAATATTTGTCCTCCAGGTCCTCCTCCTGAACCTGCAGACATCCTCCGCATAATAAATATCCAGATTCCTACAATTAAGATGATAGGAAGAAAAGGCATAATTTGCTCAAAGATGCCGTGCTCCTCAGCCCATTCAACTTTGGTGTCAAGATTGTTCTCGGCAATGGCAGTCTCGAGGTTATTTTCGAAGTTCTGCTGATCTCCAAATTTTACACTATAATCTGCTGCTGAGGCAGACGGCTGCATAAATGACGGCCCTTTGCTTTTACTATGTATCGACTTACTCTCAGCCTCGCTCGTTAAAAAAATCTTCGCCTCTCTTTTATTTGAGATTACAACTACTTTTTCAACATCGCCCGCTTTTAAATATTCATCAAATTTAGTAGGGGTCGTCTTTGAAGCATCTCCCAGTCCATCACCACTTCCTAAAGCACTAATTGCAAAAAATATAACGATGATTATACCATAAATCCAGTAAGCACTAAACTTGGGCTTTTTGGGAGAAGGTGTGTTCTTTTTATTCTTGGTTTCTTTATCTGACATTAAATACAGTTTTCTTTTTTAGTAGCTAGAAGCTATGGTCGTAATTTTAGCATCGCCCCATAAACTTTCGATATCGTAATATTCTCTTATGTGCGCTTGAAATACGTGAACAACGATGTTTACATAATCCATAAGCACCCACTCAGAATTGTTCTGACCTTCTATGTGCCAGGGCTTTTCTTTATGCTCTTTACTTACAGTTTTCTGGATGGAATTTACAATTGCAGCCACCTGCGTATTTGAAGTACCGTTGCAAATAACGAAATAGTCACATACCGTATTCTCAAGTTCCCTCAAGTCTAGAATATCAATGTCATTTCCTTTTACTTCTTCTATCCCTTTGATAATCGTAGTGATTAATTGATCTGTGCTCGTTTCCTTTTTTGCCATTAAATCCTTTTATTTACACAAAGTTATTACAAAAATAGCGTTATTCTCATTCTTAACATAAGTTTAAACTCGCCATTTAGTATATGCGTATTGTCAAACTTCATACCACAGGTAGCACAAATGACTACCTCAAAGCCCTAGCTAAAAAGCAAAGTTTAGAGGAAGACACGTTGGTATGGGCACTTGAGCAAACAAATGGTCGCGGTCAGATGGGTACCAAATGGTCGACTGAGGCAGGTAAAAACCTAACATTCAGTATTTTCAGAAAAGTACAGCGTGTTACTATTGAAGAGCAATTTTATGTTACAATGGCTGCTTCTCTTGCCGTAAAAGTTGTTTTACAAAAACTGTTAATCAAAAATGTTAGTGTAAAGTGGCCTAACGACATATTGTCAGACAAGGAAAAAATTTGTGGCATCCTCATTGAAAGTGTTATTAAAAGAGGCAAGCTAGATGCTGTGATTCTGGGTGTGGGACTTAATGTGAATCAAACTGACTTTGGGGCCGTCCCTAGAGCGACATCTATAAAGACGCGCACAGGAATCCATTTTAACCTAGAAGAAATTCTCAATATGCTATTAGAGCAATTTTACCACTACGTTAAATTATTATCTCAGGGGAAATTGGATGAAATTAAAGAAGATTATGAAGCAAATCTTTTTCGCAAGGATAAGCCTTCTACTTTCAAAGGTGCAAATGGAAAATTTGTAGGCATTATTAAAGGTGTTACCCCACACGGAAAACTTATGATCCTTGAAGAAGATGATATCCTTAATGAATATGACCTTAAAGAGGTACAATTGCTTTTCTAAAAGCCATCTAATCACCGTACGAGTCTTATTGTTTTCCGTCCATTTATTGTATCTTTGTTTTCCTTAAAAAAAGCTATGCAAGAAGAAGTAATTGTTGCACCAAAACGCCAGCCAAAACCCAAATGGCTCCGTGTAAAACTGCCTACTGGTAAGAAATATACAGAACTTAGAAGCCTTGTAGAGAGGTATGATCTACACACCATATGCACCTCTGGAAGTTGCCCCAATATGGGCGAGTGCTGGAGTGAGGGTACGGCAACATTTATGATACTAGGTAATATCTGCACGCGCTCTTGTGGCTTTTGTGGTGTAAAAACGGGACGTCCGGAAACAGTAGATTGGGAAGAGCCGGAAAAAGTGGCGCGCTCCATAAAACTTATGGGCATAAAACACGCTGTAATTACATCTGTAGACCGCGATGACCTGAAGGATATGGGAACTATTATTTGGGCAGAAACCGTTAAGGCAATTCGCCGTATGAATCCAGAAACTACACTGGAAACGCTAATTCCAGATTTTCAAGGTCGTGAGGATTTACTCGATAGAATTATTGCAGTTCATCCAGAGGTCGTTTCACATAACATGGAAACTGTCAAACGTCTTACACGAGAAGTGCGCATTCAGGCAAAATATGAGCGTAGCTTAGGTATTCTTAAATATTTAAAAGACAATGGCATTAATCGTACGAAGTCCGGTATAATGTTAGGCCTAGGCGAAAAAGAAGAAGAGGTAATCCAAACATTAAAAGACTTGCGGGATGTAAATCTTGATATCGTTACCATAGGACAGTACCTACAACCTTCTAAAAAACACCTACCAGTAAAACAATTTATCACACCAGATCAATTTAAAAAATATGAAGAGATCGGTTTAGAAATGGGCTTTAGGCACGTAGAAAGTGGCGCGCTCGTAAGATCTTCCTACAAGGCGCAAAAGCACCTGACATAGTTCCCTTTATGGAAAAGATTAGAATAGGCATCAATGGCTTTGGGCGCATAGGTCGCACGGTTTTTAAGCTCATTGCCACTCATCCCAATATGGAAGTGGTCGCTATAAATGATCTTGCACAAGCAGAAACGCTGGCTCATTTACTTAAGTATGATAGCATCCACGGTATTTATGAAGGAGAGGTGCGCTTTCGCGAAAGCGCAATCATACACAACAACATTGAGATCCCGTTATATGATGAACCTGATATTTCAAAACTTTCTTGGAAAAGTGTAACACCAGATATCGTACTAGAATGCACTGGGAAATTTAAAACAAGGATTAAGCTTGAGCACCACATAAAAAATGGCGCCAAAAAAGTAATTCTATCTGTTCCGCCGGAAGATGATACCGTACCTATGGTGGTTCTGGGAGTAAACGAGCAAATCTTATCTCCCTCTGATTTAATTGTTTCGAATGCTTCCTGCACGACAAACAATGCGGCTCCTATGATTAAAATTATAGATGAACTTTGCGGGATCGAACAAGCGTATATTACAACCATTCACTCATATACGACTGACCAAAGTCTGCACGATCAACCGCACCGTGATTTGAGACGCGCGAGGGCGGCAAGCCAGAGTATCATCCCAACAACGACGGGCGCTGCAAAAGCGCTGACACATATTTTTCCGCAGTTTTCCGACGTTATAGGCGGTTGTGGCATCCGGGTCCCCGTTCCCAACGGATCACTTACAGATGTGACGCTTAATGTAAAGCGAGATACAAGTATTATGGAGATTAATAACGCTTTCGCGAAAGCGGCCAAAACAGATTTCCTCAACATCTTGGAATACACAGATTTACCCTTAGTATCTATCGATATGATTGGAAATACGCATTCCTGCATCTTTGATTCTCAGATGACTTCAGTTGTAGGAAAAATGGTAAAAATCATAGGTTGGTACGATAATGAAATGGGCTATTCCAGCCGATTAGTAGATTTAATTTGCTTCATTTCAAAGAAATAATATATATTAGCCTGATTAACCTATTATATGAAGGCAGTAACAGCCCCGTTTTTGCTTCTATTATTCCTCGCTTCATTCTCGCTCACTAGTGCGCAAGAAGTAGATGATGTTACCTATAAATTAACCAATACAAAAATCGATTCTCTTATGGGAGAAGCGATTGGAGCTATACAATCTCTGGAATATAATAAGTCTATCGCATATCTTAATAGTGCCCGGGATTTAGCCAAAACTATAGAAAACAAAAATCGCATAGGTTTAACAAGTAGCAATCTATCTCGATTGTATTTACAGCTCAATGATTTTGAAAAGGCAACCATTGAAAACAACAAAGCGATAGCGGTACAAAATGAAAAAGACACTCCATTAGGACTTGGACAGAGTTACATTATTGCTGCCCAATTACACCTCATTAAGAACGAATTACAAGATGCTGCTGTAAAACTTGACAAAGCAGAACGCCTCTTTACAGATGAGCGCAATCGTGATTTAATAGCCGTTGCTCAGTTTTACAAAGGTAAACTTGCACTACTACGCAAGAATCCAGGTGAGGCCATAATTCTTCTAGACAAAGCAATACCACGTCTCGAAAATAATACGGAGCCCCATTTACTCGCGCAAGCTTATAGCGAGAGAGCAAAGGCACTTATTGCCCTAAAGCAAACCGACGAGGCAAAGATTAATTTAGATAGTGCATCAGAACTTGCTGCCAAACAGGGTTATAAAAATTTACAAACTGAAATTTTGAAAATCGCTAGCGCATTATCAATTGCAAAAGGGGATTTTGAAAAAGGATATGCACTATTAGAGGATTATAATAGTAGGACTCAAAACCCTGTTGTGACTCAATCTTCAGAGGTTGAAGCAATGTCAGAAGTAGATAGAGCAACATTATCAAACCAACTAGAAAAGGATATAAAACTAGAGCAAGAACGCGCAGTTCAGATTAATCAGCTCACTACTGTACTGGGGATTGCTTTAATCACGATCCTATCTTTACTCACCCTATCCCTATATAAAAACAATAACTTAAGAGCAAAAGCAAACGAATTACTTCAGGCAAAAAATACAGAGCTTATTGTTGCTAAAGAAAATGCTGAGAAGGCATCTATGGTAAAAGCGCAGTTCCTATCTACCATTACCCACGAACTACGAACACCGATGTACGCTGTGACTGGACTGACTCACTTACTCCTTACAGAAAATCCCACCCCAGAACAGAAGAAGCATCTTGACTCTCTTAAGTTCTCTGGAGAATATTTATTATCTCTCATAAATAATATTCTTGACCTGAATAAACTTGAAGCAAATAAAGTCGAGGTTGAAGAAACGAGCTTTAATCTCAAGAAGCGCATTAAGGATGTGCTTTTTGCATTAGGTAAGTCTGCTAAGGATAAGGGGAATAAACTGGAATTTGAATTTGACGAAGATATCCCTACAGAAATTTTGGGAGATCCGCTTATGATATCTCAAATCCTGATAAATCTCATTGGGAATGCCGTGAAGTTTACCCGTGACGGAATGGTTACGGTTAGGGTACAAAAAGTTAGTCAGTCTGATACAGATATTCACCTCCATTTTGAAATAGAAGATACTGGAGAAGGCATTTCTAAGAAGAAACAAAAAAATATATTCCAAAACTTTACTCAAGGTTCTGTAGCGATTAATAGAAAATTTGGAGGTACAGGACTAGGACTCTCTATTGTAAAGAATCTACTGGATTTATTAAACAGTAAAATCTCGCTAGATAGCACGTTAGGAAAAGGTTCTACCTTTAAATTTGATATCAAGTATAACCTCAATCCTGCAAATGCCTCTCTAGAAAAAACAGAAAAAATTATAGAGAGTATAGATTACGAGTCATTAAAAAACAGAAAAGTTCTTGTTGTAGAGGATAACAAAATTAACCAAATGATTACTCGTAAAATTCTTGAGAAAAACAATATAAATTGCGAAGTAGCAGATAACGGCGAAATTGCAGTCGAAAAAGCGCGCACAGAATCTTTTGATCTCATTCTAATGGATATTCATATGCCAGGAATAAGTGGTATCGAGGCAACAGAACAGATTCGTTTATTTGACACAGAAATTCCGATTCTTGCCCTGACTGCAGTTACTATAGACGAGAATATAGACGACTTTTACGAGGCCGGATTTAACGATATTATACCTAAGCCTTATAAAATTGAGGTCTTCTTCCAGAAAATACATAACGCGCTTAAACGCAGCAAAGTAATTAGTTAGTCGTATTTACAAATACCTTGAGAGTATGGTCAAAATCTTGTTGACCGTTGAGAAATTCCATTTGTATAGGTAGATAATATAATAGAGCATTTTTAAGTTTCCCTTTAAGCCTCATATAGTCTTTTTCAGTAGTGAGGATTACTGGGTTTTTATCTAAAATATCCAGTTCGCTTTGCGCGAAAGTGTGATGATCCCCAAACCCTCGGTGCTCAAAATTTAACTCACAATTTTTAAGATATTGCACGAGCGGTGCTGGGTTTGCAATTCCTGTAACCAAAACAAAAGGTTTATTTCCCAGTTTTTCTAGAGAAACGGAATCTGTTGCCGAAACAACTGTTTCAGAATATTGAATGGTCGAGAAAAATAATCTCTGATTAGACGACAACTTCAGTCTTCGTTCGATACGCTGTTGCTCGTTTTTAGAAAGGTTTTTGGGACATTTTGTAACCACAACAACATCTGCTCTTGAAGCACCGCTTCTAGATTCTCTTAAGTTTCCCGCTGGCAGTAAGTAATCATCTACATACAAATCTCCATAAGCAGTTAGTAGGATATGAAATCCCGGTTTCACTTTTCTGTGCTGATAGGCATCGTCTAAGATGAGTACCTCAGGAGTTCCAAATTCAGATTGTATTTCAGCAATGCCGGTCTGTCTATCTTCACAAACGGCGATAAAAACCTCTGGAAATTTCTGGGCAAACTGTAAAGGCTCATCCCCTACTTCTCTGGCCTGATGACTAGGTGCCACGTGAATGTATCCTCTTGTTTTGCGACCATAGCCGCGACTTAAGGTTGCCGTTTTATAGTCACCCTTAAAAAGCCGAATCAAATATTCGGTCATTGGAGATTTCCCTGTTCCGCCGGTGCTTAGGTTTCCTATGCAAATTATGGGGAAGGTGTAACTTTTTGACGAGAGTATCCCTTTGTCGAACATTTTATTTCGCGCAAGCGTAACCAGTTTATACACCATACTAAAAGGAAATAGGATTAATCGCAACCACTTCATAAAACGAAGGTATAATTTTTATCTTTATAGCCTAAATTATGGGAATGACTATAAAAGAACTTTGTAACCAACTAGAAGACTGGGCACCCACGGCAAATGCTGAAGATTTTGATAACGTAGGATTGTTAGTGGGAGATGCCACCGCCGAGATTACAAATGTTCTGGTCGCTCACGATGCGCTTGAGAATGTGGTCGCCGAAGCCGTATCAAAGGACTGCAACGTCATTGTATGTTTTCACCCCATTATTTTTTCTGGCTTAAAAAGCCTCACGGGAAAGAACTATGTAGAGCGCGCTGTTCTAAAAGCGATCAAAAATGATATTGCTATTTATGCAATCCACACAGCGCTGGACAATGTACAGCACGGCGTAAACCTCGGGATGTGTAACGCTCTGGGTATTGAAAATCCTAAAATTTTAATTCCTAAAAGTGGTACGATTCAAAAACTGGTAACGTATGTTCCTCACGCTTCCGCGAAAGGGGTTTCTCAAGCACTCTTTACTGCTGGAGCGGGGCAGGTAGGAAATTATGATGAGTGCAGTTTTAGTGTTGCTGGTAGTGGAACCTTTCGCGCAAGCGAAAAAGCAAATCCTGTAATAGGCGAAAAAGGAAAGCAGCATACAGAACCTGAAACGCAGCTCAATATTACCTTTGAAAAAAGATTCCAGTCTCAAATTCTAAAAGCCCTCTTTACAAATCATCCTTACGAAGAGGTAGCCTATGAGATTACTAATCTTGAAAACAAAAATCAAAATTTAGGAATGGGAATGGTCGGATTGCTGCCAGAAGCGCTCTCTGAAGATGAATTCCTGTCACTGATAAAAAATAAGTTTAAAACTGGTGGGGTAAGGCACTCTGCATTACTGGGCAAGTCTATACAAAAAGTGGCCGTACTAGGAGGTAGTGGCGCCTTTGCCATAAAGGCTGCAAAAGGCAATGGGGCAGACGCTTACGTGACAGCAGACTTAAAATATCACGATTATTATCAGGCAGAAAATAACATCCTCCTGGCAGACGTAGGACACTATGAAAGCGAGCGGCATACAAAAAATATAATTGCTGATTATCTTATCGAAAAAAATCGTAGTTTTGCAGTCATTTTATCACAAGAAAATACCAATCCCATCAACTATTTTTAACGTATGGCAAAGAAAAAGGAAGTTACTGTAGAAGAAAAACTGCGCGCACTTTACGATTTACAACTCATAGATTCTCGCGTGGACGAGATACGCAATGTTCGAGGTGAATTACCTTTAGAAGTGGAAGACCTTGAGGATGAAGTAGCTGGACTCAACAAGCGTATTGAAAAACTGGATAATGAACTGTCTCTTATAGAAGATCAGATTAAGGCTAAGAAAATCCTTATCGACGAGTCTAAGCAGAGCATTAAGAAATATACAGAGCAACAAAAGAACGTACGTAACAATCGTGAGTTCAACGCTTTGAGTAAAGAAGTTGAGTTCCAAGAACTGGAAATCCAACTTGCAGACAAGAATATAAGAGAATACAAGGCTCAAATTGAGCAAAAGGGTGAAGTAATCGAGCAAACTAAAGTACGTCTAGGCGAGCGCGAGAAGCACCTTAAGCACAAGAAAGAAGAGCTAGATGCTATCCTTGCCGAAACGGAAAAGGAAGAAAAAGCATTAAACAAAAAGAGTGAAGAATTTGAAAAGCAAATCGAAGAGCGCTTAGTAAAGGCATACAAACGCATCCGTAACAATGTAAAGAACGGACTTGCTGTTGTACCTATCGAGCGTGGAGCTTCTGGAGGATCCTATTTTACAATCCCACCGCAAGTACAAGTAGAGATTGCTAGCCGTCGTAAGATTATTACAGATGAGCATAGTGGTCGCATCCTTGTAGACAGCGAGCTCGCTGCAGAGGAGCAAGAGAAAATGCACGGCTTGTTTGTAAACCTTTAAGGATTACAATATATAAAGTACTAAGCCCTCGGATTTCGAGGGCTTTTTTTATGGGTTTATTTTCCTTTAACATCCCCTTAGCATCCCATCACAAAGCAATCCCGTACATTTAATCGCGAGGCGATAGCTAAGAATTATATTATCTGAGCTTTGCTTAGTAATGAAAAATGATATCCTATGAATCTCTCGTATGCTTGCATCGAGATAGTTAATAACAAAAAGAAAAACTATGAAACTCGCATTAATACTTTCAGGAATCGCACTTGCGACTTCTTGTCAAAATCAACCCAAACAACAATCTGAACCTACCGCTCAAATGGATCCCGTAGAAGTTCCCGCTCAGGACGGAATGGAAAGAGCCTATTTTGCAAGTGGCTGTTTTTGGTGTGTAGAAGCCGTTTATGAAAGCGTAAAAGGCGTAGAAGAGTCTATAAGCGGATATAGCGGTGGTCATACAGAAAACCCCACCTATGCTTCCAGCAACACAGGACGAACAGGACACGCAGAAGCCGTAGAAATCATATATGACCCAGAAGTTGTTTCCTTCGAAACGCTGGTCGATGTTTATTTTGGATCACAAAACGTTACACAAGTAAACGGTCAAGGACCCGATAGAGGAAGTCAATACCGCTCCATCATTTTTTACCAAAATGAAGCTCAAAAGAAAATTATAGACACAAAAATCGCCGAACTCGAAAAAGAACTTGGCGACGGCAAAGTTGCGGCAGAGGTAATGCCTTTTCAGAAATTTTGGAAGGGCGAAGCATATCATCAAGATTATGAAGAACGTAATCCTGGAAATCCATACATTCAAAATGTATCGATTCCTAGGTTAAATCGTTTTAAGAAAAAATTTCCAGAACTACTTAAAGATAATGCGCACTAAAATTTCGGCTCTCTGTTTTTTTAATGTAAATCAACAAGTTACAACTAGCTGAAAAGGTGAGATTTTTGTTATGGTCTAGAAAAACTTTATGTGAAAAATGATGTGAGTGGAGGGTTAAGCAAAATAGCGCCAGCCTCACTAAGTTTATTGATAGTGTTCATTATCAATCTTCAACTATTTGATTTGACAGCATAAACTTTTATTTTGCGCCGTAACGAGGGAAATTTTTAGTAAAGTTTTACTCAACCTAGACTTTTTTTGGTTCTTTTTTTTGGCAATGAAAAAAAAGAACAGGCTCTAAAAGATAGCGTAAGTTCTCAAATTAGATCTCTTTTTTTCATTTAGATGCGGAAAATGATTGTTAGAACTTAGTCGCCTTAATCTCAAACAATAATGGATACAAACGGTCTTTAGTCACATAAAGGCCGTTTTCATTTTTGACTAAATCTGGCAAGACATCGTACGGACTTTCATCGTGCTCCCTTAAAAATTCGATGTGCAAGCCTGCGTCGGTTAGGGCGGTAACTACTTCCCCTAGTCCGTGATTCCAGCCGTATTCTTTGCTCATTATGGGTGCATTTTCATCGGCGTAGGTGCCTTGGTATTCTTCGTAGATGACCTCATCTTGATTGTAGCCGTATTTCAAAACTGCTTTTCCCGAAGTATAGTCAAACATCCATACCAGCGGATGAAAATCTGCGATGTAAAAGGTGCCTCCTTTGTTTAATCGTTCGGCAATCATCTTGCCCCAAGGTTTGAGATCAGGGAGCCAACCTATGGTTCCGTAGCTGGTGAAAACGATGTCAAAAGTCTGTGAGATATGTTGTGAAGTGTCCAGCACATTGCAACATACGAAGTTTGCGGGTGTAGCGGTTTTTTCTGATAACGCTTTCGCGAAAGCTATCCCAGCATCACTTATATCTACCCCAGTACATTGTGCTCCCATCCTAGCCCAACTCAACGTGTCTTGACCAAAATGACATTGCAAATGCAACAAAGACTTCCCCGAAACATCACCCAAAGCTTTGAGTTCATATTTCATAAGGGAGGTCTCCCCGTTTATAAAACCATCGAGGTTATAAAAATCACTTTCCGTATGCACGGCAACTTTATCATTCCACGTCTGGCGGTTGGTTTCAAAATATCGGTCTAGCTCCTTATTCATAATGTGTATTTTTGAAAGAAAAACATTTGGAAAAGATAGTACATTTTGACAAAGAGAAAATTGAAGGCCTGGACAAACGCTTTAGAGCCAACTTCATAAATAGCGTGACCGGATACAAGTCTGCAAACTTGATTGGGACGATGGGAGTTGATGGCGTAAGCAATCTTGCGGTGTTTAGCTCTGTGACGCATTTGGGAAGTAACCCTGCCCTACTCGGTTTTATCACGCGCCCCACAACGGTGGAAAGACATACGTATTCCAACATAAAAGCTAACAAGCAATTTACCGTAAATCACATTCACACGGATATCATCAAACAATCGCATCAAACCGCCGCACGCTATGACAAATCCGTCTCCGAGTTTGAAGCCACCGGCCTCACCGAAGATTACATAGGAGACTTTAAAGCCCCTTTCCTCGCCGAAGCCCACATTCGTATCGCCTGTGAGTACGTAAACGAATACCCCATCGCCGAAAATGGCACCGTCTTGATGGTAGGCGCGATAAAAGACATTTACCTTCCTGAAAGCGCTTTTACGGATGATGGCTGGATAAATTTGAGTAGTGTAAACGGTGTTACGGTTAACGGTCTGGACAGCTATGCAAAGACAGAATTGCTGGATAGGTTGTCTTATGCGAAGCCTGATAAAGAGGTAAGGTCTGTTTTGGGGGAATCTTGAGTTTGGCTAGATTATTTTATTGAAAGTGTCTAGTTTAGAGATACTTTACTAAATTTAAATAAAGCAAAACTTCGTGTCTCTTTAAAATTTTATGTGATATTGGAATAAAAGTATATAAGACGAATTGGCAAAAAAGAGAGCAAATCTTGTTTTTTCATCAAAAAAAGCAAGATTTGCATTAAGGTTTTTCATTACTGTTCTGAAACCGTAGTTTAAAAAACTAAATTTAAAATTGTCAAAATGAAAATAAAATATCTACTTATTCTATTATTCCTTCCAATAATTAGTTGCCAGGAAGAAGATGACTCAATTACTGAGGAAATAATAAATGAAATGTCTGAAGATGTTGTAGTTGTAAATTCCTCAACTAATGATTCATTGATAGAATTATCAGACGAATTCATTATATTTAATTCAAATAATAGTCAAATTTCAAATTTAGTAGCTGGCGACGTTTTAGTTTCAGATGTTCATCCCAATGCTCAAAATGGTTACTTGAGAAAAATTTTATCAGTAGAAGAGGTTGACGGTAATTATAAGGTTAATACATCGCAAGCGCAATTAGTAGACGCAATAATAAATACAGATTTTCAAACGACCTACATTATTAATAACGAGGATGTCATTGAAGTTGATGAGTCCGGGGAAGATATTCCAAATAGAAATTCATCAAATAGTCTCAATTCAACAATAAGTTTTGAAATTAACGATAAAGTTATTTATGATGCAGATGGAAATCTAAATACTACTAATGATCAAATCACAATTGATGGTAATGTAGCCTTAGGCTTTGATGTAGATTTTAAGATTAAAGTTGAGAATAGACAAGTTAAGAGTTTTGGTTTAACACAAAACCTTTCTTCAACAGTAGAAGCTACAATAGGTTTTGATGTTGAAATTGTTGATGTAACAGAACAATTTATACTTAAAAGATTTAGGCTATCTCCCGTTACTATTTTTATTGGACCAGTTCCCGTTGTATTTACCCAATGGATTGTAGTTCTAGTTGGCGTCGATGGTTCTATAAGTTTAGGTCTTTCCTATACGGCAACGAATGAATTTGAAACCACGTATGGAATCGAATATAGTCGTGAAGAAGGTTGGAATCCAGTATTTAATATTTCAAATGAATTTACTTATGACGATGGTTCTGCTTTTAATTTTACAGGAGAAATTGAACCTCACATCCAAGCTCGTTACGAAGTAAGGCCATATGGACTTACCAATGCTCGGGTTTCAGTTTATATCAAACCATCAATCAAACTAAAAGGAGAAATAGATACTTCTAATCCAAGCCACACAATAATAACTTCTGATTGGTGTTTCGATGCTGGAGCAAGAGCACAGATGAATATTTTTGACAATACTGTATTAAATTTTGAGAGTAGTTTATTTGACGAAACACCTTGTTATCCTCTTTTCATAAACATAGAGCCAGCGAAATCTCCAACACCAATAAATGAAGCATCTGATGTTCCTCTTGATGGTTTACTTGCCTTTATACCTGGTGATGACACACCCATAGATGCAAGATTTAAACTATATTTTGATAGCAATCAAAATCCTTCAACAGAATTTTTACTTGATGTTGGTGTATCACAATATCAATACTCTAATCTAACTGAAAACACGGCTTATTACTGGCGAGTGGAGACAATTGATTTTGATAATGAAGTTTTAGCTACAAGTCCCATTTGGAGTTTTGAAACTCTAAGTAACACAGGTGGGGGAATGTTCGATGGTAATGTCGTTTTACTAACACAGCAAGAAGTTGATGATTTTACAAGTAATGATTATTCCTCAATCAATGGATATTTATTTATTGGAGAACAGAATAATTCAAATAATATTTCTGATATAAGTGGCTTTTCAAGTTTAAATTCAATCAATGGAGACGTTAATGGAAATGGTCTGAGAATAAATAACTCACAACTAAACTCCCTTGAAGGTTTTGACAATTTACAGTCAATAGATGGAGGGATTAGTTTGGCAAATGCCGATAACCTAAATGACATATCACAGCTTGCCAATATTACAAATATTAGGAATATACAAATATTTAATTGCGATAATTTAACATCTCTGTTTGGTTTACATAATATTCAAACTGCTAATAACGTATCGATTGTCAATAATAGTAATCTTTTGTCACTAGACCTTACAAATTTGTCCTCTACAACAAATCTTGAAATTTCTTCAAATGAAATTTTACCACAATTGTCTGGATTGTCAAATCTAAATAATGTTAATAATTTGAGCATTATTCAAAATAGTCTTTTAGGAGATTTTTGCGATTTAAACAATCTGATTGACAATAGTGGTATATCTGGAACATACTCAGTTTTTAGCAATCAATATAATCCAACTTTACAAGATTTGATTGACGGAAACTGTTCTGACTAATTAAGCTTTTGACAAATAGAACATAAAATTAACAATTAGTAAAGTCCTAATACCTGTTGAACGCCAAGTATGTGAGCACTTCGTATATCTTCAATTTCATCATTTCAAAAAAGCGTAGCGCCGAAAAATCACATAACAGTAAACATCTCTGAGTGAGCCAAATCCCTAAGCCAATTTATGGGATCTCTCCCATCGTCGAGATGACGAGACTTGCACTGTCACAATGTCGTTTTCGATTTCCAAGACATTCCCGCCTTCGCGGGAAATAAAAAAGGGAGCCTTCCCCCAAAAGCTCCCTGCTTGCTATCCTATTCTTGCTAACCAAAGTCAGCAGGAATATAAATTGGTTAACAAGTTTATGTTCCCTCAAACATAAACTGTGATACAAATATGAAGAGATTTTGGGCTGGGGACTAGGGGCAAATACCCCATTCTAGTAGCGTCGTTTCATAGCTATGAGCATGATAAAGCGAAAAAGTTCCTCCACGTCCGTCGCGGCAGATGATTCTTTCTCAATGCAGCCAATTTTCACTCCCTTCGGGGCGGGGAAAATGAAAATTGGCGAAAACTGAAATTCTAAAATGACAAATACTATTAAATTGACATTCTAGTAGCGCTTTTTCTTGAGTTGGGCTACGTTTTGCAATATGGTAACGAGTATCTCCACATCAATTTCTTCTGGAGAATGGTAGCGCAACGACCTCAAATTCTTTCGGCCTTCGCCGGCTATCAATTTATCCTGGTGCACGGTGATGTGAATACCCCACGGGAAACCTACGTCTACAAACTTCTTGCGAAAGTTTAAAAAACAGAACATTTTACCATTCAAGCTATAAAAAGGCAAGTTCCATTTAAAGGCTTCATCCACATCGGGAACGGTATGCTTAATAATCGCCTGAAGCTCCATAAGCATCGTGCGCCACGGTTCGGGTTTGTTGAGGATATAATCTTCGGCGGGATTCATTGGTTGGTTTTAATTAAAAAATTCAATTAAAGAGCACAAAGCGTCAAAAAAAAGATGAACGGGTTAGCATTACAAAATTTTACTTCTTTGGCTGTCGCCCTGCGACTAAAATTAATGAATTATTGTAATTTAGAAGCGAGTATTATTGCTAAGAACATTTTCGCGCAACTTGTCCCGAACTTGTTTCGGGAAGCGTACTTATAAAACATACCTAATGAACAAACGTCGCACTTTTATCAAACAAACTGCTGTTGCAACGGCTGGACTTGCCCTTGCCCCTAACCTCACTTTTGGGAAAAATCCGTTACAAACGTCAAAACTCAATGTGAGTTTAATAGGCGTGGGACTGCGCGGGACAAACCACCTTACGAACTTGCTACAGCGGGATGACATCAACATCACGGCGATATGCGACGTGGACCCCAATAGAATTACTATTGCTCAGAACCATATCTCAAAAGCGGGTGCGACCGCTCCTAAAGTTTTTGGCAAAGACGATTACGACTACCGCAATATGTTACAGGAAAAGAACATAGACGCGGTTATTATTTCCACACCCTGGCTGTGGCACACGCGAATGGCGGTAGATGCAATGAAAGCCGGAAAATACACAGGTGTCGAAGTGAGCGCGGCAAATACGATGGAAGAATGTTGGGACCTTGTAAATACGCACGAGGAAACGGGTTCCCATCTTATGATTCTGGAAAATGTAAACTACCGTCGGGATATTTTGGCCATACTCAATATGGTACGGGAAAATGTTTTTGGCGAATTGCTTCACTTCCGTTGTGGCTATCAGCACGACCTAAGGTTTGTAAAGCTCAATGACGGGAAAACAGCTTACGGAAAAGGCGTCGAATTTGGTGATAAAGGAATTTCTGAGTCTAAATGGCGAACGCAACACTCCTTATTGCGCAATGGCGATGTGTATCCTACGCACGGCGTGGGACCTGTCGCCACGATGTGCGATGTAAACCGCGGTAACCGATTTGTATCTATGACCTCCCACGCGACAAAAGGCGTCGGACTGCATAATTACATTGTGAAAAACGGTGGCAAAGACCATCCAAATGCCAAATTAAAATTTAAACAAGGCGACATCATCACCTCAACCATAGACACCGCAAACGGTGAAACCATTATCGTGACCCACGATTGTAACTCACCACGTCCCTACTCGCTGGGCTTCCGCGTGCAAGGGAGCGAGGGACTTTGGGAAGTGGACGGTAGCCGTATTTACGTGGAGGGTAAAAGTGAACCGCATCGCTGGGACGAGGCGCAGCCTTGGCTGGATAAATACGACCATCCGCTTTGGAAAAAATATGGAGAATACGCCGCAGGTTCTGGTCACGGCGGGATGGACTTTTTTGTCCTCAATTCCTTTGTCGAAAGTGCAAAACAAAACATCGCGCCACCGCTGGATGCTTATGATGCGGCCGCTTGGAGTGCCATCACGCCACTCTCTGAGACGTCGATTGCAAACAATGGCGAGCCACAGGATTTTCCAGATTTTACCCGTGGCTTGTGGGTGAGTCGCAAGCCGTACAACTGGATTAAGGATACCTATTAATGGCCGTAATTTCCAGAGCGCCGGGACGGGTTTGCCTTTTTGGCGACCATCAGGACTATCTCGGATTGCCCATCATTGCGTGCGCCATAGACCGCTATGTGACGCTTAAAAGTGTTGCAAATGATGAAGGTATTTTTAAAATCACAATGCCAGATTTAGGAGAACGGTTTGAATTACGCTTCCCGAAACAAGTTCGGGACAAGTCGCAAGAAAGTATACTAACAACCCACACCGTCCACCTAATTAATACGCTAAAAGTAGTGTCTAGATACGGCTGTTCACCAAATGTTGGTTACGATATTGAAATCACGAGCGATGTGCCCATAAACGCTGGGCTTTCCAGTTCGAGTGCTGTTGTTGTGGCTTGGTTGCAATGGCTGTTACATACTTTTGGCTGTGACCGAGAAGTCACTCCAGAATTCATAGGCCAGCTCGCATATGAAGCCGAAGTTTTAGAAACGGGTGGCTCTGGCGGAAAGATGGACCAGTACACCAGCGCCATAGGCAACATTATCTACTTAGAAACCGATGGTGACGGAACATTCACTCCATTTGATATCGCAATGAGCGGTCTTATCATCGCCCAATCTGGCATCCCAAAGGACACCGAAGGATTGCTGGGCGATTTAAAAGGCAAACAAATAAGCGCATTGGAAAAAGCCAAAACGCTCCAGCCAAATTTCGATAAAAAAACCGCTACGCTAGAAGATTATAAACTGTTTAAGGCTTCCTTTTCGGCCGAAGAAAGACCGTTTTTGTATGCTGCGATTGAGAATCATCAGATAACACAACGGGCTTTGGTACGCTTTCGCAAAAGCGGAAAAAACAATACTCCACTCGATTTAAAAATCATCGGACAATTAATGACCGAACATCATCTCGTGCTGAAAAACAAACTCAAGATTACGGTACCTAGAGTCGATGCAATGATAAATGCTGCACTAGAGGCAGGAGCTTATGGAGCAAAGATTGTGGGCTCTGGCGGTGGTGGAAGCATTTGTGCGCTCGCACCCAAAGGAAAAGAAGACCAAGTGATACAAGCCCTTCTAAAGGCGGGCGCAGTTACTGCGTCACAAGTTAATGTCTCAAAAGGGACTCATATTATATGACAGAACATTTAATCATACTCGCCGGTGGTGCTTCCTCTAGAATGAAGAAATCTGAGGACAGCAGTTTATCTAAAGATGTAGCGGGGCAAGCAAATACGCGAAGTAAAGCTCTAATTACCCTAAACAATCGGCCGATGCTGGATTATGTGCTGTACAATGCGAGAGAAGGCGGAATAAAAAATGTAATTATCGTCATCAGTCCTAATGATGCGCTTTTTAAAGAATTGTATGGCGATAAAGATGCTTACAATAGCTTTAATGGATTATCGATTTCTTATGCCGTACAACACATTCCCGAAGGTAGAGAAAAACCCTTTGGAACGGCAGATGCTGTATTTCAGGCGCTGGAACAATATCCAGAAATGCAAGAGCAAGAGTTTCTAGTCTGCAATTGTGATAATCTTTATAGTCCGCAAGCTTTTGAATTGCTTCGCAAAGCCTCAGCAAAAAATGCGCTTATTAATTATGATCGAGATGCGCTGGATTTCTCAATGGAACGCATCTCAAGATTTGCACTTACAAGGACACATAAAAATGGCTACCTCACAGGCATTGTAGAGAAGCCACAGAGCGACGAAATAGAAAAATTTAAGGATACGGAAGGGAAATTTCGCGTAAGCATGAATATTTTCAAATTTGACGGAAATCTGTTTTACGACTATTTAAAAAATTGCCCTGTGAATGTGCAACGCAATGAAAAAGAACTCCCTACAGCTTTACTAAATATGGTAGCTGATTATCCGAAATCCGTAAAAACAATACCGCTTTCTGAGCACGTACCAGATTTGACTTCAAAAAGTGACATTAAGCAGATGAATGCCTATCTTTCAAACCATTTTACATCTGAAGATTGGACTCGATAACCACGACTTATGATTGACTTAAGCACCTTAGACCTCGTCATTATCATCGCGCTTTTTGCCGTTATTCTCTCTGTAGGAATCTACGTTGGGAAGAAAGCGGGAAAAGATACTGCACAATACTTTTTATCAGGTCGTAATATGCCGTGGTGGCTCCTCGGACTCTCGATGGTAGCAACCACGTTCTCTACAGACACACCTAACCTTGTGACGGACATCGTTCGTACGAATGGAGTTTCTGGTAACTGGGTATGGTGGGCTTTTCTCGTGACCGGATTACTTACGGTTTTTGTCTATGCAAAATTATGGCGTAAGTCTGAAGTAAAGACCGATATCGAATTTTATGAATTGCGCTACGGCGGTAAACCTGGGAAATTCCTGAGGTGGTTTCGTGCGGTTTATCTTGGTGTGATTTTTAATGTACTGGCGATGGCTGGTGTAACACTTGCTGCGATTAAAATAGGCCAGGTAATGCTAGGCCTCGACCCTATTACTACAGTACTTATTGCTGGAGTGATTACGGTAATCTTTAGCGCCATAGGCGGGTTTAAAGGTGTCGTTTACACCGATTTTATTCTCTTTTTTGTGGCTATGGCTGGGGCGATAGGCGCGGCAATATACATTGTAGGTTTGCCAGAAGTAGGCGGTCTTGAAAAACTTATTGCTCACGAAAACGTAAAAGACAAACTCAATATCCTCCCAGACTTTAATGATACAGAGATGGTGATTACCTTGCTCATTATCCCGCTGGCGGTGCAATGGTGGAGTTCTTGGTATCCTGGGTCCGAACCTGGTGGAGGTGGGTATGTGGCGCAGCGTATGCTCGCGGCCAAAGATGAAAACCACGCCATAGGAGCCACATTTTTCTACAATATAATGCACTACGCGCTCAGACCTTGGCCGTGGATTCTCGTTGCACTTGCTTCGCTTATCGTTTTCCCAGACCTCGCAAGTATACAAGAAGCATTTCCAACCATCACCGAAGATAAACTCGGACAAGACCTCGCCTACTCTGCAATGCTCACGATGCTTCCCAGCGGGCTGCTCGGTCTGGTGCTCGCCTCCCTTTCAGCGGCGTATATGAGTACGATTTCTACACACCTTAATTGGGGTGCTTCCTACGTGGTAAATGATTTTTATGCACAACAGATAAAAAAAGACGCTACCGAGAAAGAGCTTGTCGCCGTGGGTAGGATTACGACGGTCATTCTTATGATTATCAGCGCGGGAATTGCCCTTGTTCTTACGAATGCGCTACAGCTTTTTGATATTATCCTGATGTTTGGTGCTGGTACGGGATTAATTTTTATCCTGCGCTGGTTCTGGTGGCGCATTAATGCGTGGACGGAGATAAGTGCGATGATTGCCTCTGGCGTGATTTCGATGTTGATTGCATTTACGCACGTGGGCGAAATGCTATTCGGAGAAGGTGGGGTTTTTCCCGCTTACGCGAAATTTCCCTTCGTCGTATTTGCCTCGACATTAATCTGGCTCATCGTCACCTACGCCACCCAACCAGAATCCAAAGCTGTCCTCTATTCCTTTTACCGAAAGACACAACCTGGCGGACCAGGGTGGAAGAAAATAACATCTCAAGCTAAACACGAAGATGTAAAAATTGTAAACACCACCGAAAGCTGGAGCGTTCCCTCTGGAATTCTCGCAATGCTTATAGGATGTGTCCTTATCTATAGTACCATGTTTACCACGGGATACTTTATTTATGGAGAAACCACTAAAGCGATCATATTACTTGGTGTTTGTATTGTTTCGGCCATTGCGCTTATAATAGTTTGGAAACGTATCAAAGAAAAAGTATTGTAATATGTTTGACTGTCAAGATGTATTGAACAGAACGTATCAAAGGGTACTTGCGATGGAGAATAAGGGTGCTGTCGCCTCCTATATCCCCGAATTAGCTAAGGTGGATCCGGCTAACTTTGGGGTGTGTATTACCACAAAAACTGGAGAGCAGTTTCATTGCGGCAACTCCATTACTCCATTTTCTATACAAAGTATTGCTAAGGTGCTTTCCTTAAGTCTCGCTATTTCCCATCAAGGCGAGAAAATGTGGGAACGTATGGACTTTGAACCTTCGGGATCTTCGTTCAACTCCCTCGTCCAACTTGAAACGGAAAACGGAATCCCTAGAAATCCGCTGATTAATGCTGGGGCGATTGTGGTGTGTGATATTTTATGTGATCTTTTTGAGAACCCTAAAGAGGAGTTGCTCAATTATGTTCGAAAAATTTCAGGAATAAAAAGTATAAGCTACAACCTAGAAGTGGCAAAATCTGAAAGACTAACTGGATATCGTAATTATGCGCTACTTAATTTTATCAAGTCCTTCGGGAATATCAAGAATGACTGCGACACGGTAATCGATGTGTATTTTCATTTGTGTTCGCTGGAAATGAATTGCGTGGAGCTTTCAAAGACTTTTGGCTTTCTGGCCAATCGCGGGAAGCAAATTATCACGAATACTCAAGTTGTGAAACCCTCTCAAGCCAAAAGAATAAATGCCATTATGCAAACCTGTGGGTTTTACGATGAGGCAGGCGAGTTTGCATTTCGGGTAGGCCTTCCTGGTAAAAGTGGTGTGGGAGGCGGTATGGTTGCCGTCCTACCAGACGCCTATACGATTGCCACCTGGAGTCCTAAACTCAATAAGCACGGAAACTCATATCGCGGTATGAAATTTCTAGAGTACTTTACAGATGAAACGCAGGATACGGTGTTTTAAGTAGATTTCTATTTCTACCATAAGTAAACAATAAAATTCTCTCCTTGTTCGTGTAGTGCTGGGTGCTGGGTGTTGGGTGCTGGGTGCTGGGTGCTGGGTGCTGGGTGCTGGGTGCTGGGTGCTGGGTGCTGGGTGCTGGGTGCTAAATTATTAAATTCTCCTAAATCACTGATTATCAATATTCAATAAAATCAATTATGTTAATAAAAAGTTAATTTTTAGTACTATGCGTAACATAATACCTTTTTTAAGACTTATCTTTGCATAAGACAATAATGGTTTATGGAAACTACAGTAGAAACACATCACAAAAACGTAAGTACGTTTATTCATCTTTCGACATTTTGTAAATGGATATTTCCGTTTGGAAATTTTATTGCACCGCTCATATTATGGACTGTGCAGGGTAAGCGTTCTAGGTTTATAGATAACCACGGGAAGAATGCAATCAACTTTCAGCTGAGTATGTTTTTATACTTAATAGGTATTGCTGTGCTCACGATTCCTTTTATTATATATCAAGCTTTTCGGTTAGAGGGAACAAACAGTCACTTCTATTTCAACCCAGAACCTCATATTAATGGAGACTTAGACCAGCTAAGTGCTTTGATCATCGTATTGCTTGTTGCAGGAACTATTGCTATAGGACTTTTTATTCTAGAAGTAATAACAGTGATTTCGGCAGCTATAGCAGCTTCGGAGGGTAAAGCTTATAAATACCCTCTTACAATTCCATTTCTTAAGGAGACTTTAATAAAGGAGGAACCTTTGGCAACGGATAAACCCTTAGAAGATGAAATCGAAAACAAGGATGATGACAAGGACGAAACCATCATATTGTAAAATGAAACAGATCTAATCAATCCGTCTAAAAATTTTGCGAAAGCGTAAAAATCATCAATCAAACAGCAATACTGACCTATGTCAGCATCAATCAATCAAATTTTTCGCGAAAGCGAAGTCATCAATCAGCACTGACCTACGTCAGCGTAAAAAAACGAACAGTTTAATGTATTTAAAAATCGACATCTATGAAGATTGAAAACACCAAGGCACAGATGCGCAAGGGAGTTCTGGAATACTGCATACTCTCCGTCCTCAGGGATGAAGATGCTTATGTAGCAGAGATTCTGGAGACCCTCAAAGACGCAAAGTTGCTCGTGGTAGAGGGCACTATTTATCCCCTACTCACGCGACTTAAGAACGCGGGGTTGCTCAACTACCGTTGGGAAGAATCTACCAGCGGGCCACCACGCAAATATTACGGACTTACCGAAACGGGTAAGATATTCTTAAAAGAACTTTCAACTACTTGGGATGAGTTACAGACCGCAGTAACGGTGGTAACCTCCCCTAAAACCGCAAAAAAATGAACAAGACAGTTAATATAAATTTAGCAGGAGTTTTCTTCCACATAGACGAGGATGCTTACGGTAAATTGCGTCGTTATCTTGCCGCGATTAAACGTTCGTTTGAAGGTATGCAGGGAGAGGATGAGATTATTGCCGATATTGAAGCACGTATCTCTGAGCTATTTACCGAAAAAATAAAAGACGCGCGTCAGGTCATCAGTATTAAAGAGCTGGATGAAGTGATTACCGTAATGGGACAGCCTGAAGATTATATGGTAGATGACGACATCTTTGAAGATGCTCCAAAACAGAAATCTTCATATAAGGAATCATCTTATTCTGGCGCTAGCACGCACAATCCTAGAAAATTATACCGAGATACGGAAAATGCCTATTTAGGAGGAGTTTCGGCGGGAATGGGACACTATTTAGGTGTTGACGCGCTGTGGGTCCGTATAGGATGGATATTGCTTATTGCACTTACGTGGTTCACATTAGGAGGAACAGCATTGATTTATCTTGCCCTTTGGATTTTTGTTCCGGAGGCAACGACTACGGCGCAAAAACTCTCTATGCGGGGAAAGGCTGTTAACATTGACAATATCACAGAAAAAGTAAAAGAAGGATTTGAAAATGTTGCAGACGCTGTAAAAAATGTGGATTATGACAAGTACGGCAATAAAGTAAAATCTGGAACGCAAGGATTTTTTAATACGCTGGGAAAAATCATTATGTTCTTCTTTAAAGTACTTGCAAAAATTATAGGTGTACTTCTTATTATCGTAGGTGCAACGGTGGTTATTTCATTACTTATCACCTTCTTAACGGGCGGTATGATTGAAATTTTCAACCCTGGACTGGAAGATATGCCTTGGGTACATAATAGTACGGATGCTCCTATTTGGCTCATTCTATTACTTACTTTCTTTGCAGTAGGGATTCCATTTTTCTTCCTCTTTTACTTAGGATTAAAGATTTTATCCTCTAACCTTAAGTCTATGCCTATGAGCGCAAAGTTGAGCTTGTTTGGGCTCTGGCTTATCTCAACGATTGCATTAGGAGTGCTCTCTATAGATGGAGCGATGAAATATGCCGATATGGACACCGGAAAAGTAACCGACCGTAGTGAGCTTGCAGTTACCGCAAACGATACGTTGCGTATTGTGATGCGTGCAAGTGACGATTATGACGTGCCACTTTCTAGATCCAGTCGTTATATTCAAGTAACAGATAATAATGGAGAACGTACTTCTCTCTCTCGTAATGTGCGTTTAATAGTACGCAGTACTCCAGACAGTATAGGAAATATCGTTATCGAAAAACGTGCTGACGCCAGCAATTTTGAGATTGCCAGAGATCGAGCAAATAGTCTTACCTATAATTATGAACTTAGGAACGGTACACTAGAACTTGACGGTTTTTTCACCAGAGATAATGGCACACGCTACGGCGATCAGGAAATAAGAGTTATCCTCTATCTTCCTGAAGACTCAACCGTTTATGCAGATGATAACACCTACTCTTTCCACAGTAACGATACTCGATATAGAGATATTCTGGACCACGGGATGGAAGAGACCTATATGAAAGTGGGCGCTGGAGAATTACTATGCAAGAATTGTCCTGACAACGACCGTAACGCTGGCGACAGGAACTCAAATACCGACGACTGGCAAGAGCGCAGTTATGAACGAGGTGATGAGATTCCAGACTGGGAACGTGAGGATACAGATGACCAAATTTTACCTGAAGGAACAGTTATCGAGATGGCGACAGATAGTATTTAGTATTTCGCTTTCGCGAAAACTTGTGCCGAATTTATTTCGGGAGCAAAAGAAATCGAAGTCGAAGTTGAAATCGAAGTCGAAGTCGAAGTCGAAATTGAAATTGAAATTGAAATAAAAAGCACAATAAAAGGTGGTTGAGTGATTTTAAACGAAGCAATAGCGCAGTTTAAAATAGTATCGAAACCACCGAAACTACCGAAACAAACAAACCATTATGAAACCAATCAATCTTCTTCTAAACCTGTTGCTATTTCCATTCATTGGAATGGCGCAGGTTTCTGAAGATTCTGAACTCTACAAAGACATCTATAAAGCAGATTTTGAGTTTTTTAAAGCTTACAACGAATGTGACTTAGAAACTCAGGACAGATACATCTCTGAAGATCTGGAGTTTTATCACGACTTAGGAGGATTAAGCACAAGCAAACCAGATATGCTCAAAGCATTGAAAGAAAACATTTGTAATAAAGTAAAACGCACCCTGACCGAAGGAACTTTTGAGGTACACGAAATCAAAGACTTTGGCGCTGTGGCAATGGGTAAACATAAATTTCATAACCTTGTAGAAGACTCACATTCTGAGCCTAGTAATTTTGTTACTATTTATAAGAAAACAGACGATGGGTATAAAATGACGAGGGTTATCAGTTTGCATTGACATTTCAGTTAAGGAAAATTACAGTTGGGTTTGTTTTGCTTTCGATTATGAGTAACATAATCGAAGTTTACACTGAGCGTGGCCGAAGGGCGAAAGCGTAATAAGAGCAATATTTACATCATCATCAAGATACAATCAATTAATAATCAATCAAAAATCAACCATTATGACCACACTTATTAAATTTATCGTAGGCTTAATTGCCGCCACAATGCTTACCTCTTGCGCCTTTGATATGAGCTTTGGCCAAATAAGAGGAGACGGAAACGTGCAAACAGAAAACTTCAATATTTCAGAAGATTTTGAGGGCGTACACGCCGCAAATGGATGGGAAGTTTTTATAGAAAAAGGAACTACGAATTCCGTAATCGTAGAGGCTGATCAAAACATTATAGATCACGCAGAGATTTATGTGACAGACAACATTTTAAAAGTAAAATGTGAACAGAACATAGGACGCGCTTCTTCTAAAAAAGTATTTATCACCTACACCGAAAACCTTAAAGATTTGAGAGCTAGTAGTGGCGCAAACCTAACGACAAGGGAAGTGCTCAAAGGAGAAAACCTGAACCTAGACGTTTCTAGTGGAGGGCTTATAAGAGTGGAAGCCATCGTAAGAAACATAGATGCCGAAGTAAGTAGCGGTGGCGTAATAAACGTGGCTGGAAGCACGGCAATGCTGGATGCAAAAGTATCGAGTGGAGGACTCATAAAAGGGAAAGACTTGAAAGCAAAAGACGCCAAAGCCCGCGCTTCATCCGGAGGAAATATGGATATCCAAGTGACTGATAATCTAGAAGCTCGCGCTTCCAGCGGAGGAGACATAGACTATTGGGGAAATCCTAAAAACGTGGACAAACCTAAAAAAAGCCCCTCTGGCGGAAGTGTAGATGCCAGAGACTAATATATAATTACCAATCAAAAAACCCTGTTATCATTGCTCTTGATTAACAGTAAGACCGGCTGAGAAGTCGGTCTTTTTTATTACTTTTCGCTTTTAAAAAAAGTATTAAAAATGACTCTACGTAACATCATATTTTTGAGCCTTTTAGCTACCCTTTTTTCTTGCGGGGATAGGGATACTGACGCATCAAAAATAACCCCAAAAGACAAAGACGCCTCTCTCCTATTTACCTTAACAAATCCCAACGACACTCAGCTGCGCTTTGTAAATGATGTAGAAGAAACTATGGAGGAAAACTACCTTAACTACGAGTTTATGTATAATGGTAGTGGTGTAGCCGTAGGAGATATAAATAACGATGGACTAGCAGATATCTATTTTGCAGGAAATTCTGTAAGTGACAAGCTCTACCTTAACGAGGGAGAACTCAGGTTTAGAGATATTTCTACGCCATCTGGAATTGTGCAGTATGACGGTTGGAGTACCGGTGTCACTATGATAGACATTAACGCAGATGGCTGGTTAGATATTTATGTGTGCCGCTCAGGCCCATCCAAAGATCTTAAGAAACTGACGAATAGACTTTTTATAAATAATAAGGACAATACATTTACAGAAGCCGCTCAAGAATATGGTTTACAACGCACAGAACATTCCATACAATCTGCGTTTTTTGATTACGATCTAGATGGAGATCTTGACATGTATTTGCTCAATCACCCTCCGGCAAAATTTAAATCCAAAAGTGTTCAAGAGCATATGAGAGATATGAAGTCTGGAAAAATACAGACGGACATTTTCTTTGAAAATCAAAATGGAACTTTTGTAGACGTATCAAAAAAGAGCAATCTCGTAAATTTTGGTTATCGTCACGGGATTGCTGTGGGTGACCTAAATAAGGATGGATATCCGGATTTATATATAAGCAGCGATTTTGATGAACCTGATGTTTTAGAGATAAACCAAGGTGACGGTACGTTTAAGAACGAAACAGAAAAATATCTAAACCATATCTCATTTAATAGTATGGGAAATGAAATGACAGATATTAATAATGACGGCCTCTTGGATTTGTTTGTGGTAGATATGGCATCAGATGATCACTATAGGTCAAAAGCCTATATGGCTTCTATGGATGTGACAAGATTTAAAGCCCTTACAGATAATGGATATCAGCATCAGTATATGTTTAATACGCTTCAGCTCAATAATGGTGGTGGCTCTTTTAGCGAAGTAGCACAACTTTCTGGAATTGCAAAAACGGACTGGAGCTGGGCACCGCTCTTCTTTGATATGGATCACGATGGCTTGAAGGATTTATTTATTACAAACGGTATTAAAGAAAATTTCCTATATCGAGACCTTCAAAAAGAAGTAGAAGAGCAACAAGCACAAAAGCAACAGAAAGGTGTTGTTTTGGAGGACTTGCTCAACATTGTCCCAAGTGACGTCTCAGAGAATCTTTTCTTCCAAAATAAAGATGGTCTCAAATTTGAAAAAATGTCTGGTAAATGGGCTGCTCCAAGCCTGTATAACTCTAACGGCGTTGCTACTGCAGACTTTGATAATGATGGAGATTTAGATTTTGTGACAAACAATATGGGCAGTAATGCATCATTATATATTAGTAATGCTGCAAACGGCACGGGCGGCAATTATCTTAAATTAAAACTTCAGGGACCAAGTAAAAACCCACAAGCTATTGGGGCAAAAATAGAGGTCGTTACCGCGGCTCAGAAACAATGGCACGAACTTTACTCAACAAGGGGTTACCTATCATCTGTAGATTTTCCTATGGTCTTTGGACTTGCAGATGAACAGAGCGCAACTGTTTTTATAACTTGGCCTGACGGTACACGTACAACTCACGATAACCTCTCGGCAAATACATCTCACACCATTAATTATGAAAAAGGAGCTATCGTTACAAATAATATATCAAAAACCTTACTCACTAAACAGCCTATAAAAAATAAAGGAATAGCCTTTACTCATAAGGAAGATGATTTTAATGATTATGAGGTTCAGATACTTTTACCTCACTCCCAATCTTCAGTAGGACCTTGTACTGCTCAGGCAGATATTAACAAAGATGGGTATGAAGACCTCTTTATAGGCGGTGCGGCTGGGCAATCGGGCATACTTTATCTAGGAAGTAAAGACGGTACATATATAAAGCAAAATGGCCCTTGGACGTCGGACTCAGCTCAAGAAGATACAGGAGCTATTTTATTTGATAGTGATGCCGATGGTGACTTAGACCTATATATTGTAAGCGGGGGCGCACATCAGGAAGAAGGGCATCCTGATTATAAAGATAGACTTTATATAAATGAAGGTGGTGGCGCTTTCGCGAAAGCAAATAAAAACACACTCCCCGAAACGATTGTAAGTGGTCAAGCAGTTACCGCAGCAGATATTGATAACGATGGAGACCAAGACCTTTTTATAGGTGGAAGAATAATCCCAGATAAATACCCTTACGCTCCAAAGTCTTACATACTACGTAATGCAAATGGAATTTTTTCGGCCGAAGAAATAGCCGTAAACAATCTTGTAACTAAAGCTTTATTTACAGATTATGACGGTGATGGAGATATGGATCTAATGACCGCAGGCGAATGGTCAAAGATTCAAATATTCAATAATGATGATGGAAGTTTCACAAAAGCTTCTATCCCATCATTAGATAAAACGACGGGTCTTTGGTTTGGACTAGCCCAACAGGATATAGATGGCGACGGAGATATGGATTACTTTGCAGGAAATCTAGGTCTCAATGCAAAATTCAAAACCACAGGTGGGAAAGTTTTTCATATCTATAGTGATGATTTTGATTCTAATGGAACGACAGACGTAGTCCTGAGTAGTAATTACAAAGGCAAACTCGTGCCCTCACGAGGGAGAGAGTGCTCATCACAGCAAATGCCTTTTATAACAGATAAATTTGTAGACTACAAATCTTTTGCAAGTGCAACCTTAGAAGACATTTATGGAGAAAAGCTCAATACCGCGTTACATTATCAAGCAGATAGGTTAGATAGTGTGTATTTAGAAAATAATGGAGACGGCACATTCACCATTACTTCATTACCTATGGAGATGCAATTATCGCCGCTTACTAGTTTTGCCTTTACTGACATAACCGGTGACGGTAAGAATGAGGTATTATTGGTAGGAAATCTTTATAATGTAGAGGTAGAAACAGAGCGTTATGACGCCTTTAAAGGTGGGGTACTCACATATAAAAACAATAAACTTACAACCCTGCCCTACAATCAGACAGGTTTTAAAACCGAAGGTGATAGCAGGACTGTACAGATTCTTAATCAAGGTGGGGAAAAACAAATCATCGTTACAACAAATAACGGGGCGCCTTTATTATTTGAAAAGTCAATTTAAATTTTTCAAAAAATAAAATTCATCTTCTTACAAGCTATCAATATAAGTTCTATCTAATACCATGAACCTATGAAAATTTATAATCTATTAATCGTATTTCTTTTAGTCTTTACAGTAAGTTGCTCAGAAAAATCGGATATTGAAAATGCACTTGTACAAGGAGAACAAAAATTTACACTAGTATCGCCAGATTCATCCGGAGTAGCATTTACCAATACACTTAAAGAAGATTTAAGGTTTAATTTTATTACCTACCCATACATTTATACTGGCGCAGGCGTAGCAACTGGCGACATTAATAATGATGGGCTATTGGATATTTATTTTGTGGCAAATCAAGGCGCTAATAAACTTTACCTAAATAAGGGAAATTTTAAATTTGAAGATATTTCATCCACTTCACTTACTGAAGACAACGAAGGATTTAGCACGGGTGTCACAATGCTGGACGTAAATAATGACGGCTGGCTAGATATTTATGTGTGCAAATCTGCTTCACTTCAAGACAACAATGGAAGAAAGAACAAACTCTATATCAATAATCAAGACAATACATTTACCGAAAATGCAGAAAAATGGGGTCTCGCAGATGCTGGTTTCTCTACACAGGCGTATACCCTAGATTATGATCGCGATGGTGATTTAGATATTTATGTACTCAATTATAGAGCAGATTTTTCAAATAATACCAAGATCGATGGTGCCATTCAACGAAATATAATCCCTGCCTTTTCTGATCAGTTGTATCGTAACGACGGGGACAAGTTTAAAAATGTAACGACGTCGAGTGGTCTGTCTAATAAAGCTTGGGGACTTGGAGTATCTGTTGGAGATTTTAATGAAGATGGTTATCCAGATCTCTACGTTTCTAATGACTACTTAGAACCGGATATAATGTATATAAATCAAAAGGATGGTACTTTTAAAAACGAGATACTTGAAAGAATAAATCACATATCCTTTAATAGTATGGGCTCTGACTATGCAGATGTGGATAATGACGGTTATTCTGATCTCTTTACGCTTGATATGCTAGCAGATGATCATCAACGTGGAAAAGAGAATATGGCATCTATGAGTACCTCCAATTTTGAAACTATGGTAAAAGTAGGTTACCATCATCAATACATGTCTAATATGCTGCACGTAAATAATAACGAAGGCTATTTCAAGGAGGTGGGTCAATTAAGTGGTATATCAAAAACCGATTGGAGCTGGGCGCCACTTATTGCTGATTTTGACAATGATGGGCTAAAAGATATTTATATAACAAATGGAATCTATAGAGATATTACAAATCAAGATTTTCTGAATAGAGCTAAAGAATTAAGAAAAGCCGACAAGAGTTTTACTTTAGAGCAAGTTTATGATATGATCCCATCAGAAAAACTTCCAAATTATTTTTATAAGAATTCGGGAAATTTATCATTTGATAAAAAAACCAAGGAATGGGGGCTCGAAAAACCAAGTCATAGTAATGGAGCCGTATACGCAGACCTTGATAACGACGGTGATTTAGACTTGATAACTAATAATTTTAACGAAATATCAGACATTTACAGAAATGAAAGTCAATGGAATTATTTAGATTTTGAGTTTATAAACTTCCCGAAAAATTCTTTAGGTATTGGAACTACTGTAAAGGTTTACAATAATGATAATATTCAGACGTCTACACTATTTCTTTCAAGAGGTTTTGAGTCTTCTATAGCGCCAAGATTACATTTTGGACTCGGCAACGATACAGAGATAGAGAAAATTACCGTAGAATGGCCTAACGGAAAAACTACAGAACTCAATGATGTGGCGGTGAATCAAATAATGAAGGTTGATTACAACGAAGTAAGTAAGGATGATAATGGTTTTGTAAATAATCAAAAATCCAAAAAGCCATCGGTATGGGAAACAATAGCTCCAGAAACTTTTAATATTAATTATACTCAAAAAGAAAATGAGTTTAATGACTATAATCTTCAATTATTATTACCTCATAAAAAATCTACTGTAGGCTCTGCCCTCGCTGTAGGCGACATTAATAATGATGGGCTAGATGATTTTTTTGTAGGTAATGCAAAAGATGCGACAGCTGCGCTATATATGCAATCTTCTGAGGGCAAATTTCAAGCTCACGATAATTCATTATGGGAAAAAGAAGCAGTTTATGAAGATACAGGAGCACTCTTTTTTGATGCCGATCAAGATGGAGATCTCGACCTTTATGTTGTGAGTGGAGGATATGAATTAAGGACGAATGATCCTTTACTCCAAGATCGCTTATACATTAATAATGGTGCCGGAAAATTTACAAAAAGTGAAAATCTTCCAGTAATGCTGACCTCGGGTAAGAGTGTGATTGCTGGAGACTATGATAAAGATGGAGACCTTGACCTTTTTATTGGGGGCTACGTAAAACCTGGGCGATACCCTGAAGCACCTCGCTCTTATTTATTAGAAAATAGTAACGGTAACTTTGTAGATGTTACCGAGAAGATCGCGATAGATATATCAAAAACTTCGATGATAAGTGATGCTATATTTAGTGATTATGATGGAGATGGCGATTTAGATATAGTAACTGTCGGAGAATGGTCGCCCATTAATACTTACGAAAATAATAACGATAAATTTGAGAAAGTTGTGCTTCCGGCATTTGACAAAACTAGCGGCTGGTGGCAAAGCATAACTGCATCAGATGTAGATAATGACGGCGATGATGATTATCTTGTTGGTAATTTAGGAGCCAATAATAAATTTCACCCTTCGCAGAAAAAACCTTTGCATATCTACGCAAAAGATTTTGACAAAAACGGCTCTTTTGACATTGCAATGAGCAAAGTAAATAATGGTAAACTAGTACCCGTAAGAGGTAAAGAATGTAGCTCTGAACAAAATCCTTTTCTCCTGGAAAAAATAGGAACTTACAAAGAATTTGCGAGTAATGATATGGCTGGAATATATGGTTCGGAGGAGTTAGAAAGTGCCCTTCACCTGTCCACCGATGTAATGGAAACTGTATTTATAGAAAATCTAGGAAAAGGATCTTTTACGGTCAGAGCACTACCTCAAACAGCTCAAACAGGACCTACAATGGGAAGTGTTTTTCTAGATGTAGATAATGATGGGAAAAAAGATATTTTAGGTATTGGAGCTATATATGACGCAGAGGTTGAAACCATACGATATGATAGCAATTTTGGATACACCTTAAAGAATACAACTGATGGCTGGAAGACCCTTTCATCTGAGTACCAACCGATGCTTAAAGGTGATTATAAGAATATTGAGACCATTAATATAAAAGGAGAACAGCATATTATCGCTATAGCTAATAATGCTCCATTAAAAATTATAAAAAGGAAAAGCTAATTCTCTTTGCTACTTAATTAGTCCTAAATAATAGATAACGTTATTTAGGACTAATCAAAAGCTATCAAATTAATATGTAGAGTTCACTCCAGCCTTGTCGCGAGGAAATACCTCAGAAGCTGCTAGGTAACGTTCTGCATCCAGTGCGGCCATACAGCCTGTTCCTGCAGCGGTAATTGCCTGGCGGTATACGTGATCTGCTGCGTCACCAGATACGAATACACCATCTACATTTGTTTTTGCCGTTCCAGGTATATTTTTAATATAACCCGTAGCATCTAAATCAAGATAATCTTTAAAGATGTCTGTGTTAGGTTTATGCCCTATAGCCACAAAAAATCCAGTCGCAGGTATTTCGTGGGTTTCTTTTGTCTTATTATTTACCACACGTACTCCAGTAACAACTTGACCGTCACCTAGAACTTCTTCGGTTTCTGTGTTGAATAGGATTTCTATATTTTCTGTGTTTCTCACACGAGCTTCCATAATCTTTGAAGCTCTAAATTCATCACGACGCACGAGCATTGTCACCTTCTTACAAAGCTTAGACAAATAGTGTGCTTCCTCACAAGCGCTATCCCCTGCTCCTACAATGACCACTTCTTGATTGCGATAGAAGAATCCGTCACAAACGGCGCAGGCAGAAACGCCACCTCCTAGTTTAAGATACTTTTGCTCAGACTCTAAGCCTAGATACATCGCACTTGCGCCTGTAGAAATAATCACGGTATTTGCGTGTATTTCCTTATCTCCATTTACCCAAGCCTTATGCACTGGTCCAGTAAAATCTACTTTGGTAATCCATCCGTCTCTCACATCAGTATCAAAACGTTCGGCTTGCTTCTGGAGTTGGATCATCATTTCAGGTCCCGTAACCCCATCCACATATCCTGGAAAATTCTCTACTTCATTTGTGGTAGTGAGCTGTCCACCTGGTTGAGTTCCTTGATATAATACCGGTTTCATATTTGCTCTAGCAGCATAAATAGCCGCTGTATATCCTGCAGGTCCCGATCCTATGATGAGACATTTTACGTGTTCTACTGACATAATTTTGATTTTGTACGCTTTCGCGAAAGCGTTATAAAACACCTTCTCAAAAAACATTAAAATTAGACTACAAAAGTAGGATTTATAACCCGTTCCTTACAAAGAAGTTATTAAGAAAACCAATGCTTTTATCATCAAACTCGATAACGTTAGGACTCTGTTAACAACTCGACAAATATGCCGATTAATACCTATTTTGTAGCCAAATTGAAACCAGATGAAAACTAAATTTACATATCTACTCCTCTTACTTTTAGGGAGTATCGCTTGCGCACAAGAGGCACGAGAAAATGATGTACCCCTAACATCAAATACAGATTACACTTATGAAGTCATTGTCCCTGAGCTCACAAACCCCTGGGGAATGGATGTTTTACCGGATGGCAGTATGCTTATTACCGAAAAAAGTGGCGACATCATTCACTTTAAAGATGGGGTAAAAAATATGATTTCTGGCGTTCCTGAGGTTGTAGACAGAGGTCAGGGAGGACTGCTAGACATCAGATTGCATCCAGATTATTCAAGTAATGGATGGTTGTATATCACCTACTCCTCTCCTGAAGGTAAAGAAGACGGAGCAATGACAGCTCTTATGCGCGCCAAACTTGAGAATGGAGCACTAACAGATAAAAAGATATTGTATAAAGGAAGCCCTAATACGAGGAAGGGTCACCATTTTGGCTCAAGAATTCGTTTTGACAAAGATGGATACCTGTTCTTTTCCATAGGAGATCGTGGAGAACGTGATGAGAATCCGCAAGATATTACTCGTGATGGTGGTAAGATATATAGACTTAATGATGACGGAAATGTTCCTCAAGACAATCCATTTGTAGGGGCGCTCAATGCAAAGGAGTCTATCTACTCGCTAGGACATCGCAACCCGCAAGGGATGGCTGTGCATCCTGAGACCGGACAAATATGGGTACACGAACACGGACCTCGCGGTGGCGACGAGATAAACGTCCCAAAAGCAGGCAAGAATTATGGATGGCCAGTTATTTCTTATGGAATAAATTATAGTGGTACTACCTTTACCGAAATCACCGAAAAAGAAGGAATGGAGCAACCATTATATTACTGGGTACCTTCTATTGCACCTTCGGGGATGGCATTTGCTCACAATACTGGTGATGACCATTTAGATGGAAATCTACTGATCGGATCACTCAAATTTGAATATCTGGAACACGTTATTCTTAAAGACGATAAAGTGGTTGCTAGAGAGAAACTACTGGAAGACGTAGGCCGTGTGCGCAACGTTATCACCCACAACGGAACAGTTTATGTAGGTGTTGAGGGCAAAGGAATTTTAAAACTGGTAAAGAAATAAATGAAGTTCATCATAAGTAGTATCGCGGTAGGAATTTTGAGTGTTTACGCTTTCGCGAAAGCGGACTCCTCACCGCATACAACATACACCACCCAAACCCCACTTGAAGCCTCCATAACCCGTGGCGCCGAAGTATACAATGATTTTTGCATACAATGTCACCTAGGCAAAGGCGAAGGAGTAGAAGGCACGTTCCCGCCACTTGGGAAATCTGACTGGCTCACTCCAGAACGTTACAAAGAAGCCATTCAAGTTGTGAAATATGGTCAGAACGGAGAGATTACAGTAAACGGAGTTACCTATAACGGTGTGATGGCAAATCTAGGCCTCTACGATGATGAAGTGGCAGATGTTATGAATTACATTATGAACAACTGGGGGAATACGCAAGAGCAAATGGTTACGGAGGAAGAGGTGAAGGGAATTACGGAATAGTGCCCTAAATCTTTATACATAAATAAAAAAATGCATCCGCTCTGGATGCATTTTTTGTAGCACATTCAATGCTCTTCCATCGAATAACCTAAATCTGCCAAGTATCTTCTTGCCCCTCTTGATTTAATTTTACTTTCTATTTTTCGAGCTACAGACCTGTCTTCAACTTCACATTGCCAGATTACTTCCCAAGGCACACCTCCTTTAGTGGACTTTACTTGCCCAGAATTATGTCTTTTGAGTCTTGATGCTAGATCAGCCGTCTCCCCTACATAAAAGCGATTTCTGGATTTACTATAAAGTATGTAATTGGAATGTGGCATCGTCAAAATAAAAAAGGTCGCCCAGCTCTTTCGGGCGTGGCAACCTCTGATTGGGTAGACCACGCTTTCGGGCGTGGCGACCTCTGGTCGGGTAGACCACGCTTTCGGGCGTGGCGACCTCTGGTCGGGTAGACCACGCTTTCGGGCGTGGCGACCTCTGGTCGGGTAGAGAGGATTCGAACCTCCGATCTCTGGTCCCCCAGACCAGCACTTTAACCGGACTAAGCTACTACCCGTAATTCAATAAACAAAGACAGAAACAAATCCGATCTTCCCGCCACAAGCGGGACACTTTAACCGGACTAAGCTACTACCCGTAATTCAATAAACAAAGACAGAAACAAATCCGATCTTCCCGCCACAAGCGGGACACTTTAACCGGACTAAGCTACTACCCGTAATTCAATAA
>NZ_REFV01000001.1:165502-483439 GCF_003688895.1 Dokdonia sinensis
TCCCGCCACAAGCGGGACACTTTAACCGGACTAAGCTACTACCCGTAATTCAATAAACAAAGACAGAAACAAATCCGATCTTCCCGCCACAAGCGGGACACTTTAACCGGACTAAGCTACTACCCGTAATTCAATAAACAAAGACAGAAACAAATCCGATCTTCCCGCCACAAGCGGGACACTTTAACCGGACTAAGCTACTACCCGTTTTTTATAGGCGCAAATATAAAGAATAGCCCCTGTTACATTAAAACAAACACCCAAAGAATATTCACAAGTGTATCAAATTTAAATTTTGTAAATTATAGTATTGAAAATCAAACAATTAATTTAACCTCAAAATAAAACACTATGAAGACCTTAATGATGATTAGCTTTTATTTGATGAGTGCTACCCTATTTCTTGGGGATGGATTAAAAACTGACACGTTAGAACTTACTCTAGAAGGCGTTTGGGAACTCGAGAATCAGCAATTATATGAAGATGGGATGCTATCTGAAACGATTTCAAATGAAAATGGATATAGGCAAGTAAAAATGTATAGTAAGGGCAAGGTAATGTGGACTCGCAACGATCCTACAGATTCAAATGAGTGGTTCGGTTATGGAACATATACGGTTGCAGATGGTGTTTTAGAAGAACGACTAGAATATGCCTCTGGACCTATGATGAAGATTGTAGATACTACGCAAGTATTCCGTTTTGAGCTTCTTCTTGGGGCAAAAAGTTACCAGCAAATTCGGATAGATAAAGATGGTGAACGTTCTCAGGGAGAGAGCTATATACGCCTAGAATAGTATATCGCATAAAGTAATTGTAACTACATAAAATAAAAAAACCACAGATTGCTCTGTGGTTTTTGTCGGGGTAGCAAGATTCGAACTTGCGACCTCCTCGTCCCAAACGAGGCGCGATAACCGGGCTACGCTATACCCCGAATAATTACCGGGGTGCAAATATAATTAAATTAAACAGATGAAAAAGTAATTTCCAAAATCTTTTTTACGCTTTCGCGAAAGCGCAATCAATCCCCTATTTTTCTACCTTTGTACAAATACTTTTTTATGCTCATTATAGGAATAGGTGGTGGCACCGGTAGCGGTAAAACAACGGTTGTAGAACAGATAATCTCACATTTTCCAGATGGCGAGGTAGCGGTTATTTCGCAAGACTCCTATTACAAGGATTTATCACATCTTACAAAAGAAGAGCGGACGAAGGTCAACTTTGACCACCCTAACGCAATAGATTTCCCGTTGCTTTGTGACCACTTGCGCGAGTTACGTGCGGGACGTTCTGTTTTACAACCAGTATATTCCTTTGTCGAGCATAATAGAACAAATGAAACTGTGCTCACCAGTCCCACACAAGTACTGGTTGTAGAGGGTATTCTCATCCTTACAGATGCCCAAATAAGAGAACTCTTTGACATTAAAGCCTTTGTCCACGCAGACAGTGATGAGCGTTTAATAAGACGCCTCAAAAGAGATATTGCAGAGCGTGGTCGCGACTTGCAAGAAGTATTAAATAGATACCAGACTACCCTTAAACCGATGCACCAGCAATTCATAGAGCCTACAAAGGAATTTGCAGATATTATTATCCCAAATAACAAGTACAACACTGTTGCTGTAGACATAGTAAGAAGCATCATAAACGAGCGTTTATCATAGGGAATTACTATCTTCGTCTATATGGGAATTCGCCAGAAAATAGAGCGTATAAAATCTAAAAATATCATCCTAGGAACACTCCTTTCTGGGTTGCTTAATAAGTATGTGCTCATATTTATGATATTTCTCGTTTGGATGATATTCTTCGATGGAAGTTCGTGGCTTTTGCATAGAGAACTAGATGGAGAAATAGAAAAACTGGAAGGCAACAAGGAATATTTTGAGAACGAGATAGCAACCGATAAATCGCAGATTAAAAAACTGACCGATAGCGCAGGGCTAGAACGATTTGCTCGCGAAGAATATCTTATGAAAAAGGATAATGAAGAAATTTATATCATAGAATACGAAGACAGCATCTCTCCCAATGACAAAAAGTAATCTCTTTCAAGATTTTGATCCCGTTTCGGCAAAGGCGTTCAAGCAAAAAATTCAGTTTGACTTGAAAGGAGCCTCTTATAATGACACCTTGATCTGGCATACTAATGAGGGAATAGACGTTAAGCCTTTTTATCACGGAGATGATATAGATGAATCCCAGCTTACCACTCCTCAAACTCCTGAGCAATGGTACATAAGCGAGGCGATATTTATTCTCGACCCTGCCCAAAGCGCCGTCACGGCAAATACAGCGATTGAAGCTGGCGCAGAAGCAATTTATTTCACTGCAAATGAGCCATTTGACATTGAGGTGCTCTATAATCATTTGTCCGAAAGAGAAATCCCGCTTTACTTTAATCTTCGGTTTCTAGATGAAGATTTTTGTGTGAGGTTTTACGCTTTCGCGAAAGCGTATAAAAACACCACCTTAAAACTAGACCTCATTCATCACCTTATAGAAGATGGAAACTGGTTCCACTCGATGGAACGAGACCATAAAATATTAAACACGATTCTTAACTCCGAAGGTCAAAAAAACATTACCATAGATACCACATTCTACCAAAATGCTGGCGCTACAATGGTACAGCAACTGGCTTACGGTATTTCCCACCTTAACGAATACCTCAACCATATAGAGCAACAGAAAATAGAGTGCCCACACATCACTTTTGAGGTAGCCGTGGGGACAAATTATTTTTTTGAAATAGCAAAACTGCGTGCCTTAAGACAACTTACAGCCATATTACTATCTGAATACGGTTTTTCTGAATCGACCAGAGTACATATAATTGCGCATCCTACTAGACGTAATAAAACGATTTACGATTATAACACGAATATGCTACGCACTACAACGGAGTGTATGAGCGCCATACTAGGAGGCGCAAATGTGGTGGTAAATCAGCCTTACGATGCCATTTATCATAAAACAAACAACTTTGGTCAGCGCATTTCCAGAAATCAACTCATTATCTTAAAAGAAGAAAGTTATTTTGATGCCGTGAGCAATCCAGCAGATGGAGCATATTATATCGAATCGATCACATCACAACTCGCTCAAAAATCTCTTGACCTCTTTAAGGAAATTGAGCAAAAAGGTGGTTTTCTCAAGCAACTTAAAGAAGGAACGATACAACGTAAAATAAAAGAAAGTGACGCTCGAGAGCAAGAGCAGTTTAATAATAAAGAGCTTATACTGCTAGGAACAAATAAACATCCCAATTTAACAGACAAGATGAAAGATGAATTAGAGTTGTTCCCGTTTGTAAAAAGAAACCCTCGGAAAACCATCATCACTCCTATCATCCCAAGGAGACTGTCCGAAATTATCGAGCAAGAAAGACTAAAAAATGAAGTGTAATTTTAATATCAATACCACAATGAGAATCCTTTTATTTTTATGTGCCACATTTTTAGCAACAAGCTGTGAGACTGGAAAAAAAACTCCCGCTTTAGAATATAAATATGCAGATAAAGAGCAAAGTATAAACTGTACAGGTCAAAAAAATGCCTTGCTCAACGAAGCCCTGTATAGTTTTGAACAGGACATCACGCGTAACTATGATCCAGAAACCCAACGCACTACCGTAGCCTATGCGCGATTTATAGTCCCTGGTCTATCAGGTACTGCAGAGTTTAACAGATTACCCAGTGATCACTCAAAAGCTATTTTAGAAAAACTCAAGGAAGAAAAAATCATTGTAATGAACCTGGAAGGTAAAAGTAATCTCAACTATGATCATCCAGCAGTCACTTGTCTTTTGGACAACTTGGAAGATGGTGCCATAATGAAAACCCTAAAGGCGCTTATTGAGACAGGAAGTATGGATCCTAAGTTAATGGATACCCGTATGCGCAATAAAGGACGTGATCTCGACAGACAGCGTAATCTCGCTTTATATGTTGCTCTAGACGCATACTATCAAAACCTTGCAAATATAGATTGGGATGCAATACCATCTGAAACGACAACAGAGTAATGGCAAGACGCAATGTGCAACATATTGATCTGAGTACGCTTTCGCGAAAGCAAAAAATAACTTCGTCACAAAAGTTAAAAACAACAAAAACCGCTGAGCAAATATCGCTCAAGAAGAGATATCGTAAAGATGATCTTGAAACAGTTGAGCATCTTGATTTTGTTGCAGGATTACCACCATATCTAAGGGGACCATACAGTACCATGTACGTGCGACGGCCCTGGACAATTCGTCAGTACGCAGGATTCTCCACTGCTCAGGATAGCAATGATTTTTATCGTCGCAATCTTGCTGCAGGACAAAAAGGGCTCTCGGTAGCCTTCGACCTGGCTACACATCGCGGTTATGATAGCGATCACGAGCGGGTCGTTGGGGACGTAGGGAAAGCTGGAGTTGCCATAGACTCGGTTGAGGATATGAAAGTCCTTTTTGATCAGATTCCGCTGGATCAAATGTCGGTATCGATGACTATGAACGGAGCCGTGCTGCCCATAATGGCTTTTTACATTGTGGCTGCCGAAGAACAAGGAGTCTCTCTAGAAAAACTTTCAGGGACAATCCAGAACGACATTCTTAAGGAATTTATGGTCCGTAATACCTATATCTATCCTCCTACTCCATCTATGCGTATCATCTCGGATATTTTTGAATTTACGGCTGAGAAAATGCCTAAGTTCAACAGTATTTCCATATCAGGATATCATATGCAAGAAGCGGGTGCTACCTGCGACATCGAACTTGCATATACGCTAGCAGATGGTCTTGAGTATCTAAGGACAGGTATTGCTGCAGGAATGGATATCGATCACTTTGCTCCTAGATTATCTTTTTTCTGGGCGATTGGGATGAACCATTTTATGGAAGTGGCAAAGATGAGAGCAGCCAGAATGCTCTGGTCTAAAATTGTTTCCCAGTTCAACCCAAAGAATCAAAAATCACTGGCGCTCAGGACCCACTGCCAGACCAGCGGATGGAGCCTTACAGAGCAAGACCCCTTTAACAATGTTGCCCGAACGTGTATCGAAGCCGCCGCTGCTGCTTTTGGAGGGACCCAGAGTTTACATACAAACGCGCTAGATGAAGCCATAGCGCTTCCTACAGATTTTTCTGCACGTATTGCTCGTAATACTCAAATCTTCCTGCAAGAAGAAACTCATATAACTAAAACTGTCGATCCTTGGGCGGGAAGCTATTATGTAGAATCACTTACAAACGAAATAGCGCATAAAGCGTGGAAACTCATCGAGGAAGTAGAGGAACTGGGCGGTATGACAAAAGCTATAGAAGCTGGAATCCCTAAGCTTCGCATAGAGGAAGCCGCTGCACGTAAGCAAGCCCGTATCGATAGTGGACAAGATATCATTGTAGGTGTAAACAAATACCGACTTACGGAGGAGGAACACCTAGATATCCTAGATATAGATAATACTAAAGTAAGGGAAGGTCAGCTCAAACAACTTGCAACAATCAAAGCAAGTAGGAATACAGCTAAGGTCACGGGAACTTTAGAAAAAATAACCCAAGCGGCTCGTGCTAAAAGTGGAAATTTACTAGCTTTAGCCGTCGAGGCGGCTAGGGAAAGAGCAACTCTGGGTGAGATTTCAGATGCTCTAGAGGAAGTTTATGGACGTCATAAGGCGGTAATTCAATCATTTAGTGGAGTGTATAGCAAGGAAGTAAAAAAGGATCCCGCTTTCGCGAAAGCGCAACAACTCGCAGATCAGTTTGCAAAAATTGATGGAAGACGACCACGCATTATGGTTGCAAAAATGGGTCAAGACGGTCACGACCGTGGTGCAAAAGTAGTAGCAACGGGTTATGCAGATATTGGTTTTGACGTAGACATTGGTCCTTTATTTCAAACGCCTAAAGAAGCTGCAAAACAGGCGATGGAAAATGATGTACACATTCTTGGAGTATCGTCACTTGCCGCAGGACATAAAACATTAGTACCACAAGTCATAGAAGAACTCAAAGCATTAGGAAGAGAGGATATAATGGTCATCGTTGGAGGTGTAATACCTCAGCAAGATTATCAATTTTTGTTTGATGCTGGAGCTGCTGCAGTTTTTGGGCCGGGCACTAAAATTAGTGAGGCGGCCATTGCGCTACTTAAGCTAATGATAGGTTCGGAAGATATATAATTTAATGTCTCTGAAAACTAGGTCTACTCTTTGGAAATAACCTCTAGACATCAAAATTTTCAATTTGAGATAACGCCATCTTAGCCTCATTAAATTCTGTAATCATATCCTTAACGATTTGTCCTGCTGGTTTTATATCATTTATGAGTGCAGAAATTTGACCAATTTCTAATTCACCTTCAACTAAATCCCCTTCAAACATTCCTTTTTTGGCTCGAGCGCGGCCTAGCAATTCTTTTAACTGATCTGGTGTAGGCGAGCTTTTATAAAGTTGAGCCACATCATTGTAAAACTTATTTTTTATTAATCGTACTGGTGCGAGTTCTTTTAAAGTTAAAGTCGTGTCCCCTTCCTTTGCATTTACAATTATCTCTTTAAAAGCCTGATGTGCGCTTGATTCTATACTCGCAGCAAAGCGACTTCCTACTTGAACTCCATCTGCTCCCAGAACCATTGCGGCAAGCATTCCTCTTCCTGTTGCAATACCTCCAGCAGCGATGAGTGGCACTTTGAGTTGCGCTTTTACCATAGGAATAAGTGTGAGCGTTGTAGTTTCTTCCCTACCATTATGACCTCCAGCCTCAAAACCTTCTGCAACGATAGCATCTACTCCTGCTTCTTGAGCCTTTAGTGCAAACTTCACACTACTTACAACATGTACGACTTTAATTCCGTGGGCCTTGAGATGTTGTGTCCATAGTTTTGGATTACCAGCACTAGTAAATACAATGGGAACCTTATGCGAGATTATGGTTTCCATATGCTCCTCGATATTAGGATAAAGCATCGGAATATTTACCGCAAAAGGTTTGCTTGTTGCTATTTGACATTTTTTTACGTGTTCTCTGAGCACCTCTGGATACATAGATGCGGCACCTATAATGCCCAACCCACCAGCGTTACTCACAGCGCTTGCTAGTCTCCAACCGCTGTTCCATATCATTCCGCCCTGAATGAGAGGATATTTTACGCCAAATAATTCCGTGATACGATTCACTATTTTTTGATGATTTTAATGGTGCTTGAAAGATTTGTGCTCTCCAGTCTTGCTAGATAAATGCCCAATTTTAATTCCGAAATATCTACCCATTGATTATCATTTTTGATGAACTCACGATGTACTTCTTGACCTATTATATTAAATAATCGTAACGAAGCTTCATTCACTCCTTCTGGAAGTCCGACTTGAAAACGATCTGAAGTTGGGATGGGTTGTAGGGTGTACGCTTTCGCGAAAGCGGAGTCATCTACACTCAACAACGTTTCTAGCAACGCTCCGAAATCGGGGATACCATACCCAAACTGAGGTGTAGGATTGTCAAAGGTGCTACTCACCTCACGTATAAATTGCATAAGCTCCGCGTTTGTGAGATTAGGGTTTGCTTGCCAAATACTTGCCACGGCACCCGCCATAATAGGCGAACTAAAACTTGTGCCGCTACTCGTGGTGATTGTACCATTAGATCTTATAACTGCAGCACTCGCTCCCTTTGCCATAACATCTGGCTTTACTCGACCGTCTGAAGATGGGCCTATACTACTAAAACTGGCATAGTTCCCCTCACTATCTACTGCTCCTACAGTAAGAGCTCCTACGGCATCTGCTGGTGCCGAAATCATTCCGCTACCCGAATTTCCAGCACTTGTTACGACCAACATCCCTTTTTCAAAAGCTATAGTTGTCCCTCTAGAGATAAAAGCGGTCTCCCCATCCATATCTTCATAGGTAAGATCATACGGATCAAAATCATAGTTTCTGTACCCTAGGGAGGTATTAATAATATCTACTCCTAAACTATCTGCTCGCTCTGCTGCTTCTACCCAATTTGATTCTTCGACAGGGTTTTCACTTGCAACATCTTCTGTTCTAAAACAATAAATTGCTGCGTCTGGTCCTGTTCCTACAAACTGATTTTGGACAAAACCTGCAATATTACTTACTACACGCGTACCGTGATCGCTACCTTGAAAAGCAAATACGTCTTCTGTTTTAGAAACAAAATCATAACCTCCCAAGAGCTTTCCATTATCACGTATTCTTGCAAATCCGTCTTGAGTGTCTACTCCCGAGAATCCAGAATCCATAATGGCGACAATCATTCCCTCACCAGTATAATCCTGAAGATGCACCTCATCTACAGAAAGCATCGTTACTTGATTTTCTGTTGTTCCGTATGTAAAGTCTACCCGCTGCTCTGGAGCTTCCTTTTGGAAATAAAAATTATCTGGATTCCTATTTCTCGACCTATCTGCATACTCAATACTGCTTACAAATGAAAGGTCAAGTAGGTTTTGGATATTTTCTAAACTTCCGCGTACATGCACACAATTAAACCATTTTGACTTAGCCAATACCGCTATACCATCTTGATTTTTAATCTCTGATATATAATCTTCGTTAACCGGCACATCACGCTCATCTATAGGCGTGTTGTGCATGGCCTTTCGGTCTATGGCTTCTTGGGTAAGAATAGATATAGGGTTATCTATACTAGTCTGAACGTTTTCTTTGTCCGTAAAATATACCCAAGCATCTTGCTGAGCGTAGGTACTAGTTGTTACTAAGAAGAGTAAGAGTAGGATTTTTTTCATATCGTAAGTTTTGAAATGCCACCTACCTAATATAAAATTAGGTACTGTGGGCGTAACGTAAATTTACGATTTTTAAATTTTAAGATTTTCTAAATCCCTAAGAAATGACTCCAGATCCCAGACATTCTTCACCATCGTACCAAGCTACAAATTGTCCTTCCTGTATCGCAGACTGGGGTTCTTCAAAGATAATATACAGCCCATTTTCAACACGATGTAATCGGGCTGGTGTAAGGGCTTGCCTATAACGTATCCGAGCTTTAACATCCATAGTGTCGCTTACTGTGAGTTCTAGATCTTTACGTATCCAATGGATTTCAGCTTCTTTCACAAATAAGCCATTTCTGTATAATCCTGGATGATCTTTGCCCTGTCCTGTGTATATAATATTTTCATTTACATCGGTCTCAATGACGAATAGAGGTTCTGGAGTTCCACCTACTCCTAAGCCTTTACGCTGGCCTTTTGTAAAAAAATGAGCGCCTTGATGTTTTCCTACAATTTTCCCGTCGGCCTTGGTGAAAACCGGCTTTTCGGCAAGTAGCGAGAGATCTGATGAGGATATTGTGTTTAAATCTAATTTCGCGTAAGCGTTATCTTTTCCTACGATTTGCAAAACGGGAACCCGTTCCTTCGGAACTTCGATAATGACACCTTCTTTAGCCTTGAGTTTTTGTTGTAAGAAGTCTGGAAGTCTCACTTTACCTATAAAGCAGAGTCCCTGAGAATCTTTTTTTCCAGCAGTTATCAAGTCTTGGGCAGCTGCAATCTCACGAACCTCACTTTTCTGTAAATGGCCTATAGGAAAAAGTGTTTTTGCAAGTTGATCTTGAGATAGCTGACATAAAAAATAAGACTGATCCTTATTATTATCTGCGCCAGCAATTAATTGGTGAATCTCCTTACCCTCTTTTATGATAGTAGATTTCTGACAGTAGTGACCAGTAGCGACATAGTCTGCACCTAGACTCAATGCTATCTTTAAAAAAACATCAAATTTTATCTCGCGATTGCACAAAACGTCCGGGTTAGGTGTTCTCCCCATCTCATACTCGCGGAACATATAATCTACAATGCGCTCTCGGTATTGCTCACTTAAATCAATAGTCTGGAATGGAATCCCTAGCTTATCAGCCACAAGCATCGCATCATTACTATCATCTAGCCACGGACATTCATCTGAGATTGTCACAGAGTCATCGTGCCAGTTTTTCATAAAAAGGCCTATTACCTCGTACCCCTGCTCCTTAAGCAGGTGTGCGGTCACACTGCTATCTACACCACCACTAAGCCCTACAACTACTCTTTTCATCACTACAAATTATCAAATTACAAAATTACGGAAATATAAAAAGGTAGACGCTAGATCTACCTTTTGTATTGTTTCTTACAGCCCAAGCTGCTAGTGGCGGATACCAATTTTATTTTGCGGAAATTTAACCTCTTTATCCAGTTTCCCATTTTTATAGTATTTCCAGGTGCCGTGCTTTTTATTGCTTTTGTAATTTCCCTCTCGTTCTAAGTTTCCCTCGCTATCATAGAGGGTTGCCCAACCCTCTAGCAAGCCATTCTTATAAGTGTAAGACTTAAGCAAAACACCGTTCTCATTGTAGTGTTCGTCTATCCCATCTTCCTTTCCTTCGATAAAGTAATGTTTCTGGGCAATCTGGCCGTTTGGAAAATAGACTTTTCTCTCTCCATTAATATTGCCATTTACATACTCTTCTGTAGTCATAAGCGTGGTACCATCCTCCTGATAATATTTCCAAGTGCCTATTCTATTCCGTTTTTTCATCTGACCTTGAGAGATTTTTTTTCCGCTTTCGCGAAAGTAAACTACCTCCGCAAGATCACTCCCGTCTATGTAACTCATAGTGACCACAGGTTGCTTACCACTCGTCTCTGAATAAAATTTAAAAGTGCCTACCTCTTTACCATGTTCAAATGTACCTTCATATCGCAACTGTTGCGTTCCATCAAAAAATTTACGCCAAGCTCCATGACGGTGGCCATCCTTATCATTTTTATTATAATCTTGAGCTATGCATTGCCCTGTTAAGAGCAAAGCAATAGAGAATATTAATTTAAAAGCCATTTACTTAGTAATAAAATTTTACAATCATATATAAGTGACATATCCTCACTTGGATAATTATAAGTTAACGTAATAGTCCGTTTAATGTTATTAAGCGTATATAAATAACTCTATAACAATATGAGCTTGTTATGCACTAAAAATTAATTAGTTAAATCTTTCCTAATTAAAGGTACTTGAAAAAGGTTTAACGGTTCTTTATGTTTTTATTCTGTTTAACAAAACTAAATTTGTCTTAAACAAAAATCCTATTAATTATGAAAACACTCTTTAAAATTTCAAAAATGGCTGTAATGGCTCTAACTCTCGTTGTGGCTACTTCGTGTGGTGATGATGATGATAATGGAAATATTATAACTCCAGAACAGAACACTATTGCAGATTTTGTGATTGAAAATGAAAATTACAGTTTATTAGAAGAAGCTTTAGTCAGAACTGGATTAGATGCTACTCTTGACGCTAGTGGAACATTTACAGTTTTTGCACCAGACAACGCAGCCTTTACTGCCTTTTTAAATGGGGCTCAATTAGAAGATGTAGACAATGATGTATTAACGCAAGTTTTACTAAATCACGTCCTCGATATCGAAGCACCTTCCACATCACTTACAACTGGATATGTAAAAAACCTTGCGACAGAAGCTTCAACTGGAGCAAATTTAGATATGTATATAGATACGACAAGCGGAGTCGTCATAAATGGACAGTCTACCGTAGTTTCTGCCAACATTGAAACTGACAATGGTATTATACACGCTGTAAATACTGTCATAGAGTTACCTACAATCGTAACTTTTGCAACAACAAATCCAGCATTATCCAGTCTTGTAGGAGCACTTACAGCGGGAGGTAACACAACGTTTACAGATCTCCTTGGAAATTCTGAACTAGACTTTACAGTATTTGCGCCTACTAACGATGCTTTTGGAGCTTTTACAAATCCCGCAAGTAATGATCTTGCGCAGATCCTTTCTAATCACGTAATTACTGGCACCGTGGCTTTGTCTTCTGGATTAGTTAATGGATATGTTAATACAGAAGCTGTCTTTAATGAAGAAGATGATGCTAAGCTAAGTTTATATGTTAATACAGATGATGGTGTTGTACTTAATGGAGCATCTACTGTTGCTCAGGCAGATATTGTAGCTTCTAATGGTGTTGTGCACGTGGTAGATACCGTGATAGACTTGCCTACCGTTGTCACATTTGCTACTGCAGATCCTACATTTGATACTTTAGAGGCTGCTCTTACTGCAGACCCAGCTTTTACTTTTGTCTCAACGTTACAAACAGCTAACGGAACAAGCCCTGCACCTTTTACAGTATTTGCGCCTACAAATGATGCGTTCGGAAACCTACTAACTGATCTTGGTATTTCTGGATTAGACGAAATTGATAGTGACACACTTGCGGCTACACTTTCTCTACACGTTATTGCTGGGGCAAATGTTCGAGCAGAAGACTTAGAAAATGGAGTCGTGACATCACTTGGAGGAGATATTACCATAGATGCTGATAACACAGCAGTTATAGATCCTGATGGCGGTGCAAATCCCATTGTAGTAACAAATGTTCAAGCAGCTAATGGAGTGGTACACGCTGTAAGTCGCGTCTTGAGAGATTTATAATAGTAATCCCATTTCAAAAGAAAGAGCTTTATCTACAAATTAGATAAAGCTCTTTTTATTTAAATTATCCATTAAAAAGGATACCCGATAGCAAAATTTAGCACAGGATTAGAAATATCAAAATCAAATCGTTCACCTTCTTGCTTGCGAGGATCTCGCAATGGAGCAGCGAGGTCAAAACGAATTACAAAGTTCTGTATATCCACACGCAATCCAGCACCTACGCCCATTCCCAGCTGATTGATAAAGTCACCCGTAAATTTTCCACCAGGCAAAGCGTCATTTTCATTTAGGAGCCACACGTTTCCTGCGTCTGCAAACAGTGCTCCTTTAAAGTATGTAATTATAGGGAAACGATACTCTAGATTTGCCTCCAGTCGTATGTCTCCAGATTGATCAAAGAATGAACCCTGATCACCATTTTCTGGCCTATACGTCCCTGGTCCTAAAGATCTTATCCTAAAAGAACGCACACTATATGGCCCGCCAGCAAAGAATTGTTTGGAAAAAGGAAGCACATCACTATTGCCATAAGGTAGGCCTATACCTGCAAAAAGACGAGAAACTATTTTGTTATCATTCCCTAGATTGAAATAATAACGAAAATCCATATCCAGCTTTGCATACTGCGCATACTCTAAGCCCAAAAACTCCTTATTGCCATCCTCATTCACTTTTGAACTCAATAAATCAATCGTATTTCCTGCAACATCAAAATTAGAATTAAAGTACAGTGAGTTCTTTCGGCCAGAAACGCCCAGCTCGCTATAAGTAAAAGAGTACGTTAGTCCAGCGATAAATTGCTGTTCAAAACTATTTCTTAAGAAAGGATTATCATTAAGAATGGCTTCAAACTCGGGAGTGGTATTCCCTAAACTCACATAATTGAGACTAATCGGATTAAGCTGGTGGTACACGTACTTATTTGCATTCCAAGTATAACCAAAACTACTTTTAAAAGAAGTCAGGCTGTATAACTTACTCCTATTCAAATACTCTGCCCCCAGACTGACAATGGTTTTAGGTATTGCATACTCAAAACGGTCTACAAGTTTTATGGGAAATAAAAGTCTTGGGAAAATTAAGTCCGTATTCAATCCTAATTGCGTGCTACTCAATCCAGCATTGTCACCGCCAGAGACTTGGGTTTCATAAGCCACGTTACCAGTAACATTAAGCGTCTCTCCTCCTTTAAAAAGATTTCTGTTGCTATAAACGACGGCGAGTCCAGGTCCCGTAAAGTCATTTGACTTTGTTACTGCCTGCAATTCGGTACGAATGGCTCTTTTATTAAGTGGAGAAAGTAATATCCTAGAAGATAATTTTCCAGTATCATAAGGGGAGGTAATAGAATCTACCGTTTCATATTTTATATTAATAAACTTATAAGTTCCTATAGAAGCGAGTCTGTTGCTCGTAAGTCTAGATGCAGTGGGATTATATTTTTTGCCTGGCTCAAAGAGTACGTAAGGCTCTAGATGTTTAGGCTTAAAAAACTCTGGACGCTGTATAAAATTAATTCCATTTACAACTGTCGTATCGAGCACTTTGTCATCAGTCTCTAGATTATATTCAGGAAATACATTTACAGTTTCTACCACATAGGGAACCATAGATTTGAGTGGCACTTGCTTTTTTAAGCGTACGTAAAGATCATAACGCTTATCCTTATAACGATTTGTATCCACCTCAAAAATCAAGAAGTCTGCATTAAAATTGTAATATCCCCGTTCTTTAAGATACTTGTCTATGCGTTCTCTCTCCTTCTTAAAAACAGCTAGGTCATATCGCACCCCTTTGTTTATGGGACTCTCAGCTAAAGCATTCTTTATTTCCCTATGAATAGGTAATGAGTCAGAATCTACCTCATAACTTTCTAGTTTATATGGCTTGCGCACCATTATCTCATACGTCACACTACCTGTGCGCTCCTTTTCATCTACTTTGGCAATAATTTCGTTGCGGTAAAAACCTCTATTTTCTAATCTATTGTCCAGTAATTCCTTAGTACGCTCTACATCCAGGTCAGACATATAAACAGGCTCCTCGCCTATTCTCTTATTCAGAAATTTATTTAAGAAACCAGGTTTTTCTCGCTGTGCTTTATAGTGAGCCCGCAGTCCCAAACGCATCCCTAATATTTTAGAATTAGGTTCTGGACGCGTGACAGATGTTAGTTCTGTCTCAATGATATCCAGACCCTTTTCGGCGGTCTCACTAGTTAAGTTTATGACCGCACCTGTGTACAATTTTTCGTCCTCTGGCACATATTTCATAGCACTACAGCCAGCTAAAAGCGCAACCGCTAGAGCAATTAGTATGGATTTCAAATACAATTTCATTTAATGCTTTTTAAGTTTTTACGCTCCTGCCTGCCGGCAGGCAGGTTCGCGAAAGCGTAACCCAATACAATCCCAACTACACCACTAATTATCCCCATCTTTCTCCCAATCGTCTGCCTTCTTTTCCTTTTCTTTTTGCTCCTCTTTCTCCTTTTGAGCCTCGGTCTTTTCAACCTCCTCAACGATAGGCTTCCTGAATAGTTCACTGAATTTATTGAACTCTCGATTAAAGATGAGCGCAATCCCAGTCACGATAAGTTGTCCATCAATTACGCTTTCAAATTCGTTTCTTCTAAAACCTTTCAAACGATACCGCCCATTCTCTGTAAGTAGATACTCTAAACTCACGTTCCCAATAACTGGTGCTCCTTCTCCAGATGCCTGACTGCTTCCTTCGAGATCTACAGCACTTCCCACCTGCACGATAAGTCTATCGTTAAGTAATTTCTTACTCGCGCTTATGTCCAATTGTGTCCTACTTTGAGGAGCATCACCTTGATAATCTGTATAACTATCAAGGCCAAAATCTAGCTTCACTCCTGTACCGCCTATCAACTTATCTGAAAAATTATTGAGCTGTCCCGCAAGTACATTGTTTACGTTATCTCTCGCGATTGAGGCAGGACCTCCTGCACTACCATCACTTCCAGAACCTGGGAAGAATCGATTGAGCACTAATAAAGAGAAGACCTGTTTGTTCAATTCATCCTCTTGATTGTTAAGTTGCTGTACCTGTCCATATACCTCGCCTCCCAGCTGTCCTTGCTCGTCCTCTGGCATATCCAGTGCAAAGGATATATCAGGACTAAGAAGTTCTCCATCTACATTGAGGTACACTAGGAAATTCAGTTTTTGCTGATATTTATTTGTTATTCCTGTGCTCTCTCCAGCCGTACGCACCGCCATAAGTCCAGATGCCGAGGTTTCAAGTTCGTAAATTGCCCTAACATCCATAGATGCATCTAGTGGGTCTCCTTGCCAAGTGATGGTACTTCCCGGTGCAATTCTAAATCTTCTTTTTACAAGGCCATAAAGACTTGCTTCATAGTGACCATCATCTACCGTGTAGCGACCAGATAACGTGGTGCGCCCATTAGGCTCCAAACCTGCCTGAAAATCTCCCGAGCCCGATACTTGGAAATTATCCCCACTACGCTCGTCAATAATAATTTTAAGTGTTGAATTTTTATCTACTCGTGCGGTGACATCTACATCGTATCCAGTGAGTGTGGCATTTGCTACCTCATCGTCTTTGCGGGTCATAATATCATCTGGATTCTCCTTGTTTACAAAAATGACGACGCCTTCTCGTTCCTGGACATCGAGTTGTGACTCTGGAACAGTCATTGTAAAATTTGAACCTTCGTTTACTTTCATACTTCCGCGTACTTTAGGAATATTTAAGTCTCCTGTAATAGCTAAGTCTGCAGTTACAGCTACTTTTCCATAGAAAAAATCATAGTCCTCTGCGGTAGAATTTAAGGCTTGAAAGTCGTTTGCCTTAAGTGTCAAGTTAAATTTAGGGTTTGCTATATCTTCAGTAAGAATACCTCCATCTACTATAAATGAATTATCTGCCCCATCCTTAATGGTAAATTGATTCAAATAAATACCAGAATTATCCACTTTAATCTGCTCTTCAGGCAACTTGAACGTGGAGTTGAACGCGTTTACCAGTAAGCTCGCGTTATTAAAGTTGATTGTTCCCTTATAATCGGGGGCATTTGGAATACCGTCTATTTTAATTTTACCTGAGAGGCTTCCTTCGGTTTGCGCTATGGATTCATCTAGAAAACCTTCTACAACCTTCATTTTTACTTTGTTAATATCTAAAAGTAAATTGAGTGCCGCGCCTTCGGCCGAGGCTACATAATCACCTTTTAAGTCTACATCTACATTATCACCTTTTACGGCCACCGCCATATCATATTTACCACTTAAATTTTGTGCCGCTTTGACGGTCATTGTTCCTAGTGGTACCGTCGCTGCTTTAAAGTCATTCACCGTAACATCTGCCACAATACCTGCATCCATAAATGGATCCTCTACGATAAATGAACCTTGTGCAAGACCATTTACGAGCGGTTCTTCGGGATTGAGCAAACTTGTGAGTGTGGACAGTTTAAAATTCTCAAAAAGTAATCCTATATGATATTTATCTCTGCCTGCAACTGATGAAGAAACCTCAAAGCGTTGCGCATTTCGCGAAAGCGTAAAATCCTCAAATCGTATATGATTCTCTGCCAATCGCATTTTATTACTAGCGCCTATCTCCCACTCTTTCTTATTAAAGATGAGGTCTTTTGGGTTAATGTGAAAGACAATCGTATCATTTTCAGATCGAGTTTCTGACTGGATATGGGCTAGTCTTTCCTCTCCTTGATACGCATTAAAATCTAAGAATAATGTCTGGTCACTCACGCTCCCATCCAGAAATGTACGTTGCATTGCGAGCGGACCTGCGGTTAGATTTGCCAGTCCGGATTCAAAAACGAGATTTTTTTCATCACCTTTTAAATGCACATAAACACTATCAATAATACTAGAACCGTATTTTATATAGGGCGCCTCAATATCTGCCACTAGCGTTCCCGCTCCTTCGTCAAACTGGATATTCCCAGAAATAGAATCTAAACGATCCAGCCCCGGGAGCAACACCTCGGAGAGTAACGTAGTTTGCCTCGCATACAGTTTAAGCTCCATAGACGCAGGATTTACAAGCGTGTCCATATAGGTACTATCAGTCACGTAACTCTTGAATTTACGCTGTAAAGCGGTCGCCAGCGCTTGCGGGCTCACGTTAGATTTTAAATCTGCATTTATGATTTGACTTTTAAACTGTACGTCTGTCGAGTCCTGTCGTATTCTAGCATCTAGTGTAATATCTCCCAGATAATACGGCTCGTTACCGTATACTGCGAGGCCTTCGGTAATGTGAGATTCTACATTAAAACGCTCTGCATTTCCTATGAATGTGGCGTCCAGTTTGAACTTTGCTTTTATGTTTTCTTGAGTGATGCCTAATTTTTCTAAATCGGCGCCTTTTAGATTGAGGTCTACGTCAAATGCCGGGTTTACGGAGTCCAACTTCACCTTTGTATTCATCACCAAATCCAAATTTTCATCCTTAAAATCTAGATCTATATCTCCTTTTCCGTTTTTGATATTTCCTCTCAATTTCAAAGCCGAAAAGTCATATCCAGCATATTCCAATTTCTCAAACTGAGAATCCAGCACGACATCCAGCGTGTTTACATTGCTTCCACTACCGCGCGCCATGGCGTTAAAGGTGAGGGTTCCTATTTTTTCGTTTTGGAGAATTTTCCCTAATTGTAATTCTTGCACCGCAATTTTGGTGTCAAAAGCGATGTCATTCTGGTTTTTAAATGTGCCATCTACTATCACAACACCTTCAGGAATGGTGAGCGTGGCCTTTGCTTTAAGGTCATCCATAGCACCTCTAACGTTACCCGCGAGACGCATCGTTGCGGGAAGTTTTATTCCCAGCGAATCTTCATTTACAAATTGTAAAAGGTCTTCTCTGGTGGTCGAGGCTGTTAATGATGGTAAATATAACCCCAGATTTTCTACATCTGTCGGATTTTCAATCGTTCCGTTAAGGGCGATTTTTGTTTGTCCCCAAGAAGCGTTAGACGGGTCTATTTGTAATTGCTGTAAGGTTCCTTGGAGCTTGAGATTTGTGTTTATACGCTTTCGCGAAAGCGTACTAAAATATTCATTCTTCCGTAGGTCTGGCTGAAACTGAAATGCAGTCGTTAGATCTACCGAAGCTTCTGGAAGGTCAATTGCCACTCGCACAATTTCTGGTTTATTAATGAGCGCGTTAAATGATGGATAATCTAAGTTGATATCGCCCGAAATATAACTGCTGTTTACCCCTGCATACAACCCTCTAGCCGAAAGTTTATTCTTATCCCATTTAAAATCTGTTTCTAGACGGTTTACTTTAAAACCACTTCGGTCTGTAAAAGAAACTTCTTGTAGGTTTATAAGGACATTTTCTGGTTCGTAGTTGATGTCCTGTGCTTTCAGGTTTATTGCCGTGAGCTGGAGATTTTCTGGATTAAAAACTCCAGGGACGTTAGGCGTTGTGCCTATTTTAGAAGAAAAGGCTACGTTTTCAAATATAAACGAGTTTCCTTTTACCGCCAGCGGTGGCCACGGTATTAACTGCTCCTCGCCCGCTACTGGTGTTGTGTTTGTATTTTCTGTGGATATTCCTTCAAACGCCATAACAGCATCTTTAAGAAAAAGGCTGTTTGCTTCATATCGCTGGTCAGAAAGTGTGATAGCCATTTCTGAACCCTCAATTTCTGGAAAGAATCCTTCGAAATCTATGTTGTCAACTTTTGAGGAAAAGTCAAGGTCAAAATTGGTAATATTTAAATCTCCCACTTCAAAATACGGGAGCGCACTTTCGGTTGTATCTGAAACCACGGTGGGCGGTAGTTGGGTGACTTTTACTTGGGTGTTACTTAAAGTAAGATCACCTGCTGTAAAACGCATATTCTCAAGGTCGAGTTTATCCATCTCAAGATTGAGCTTGCCTATTTTAAAAGAACTAACGATTTCGCCAGTGTAGTCGTTGAACTCGATGTCAAAGTTTGAAAAGTCCAATGTGCCTATTTCAATTTCGGGGTTTGTGGTTTGCTCTTTCGCGACAGCGGTAGTATCAGCTGTGGCAAAGGCATCCATTAAAAATTGATAATTGAATTGTTCTGAGATGGAGTCTTTCTCGATTTTGGCGACTAAACCGTCCCAAGTGGCGCTCTTTAAATGATATTTTGTTCCTTTTATGAGAGGCATTAACTCAACGGACGCCTCAAGCGAATTAGAATAAATTAACGTATCTCCTGCGGTGTCTTCTAGGTATAAGCCCTCTATCTGTAGATTCCCATCAAATGTTAGAAATAGCCTTTCTATCTCAACCCTTGTATTTGTTTTGTTTGAAACATAAGAAGTTGCCTTGTTTACGATTATATTTTGTCCCCACTCGCTTCGTATGGCGAGTACTAAAAGAAGAAATAGCACTAAAAATACCAGCACTACTTTTCCCAATATGCGCAACCACTTATATGCTTTTTTCTTTTTTGTTTGGGGTTTGTTCATCGAGCGTGTTTGTAATAGAATTCAAAGCTAAAATGTTAAAGCTTATTAATAGTGAAATCTATCATAAAAAGAGTAATCTTCACCATTGTGATATCCTTTAAATACAGGGCGAAAGCAAGAACACTATTAGTTTTGTTTAAAATTTAACTACAAAACTTAAACAGCGATTAATGATTTTATTAAATTTACAAGATCAACATTTGTTCAATGGATAATATTGTTAAGACAAAATTCAGCATTAAAGACTTAGAGGGATTAAGTGGGATTAAAGCCCATACGATACGCATCTGGGAGAAACGCTACACACTTTTGGAGCCACGCAGGACAAGCACAAACATAAGAACATACTCACTTGCAGATTTACAAAAATTACTAAATGTTGTTTTCCTATTAGAAAATGGACATAAAATTTCTAAAATAGCTCAGAAATCTACTAGTGAGATTGCAAGTACAGTAGCAACTATTGTTGCAGACCAAAGCTTGAGCAACAAAAACCACGCAATCAACTCATTTAAGATTGCAATGATGAATTTTGATCAAGCTCTGTTTCATAAGACCTTTGATACGCTAATAAAGGAAAAGACCTTTGCCGAAATCTTTTATGAGTCTTTTCTGCCATTATTACACGAGATAGGATTGTTATGGCAAACGGATACCATCAATCCGTCCCACGAACATTTTATTTTTAATCTGATAAAGCAAAAAATACTTTTAAGCATTGAAAGAAAACAGAGAGAGGTAAAACCTGATGAATCTAAAACGTTTGTACTTTTTCTTCCAGAAAATGAGATACACGAATTAGGCTTACTTTTTCTGAATTATGAAATTGTAAGTCAAGGATTTAAAGTTATTTACTTAGGACAAAGTATAGAATTAAACAGTCTCCAATACTTATCACTCAATCATCCTAATATTTCTTTTGTCACTTACTTTACTGTAAAACCAGATAACGAAGACTTACCAGCATATTTTGACGAATACGATGATATGTTCGGAAAGCAAAACATACCTTTATATGTATTAGGAACAAAATCGGATCATATAGATGAGCCGAGTCTTCCCAAGAGTATAAGAGTAATGCTAAGTATAAGAGAATTTGTAAACATTATTAAAAAGGACACGCCTGTATATGCCTAAAAAAGTTATCGTAGTAGGTTCAGGATTCTCCTCCCTGTCTGCCTCTTGCTATCTTGCCAAAGATGGTTATGATGTACATCTTTATGAAAAGAATGACACACTAGGAGGTAGAGCGCGACAATATAAAAGAGATGGTTTCACCTTTGATATGGGACCGAGTTGGTACTGGATGCCAGATATTTTTGAGAAGTTCTTTAGAGATTTTGGCAAAAAAGTCTCAGATTATTACAGTTTAGAAAAATTAGACCCAGCTTATTACGTATGGTTTAAGGATGAAGTGGTAACCATAGGCGATACAATAGAAAAAATTGCAACTGAGTTTGAGCGTATTGAGCCAGGGAGTTCTCCTAAGCTTAAGAAATTTATTAAGAAAGCTGGAAAGAACTACGATATCGCTATAAACGATGTAGTAAATAAGCCTGGGCTTTCTCCTTTCGAACTGGTTACACCAGAGACAGCAGTACGCGTAGGTCAATTTTTTAAAACCATAAGCGATGACGTGCGCAAGGAATTTAAAAATGAAAAATTGGTTTCCATTCTAGAGTTTCCAGTCTTGTTTTTAGGTGCAAAACCTAATAAAACGCCTGCATTTTATAGATTTATGAATTACGCAGATTTCGGATTGGGCACTTGGCATCCTAAAGGCGGAATGCATGAGGTTATCAAAGGAATGATTACACTGGCAGAATCACTTGGAGTGATGATGACAACAGGTGCTGGAGTAGAAAAAATTTCTGTAAAAAATGGGCAAGCAAATGGTGTTTATATAGACGGGAAATTCATAGAAGCAGATTTTGTATTATCTGGGGCAGATTACCATCATACGGAGACCTTATTAGAATCTGAGCATAGACAGTACTCAGAAAAATACTGGGACTCACGCACATTTGCTCCTTCTTCCCTACTTTTTTATGTTGGGTTTGACAAGAAATTTAATACTGTAGCACACCATAATTTGTTTTTTGATACTGATTTTGATGAGCACGCACGTACGATTTATGATGATTTAACGTGGCCTGAAGAACCTTTGTTTTATGCTAATTTCCCTTCGGCAAATGATGAGACTATGGCTCCAGAAGGAAAAGAAAATGGTTTCTTTTTAATCCCAATCGCCCCAGGAGTCGAAGATACAGAGGAACTTAGAGAAGAATATTTCCACATCATAATGGAACGTTTAGAGGAGCTTTCAGGAGAAAATTTCCGCGAAAGCATCCTTTTTAAAGAGTCATTTTGTGTTAAAGATTTTATAAAAGAATACAATTCATATAAGGGCAACGCGTACGGAATGGCGAATACGTTGAAACAGACGGCCTTTTTACGTCCTGGACTACGTAGTAAAAAAGTAAAAAATTTGTATTTTACTGGACAATTGACAGTTCCTGGACCTGGAGTTCCTCCAGCACTCATATCTGGTAAGCTATCTGCTCAATTAATTGCAAAAAAGAATTAGAAGTACTATGAAATCATTATTTGACACCGTTTCAAAAAGCTGTGCTAAGGTTGTAACCCAATCTTACAGTACTTCTTTTGCCAGCGCGACAAAAATGCTTGACCCGTCTATAAGGCAAGATATTTATAACATTTACGGATTTGTGCGCTTTGCAGATGAGATCGTAGATTCCTTTCACGATTATAATAAAGAGGTGCTTTTTGAGCGATTTGAGCAAGACCTGCGCCACGCTCTCGAGGATAAAATTAGCTTGAATCCTATACTAAATGCCTTTCAAGAGACGGTTCATAAATTTGATATAGAGCAGGAGCATATAGACGCTTTTATGAAAAGTATGCGTCTAGACTTAACAAAGTCAGACTACCTGACAGATGCAGAATATAGAGAATACATTTACGGAAGTGCAGATGTTGTAGGTCTTATGTGTCTTACCGTTTTTGTGCAAGGTGACAAATTAAAATTCAATACACTTAAGGAAAGCGCGATGAGTCTAGGCTCCGCTTTCCAAAAGGTGAATTTCTTGCGTGACCTCAAAGCGGACTTTGAAGGATTGAGTAGAACGTATTTTCCAAATACAAACCTCGCAGACCTAGACGAAGCGGCAAAACAAAATATTATTGCAGACATAGAGGCCGATTTTGCCAAAGGACTAGCAGGAATAAACAAACTTCCGATAGAGGCAAAGTTTGGAGTGTATACGGCCTATCGCTATTACAAAAAGCTTCTTACAAAACTCAAAAAAGTCCCCTCTGCCGAAATTAAAAATACCCGCGTACGCGTGCCAGACTACGTCAAAGCTAGTCTTCTCGCTCGTAGCTATGTAAAATATCGTTTAAACTTAATTTAAAAGAATACCCCTTATACTCATGCAAACACTACTTTGGATACTCGTTTTTTTAATGACATTCGTCGTGATGGAATTTCTCGCTTGGGCAACGCATAAATATGTGATGCACGGCTTTTTGTGGTCATTGCATCAAGACCATCATCATAAGAAACACAACTCGTGGTGGGAAAAAAATGATCTATTTTTCATTTTTTACGCTTTGGTTTCTATAGGCTGTTTCTTGCTTTGGAGCTTTGAAGGTGTTTGGATAGGATTGCCTATCGGGCTTGGTATTTTTGCTTATGGACTTGCCTATTTTGGCGTGCACGATATCTTTATTCACCAGCGTTTTAAGCTGTTCCGCAATGCAAATGGCTGGTATGGAAAAGCCTTGAGACGCGCGCACAAAATGCACCATAAACATTTGGGAAAAGATGACGGAGAATCCTTTGGAATGCTCTTTCCTCCTATTAAGTATTTTAAGCAGGCGAGGGCGAGTAAGCGGTAGTTTCTATTCACCCTTCGGCTACGCTCAGGGTTCGAGATTATTTGATATTTCCGTTTGGAAACGCTTTATTTTATTCCCGCTTTCGCGAAAGTTTACTCCTTTTTACTATCATCTACTGACTAAGGACTACCGACTAATCACTACGTTTGCACTATGCAACACACATCACTCGTCACCGGCGGAGCAGGATTTATAGGAAGTCACGTAGCACGCCAATTACTTAAACTGAACCATCAGGTTATTATACTTGATGATTTGTCTGGTGGTTTTAAAGAGAACATTCCCGAAGGTTGCATTTTTATACAAGGTTCGATCACAGATGTCGATCTAGTCAATGCCATTTTTGAGAAATATAATTTTGATTACGTCTATCACTTAGCGGCATACGCCGCCGAAGGCTTGAGCCATTTTATTAGAAGGTTTAATTACCAAAACAACCTCATCGGGAGCGTTAATCTTATCAATGCTTCAGTAAATCACAACATCAAATGTTTCATTTTTACGAGTTCAATCGCCGTCTACGGGACACAAGATTTACCGCTTAAAGAATCTCAAAAACCACAACCCGAAGACCCTTATGGGATCGCCAAATACGCCGTGGAAATGGATCTCGAGAACGCCCACAAAATGTTTGGCTTAGATTATATCATATTCCGACCGCATAATGTATATGGTCCTGGACAGAATATAGGCGACAAGTACCGCAATGTTGTGGGAATTTTTATGAATCAGATACTTAAGGGTGAACCCTTGACTATTTTTGGCGATGGAGAACAGACGCGCGCGTTTACATATATAGACGATGTGGCTCCGTATATTGCTGGAAGTTTCGACTTATTAAACAAAACGGACACTTCGGCTCCGCTCAGTGGCCGTGAGGCTATTTTTAATATAGGTTCTGATTCTGAAATTACGGTGAAGAAATTGGCTCTAGAAATAGGTAAAGCGATGCAAAAAGAAGCGCAAATAACCCATCTAGACCAACGTGAAGAAGTAGTACACGCCTACTCCGACCATTCCCATTTCAATAGGGTGTTTAACCCAAAACCCTCCACCTCTCTCGCCGAAGGTCTGGCTAAAACCGTTGCGTGGGTTAAAAAGCACGGAGCAAGAGAAAGTAGTACTTTTAAGAATATAGAAATCCAGAAAAATCTTCCTAAGTCTTGGCAGTAAATCAACCCCTCGTTTCCATCATAATGGCGGTAAAGGACACGGCTCCTTATCTGCACGACTGTATTAATTCGATTATCAATCAGACGTATCAAAACTGGGAACTTATTGCCGTAAATGACCATAGTACCGATGAGACACCAGATATTTTAGACGCTTTCGCGAAAGCGGACAAAAGAATACGCGTTTTTAATAGCGATGGTTACAAGTTGATTCCAACACTCCAATGCGGGTACCGCGAAGTAAAAGGTACACTCATTAACCGTATGGATAGCGATGATAAAATGCCTGATTATAAAATTCAGGTTTTGGTAAATGAGTGGCTCAAATACGGTAAAGGTCACGTGATTGCGGGCGGTACGGAACATTTTGTAGATGAAGGTGAAGTAGGCGATGGTTTCTTGCGCTATGAGCGATGGCTTAATGAGGTGGCGAGAACGAGCACACATTACGAACAGATTTACAAGGAATGCGTGATTCCATCACATTGCTGGTTGATTCACAAAGATGATTTTGACGCCGTGGGCGCTTTTGACCCCATTGTGTATCCGGAAGATTACGACTTATGTTTTAGAATGTACCGTCACGGTCTAAAAGTTATAGGCATTGATGTCGTGTTACACCATTGGCGAGACCGCTCAAACCGTATTTCACGTACTTGGGACGAATATAAAGACAATCGCTATTTTGATTTAAAAATGCGCTTCTTTTACGAGATTGATAGGGATAAGTCTAGACCTTTAGTTCTTTGGGGTGCTGGCCGAAATGGGAAGGATATGGCAAAAATCATACAATCGTACGATGATACATTTCACTGGGTTTCTAACAATGAGAAGCAAATAGGCAAGGATATTTACGATGTGCGTATGCAATCTTTTGAGGAGATTCCGTCCATTGAAAACGCGCAGATAATGATTGTGGTTTCGTCTCCTGACGGAAAGAAAGAAATTCAGGCGTTACTAGATAGTTGGGGAAAGGTGGCTGTTCAGGATTATTGGTTTTTTGCTTAAAGAACTTATCTGTTATGGGTTGCATATAATACATTAACTTTACTAGACAACCATCGTCTTATGAAAACATTTAATGCATTCCTTTATCTTTTATTAGTTCTCCTGTTAAGTTGTCAAGATGACCATAAACAACAAGCTACTTCCTCACAAGAATACGCCTCTACGCAGTATGACGATGTAGTATCGCTGTTTCACGAGTGGCGCGCTTTTGAGAATCCACCATTATTAGAGGGTGCTCCAGATTATACGGTATCTACTTTCAAAAAACGCTTACCACGGTTTAAAGAGTTGCAATCTCAATTAAAAGCAATTGACACCTCAAACTGGCCAGTAAATCAGCAGGTAGATTGGATGATCATTTGGGCCGAAATGAACGGATACGACTTTAACCAGCGAGTCTTAAAACCCTGGACGCGGGACCCAGCCTTTTACAAGGCTGTCTGGTCTAATCGTAGTGATGTTCCAGCTCACGAAGGACCAACGAACCACGGCACCACAGAGTTATGGACCTACGAGTTTCCACTATCAGTAATTGAAAGAGAACGCTTCTTATCGGACCTTAAGAAAATAAAACCCTTAAATAAGCAGGCGCAAAAAAATCTAACGGGCAATGCTCGTGACCTTTGGATAACAGGAATAAGAGATATTAAACATCAAAGTACTGTTTTAAGAGGTTTAAAAGAACAAGATTACATAAAAAGTGATACGGAAATTGTCGCAATAATCAACGAAGCCATAACTTCCACAGATGAGTTTGTGAGTTGGCTAGAAACCGAATCCAAATCTAAAACCGGTCCCTCGGGAATAGGAAAGGAAAATTACACTTGGTATTTACAAAATGTACATCTCGTTCCATTAACTTGGGAAGATGAAGTGATGATTTTAAAACGCGAGCTTGCTCGCGCTTGGTCCACTCTCAAATTAGAGGAACATCGCAATAGAAAGTTACCTGAGCTGGTTGACGCAAGTTCTCCGGAATCCTACAATAAAATGGCAGATGAAGCTGCAAAAAGCTTGATGAACTTCTTAGATAATGAGGATATCGTAACAGTAAAACCATATTTTGATCCTGCCCTACGTGAGCATTTAGGGGAATTTATCCCTGAGGAAAAACGAAACTTTTTCTCAATAGGTGAGCATTATGATCCTAGACCTTTATATTCCCATTTTTACCACTGGTTTGAACTTGCCAGGATGGATAATGAGCCTAACAAAAGTGAAGTTCGTAAAGGTCCTGTACTATACAACATCTATGATTCTAGAAATGAAGGCACCGCTACTGCCGTAGAGGAAATGTTTATGCACGCTGGATTGTATGAAGACAGCCCACGGTCGAGAGAGATTGTATATATTATGATTGCCCAACGTGCGGCTAGAGGCCTTGGGTCTTTATATGCTCACGCAAACGAAATGACAATGGAAGAAGCTGGTTCAATTCACAGTGAATACACGCCACGTGGGTGGATGAAAACCGAAAAAGAGCTTCTCATTTTTGAGCAACATTTGTATTTACGTCAGCCAGGTTATGGCACTAGCTATATTACTGGAAAATATCTTTTAGAACAAGCGATGGCAGATTATGCCAAACTCAAAGAGACCAAAAATGAACTCTTTGTATTAAAGGATTTTTTTGATGCGCTTAATAGTGCCGGAAACATCCCTATTGCTTTGGTAAACTGGGAAATGACTGGGAATAAGGAAGGACTCAATTTGATCATAGAGTAAACGCTTTTTATATCTATTTCTTTTCCTTGATTTTGAAAATTAAAAAGAATGAGGCATTCTTAAAATTTAGCGCTCATATTTAAGTATTAGTACTCCCATCAGCACTGTATGATTGTCACCTTATGATTTGTGATAGTTACGCTTTCGCGAAAACTTGTTCCGAATTTATTTCGGGAGCCTACAACTCCTAATTATTTCTTAAATTACAGGAATCAAATTTACTTTCTATGCAAATCAAAGAATCTCCGGACGTGTATGATGTAATTATCGTAGGTTCTGGAGCGGGTGGCGGGATGGCTACCAAGCAACTTGCAGATGCAGGTTTTAACATAGCCGTGGTTGAAGCAGGACCTTTTTTTGACCCCGCAGATCCCAAAACAATGACCCAGATGAAATGGCCCCACGCTTCTCCCAGACGCGGTGCGGGGACAGATAGAGCCTTTGGCGAATTTGATATGGCCTACGGAGGCTGGGAAATAGAAGGTGAACCATATACCCACGAGCCAGGAACAGACTTCAGATGGTTTCGCTCCCATATGTTAGGGGGAAGGACAAATCATTGGGGACGGATTTCTCTACGTTTTGGTCCAAAAGATTTTAAAGGAAAAACACGTGACGGTTATGGTGAAGACTGGCCACTAGGTTATGATGACGTAAAACCGTATTACGATAAAGTTGATAAGTTGATCGGGGTCTTCGGCACAAATGAAGGGCTAGAGAATGACCCGGATGGTTTCTTCCTACCACCGCCAAAACCACGTTTACACGAGCTTTTTTATATAAAAGGAGCTAGAAAATCTGGAGTTCCTGTAATCCCGAGCAGGATGTCTATGCTTACCAAACGTATTAATAATGAGCGTGGCGTTTGTTTTTATTGCGGGCAGTGCTCCCGCTCCTGCTCTGCCTATGCAGATTTTTCTTCAGGAAGTTGCCTTATTTTCCCAGCACAGAAAAGCGGTGGGAAAGTTCGCTTATATACAAATTCTGTGGTACGTGAAGTAACGACTAATGAGGAAGGGAAAGCAACTGGAGTTTCTTACATCAGTAAGGATGACCGTAAAGAATATAAATTAAAGGCGCGCGTAGTAGTGCTCGCCGCTTCGGCGTGTAGCTCAGCTCGTATCTTATTAAATAGCAAAAGTAAGCAACACCCTAACGGATTAGGAAATAGTTCTGACGTGGTGGGTAAATATCTGCACGATTCTACGGGTTCTAGTCGCGCTGGGTTTATACCCGCTTTGATGAACCGCAAACCCTCATACAATGAAGACGGCGTGGGCGGACTGCACGTATACTCACCCTGGTGGGGCGATAATTCCAAGCTGGATTTCCCGCGTGGCTACCACATCGAAGTTTGGGGCGGTATGGGAATGCCTAGTTATGGTTTTGGCTTTAATGCAAATGAGTTTAATAAATTCTTCGGCACAAAGGTGGGCGGTTATGGTGATGTACTTCGTGATGATGTAAAGAAATATTATGGTGCCGTAGTTGGGATGGCTGGACGTGGAGAAGGTATTGCCCGCAAGGATAATTACTGTGAGATAGATAAAACCACAGTAGACCAGTTTGGAATTCCAGTCCTCAAATTCAATTATAAATGGAGTGATTTAGAACGTAGGCAGGCGACGCATATGCAACAAACCTTTGAAGAAATCATTCATAATATGGGTGGTGAAGTTTTGGGCGATCGTCCTGGCGGGCCCGATAATGGGCTCAACAAGCCTGGCGAAATCATTCACGAGGTAGGAACTACACGTATGGGCAATGACCCGAAAACGAGTGTTACTAATAAATACAATCAACTGCACGATGTAGATAATGTGTTCATCGTAGATGCTGGACCTTTTGTCTCTCAAGCAGATAAAAACTGTACGTGGACAATACTGGCGCTCTCGTGGCGAGCGAGTGATTATATTATTGAGCAGTTAAAGGCGCAGAATATCTAGAGAAGTTGAAGATGAATTTGAGGCCTAATTAAAGGTGGTTGAATTATTTTAGCCGTAGTAATAGCGTAGGCTAAAATTGTATGGAAACTACTGGAACTGGATTAAATTATGTTGTTTACGCTTTCGCGAAAGCGTGAAAAGAAAACTATAACAAGTTACCCGCCAAAGTTTATGCTGAGTGTAGACGAAGTGCGGGTATGACAAAGAAATCCTATAATATGGACAGAAGAAAAAGTATACAAGCAATGCTGTTAGGAACGGGAGCCGTGGCTCTAGGTTTGCATAGTTGCGTAGGTGAAGGAGAACCTGAAATAGAACAGCAAATTATTGAGAGTGCCGATGGGTATTTTGGCCGTACACCAGAAGAGTTAGAACGCATCGAAAAACTGAATGCGGAGGAACTTTTTAACGATCACGAACTAGAAACCATTGCCGTTTTGAGTGAAGTCATTCTGCCCCCAAAACCCAAAGTAGGCGGTCCGCTAGAGGCTGGCGTGCCAGAATTTATTGAGTTTATGGGTAAAGATAGACCTAGGATGCAGAATACGCTTTTGGGTGGATTGCTTTGGCTTGATAGTCAGTCGCGAGAATTATTTGATAAAGAATTCAAGTCGCTTGAACTCGAGCAACAAAAGCAGATACTCGATCCTATAGCTTTTTATGACCCAGAAATACCTTCTTACAAACGCCCTTTTGAAATTCAATGGTTTAGCTTGATGCGCAATCTTACGGTCACAGGGTATTACACTTCTGAAATGGGGATTAAAGATTTGGGATATAAAGGAAATCAACCTAATGTCTGGGATGGCGTGCCTCAAGACGTGCTAGATCAACACGGCGTAGCTTACGATCCTGAGTGGATTGCAAAGTGTATTGATCAGAGTACGCGTGGTGATATTGCAACTTGGGATGAGAATGGGAATTTGCTTACCTGAAACTGCGCTCCAGAAATGTATTAGTATTTTAGAATGCCTCGGCAATACTTAGATAAAATTCGTTCGACCCTCTCCCGAAGCCAGCGTCAAAACGAAGATTTAGCCTTTCTTCTTTGTCTATCATAAAACGAAGACCCGCTCCATACGAAGGTTTGATATTTTTGAACTGAAAATTTTCCACGTGGTTGTAAACATCTCCAGCACCTGCAAAGGCAACTGCTCCCCAACGTGAATTTTTAAACGTCTTCCTATATTCAACCTGGCTTGCTAGCAAGTCACGGTCTACGTATCGACCCTCACGGTATCCTCTCATAATCTCACTTCCTCCCAAAAATGAGAATTCGGAAAAAGGTAGGCCGCCACGCGTAAATCTTCCTACAAATTGAAAAGCAAGTACATCATCATTGTTATCAAAGGGTTTTACAAAATGTCTCAAATCAAAACGTGTGAGGTCAAAATTATGCGTACCTCCAAGCGCCTTAAAATACTCGCCACGAGTAAATTCAAGGTACCAGCCGTTTTGTGCATTGAGTACATTGTTTCTGCTATCATATAGAACCGCAGCTTCTGCTCCCAATGATGTTGAACCATCAAAACCTGTAAGCCTTTCTTGATCTATGAGTCCACCTTGTTCTATTTCTGTTTTGTAAATATGGTTATAACGAACTCCAGCACCTATGAAGAGATATCTAGCAAATGCCTGTTTTAAAAAAATAGGTTCTACAAGAAGCTGATAATAATTATACTCCTCCTCTGCACTTTCTGGTGAGTTTGTGCCGAGACCATAATACAATCGAGGGTAGTTTTGAAATAGAATATTTCCCTCAATAACCCACTTTTCTTGGTTTGTAAAAATCTCAAAACCAGAGTAAAGAAAAAATTGGCTATTAAGTGTATACTGGAGCGTGATGGGCATATTAGAAACACGAGTTTCTTCTCCACTACCATTGAATTTAAATAGAAACTTGGCCCCGGTGCCAAAAGCAAAATTTGTCTCTGGACTATAACTTACTACTGGTGCGGCGATAAACTTAGACAGATATAAGGTAGAATCTCTCTCAACAGCTTTCTTGTTAGGATAGATTGTAAAAAAGTCTTTTAATTTTTCAAAGTTTTGAGCCTTTAATCCACTAGACAGTCCTAAAGTAAACAAGACTACAATCCCGTAAGAGATTAATGAAGAAGCATAATTTCTATTCAAAGTACTATTTTTGGCTAAAGATAACAAGGTAAGCTGGACAGACAGAACCTTGATTCGCTTTTGTGAAAATATTAATATCTCTTTAGATCCTTGAGAAGGTCATACATCCAGAATAAATTTACGCCTTTCCTATGCTTAATATAGTCCTCATTCATCCAGAAATACCAAATAACACAGGAAATATAGGTCGTCTAGCGTTGGGGTCTGGGTGCAGATTACACTTGGTAAAACCCTTTGGTTTTGAGATAGACGATACACGTTTAAAGCGGGCTGGACTCGACTACTGGAAGCATTTAGATGTGCAGTATTATGAGAATATTGATATATTTTTTGAGCAACACGCTTTCGCGAAAATGGCTTTCCTTTCCAGTCATGGCACAAAATCACATTATGAAATTCCCTTTGAAGATGAACTGTTTCTCGTTTTTGGGAAGGAGTCTAAAGGATTACCCTCAGAGATTACCCAGAAATATCCAGATCAACTATATACCATCCCGATGTTTAGTGAGCACATTAGGAGTTTTAATCTAGCAAATGCTGTAGGGATTGTGGTGTATGAGGGGATTAGGCAGTTGGCAAAATAATCATAATTATGAAATATATTTTTAACCTATTATTCCTGATTTGTTGCACACTTACATATGGTCAAGATACTTTATCTCTTAAAAAACTTTCCTATGAAAATAATCTAGCTTACAGCGACATAGACGATAATTTATTTACAGGAGTGGCGCAAAAGGTCAGAAAAAATGGACACGTCGTGTTCGAAGAATTGTATCGTGATGGAGTGATTTTGGAATATCGAGAATATTATAATTTTCACAGCAAAACCCTTGCAAAAAAAATACACTATCATGAAGAAAATCCGTTTAGGAAAAAAGAACAAATACGATACTACACAAATAACAAAGACTCCATTACCGAATACACTTTTTACGATAAAAACCAATTAAAGACTCTAGTCAAACGGTACAGAGACACAACTTTAATATATAGTATACCCTACCTCAATGGTAAAAAAAATGGACAAGAGTTTTGTTTTGATAATGAAGGAAAACCAATGATTACCGAGTTTGTTAATGGTAAGAAGGTCGAAAAACAAAAAATACCACTTCCCTAATTCATAGAGATCATTCACTCATTACTCCGCTATAAGCGCCCTTAATAGACTTACTTTTACCAAAAATAAGAATATGAGAATAATACTTATTCTATTTTATTTCTTAAGCTTTACAGTTGCTAATGCACAGAACTGGAGTGTAATAAATGCTGACTTAAACTTATCAGACTCTCTAACCTTTCCTACTGAAATTAGAATATATCAAGGCGGAGGGATTACGAACTATAATTCCGTTTTCAGAATGTATGAAGATGGCCCAAACAATTGGACCGCTGAGTTTCACGAACATTGGACAAAAATAGACGGAGTTATGGATAAGAAAATTGCAAAAAGAAATATTCAATCTAAGAGCGATATAGAGTATGTGCACTTAAACATACGTAGAAGCTACATATATAATTTACCAAGTCGAAAGGATATACAATGGAAACTAATGCAAAGAGGCGAAATAAAAAAAGTAGAACGATTTAAGCGTGGTAAAACAATACAAGAGTATGACATATTAAGCAAGGTTATTATGCCACTGGACGGAACAGGGTATTATTTCCAAGCTAAAAGTCCTTACGAATCTAACGAATTTGAATTTGGAAATCCAGAAAGATTTAAAGAACTATATCCAGAAATTGATGAACCAAAATATGTATGTGAATTAATCGAAATAATTCGTTCTGAATTTGGAATCTGGCAGAAGTAGAACCTCTACAAAGTAACCACAGTAAACTCCCCACCCAGCGGCTCTAGCGCATTGACCAACTCAGGTATCAAATCCTCTCCAAACTCTAGATAGAACTCTGCAAAGTTCGTATTACGCTCCTGCAAGCTTTGCATTGGGAATACGTCATTTTGTAAATCTACAAGGCGTTGTACGTGATCGCTTAGTTTGCGTTTCTGGGCGCGCAAGAGTCTAGATTCAAGATTATCTAGACCTTTAAGTTGTTTTACTTCCTGAGCTTTTACTGCTCCTTTGAAAGAAGCATCGGTCTCACCGGCAATGAGATATAGCGCTCTAAACTGTTCTTTTAAAAAGCTGCGCTGCTCAGAAAAGTCTATCTCAATATTAGATATCGCTCTTATCTTTCGGTTAATGAGTTCGTTTTGTTTTAAGAATAAGTTTGGTAACGATACTCCTAGGCTTTCGGCTTTCTTGCGATGTTTTTCGGTACGTATTAATACCGAGTTACGCAGTAATAATGTGGGAAATGGCACTCCTACTTCTTCAAAATACGTTTTGAGTTGAAACCAATACGCCAGCTCTCCTCCTCCACCTATGTAGCAAAGGTTTGGTAAGATTACTTCTTGAAAAAGTGGTCTTAGTAATGCATTTGGCGAGAATCGTTCTGGATGGTTTTCTAGTTCGCTGAGTATTTCACTTTCGCTTAAGCGGACATCCATATCATTCACCACATACACATCATCCATTTTAATAATGCGTTCTCGAATGCCATCCTTAATGTAAAATAAATTTATCTCTCGAGGATGCACTTGTTCTGGATATCCCAACTCGGTAAGTTGTGCCGTTTGTTCTGTCACTTTCTTATGAGAAATTTCTTCTAGTAATTCTCGTTTTACGTAAGGAGTAAAAAGTGATTTGAGTCCAGCATCGTTACCATCTACGATAATGAGTCCGTAGTCTTTAAAAAGTTCATTAGCCAGATATCGCGTGGCATCTGCCAGATTGTTGTGATTGAGATAAGTATTTTCAAATAAGTCTGATAGAAACTGAGCATTTTTTGAAGAGCCTAATTGCGCTTTAAAAAGCTCCAAAACTTCAGCTAGCCCTTGGGTGGAGAGTTCTCCGACGGCACCGCTGGCTTCTCTATTCCACTGCACTTTCTTTCCTTGGAAGTTAAAATAATTTATTTCGTCAAAATCGTGATCCTCCGTTGCCATCCAGTATACGGGAATATAATGACGCGTTTCATCTTTTTCAGATAGTTCCTTGCAGAGATTAATGACGGAAATGATTTTATACAAAAAATAAAGTGGTCCCGTAAAAAGATTGAGTTGATGACCTGTGGTTATGGTGAAGCTATTTTCTTCGGCGAGACGTTCTAGGTTTAAAAGTGTCTCTGCAGAGGTGTCTGTGTTCTTGTATTGCTCAAGTAGAGCTGAATGTAACCGCTTTCGCGAAAGCGTAGAAAAGAAATCTCCCTTTTCGTCCGCCTGCGCTATTAAATTATCTACCGAAGGGAATCTATGATAAAAGGATTTTAAGGCATCATTTTGATCCAAATAATCACAAATAAGCTTCGAAAAATACCCCGTTTCTCGGTACGGCAGACAGTCGGTAGGCATATAAAATGGTTTAGTATGTAAATATAAAAGGTGCAAATAGCGGTGTTTCCCAAATTTACGTTAAAACGCCGATTTCTTCCGCCTTGATTTTAGTAGCTTTAGCATTCATAAAAACCAACCGTATGCGTACTTATTTAAGCCTGTTTGTCGCTGTATTCCTAACCACATTACTTACCGCTCAAATCCAATCTCCCGCCGAATTTTTAGGCTATGAAATAGGCACCGAGTTCTCTCGGCACGCAGACGTGGTGCGCTACTTTGAACATGTTGCTGAAAATAGTGATCTAGTGACTTACCATCAGTACGGAAAAACGAATGAGCGCAGACCACTTACGTATGCTGTAGTTACAAGTAAGGCAAATCACAATAATCTAGATAATATTCGTAAGACAAACCTTGAGCAAACGGGGATTTTAAGCGGGAATGCTCAAGCCAGAGGTGACAAAGCTATCGTATGGCTCTCCTATAATGTTCACGGCAATGAAGCCTCCTCAACCGAAGCATCTATGGTTACATTGTATGATCTTGTAACTAAAAAGCAAGCGTGGCTAGAAAACACAGTGGTCATTATAGACCCTTGTGTAAATCCAGACGGACGTGACCGCTATGCAAACTGGTACAACCAAGTAAAATCCACACCCTACGACCCTCTACAAGTGGCCGCCGAACACAACGAGCCGTGGCCGGGAGGACGTCCCAACCACTACCTCTTTGATCTCAACCGTGACTGGATGTGGGCGTCTCAAGTAGAGTCTCAGGCACGTTTAAAAATTTATAATAAGTGGATGCCACACGTACATGTAGATTTTCACGAGCAGGGCATAAACAATCCTTATTACTTTGCTCCCGCCGCAGAGCCGTACCACGAAGTGATTACAGATTTTCAACGAGATTTCCAGACGACCATTGGGAAGAATCATGCAAGATATTTTGACGAGCAGGGATGGTTATTTTTTACAAAAGAACGTTTTGATCTATTGTATCCCAGTTATGGAGACACTTACCCTATTTTTATGGGAGCCATTGGGATGACCTATGAACAGGCTGGTCACGGGATGGCAGGTCTCGGAATCAATACAGATGAGGGTTATGAACTCACTCTAGTGGATCGCGTTGCGCATCACAAGACCACAGGACTCTCCACTGTTGAAGTTGCTTATAATAACGTAGACAAACTCAACACAGAATTTTCAAGTTTCTTTAAAAATGACAACTTGAAATATAAGAGCTACGTCCTGTCTGGAAATATGGACAACTTAAAGACACTAGCAAACTTACTTGACAAACACGAAATCAAATACGGTTTTACCACAAAAGGAAAAGCATCTGGTTTTAGCTATGCATCAAACGGTCAGGGAAGTATGAACTATGATATGGCAATGGTGGTAAGTACGAATCAACCCAAAGGTAAAATGGTGAAAGTACTTATGGAGCCAAATGCTAAATTAAGCAACCCGCTCACCTATGACATCACCGCCTGGAGTTTGCCACACGCCTACGGTCTTGATGCTGTTGCAAGTACTTCGCTTATAACCGCAAACGCATCAAGTCCATTTAAAACACAGAATACTGTTCTTACGCCAAATGCTGCAGGATACATCGCAAAATGGGATAGTATGGAAGACGCACAATTCCTCGCCTCACTTTTAAAAGAAGGCATCAAAGTGCGTTTTTCTGAAAAACCCTTTTCCAGCAATGGGCAGGATTTTGACCGAGGGTCACTCATCATTACTAAAAGTGATAACCGTACTAATGAAAACTTTACAACAATCGTAGGGCAACTTGCGGTAAAGCATAATAGAAATGTTGTGGCAACTCCTAGCTCGTTTGCAACCTCAGGTCCAGATTTTGGCTCTCCAGATGTAAAGCTTATTAATCCGCCCAGGATTGCACTCCTTAAAGGTGACGGAACGTCTAGCTTGAGTTATGGGGCAACGTGGCACTTCTTTGAACAAACGCTTCATTATCCTGTAACGTCCATAGACACAGGCAGTATGGGTCGTGTTTCTCTAAATCAATTTGATGTGCTCATTATGCCTAGTGGATGGTATGGAAGCGTTCTAAATGATAGCGCTTTAGATAAAGTAAAAGACTTCGTACGTGGTGGCGGGAAAATTATTGCAATAGGTAGCGCGGTAGGAAGTTTTGCAGGTAAATCTGGTTTTAGCTTAAAGCGAAATAGTACCTCTAACGATGAAGATAGTGAAGACGAAATAAGTAGTGATAACCTCACACCCTATTCAGAACGTGAATCCTCAAGCACCACAAATTTTATAACAGGAGCTATTTTTAAAACCAAAGTAGACAAAACACACCCAATGGCCTACGGCTATGGAGATACTTATTATACCTTAAAGTTGGGAAGCAGTTCTTATAAATATTTAGATAACGGTTATAATGTTGCCTGGATTCCTGAAGAAGTAACCAGTGTTTCTGGATTTGCCGGTGACAGTGCAAAAGCAAAACTGAGCAAATCCTTAATTTTTGGAGAAGAGCGTATGGGAAGTGGTAGCATCATCTATATGGTGGACGACCCACTTTTTAGAGCCTTCTGGCAAAATGGGAAGTTGTTCTTTACGAATGCTATCTTCTTTGCAAATAATAATAGGTTTCGATTGTAGGAGTATTGCTTTTGAACTCGGAGGTTTCGATACAACTCCCAAACCCTGAACGTTGTTCAAGATTTGTAAACCACTCGACCACCTTAGATTGCTATATTAAACAGCATAATCTAAGGTGCTTGAGTGGTTTTTTAAAAATGCGACAAGGATTTTTAAAAAATTGTATCGAAACCTCCGACTTGGAATGAAAACCTAATTTATTTTAAACGAAACCATCTTCACTTGAGAAGCGTCATCTTCTAAATCTGTCCACGCCACAAAAACGGTTTTTCCAGCAACTTCGAGTTGTGGGAATCCGCTCTGTCGCTCTGAAGATGTGTTTGTAATCGTGATAGGCTCTTCGTGGTGCCCATCTTTATAAACTCGCGCAACTTGCAGGACTACGTTTTCACCTTTTGGCTCCAGCCAAGAAACTAAAGCGCTCCCATCCCACAAGAATTGCGTGTCGACACGACCTATGGCATTGCCACTATCTATACGTATGGGTGCTCCAAATTTCTCGCCGTTAGTTATAGAAAATGCAGTCATCACACGAGGATTATCATTTGAAGCCGTAAACCACGAGACAACGACCTTTTCTTCTTGAGTATCAATAGCAGGACCATTTACGGGGCATCCTGTTAATTGCCAATTGTCATTTCCTATACTCTGTGGCGTGCTCCACTGCCCATCTACCCACCGCACGATGGTCATATCGCGCATCTCTGGTTTAGCATCAGAGCGGTCGCGATATACTACTATTGGTCCGTTCAAGGTTATTGCGGTAGCCGTATTACAACAATCACAAACGCGCGCATCGATTTCGGTTTCTTGAGAGATTTCCCCATCTAGACTTACAAACGCATTGCGCAACGTCATTTGGTTTTCTTCGGGATTTTCATTTTTTGTGTTTCGACCGTCGAGCCAACTCACATAAAACCCACCATCATAAGCCGCCGAAGAAACAAATCCGTGTTCGGCAGGAATGCCATCTGTATTGAGGAGGAAATTAGTTTTACGCTTTCGCGAAAGCGTACTTTCAGTACTATTCTCCGTACGATTGAACAAATGTAACTTCACATCGTAATCGTATGTACCCTCTGCCGATTTTTCCAGGATGTTTGTAAGTACCGTTTCTCCATTGACCGCAAGTGACGGGAAGTCTGCCCAGTTTACAAACCAGTCTGTTCCTGAAGTGATTGTTGCAGGAGTAGACCATTTTTCGTTTTCGTAAAAAGCATATTTCAGTATCGCGAGGCTGTCTTCTTGTTCAACCCAAGTCATATGCAGAACATCGTTTACCGCCTTTAATCGCGGTAAGTGCGATTTTCCTTGTGTGGGACTTTCTAAAGATTTTAGAACGATAGCGCTGGGTACGACCTCATCATAAGGCTCTATGGGTTTTGGTTTTTCTTTACAAGCTACTAGAAGAAAAACGAAAGCAAAAATGGCACAACGCATAGTCCCTACTTTTTTGCAGTGCGTTTTGCGTGTAAAGGTTGTGGCCTTTCGATTGCTACCAGTGGTTCTGCATATAAATCAAAATCTTCGGCCTCAGTGACTTTTACCATTGCATAGTCTCCCGTTTTTAGGTAAAATTTTGTCGCATCGACAAGTACCTCGTTGTCTACGTCTGGAGAGTCAAACTCGGTACGACCTATAAAGAAATTGCCTTCCTTACGGTCTACAACGATTTTAAATTCTTGACCTATCTTCTGTTGGTTAAGCTCCCAGGAAATTTGGCTTTGGATTTCCATAATCTGGTTTGCTCGATCCATTTTCATCTCTTCTGGGACATCATCTTCCAGATTAAAAGCGTGAGTGTTCTCCTCGTGAGAATATGTAAAACAACCTAAACGTTCAAAACGCTGGTCTTTTACCCACTGCTTCAACGTTTGGAAATCTTCTTCGGTTTCTCCAGGATACCCTACGATAAGTGTTGTGCGTATGGTCATCTCTGGTACGCTTTCGCGAAAGCGGTCTAACAGAGCATTTGTCTTTGCCATAGTAGTACCCCGGCGCATCGATTTTAGGATACTGTCAGAAATATGTTGTAAAGGGATATCAATGTAGTTACAAACTTTAGGCTCGCGTTTCATCACGTCCAGCACTTCCATCGGGAAGCCTGTAGGAAAGGCATAATGCAATCGTATCCACTCGATTCCCTCTACTTTTACAAGGTTTTCAAGGAGTTCTGCAAGGTTGCGCTTTTTATATAAATCGAGACCGTAATAGGTAAGGTCTTGTGCGATCAATATCAATTCTGAAACTCCGTTTGCAGCTAGTTTCTTTGCTTCTGTCACAAGATGCTCAATAGGTTTTGACTTGTGTCCACCACGCATAAGGGGTATGGCGCAGAATGAACACGGGCGATCACAGCCTTCGGCTATTTTTAGGTACGCATAATTTTTTGGGGTTGTCGTCACCCGTTCTCCTATGAGCTCGTGCTTATAATCTGCACCTAGTGCTTTTAATAATCCTGGCAATTCTGTGGTTCCAAAGTACTGATCTACATCAGGAATTTCTTTTTGAAGGTCCGGTTTGTAACGCTCAGAGAGGCATCCTGTTACAAAAACTTTATCCACATCTCCCTGCTCTTTTTGCCTTACGTATTCCAGAATGGTGTTTACAGATTCCTCTTTTGCATTGTCAATGAAACCGCAGGTATTTATCACGACAATATTACCCTCTTGCTCGTGTACCACATCCATCTCATTTGCTTTGAGCTGTCCCATAAGGACCTCGCTGTCATAAACATTTTTAGAACACCCGAGGGTGACTACGTTTATCTTGTTCTTTTTCAATGATTTGGTACGCATAGCCTAATTATTTTGGGAGTGCAAAGATACGGGGTTTCGGTACAAATGATATGGTCGTAACAACATTTATCTAAACCATAAAAATATATTGACTGTCGACTAGGTTTTTTATCCAAAAGGATTTATCCACATCAAAAACCCATAGATATAAAACTTCATAGATTCAAATACAAAGGCAGCAAGTACTGGCATCCACCATTTATTCGGATTATAATCTCCTTTAAGAAACTTCCAGACTAGCCAGATTATTACTAAATAAAAAGTAATAAATACGTAGCGCGGAAAAGATTCGTAAGCTGCTAAGTTTTTTGGGATTAATGGATTTGAGTCTACTGTGGCGTACGAATTGTAAATACTCCAAGCATTAACGATTATAAACCCAATTAATAACACCCTGAGCGTGCGCAAGGCAAGTTCAGGAAGCCAAGAAATGATGGTCTTGATATTCACTTAGTGATTTGGGTCTAACTCCAGAGTATTTTTCTCTCGAAGAGATTCCTTCCTTCGCAGGAATTTTACTTAAAAAAACTATCTACAAACTCAATCTTGTTAAATACTTGAAGATCTTCTATGCCCTCACCTACTCCTATATATTTTACAGGAATCTGGAACTGATCTGAGATGCCGATAACTACACCGCCTTTTGCGGTTCCATCCAGCTTTGTAACGGCTAGCGAAGTTACTTCTGTAGCGGCTGTAAATTGTTTTGCTTGTTCAAAGGCGTTTTGACCTGTAGAACCATCGAGTACTAGAAGTACGTCGTGAGGCGCATCTCCAATTACCTTTTGCATAACGCGCTTCACTTTTGTAAGCTCGTTCATCAGATTTACTTTGTTATGTAGTCTTCCTGCGGTATCAATAATTATTACATCTGCCCCCCGTGTTACTCCGCTCTCTAGTGCGTCAAAAGCAACCGATGCTGGGTCACTTCCCATACTTTGTTTTACAATAGGGACATCTACCCGATCTGCCCATACTTGAAGTTGGTCTATTGCCGCCGCCCTAAAGGTATCTCCAGCGCCTAAAACCACTTTAAGACCTTGTTTCTTAAATTGATAAGCTAGTTTCCCAATAGTGGTGGTCTTCCCTACTCCGTTTACGCCCACAACCATAATCACGTGAGGTTTTGTACCTGATGGGATTTCAAAATCGGTTGCATTACCGACGTTGGTCTCACTCAATAATCCTGCAATTTCTTCTCTTAAAATTTTATTGAGTTCGTCTGTACCTACATACTTATCTCTGGCTACGCGCTCCTCTATTCTGGTAATTACTTTAAGCGTAGTTTTTACTCCAACATCACTTGTTACGAGTACTTCTTCTAGATTATCTAGTACATCATCATCTACCTTTGACTTTCCAGCAACGGCTTTACTCATCTTATCAAAGAAACTTGTCTTGGTTTTCTCAAGACCCTTGTCTAAGGTTTCCTTTTTTTCTTTGGTAAAAATTTTTTTGAAGAAGCTCATTAGTTGGTTGGTTTAGGCATTATAATTAGGTTCTGGCAAAAATAGTGCCTTTTGAGCAAAGTGTCGTTATGTCATAGTTTACTAGATACATCATTAGTTATCTACTCCCGTTTTATCCAGAAAACTTTGGATAGCTAGATTATAGCTCCTTAGGCCAAAACCTAAAATAACTCCAGCGGCATATTTAGAAATATAGGAATGGTGTCTAAACTCTTCTCTCTTAAAGGTGTTTGAAATATGCACTTCAACTACAGGAACAGAGATTCCTGCAACAGCGTCTCCTATTCCCACAGAAGTATGAGTATATGCCGCAGCATTTAGAATTACCCCGTCAAAATCCTCATTTGCCTCGTGTAGTTTTGAAATCAACTCTCCTTCTATATTGGATTGAAAATAAGACAGCTCCGTCTCCTTGAAGTGAAATTGAAGCTTAGTAAAATGGTCTTCAAATGTTTCAGAACCATATATTTCTGGTTCTCGTTTTCCAAGTAAGTTAAGATTAGGACCGTTTATGATGAGTATTTTCATAGCATTCTGATTATTTACGCTTTCGCGAAAGCGTAACCTTCACTAAAACTAGAGTAAAAATAGCGATAAGCTGGGTCATAAAAAAAACGTCTAGAAAAAGTGTTTTTTAAAGATTAATCCAGAATAAAAAATTGTTATAAACTGTATCTTCACTTTTGTGAAATGGGAATCTGCAATAAAAGACTACATATCGTATTTGAGAATAGAGCGAGGCTTGTCTCAAAATACACTCGAAAATTACAAACGTGATCTTACTAAACTACAGCGATATCTCGACACAAACGAAATAAGAATATCTCCTATTAAGGCAGATAAAACGTTACTTCAAGAATTTATTTATACCGTAGCAAAAGAAGTAAAACCCCGCTCACAGGCTCGAGTCATTTCTGGTTTAAGAGGTTTTTTTAATTACTTGGTTTTTGAAGAATATCGTGAGGACAATCCTATGGAACTTATAGAGTCCCCAAAAATAGGACGCAAGTTACCAGACACGCTATCACTAGAAGAGATAGATAAACTCATTGCTGCTATAGATCTAAGCAAACCTCAAGGAGAGCGCAATCGAACAATACTGGAAACGTTATATGCCTGCGGATTACGTGTCACGGAGTTAACGACGCTCAAACTATCTGACTTATACTTTAAAGAAGGTTTTATAAGTGTTACTGGAAAGGGAGATAAACAACGATTTGTACCTATAAGCGAGCATACTCAGAAATATATCAACATCTATATAGACGAGATACGAACCCATATTCCGGTTCAAGCAGCGTCTACAGATACACTATTTTTAAATAGGAGAGGAAAGCAATTAACCAGGGCAATGATTTTTACCATTATAAAGGATCTTGCTATTAAAGCCGGAATAAAGAAAAACATCAGCCCGCATACGTTTCGTCATAGTTTTGCTACTCATTTATTACAAAATGGAGCAGACTTAAGAGCTATCCAGCAAATGTTAGGACACGAGAGCATTACAACAACAGAGATTTATATGCACTTAGACCGAAACCATCTTGCAGATGCGCTCTTACAATACCACCCGAGATCAAGTCATTGATTTGATAATGTATCCTGTCTCATTATTTTTTTATTGGGTGTTCTACGATATCCAGAAGTTTTCATAATATTTTGATCTTTAATATTTACTTCATTATCATCCACTAAGTAGTCCAGGATACGCTGTATTGCAAATTGCACATCTGGATGATGCTTAACCATTGCTTCCTGATACCGCACCGCTGGCGTACTTAACAATCTAGCAAGTGGCGGCTCCACAACACCCCATTTTTTCTTGTTGTATTTTGAGTAGGCTTTCAAGGCCATATCGATACTGTCATTGTGGGTTTTTATCTTTTCCAGTAAGTCTAGTGGGTCTGCGACCTCTCCTCTAAACTGTGCTTCCACATCTGAAAGATGAATTTTATGTGGCATAAAAACTTCCTCTAGGATATATTTTTTGTTTCTAATTTTTGCAGATACATATCTGGGAAACTTATCTATAGAAATAACTGTTTCGAGTATCGCTGAAATCTGCCCAACACCAGGGTCTTTTGCTTCTCTAGTGACTCCCCATTCTTTAATCTTCTTTGCGGTGTAGTAATTTTTAGAATTTATGATGTTTATAAACACAGGGTTCATTTCTTTTACCGCAGCATTTTCTTTAGCGAGAAATGTAAAATGATCGTGAAGTTCTAATACACTTAATAGGCCTGAGTTATCAAAATATCCTCCATCTAGATAGTGTCCTTTAGAGGGAACTTCGGCCGTTGGACTAAAGAGCGGAAATCTATTTGTAGTAGATAATGCTCCAAAATATGTAAGGGATTTATCTCTGTTTACTCCTTCAAAATCAAGAATATTATCTGCTCCAGAAAATATGCTGTCTGGGACTTTTAATGAGCTAGCTACGCCTTGTTTCCCTAGTGTAGAGGTAGTATTTGTTATGAGTATAGGAAAACTAGCTTTTTCGTACGCATACATATCCTGCCAGTAATCACGATAGGTGACATTATTAAATAATCCTTTCTTCATACCAACCATACGAGAATGCTCGCGCATAGAATAGTAACTTCTGTCTCTACCCTTAAATATGTTAAATGGAATGGGTTCTCTAAAAAAATCTGCTCCTAGCCAGAGGGCGAGTTCGTAAGAGAGCACATTAGACTGACCGATCTCCTCTATGGCTTGTCTCATTTTTACGGGATCACCTTGAGCGTTGTATCTTAAAGCAGAATAGTTGCCTATTCCTACGGCACCACCAGAGACTCCAGACATCGCAACGGTTTTGTGCAGGAAACGCTTTCGCGAAAGCGAATCTAACTCAAATAATAAAAGGTTGTTCCACAGATTTGCCTTAAGACCACCTCCATAAGAGCCTATGTAAAAATAATTGTTGCCTGTGCTCTGCCTATCTGAAGATTGCAATCTTTTGAGAAAAGTTATTCTGGACATTGTATCCTTCTTTTCTATAGGGACTAAAGTGAGTTCGTGCAGATCAGAATCCTCTTTTGAAGTAATGGACACTACAATTAGAATTACTAAAGCAATGATTGGGATAAGTAATGGACGTGTAAAATGAACTTTTAATATGTCCTTATTGCGGTTGTAGTATAGGACGTGTTTAAATACTATGAATACAGCTGCATAAATAAGAATGATGTATAAAAGGATAACATTAATAGGGTTAATATAAGCGGCAATATCAAAGCTAATATTTACGAGCAGCAATACAAGTAGTGAAAAAAAACCACTTGCACTCATAATTTTTATAAAAGCCACATTGTTACTTAAATTCCCAATTAAAGTGCGTAACCAGCCATCTTTTCTCTTTTTCACTCGGTGTTTTTCAAAGAGGTAGGCGGTGGCTGGATTAAACATAGACGCTTGACGCCTGCACAATTCGTTAGTAAAAAATACATATTTTAAATAAGTCCGACATATTTTAAAATACATATAGAGATAGAGATGTGCAGCTAGAGTAATGAATGCAAAAACTAAGGTAATACCTGACCATCCTACGAAGTGAGCGAGTAATGAGGTAATCAGACTCAGCCCTATAGAAATTAGTATAAAGTAAGGGAAGAACGTGCAATAGTCCTGTATTTCCTTAAGAACATCTTTTACGGGTCGCGGCGGTTGGTCACCTGTCTTATGATTTCCAAGTGCTTCTGCAATGGAGATTTTCCAACCATTATACATCTCACCGTGAAAATGATAAATTACCAGGCTTCCTATTAAAATAAATATGGTCAGTCCAATTACATTAATATCCTTTTCAAAATACTGCGCAGCCACTCTGAAAAAAATATTAAATACTGCGATATATAATAGTATTCCTAAGCTCCTACGCCAGCGTTTTATTGTTTCGTCATTGTATAACCGCTTCCCTTCTGGGGTACCCTGACTTGTATCATAATAAATGAATCCCCAGCCAAAAAAGTTAAAACTTCCTGCCTCCTCTGTAGTAAGCTCATCTATCGTTTGCCTAGACAGTACACGTTCTTGCTCCAAGTCTTTGTCTGGGTTCTCTTTTTCCTTTAAGGCTTTGCGACCTGTTTCCATAATAGAATCACAAGTTGCATCACCTCTAGGTTTCCAGTAAGCCATCTTTAAACGCCATACATTATTGCTTCCGTACCACCAAAGCTCTGCGTAGGTAGGATAATGGGCTAATATTATAGCAAGAAAAATAAGTAAGAAAAAAAAGCCAAATGTATTCCAGAAGCTATCTAGCATAGATACAACAAGAGTCCCACCTTGAGGCATTAGTGTAAGTAGTCCGTAGATAAACGCAATAAAGATTAAACTTACTATGGATGTGATGATAAAGCGCGCTACCGTACGATACTTTTTGAGAACTAAGTTTTTGAATACATAAATGATTATGAAGAAACTACAGAAGAAATAGACTCCAATCTTTACGAAATATAATATCTCTAATCCATCTCCCTCAAAAATCATATAACGAAGGACATTTTCAATAAATTCTAGAATCAGGACTACTACAACTCCCACATTATAAACGCGTACAAGCTTATTATCCATCGTCTTAATCCATCTGGCTCCTATATAGAGAGATAACGCAATGAAGACAAGCTCAATAATAAAATAAGAATAGTATGCAAGAATTGTGGAGCGTGAACTAGATTTTATTACAGCACTTACAGCATCAAATGTTTCAAAATGACCGTGCTGCGGAATATCTATATAATCGTTTATACGAAATATAGATTGTATAAATCCTATTAAAGCGACTAAGATTATCCAATAGAGATAATATGAGAAATTAGGCCTCTTGCTGATTATCATAATTGTGAGATTAATTATTATTTATACCAGGTGAGGGAGATACCAAAGTACAAAAAAATTAAAATAAATATCACAAAAAATTATAAATCAGATAGTTGCGCTATGGTTTTAATTAATTAAAATGAGTTCCTCTTGTCGCCCATCTACATATCTAAATCCATCTTTACCCCAAAATCCAGCTTCTTCTAACATTATCCTAATATCCTTTTCCCATTCTGGAATTGTTACAGTAGTGTTGAGTTCTATGGCGTAGACTGTGTTTTCATAAAGAGGGTAATCCCCGCTACCAGGCACACCTCCTTGAGAATCCCACATTCCAATCGTCGGGCCTGCAGCGTGACCATATAACCCGAGTGGATGTGTATAGATAGAAGGACGTAAACCTTCGGCTTTGCCCTGTTTTAGAGCGTTGAGCAGAATCGTATTGCCAGAATCTCCAGTCTTAAAGTTTGTGGTAAGAATGTCTTGCACACGGTTTCCTTTTGCAAAAGCGTTAACCAGAAAATCTGGAGCTTCAGTTTCATTATCATTTAAAACATAAGCGTGCTGCTGGCAATCTGTATTTAGCCTAAGATAAGTGATCCCAAAATCACAATGCAATAAATCACCTTTCTGGATCACCTTACCCTCTGGCCTATTAGAAAAGGAGACGATATGACTCTCGAGCTGCTCGTCTGTGCGCTGTATATCTACCGTAGGGTGAAACCAAGTCTCTAGTCCAAGGTCTGTTACTTTCTGCCGTAAGAACCACACCACGTCATCTGTAGTTGTAGTTCCAGGAGTAATGGTTTTACTACTAAATGCTTCTGCAATGATATTATGTGTGATCGACACAAGCTGCTCATAGTAGTCCATTTCTCTAGCGGTTCTTGTTTCTAACCATCCTACCGCAAGTTCCTGAGCACTCACAATCTTATTGTGAATTTCTGTTGGCGTAGCAGCTATAAATTCTTCATAATCTGTTTTTACAACACCATCTGCAAGTCCATAATCGTCAGAGTAGTTCATTCCGATTTTTTTTGGATTGCGTGCCTTTATAATGTCTACCAAAGCCTTCCATTGGTTTGGCTCTTTTTCCTTGTCCCAGGCAGAGTTGATATTCTTTCCAACGTTGTATCGGGCTATTGCAAGCTTCTCGATGGTATCATCCTTCTGATTACGATAAAAAACTAGAATAGTCCTGCGCCTCGCATTTAACCAGGTTGAAGGAAGCATAGTCTTGAGCACTGGGTCTTCATTATACTCACGAGAGATGAGTAACCACATATCTATACCTGCCCTATCCATTAACTCGGGTAAAAGTGAATTAAAACGTTCCTCAAGAATATCATCTATAACTTGTGCTCTTTCCCTTTCTGGAAGCACCTGCGCACTTAGGGAGCACGCGATAAACATTATTACAAAAGAAAAGATCTTAAACATATCAATAGGGTTTTATATAAGGTCTTAAAGTAACAAAAAAAAGACTGCCGTGGGGCAGTCTTTTTAATCAAGTGGGATATTATCCCTTACGTTTCTTTTTGTTTTTCTTTTTGCGCTTCTTTTTCTCTTTCTTAATTTTCTCTGCGCCTATGTCTTCAAATGCCAGAATCTGACTAACGTTTTCTTCCGAAAATACTGGAGCCATTTGTTTTTCAAACTTAACTTTAGCCGCATCTAGCAGCTTCCTCTTTTCTATAGATTCTAAAGTGGTACTATAGGTAACGTCAAATTTCTGGATGTAATAATCTTTAAGGTAATTTTTGAGCACCTCTTTTTTAAAAGCATCTATGCCCAGCTCTTCTGCATAAAGATTTGCATTTTCTTGAGCCCGTTCCCCTGCATCTGGCTTTTCTGCTTCATAAGAAATGTTACTTCCTTGACCAACACCATAACCACGTTGCTGCGACCTTTGGGAACCACCTATTTGTGCTACAAGTGACTGCGCCCCAAAAATGGCAATTACAGATAAAAGAACAATTTTATAAAATCTCATACTTTTAAAAATTTTTGCAAATATATCATTTATTAATCTATGGATCAGTTATCAACAACGGTGCCTAAAATAGCCTTTAATAAAAAAATAAAAAGTTTCAAATACTAATTTTTTATAATCGTCAGGATTTCTGGTAATATACTTAATGCAGTAAGAGCTATGGCTCCTCCAATCTTTGGATTATTAGACACTCGACCTGTTTTATCATTGCTCTCGGCATTACCCTGGAGACTACTCTTTGATTTACTCGTTACCATACTCTCTATATTATCATTGCGCATCATTATTACAGAATTTAATGCTCCTGGCTCATATTGGGTTTGAGCCAGGTTAAATGCTTGATCAATTCCATCTTTTACCTCAGTATTTCTTATAGGTTGTGACAATACTTGAACCATCTCCATAATTTTTTTTTCATTTTTTATTTTGGTGTATGGTAATAATACTTCGTTGCGGCTACCATAAGTGCCTAAGGCAATTAGATCGTCTGGCTTTAATCTTTTGAGTAACAAACTCAAACCCTGCTCAAGGTAAAAACGCGCATCAGTATATATTCCATTTTCACTAGCTTCTATCAAAAGAAAAAGCTTTTGTTTTTCTTGAGTAGGATAATTTGTTGCCGCGTGAGTTATGAGTCCTTCAATCGTAATCATTGTAGATTTAATTTCCTGTTCTGTTTGTGCGCTTGCTTGCAAGGTTAATAATACAATTGCGCATAATTTTAATAGATTTTTCATTGCCTATGTTTTTAAAGTTTATCTAAAACTACTAATGGCAATAAGGTATTACAATGCAAGATTAGGGAATGCTCGATATCATTGAGGGAACAGGGGTTTGAAAGTTAGATGTGCCAGCAAAGACTCCAGCTTCTAAGAAAAAGGACCGCTGTTTACAGTTTTATAAATCTAATCATCAATGCTCCAAAGCTTTTCTCACCGTTTGGCCTCGTTGTAACTTTCCATTATCTGTGCGTTCAAATCTAGGAAGCGTGATTATGACCTTCGGAAACTCATAGGGTTCAAAATGAGTAAGGTCCAAATCCGCTTTTGCGAAAGCAAACTCCTCCTCCTGTTCTACAAATAACACCAGCTTCTCTCCTAATGCATCATCGGGAACTCCAGCGACAAAATAGGAACTGTCAATCATCGTTGCAAGCTTTGCTTCTATCTGTTCTGGATGCAACTTTACACCACCACTATTAATCACGTTATCAATACGTCCCAACCAGATAAATTTTTTAAAGGTCTCCAGTTTTACGATATCGTTAGTAATCACAGGGTCGGTACTGACAGCAGGTGCTTTTATAACGAGGCAATTACGATTATCTACAGAAATGGTAACCTTAGGCAAGGTTTTAAAAGGAATAATATCTTGCGTAGATTTCTTAGGGTTTATGCGCCTAGCGGCAATATGAGTGACAGTTTCGGTCATTCCATAAGTTTCATAAATCTTTGTAGAAAGACTTTGCAGGCGGCTTACTAAGGATGGTGCTATAGCGCCACCGCCTACGATGAGTTTTTTAAGGAGGTGCATTCTTCCTAATGAGTTATCTAACTGAAAAGGTGTCATCGCACAAAAATCATAACGTCTATAAACATTATCCAGAGGATTAGATTTAGGTTGAGCCATATCGATATGCCAGCCCTGTGTGAGCGCACGTACCAACATCATTTTACCGGCAATAAAATGAGCAGGAAGACAGAGTAAGGCTGTTGTCTTTTCTGGTAGGTCAAAATGCTTTGCAGTTGCTTTTGCACTATTAACCATATGCATCTTGAGGATTTTTATTGCCTTAGGAGAACCTGTAGATCCAGAAGTATGTACCGTTATATATCTTTTATCGTTAAGCCAGTCTAATAAAAAATTACCCACGGCTTCTTCATAAGGCTCACCTTCTTTAATAAATTCGTAGGCTTGCGCTTTTAATTTTTCAATAGAAAATTTTTCTCCATTGAGTTTAAATTTTGGGTGTACCCGCGCATATCGATCTTGAAACTCTACCATATTTGTGAAAGTATAAACAACACGTAAACTTTGAGTTAAGAGCGTATTATCGTTGCTTTAAATTTCTTCTGTCTTACTCGTGACTGGTACAGGAGGCATTACTTTTCCTGTGAGTTTTTCTCTCCAGTTTGTCCATTTGTATTTTTTGGCTAGGACTAAGAGAAATATTGGATAAACTATAAGAACTGGTAATATCAATTCAACCCCCGCTCCCGTAGGAGCTACAGATTTGAATAAAGCATCAGTTTGGAGTGCAGAATATTCAAACGTTAGTAAAGTCGCGGCAAGAAGATTATTCCCAAAGTGGAAACCCAACGCAAGTTCAAGTCCGTCATCCATAAGAGTCATTATTCCTAAAAGTAATCCCGTTCCTATGTAGAAGACCATTATAATTGGTCCAATCTCTGCTACTTCTGGATTGGCTGAATGAAAGACACCAAACATTATCGATGTGATTAATAGAGGCATCCATTTATTACGTACTGCAATTCCAATTTGTTGCATCAAATAGCCTCTGAATAGCCATTCTTCGAGTCCAATTTGAAATGGAAATAAAATCAACCCAATAAGAACAAGAATTGAGAATTTTGAAGCATCAAATTGCCAGACATAATCATCTGGACTGGCATAATAAGCAACTACAAAAGTTACTATTGTGTATATAAAAACCATCATAAAAGAGAATAAGATCCTCTTAAAATCGACTTTTTCTCGTGCAGTTGTCAAACTCAGAATACTTCTTTGATGTAGCGCCCAAACGAGTAAAAATAGCAAAAATAATATGGCCGCAAACGGCGCAAGATTGAAAGCGAGAAGTAGATTTTTACTTTTGAACAACTCCATCATTGCATCCATTTCTGCCTGGACATCTAAGTCCATAGTCAGAAACATTATAAGGTTCAATATAAATAATCCAGTACCGAATAATGTGACTATGACAACTCTCCACCATTCATTTATACCCTTATATGCCTGTTCTATAAACATTTATTTGATGTTATTTAAATCCCAAGACAAGTTGGGATTGTATGAAATTTTTCCCTCTTTGACCATCAAAGGAGAAGGGATGTTATTTGTGTAAAGGCTTCCTGTACCTAGACCTTGATGCCCTTTTGCTCCAATGATATACGTCCATTGAGCTATAGCGCTAAGCCCTACATTACTCTCTAGGGCAGAGGTTATCCACCAGCCTATCCCGAGTGTATTTGCTATATCAATCCATTCCTGACTACCACGGAAACCACCTACAAAACTAGGCTTTAAGATAATAAATTGTGGGTTTACAGTTTCTAGTAATTCTTTCTTTTCTTGTCTCGTTGTAATTCCTATAAGTTCCTCATCTAGTGCAATAGGTACAGGCGTCGTTTTACATAGTAAACGCATCGCATCATTTTGCCCAGCTTTTATAGGCTGCTCTATAGAGTGTATATTGAGCTCAGATAGTTCTTTTAAAACAAACGGTGCTTCTTTTGGGGTAAAAGCTCCATTTGCATCTACCCGCAATGTCATTTGTTCTGGAGAACAATGCTTCCTGATAAAAGAAAGTAATTTTAGCTCATTATCCAGATCAATGGCTCCTATTTTCATCTTAATGCAATTAAAGCCACTCTCTAGTTTCTCGTCTATTTGATCCTTCATAAACGCTTCATCGCCCATCCAGATCAAACCATTTATGTCAATTGCCTCTTGGCCACGAGTAAATGCTGAAGGAAAAAGCTCAAAAGGATGTGCAGCTTCAAGGGACATAAAGGCCATCTCTACTCCTGCCTGGATACTTGGAAATTCTGCAAGCTGCTCCCACAATTTATACATTCCTAAGGCAATGTTTTTGCAGGTCCACTTTAGTTTCTCTTCATAATCAGGACGGTCATCGTAGCTCAGTCCTCTTAAAATCCCACACTCTCCTATTCCGCACTTTCCCTCACTTTCTATGTTAATAAACCAAGTTTCCTTAGTTTTTAATATTCCACGAGATGTGCCGCTGGGGCGTTTAAATTCTAAGATATACTTTTGGTAAGTAGCTGTCATTTTTGATTTTTACGCTTTCGCGAAAGCGTATATCTACACCTCCAATACTTCATTAATATCCAGTAAGATAAGTTCCTTTCCTTTCTCCGAAAAAGTTGTTACCGCCTTATCCTTATCTATTTTTATATAGCCAAAGGTATCATAGTGGCAACCAACAATACGATCGCAATCGATAAAATCGGAAGCTATAACTGCATCATCTACTCCCATTGTAAAATTATCACCTATGGGAAGTATTGCTAGATCAAGCTTGTAGGACATTGGGATAAGTTTCATATCCATCGTTAGAGCAGTATCACCAGCAATATATATCGTCTTTTCTGAAGTTTTTATTATAAACCCACCAGGTTGTCCTCCGTAGGTACCATCTTCAAAAGAACTGGTATGAATCGCATTTACGTATTTTACCTCGCCAAAGGGAAATTTCCACTTCCCACCGTGGTTCATAGGGTGTGTCTGGAAGCCCTTTGTCTCATAATATTTTGTTATTTCATAATTGCTTACGATGGTAGCTCCTGTGTTTTTTGCAATAGCAGCTGCATCTAGAACGTGGTCTTGATGCGCGTGCGTGAGTAGTATAAAATCTGCTTTGAGGTCATTTATATCTACTTTATCTTTAGAAAGATCATTTCCAGAAATGAAAGGATCTACAATAATGTTTATATCCCCAATAGCAATATGAAAGGCATTTTGACCAAAAAAAGTTAGTTTCATTATAATAGGTTTTAAGTTAAAATTACGGTTAGTCCTAAGAACAAGAGAGTGCATTAAGACTTTTTTAATACAAAAGCCCCGTGACCAAAGTCACGGGGCTTTCTTAATAATGATTTACTTATAATTCCTATTGCTTTACAATACGTTTTACAGTAGTTGCATTTCCAGTGGTTATTTGTGCAAAATAAATTCCGCTTGCATAACCAGAAATATTAATTTGCTTCTCTGTAGCCATATCGCTAAGTGCTATTACTTCGATCACACGTCCGTTTACATCAGACATTGTGATTGTTTGTAATTGAGCATTAGATCCATTGCGAAGTGTAAACTGACTTGCAACCGGATTAGGATAAACAGAGATTGCGCTATCAAGTGCAAAATCGTTTGTGCTTAACGTTTCATCTACAGTAAGAACAAATGAGCATTCTGTAACGTTTCCAGCAGCATCTGTGGCTGTAAATGTTACGTCTGTCATACTTCCATCTGCTACAGTTTCTCCTGCAGCTGGTACTTGAACAAACTCGAGTTCATCACCAGAAGAACAGTTATCAGAAGCTAGTGCACTCCAATCTGGAATTGTATAAACCGCCGCTCCGTCATCTGGAGATACTGCAAAGTCACCTGGACAATCTATAGCTGGGAAAGCTGTATCTGTAACTGTCACGTCAAAGGTATAAGTATCTAAAACGGTTCCGTCCATAGCTTGAGCTTCGTAAGATACAGTTGTAGTTCCTACCGGGAATTCTTCTCCACTTTCAAAACCTTCTGTAAGTACTAAAGTGGCTTCTCCATCACAACCTACAACCTCACCAGTCAAGTCATAGTTAATAACTCTACTACATTCTACAGTATCACCAGTACCTATAAACAAGTCACTAGGACCGTCAAATTGGACACCAGCAAGTACTGTAAGTACAGCTGTACAAGTTTCTCCACCTGCCGTTATTGTGACTGTGTTGTCTCCCGTTGTCATACAGTCAAAGGAATTAGGACTAAATGTAACCAGAGCATCCCCACAAGTACTAGGAGCATAGACATTTTTCTGTAGTTCCTCAAAGGCAATAGAAAAATTATTAATTGTTCCTGTGTCGCCTCCTGTATCATCCGTTACAAATAATGACCAAGTTCCGTCAACATCAGCTCCAGCAAGAATGGTCGCAAAATCTCCTTCTTGGGCGCTAAATGATCCATTAAATGGCGGTGCTCCAGTAGTTATACTCGCATTTCCGTCTTGAAATACGGTAGTAGAATAATTATCCCCAGAACCACCCAGACCATCGGCTAATTCTACTTCAGAACCGTCAGGAGATATTAAGGTTAATGTTAAATCACTATCCCAAGTGTGAGTAATATCAATAGTCACTACAGGTAAATATTCTGTACCTATAGACCCTCCAATACCAGAAACATCTACTGTAGCAGTTGCACCAGCAGGATTTGAATCTGGAATTGCTAATGGTGTGTCTCCAGAAGCTACAGCCGCGGTAGTAGTCCCATTACTTTCAAATCTCACCTCTGCATTCTGAACAAGATCTTCAAAAGGTCCTTCCAACATTCCATTCTCATCTAGATTAGCGGTTGCATCTTGACATTGTAAATCTACTACACACTCTATAAAAGTAATCTCATAAGAGAGTAGCGTTCCCGTATCTCCACCTGTATCGTCACAAACAGAAAGTTGCCATATACCTCCAGCATTCTCACCTGCAAAGGTCTCTGCAAAGGTTCCTCCTTCTGGAGCAAATGTACCTGTAAAAGGAGCACTTGCATCAGTTATATCATCACCACCATCTTGAAAAACAGTATTCGTGTAATTGTCACCAGTACCTCCATTATCAGACGATAAGTCTAATGAAGTTCCATCAGGAGAAACTAAACTTATATCTAAATCTGAATCCCAAGTGTGCGTTAAATCAATTGTGACGTTATCAATACCCCAATCTGTGCCTATTGTTCCTGTGAGTGTCGAGGTAGCATCAGATGTTGTAGCTGTAGAACAAGTAGCCGTCCCAGTCCCCGTTGCTGGAATAGGCGTAGGTGTGCCCGCACCCGTAAACGTGGTTTGAGCATTCATACCACCCATAAGGCAGAATAATGCTGCTGTTAGCATCAAAGTAATTTTTTTCATAAAATTTTAGTTTAAATTATTATCCAGTAGGAAAAATAAGAATAATTGTTAAGCCATTTTAATATAAACTTAACAATTCGATAAAATGCACTTATAGAACGCTAAAAGGTTAGCGACTCAAACCTAACCTATTACGAGTTGAGGCAAAATGAGACATAAGACAAAGAAGACAGAAGCTATAGTAAAAGTCACTAAAGCCACTTTCTTTAATTCAGGGTCGTAAGCCTTAGGTTGCTCAACCAGAATCACCTTACGAATGTGGATACCTAAAACTAAAAAAGGCAGGATCGTTAAGAAATATACTTCAGGTACTTTTGAAACAAAAAGAAATACATTCCAAGCAACAAAAGCAACCATAATAACAACTATATGGTACCTTTTAGACCCACTTTTTCCCATCAAAACCGCAAGTGTTTTCTTTCCAACTTTCTCATCTTCTACCCGATCTCTCATGTTATTAAGATGTAACACTGCGGTTGCAAGTAAACCAATGGTGGCAGCTGGTAAAACTTTTACAATATCTAGTTGCCTCGTGAACAGAAAATAACTACCCATAACAGCCACTAAGCCAAAAAAAATAAAAACGAAAAAATCACCCAATCCCCGATAACCATAAGCACTTTTACCCACCGTATATTTTACCGCGGCAATAATTGCAGTAATGCCCAAGAAGAGAAAAAGTAAAGACAACATTAAATCATCTGCACCAAATGCGGTATAGATTAATGCAATAACAGCCATCATCGTGAGTACGGTAATCACTATCATTCCTCTTATAAGATCTGATGTAGTCAGTAGGCCACTCTGCATAGCTCTTGCCGGACCAACACGATGTTCATTATCTGTCCCTTTTACTCCGTCGCCATAATCATTTGCAAAGTTTGATAAGACCTGGAATCCCAGGGTTGAGAGCAGGGCAAGCACAAAAATTTCCCATTTAAAAAGTCCTTCCATCTGGGCTAAACCCGAACCTACGAGAATACCAGATATAGATAGCGGCAAAGTGCGTAAGCGAGCAGCAAGTAACCAAGAGGAAATGGATGGCATAGAAGTAAATTGTGCATCAAAAATACATTTTCTTTCGCTTAAAGCGAAAACACAAGAGTTCTCAATTCAATTTACTAGCTTCGTAACAACAAAACTTAGCATTTATGAAAACCTTCTTACCCCTCTCCATCTTATTATTAGCAATTACGTTTGTAGGTTGCAAGTCTGATAACTCTCCGAAGAACAATTCTGAACTTGCAGAAACAGAAGTAAAAACCCCGTTTGTCTGGGAAGGAGCAAATGTATATTTCCTGATGACAGATCGTTTCAGTAATGGAGACAGCTCAAACGATACCAACTTTGACCGTACAAAAGAAACAGCAGTCTTAAGAGGTTTTATGGGTGGTGATCTTAAAGGAATCACTCAAAAAATAAATGAGGGATATTTTACAGATTTAGGCGTTAATGCCATCTGGTTTACACCCGTCGTAGAGCAAATACACGGTGGTGTAGATGAAGGTACGGGGCTTACATACGGATTCCACGGATACTGGACTAAGGACTGGACCGCACTAGACCCAAATTTTGGCACGATGGAAGATTTACAAGAGGTTGTAACTTCCGCTCACAAGAATAACATTCGTATTGTGATGGATGTCGTTCTCAATCATACAGGGCCGGTTACAGAACAAGATCCGTTCTGGGGATCAGACTGGGCAAGAGAAGACCCTAATTGTGCTTTTACAACTTATGAAAACACAATTAAATGTAGTCTAGTAGAAAACCTCCCAGATATCCTCACCGAAAGCGAAGAAGAAGTTCAACTCCCAGAACACCTCATCGCTAAGTGGAAAAAAGAAGGCCGCTACCAGCAAGAAATAGAAGAACTAGAAAACTACTTCACAAGTAACAATCTTAAAAAAACACCCCGTAATTATATTATAAAGTGGCTTACCGATTACGTGAGAGAACTTGGAATAGATGCCTTTAGAGTAGATACTACAAAGCACGTAGAGGAAGGAGCTTGGGATGTACTGCGTGAGCAAGCAGAAATAGCCTTTAGTACGTTTAAAAAAGAAAATCCTGAAAAAACGATGGATGACACACCATTTTTTATGCTTGGAGAAGTCTATAATTATATGGCAAGCAATGGTCGTGATTTTAACTTAGGTGACAAGAAAGTAGATTACTTTGCACACGGTTTTGACAATCTTATAAATTTTGAATTTAAATACGACGCGCTACAAGACTATGAGACCTTGTTTTCTAAGTACGATAGCATTCAGCACATCTCACATAAAGGAAAAAGCATTATGAATTATGCTACTTCTCACGATGACGGACAACCTTTTGACAAAGACCGCACAAAACCACTAGAAACAGCAACCAAGCTGCTCCTCACACCAGGACTATCACAAATTTATTACGGGGATGAAAGCGCACGTGACCTCACGATTGAAGGTACTCAAGGCGACGCTACCCTAAGAAGTTTTATGAATTGGGAACAGCAATCAGAACAAGAGACTAAAAAAATATTAAATCATTGGCAAAAACTGGGGTACTTTAGAGGGTCACATCCCGCAATAGGCGCCGGAAAGCACAAAATGTTAAGTCAAGCTCCATATATCTTTTCTAGAACTTTTGAGAATAATGATTTTAAAGACGTTGTGATTGTTGGTCTAGATTTACCACCTGGAAAGAAGGAGATTTATGTAGGTGACGCTTTCGCGAAAGCGGAAACCCTCACAGACACTTATTCAGGGCAAGAAGTAGCTATTACTGACGGCAAAGTAACGGTAGACTCGCCCTATAATATTGTGCTCTTAGAAGAATAATTTAACCCTCTAGCTCATTTAAAAACGAAGCAATAACTTCTTGAATACCCATCTGTAAAAGCGGATCAGTAATCTCCTGAGCATCGACATTAAAATGTTGCTGAAACGAAGGAAAGCTAAAACGCTCCACCACATTTGCACCAAAACGAGGCAAGGTTTTCTCGGTGTATTCAAGTGCACTAGACCCACCACGTGCACCTGGAGATGTACTTATAAGCAAGACCTTTTTGTCCTCAAGAAAATTACGGTCTGCCCGCGATAGCCAGTCTATGATATTCTTGAAAAACGCAGACACCATGCCATTATGTTCGTTTACGGCTATTATCACACCATCTGCCCTTGATATTTCTGCCTTAAGGAGGTTTATATCTATGGGAATTCCGCTAGATTGCTCTATATCTATATTGTACATCGGCAGATTATAATCTGTGAGCAAGAGCATCTTTTTGTCTGCTCCAGAGCAATGGTTGAGCACATAGTTAGCGAGCTGTACATTTATAGAACTACTACTATTACTACCCGCAAATGCAAGAACCCTTTTCATACAACTATTGTTTACAGTTACAAATTAAGCATAAAAAAAGCAGCACGAGGCTGCTCTATATAATCTTATATGTAAAATATTACTACAAATTAAATGTAAGTGTAGCAATTACTGCTCTGTTTGTTCTATTATTAGAAGGAGCATTAGTAAGCCCAGTAGAATATAAGGACTGATTAAGATCTTGTTCTGTGCTATCGTATGCAAGGTCTAACTTTACATTCCCAAAATTATATCCTAAACCTAATGAATATCCAGTAAGTGCTCCTATGGTAAATTCATTCTCATACGGGCTTTCAATAAACCTGTAGCCACCTCTAAAACTCCAGTCTTCATAGCGGTACTCCCCACCTAACTTATAAGTTCCTGCACCCCTTAACTCATTATCTATAGCTGCATTCTGAACAGCAAAAAACGGGTCGCCCTTAGGCCTAAAAGAAAGCTGAGAATAATCCGTGTAAGAATAATCAAAGCTTATGAGCCCCTGCTGTCCAAATAAATAAGCTACACTTCCGGTGTATTTCCCTGGAGTTGAAATTTCATAATCTTGATAAATATTAAGGACACGAGGATCGATATCTTGAGTGATCATCTGATCATCTTCGATACGGTCTGTGATTAATCGCTGGCTTCCTTCTTCAGAAATGGTAAACCACGTAGGAGAATCATAGGTAAACCCGAGTCTTATGTCATTCCCTACTCGAGCAATAGTTCCTAGTTGAAAAGAGAAACCACTTCCGAATGTTCTTAGGTTATTATCAAATCGAATAGCCGTAATACCTTCAGCATTAGCATTAGTCTCTACTAAACTATTAGATTGTTCGAAATCAAAAAAATGCGAATTTAAATTGAGGCCAAAGTATACATTATCCCCATACTGAGCACCTATGTTAAAGGCTGCTTTTCCATTGTAACCCACACTACTTGAAAGATAGTCCTGTGTAAAAGAATTACCTCCTACATTAGATATATAAGCTGTTCCATCAGGATTATCAAAATCTACAGGATCTATTAAGAAAGATTGAAAACCTAGAAAAGCCTGCTGTGCACCGAAACCTTGATTTTCACCTAAGAATTGGTACAGATCTGCCGTGGTCTCATTGTCACGTAGCTCCAGTAAGTCTAAAGGTACGCCCTGCGCAAAATTTAAAAAATAATCTCCTATAGTTTGTCCACTTGTCCCAAACGCTGCAAATTGATCATCAAAATTCTGGGTGCGGTCATAATTTAGTCCAATAGTAAATTTTTTCCATTTTGAGTTCCCATTCCCTTCGAAGACAAAAACACCGCCGATTTGATTAAATGAGATACTACTATCATCGCTTTCGCGAAAATCACCATTGTAACCTACCTCATTAGTAACATTATCATTTGCTAAGGAAAAGGTAAAAGCACTTTTAGTAAAAACGGCACTACTTGCAGGGTTTATAGAAATTGCACTCATATCTCCTCCCAGAGCGCCAAAGGCTCCGCCGAGCGCCCGATATCTAGCCGTTCCCGTGGTGTTTGTTTGGCTATATCGTAATGCATCTTGTATAGACTGCGCATAGCTTAGTTGTGCAACCGCAATAGTTGCAATAATTAAGAATATCTTTTTCATAATATGATTGAATGAATGTTAAGGACTATTTAATTCCCCCACCTCTTCTAGAAGATCCACCAGATCTAGAACTTGAACGACTTCCACTAGAACGACTACTGCTTGAACTTCTGGCGCTTGAGCTTCTAGATGATGAAGAAGGTCTAGAGTAAGAAGGACGAGAAGATGAACTAGATCGAGCTGTGCTAGATCTTGAAGTACGAGTTGCAGGTCTTGCATTACCGCGCGAACGAGATGTAGAGGATCTTGCAGTGTTAGGACTAGATGGGCGTGCCCCACTAGCAGGTCTAGAATAACTAGGTCTTGATGTACGAGCACTGTTAGTCGATCTTCTAACGCTAGAGCGTGCATCACCTCTATTACCAGAAGATGGGCGCACTGTTCCTCTATCTCTAGAGTATACAGAACGGCTTCGGCTGCTTTCGCGCAAGCGAGCACGAGAAGCTGCTATAGCACTTGAAGCACTATTTCTTCTTCCTCTAGAATATGCTATACCGTTACCACCACGTCCAAATCCGTTATTAAAATGTTGATTACCGAACGGTCTGTTATAAAAAGGTCGGTTAAATCCGTAACAGAATGGATTCCAAGGTGCTCCAAATCCATATCCGAAACCACCGAAGCCCCACCCATTATAAAACGGGCCGAAAAAAGGGTCATAGTAACCCCATCCTCCACCAAAGCCACCCCAACCAAAACGGTTAAAGCCCCATTGATTAAAGCCAAAACCACCTCCCCAGAATCCTCCAGCGTAGCTAGGGTAAACGTTTACTACTATATCAGACACCTCTTCTCCCCAAGCGGCGTTACCTACGCGATACCCAGTACCCTCTGAGAAGTCATCATAGTACTCTTCATCTTGAAGATCACCCTCAGTAGATGTATAAGACTCAATATCAGTAAAAATAGCTCCCTCTTCTGGGATCTGACCGAGAGCGTCTGCTTTTTGTTCAAAATAGTTTTTATAAGCAACTCCTGTACTTGTTACACCAGAATTATCTGTAATTACGACCTCAGTTTCAGATGCAGGATTGCTATAAATACCATCTTCATCATAAACCGTCTGAGACGAACTACAAGAAATAAGCGCAATGGCTCCTAGAACCGCAATTGCAAGTGGTTTAATTGATCTATGTAAGGGAGAATAAAGTTCCATAACTATATTGGGTTTTATTGTTGCTTGTTGTAAAAATAAGTAGTTTTGTGCTGTAAAATTAACTCGATTAACACCTTAACATAGTCACAATATTTGTGCCAAAGTCACCAAATATGGGGAAGAACTTAACAACTAGAAGTGAAGATTATTCTAAATGGTACAATGAGCTTGTCGTAAAGGCCGACCTTGCAGAAAATTCTGCCGTGCGCGGATGTATGGTGATTAAACCTTATGGTTACGCCATTTGGGAAAAAATGCAGGCAGAGCTAGATCGTATGTTTAAGGAAACAGGACACGAGAATGCCTACTTCCCTCTATTTGTCCCCAAAAGCCTTTTTGAAGCAGAAGAAAAAAATGCTGAAGGATTTGCAAAAGAATGTGCTGTAGTAACGCATTATCGTCTACAAAACGACCCTGACAATCCAGGAAAACTCCGCGTAGACCCTGCAGCAAAACTTGAGGAGGAACTTGTTGTAAGACCTACGAGTGAAGCTATTATCTGGAATACATACAAGGGGTGGATACAATCCTATAGAGACCTACCACTTCTTATTAACCAATGGGCCAATGTTGTGCGATGGGAGATGAGAACCCGACTTTTTCTTAGAACAGCAGAGTTCCTTTGGCAAGAAGGGCATACCGCTCACGCCACAAAAGCCGAGGCACTTGAAGAAGCGCAACTTATGAATAGGGTCTATGCAGAATTTGCAGAAAATTTTCTCGCAATGCCTGTTATACAAGGAACCAAAACGGAAAGTGAACGATTTGCAGGAGCAGATGAGACTTACTGTATAGAAGCGCTTATGCAAGACGGCAAAGCTCTTCAAGCAGGAACTTCACACTTTTTAGGGCAGAACTTTGCAAAAGCGTTTGACGTTAAGTTTACAAACAATCAAGGGAAACAAGATTTTGTATGGGCAACCTCTTGGGGCGTATCCACACGTCTTATGGGAGCTCTTATTATGACTCACAGTGATGATAATGGCCTTGTCCTCCCACCAAATCTCGCACCTCATCAAGTTGTAATTGTCCCTATTTACAAAGGTCAGGAGCAGCTTGAAGCAATAAGCCAAGTAGCTAATGAAATTGTAAAAGATTTAAGAATGCGAGGTATATCTGTAAAATATGATAATAGAGATACACATAAGCCCGGTTGGAAATTTAATGAGTACGAACTTAAGGGTGTTCCTTTACGTATAGGTATAGGACCTAAAGATCTGGAAAAACGCACCGTAGAACTTGCTCGACGCGATACGCTTACAAAAGAATTTGTAGCAAAAGATGAAGTTGTAGATAGAGTTGCTTTACTTCTTCAGGAAATTCAAGAAGCACTTTACACAAAGGCAAAAAACTTTAGAGACTCTCACATCACTACCGTAAACACCTTTGATGAGTTTAAAGAGGTCCTAGAAAATAAAACAGGATTTATAAGTGCGCACTGGGACGGAACGTCAGAGACTGAAGATAAGATTAAGGAGCTTACTAAAGCCACCATACGCTGCATCCCCATGGATGCAGAACAAGAAGAAGGAACCTGCGTATATAGCGGGAAACCAAGCCCTCAGCGTGTGCTTTTTGCAAAGGCATATTAAGTTTTAAAAAAAACTTTGTTCAGGGTTTGCGCCATTTAAAAATAGTTGTATTTTTGCATCCGCAATTTGAGCAATTGTTCTAGGCCCGTTCGTCTATCGGCTAGGACGCATGGTTTTCATCCATGTAAGAGGGGTTCGATTCCCCTACGGGCTACTAAAATATTTCAGAAGAGGTATTTCTGATTTTTTAATTGTTCAAATGGCCCGTTCGTCTATCGGCTAGGACGCATGGTTTTCATCCATGTAAGAGGGGTTCGATTCCCCTACGGGCTACAACTTTATTTATAAGTAAAAATTAATAACGAGAAGATGGCAAATCACAAGTCAGCATTAAAGAGAATTAGAAATAGTGAGACAAAGCGTCTTAGAAACAAGTATCAGCATAAAACTACACGTAATGCTATAAAGAAGTTACGTGATGCAGATAAGAAAGAAGCAGAAGGATTGTTTCCTGCTGTTGTTTCTATGATCGATAAGCTTGCAAAGCGCAATATCATACATGATAATAAAGCTGCAAACTTAAAGTCTAAGCTAGCTAAGCACGTAGCTGCTCTTTAAGAGAATGTTTTAAAGATTTAAAAGGACTTCTACTCTAACGTAGAAGTTTTTTTGTTGGTTAAACTTTATGTTTTAGAGACTCCCTGCGTTCATCAGGGAGTTTTTTTATGCGCTTTCGCGAAAGCGACCTAAACATCTTGTACAAATAAAACTCATCTTATCATAAGACTACAAGATCTAAACAGCACACTGTAAACCACTACAGTGACGATATATCCCACACGCAAAGAATTCCAGCCAGAAGTTTACCCCTACTCACAAAAGTGTCTGAGTCAAAAGAAAATGCTCTCAGGAAATAAAAACGACCGAAAGTGCGATCTTAATTAACGCCTTGGCTTTTAGAAATTAGGCATCGCTGGTGGAGGAGTTTTAAGGGCTTTTGCAATATTAATTTTAGAAAAGCTCGTTTGTTTTTGCGGGCTTATTTTATGAGTTATATAACGTGTTGTGCCCAGTGTTTTATTTCTTTTTCTTTGTTTTCTTTTCGTTCAATAATGGTTCTGTATATTGATTGTACAAGTCAAATAAATATTCGATTCGAGCAGTTTCATTTGTAAAAGCTTGTGGTCTGTAACATAAATCAACAGCTTTGTCTAATGCCTGATGTGCTTTTATTAACTTTGGTGGCATTGATAAATGATGATATAAATCTGCTAAACTGCTATCAGGAAATTGTGCTCTAACGTCTAAAACTTTTTGTGCTTTTTCCTCAACTTTCTTCTTGTTCTTTTCGCTTACTTCTTTTGCCCAAGGATAATTATTATAAACTAAATCTTTTGAATATCTAAAATCACTTTTTAACCGACCACAAGTATATTTTACCCAAGTCATATGCATTTCACTCATTAACACACCAAAGTTGTAAAGTGTCCCATCTGGTACAATATGACAACTGTTACTTGCGATATTGTTTTTCGTGAAAAATCCCATTGGGATATATTTTCTATTTTCAGATGATGTGCTTGGAATTAAAATGTATGAATCGGGATTCTTTCTGTCTCTAAATAGAGTAGGTCTAATTGCGTGTTTTTGCGTAGAACTCGCAACACTTGCCAATCTAAACTCTTTTACAGCTTCAACACGCTCTAAAACTATTGGCATTTTCCTTAATTCATTTGGGTTAATATTCTCTAACCACAAACACCAACGGTTTTTATTGTTTAAAAACTCTCTTGCACTTATTAGCGGTAAAACATAAGGTTTTGCTTTTGGTTCTTTTAGCAAAAATTCTTCTTTTTCACTATCTTCAATAATCAAGTTGCCTCCATCTAAAGGCATATTACCAAATGACATTTTTGGAACAGTACAAATTGGTTGGCTTCTTCTTTCAATAATTAAATCCTCTGCATTTGCTAAATAAGGATTTATGTTTTTTACTGAAATTTCAGAAGGTTCCCCTTTAATGTCTAAATACGTAAATAACTTTTTGTCTTTTGTATCAAAATTTGCGTAACCAATTATTACACAATAAACTGCCGCTTTTCCTTTTGCTTCATTACTCCATTTAAAAGTGGTATGCGCAAAATGAATTTTAATACCTAGCTTATTTATCATTTCGCCCCAAAGTACACTTACTTGCTCTCCTTGAGTAACTGAATTTGTAGATACAAAAGCAGTTTTTATATTAGTGTCTTGTATGTATTGTGCTGCTTTGTAATACCAAGCAGAAACATAATCTAATATTTTACCATTTTTAACTCCATTGAAAATATTTGCCATATCTTCTCTTTGGATTTTGTCTAATAACTTAGAACCAATAAAAGGTGGATTTCCAATGATGTAAGAAAGTTCATTTTTAGAAACTATATCTTCCCAATTTGTTTGTAGAGAATTTGCGTGTACAATTTTTGCTGCCTTTTTTAATGGTAACCGTGCAAAGTATTGCCCAAATTCTTCTGAAACAAGCATATTCATTTGGTGGTCAATTAACCACATTGCTACTTCTGCTATTTTTGCTGCAAATTCGTCATATTCAATACCATAAAATTGGTCTACGTCTAACCAAAGAATAGAAGAAACGTCAAGAACTTGTTCGCCTTTTTTGAATAGTTCACGTAAAATGTCAATTTCTAACAGTCTTAGTTCTCTATAAGTAATGATTAAGAAATTTCCGCTACCACAAGCAGGGTCAAGAAATTTTAAAGTGGATAGTTTGTGATGAAACTCCTTTAGTTTTTTTGTACTTGATTTTACTTTTTCAAATTCTTCTCTTAACTCGTCAAGAAAAAGTGGTTTAATGAGTTTAAAGATGTTTTTTTCTGAAGTATAATGCGCGCCTAAATTTCTTCGTTCTTCTGGGTTCATAACACTTTGAAAAAGCGAACCAAAAATTGCTGGTGATATTTTTCCCCAATCTAAACCACACGCTTCTAATAAGATACTTCGCATTTTAGAATTGAAAGAGGCAATGGGCAGAAACTCTTCGAATAATTTACCATTTACATAGGGAAATTGATTTAAATGGTCGTCTAAGTTTTTAAGACGTTTTTCTTTTGGTGTATTTAATACTTGAAAAAACTGAGCCATTAGTGCTCCTACATCACTTCCATCTTCATTTGTTTTTTGGTCTAAAAACTCCTTAAAAATATCTTTCTCAAAAATACTTGTATCATCTGCAAAAAGTATGAAGAGTAAACGAACCAAATAAACTTCTAAATGATGACCTTCATAACCAAACTCTTCGAGTTGGTCGTGAAGTTTTCCCATTAATTCAGCTGCTTTTATATTTACAGGGTCTTCTTCTTTAAAAGTTCTTTTTTGATACCCTGCGATAAATCCAAAAAGCTTCACATTTTTATAAAGTTCGGAAACGTGAAATTCGTGTTCTGTCTTTTCGTCTAGGTCAAATAGTTTGATTTTATCAAAATCAGAAACTAAAATGTATTTTGGCAATTCGTGTTCTTTTAGTCCAGGGAAATAATCTGTTGCTTGCTCAAAAGCTTTGTCTAAACTTCTTCCTTTTGATTTATGTTCAACAAGTAAAGTTCCTTTCCAAAATAGGTCGATAAAGCCTTGATTTCCACTTAATTTTTTGACAGGTTCTTCAAATGTAGCAACTCGCCTGCGTGATATTCCAAAAACGTTGAAAAAGTCATTCCAAAAACTATCTTTTTCTGCTCTTTCCTTTGTTTCGTTCGCCCATTCATTTGAGAATTTTAATGCTCTATCTTTTATTTCATTCCAGCTTAATGCCATTCAGTTATTTTCTTTTTTTAGTTCGTTTTTTTCTCGATTTTGGTTTTTTCCGACATTGGGCACAACTCGTTATATGATAACTTTTATCGTCGATATATCCTAAAATTCTCAGGATAACGATGGATTATGATCGTCGATATCCCGTAAAGATAAATCATTTACCGAAAGGTTCAGAAAAGTTCATTTCCAGCTGCTATTTATATATTTGGCATAAAAACAACCATAAACCATGAAGACCTCGCAAGCCATTGCTATACAACTTAAAACTATTTATAACGGCGGCAATATGACTGGCGTTGCAATGAAGGAAGTGTTAGACGATATTACTTGGCAAGAAGCTACTCACTCACTGTATGACTGCAATACTATCGGGACGCTTTTATATCACACTCAATACTATATCAGAATTATAAGTCAAGTATTAAAAGGCGGACCTTTAGAAGGAAATGACGCGCTTAGTTTTGACCATCCTCCTATTGCTTCGGCAGCAGAATGGGCTGTGCTTAAGAAAACTGTATTTCGTGAAATAGAAGAAATGGCAATTCTAATCCAACAACTTCCTGAAAAAAGACTCTGGGAAGATTTTGCTGGAGGAAAATATGGGAATTACTATCGCAACCTCCACGGCGTTTTAGAGCACACGACGTATCATTTAGGACAAATGGCATTACTTAAAAAAATAATAAGACAACAATAACTCAGGTATTAGTCCCACCACATAATCCTTAAAATCCCCCGAAATATTAGGAATGCAGCGGGACACTAAAAACCTTAAAATCACAATTGCCGCTTCTACTTTGTCCGTATCTCATTATTATCACAAAACTACTTTTCTTCATTCATATAAATTGTTTAAAGAGAAACACAAGGACTACTCGTGCACTACTCACTTACTACGCAAAATATTAACTCGCTCATATACAGTGTTTTAAAAATACTAGTTGCTACCAGCTGAACGCGTACTATCCCAAGAAACTTTTACTTTTACAAAAAACACATAATGCTAAGAAAAATCTTTTCCGTCATTTTAATTGTTTTTAGTCTCACTAGCTACGCACAAGACGACGAAGATTGGGTTGTGCGCATTTTAGATTCGGTTGAGAACTATTATATCCAAACGGATATTGCGCAATCACAAAAATTACTTTCCAGCACAGGTCTTGACACCGTCCAAGAAGACCGTATAGACGTTGCTCGATATTACAAGCTACTCGCCTACTCCCATTCTAATGTTGAAGGAAAAACGGAGGATTTTTATAGCAATATGAATAAAGCAATTAGGATAGCCAGTATTCTTGAAGATAATGACTTATTAGGAGAGCTATATTATAATCTTGCTTTAGGACAAAAAGAGCTGGGGTTACTAGATCTTGCCAAAGATAATATCGCAAAGGCAACGCAGTATTTTAAAAAATCTACAGACCCTACAGGTGTTCTCCATATGCTTTCTTTTAAAGCAGAGCTTTTGTACGAAGAAGCATTATATCAAGAAAGCATCAATCTTCTTCTTGAAAACAAGGAACAACTCATAAAGAACGAAGATTCCTATCTGGAAATCAATATGAATGTCTTTTTATCAGAAAATCACTTAGAATTAAACAATATAGATTCTGCCCTCTACTATTATGAAGAAGTAAAGCGTGTGGACCTTTCACAAAAAAGTCCAGATGAGGTCGCTTATTACGGAGATTTAAAAGCATACTACACTACGCTATTGAGCTATGATATTGCTGGAGTACTATCAGAGAGAGAAGTGCTTACTAACGAAAGCTTCATTGTAAGCATTTTGAACGAACCAAAACCGGATGATATTAGACTACAAGAAAATTATTACAATATCGCTTCAAAATATTATTTAAAAAAGGGTAACAAAGAACTTCACGCGCTGTACAATGATTCACTTATAACTTTTGTGAAAGAAAATGCAGTACAGGGCTCCAAATTTATGGAAGAGAGTAATAAATTAGTTTTAGATTATGATGACACATTAAAACGAGAATCTTCTCTAAAAAATCGTTTACTCATTTTATTGGCATTTTTAATAGCCGGGATATCTTTAACCATTTTTCTACTTAAAAGAAAAAATAAAAAAAATAAAGCTTTACAGAAAACGTATAAAAGTAAAGTAGCCTCTTTATCAGAATTAGAAAAGAATAACGAAAGACTCAAGGCTAATATGCTCGGTTTAAAAAAATATATTGCGCAACTTAAAAAAGAAACTCAAAACCTATCCAATATCTCAAATATTCAAGAACAGAATGAAAAGATTAAAGAGCTTCACAATAATGTAAAATTGAGTGAACACAACCTCTTTGGTAATGATAAGAACCATTTAGAAATCATAAATGAACTTAACGCTCCATTTTTCTCAAGACTTAGCAATGAGTTTCCAGACTTGAACGATAAGGACAAACTTATATGCTATTTTGTAAGTATGGGTTTTAAGAATACAGACATAGCCACATTTATGAATGCTTCTGTCAGATCTATAGAAAGTCAACGATACAGGATTTCTAAAAAGATGGAAATTATTAAACAAACTAATTTAAAAAGTTTCCTTACTGATTATAGAAGCACAATTAGCGGTTAAAAAAAGGACTTGTACTATTCGTGACTCTTAAGGATGAATAAAAGTGATTGTCATACTACTAAAATTCTTGCCTTATAATTCCTATCTATCTCAAAAGTCTTACAAAAAAAGCCCTATGACCAAAAGTCATAGGGCTTACAGGATAATAATTAAGGGTGATATTCTTACTTCTTTACAATACGTTTAACTGTTGCCTTATCTGAAGTTTCAATTTTAGCAAAATAAATTCCACTTGCGTAGCTTGCAATATTTATTTGATTTCTTGAGTTCTTAGCGTCCATACGAACAGTCTCAATAATGCGTCCATTTACGTCAAATATCGTAAGAGTTTCTAGTTCAATATTTGATTTGTTATCTATTGTAAATAGGTTCTCTACAGGATTGGGATAAATAGATATTGAGTTACTAAACGCAAAATCTGTAGCACTTAAAGTAGCATCCACAGTAAGTGCAAAAGAGCATTCAGCAGTATTTCCAGCTTCGTCTGTTGCGGTAATGATTACATCTGTTACGCTTCCGTTAGCCACAGTTTCACCAGCTTCTGGAGATTGTACAAAAGTTAAGGCATCATCTGAGGAACAGTTGTCAGATGCAAGAGCACTCCAGTCAGGAATAGTATAAACCTCTGCTCCTTCGTCTGCACTAACAGCAAAGTCGCCTGGACAATCTATAATAGGAAAAGCGGTGTCGGTGATAACTACCTCAAAAATATATTCAGTAACATTTCCTAATCCATCTGTAGCCGTAATTGTAATTGGGTTAACCCCTACTGGAAATGAAGATCCACTAGGGAGACCTGCTGTCTGTTCAATAGTGATTGCACTATTATCACTACAATTATCTGTTGCAGTAGGAATCTCAAAAGATACGATCGCAGTACAGTCTGCAGTAGTTCCAGTACCTGTAAAAATATCTGGAGACTCAGAAATTACTGGGCCTAACTCGTCTACAACAGTAACTACCGCAGTAGCAGTATCAGAATTGCCTTCTACATCTGTAACTGTAAGAACCACATTATTATCTCCCAAGTTTGTACAGTCAAAAGAGTCTACATCGAGCTCAATAGTATCAATACCAGAACCTCCCGCGTTATCCATAGATCCATTATCTATATCTGATGGAAGAATGGTCACATTGCCAGTTTCATCTAATTGTGCTGTAAAATCCTGGGTTATGACAGTTGGCGGCACCATATCTCCTAAAGACATAACTGTAAAGCTACCAGCAATTAGACCAGTTCTAGTAGTCCCAAATCCTCCTACCTTAAAATAATAGGTCGATACACCGTCAGTTTCAAACCGTACGGATGCTTGCAACCCACCACATACAGGTCCAGAATCGTCATTATCTCCTTCACAAACAAGTGCTCCACAACTACCTGTATAATAATTAATATAGGTGTCAAAATCACTATCACAAGTATCAAAAGAAACCTCAACAGGCGTTCCTCCATCATTAAAAGAATACCAAATGTCTAAATTATTTCTAAAACAAGTATCAACAGCTGGATCATACGTGGCACCTCCACTATCTAAACTAAAAGTAAAGCCATCAGTCATTGCGATAGCATTTACACAATCATCATTTGCAGGGGGTAATGGAAATGTAAATTCTTGCAAACAAAATGCGACATCAGAAGTTGATCCAGAAAAATCATAAATCTGAATGATTAAATCATCTCCTATATCCCAACCGCCTAGCTCTCCCGCTGCAAAAGTTTGAGTACAATCTAATTCATTACCCGCTATTGCATCTGCACAGCTTTCGTATATTGCTATACCAGGGTTTCCTGGGGATAGTGACTGAAAGAACAAGCCATCAGTTGTAGCCGTCCAAGTAAAAAATTGATCTAACCCAGAAGCAGAACAAGATGCGTTCTGAACACCACTATCTGTAGTTCCGTCCGTACTAAAAGGTAAGGTTACAGTTGTACAGGCCCCACCTTCAGGGCTTGGCGTAATAGGTATAGCGCCCGCACACACGTCATTTGCAGGTGCTTGAGCATATGCAACAAAACCCATTAAAAGGATTAAGCATAAAGTCGTAATTTTTCTCATAATTTTATTTTTTGAGGTTTTAAATTTGGGGCGAAAATAATTCGAAATATCACGACAGAGAAACGTTCAATAGGGCTGCGTACCCAATGTGTAGGACTTGCGTAGTCATTGCGTAGTTAAAGTTTGATCATCTGGGTTAGTCATAAGTGATCAGCCTATTTTGGATAAAGTCTTTTGATGGATAATGGAAATTTCAATGTAGTAAATGGTGGTTTTAAAACAGGTAGTATGGATTTAATTCGTCTCAGCTATAAATGGACTATTTATACTTACGCTTTCGCGAAAGCGTAACTCATAAAAACTCATCCATTAACAAAACCTTAATCATATTTACCCCTTTCAATCGTTACGTTTGCAACACTATGATGACTAACCTTAGTATCATAACAATAATCAAAACAAAAACTATGAGAAAACTGACTACGCTATGCGTGTGCCTCTTGCTTACTTGCAATCTTGCATTTGCTCAGAATAAGGGGGATTTACAAACTGGAAATGCCATTCCTACTGGCGAGATTCCTGTAGATCCTAATGTAAAAGTGGGCAAACTAGCAAATGGCCTCACGTATTACATTCAAAACAACGGCAAGCCAGAAGACAAAGTAGAGCTACGTCTCGCCGTAAATGCAGGTTCCATTATGGAAACCGATAGACAGCAAGGCCTTGCCCACTTTATGGAGCATATGAACTTTAACGGGACAAAAAACTTTGAAAAAAATGATCTTGTAGATTATTTACAGAGTATAGGAGTAAAGTTTGGGGCAGATTTAAATGCCTACACAAGTTTTGACGAGACCGTATATATCCTTCCTATCCCGAGTGACGATCCTGAGAAACTGGAAAAAGGTTTCCAAATCATCGAAGACTGGGCACATAACACCACCTTATCTGAAGAAGCGATAGATGGTGAGCGCGGCGTTGTTCTTGAGGAACTTCGTTTACGTCTGGGAGCAGACGAGCGTATGCAACGCGTGACACTTCCTAAAATAATGTACGGGTCTAGATATGCAGATCGTCTTCCTATCGGGACAAAGGAAAACCTAGAAAATTTCTCGTATGACGATGTACGTGATTATTATAACACTTGGTACCGCCCAGATCTTATGGCCGTTGTTGCCGTAGGAGATCTAGACGTTGCTACAATGGAGCAAAAGATAAAAGACCACTTCAGTAAAATTCCTGCTGCAGAAAATCCGGTAAAACGTGAGTCTTACCAATTACCTAACCACGATGAGACACTCGTAGCTATCGCTTCAGATAAGGAAGCGGCTTTTTCTCGAGTAAATGTAATGTATAAAGACCGTAGAAATGCAGAGCCTGTAAAAACAATAGAAGATTATCGAGAGAGCCTAGTGCGCAACCTCTTCTCTACCCTAATCAATAACCGTCTGGGCGAATTGAGAAATAGCGCAAATCCACCATTTGTATTTGGATTTTCTTTTTACGGAGGAACGTTTGCTAGAACAAAGAACGCCTACCAGTCTATCGCACAAACCAGCGCCGATGGTCAACTGGAAGGTCTAAGAGCAATCTTGACAGAAAATGAGCGTGTAAAACGTTACGGTTTCCAGCAAGGAGAATTAGACCGTGCTAAGAAAAGTCTTTTAGCACAGCTTGAGAAGCAATATAATGACCGAGATAAGATAGAAAGTGGTCGTCTTGTAGGACAATATATAAACAATTACCTAGACGAGGAGCCTATCCCTGGTATCGAGTGGGAATATGAGACTACTAAGAAACTTCTCAATGGAATCACTATTGGGGAAGTGAGCGAACTCATCAATGCTTTCATACACGACGATAACCGAGTAATTACACTTACTGGACCAGAAAAAGAAGGGCTCATACAAGTGACCGAAACAGACGTTCTTAAACTCATTAAAGAAGTCGAAAATGCAGATATCCAACCGTATGAGGACGAGGCAGTACGTACCTCGCTCATAGAAAAAGTACCTGCACCAGGAACGATCGTCTCTACAAAAGAAAACAAGGTACTTGGCACGAAGACAATGACGTTGAGTAATGGAGCTACAGTAACCATAAAAAAGACAGATTTTAAAAATGACGAAGTATTGTTCCAAGCCTACAGTCCAGGTGGATTGAGCTTATATTCTGACGAAGAATTACTTGCTACCGCATTTGCAAACGGTGGTCTTGCTCAAGCTGGAATAGCTGGCCTGTCACTTACGGATATGGGTAAATTTATGAGCGGTAAAATTGCAAATGTGCAACCGTCTATTCAAGGATTTAGTGAGAACTTTAGAGGGAGCGCTGCCCCTAAAGATTTAGAAACGTTGTTCCAAATGGTGCACTTATACTTTACAGACCTAAACAAGGACGATGAAGCATTTAATTCATTCATTTCTAAGCAAAAGAGTTTCTTAGGAAATCTTATGGCAAATCCTAATTTCTATTTCCAAGACCAGACGCAAAGAGAGCGCAATCAAGGAAATCCAAGGTTCACAGGATTCCCAACTCCAGAGAAGATGGATGAGGCAGATTATGACCTTGCATACAAGAAATACCAAGAACGCTTTGCAGATGCTGGCGACTTCCATTTCTATCTCGTAGGAAATGTGGATGAGGAGCAGGTGGCCGCTTTCGCGAAAGCGTATATCGCCTCACTTCCTGGAAAGGACAGCAATGAGCAGTTTGTGCCTACAAAATTCCGTGAGAAGGATGAGTACCAGAAATTTGTGGTAAATAAAGGAAAAGATCCTAAGAGTTTAGTAAACATCACTTGGGAAGAAGAAATCCCATACGATGCAAAAACCGAAATGGCACTTAATGCTCTAGGCGAAGTACTCACTATAAAGCTTGTTGAAAAATTACGTGAAGAAGAAGGTGGCGTATACGGCGTAGGTGCTCGTGGAACTTTAAGTAAGATTTCCTATTCTAATGTTACCTTTTCGATCTCTTTCCCTTGTGGTCCTGAAAATGTAGATAAACTTGTTGCTGCTGCATTAGGCGAAGTAGAGAAGATTAAAAAAGACGGAGTCTCTGCCGAAGATCTTGCTAAGGTAAAAGAGACATACCTTGTTGCTCGCAAAGAGGATATAAAAACAAATAACTTCTGGATTAACAGCCTGCTCAGAGCAGATCAAGAAGACATAAATCCTAACGAGATGATGAACTACGAGAAGGAAGTAAATGCACTAACCGCAAAAGAAATCCAGAAAGTCGCTCAAAAGTATCTTGACGAGAACTATTTCCTTGCAATATTAATGCCTGAAGAAGAGTAAACTCAGATTTGGATAACATTTATAATGAGGCTGGTCAAAAACAAATTTTGACCAGCCTCTTTTTTGTTTATGCTTTTTGTAGACCCATTATATATTGTATTTTTACTTCCCAAATTCTCCTAACACAACTATGGGTAAAATAATTGCAATAGCAAACCAAAAAGGTGGTGTGGGTAAAACCACAACCTCTGTAAATCTAGCAGCATCACTAGGCGTTCTTGAAAAAAAAGTACTCTTAATTGATGCAGATCCGCAGGCCAATGCCACATCTGGGCTAGGTATAGATGTAGACGGTGTGGAGATAGGCACTTACCAGCTACTGGAGCACACAAATACTGCCGAAGATGCGATTGTAACGACAACCTCGCCTAACCTTGATATCATTCCCGCTCATATAGATCTTGTTGCTATAGAGATAGAACTTGTAGATAAAGAAAGTCGGGAATATATGATGAAAAAAGCAATCGGTCACTTACGTGATAAATACGATTATATACTCATAGACTGTGCTCCTTCTTTAGGGTTACTAACATTAAATGCTCTTACTGCCGCAGATTCGGTAATTATTCCGATACAATGCGAGTATTTTGCACTTGAAGGTTTGGGAAAACTACTTAACACCATAAAGAGTGTACAGAAAATTCACAACACCGCATTAGATATTGAGGGGCTGCTCCTTACAATGTTTGACTCACGCTTGCGTTTATCTAACCAAGTGGTAGATGAAGTGCAAAAACACTTTAGTGAGATGGTTTTTGAAACCATTATCCAGCGCAATGTGCGCTTAAGTGAGGCACCTAGTTACGGCGAGAGCATCATAAACTATGACGCAGGAAGCAAAGGAGCCTCTAATTATTTGAGTCTTGCAGAAGAGCTCATAAAAAAAAACAGCTAGTAGTTTATGGCTAAAGCAACAAAAAAACAAGCATTAGGACGTGGTCTCTCAGCATTACTCAAAGACCCGAACAACGATATCCAGAACGCAACAGACAAGAATGCAGATAAAGTCGTGGGTAATATCGTTGAGCTTGACCTTGATAACATCGATGTAAACCCGTTCCAACCGCGTACGAGCTTTAATGAGGAAACTCTAAGAGAACTAGCCTCTTCCATACGTGAGTTAGGTGTTATACAGCCTATAACGGTTCGTAAGATGGCCTTTGATAAGTACCAACTTGTTTCTGGAGAACGCAGATTTAGAGCGAGTAAACTCGTAGGGAATACGACAATACCAGCTTATATACGTATTGCAAACGATCAGGAGAGTCTGGAAATGGCGCTCGTGGAAAACATACAGCGTCAGGATCTTGACCCTATTGAGATTGCGCTTTCGTACCAGCGATTAATAGATGAAATTAATCTTACTCAGGAAGAAATGAGTGAGCGCGTGGGTAAAAATCGTTCTACCATTGCAAACTATTTGCGACTGCTTAAGCTTGATCCCATTGTACAAACAGGAATGCGCGATGGCTTCCTATCTATGGGGCACGGACGCGCCCTTATCAATATAAATGATAATGGCGACCAACTCGATATTTATGAGAAGATAATTGCAGATAAGCTATCAGTACGTCAGACGGAAGCTTTAGTTAAGAATTATCACAACACGACTGAGATAGCCACACCGGCCCAAGACGAAACCCCTAAGTTTATTAAAAAAGGCGTCAAAGATTTTGCCGAGTATTTCGGCGCAAAAGTTGATGTCAAGGTTGCAAAAAATGGCCGTGGTAAGATTACTATTCCTTTCTCTTCAGAAGAAGATTTTAATCGCATCAAGAAACTCATCAATAGTGCAAAATAAGAAGCACATACTGGTCGCGGTGTTCATCTTTCTTATCGCTTTTTTATCCAGCGGTACGCAGGACGCGCAAGCGCAAGTAGAAGAACCCGAAGACACAATCATAGAAACAAAAACCGTAGTTAAACCCATAGGCAATGATTACGATCCATTACGACCTGCAAAGGCTGCATTTTATGGAGCCGTATTGCCAGGACTGGGACAAGCTTACAACAAGGACTATTGGAAACTCCCGATTGTATATGGCGCAATGGGCACTGGCGTCTACTTTGCCGTAGAGAACAATAATGAATTTCAGCGCTACAGAACGGCCTTTAAAGAACGTCTCGCAGGGCGTGTTGATGAGTTTACTATTATAGATCCAGAAACTGGAGAACTTAGAGAGGTCTTTACGGATGATGCGCTCATAGATGCGCAAGATTTTTTTAGACGTCGCAAGGAGCTATCTATTCTAATTACAGCGGGACTCTATGTACTCCAAATAATAGAAGCAAATGTAGATGCCCACCTCTCACAATATGATGTAAGCGATGACATCACATTTGCACCAGATATGCAGCCGGACGATCTGGGGATGGCAATGAGCTATGGCTTTAAACTCACTTATCAATTAGACTAATGAGGATTGCACTACTGGGATACGGGAAGATGGGAAAGGCAATTGAAGAAATCGCAATTGCAAAGGGACATCAGATAGTCTTAAAAGTAAGTCGTGAGACAAACTATGATTTAAGCACTATTGATGTCGCCATAGACTTTAGCATACCAGAAATGGCGGTGACACATCTGACTAATTGTTTAGAAGCTGGCGTTCCCGTAGTATCTGGAACTACTGGTTGGCTTAAAGATTACGATAAAATCACGACCCTTTGTGATACCAAAAAGGGGGCTTTTCTATATGCTTCTAATTTTAGCGTAGGGGTAAATATTTTCTTTGAGCTCAATAAAAGACTCGCCGAGCTTATGGCGCCACTTTCCGAGTACAACGTTAGCCTTGAAGAAATACACCATACCCAGAAACTAGATGCGCCCAGTGGTACTGCCATCACACTAGCCGAGGGCATTATTTCCAATACGACTAATGAAAAATGGGAGTTGATGGAAAAGGAAAGTGATAACGCTTTCGCGAAAGCGGAAGAAAAAACGATTCCCATATCCTCTAAGAGAACAGGCCAAGTACCAGGCACACACATCATAGATTATAAAAGCCCCATCGACACCATTACCATCAAACACGAAGCACACTCGAGAGCGGGATTTGCCCAAGGAGCACTGCTCGCCGCCGAATGGCTTGTTGGTAAAAAAGGCGTATTTTCGATGCGCGATGTATTAAATATATCTTAAAGCCGTAACACGTAGTACGATTTTAAAACTAACAATAGCTAAAGACGACAGATAATGACCGCAACGCAATGGCTACTTTTTATAGCAGCAATACAAGTAATACATTTTTTAGGTACGTGGAAACTCTATGTACGTGCAGGTAGAAAAGCTTGGGAGGCTGCAGTTCCCGTGTATAACGCCGTAGTCCTAATGAAAATCATTAATAGACCGTGGTGGTGGACAATCCTACTTTTTATTCCTATTGTAAACCTGATGATGTTTCCTATCGTTTGGGTAGAGACAGCACGGAGTTTTGGATTCAATACCTACAAAGACACCTTTCTGACCGTCATCACTTGTGGACTGTATCTTTTCTACATAAACTATGCGACAGATGCTCCATATATCGAGAACCGAGAATTAATGCCTAAAAGCGCAAATGGAGAATGGACAAGCTCTATTCTTTTTGCCATCATCGCTGCCACGGTTGTGCATACTTATTTTATGCAACCGTTTACAATTCCTACTTCGTCACTAGAAAAGACGTTGCTCGTAGGAGACTATTTATTCGTAAGTAAATTTCATTACGGAGCACGTACGCCTATTACGACCGTAGCAACCCCTATGTTGCACGACACGATTCCGTTTACAAAACAAAAGTCTTATTTATCCTGGCCACAGCTCCCTTATTTTCGATTACCTGGCTTTCAAAGTATCAAGCGTAATGACATTGTAGTTTTTAGTTGGCCCATAGATACTATGGAAGTTATAACACCTGGTTTTGAACGTGGTAATGTAAGAAAGCCTATTGACAAAAAATCGAACTATGTAAAACGTTGTGTAGGTCTTCCCGGAGATTCGCTTGAAGTACGTGATGGTTATGTATATATTAATGGCGAGCGCAATGAGTTACCAGATAGAGCCAGGCTTCAGTTTAGTTATATAGTAACTTCAAGTAAACCGATGGTTCTTAATGTGCAGAGTGCTTACGGGGCGTTTACTACAGTTGATCCATTTTACAACGAGCAATACGATATTACCGATATCCAATATGATCCTAGAATATCATCGCAGGGAAATTACGTAAATTATGTTCAGCTTACAGATGAAAACAAGGAGAAATTAAATAATAATCCCTCCACCATTAATATTGAAAAGAATAAAAGAAATTCCAATAGAGGATCATCGAGATTGTTCCCTTGGGGTGGCGACCACCAGTGGTCTATAGACGAATACGGCCCGATATATATTCCTAAAAAAGGAGAAACAACGGTTATCAATCAAGAAACAATCCCCTATTACAAACGCCTCATCGAAGTTTACGAAGGTTCAGAATTAGGAATCGATAACAAGATTACTCAAAACAACGGGCAAATTTTACTCAACGGAAATCCGTTAACGGAATACACGTTCAAGCTTGACCACTACTGGATGATGGGAGATAACCGTCACAACTCACAGGACGCACGTTCTTGGGGTTATGTTCCGTATACACACGTTATGGGTAAACCTGTTATGGTGTGGTTAAGCCTAGACCAGAATAAGAGTTTTCCAAACAACATACGCTGGGACAGAATGTTTACAACGGTGGGTGGTAACGGACCTCTTGTGAGCTATCTCTGGGTGGTTGGATTGTTGATCTTTGCTTACATCGCTTGGAGTTTTTTTAAATCGAGAAGAAATAAAAAGGCTTAAATTGAAATTTAATAAAAGGGCCGTATTGGGTTCAGTAGCTATTTTAGCTACGATATTTCTAATTCTACAAAAACTAAAATCCGAAAAGATTCTAGCTTGGTACAGTGTAAACAGTACGGCTAATTCTCCATTTTTGGAACCTGGAGATATTGTTTTTACGTCTAGATTTTCACCTATCGAAAAAAATGATTTCGTTGTTTACGAAAGAAACGATCCTGAATATGGATTTGGGACCTATATATTTAGATTGAAGGGTGTGGGTGGCGATACAATTCAAATGAAGAAAGGACAACTCTTTGTTAATGGTGATAATAGTGATACAAACCTAAATCTTAAGTACTCATACTTAGCATCCAATTCTGAATTTCAGAAAATCAAAAAGATAGATAATAATGTTGAGTTTTTTCTCGTTCAAGAAGACACCTATATAATTCAGTTAGATAATCATAGTAAAAACAGTCTTGACTTTAGTTTAGTTCCGAGAGAATTTGAGGTTGACGTTTCTATTCAACAAAACAATGATATCTTGGGGACATCTGGAAGTTTTGATAATTTTAGTCCTGTGATTGTGCCTAAAGGAAAAGTATTTGTTTTGGGAGATAATCGTCATAATGCAAATGACTCAAGAAATATTGGCTTTATAAACCAAGAGACAATTTTAAGCAAGGTAATTTGGAAATTATAATGAACACCATCCTCCTACAACCCGCATATTTCGCCCCTATAATTCAATATGCCACTATTGCTCAGGCTAAGGCTGTTGTTTTTGAGGTACACGACAATTACCAAAAGCAGTCCTACCGCAATCGCTTTAAGATTGCCACGGCTACGGGAGTGCTATCGCTTACCATTCCCATATTACATCGGGTAGATAAAACGGCAAGACACCAGACAACAAACGAGGTGCGCATCGAGAACCAGTTTAAATGGCAACGTAATCACTGGCGTTCTTTAAAAACAGCCTATCAAACGTCACCGTACTTTGAGTACTACGAGGACGATCTTGAACCGTTGTATCATATGGAATGGGATACACTTTCGGCTTTTCACGAGGGATGCAACGCTTTTGTGATGGAATGTCTCCAGATAGAAGTGCCTACGAGCAACTCTACCGAATATTTTAGAACCCCTACAGCACAGAAAGACCTGCGATTTCTTATCGATAGTAAGAGTAAGCGCGATTATCCGCTTCCGGAATACAACCAACTGTTTGCTGAGAATCACGGTTATTTAAAGAACATGTCTGTGCTTGATCTACTTTTTAATCAGGGACCGAATGCGATTACATATCTGGAAAAAGTAGACCTTTCGGCGCTATAACTCTTTAGTATTTCTCAAAACTGCCATTATAGGATAATGGTCAGACAGTTGCACGTCATAGTTTTTAAAATTCACCACTTCCAGCTTTTCATCTGCTAGAATGAAGTCTATTCTCAAGGGTAAAAAGTCAAATGTAAAGGTGCGTCCAGTTCCTGAGCCCGCTTTCGCGAAAGCGTCCACCTTCTCCCCTTTTACCTTGCGATACACATAGGAAGTAGCGCTGTTGTTAAAATCTCCCGTGACAATTATAGGATATGGACACTGGGCTTCGTGGGACAAAAACAGCTCCATTTGATCCTCCTGTTTTTCAAAAGCTTCTGCCATCCGACCTAATAATCGTTTTGAATCTTCTCGTTGCAGTTGCGAAAAGTTAGCGTTTATACGAAAAGACTGAAAATGAAGATTGTAAACCCGAAGTGTGTCCAAATCCTTCACGATATCTACAAAAATCCCGTTATTCCCAGTATTCCCAAAACCAAGGGAGCCACTGTGTACTATTGGAAATTTAGAATAAATGATCTGTCCAAAAGTTTCTTTCCTATTTGTCATATGAACATATTGGTGCTCATATTCCTGCATCCATTGCAACGACGGGTTATATTCTTGAAAGCTAATAACGTCGGGGTTCTCTTGAGCGATAAAGGCCTTAATTTCGGGTTCTAATTCTCGTCGTGGAGTCTTACCAAACCGCGTAAAAGAATGCACATTAAAAGACATTACTTTCAAGTCACTATCCCGAACGTTATCTTCATTACTACCAAAACGAAATAGTGCAGTAATATGCCCTATCCCAAAGACCAGTACTATTGCCGAAAGCAACAACTGCCGTCTCATTCTGAATAACCAATAGCCGAAAAAAAGTGCATTGATAAACAGCAAGACAGGCAATACTAAAGATAAAACTGCAAGCCGAGGGAATACGTGCGGAGGGATATAAGGTAGAAAATACCCAAGCAATAATAGGATCACAAAGAGACTATTGATAAAAAATAAGAGCTTCCCGAAAAGTCCCAGCTTTTTCATCAGTCCTTCCCAGCTTTGAACAAGAAATCCTTTTCGGCTTTAGACAGACTTTCGTAGCCGCTTTTACTTATTTTGTCAAGTATGGCGTCTATTTGCTGTTGTTGCGCCGATTTACCTTCGGTCTTTTTAGCAGTGGGCTTAGAGGGTGCTTTTGTATTGCGATGCACAGTGCGCATTCTGGATTTTTTTTCTTTAGGCTTTCCAGAAAACATACTCGCAACGCTATCCATAATGCGTTCAAACCACTCCCCGATGTCGTTCCCTTTAGCCAATTGTTTAGCATAGATATAGCCAAAGGCGGCACCACCTAAATGTGCCATCAATCCTCCTGCATTTCCAGAAGTAGGTAAACTCAAAAGGTCTATGAGTACGAGTACTGCAGCAATATGCCAAAGCTTCACATTAAACATAATAATGCGAATGGTCTGATGCGGTGTATATGCAGCAATAAATACAATGATTGCATTTACAGCGGCAGAGGCTCCTATAAGGTATCCTTTACCCTGAAAAGCGGGTAATAAGTTGTAAGCTGCAACAAACAGTAAACCTCCCACCATACCGCCAAGTAAATAAACGGTAAGCAATCGTTTATCCGTAAAGAGATTGAGAATAAAACGTGAGAAAATATACAGGTATAGCATATTCCACAACAGGTGCCATACATCACGATGCAGAAAATTATAGGTAAGCAGTCCCCACGGTTGTGTGATAAAACTACCCAAATCACTAGGTAAGAAAAACCACTGTGTAAGCACTACATTATCTATTTGAATAATCCACGGGATGAGATTAAACAATAGAAATACAGCAACATTAATTACAATCAGTTTGATTGCAATGTTTGCGGTTTTAAATTGATATGCGAGAGATGGTGATGCCATAGATTAGTCCCAGCGGTTTTTATTAAAACTGTTTTTCTTCCAGTAATACATCATTATAAATCCAAACAATGCTCCACCTAAATGCGCCCAGTTTGCAATATTGGCTCCAAAAATTGAGAATCCAGTTATCCCAGAGAACAAGTCTATTAGAATCAATGCCGGAATAAAATATTTTGCTTTGATGGGAATAGGTATAAAAATAAGTCCCAGTGAAGCATTAGGAAACAACATCCCAAACGCAACAAGCACTCCATAAATTGCTCCCGAGGCTCCCACAGCAGGTATATTATAAGCCCCAGATAATTTCATCGTAACCTCTTGTGGAATATTATCCAAGGGCACACCGTAACCAGGACTAACCGATTGCGCTAAAATTTGTTTCATCTGCTCTACGGAGTACCCTGCATCTATATAAAACTGGTATGCATCGTGAAAATCAATATAATTAACAAGCGAATGAATAAAAGCCGCACCCAGTCCCGCCGAGAAATAAAAGAAAATAAACTTATTGCGTCCCAATGCATTCTCAATGGGACCTCCAAACATCCATAGCGCATACATATTAAAAATAATGTGCATCGGGCTTCCGAGGTCGTGCATAAACATATGCGTTACTGGTTGCCACAGTTCAAAAGCTGGGTGCTCAAAATACCAGAGCGCAAACAACTCCATCGCATTATCAGGCGAAATAACAAACTGTGACGCAAGATAAAATATCACATTAATGATAAGCAACACCTTAACCGTATCTGTAATTTTTGCCATTATTTAAATTTCTTTTCTAGTTCGTCGCCCGTGAGCGTGATAAAGGTAGTCCTATTTGACGGGGAAACCGAAGGTTCTTTGCAGGCAAATAGTCGGTTTACGAGATGTTCTCTGGAGAGGTCATCAAGAGACTCTCCAGCTTTTACAGCCATACTTTTGGCCATACTTTTGGCGAGAGTGTCTGTCTGACTAAATCCTACGTCTGGCACTTCGTTTTCTAAATCGCTTAGTAATTGTTCTAACACTATAGGTACTTGTCCCTCTCCTATTGAGGTGGGTATTCCTGTAACTTCCAGCGTTTCATCTTCCATTTTCCCAAAGGCAAATCCCGTATTTTCCAACCCTTCCTTAAGTTGTAATATCAACCCTAATTCACTGGTACTGTATTCCAGAACGAGTGGAAACAATAACTGCTGGCTCACAGATTCCTTTACCGTGATGTTACGCAATAATTCTTCATAGAGCACTCGTTGGTGTGCGCGGTGCTGATCTACGATGACCATGCCGCTCTTTATGGTGGTGACGATGTATTTATTGTGGAGTTGGTAGGTTGTGGATTCCGCTTTCGCGAAAGCGTTATTCATCCCATTCTCCGTGCGCATTGAAGTCTCGGCTCCTACAAAAATATCTGTGTTGCTCGCGTCGCTCTCAAAGGATACACTACTAAAATCTCCACCATCTGCCGAGGGCTTAGACTGCAGTCCTTCATACATTTTTTCCCAGCCAGTAGTATTTTGCTTTTCGTGCTTGGGCAATTGTGCTCCTTTTTTAGGTGGCGCAACATTTGCAAAGGGATTAAAGGTGCGGTCTACTTCTACCTTAGGAGTGAGTGCGTTCTTATTTTTATAATCGTAGGGAGTATCTAGATTTGAATCCCGATCAAAATCCAGCACAGGTGCAATATTGAACTGCCCCAAACTGTGTTTTACCGTACTGCGCAAGATGGCATAAAGTGAATGCTCATCGTCAAATTTGATTTCGGTTTTTGTAGGGTGAATGTTAATATCAATCGTCTTCGGGTCTACTTTGAGGTACAAAAAGTAACTCGCCCGCGCCCTGTCTGGCAATAATCCATCAAAGGCCGCCGATACCGCGTGATTTAGATAGGCATTTTTTATAAAACGATCGTTTACAAAAAAGAACTGCTCTCCCCGCGTTTTCTTAGAAAATTCTGGTTTTATCACAAAACCATCTACAGTTACAATTTCCGTCTCTTCCTGAACGGGGACTAATTTCTCATTAGTCTTACCACCAAAAATATTGACAATACGTTGTTTTAAATTTCCACTGGGTAAGTGAAATAATTCTCCCTCATTGTGATACATAGACATCGCAATTCCCGGGTGTGCGAGTGCCACACGTTGAAACTCATCTATAATATGACGGGATTCTACGTTGTTTGATTTTAAAAAATTACGTCGGGCGGGAATATTAAAAAAAAGATTTTTAACAGCAATAGAAGTTCCTTTGGGAGTGGCACAAACCTCTTGATTAATAATAGTACTACCCTCTATTTCTATGAGTGTGCCCACATCGTTTCCATCAGGCTTTGTTTTTAGCTCTACGTGAGCGACAGCCGCTATGGAAGCTAGTGCTTCACCTCGGAAACCTTTCGTATTGAGTTTGAATAAATCTTCGGCGGTAGCGATTTTAGAAGTTGCGTGACGCTCAAAACTCATACGCGCATCCGTATTACTCATTCCCTTGCCATCATCTATGATATGAATGAGTGTTTTGCCAGCGTTCTTTACGATAAGTTTTATGGTGGTCGCCCCTGCGTCTATCGCATTTTCCAGCAATTCTTTTACTACAGATGCTGGACGTTGCACGACTTCACCCGCCGCAATCTGGTTTGCTACGTGGTCAGGTAATAGCTTTATGATGTCTGCCATAGCCTTGGTAAGCCTTTATTTATTAAAGTGCAAAAATAGATAAGTCAAAATCAATCAGCCACAAGAAGAGCAAAATGAGAATGGCTGAGATAAGGATTATAGTTTTGTTGTAACCGCCTTTTTTAGACTCCTGTAATTCATCCCAAGCTGTTGTAAAACGTTTTTTTAAACCTCCTGCAGATGATAATGTAGAGCGATAGCTGTCAAAACGTCCCTCCATTTTATACGGACTACCATCTTTATCACTCTTATAATAACGAGGTTGATAATCAAATTTCTTGTTTGTGCGCTTTATAAATGCCATAATCTAGGTCTCTTTCAAATATAAGAATTATCGAGCAACAACTATTCCAAAAGGATGGGAAGTAGCGGGATTTTTACAAGAAAGTCTGGCTTTAAAGTAGGGCACTTTACACTCATACGTTATGTTCTCTCACAAAGGCACAAAGCCGCAAAGAAATCTCATTCTGAAAAGGAGTCGTTGCAAGCGATCAATAAAACCAAGAGAAGCGCACGCGACATACTAGACACTTTACACTTGTCACTTGTCACTGCAACTGCAACTGAAAACTAAAACCTAGCCTCTTTGCGTAACTGCGCCATTTGTATCGCTGCAATCGCAGCTTCGGTTCCTTTGTTCCCGTGTTTCCCACCAGAACGATCTATGGATTGCTGCTTTGTATTATCAGTAAGCACACAGAATATCACAGGAATATCTCCCTGAATATTCAAATCCTTGATTCCTTGGGTCACTCCGTCACATACAAAGTCAAAATGCTTCGTCTCACCTTGTATCACGTTACCAATTGCAATTACAGCATCGAGCATATCATAACTTTGGGTCATCTTTTTACAGCCGTAAATAAGTTCAAAACTCCCTGGCACGTTCCAGCGTACGATGTTTTCTTTGAGCACGCCACAATCACGTAGCGCGTCAAAAGCGCCTTGCCAGAGTCCTTCTGTAATCTCCTCGTTCCACGCTGCAACCACCAGTCCAATCCTAAAGTTAGACGCATCTGGAAGCTTATTCTTGTCGTATGCAGAAAGGTTTGTACCTGCTGTTGCCATAATGAGTTATTAATCGTTAATCGTTAATCGTTAATCGTTAATCGTTAATCGTTAATCGTTAATCAAAATTATGAAAACATCGAGCAACATATTGATCGAGTCTCACTTTATTCCAAAAAAAACGTCCTAAACAATTGTTCAGGACGTTTTGTATTAATTTTTAGTAGTCTTAGTTTCCTGCCTGAGCCTTCCCTAAGTATAAATCGGCTTGGGCAGCATAATCAGAGTCTGCGTAAGAATCTTTTAGTTTTGTAAGATGTTTAATTGCTTTGTCGTTTTGACCTAGCTCTATTGCTGCAACACCAGCTTTTAATAAAAAGCGCGGCGTTGTAAAGTCATTGGGATTCATTCCCGCAGCCTTTTCGTAATAACCTAAAGCTTCATCTGCTTGATTTAATTGCATAAAGGCGTCTCCTATAGCACCCTTAGCTAACGGTGCAAGAATCATATCATCTGCATTAAAATCCTGTAAGTGCTCAATTGCTTTTGTGTAATCCTTTATCTCAAGGTAAGACATCCCTGCATAATAATGAGCAAGATTACCGGCTTTAGTACTTCCGTAATTATCTGCAATATCTAAAAGACCGTATTTTCCGTTAGAACCTGTAAGTGCAACTTGATATAATGAATCTTGTACCGATGTATTTGTAGTCTCTAGCGCTGTAGTAAAGTTTTCCTGCGCTTGAGAAAGTTCTGTAGACGCTTCCATCTCATTAGGCTCAACTACAAATTTTGTGTAGGCTAGGTATCCTAAAACAACAACAAGAATACCGACGATTCCATAAAGGATAGGCTTCTGATTTTTCTCAACCCATTCCTCTGTCCGTGAGGCTCCCTGGTCTAGTGATTCAAAGACTTCGGCAGTAGTAGATTCTCCTACTTCAATCTCCTCTTCGATTTCCTTTTCCTTCTTCGTTTTAGGCTTGTAACCTCTTTTATTATATGTTGCCATTTCGTTTCCGCTGTTAGTGGCGCAAAAATATAATTTTTATTGAATTATGAAAGGGAAAATATTCCTTAATTTTGGTTACTTTATAGTTCGTTTTCTTGAGGTATACGCTTTCGCGAAAGCTTACCCATAAACACTCCACCACATATTTATATGATTTTAAAATCCCTATCTCTCATTAATTATAAAAACTTTACGACCCGAGCCTTTGATTTTAACGCTAAAATCAACTGTTTTGTGGGAAATAATGGGGTGGGAAAGACTAATGTGCTGGATGCGATTTATCACCTGTCCTTCGGGAAGAGTTATTTTAATCCCGTTACGAGCCAAAACATAAACCACAACGCAGATTTTTTTGTCATAGATGGTATTTATGAGAAAAATGAACGTGATGAGAAAGTGGTCGTGAGTGCAAAAAAAGGACAGAAAAAAATCATAAAACGTAACGCCAAAGTATACGAACGCTTTGCAGATCATATAGGCTTCCTTCCGCTCGTAATTATTTCTCCCGCAGACCGTGACCTCATTACCGAAGGTAGCGACACCCGCCGAAAATTTATGGACGGCGTCATTGCCCAGAGCGATAAAAAATACCTTACAGACCTGATGGCGTACACAAAAACGCTGGCGCAGCGTAATGCACTTTTAAAATATTTTGCCGCAAACAATACGTTTAATGCAGATACGCTTGCTGTGTATAATGACCAGCTGGTCACCTATGGAAATCCGATATTTGAGAAGCGAGAGGAGTTTTTAGAACGTTTTGAGCCTATTTTCCAAGAGCGATACAAAGCCATAAGTGGCGGTGTAGAAAATGTGACTCTTACCTACTCCAGCGCCCTGCGGGATATGCCACTGCAACATTTACTTACTAACGCTCTTTCTAAGGATAGAGGGCTACAGTACACCTCCGTAGGAATTCATAAGGACGATTTGCACTTTGAAATTAATGGGCATCCAGTAAAGAAGTTTGGCTCACAAGGACAACAGAAGTCTTATCTTATTGCATTAAAGCTAGCCCAGTTTGACTTTATCCAGCAAGAAAGTGGTGTTCCTCCTATATTGTTACTAGACGATATCTTTGATAAACTAGACGAAAACAGAGTTGCTCAAATCATACAACTTGTAAATGAGGATAACTTTGGCCAACTCTTTATAAGCGACACCCATCCAGAACGTACGGAGGAAGTTGTAAAACGTACACACCAGAGTTATGAACTATTTCATCTAGGGATGGAATAAGAATATTTGTTTTTGCGAACTTTGATAAAAATAAACACCTTTGAAAAACACCATTTACATCCTCCTACTCCTAATCGTCTCGAGTTGTACTAAAACCGCAGATGAGCAACTCGAATTAATAAATGGTTACTGGGAAATCGCTAGTGTTGAGAACCCTAACGGCGACCGTAAGGAATACACCATAAGTGAGAATATAGATTTTATACAGATAGAAAACGGAAAAGGTGTACGTAAAAAAGTGCGCGCAAATCTTATAGGAGATTTTAAAACTACAAATGCTCAAGAGAATATAGACGTAGCGACAGACCATAATAGGATAACACTACGATACAGTACTGCTTATGATACCTGGAATGAAACCGTTGTAAAAGTTACCCGTAATAAGCTCGTTGTTCAAAATGATGATGGACTTACATATACTTATAGACGCTACGAACCCCTAAGCATAGACTAATGACAAAACGCAATACAGACCCTATTTCTATAAGTGCCGCTCTAGGCGAATTTGTAGAAAAAAATAAACTTCAGAAAGGTATAGACAAGGTTAATGTAGCAGATGCCTGGTATGCCCTCAATCCTGTTTTTAAAAAGTATACAACTTCAATTCGTTTTGAGCGAGAAACGTTGTTTATTAATCTTAGCTCCTCTGTGTTTAGAGAAGAACTAAGCTACGGCAAAGAAAAAATAGTACAGAGGCTTAATGAAGCTATTGGAAAAGATGTAATAAAAAAGTTAGTCTTACGCTAGATTACTCAATCACACAGTATCCAGGATCGTCTGCTAGATGTGCTCCGGGATTGCGCCATTGTCCTTTTCCTTCAATTAATTCATCTGCATGCTCTGGACCCCAAACTCCTGCGGAGTACCCATAAATGCGAGCATTTCCTTCTTTCCAGTATTCTAAAATAGGATCTGTAAATCGCCAGGCAGCCTCCACCTCATCTGCTCGGGCATATAGTGTGGCATCTCCCTGCATTGCATCGAGTAAAAGACGTTCATAGGCTTCCATAATGTGGGTGTCACCCAGACTAGAGTAATAAAAGTCTAGGTTACCGCGCTCTACTTTAAAGCCTTGTCCAGGTACTTTTACACCAAATTTTACAAGAATCCCCTCATCTGGCTGAATGCGGATGACGAGCTTATTATCCTTGTTAATATTTGAGTTTTTGAAAATCTGATGGTGCGGAGATTTAAAGTGGATCACCACTTCGGTCACTTTTGTAGGCATACGTTTTGCCGTACGCACATAAAAAGGTACATCTGCCCAGCGCCAGTTATCTACGTAAAATTTAACCGCAGCATACGTCTCTGTGGTAGAATCTGGATCTACATCTTCTTCCTCGCGATACCCGTTTACACGTTCTCCATCTATCTCTGAAGCTAGGTATTGTCCTCTTATCGTGTTTTGTTCCAACACCTCTGGGTCAGTCATTAGTCGTAATGACTTGAGTGCTTTTAGTTTCTCGTTGCGTATTTCTTCTGGATCTGCGCTTAATGGTGGTTCCATTACAATAAGTGCAACGAGTTGCAATAAATGACTCTGAAACATGTCGCGCAATGCTCCAGATTTGTCGTAATAACCGCCACGAGACTCTACGCCATCACTCTCGGCGTTTGTAATTTCTACGTGGTGTATGTAACTGCGATTCCATAGGGGTTCAAAAATACTGTTTGCAAACCGTGTTACTAGGATATTCTGTACCGTTTCCTTGCCTAGATAATGATCTATCCTGTAAATCTGCTTTTCTTTAAAATAGCGATGCAAATCATTGTTGAGCGATTGCGCTGTATCTAAACTGTATCCAAAGGGCTTCTCGATAATCAATCGTTTCCATCCTTCTCGCTCGTCGTTAAGACCTTGAGCCGTGAGATTTTTGGCAATTGGTTCAAAAAGACTGGGTGGTGTACTTAAATAGAAAATGAAGTTATTGTCTGTTTGGTAAGCCGTGTTCAAGTCTTGCAAACGCTCGTTAAGCTCCATATAACTTACATCATACGAGTCGCCTAGATCCTGATAAAAAAGCTTTTCGGAGAACTGTGCAATAAACTCATCGCTATCTTTAATATGCTTACTCTCCAGCGCCACTCTTTTCCTAAACTGCTCATCCGTCATAAAACTGCGCGCTACGCCTAGTACGGCAAAGTGTTCTGGTAGATGCTTCTCTTGGTACAACTTGTAAAGTGCTGGAACAAGTTTACGAGCCGTAAGGTCGCCCGAAGCGCCAAAAATGACTAACAATTGATTTTCTGTAGTGCGCATAAAAAGGTTGAGTTTGCGAGGTCAAAAATAAGAAATTAGAATGGGGAAGTGTAGGTAATATAAATCCAAGGCATTGAAATTTTTGACGTAGGACTGAGCTGCTTGCACAACCTGACTTAAGACTAAAGACTTAAAGGTTATAGTTGTTCGGGTGGTCTTTGCTTTATTTCCCAAGAATAAACTTTTCCCCGCAAGGGAGAAAGTGCTAATTCTTTCAGTCTTACGTCCTACTTCAATGAGCATAGCGAAGTAAGTCCTATGTCACTGCTTGCTTCCGATCTTACCCAAAGTTCTCAATATTTTCAGCTATTTTTGAAGACCCTTTTGGCAGATAGCTTCGGGTGGTAACTTTTGATACTTTTTTTATGAACGGAACGTATGATTTTGGCCTAGTAGGACTGGGTGTGATGGGACGTAATTTTATTCTTAACGTGGCAGATAATGGCTTTACGGCCTTTGGCAATGACCTAGACCCTGAGAAAGTGAGTGCGCTCATAAAAGAAGGTGGCGATATTAATCGTGTGGATGCTACGGTGGATGTGTCCGCTTTCGCGAAAGCGTTATCCTCCCCACGCAAGATTATGTTGCTGGTTCCCGCAGGCAAAATCGTAGATGCCGTAATTGAGGGCCTCTTGCCTCATTTGGACAAAGGCGACATTATCATAGACGGCGGAAATTCCTTCTTTACAGACACAGACCGCAGAGCATCGTATCTGGAGGAAAAGGGAATTCACTTTTTTGGCGCAGGAGTATCCGGCGGGGCAAAAGGCGCCCGAAAGGGACCGAGCATTATGCCAGGCGGTTCAAAAGAAGGATATAAAGCCGTGCAACCCATATTTGAAGCCGTCTCAGCCAAATATAAAGGCGAGCCTTGTGTGGCTTACTTAGGACCAAAAAGTGCTGGAAACTATGTAAAAATGGTGCACAACGGTATAGAATACGGCCTGATGCAACTCACATCAGAAATTTATGACGTGCTCAAAAAAGCTGGAAATCTGTCTAATGACGAACTCCACAACACCTATAAAATGTGGAACGAGGGCAGATTGCAGTCATTCTTGGTCGAAATCACATCAGAGATTTTTGCGCAGAAAGATGATTTAAAAGACGGCAGTCTCGTAGATGCCATTCTGGACAAAGCCAAACAAAAAGGAACCGGAAAATGGACCTCACAAAACGCAATGGATTTGGGAATCCCCGTACCTTCCATTGATATTGCGGTGAGTATGCGTGAGATTTCGGCACTTAAGGAAGAACGTATAAAGGCTGACGCGCTATATGATAGACCTACAGTCGAGACCATCGATAAAGACAAACTGGTAAAACTCTCTGAGGAAGCGCTTTACTTCTCATTTATTATCACTTACGCCCAAGGACTGCATCAACTTGCAGATGCGTCTAAAGAATACGGTTACGACCTAGACCTAGCGGTTATTGCCAAAGTCTGGCGCGCAGGTTGTATCATACGTGCCGGCCTCCTAGCCGACATCGCCGAAACTTTTGATGCAGATGCTACCCTACCTAACTTGTTACTTTCTCCTCGCTTTGTGCAGCAAGTGCAAAGTACAGTCGCTTCGGCGAGGGAGCTTGTCGCTTTTGGGGCAAAAAATGGGATCCCGTTGCCAGGACTTTCTAATTCGCTCACGTATTTTGACGCTTATACTTCTTCTCGTTTACCATTAAATTTAATTCAGGCGCAACGCGATTATTTTGGTTCGCATACCTATGAGAGACTTGATAGAGATGGGGTTTTTCATACGGAGTGGGAGAAGGAGAGTAGAAATTAGAAAAACGAGAGTAGAGAAAGGGTGATGGAAGTTGGGTGATGGAAGATGGGTGATGGAAGCTGGAAGATGGAAGATGGAAGATGGAAGATGGAAGATGGAAGATGGAAGCTAAGTAAAAAAACCTCCGCAACGAATCGCACTTGCCTGCATCTACTTTGAGAACATCTTAACACGCACCCATTCCATTTTGACTATTTTTGTTTTTCTATGCGCCTAATTTTAATTGTTCTTATTGCTTTTTTTGCTTTCGCGAAAGCGGATGCCCAAGAAACTCCTAAGGAAATAAATATAGAATCTCCTATTAACCGCATTAATGAGGAGGAATATCCTGGTGCGGTCGTTTTTCAAAAGGCAGATAAACAAGTATATATAGAACACGATGGTGTGGATATGTGGTGTGATCTTGCGTTCTTTTACAAGGATGACAACTTTGTAAAGGCGCTGGGAAATGTGCGTATGCAACAAGGTGACTCCGTCTCTATGCGTAGTCAGTATGCGGAGTATAGTGGCGATACGAAATTTGCATTTGCCTCTGGGAAAGTATGGCTTAAGAAGGATACTACGACGGTTACGACGGATACAATGTACTTTGACCGTATAAAACAGCAATCTTACTATCGCTCTGGCGGTACGGTGACTTCGCCCAATAGTAAAATTACTAGTCGCATAGGTCGCTATTATATGGAGCAGGATAAAATCTCTTTTGTAAATGATGTCGTGGTTACGAATCCAGAATATGTCATAAATAGCGAGCAACTTGACTTTTACAGCGTTCCCGAACACGCATATCTCTATGGCCCAACTACGATAACAAGTGACGGTTCTAAAGTGTATTGCGAGCGTGGGTTTTATGATACAAGAAATGACCTAGGCTATTTTGTGAAAAATTCACGTATAGATTATGATAACCGTGTCGTCTTAGGCGATAGTCTTTATTATGACAGAACAAGAAATTTTGCCAGTGCTACAAATAATATTCGGGTGCGGGACAGTATAAACAACACCTTAATTAAAGGTCACTACGCCGAAGTCTACAAAGACAAAGACTCCGTTTTTATTACCCAAAGAGCCGTTGCCATTACGGTAGAGAAGCAAGACTCTGTTTACATACACGGCGATAAACTCATTGTGACCGGTAAGCCAGAAGAGCGCATCGTTCGTGGGTTTAAAAATGTACGTTTGTATAAAAGTGACTTGAGCGGTAAATCTGATTCCATACACGTAAATCAGAAAACGGGGCTTACACAAATGATTACGCGCCCCATTTTATGGAGCGACCGTAGCCAGATTACGGGAGACAGTATACATCTCATTAATAACGTAGTGACCGAGAAGTTAGATTCGCTCAAGGTTTTTGACAACTCGTTTATCATACAGCAGGACAGTATTTCTGGGTTTAATCAGGTGAAGGGGCAAAAGCTATTTGGTTTTTTTAATGAAGAAAACGAGCTGGAAAAGGTTGATATTCTCAAAAATGCCGAGAGTATTACCTATTTACGGGAAGATGACGGTTCTCTACAGGGAATTGATAAAAGTAAATCTGCATCTATCACGATTTTATTTCTCAATAAGGAAATAGACGAAGTGATAAAATACAAAGGGATTTCGGGAGAAGTATATCCTGAATCCCAATTTCCAGAAAATGCTAGGACGCTGGAAAATTTTAACTGGCGAGGAGACGAGAAATTACTTTCTAAAGAAGATATTTTTAAGGGAGAGCCTCCTTTTGAACTCACTAAAATTCAGGGAATACCGCTTCCAGAAATTCAAGACAACTTTTTTGAATTACCCGAAGGAACCGAGGAGCGCACTATTCCTGGGGCATCCAATTTAGATGCAGAAACCTTTGAAACACGTGAAGAAGACAAGCCATCGCTCAATTCTGAAGAAGAGGAAACAGATGGCTCTCGAGAGCAGCGAGAAGCGATTATTGAAAGAAATAAAGCTGCTGCCAAAGCTCGAGAAGAGGCTAGGGCTAAAGATGGAAAAAAGAAACCTAAAGGTCTAGGAGTTAAAAAGAAGAATGGGCTATAGTGTTTAGTGTTTAGTGTTTAGTGTTTAGTGTTTAGTGTTTAGTGTTAGTAAAAAAAAATGAAAGCAGATTTCCTAAAATATCAGGCTCAAACTACTCCGCATCCTTTATCAATGGAAGTGCAACGAGCGGAAGGGAGTTACATTTATGATACTTCTGGAAAGCGATATTTAGATTTTGTTGCGGGAGTTTCTGCCTGTTCACTTGGACATCAACATCCTCGTGTAAAAAAGGCTATTAAAACACAACTGGACAAATATTTGCACGTGATGGTCTACGGAGAATATGCCCAATCTCCCGCAGTACAACTCACAAAGCTACTCGCCCAGCATTTACCTGATCCTTTAGAAAGCACCTATCTTGTAAACAGTGGTACAGAAGCTATAGACGGCGCCATAAAACTAGCACGTCGAGCAACAGGTCGTACAGAAATTATTGCAGCTCTGGATGCATATCACGGGAACAGTTATGGTGCCTTGAGCTTAATGAGCAACAAAGAGCGTACAGCACCTTTCCGCCCGATGATAGGTGATGTATCTTTTATAAAATTCAATTGTGATCGATATTTAGAACGTATCACTGTAAAAACTGCTGGTGTCGTACTAGAAACCATTCAAGGAGGTGCTGGGTTTGTAGTACCCACAAATGGATTCTTAAATAAGGTCAAAAAGCGTTGTGAGGAAGTAGGTGCACTTTTGATTCTGGATGAGATTCAGCCGGGAATGGGACGCACTGGGAAACTCTTTGGGTTTGAGCATTATGATGTAACTCCAGATATTTTGGTGACTGGAAAAGGTCTGGGCGGTGGGATGCCCATAGGCGCATTTACTGCAAGTCACGCGATGATGACTTTACTTTCTGATAATCCTAAACTGGGGCACATTACGACCTTTGGCGGTCATCCAGTTATTGCTGCTGCGGCGCTTGCTACTCTAAGGGAAATTACTGAAAGTAATCTGATGGCAGATGCTTTGAAAAAGGAAAAACTCATTCGCTCTTTGCTCATTCATCCATTAATTAAAGAAATACGAGGTAGTGGCTTAATGCTGGCCCTTATGACTCCCTCAGCGCATATTGCAAGTGATATTGTGCTTAGATGTCAAGACGAGGGACTTATTCTTTTTTGGCTTCTTTTTGAAACTCGAGCGGTGAGAATTACACCCCCTCTTACTATTTCTGAAGATGAGATTAGAGAAGGTTGTGCTACGATTCTTGATGTTTTGAATTATGTAGTTGAGGATTGATTTTTTTGCTTTCGCGAAAGCGTAACCTTTAAGATATGAAAGTAAATTCTTACAACTACAATTAAAATCTGAACTCAAAACCGCACAACCCATACAGACACCTAATCTATTTTTTTATCTACTCAAAATGATTAATTTGTAAACGTAAAGTAACTCCCCCACAGTATTAAATTTAAAATTTAAGCGCTTTTGAAATCATTATATTTCAAGTGGGTACTCCTACTATTTATAAATCTCGGTTTTTCATTGAGTAGTGTCGCCCAGTCTTCTAAAGAAAAATCTAAAAAGACAACAGCCATTCCAGCTGCTACCATTGTAAACGATGTTTTAGGACACGGTTTTGACATACGCAAAATAGACCCGCTTAACTGGGGTGCCTCTTCTAAGGGAAAAGCTATCATACAAGGAAACGTATCTCAAAGACCAATATCACAAGAAGTTCCCATTGCTTACCACTTCGTAACAAACACTTATGAATATGAACGCGAGGTGCTAGATGCGGATACAATAAATAGACTTTTTGAAGCTTACAATAGTGATGCATTTTACAAACCAATGAAGCGAGATGATCGTGATAAAATGCTGCTCGTATATGCAAAACGTAAAAAAGCTGTTGCTCAATCATCATTAGTTCATGCGTCTATTACAGATCTAGACAGCGCTCTTGTTGAAGATTTTAGAAGGTTAGGACGCGATATTACTTTAGAAGGATTTGTACATCGTTATGGTACGCACTACGCAGAGTCCGTGGTCTATGGAGGACAATTTATACGTCGCAATAACATTGGTCTTTCAGACTATATATATTCTCCTTACAAAGAAGATGAGTTTAAACAAAAGGTAATTGAAGAAATACAGCGCCAGCATACGAATCTGACTGATACTGATCCATATATTAATGGCGGGATAGGGATGTCTTATACGGTCGGTGGCCACCCAGATGCCTTGTGGACAGATAGTTGGGATAGTACTGTTGCAAGTAATGCGCAGCCTATAGAAGTTACCTTACGCCCCTATTCTGAGTTATTTAAAAGTGTCCGGATAGATCTACTCGAAAATAAGGCCGAAAAAATTAAAATGTTAGACAGTATCATAACTTTAAGCCGAAATAGTGTTAAGAAAAAATTGAGTCCGGAAAAAACTTCTGACTTTTATAAAAAATACTCTTTACGTTTTAAACAAAGTATAGAGAGTATAGTTAAAAAGAGTACCGGTCGTGCAAATGAAGATGGTAATGATTATGTAGGGGATATTTTCTTCGGAGGTTTTTCTAAAGATGATGCTATTTTAAAAACAGCTCCAGCAATTGAATATGGCGGTATACGTCTTGAAACACTTATTACAGATGAGGTTGTTCCGCTTTCGCGAAATGTAATTTTTACCGTTAAACCAGAGGATTTAAAACGAGGATATGTGAGCGTGTGGGACGATGCAAAAAAACTTACCAAAGGCGATGGCCGAAGACGACTACAAGTAGCTGCCGAAGGCAATGGGGTTACAGCATATAAAGATGCACTTGTTCAAAATATCCGAAAAACAGTTGAAATAGAAACGGTAGATGATGATATATTTGATGTAACCTACACGCTTGAATTGATAAAAGATGAAGGCCTACTGACTAATAAAATTATAAAGTATAACTATTCTTTAGATTCTGAAATTATAGCTGCAGCTACAACAGGTAATACAGCCTTACTTACTGCGTTATTTGAGCAAAATGCAAACACTAGGGCTAAGGGACTTATACAGTCCATAATTACTACAAAACAGGCCGATAGTCTATTAAATCTAGTTCTAGACTACGGAGTAATTCCTACAACAGAAGACCTAGATGTTGCTTTTGATCCAGAATTTTATGATCCCCAAAAAACGCTCATACTATTAGAAAGGGGTGCAAAGCCTAAGAATAATATGATCTATAAGGCGGTAGCATATAAAGATGCAAACGCTATTTATGCGCTCTTTCGGGAAGGAGCATCTCCACGCAATAATGACCTTGCGTTTGCTATTGAGAAATACTACTACCCTACTGTAAAAGCGCTTATGAGTGAGAAATATGAAGCATTTGTAGCTGGCAAAAAGGAATTACTGCTCGCCGCAGAAAACAATGATGAAGACCTTGCTCAAAAGTTCATAGCCTTAGGAGCTACAGCAGATGCTTATATCCTGGATCAAGCTACACAGTTTGACAATACGTATCTTAAAAATGTTATCATACCAGTAACAGAAGCCTCTGGAGAGGCTCTTGAGGTGGCCGCAAAAATTAATGATACTGAGCTCTTTGACTACTTCGTAAAGAAGGATGCAAAAATAGACAATAACAAAGCCGCCGAAATAGCAACAGATAATAACAATACCCAAATTCTAGACCTTGCCCTAAAAAACGGGGGTGAGGCAAGTGAATCATTGATTTATGCAATAGATAAGGATAATAAACCCGCAATAGAGACAAGCTTAAAAAACAATGCTAAGCCAGATCCTGTGTTTGCCTATGCTGTCGCTCGTAATGATGCTCAACTTTTTAATGATGCGCTTACCGTTTACGCAGGCACCCCAGATATTGCGCTGGAGGAAGCTGTCGCAAAGGATAACATTCCATTTGTACAGTCTGTCATTTCACTAAAAAAGGAAAGCATCAACCCTTCGCAAGTAGTTGAGATTGCCGTAAATAATGAAAATCTCGCAATGGTCTCCCTTCTTGTCGAAAATAATGCGGATCCAAATGAGGGAATGACAAGTGCCGTACAACGTGAAAACATCCCGATAACTCAATATCTCATTACTCAAGGTGCAGAAACTGTAGCTCCAGAGTTAATACAAGAAGCGGTAAAGAGAGAAAATCTCGAATTATCAAAAGTGCTTGTAGAACAAGGAAAAGCAGATGTAAACAACGCCATTCTAGATGCTAGTAAGACAGCAAACTTAGAAATTACTGGATACTTGCTGGATAGAGGAGCCGCTCCAGAAGTTGCGCTCACAGAGGCTATGGAGACCACAGATGAAGATATTATTCTTTTACTATTAAAGCGCACCACTAAACTTGAAACTGAATTTATCGCTACAGCCGCAAGGAAAGGGAACACTAGAGTGTTGGAAGAACTTATTAAGAAAGGCCTTAACCCTACAAATGGACTAGAAGACGCTATAAGGTATAAGCATACGGGTGCTTTAAATGTACTTATAAAAGCAGGAGCACAACCAGAACCAGAACAACTTAAGACTGCTATTTCTTATAATTTTATAGAGGCAATCCCAGTACTTGTAGCAGCTGGGCTAGATGCTAGTATACCTTTTAATGATGGGCAGCACGCTATCCATCTAGTTGCTTTTTCTTATGAGGAAAGTGATATAAAGCTCTTAAATACTTTAATCGAAGCCGGAGCCTCTGTTAATGCTCGTAATAAGAATGGTGAAACACCATTACATCTCTCAGCTTTAGCTGGAGTTAGTGCTTTACCGCTTACTAAAAGCCTCATAGCTCAAGGAGCCAATCCTACCATCAAAACCAAACAAGGAGAAAGTGTGATGGATTATGTGGAGGATAAGGAAGTAAAGGCTGTGATCAAGAAGGCTGTAAAGGAATTTAAAGATTAAAATCTTAAGACAATATTTTAGAGAGTTAATAAAGATAAGATCGAAGAAATCAAAAATTAAAAGAAATAATTAAAGTTATTATTGCCTTCTCTCTAATCCTATTTGGAACCTATTTTATTTGAATTAAAGATTTTTCAAAGTTTTATTTTACACTCTCTCTAAAACCGATATTGACTATCTTTTAAATTTAAATCCGCTTCGTTAAATATATCGCTATTTTAAAACTTCAAATAAAGTTACCGGAATAGTCCTATACAAGAAGAATATATCCTTATTTTAAGTTGGTAAAAGGTAAAAATGAAATGGGCTGCAATTTCGATTTGCAGCCCATTTCATTTTTACCTTAATTTTAGATATTTATTCATAGTCAGGATGTATTCCACCGTTGAAAATAATATCAGTCCTATTGGTCATACTAGTGCTCTGCAATAGATAAATCGCAGGAATAGCATCTGCATCATTACTAATCCTAGTGAAAATAATCCCAGCTTCATTTGGTGTATATGAACCATAAACATCATTAAAGCCAGGTGTAGGTTCTGCATCAACCATAACTGTAGTATTTGTTATTGCATTATACTCGAACAAGCGAGATGCAAAAATCCTATATTGATTGTTCTCATCTCCGTTAGTGTCATAACTATATAGTATCCTATCTCCATTTGCGCTAATGTCAATACTTCCTACTGCACCCATTGGATCATCCAAAATAGTATCAATAATAGTTTGTGTTTCGAGATTATATGTAAACAAGTTTACATCGTAACCTTGGGTATTGTTAGTCTTTAAAAGAAGTATATTAGGTTGAAAATCTGCTGATGCGATTTCAGAAATGAAAGATCCATCAGTAGTGGTGAAAATCGGATCTTCACCAGCACCTGTGCCATCTATGTTGATACTGTATAATTTATCAAAATTAGCAAAGAATAACTTACTTCCATCTTCTGACCAAGTATAATTTAACTCATCTTGTCTAAATCCAGCAACACTTGTTGTCGTGGTCACCTGAAATTCGTTTGCCCCAGACAAGTCAGAAATAAAGAGATGTGTAAGTCCGCCTACAGTTCGAAGAAAAGCTAATTTCCTAGCGTTATCATTCTTTTTTGGCCTAAAACTGTTTACTGCATCAGAAGTTACTTGGAAAAGATTAAAATCAATGGTTTCTTCCGAAGAATCTGAATCTAGATTAATGTCACCACTAAAAATCACATTATTACTTCCTACTTTTTTAACGAAATAAACAGAATTCCCTGGAGAGTTAAGTGTTTTAAATGAGCTGATATTTGAAGTCACCTCATCATTATTACCATCATCTGCAGATACTTGCCAAAAATAAGTTTGAGAAAGCAATAAATTGTCAATTGTCACAAGCGTATCAGCTACTACCTCTATGTTTCTGATATCGCTATTATTTCCGCTCCTAAGTTCTAGTGTATACGTTATTTCATCATCGTCTGTATCCATAGACTCCCATCTAAACTCAACACTTGTCCCTAAATCTTCCTGACCATCTTCTGGGAGCACTAATAGCGGTTTTGTAGGCTGTGTGTTTTCAGTAGAGCTCACTTCTAATTTAAAAGCCACGCTAGAGGTGTTTCCTTCTGTTATGGATACCGATTCAAAACTGGTTGAAAATCCATCCAGCTCGGCTTGTACAGCATAATCATCTACTAAAATATTCTCAAGTGTAAAATTCCCATCGACATCTGTAAAAACAGTACTAGAGGCAGGGTTCGTGGAAATTTTTACGTTTTCTAAGGGCTCTTCTGTATCATCTCTTAACACAGTCCCTGTAAGTTCACCAGTTACATTAATTCCCAATGTATCCTCGTTACAGCTTAAACACAGCAAAACAAAGGCTACAATAAAATATATTTTAGTTTTCATTTGATACATCATTATTTGGGGTTAATTCCTTAATTCTTCCTCCTATTTTATAATTGAGTCCTACTCCGAAGTTATAGTGCCAGTCATCTCTCTTTCCCGCAGATATATTATCAATATTATCTGAGAAATTTACGTTTTGTTCAACAAAGGCTCTAAGTGATAATTTTTTGTTCAAGTTATACCTAAGACCAGCGCCAATTTGAGCTTTAAGTGCTCCCGTGATCTCTGACTCATTGTTTTCATTATCAGCTTCATTTTCATTTGTAGAAGTATCTAGATTACCCCCTCCAAAAGTGCTATCGATATTGAACACATATCCGGGGCCTATATAAAAATAAGGTGCAAAGTTATCATTGGGTAGTAAGTCTGCATAGATATTAAAATCAATATGCGCATAAGTACCTTGGAATTGCTCTTTATTATTAAATTGAAAAATCCCTGCATTTGCTCCTAATGCAAAACTTTTTGAAAGAGCATATTGCACACCGAAGCTACCGCTATATCCTGCCTCCTTTATTCCATAATCGCCATCTGGAAGCGACACACCCCCATTAACTTGTACAGAAAGTCCTAATTGAGGTTCTTGATAGAGTCTATCATAAAGAGCAGTGCTTTCGTCTAGTTCCTTTTCTTCTAAGTAACTCTCTACCAATTGTCTATTCGTATCAGCTCCACCTTTTGTGCTCCAATAGCCATCTTTAATTCCTTCGACTATTAGGTCGTGTACAGCCTTCTCGATAGCATCTTTAACAGCAAGTTGTACTGGCTCGTTTTGAGTAATTCCAGACTCGGCCTCTAACAATCTTTGAAATTTAACAAATCTAAAAAAGTTAGCACTAAGGGACTGTGACAGAATCGTTTTAGACACATAGACCGTTTTAAGTATCTCACCACTATTTGTAGATACTGCTCTTAAATACACAGTGATTCTATCTTGTCTGTATTGTGAAGCAGCTCCTAACCCAAAATATCGAGCTCCAAGACCACCCGTTACAACATTTGTGTCATACGATATTATTCCACCTTCAAGAATAACTCCTGCAAACAAAAGTGGAGGAAGCGGTGGTTCATTTTTATTTAAGTTTTTATTATACTCCTCTTGCGTATTTCTAATAATCTGTCGTTCTGTTGTTAGATTAGGCAAATTTTCACGCTCTACCGGTAAGAAATACCCACTATCTTCTAGTGCTTTAATAAGGATGGTAGTACCTCCTTGGGTTACCGAAGTACTAAAAGTACTTCCATTTTCCACTGCTTTGTACTGTCCGGTTTGATCACCAAAATTGTAAACAGCCACTTCTAATTTTGCAGCAGCAAGTGGTAGGTTTTTTAGTAAGTCAGTAGATTTTGAAAATTCTCCAGTTCTGGAAGGACTTTGAACCAGTGGTTGATTGAAATAAGCTCCACAAGATGAGAGCATAAGCAAGCATAAGAGACTTAATATTTTATTGTAAAATGACATTTAATTGAGATTAATTAGGAACAATGACTTGGGTTTCTTCTCCTGTAGTTGTATCGAGAATATTGATAACTAAACCTTCTCCATTTTCAAAAACTTCTACCAAAAGATCTCCAAATGTGAAAGTCCCAGGCTCTGTCAGATCACCTATACTCTCAATTTGAGCTTGTGTTAAAGACCTGGCAATTTGTGCGAGAATTTGATTGTTTAGATTTTGTCCAAAACGATCTAGCTCAGATTGTTCTTCTGTAAGAGCACCTGCAGGCTGTAATTTATTCTGGCTCGTTGCTGATGATAACAACCAGTTATAATTAAACGTATCCCCACCAAAAGCTGGATTAATAGGTTTATAACTAAACTGTTGTGACATAGCCGTTGCACTCATAAATAAGCACAGTACTATGACAAGAAATATTGTTTTTTGTGACATATTAAAATTTAATTAATTGCTCATCCTGTTGTTCTAGAATCTGAATCATTCTAATTGATCTTTGAAAAGCTATATCCGACATTTGTTTGAGAAATGATTTTTTAGGTTGTGCAAAAAATTCCCAAACTGTTTGCCCTTCTACACTTACTGTAATGCGTGTAATTCTATTCTGGCCGGGAACTTCTATAATCTTAATATCTTTATCTGTCTTTATTTGACTATTGTAATATGTTGCATAAAACAGTCTGTAAAAATCTAGACCTACTTTTGTAATTGTTTTGCGTAGTACGAATCCTGTTAGACCTAGACCCTTATCTTTCTCACCTAAATCCCTGCTTCGTATGGTTTCCTCATTTTCTCCATTTACCTGGGCTTCATATTCTCCATTTTTAAGTCTTTTCAAGACTAACCTTGCTTTACCAACTGGTTTTTCTTGCACATCGTAAATAAGTAATGTAATAACGACGTCATCATACCCATACTCTGCAACGGTAAATTTAGATAGTAATAGTCTACTATTACCTTTTATAAATGCATCTGTCTTTTTTTGTGTTTTGTAAAATTCCCCTTCTTCATTTTTTCTAAAAATAGAAAAATCATACGTAAACCCTTGATCAAGGGATGTCTTATTTTCTGCTACAGCATATAAAGTAAAGAGTCCATCAGCACTGGTTACCTGAAGTATAGCCTCTACTTCTTTATTGAAAAATTGTCCTGATACACTTTGAAAAAAAATCAACAAAACAATCGTCACAAATGACCTGATTTTTAAATTTTCAAATACACCAAAACATTTTTTCAAAACTGAATACGTTTAAACAAAACTAGTTTACACTTCTTACAATGAGCGTTGGTGTACTAGCTCCTTGATTAAATTTCAGGGATTTTGTCAGATTATTTGCTCCTATTCTTTGAAAGTTAAGACCATCTCCATTTTGCTGGAGCTCTAAAGATACATCAAGCTGTGGTCTATTTACTAGATCAAATACTGTGTTGCGGTTCCCGTTTTGTTCTATATCAGTGTAAGCTGTTTTTGCTCTGTACTGTAAGTTTGCAAAGTTCTCGTTACCATTTTGTCTTAAATTAATTTCACTAGCATTAGTCTGTGTAGCGACTGCTAGCAAATTACCTTCTCCTATTTGAGTAAGGAAGATTTTATTCCCTACTAGTGTTTGATTTATAGGATTAGGAGACAAATCAAATCCAAGGTTTATCAAATCTATTTGATTTACACTTAGAGGACTGCCATTTGAGGACGAAGCGTCTACAGCTTGCTCCTCATCGGTTTCTGTTTCTATATAGGTTTGCGCTTTTACAGCAGAGCAAATCAAAAACATATTTACCATCATAAAAATTTTAATCATCTTTCTCATAATGCTCTAATTTAATTAATTATACTCAATAAGCAAAGCTTTATCTCGCCGTGCTCCTTTGTTAAAAAAGAGGGAAAAGCTCTTTTTAGATGACTTTTCCCTCTCTCAAAAATTTAAACTATTCTAGTCCATCTAGACAAACTCATAAATGAATTGTTGTTAAATATTATAGATTAGGAATAGAAAGGTTTGCTGGAGTTCCAGGAGCGGCTACACCGTGTCTTACAACTCTGTTGTAAGCTCTTGCGTGAGCTGGAGCTGGAAGAGATCCAAATACTGAAGTTCCACCTGGTCCCGTTTGCTCTATGCTAGCTTGGTTTCCACCATTAGCTCCGAACTGTCCTACATTCTGGTTTACAGAGTAGCTCTGACCGTCAGACTGTGTCATAAGGATCTTATTATTCTTACCGTGTTGTACAGTGTGAGCAACGTTAGAATCACCATTCTGCTGAATGTCTACACCATTATTTTCTCCTCTTTGAGCAGTAAGTGCAATGTTATCGTTTCCTGCAGTAACAGCGTCTCCTTGGTTTACAAGAGCACTATGAGTTCTTCCATTTTGGTATCCAGCAGCCTCGTTACGATCACCATATTGGTTTTGCTCAGCAGAGTTTCCTCCGGCATTGGTAGTTGTTCCAAAAGCATTTTGTACCATGAAAGCATTGTTGTCATCTCCTTCTTGGAACTGCTCCGCAAAGTTTCCTGCACCTGCCGCGTTAGTAGCTCCGTACTGAGAAATAGATGCACTGTTTCCAGAACCATTTTGCTCTTGAAGCGCAACTGCTTTTTCAGAAAGACCAGAGAAACCTCCACTAGTTAAAGAAGGATCAAGCCCTAATAAAGAATTGTAACTAGCTACGCTAGCTGCATTTAAAACAAAAAATGTAGTCGGAGTTGTACCTTGAATTACACCTGCTAAATTTCCTGTACCTCCTTGACCATCTGTGGCTGTCTGGATTTGTTGGGACTTATTATTTTCTCCCTGCTGCCAAGCATAAGCTCCGTTGCGAGCACCAGCTCCCATTTGGTTAATTTTAACCTGGTTGCTTTCATCGTACTGTTGCACGTTTGCAAAGTGTCCCTCCGTTTGATTAGGACCAGCATTCTGATTTACATCTGATCTGTTGTCGTTTCCATTCTGGCGTACATAAGCATCACTATTGTCAAACGTTTGTTGAACAACAGATTTGTTTTTTGTACCATCCTGATCGACCTGCAAGAAGTTATCTTCTGCTTGGTCTGCAACTCCTTGGATAGAATAAGAACGGTTTTCGTCCCCCATTTGGTCTACGTGTACGTTGTTATTGTCTCCTTGTTGGAATGCAGTCGTCTGGTTCTTCTCACCAGCTTGATTTACTTGAGCAAGGTTTTCAACCCCACTGCCTGGTCCTACAAGACCAGTTTGAGCCACAAAAGCCTGGTTTCTATCACCTGCTTGGTTTGTAAGAACAGACTGAGCCGTTCCTGCCTGTTGTACCAATACCTTATGAGAAGTTCCCATTTGGTTTGTTGTACCACGGTTTGCAGAAGCAGGTGCTCCTGGCAATGCAGCTTCTTGAGAAGCTTGAGCTGCCGCAGCACCATCAAGTGACCCTCCTCCTACTTGAGCCATCGCAACAGCTCCGATCAATAGCGCCCCAGCGCATAAAATCATTTTTTTCATAATAAAAAAGTTTAATTAATAGTTAATAAATAAATGGTCAATAAATACAGCCTTATAAAATGTCGCATACGCATACAGCATCGCAAATCATCCAATGGACATCTTTCAATAAAATTATTATGTGGGGGAGAGTAATTTTTTGTATTACGTAGGGGGAGAACAATATTATAATACAGGGCTAATTTAGAGAAAGAATACAATCTACAATGAGACAATAGCAACTTTTCGATGAAGTGAAATGAAATTCGATGTGCTGTAATCCTCAAAACACTGACATCACTCGTACAAACGACTAAAGGGGCAAACGCCCCTTTAATTACCTAAAAATCAGCAGGTAAGTAAAATCCTACAAATATCTTGTCTCTAGAATACAACTAGTTCCCAAACAGCAACTCCCGATACCTCGGTGAAGACCCTCATTCATCATATCCTAGTAATTCCAGCTTGTGGCAATACTTTCTTATTAAATTATAAAGAGGGAAAAGCTTTTTAAAAAACTTTTCCCTCTCTCAAAAATTTAAACTATTCTAGTCTATCTAGACAAACTCATAACTGAGTTATTCTGAAATATTATAGGTTAGGAATAGAAAGATTTGCTGGAGTTCCAGGAGCAGCTACACCGTGTCTTGTAACTCTGTTGTAAGCTCTTGCGTGAGCTGGAGCTGGAAGAGATCCAAATACTGAAGTTCCACCTGGTCCTGTTTGCTCTATGCTAGCTTGGTTTCCACCATTAGCTCCGAACTGTCCTACATTCTGGTTTACACTGTAGCTCTGACCATCAGACTGCGTCATAAGGATTTTATTGTTCTTACCGTGTTGTACAGTGTGAGCAACATTTGAATCACCGTTCTGCTGAATATCTACACCATTGTTTTCTCCTCTTTGAGCAGTAAGTGCGATGTTATCATTTCCAGCATTCATTGCATCACCCTGACGAACGAGTGCACTATGGTTTCTTCCATTTTGGAATCCAGCAGCTTGGTTTCTATCACCGTACTGAGCTTGATCACCTGAGTTTCCTCCCGCATTTGTAGTTGTTCCAAACGCATTTTGTAACATAAACGCCTGGTTGTCATCACCTTCTTGGAATTGCTCAGCAAAGTTTCCAGCACCAGCAGCATTAGTTGCGCCGTACTGAGAAATAGCAGCAACGTTACCTGCTCCATCCTGCTCTTGCAATGCTACAGCTTTTTCAGATAATCCAGAGAAACCTCCATTTGTGATTGTAGGATCAAGTGTTTGTAAGTCTGTGAAGTTTCCAAAAGCCGCACCTAAAGTATAACCTACAGTTTCTGTTGCACCTTGATAAATACCAGCAAGGTTACCATCACCACCTATACCATCAGTAGCATTCTGGATTTGTTGAGACTTGTTGTTTTCACCATCTTGTGCTGTTACAGCAAAGTTACGTGCCCCAGCACCACCTTGATTAATCTTAGACTGGTTACCGTCTTTGTACTGTTCTACTCTAGCCCAGTGACCATTTGTCTGGTTAGGCCCTCCATTCTGATTTAAATCCGAACGGTTATCCTCTCCATCTTGACGAATAAACGCATCATTGTTGTCATATGTTTGTTGCACAACAGATTTGTTTTTCTCTCCATCTTGATCTACAGCAAGGAAGTTGTCTTCTGCCTGGTCTGCAACTCCTTGGATAGAATAAGAACGGTTTTCGTCACCCATTTGGTCTACGTGTACGTTGTTATTGTCTCCTTGTTGGAATGCAGTAGTTTGGTTCTTCTCACCCGCTTGATTTACTTGAGCAAGGTTTTCAACCCCACTTCCTGGTCCTACAAGTCCAGTTTGAACTACAAAAGCCTGGTTTTTATCTCCGCTTTGGTTAGTTAATACAGACTGAGCAGTTCCTGCTTGTTGCACCAATACCTTATGAGAAGTACCTACCTGATTAGTAGTTCCACGATTTGCACTCATAGGTGCCCCTGGTAATGCAGCTTCTTGTGAAGCCGTTTGAGCAGTTGACCCATCAAAGGCACTGCCTCCTACTTGAGCCATCGCAACAGCTCCGATCATTAACGCCCCAGCGCATAAAATCATTTTTTTCATAATAAAAAAGTTTAATTAATAGTTAAAATAAATGGTTAATAAATACAATTTTATAAAATGTCGCATACGCATACAGCATCGCAAATCATCCAATGGACATCTTTTGTCAAAATATTGAGTGGGGGAATTATTGTATTACTTGGGGGAGGATCTTTAAATAATACAAGGACGAAATTAAAAAAAGAATGCAATCTACAACGAGGCAAATTCAACTTTTCGATGAAATGAAATGAAAATCGACAAGCCGCAATATTTAAAACACCCTCAACTCCTGCCTAAATGGTAAAAGGGGCAAACGCCCCTTTATCTATCTGAAAATCAAATAATCAGACTTTTCCTACAAAATTAGATCTCAAAAAGGAAATCAATTCACAAACAACAGCTCCCTGTACTTAGGTAATGGCCATAATTCATCATCTACCAGCAACTCAAGCTTGTCGCAATGATTCCTAATGACTTCCAAGTAGGGAAAAACTTTAGTGCAATATGCTTTTGCTCTTTCATTAAGGTCTAATCCATTTGCTCTCTTTCTCATTTCGGTCATTGCCGTAATATCTGCATCTATATGTGTAATGTGGTCTGATATACTTTTAAGGATTTGAGTTTGCGCTTTCGCGAAAGCGGAATACTCATCTCCATAAATTGCCTTGAGCCCTTGGACATTTTTTATCAATACATTTTGGTAATGTACGGCTGTAGGGATAATATGGTTACGAGCTACATCGCCCAAAACTCTACTTTCTATCTGGACGCGTTTAATGTACTCTTCTATTTCAATTTCGTATCGAGCTTCTACCTCAACACTATTCATTATATGTAAGGAGGTAAATAATGCCTTTACATCTTTAGATATCCTTACACCTAAGGCTTCTATCGTATTACGGTTGTGACTGAGCTTTCGTTTTTTTGCCTCTTTTTCCCAAGCCGCACCATAACCATCTCCTTCAAAACGGATATTCCTGCTCTCCTTAATATACTCTCGTAGCACATTAAAAATGGCATCGTCCTTTTTCATATCCTTCTGATCAATCAAAGCATCCACCGCTTTCTTGAAATCTATAAGCTGTTGAGCCACAATAGTATTGAGGACCGTCATCGGGTTTGCACAGTTTGCCGTTGCACCCACGGCACGAAACTCAAATTTATTTCCTGTAAATGCAAATGGAGAGGTACGGTTACGGTCTGTATTATCCAGCAGGATTTCTGGAATCTTCCCTACAACATTTAGCTTTAAATCTGTTTTTTCTTGTGGCGAAAGTTTTCCATCTGTCACCTTTTCTAGTTCGTTCAGTACATTAGTAAGTTGTGTACCTATAAAAACAGATATGATTCCTGGAGGAGCCTCGTTTGCTCCCAGCCTATGGTCATTTCCTGCAGAGGCGATAGATGCTCTGAGCAACTCCTCGTAACGATGCACCGCTTTAATAGTGTTTACAAAAAAGGTGAGGAACTGTAGGTTCTTCATAGGTGTCTTACCTGGACTTAGGAGGTTTACACCTTCATCAGTTGCCAGGGACCAATTATTATGTTTTCCACTTCCATTAATTCCTGCAAAAGGTTTCTCATGAAAGAGTACTTTAAACTTGTGACGTTCTGCGACTTTCTCCATCACATCCATTAATAGGGAGTTGTGGTCTACCGCAAGATTTGCTTCTTCAAAGATAGGCGCGATTTCAAACTGGTTAGGCGCCACCTCGTTATGTCTTGTTTTTACGGGAATACCTAATGCGAGACATTCTTGCTCCAAATTTTTTAAATAATTGAGCACACGCGTAGGGATGGAACCAAAATAATGATCATCCAGCTGTTGTCCTTTTGCACTGGCGTGACCCAGAAGCGTTCGTCCTGTAAGTGCAATGTCTGGCCGTGCTGCTGCGAGTGCGCTGTCTATCAGAAAAAATTCCTGTTCCCAACCTAAAGTGGCAGTCACCTTAGAAACACTTTTATCAAAATACCGCGCCACATCTGTTGCAGCACTATCTACTGCATTTAATGCTCTAAGTAATGGTGTTTTAAAATCTAATGCCTCACCCGTGTATGCCACAAAAACTGTAGGAATGCAAAGTGTGTTTTCATATATAAACGCTGGAGACGTAGGATCCCATGCAGTATATCCCCTGGCCTCAAAGGTGTTACGTATACCGCCATTAGGAAAACTAGAGGCATCTGGCTCCTGCTGCACAAGTTGCCCACCGTCAAAACGCTCAATCACATGCCCGTCTGATGTGATTTCAAAAAAAGCATCGTGCTTCTCGGCAGTAGCGCCAGTTAGGGGCTGGAACCAGTGGGTATAATGTGTGGCTCCTTTTTCGAGTGCCCATAACTTCATTCCACTGGCAATGGCATCTGCAGTTACTCGTTTAATTTGGTCGCCTTTGGCTATGGCATTTTGCACACTCACAAAGGCACTCTTAGACAAATATTGGCGCATCGCCTGTTCTCCAAAAACATTACGCCCGTATAGAGAAGAACGTTTTTCAATATCTACAATTTTTATATCCTCTCGGTTTTGAACAGCTGCAAGGGCTTGAAATCTCAACTTTGGCATAAACTATATATTAAGGTATCGATAAAAAGAACTTTTGAGATTACGCTACTTCCACTGTGCTTAGCATAAATTTCGCGAAAGCGGACACCACAAAACTCACATTCTTTACCACAAAGATACGAGTATTACTCAAATATGAAGAATAATTAGTAATACCCCCTAAAAATTAGGGGCTGTTAATAAAAGCGGTCTAATTTTTAATAAATTACCCCGCTCAATTTTATGACTAATCAAAAAATCGATAGTATATTTGCACCGTTAATAACAAAAAACACTGCCATTATGAGCAAATCAAAATTAGAATACATCTGGCTGGATGGATACACGCCTACTCAGAATATGAGGAGTAAAACAAAGGTTGTAAACGACTTTAGTGGAAAACTAGAAGATTGCCCTATCTGGTCTTTTGACGGATCTTCAACGAAGCAAGCTTCTGGAGGGGCTTCAGATTGTCTTCTTAAGCCTGTTGCTATTTATCCAGATCCGCAACGTGAGAATGGATTTCTTGTAATGACCGAGGTTTTAAGTGCAGATGGTACGCCACACGCATCTAACCACCGTGCAAAAATTGATGACGATGATAATGATTTCTGGTTTGGATTTGAGCAGGAGTATTTTATAATGGATCGCGACACGCAACTTCCTTTAGGATTCCCTATAGGTGGTTACCCAGGACCACAAGGAATGTATTATTGTTCTGTAGGCGGTCGTCATACACACGGACGTGATTTTGTAGAGGAGCACGCAGATCTTTGCATCGCTGCTGGTCTTAACTTTGAAGGAATTAACCAAGAAGTTGCTTCTGGACAATGGGAGTTTCAACTTTTTGCTAAAGGCGCTAAGAAAGCTGGTGATGAAATATGGGTAGCACGTTATTTACTTGATCGTCTTACAGAACAATACGGATGGTATATTGAGTATCACCCAAAACCTGTAAAAGGAGACTGGAACGGGTCTGGTATGCACGCAAACTTCTCTAATACTACCTTAAGAACCTGTGGTTCTAAAGAGGTATATGAGCAAATATGTGAAGCTTTCCGTCCATTTACTAAGGAGCATATTGCAGCCTACGGAGAGTTTAATGACCAACGTCTTACTGGACTTCACGAGACTGCCTCTATAAATGACTTCTCTTACGGAGTCTCTGACCGTGGAGCGTCTATCCGTATTCCTATTATAACAGTAGAGCAAGGATGGAAAGGATGGTTAGAAGATCGTCGTCCAGCCTCTAACGCAGATCCATATCGCGTTGCCGGGAGAATTGTAGAGACTGTAAAAACAGCTAAGGTTTAAATCCTATTAAAAATAATAATTATGAAACGCCTATCCTTTTGGATGGGCGTTTTTTAGTTTCGGAGGTTTCGATACAATCCCGCCGTTCCCTTCGGCTCCGCTCAGGGGACAGCGGGATAACTCGACCACCTGAGATTTGCACTTCTATTTTACATTAGGTTATGATTTTAGGTTTCGGTTTCATTCGGCCGTACGTCCTTTTAAAAAACAAATTTTAATTATACTGTAACACATCCCGCTTTATAAAGACTTATTCTATAACTAACGATCAATCATTGGACAAAAATCAAGAAGAACAATTTGTTGCGCTCCTAGAAGAAAACCAAAATATCGTGCATAAAATCTGCAGATTGTATACAAACAATCAAGACCAGCACAATGACCTCTTTCAGGAGATAACAATACAACTGTGGCGCGCCTTTCCAAAATTTAGGGGAGATGCAAAGTTCAGCACGTGGATGTACCGGGTGGGTCTGAATACCGCCATAACGTTATATCGCAAGTCAAAACGGAGGGTGCAAACACAAGACTTTGAAGGAGTATCTTATCGTATATCCTCAGAGGACTATGACGATACCGTCGAGGAACAACTCAAATTGATGTACAGCGCTGTAAAAGAATTAAACGATATCGAGAAAGCACTTGTCTTTCTTTATTTAGAAGATAAAAATTATAGAGAAATTTCTGAAACGCTTGGAATTACAGAGGTTAACGCCCGCGTTAAAATGAATCGTGTAAAAGGAAAACTCAAAAAAATATTAAATCCATAATCCTATGGTAGACGAATTAGAATTATTAAAAAAAGACTGGCAAAAGCAGGAAGCCACCCTTCCCAAACTTACCAAAGCAGACATCTACCCGATGTTGCTCAAAAAATCATCTTCTGTAGTGAAGTGGATTCTTATTGTAAGTGTGATCGAATTTGCATTTTGGATTCTGCTCACGTTTGGCATAAAGCTCGACGGAGAAGGCGCATCAAATGTAGAGTCGGCAATAGGGAGTACCGTTGAAATTATATCTACCGTAATTCACTTAACAGCATTACTTTTCTTTGTAGGATGGTTCTATAAAAATTATAAAAAAATTGAAAGTACAGACTCACCTAAGGATTTAATGTACAACATACTCAAGACTCGAAAAACAGTAAAATATTACATCTGGTTTAACATCGCCTTTCTGGTAGTGGGATCAATTGCCGCCTTTACTATTGTAGAGATTAACAGCCCAGATACCATCGTTGTGGACAACCTTCTCATTGCTGCGCTCGCCTTTATTGCAATTGTAGGGATCTTTATAGGGCTACTCCTCCTTTTCTACAGATTGATTTATGGAATTTTATTAAGAAGACTAAAAACAAATTACGACGAACTAAAAAAAATGGACTATTAGTATTCCCACTTACGTGTTTCGTTCAGCTTTTCTTCGGCCTCGATTTCTTCTGTGGGGATCACTTTCAGGAATGATGGATGTTGCTCTATGGCATACTCAAGTTGCTCTACAATATGCTCTACGCTATCATTCTCATAATCGATTACGAGAGGCTCTTTAATTTCGAAGGACTGTAGGATACCACGTTTCTTAATACGAAGTCCCTTTTTGTCAAAACTTCTTCTAAAACCATCTATTACTATAGGAACAACTATAGGCTTATATTGCTTTATAATATGAGCTGTTCCTTTTCTAATAGGTTTCCAAGGCTTTGTTGTTCCTTGGGGAAAAGTGATTACCCACCCATCATTAAGAGCAATCCCAATATTCTCAGTATCCGAAAAATCTACCTTACGGTCTATTTCCTTACCCTTCTCACGCCAAGTCCTACTTACGGTAATCGCTCCCGCATATGCTAGAATGCGTGGCAAAAAACCACTACGCATCGTCTCTCCTGCAGCTACATAATACAGGTTTAGTTTTGGATTCCAGAGATAGCCTATATTCTTAATAGAATCATCTCTCCCACTAAGACTCGCATTAAATACGTGAAACATAGAAACCACATCTGCAAAGTACGTTTGGTGGTTAGAAACAAAAAGGACTCCCTTATCAGGCAAGTTCTTTAAGACTTCAGAACCCTCAATCTGCAATTCATTAAAACCGCGATAGCGCCTATGCGTAAGGGCTCCAGCGATTCTAATCAGCCAGCGTTTTAAGAATAATATATGCCCAAATGGATTGGTCTTAAATAAACCCATAGTATAAAAAAAGCGTCATTTTTGACACCTGCCTTTATTAGTTGAAAATAATTCTTTTCAAATTCCTAATCTCAATATAAATTAAAATGAAGATGCTTATTGGTTTTTATACGCTTTCGCGAAAGCGTAATACTCAAAAAAACAACAAGACAAATATACAAAACCCCAAACTAAAGCACTTGCACCAGAAGTTCCTTCACCTCACTAAGCATCATTGCCGTAGCACCCCAAACCACGTGACCCTGCAACTCAAACGCAGGGACCGTAATATTTACCGCATAAGAGGTTGTGAGTGTTTGAGTTATAAGGACCTCATCCGAGAGAAGCTCGGATAACGGCACCTCAATAAGCGCCTCAACCTCGTCTTCTTGAGGTATAAAATTGGGCGTTTCTGAAGTTGTCCCAATAAAAGACTGTACCCAAAAATTACTGGGAGGAATGTAAATATTGGTCAGTTTACGCACTACTGTGATTCGTTTTCTGGAGACACCTATTTCCTCCTCAGTTTCGCGCAGGGCTGTTGCCTCAATGTTTTCATCCTCATCTTCTACCTTACCACCTGGAAATCCTACTTGATTCGAGTGTACACCTTTGTAGGTTCTGCGAAGCATAAGGATCATATAGGTCTCTCCTTTCTTGTTAGGATAAAATAATGCCATCACGCCAGCCTGTCTCGGATTTTGCTTTTCGATATCGGCTTTCTTAAGCTCTTTGATGCGCTCCATAGGCGCCATTTTGAACTGCGCTTCTTTACCGGGAAGTGGCAAATTGTTTATTTTTGATAAACGTGATACAAACTCAGAAAACTGCATATATGACTCGATATTTTTTAATGGCAATAGCAATGGTTTGCCTTGCGGGATGTCAAGATACTAAATCCACAAAAAAAGAAACGATTCCCGAAGTTATAAAAGACACCGTAAAAAAAATTGAAGAAAAAAAGCCCGAGCCACCCAAACTAGGAACGCCTAAAAACCCATTTATGCCAGACCAGTATGCGGTCAAACCCTTTCTCCAAGCATATGGAGCCGAAAATCCCGAGACCAAGGTCCGTATTGCCACAAGTTTTGGCAATATCGAACTGCAATTATACAACGACACCCCATTACATAGAGCAAATTTTATTTTGATGGTAAAAGAAGGATACTTTGACCTTACTGAGTTTTATAGAGTCTCACCCTCGTTTGTGATTCAAGGAGGAAATTCAGATTCTTATAAAATGGGCAGAAAGCGCAAGGCTATGGGCGATTACTTAATTCCAAACGAATCAAAGTACCGACACAATCGAGGCGCTCTTGCAGCAGCAAAGTTTGTAGAGCAAAATATAAGCAATGCCTCCTCCCCTTTTGAATTTTATATTGTTCAGAATCCGCTGGGGGCACACCACCTTAATGGTGCTCATACTGTTTTTGGACGCGTGACTAAAGGTATGGAAGTAGTAGACGAGATCAATAAAGTACGCGTAGATCAGAGCGAGTGGCCGTTAGAAAAAATCCCGATGACGGTTACTATCATAGAATAAGTAGCTCGAGGCTGGGTTATTGAAGTTGGAAGTTGGAAGTTGGAAGTTGGAAGTTGGAAGTTGGAAGTTGGAAGTTGGAAGTTGGAAGTTGGAAGTTGATAAAAATGACAAAAGTGATTCAACTTTAGTTACTATTCTTTTAAAATCCTCTTTGCCTTTTTGCCTCAAAAACCAAAATACCAGCTGCCACCGAGACATTCATACTATCTATTGCTCCGCTCATTGGGATAATGATATTTTGTTTGCTGGCTACTCGCCACACCTCGCTCAAGCCTGTTGCTTCAGTTCCCACCACCAGGGCTGTGGGCGTTGTAAAATCCTGCTCGTGATAGTATTGTGCATCTTGTAATATGGCACTATAAATACTAATTCCCCGCTCTTTTAGAAACGCAATGACGGATGCTGTACTTCCAGTTGCGACTTGATTTGTAAACACACAACCTACGCTAGATCGTATGATGTTCGGATTGTAGAGGTCGGTTTTAGGGTTTGCAATGATGAAGGCATCCACATTTGCAGCATCTGCGGTTCGCAGTAAGGCGCCTATATTTCCTGGTTTTTCGGGAGCTTCGGCAACTAAGATTAAGGGATTTTTGGGAAGTTTTAAGTCGTTTAGATTTTGTTGTTTCGCTTTCGCGAAAGCGATCACCCCTTCCGTGCTCCCTCGATAGGCGAGTTTTTCATAAACCTCCTGAGAAATCTCTGTGAGGATAATTACAGTATCCTCTACAAACAATGCCAGAAGCGCTTCCTCTGAAACCAACGCAGGCACAAAATAAAGCGCTGCGATCTCATAACCGCCCTTGATGCAGAGTTCGAGCTCGCGCAGGCCCTCAATGATAAAACCACCCTCCTTTGCACGTATGCGGGATTTAGACTGTAATTGTAGCAGTCGCTTTACGGTGGAATTCTGGGGGCTGGAAATATATTTAGTCAAAGTACCTCTCTTATTTTAATACAGGGTTAATCTGTGCTAAAGATAATTGTTATATTTTGGAGGTTTAAATATGTCTTATGAAAAGATTTCTACTTTTATTGTTATTTGTGAGTGCCGTTTCTTTGAGTCAAGAAAACAGAGACATTGAAAATCCGCCACTTGATTTAGAGGTTTGTGATGATGATGGGGATGGGGTTTCCGAATTTGATCTGTCTCAAAATACTCCCATTGTCATTGGATCGCAAGACCCTAATAATCTCAGTGTCGCATATTTTCTGACTTTAGCTGATGCTACAAATAATAATGGGGGCGCACAGCTTAATGCGACATCCTATTTTAACACCTCAAACCCTGAGACAATTTATGTAAGAGTAGATGACTTTACAGATGATTCCTTCGAAATTGATGATTTTGATTTGATTGTTCTTTCTGCTCCTGAGGCAAATACCAATCCTGACGATTACCTTCTGTGTGATTTTGACCAAGATGGAATAGAAACATTTGACCTGACCATTAGAAATTCTGAAATCTTAGACGGTTTAGATCCTACTATATATTCGTTAGACTGGTACGAGACCGAGAGTAATGCCGAAAACGAGAATACGGATATTCCTGATCCAATTAATTACACCTCTAGTGGAGGAAACGTTTATGCTCGCGTTACTAACCAAACGCAAAGCAATTCTACATTTTGTTTTACCATTGTAACGCAAATTCTTGGATTTTCAAATCCTGATATTCCATCATCGATATCTAACATAGAAGTCTGCGATAACTCTGAAAGTGGAAGTGACTCCGATGGTATTGCGACCTTTGATCTAACCATTTCAATTGACGAAATTACAAATGGGGACCCCAACCTTAACGTAACTTTTTATGCCTCACAGGCCGATTTAAATAGTAATGTAGAAATTGTACCACCCAATGCTTACCAAAGTTTGAGCAATCCCCAAACAATTTACTTTTTAGCTATTAACAATGAAAATGGCTGTTCGACGCAAGGTACTCTTGAACTTGTTACTTTGAGCCTTCCTATAGAGAACAGCCCAAATGATCTAGAAATATGCGAGCCTGATTTTGATGGTTTTGCCAGTTTTGATTTGACAGAAAATGACGCTGTAGTCACAGGTAATCAAGATGTGAACTCGCTGACGATATCGTATTTTGAGACTGAAGCAGATGCTAACAACAATAGTAGTCCTATATCAGTACCGGAAGCTCATATAAATACTACAAATCCGCAAACCATATTTTTAAGAGTTGAAAGCAATATCACTAATTGCGTAGACATAGACCTTTTTGATATCGAGGTTACTGATTGCTCTACTACAGATGCAGACGAAGATGGCGACGGCATTCCAGACGAGGACGAAGACCTCAACGGTAATGGGAACCTAGATGATGACGATACAGATAATGATGACATACCCAACTATCTAGACAGCGATGACGACGGCGATCTAGTTGAAACCGAAGACGAAATCGAAGGCATAGGTGCTGGTCGTATGGCCTTTATCGATACGGACGGGGACATGATAGAAAACTACCTAGACGACGACGATGACGGAGACCTCATTTTAACCAGAGATGAAGATTACAATGGCAATGGCGACCCGCTGGATGACGACACAGACGGTAACGGCACACCAGATTTTCTCGATATGGACGTGGCGTTGAGTGTGGATACCTTCAGCGCGATTGCGGTGACGACCTATCCTAATCCTGTGGTGAACGAACTTAGGATTGTAGGGGATTCCGCTTTTGCGAAAGCGGCCATCTACTCCATCACAGGCGCATTGATTAAGACCATTGAACGTCGGGAAACACAGGAAATGACGATAGATGTAAGTGATCTCAAGTCGGGACTATATTTTGTACAAATACCCGGTGCACCTACTGTCAAATTCATAAAACGATAGTGTAAGCACTAATTCTTGTTTCCGACGAATGATTTTCAAAAATATCTAACCAGAATGAAACAAATAGCAATTATCCTACTAGTAGCCTTGACCATACTAAGCTGTGGCGAGACTAAAAACCAAGAGAAAGAAGAAACTATAGCAGAAAGTACTCCGCAACGCGTTTATCCTGTAGAAATCACTTCGGTATTTGATGCTCACGGCGGTATCCAGAAATGGAATGCAATGAACAATTTATGCTTTACCCTTGAAAAAGAAGAGGGTAACGAGGTACATACCGTTGACTTAAAATCACGAAAGGCACGCATTGAAACCGAAAATTACACGCTCGGATTTGACGGCGAGAAAGTCTGGCTTGCTCAAGATTCGACTTATTTCCAGCCGGAGCGCGCTCGTTTTTATCATAACTTGATGTTCTATTTTTACGCTATGCCCTTCGTATTGGGCGATGAGGGGATTGCTTATTCTGATGTTGACCCGCTTACAGTAGGCGACGTGAGCTATCCTGGAACTAAGATATCCTTTGGCGATGGAGTGGGTGATGCTCCAGATGATGAGTACATCTTATACCGCGACCCAAAAACAAATCAGATGGCGTGGCTAGCCTATACTGTAACCTACGGCAAAAACGAAAAAAGCGACCGTTTCTCATTTATCAAATATGCAGACTGGCAAGAAGTAAATGGATTACAACTCCCCAAAACTTTAGAGTGGTATGCTTTGGAAGATGGAGTTCCAACTACAAAACGTAGCGAGCGAACTTTTACAAAACCTACCGCGACTGCTACCGAACTCGAAGCTACTATTTTTGAGAAACCTCAGAATGGAAAGTTTGTGGAATAGTTGAGAGCTTTGAGCCTTGAGCTTTGAGCTTTGAGCTTTGAGCTTTGAGCTTTGAGCTTTGAGCAAAAAAATCAAATTTCTTCTTATTTCAAATTATGCGATAAAAAAGCACCATTTCTAGATTTAGAAATGGTGCTTTTGGTTTGATCGACAATCGTTGTTAATCTCTTGCGTATTTCTCGCTATATCTTTTCCAGAGTTCTGTCTGATGGGTTTCTAGACTGATATCTCTTCCCTGAATGTAGGCTTTAGAAATCTTGTTACCCCGCATATCCAGAGCGTTTCCTTCGGAGATAAAGAGTGTCGCGTCTTTACCTACTTCTAGCGTACCTGTAGTTTTATCTATACCTAGAATTTTTGCCGCATTGGAAGTAATCATTTTTAGCGCATCCTCATCGCTCATTCCAAACTGTGTTACTTGCCCTGCATAAAAAGGTAAGTTTCTAGCCTGCCAGTACTCTCCGTCGTAACCCAAAGCAACCATCACGCCAGCATCTGCCAGTAATTTTGGCAGTCGGTATGGTAAGTCATAGTCGTGGTCATCCATCGCAGGTAAGTCTTGCACACGTTGAACGATTACTGGCATATTAGCCGCTTTTAACTTTTCTACTACTTTATATGCCTGATACCCGCCTACTAAGACCGGTTTTGAGATGTTCATCGCTTTTGCAAAAGCGATGGCATCTAGAATTTCCCTTTCGGCATTAGCTTGTATGTATAAACGTTGTGTTCCATTAAAAACGCCTTCCATTGCTGCAAAAGGTAGATTTTTATCTGTTGCATCTTTAGCTTTTGAGAAAGCGGAAGCATTTTTAAAGAATGATTTTACCTTATCGATATCTTCTTGATAATCTTTATTAGGCTTAAAACCTGGCTCTTCGCCCAGCCACCAGCGACCACGACGCATACTGTTGGGCCAGTTTAGGAAAACACCATCATCTGCCTTGTAAGCAGCGTCTTCCCAGTTCCAAGCATCCAGTTGCACCACAGAAGATGTTCCAGAAATATCACCACCCTGAGGACGTGTTTGAGCCATAAGCACCCCGTTAGGACGCATACTCTCTACTACTTTAGACTCTGCATTATAGGCAATAAGCGAACGGATATGCGGATTAAAAGCACCTATCTCGTCGTCATCGTTAGACGCTCTTACAGCACCTACTTCTATGAGTCCAAGTGTTGTGTTTGTAGCGATGAACCCTGGGTAGACATGTTTGCCTTTTGCGTCTATGACCTTATACTGGAAAACTTCATTTACACCAGAAGCAGGTTTAATAGACTTTATTTTCCCATCTTCGATATAGATAATGGCGTTCTCAATAATTTCTCCGTTTCCAATATGAGCCGTGGCCCCAACTATTGAAAATGGTTCAGTTTGCTTAGGTGCAGGCGTTTGTTGTGCATAAGTCATTGCAAACGTTCCTAGCAACAAGCTTAAAACGATATATTTTTGAATGTTTCTCATCTTAATGTATGGTTTCTAATGTATCACAATGTAAATGCTGCTTGTCCTTCTTTTTAGGCTCTGTTACTTTGAGCCCTTTATTCTTTTCTGCAAGCATCATCGTGGTTAATTTATTTTTCTCTTGTTCGATTTCCTCGCGCATTTGTGCGTCACGCTCCATATCAAAATACACCGTACCCTCAATAATTGTTTTCTCTGCGCGTGCTTTTATGGAAAGTGGATTATCCGTCCACAGAACTAAATCTGCATCCTTACCTACTTTTACGCTTCCCACTTTATCGTCCATATGAAGGAGTTTTGCGGGGTTAAGTGTAACAAATTTCCACGCATCTTCTTCTGAAACGTCTCCATATTTTACAGATTTTGCAGCTTCTTGATTTAAACGTCTAGACATCTCACCATCATCAGAGTTTATAGCAACTGTCACTCCTTCTTTATGCATAATCGCAGCATTGTAGGGAATAGCGTCATTTACTTCATATTTGTACGCCCACCAGTCTGAAAAAGTTGAGGCTCCTACACCGTGCTCCTTCATCTTATCTGCTACTTTGTAACCTTCTAATATGTGGGTAAAGGTGTTTACTCTAAAGTTAAAGGACTCTGCCACTTTCATAAGCATATTAATTTCACTTTGTACGTAAGAGTGGCAGGAGATGGCTCTTTCCTGATTGAGAATATCCACAATTGTTTCCAGCTCCTCGTCTACCCTGTATGGCTGACCGCTTTTTTTCTTATCTTCATATTCTTTGGCTCTTTGAAAATAATCTACAAACAACTGCTGTACACCCATTCTCGTCTGTGGGAATCTGGAATAGCTTTCCCAGTTAGACTGCTTTACATTTTCGCCCAGAGCGAACTTGATAAACTTCTTATCCTCTAGTACCATATCATCGATGGAGCTTCCCCATTTTAATTTCATCACCGCACTTTGTCCTCCTATCGGATTTGCTGAACCGTGTAATAATTGGATGGCAGTTACACCACCAGCAAGGTTGCGGTAAATGTCAATATCATCTGGATCAACAGCATCTGCCATACGCACCTCTGCAGATGAGTTTTGACCTCCCTCATTTATAGAAAATGCAGCAATGTGCGAATGCTCATCTATTATACCAGCAGTAAGGTGTTTTCCTGTTCCGTCGATCACGGTAGCTCTTCCGGCTTTGAGATTGCTACCGATTGCACTTATTTTCCCGTCTTTTACAAGGACATCTGTATTCTCGATGATGCCCTCAGCTTCGTTCGTCCATAATGTTACGTTCTTGAAGAGCATATCCTCCTGTTTTGGCTTTTCTTTAAAACCAAAAGCAATATTAGGATACGTCATAGGCATTACCGTAATCTCTTTCTCTTCTTTGTCTTTATCGTCATCCTCTTTATCTTCTTTAGCATCTCCCGTACGACTTGCAGCGAAAGATTGTTCTGCACCACTAGGCAGTATGGCTTTTCCTGAAAGCCCATCTGACACGTTTGATACTAGGCGCGTAAACTGCTTATCGCCGTCTGCAAAGGTGAGGTTCATCCAGCCATCGGAATATGAAAATTCACTCGGGACTTTATCCTCACCCTTTTTAAGCGTAGCCTTAGGCTTTTTCTCCATTGAATTTTCAACAGTAAGCTCGTAGGTTTTTCCAGCGACGGTCACGTTATATTTCCCATCAATATTTTTGATGCTCATATCCTTTAAAACCGTTTTGTTACCCTGAACCCAGTGCTCATAAACATCTGTGTCTTTATCAAAAATATCACCCGATGTAATCATAAAGTTTGCCCAAGCCCCATCTTTAAGCGACCCGACTTTATCCGACTGCCCAATGAGCTGTGCAGGAATGGTCGTTAAAGCCGAAAGTGCTTTTTCTTTAGAAAGACCATACTTAATAGCCTTCATTAAGTGGTCTTTAAAATCCTTTGGCGACTTATGAGAAAATGTTGTAAGCGCAAAGTTTACATTATTATCTGTCAGTACCTTCGGGTTTGTGGGAGCCTGATTCCAACCACGCATATCTTCCAGAGAAACATAGGATGCATTGTATGGGTTCTCCATATCATAAGCATCTGGAAACTTGAGTGGAAGTATAAATGTTCTGTTCAACGCTTTGACCTCATCAATACGCTTATACTCATCGCCACCACCTACAATGAGGTAGTTTACTCCAAATTCATCCCCTATCTTATCTATACGAAGTGCATCATACAATCCAGATCCTTCAAAAATCTGAACCATATCTTTATTCTTGTTCACAGCTTCAAGTGTCAAATCTTTTGTAGGTACATTTCCTTTTCCATACCAGTCTGCATCGTGATATACTTGGCGCAGTAAGGCTGTTTTTCCCATAATGGAACCTGGATACGACTGTCGTGAGGTTACACTTTTATCAAATGAAAAGTGATTTCCTGAACTTGCGTCTAGAATTCGAGAAGCATCATCGCCTTCTGTATTCAAAGCAACAAGCATACCCGTACCTCTGGCGATGCCGTCGTGCAAGTGTGTATTTACAACCGCAAAACCAGCTGCAACATATTCCTTAGCCTTTTTTGAATCATATTTAAAAGACCCCAAAGCTTCCTGCTCTGCTCTTATATGGTCATTCCAATAATAGCCCTCTCGAGAACCTTCGTATTGAGCCGTACGACCACCACCAGATGGACGTTTAGGCTTTTCAATTCCAAAGTCAGAATAGATATCAATAAAAGAAGGGTAAATAGATTTCCCGTCCAAGTCTATCACAATAGCATTAGCCGGTGCATTTACATTTTTACCTACACTCACGACCTTACCGTCGCGCACGACAAGCGTGCCCTTTTTAATTGTTTCTGTGGGCGAGGTGTGAATGGTGGCGTTTTTAAAAACAGTATAATTATTGTTTTTAGATTGTACCCCATCGTTTTTAGGGAAGTAATCCTGTGCGTAAAAAGTAAGCGAACACAAGAGCAACCCTATAAAGGAGAGTTGTTTAAAAAGCATTGGTTTTCAGTTTTAATTAAGTTCTTAAAGATATGTTAACCCTTATAAAACCGCAGCCAATTAAGAGATTTTTAACATCAGAAAGTCTCTGGAAACGCCTTATTATAATTCACGAGAAGGGCGACCATATAACTGTAGCTTTTTATTCCATCAGGTTGATTATTTGCCTTGAGATAATTGGAGTAGAAGAGTTTAAAAAAAGGCTCGAGTGGATTATCCATAGCATCCCAAAAATCTCTGGACTGTTGATAGTTTGCCAGAATTCCTGGGGTTACGCTTTCGCGAAAGCGTGCTGCCACCTCAGCATCTCTCCTATATAAATCATTAAGGCAGTATCGCAACGCGAAGATACTTCCCGAGTACTGGAAAAATTTATCCTCATTGTTAAGCGTTGCCATAACGGCTATAAAATTTGCCTCATTCTCCTTTGCAAATCCCAGCTGATGTGCCATCTCGTGACAACTCACTACTGGAAAACGGTGGGTGGGCATCATACCGTTGATGTGCGCCTCATTTGTAATAGGGTTCAGATAACCGCTATATCCCATTATGGAAAGTGGATAGCTGAGTAGGGAAGTCTTGACACTCTTTGGCGGATAATTGAGTTTAGGGAACTGGGGTTTAAGGGAAGCGTAGCCTTGCAGGGTGTTAGCGTAGATTGCCGATTTTACCCTTCGGCTTTGCTCAGGGTACATTTGTGGGTACACCTCTTTATAGCTTACGGGCAAGCTATCGTTTGAGGAAAGCTGAGCGTGGAGCGCATTACTTTTGGCAATCAGTTTTTCGGTGATGTTTACGAGTTCATCGGTAGTGTAGTCATTTTCTATTCCAATAGCTTCGTGCAACGGTAGGCGGTAATAGTTCATTCCCCAAAGAAGGTGAAAGGCGAAGTACACAATGGACGCTAGGGCAAGCGTTCTTAGGAGAAATAGTTTTATGGTTTTAAAACGATTTTTGAAGAGGCCAAAAATTTCGCGCAAAGCGAGCACAATAAGCGCCACATACATCACATCCCCAAAAGAAAATGGTAACCAACCCAGCGCATACCGAAAACCTTTAGAAATTATCGGATACAGACCGTTGCTGTAATATCCTTCAATGAACACTGGAAATTGCGCCAGTATGCGTACAATTCCCATCTGCACAAATAATAGGAGACCGATAAAAAGGAGTTTGCGCTCTTGTTTCATTGGTGTAAAAATAAGAAATGTCTCTCCACAAGTTGCCCGTTTCATATCCCGTTAACTGTATTTATCTATTATATTCGTATTCAAATCCCGATATATGCAACCTATCCATATCTTATTACTTATTGCTGGTTACTTTGGCGTACTGATGCTCATAAGTTATCTCACCGGAAAAACGGGTTCCAATGCAGATTTCTTTAAAGCTGGAAAGCAGTCGCCGTGGTATCTTGTGGCCTTTGGGATGATAGGAGCTTCGCTTTCTGGAGTCACTTTTATCTCTGTTCCTGGATGGATTGAGGCTTCGAGTTTTAGCTACTTTCAGGTAGTGCTGGGATATACCGTGGGTTATGCTGTGATAGGCTTAGTGCTTCTACCCCTTTATTATAGGTTGAATCTTACTTCTATCTACACGTACTTAGAAGGTAGATTTGGCAATTACTCCTATAAAACGGGGGCTTCTTTTTTCTTATTGAGCCGTATTGTAGGTGCGAGTTTTAGGCTGTATTTAGTGGCAAATGTGTTGCAACTGCTTGTTTTTGACGAGATGGGTGTCCCGTTCTGGGTTACTGTGACCTTAACCATTTTGCTTATCTGGTTATATACTTTTAAGGCTGGAATTAAGACTATTGTCTGGACAGACACTTTACAAACATTATTTATGCTCATAGCGGTAGGTGCCGCCATTTACTTTGTTAGTGATGAAATGGGACTGAGCGCAGGAAACTTATTTGCCTTGGTTTCAGAAAGTGATATGAGTCAAGTTTTCTTTTTTGACGATTGGAAAAGTGGCGACCACTTTGTAAAACAATTCATCTCTGGAGCTTTTATTGCCATCGTAATGACAGGACTTGACCAAGATATGATGCAAAAAAACCTGACGTGTCGTAATCTGGAAGATGCTCAAAAAAATATGTTTTGGTTTACTATCGTACTCACGATTGTGAATATGGTATTCCTAGTTCTAGGGTTATTACTCACCGTATATGCTTCCCAAAACGGAATAGAGGCTCATAAAGACCAACTCTTCCCCACCATTGCAGTAGATAGTGGCCTGGGCATAGGACTGGCCATCGTTTTCTTGCTGGGACTTATTGCTGCCGCCTACTCTAGTGCAGATAGTGCGCTTACTTCTCTAACTACATCGTTTAGCATAGACATTCTGGATATTGAAAAGAAATATGACGTTGCAAAACAAATTGCGATAAGAAAGCGCATTCACATCTTAATGTCCATCATTCTCATCCTGGTTATCATCATTTTTAAATATGTGATAGCAGATGATAGCGTGATATCGCGATTATTTGTTTTTGCGGGGTATACCTATGGGCCTTTGCTGGGTCTGTATGCTTTTGGATTATTTTCAAAATGGCAAGTAAAAGATGAGTTTGTTCCCTTTATTGCTCTTGCCTCACCTATTCTGGCATACCTCATTAGCTATTTCTCTTTGAAGCAAGGCTTTGACTTTGGTTTCTTTATTTTGATTTTGAATGGTGCGCTGACTTACCTCGGGTTAATATTGATTCGTCGCAAGTAATACTAAAGTACAAGCCACCTCATAGTTGATTGCTTTCTCCTTGAGCAATGCGTAAAACTCTGGGTTTTCTGTTCCGGGATTGAAAATGACGCGGTTTGGTTTCAGCGAGAGGATGTAGTCGTAATATTGTGACTGGCGTTTTGGGTTTAAGTATAATGTGACGGTATGAACGCTTTCTTGTGAGGTTTCTGCCCCTTCGACTTCGCTCAGGGTAAATTTCGCGAAAGCGGACTCAAAAGTTATAATATCTATATCACCCACAGTTCCTTCCATCAAACCAACTGCGGTCACGGGATGATTATAGGAACGCAATCGCTTGATTGCGATATGGGAATATCGATTAGGTTTTAAGGAAGCACCGAGTACTAATGTGTGTTTTAACATAAATCAAAGTTAAATAATAAATAAACTTGTAACACTATCGTTTTCTTTACGTCTATAAGATAAGTTAACTATATGTCAATTGATATAGCAAAAGGTTAGATGACTAATAATTCGTTTTGATGGTTAGTGTTAATTATGGAAGTCTAACTAAAAATCCCAGGATGTTTACATTCTGGGATTTTGTTTTTTCTATCACTTAAGTACTTGAATATTAAATAATTGTTAATTCCGAGTCTCTGATGAAACAATCAGTAAAAAACTGCGTCTATATAAGTAACATACTCAAATCAGAAATTGAGACAACGTTATCATTATTTGAATTAGCCGTCAAAAAAAGTATAATCTAGTCTCTCACCGAGTATTAGATTCTATATACAAGCGTCTCCCTTGCGAGGCGCTTTTTTATTCAGGCATAGCCGCATCCCTATAAACCGACGGAAGACTCAACTTAAAATGAACGGCAAGTAATCTCACTGTGATCACTACAGAACCGGCTATTATCGTGGTGAGTGATGTGTCTACATCAAACCTGTAAAGAATTAGATAAACGACACCCCCCAAAATGCACGCAGTGGCATAAATTTCTTTTCTGAAAATCACAGGAATCTCATTACATAAGATGTCACGCAGTACGCCACCAAAACAGGCAGACATTGTTCCAAGCAGGATACAAATAATAGGATGCAAGTCAGCAGCCAGTCCTATCTGAACACCAGCGGTGGTGTATAAACCAATGCCAATAGTATCAAATAAAAATAATGACTTACGTACGTATTTGAGTTGTGGTCTAAAAACGATAGCGGCAATCGTGGCTCCCAATATCACATAGATAAATGTCATATTGAGCATCCAAGTTACAGGAGTCTTCCCTATAAGTACATCTCTAAGTGTACCGCCTCCTACTGAAGTTACCGCTGCTATAATGAGGATACCAAAGACATCCATACGCTTGTTCATTGCTGTAAGTACTCCAGATATGGCAAAAGAGATTGTCCCAAGTATATCAATGATTGTAAGAAAATCCATTATCGCTGGGTATAGTAATTATAATCTGCAATGACACGATTTACAAATTCAAATGGTTTTTCTGAAGGTTCAATGCTCATCATTGTCTTGAGCTTATCAGAAAGCTTTACGATTACATTGTGGTTACCATTACTCCTGGCATTAGAATACAAGGTTTTTATGGTCTGCATATCTTTATCTGAAAACACGGTCACTTGAGGATAAGTAGGCACATATCCTTCTGGAATGTCTACAAGTAAGGTCTCACTAAGATTTGCTTGTTTTTTCTCAGAAATTACGGTGGTCCCCGCAGCTATGTCTCCTAAACGCTGTCCTCTGTCATTAAGGAGTATCGTCACTACTGCAACTCCTCCCGTACTGAGTGAAATATCAATAATTCGCATTATCCAGCGCACAAAGAAACTTCCGAACCCCGGTTTTGAACCATCCAACTTTACAACTTTAAGTTTCATCGCACTCTTTCCAGGTGTCTTTCCATCCCAAAATGTTTCAAAAAGCAAGTAATACAGAAAAACAGGAAGACCTATGACCATAAAAAAGGCGATGATTTCCCATTGGTCTGCTCTATCCAGTCCAAAAGCCCCTAAAAGAAAGAAGGAAAAGAACGTATATGCGCCTATAATTAGAAAATCTATCAGAAAAGCGAGCAAGCGATCTCCTATGCCTGCAACATTCTGATAAATGCTCACATTTTGGGCGGTTTCTATTTGAAAGTTATCCATATATTCTTTTTCTTTACTTCCTAATTCTACAATGAATGCGCGAAGCTGCTTTTGTGAAGCAAAATAAAGCTAAATGGTTAAGATTTGAAAATGTTCTGGTCAACAAAACACAAATCACTCCTGACGAATTGTCAAGTTTGTACATAGAAGTTACAGACCACCTCAGTTACGCACAAACATTTTATCCCGGAAGCAAGACTCTAGTTTACCTTAATCATCTGGCTTCTAAGTCACACCAAATTATTTACAAAACAAAACGCGAGTCTAGCAAACGTTTCATTACGTTTTTTACAAAGGAATTTCCATTACTGATGTTTCAGTACCAGCGACAATTGCTCATTGCATTTTTGACTTTTGCGCTTTTCGTAATCATAGGCTGGTGGAGTGCATCAACAGATGGGGATTTTGTGCGGTCTATTTTAGGTGACGGTTATGTGAATATGACTCTGGACAACATAGAAAAAGGAGACCCGATGGCGGTTTACAAAGAACATAACGAGATCGGGATGTTCATAGGAATTACCATAAATAATATTAAGGTAGCCTTATATGCTTTCATATTTGGAATGTTGCTATCTATAGGCTCAATTTATATAATGATGCGCAACGGCATTATGCTGGGCGTTTTCCAGCAGATGTTCTATGAGAATGATTTGCTTTGGGAATCTATGCGCACCATTTGGATACACGGGACTATTGAAATTTCAGTCATTATTATTGCAGGGTGTGCAGGGCTTGTGCTAGGAAACAGCATTCTATTTCCCGGTACTTACACAAGGCTGGACTCCTTTAAACGAGGAATGAAAAACGGACTTAAAATTATGGTCAGTACCATTCCCCTATTTGTAGTTGCGGGATTTCTGGAAGGATTCGTCACGAGACATACAGAAATGCCGGATTGGTTGGCTATTTTCATTATAGGCTCATCCTTGTTTATTATTATCTTTTACTATATCATTTACCCGAGAAGGGTTCACAAGAAAGAGGCTCAGGATATAGAAGCACAGCTTGAAACTCCCCAAATACCAGATTTTATCCAATGAAAACCACAGATTTTATAACATTCAGAAAACAACGGGAGCTAGGTCAAATTATAGGAGACACCTTCAAGTTTGTTCGTAAGAACACTAAAGGTATTTTTCAAGTCTTTGTACGCGTAGCCTTGTTGCCATTTATTCTTCTAATAGGCGCAGTAGCCTATTACACTTACAGCGTTTCGGGTTCAAACCCACTTCTAGATTTTGGAGAAGGTAACTTTGATCTTGGAGGCGTTATAATTAGCGTGATTATTCTCTTTATTACGGTTGTCGCCTATACTGGTGTTTTATATGGATTAGTTTCAGAATACATAAAATCATACATAGACACAAATGGTAAACCAGATGTAGAGGCAGTTGTGCAAGCGATGAAAGCCAGGTTTACCAATTATATCCTGCTTAGTTTTGCTCAGACATTAGGAATTGCAGGAATTGCTATCCTCTGCGTATTACCTGGTGCTTTTGTTATGAGTTCTGTTCCTGTAATGGGAGTTTTACTTATGCTGGCCGCCTTTGCTCCCATCATCTATTTTGCGGTACAATGGACATTAGTATTTCCAGCTATGAGCCATAGTGGTACTGGCGTTATGGAATCGTTTTCAGAAAGTATTCGGTTAATTAAAGAGCATTGGTGGATGACCCTATTTACCATAATTATACAGGCTATTTTGATTTACGTCATCAGTTTTGTTTTTCAACTACCATTAGTCTTTTACACCATATTTAAAATGTTTACGATGATGTCGGAGAGCTCGTTAAGCGATCCGTCGATGATGTTTGATGGGGTCTACGTGGCCCTCCAGACACTTGCGAGCACCGTGAGCTACTTGCTCTACATCATTATGGCAATCACGCTCAACTTCATTTACTTTAACCTGCACGAGCGCAAGACCCAGCGCGGTTCTCTCGATGCTATAGACAGCATAGGACAATAGGTACATGAGAAAATCGCTTGTAGTATTCTTGATTTTTATTTCGCTTTGCGCGAAAGGCTACGCCGTTTCACTACAAGAGGAGCCACAAACTGTCGCCAAAGAAGTGCGCTACGACCAGCAGTCACTTCCTGAAATTGAACTGGACGAAAATCAAATAAAAGAATACCAAGCAGACGAGGATTTTAACTACAAACAGACTATCGAAGAGGACAACTGGTGGACGCGCTTTAAAAAGTGGCTCTACGATGTTTATTACTCCTTTATGCGCTGGCTTATAGGCGATAACGCGGCCACAGGATTTTGGGGCGGTTTTGTACAAGCCCTACCTTACATCCTGCTCGCTTTATTTTTGGGCGCGCTCGTTTGGCTCTTCCTGCGCATAGACAGCAACAGACTCGTTTTTGAAAGTGCGCGCGCACCCCAGGCATTTATGGGCGATGATGAGGATATTATCCAGAATCAGGACATTCAGGCGCTTATAGATAGTGCTCTCGCGAGTGGCAATTACCGCCTTGCGGTGAGATATTACTATTTACTAGCCCTTCAAAAACTTTCTGCAAAAGATTACATAGACTGGCAGGTTCAGAAGACGAACCACGAGTATATTTTTGAAATTGAAGACTCTTACCGACGATCGTACTTTCGGCGTGTGACGGATATTTATGACTATATCTGGTACGGAAATTTTGAGGTAGATGAGTCCGCTTTCGCGAAAGCGCAATCCGCATTCAACCAACTAAACAGCACCTTATGACCACAAAATTCAAAGTTTTGGTAGGGTGTCTGGTCCTACTGTTTGCAATGCTCATTTACCTAGAAACCACCGAAAAGGAGGACATAAACTGGTTTCCCACCTACAGTAAAAAAGATAAAATCCCATACGGAACATTTGTGCTGTATAATACCCTTAAAGAAAGCCGAGGCGCCGAAAATATAGTCGATGTAAACCGACCGCCTTTTGAGGTATTGCAGGATTCCTCCTTTGAAGGAACCTACTTTTTTATTAATACTCAAGTCCCCTTTGACGAAGCAGAAGCTAACCGACTTTTAAAATGGGTAACTGCTGGAAATACACTTTTTGTGGCAAGCAACAGTATGCCAGAAGCATTACTCGACACCCTCAATCTCGAAACGCAGGCCTATTACGACTTAGACAATCTGGAAAACAAGCCTGTCCTACAGCTCAGTAATCCTGCGCTACAAAGAAAAAACGCCTATTACATCGACCTAGAAATAGGTGCAACGGAGTTTAACGAGATTGACACTCTGGAAACTGTGGTCGTGGGAGAGTTTGACCTCAACAAAGGCGATACAACAACTTTAGAAGAACCGAAGACCCATTTTATTGAACAGGCTTTTGGCGAAGGAAAAATCTATTTACACTTAATGCCTACCGCATTCACAAACTATAATATGTTGTACGAGTACAACTACAGGTATGTAGAAAATGCGTTGCGGTATCTTCCGGAAAACGAAACGATTTATTGGGACGACCACTACAAGAATGGTAAAACGGTACAGCAATCGCCACTCTATATTTTCCTAAATAACCGCTATTTAAAGTGGGCATATTACCTGCTAATTATCGGTGTGCTTTTATGGGTTATTTTTGAAGGTAAAAGAAAACAACGTGCCATCCCAATTGTGAAACCTTTGTCTAATAAGACACTAGATTTTACGGAGACGATTGCAGGAATGTACCTGGACAAAATGGACCACCGCAGTATTGCTTTTCACCAGATCAATCACTTTTTTGAATTCTTGCGTAGTGAATACCTCGTGAATACTGGAAATCGTGATAAACAGTTTCTAGAAAAAGTGAGCCTTAAGTCTGGAAATAGCGAAGAAGAAACAAAAAATTTATTTCAGTTTATAGATGATATTTTAAGTACTGGTAATGTCTCTCAGGAAATATTACTTGACTTAAACAAGCGCATAGAACAATACAAAAGCACCACATAAATAAAAAGTTATGGAAGCCGAAGAACACAAAAACAGCAACCCTGAAGAGAGTCAAAATGCATCACAACAGCCTTCAAGCACTCCCGAAGAACTAATAGACGGCAATGCTCTGGATGAGAACAAGCTGGATTTTGAAAACCGCATCCCCTTAGAAGAATTGCGCAATGCGGCCGAAGCCATACGTGCAGAACTAGGTAAAATTATCATAGGGCAACACGAATTTATAGAGTTGCTCATCGTGGCGCTACTTTCAGACGGACACGTACTGATAGAAGGAGTTCCTGGAATTGCAAAAACAGTTACCGCAAAGCTTTTTGCAAAAACACTCTCAACAGAATTTAGTCGTTTGCAATTCACTCCAGACTTAATGCCATCTGACGTTCTGGGAACTTCGGTGCTCAATATGAAGAATAGCGAATTTGAATTTCGTAAAGGGCCTATTTTTTCAAATATCGTGCTCATAGATGAGATCAATCGTGCCCCTGCAAAAACACAAGCGGCACTTTTTGAGGTTATGGAAGAGCGCCAAATCACTATAGACGGAGAGCGTTATAAAATGGAACCTCCATTTATGGTTCTCGCCACCCAAAACCCTATTGAACAGGAAGGTACCTACGCCTTGCCAGAAGCACAGCTAGACCGTTTTCTCTTTAAAATTAAGGTAGACTATCCTTCTATGGAACAAGAAGTAGCCATCCTTGCTAGTCATCACGACAGAAAAGGAGCAGCGCCTCAAAAGGATATCCTTGCGGTTTTATCTCCCGAAAAACTAGCAACATTTAGACTACAAACACAGGAAGTTCTTATAGAGGAAAAAATCTTAAACTATATCGCTTCTATCGTTGTAAAAACGAGAACGCATCCTCATTTATATTTGGGAGGATCACCACGTGCGTCGCTTTCTATTATGAATGCAGCCAAAGCTTTTGCAGCCATCGCAGGGCGCGACTTTGTCATTCCAGAAGACGTGAAACGTGCTGTAATTCCTGTGATGCGTCACCGTCTTATCCTTTCGCCAGAGCGTGAGATGGAAGGGATGACCACAGAGCAGGTGATAGATATGATTGTACAATCGGTTGAAATCCCACGATAGTTTGGCAATCATTCGGTTTATAAAAGCATTGTATCTGCACAATCGTCTCTTTTATGCGCTTGCGCTTGTCGCTGTCGCGTTTTTGGTGTCGTATTGGGTCAACTTCATCTACCCTTTGGTCTGGTGGGCGTTATGGGGACTGATATTATTGTTTTTTATAGACTGCGTAGTCCTTTTTCGCGGAAGCGGAAATATTACCGCACAACGTTTACTACCAGAAAAATTTTCAAATAGCGATGAGAACGAGTTGCCTGTCAAAATTCAGAACAACTATCCGTTTAAAGTTAGCCTCGATATTATAGACGAAATTCCGGTGCAATTCCAAAAACGGGATTTTAAAAAGGAACTTATCATTCCTGCAAAAGAATCTAGTCTTTTTACCTACGATTTGCGACCCGTGGAGCGTGGGGAATACTATTTTGGGAATTTGAATATCTATGCGAGCACCCGTTTTGGCATCGCAAAACGGCGCTTTACGTTTGAGAAAGACCAACTTGTAAAGGTATATCCTTCCTTTATTCAAATGAAAAAGTATGCCTTCCTAGCGCTGGATAACAGGCTTACCCTTCTAGGGATGAAAAAGATGCGACGCATAGGCCATACAATGGAGTTTGAGCAAATTAAGGATTATGTGCTGGGAGACGATGTGCGCACCATAAACTGGAAAGCCACGGCAAAGCGTCACCAGCTGATGATCAATCAGTTTCAGGATGAAAAATCGCAACCAGTGTACTGTCTTATAGATGCCAGTCGCGCGATGAAAATGCCTTTTGAAGGATTGACTTTACTGGATTATGCGATTAATAGTACGCTCGCTTTTTCAAACATTGCGCTTAAGAAAAAGGACAAAGTGGGCTTAATCACCTTCGCCGAAGGTATAAAAAACCACCTTCCCGCCAGCAGTCGCAAGGTACACCTCAATACCATTCTGGAAGTGTTGTACAATGTAAACACGAAGTTTTTGGATAGTGATTTTGGCAGTTTATATAATCAAGTAAAACGCAAGGTTAGCCAGCGCAGTCTGCTGATAATGTACACTAATTTTGAGCACATCTCTTCTCTAGAAAGACAGTTGGGGTATTTAAAGGCGCTTTCGCGAAAGCATATCCTCGTCGTAATCTTTTTTATAAACACAGAGCTGGACGAACTGCTCAACACTCCTGCCGAAGACTTACCGACAGTTTACCACAAAACCATCGCTCAAAAAGCCGACTATGATAAGAAAGTGATGGCCGCAACGCTCGAAAAGTACGGGATACAGACCATCCTCACTAAGCCAGAAGACCTTACTGTGAATACAATTAACAAGTATCTGGAAATTAAAGCGCGGGGAATTTTGTAACACTTGCAATAATTGGCGCTTTATTATGCCAACCCTCTCTTAATATTTATCTTTGCACCCTTAATAAACAAACGCAAACTATGTCGTTGTCATCTTTACAAGCCATCTCTCCTATAGATGGTCGTTATGCCTCAAAAACTGAATCTCTTGTCGCTTTCTTTTCTGAAGAAGCACTCATAAAATACAGAGTAAAAGTCGAAATAGAATATTTTATCGCGCTTTGTGAGTTGCCATTACCGCAGTTGCAGGATGTAGATAAGCATTCTTTTATCGCTTTGCGCGAAATATACTCTGAGTTCACAACCGAAGATGCACAGTCCATTAAGGACATTGAGAAAGTAACAAACCACGACGTGAAAGCGGTGGAATATTTCATCAAAGAAAAATTTGACGGTCTTGGGCTAGAAAAATATAAGGAGTTCATCCACTTTGGACTCACTTCGCAGGATATCAATAACACCGCAATACCATTGAGTCTCAAGGATGCGATGAATCAAGTGTATATCCCACAGCTTCTGGAAGTGGTAGATCACTTAAAACAACTTGTAGATGAATGGGCAAATATTCCTTTACTCGCACGCACGCACGGACAACCAGCATCTCCTACACGTTTGGGAAAAGAGATTGAAGTTTTTGTAGTGCGTCTGGAAGAGCAATTGAATTTGCTTAATGATATTCCTAGTGCGGCAAAATTTGGTGGAGCGACAGGAAACTTTAATGCTCACAAAGTAGCATATCCAAGTATCGACTGGAGAGCTTTCGGTAAGAGTTTCGTACACGACACGCTCAGAATGCAACACTCCTTCCCTACTACACAAATTGAGCATTACGATCATATGGCAGCTCTTTTTGACGGATTAAAACGCATCAACACCATTCTCATAGATCTAGACCGTGATTTCTGGACGTACGTCTCAATGGATTACTTTAAGCAAAAAATCAAAAAAGGAGAAGTAGGCTCAAGTGCGATGCCACATAAGGTAAATCCTATTGACTTCGAAAATAGTGAAGGAAACTTAGGGATAGCAAATGCCATTTTCGAACACCTTTCGGCAAAGTTGCCTATTTCAAGACTGCAACGTGATCTTACGGACAGTACAGTCCTAAGAAACATAGGAGTACCCATCGGTCATACATTAATTGGTTTACAATCCACACAAAAGGGACTCAACAAACTTCTCATAAACGAAGAAAAAATTGCGGCGGATCTAGAAAATAACTGGGCCGTTGTAGCCGAAGCGATTCAAACCATTTTACGCCGTGAGGGATATCCCAATCCTTACGAAGCGCTAAAAGCGCTTACTCGAGTAAACAGTAAAATCACACAACAGTCCCTCGCCGAATTTATTGATACGTTAGAAGTAAGTGATGCTGTAAAAAATGAACTGAAGGTAATTACGCCTAGTAATTATACGGGAATTTAAAGTTAGAGGTGCAAGGTTAGAGGTACAAAGATGCTGGATGCTGGATGCTGGATGCTGGATGCTGGATGCTGGATGAAAATAATATTCTCACGGAGGCACAAAACCACAAAGGTATTGTTAGATTAATTTAGCAATCTAAGGTGGTTGAGTGATTTAAAACGAAGCGGTAGCGCAGTTTTAAATCGTATCGAAACATCCGAAATTACACTTAAAACTTCATCATCCTCCGTAACAAAGGAATCTCCACCACAACAAACCCCGCCAAAATCAAGAAACTATAAACCATCACATTAGACACATCAAACTCAAAGTCCAATCGCGGTAATTCCCAAGAGGGTGCTTGACTCGTAACCTCAGCAACCGCATTGCTGAACATTGTAGATTCCTTTCCCGTAAACATCACATATCCCAAAACACTAACGATTACCACGGCAATTCCCCACCATACTCGTTTTGAAATGAGTGGTTCATACACAATCGTTTTTGAAGCTTCAAGTGCTTCAACTTTCTGCATTATCTGCGCAGTAAAGTCTGTCGCAGGCTCTTCCAGTCCTGCAGACTTTATCATTTTATCGGTAAACGTATTGAGTAATTTATTTTTTTTAGTTTCCATAATGTGCACTCAAGTTCGGTAATTTAGATGTAATAATCTCGTATAATTTCTTTCGGCTACGATACAATTTTACTTTTACGTGGTTCTCCTTTAGCCCAGTAACGCTAGCGATTTCTTTTAAGGATTGCTCTTCCAAATAAAATAAGGTCACGAGAAACGCTTCTGTTTCTGGCAGTTCTTGGATGCATTCAGAAATTTGAGCGGTGAATTCTCTTGCTTCCATTTGCTCCAGAACATTTGCAATTCCATCTGCTGTAATGTCATCGTTCAGGTCGTAGGCTTGATGTGTGGGTTGGTTACGCTTTCGCGAAAGCGTATCTAAGCATCTATTATATGTAATCCTGTACAACCACGTACTGAATTTAGACCTCCCACCAAAAGTCGACAACTTCTGAAATGACTTTACAAAAACATCCTGCGCGACCTCCTCTGCTTCCTCACGCTGTTTGAGCATCCGTAGGCAAAGTGTAAAAACCAATCCTTTGTGTCGCTCAATGAGCGTGGCAAAGGCTTGCGTGTCCCCACCCAAAGTCTGGTCTATAAAATACTGGTCGTCTTGATGGGTCATTATAAAGTAAGACGGTGGGTTTTGGGTTTTGGTTACAAGATAATGGGAAAATGTTTGGTGCTGGAAGTTGGGTGTTGGGTGTTGGGAGTTGGAAGTTGGAAGATGGGTGCCGGGTGCTGGGTGCTGGGTGTTGGGTGTTGGGTTTTGGGTTTTGGGTTTTGTTTAATACTATTCTTTCAGCAGATGATTGTTTTGGCAAATATTAGTGACATCTAAAACTCGCTTACATCTTTGATTATCTTTAGGATTAGAAAATTTTAGAGAAAAATTTCACGAAAGTGTAACAATCCAAAAAAGGATACATCTTTATAACAGAACCAATCAAAACGAGTGTCTTACACTAACCAAAATATAGACGACCTATTACCATTATGTGAACGCAACAATCAAGGTGCGCAAATGGAGGTGTACCAGCGATATTATGGCGCGATGTATAACACCTCGCTACGAATCGTAAAGGACAGCGCTACGGCAGAAGACGTGATGCAGGATTCTTTTCTCAATGCATTTACGAAGCTGGATAGCTTTAAGGGTGATGCGACCTTTGGGAGTTGGTTAAAACGGATTGTAGTAAATAACAGTTTAAATGCGTACAACAAGTCAAAAAAGTTAAAGGAAACACCCATAGAAGATCACTTATACCGCATAGAAGATGAGGACGATGGAATGGCAGAAGCAGATTTGAGCGGTGTAAAGGCAAAAGTCGTCGTCGAGGCAATGAACTCACTTAAAGACAATTATCGCCAGTCACTGTCGCTACACCTTATAGAGGGTTATGATTATGAGGAAATGAGCGAGATTATGAACACGAGTTATGCAAACTGTCGCACGATGGTTTCAAGAGCTAAGGACAGCCTTAGAAAAATATTAGAAGACAATGAAAAAGGATACTATAGAACAACTGTTTGATGGACTGCAAGGGCAACTGGATGTTGCACAACCTAGCGAGGATCACAAAGCAAATTTCTTTGCAAAACTGCAAGCAACTGCTGTCACGCAGGCTCCTGAGCCCGTAAAAACAACTAGCCTTAACTGGTGGAAACCGCTAGCAATTGCAGCAAGTGTATTGCTACTTGCTGGCATCTTCTGGACGCAGACTGCTGGTATTTCAAATGAAGGGAATCTAGCAGATGTCTCTCCAGAAATGGAACAAACACAGGACTTTTTTACGCAAACCATAGAAAAAGAATTGTCTGAGATACGCAAGAAAAGTACGCCCCAAACACGAGAGATTGTAGAGAGTGCGATTGCAAATCTTGCAGTATTAGAAAACAATTACAAGAAACTACAGAAAGATTTAATTGAAAGTGGTGAAGACAAAAGAGTCATCTATGCAATGATTACTAATTTCCAAAACAGAATTGACCTTTTACAGCAGGTCCTCGAGCAAATGAACGCTGTAAATGAATTAACAACACTTGAACCGGCACGTTTATAAATAAACAACTATGAAAACTAAAATAACATCTCTCTTTTTTCTGCTACTCGCAATTCCTACCATTATATTAGGAAACACAGAGCCTAAAGGGAAATACACTAAGGAGAAAAAAATCAAAAAAGAATTTACCGTAAATGCTAATGCGCGTCTTCTTATAGACAACAGCTACGGCCACGTAAACATCGTAAGCTGGAACGAAAACCGAACAGTCATCGAGGTACACGTCAAAACTAATGGTAACAACGAGGAAAAAGTACAGGAGAAACTGGATGAAATCGATGTAAACTTTGAAGGTAGTGCCTCTTTTGTAAGCGCTAAAACATCATTTGACAAGAATAGAAGTCGCTCGTGGTGGAACAGCTGGAAAGATAATAATGTGAATATGGAAGTGAATTACACAGTAAAAGTTCCTGTGACAAATGACATCGACATTAGCAACGATTACGGACCTATTTCCCTAAACAGGATTGAGGGCGTTGCAAAAATACGTTGCGACTACGGCAAGATGACTCTAGGCGAATTGATGGCAGATAATAACTACCTCAACTTTGACTACACAAATAACTCTACGATTGCATATATGAAAAGTGGGCGTATCAATGCAGACTACTCAAGTTTCACACTAGACAAAGGTGGTAATATCGAGCTCAATGCAGATTACTCCAAGTCTCGTTTTGGCACCATTAAAAATCTCAACTATAACAGCGAGTATGGATCTGTGAGCACAGATTCCTCTGGAGATATCATAGGTCGCGGGGATTACTTATCGGCTAAGTTTGGGGTGGTGCACGGTACTGTAAATCTTAATACAGATTACGGGTCTATAAATATAGATGAACTTGCAAGCGATGCAGGCGATGTAACCATTCAGAGTGACTACACAGGGATTAAAATAGGCTATAACGCAAGCTATAAGTTCACTTTTAATATTACCTTAGAGTATGCAGGGCTAAGCGGAAAGGACAATCTTGAGATAAGCAAACAGCGCATAGAATCATCAGATAAATATTATGAAGGGTATTATGGTAGCGCTTCTGCAAAAAACAACATTGACATCAACTCTGAATATGGAGGAGTTACTTTAACTAAAATCTAATTATCAATCAATCTAAAAGCTATATTATGAAAAAGCTAATCACATTAAGTATTATTCTCCTCACAGCAACTGCAATGAATGCACAATGGTGGGGAAAGGGAATTAAAGGAGACGGAAATATCACAACAATTACCCGTGACGTAGGGGATTACGATCAGATAAACGTAGGTGGATTTTTTGATGTAGAATTAGTCTCTGGCACCGAAGGTAAAATTACTATCGAAGCAGACAGCAATCTTCTAGAATACATCATCACAGAAGTAGATGGAAATTCCCTGAAAATCAAAACAGAGAATAACAAAAACTTAAAACCTAGCTCTCGTAGAGGTGTGAGAATCACGGTTCCTTTTAAAGACTTAGACGAAGTAACGCTTTCTGGTTCTGGAAGTATTACGAGTAGAGCAATTATACAGGCAAATGATTTCAAAACTTCGGTTTCTGGTTCTGGAGACGTTGTTCTTGAAGTTGAGGCTAGCGATACTGAAGCAAAAGTGACAGGTTCTGGAGACCTCACACTCACAGGTAGTACGCGCGACTTTAAGGTTACCGTTACTGGATCTGGAGATATACACGCTGGTCGTTTTCAGGCAGATGATGTAGACGCAAAGGTCACAGGTTCCGGAGATATTTCAATGGTATGTAATAAGAAACTAATTGCGCGTGTGACTGGTTCTGGGGATATTGAGTATTCTGGAAACCCAAGCAAGCAGGATACTAAGGTTTCTGGTTCAGGAACGATTTCGAACTAAGTAATTCCGGACTATACTATAAATGAAACCATTCTCGTTGAGGATGGTTTTTTTTGCGCTCCTGCCTGCCGACAGGCAGGTTCGCGAAAATGGAATTCGAACTTAAAGTTGAAGTTGAAGTTGAATAAAACGTAAAATCTCTTCCCACTTCCAACTCCCATCTCCCATCTCCCATCTCATATCTCCCTACTTTCACCAAAATTTTAAACTCAAAAACTGTTTCTTAGTAAAATCCAAAACCCGCATCTTTGCACAATGGAAATCGCAGTCGTCATATTAAACTGGAATGGAAAGGAATTGCTGGAGCGGTTTCTTCCAGATGTTGTAGAATTTAGTTCGCCCCTTGCGCAAGTGTATGTAGCAGATAATGCTTCGACGGATGATTCTGTTGCATACGTAGAAGACCGCTTTTGCAAAACCTGTGCTGAGCGAAGTCGAAGTAGCGTAATAATCATTCAAAATACTCGTAATGGTGGTTATGCAGGTGGTTACAACGAGGCTCTTAGAAATATCAAAGCAGATGTTTTTGTGCTATTAAATAGTGATGTGCAAGTTACTAAAGGATGGCTCCAACCTGTTATTGAACTTTTCAAATCAGATGCAAATGTCGCTGCGGCACAACCCAAAATTAAAGACCTTAAACGGCCCACGCATTTTGAATATGCGGGAGCAGCGGGTGGCTTTTTAGATAGTTTGGGTTATCCATACTGTCGCGGTCGCATTTTTGTCCATTGCGAGCAAGATAATGGGCAATACGATGATACGATTGAGGTACAATGGGCCAGCGGTGCTTGTCTTTTTGTAAGATCGGACGTGTTTTGGGAGGTTGGTGGTCTGGATGAGGATTACTTTGCCCATCAAGAGGAAATAGACCTTTGCTGGCGTATCAAAAATGCAGGGTACTCTGTAAAAGCTTGTGGAGCTAGTGAGGTTTTTCATTTAGGCGGAGCTACTCTTGCAACAGCAGACCCAAAAAAAAGCTTTTACAATTTTAGAAACAGTCTTTACTCATTAGTAAAAAATGTAAAAGGACTACGGATATTATTCATTCTTTTGATTAGACTTACACTCGACGGTATTGCGGCAATAAAATTTCTTCTGGAAGGAAAACCAAAACATTTTGCGGCCATTCTTAAGGCACATTTTAGCTTTTACGCAAACCTTCCAAAGCTCATAAAAAAACGAAAACATTTGAGTAAAAGTGCGTCGTATGTGCATACCCTGTCAATTGTTAAATCCCACTACCTGTCTGGTGTGAAACGCTATGACCAACTCTAAAATTAAATGATAAAGTACTGTTAATTGCCCTTTTTAACATTTCTTGATTACATACATTTACGTACTAATTTGAAAATATAATAAACCATGAAAAAAATATTGATCGTAGGTGCGAGCGCCCTTTTAATGCTCACTTCTTGTGTTTCTAAAAAAGAATATGCCGCCCTAGAAGCACGCCAAAAGGAGACGCAAGATATGCTTAACTCCGCTACCGTAAAATTGAATAGCTGTCTTACAGATAAATCTGCAGCAGAGGCAAGAGTAGAATCTCTTAGAGATCAGATCGCTTCTCTTAAGGAGAACAACCAGGCCTTAATTAATACACAAGGTAACTTGACAACACTTTCAACCAAAGGGGCAGAATCTCTTGAAAAATCCCTCGAGTCACTACGTGAGAAAGATTTGCAAATCAAGACTATGCGTGATGCAATTACTCGTAAAGATAGTGTAACGTTAGCATTAGTAACCTCCCTTAAAGGTGCGCTAGGTGACCTTAATGATCAAGATATCGAGGTTAATGTTGAAAAAGGTGTCGTTTACGTTTCTATATCTGACAAATTACTCTTTAAGAGTGGACAGTATAACGTAACTGATCAAGCAAAAGCGGTATTAGGTAAAGTTGCTACGGTGGTAAAAGCTAAGCCAGACATCGAGTTTATGGTAGAGGGTCACACAGATGACAGATCTATAAGCAACGCTGTTTTACAAGACAACTGGGATTTAAGTGTAAAACGTGCGACATCTGTAGTGCGTATACTTCAGAATGATTTTGGTGTTCCACCAGAGCGTATGGTTGCTGCAGGACGTAGTTCTTATATTCCTCTAGCGAGTAATGAAACTTCAGAAGGTCGCGCGAGAAATAGACGTACGAGAATTGTTGTACTACCTAAGCTAGATCAATTCTACAAAATGGTAGAAGATGGCATGAAAAAAGCAGAATAGTAACTACTCTGCCTCCTCTAGATGTGCTTTTGAGCATATCAAAAATTACAAAACGTCCAGTTTTTACTGGGCGTTTTTTTATGCCAGCATTTAAAGGTTATTATTATAAGTTACTCCTCATTGGGTATAGACTTACGTACTGAAAGTAAACTTTGCCCTCCGCAACATTAGATTCATAACATCGACAAAATACACTTCTAAACTTATTAATGTTAAAAAAAAGCGTCTTACATCGAATTTTAATGCATTTTAACCGATGAGAATGTATTTCGTCTTAAATTCAACTAACCAAATCATAAGATTAACCATTCAAAAAAGTACCATTATGACAAAAATTACTTCTTTGCTACTTTTAATACTACTTAATACCGTAGCGATAGCGCAAGTATCTACTCAAGAGAAACAAGCGCTACTGGATCTCCACAAAGCCACTAACGGTAATTCTTGGAATACGACTTGGAACCTAGATGCAGATATAGCTACTTGGGAAGGAATTACACTTTTTAGAGATAAAGTGATTGCAATACAACTTGTAGATAATAATTTATCAGGTAATCTTCCTGAGTCATTAGGTAACCTAGTACACCTTAAGTCGCTTAACCTTTACAAGAACAATATCTCTGGTAGACTTCCTGAGACCATCACAAAAATTAAAGGATTAAAAGTACTTAATGTCTCTTTTAACCAACTCACAGGTGAGCTTCCATCAGAACTGACTTCTATGGCAAATCTTGAATACATCGATTTATTCTTTAACCAACTAGAGGGAGCATTACCTCAGAATATTGGAAATCTTAAAAAATTGAGACGACTAAGTATTTATAGCAACAATTTTAGCGGTCAACTTCCAGCGTCTATCACAACACTAGAAGATCTAAGAGACCTCCAAGTAAGCAGTAATGATCTAAATGGTGAATTGCCACAGGGTCTAGAAGCACTCACTTCTCTAAAAAGGCTCAGTATTTTTGACAATAACTTTTCAGGAATTATTCCAGAAGGAATAAACAATATGAATCAACTTGAAGAACTTACTATGGCTTCAAATAATTTTAACGGAAATGTTTCTGGTGAAGCCGTAGCTGCAAACGATTAAATGATTTTACACTTGTTAAACCCCAAATCACTCTAACAGGTAATTTGTAAAAACCTCCTCATCGGGAGGTTTTTTTATTACGTTTATACTGATATATGACCATATATTTATCAGTTTTTCAGATACTTAACCATTCACCCTAAATTTGTTCTATCAAATTAAGATAGAGCGTAAGTAACAATCTACTTGAATTTAATTTGCAACAAAAACGTCCGGCTTTCACCCCTGAAACGTATCTATAATAGATAGACTTTTTTTGCCCAACAACCTACAATAAAGCCTCCACTAGGGAGGCTTTATTACGTTATTTTCATTTTGAGTTTTTTTACACCCTAAAGATTAAATAAAATCTTAGAGTAGATAGAACTTAGCTGAATGAGGGGGGTTATATTTCTAAACCACCCTTACCTTCTCTTATAAGTTGTGGCTCGTCCCCAGTAAGATCAATTACGGTAGACGGGACGTTGTCACCATACCCACCATCTATGACAACATCTACAAGACTTTGCCATTTTTCAAAAATAAGTTCTGGGTCAGTCATATACTCTATCACCTCATCCTCATCATAAATAGAAGTTGAGATTATAGGATTGCCCAACTCCCTCACAATAGCGCGTGTAATAGCATTATCCGGGACGCGAATTCCTACCTCTTTTTTCTTTTTAAACACCGAAGGAAGATTGTTGTTCCCAGGAAGTATAAAGGTGTAAGGACCAGGAAGCGCCCTCTTCAGGATTTTAAAAGTCTTCGTATCTATTTGCCTCACGTAGTCTGAGAGGTTACTTAAATCCTCACAAACAAAAGAAAAATTTGCCTTCTCAAGCTTCACTCCTTTTATTTGAGCAACACGTTCTAACGCCTTATTATTTGTGATATCACAACCTAGCGCATATACTGTATCGCTCGGATATATCACAAGGCCGCCATCTCTAATGATTTTGACGATTTTTTGGATCTCCTTAGGATTTGGATTTTCTTCGTAAAGTTTTATCAGTGTAGCCATAAAAGGATATTATAAATAATGGTTATTCATACGCTTTCGCGAAAGCGCAACCATCAAAATTTCATTTATTCAACTAAAGGTAATTTGGCTCCTTAAAAGTCTGCACGAGATACTTCACTTTCAAGTTTAAGGACGTTACCGCCATCTTCTTGCTCTATATACAGCGCTTTGTTACCTTCTTCCCCGTTACGGGTTACCTCATTACCATCTATAGTGCGGGTTACTTTTTTAGTAAAAGTAGATTTCACTTTTCCGGTTGCGGTACCATTTCCCCATTCCCATTGCACTTTTGTTCCTTCTTTGATCATCGTTTTTCTTTTAAAATTAAAAAAATAAAGAACTAAAACGTTCCTGAATAACGTATCATTAACATAATACTACATTTTTTCCGTTACTATAAAAAACTTTACTATGCGCTTATTTATAATTCCTATATGCCTGCTCCTACTTTTAAATGTTTCCATTACCTCTTGCAGTTCTTCAAATGATGATGCTTCAGAAATTGAAACTACGGATGATTCGGGAGACGGTGACGACTCTGGAACAACAGATGATTCTGGAATGACAGATGAAGACCTAGCTGCTGTATTTATGGAAGATGTTTCTTACGGAGCAAATGCCCAACAGGTATATGATCTCTATTTACCAGAAGGAAGGTCTGCTTCAAAAACAAAGGTGATACTCCTCGTGCACGGTGGTGGCTGGACAGCTGGCGACAAGGCAGATATGGCAGGTTTTGTAAGTTTAATACAAGAAACGTTTCCAGACCACGCTATTGTAAACCTTAATTACACACTAGCGGTTATTCCTAATATTCCAGCGTTTCCTAACCAATATAATGACTTACAAAGAGCCATAAACAAACTCATCGCCGAAAAGGACGAACTGGCTATTCTCCCGGAATTTGGAATGATAGGAACGAGTGCTGGAGCGCACTTGTCTATGATGTATGATTACACGTATGACGAAAATGATCAAATAAAATTTGTGGCAAATATCGTAGGACCTTCTGACTTTACAGATCCTTTTTATGCAGAAGATCCCAATTTTGAGCTGGCTTTACAGTTCTTTGTAGATCAAAGCGCCTACCCCGACGGAACAAATTACGCGGTTGTAAATAGTCCCGCGCGAGTAGTCACAAATACGAGTAGTCCTACACTACTTTTTTACGGCAATGAAGATCCACTCGTTCCTCTGACTAATGGGCAACGACTGGACACTGCGCTTAACAATGCAGACATTGAGCATTCTTTTACAGTTTATGATGGTGGCCACGGAGACGACTGGAGTCAGGCGAGTTACGCAGACCTTACAATAAAACTAAGTCAGTACATTAGGACGTATCTTCCTATTCAATAATTTTAAGCTTTGCAAAGCGCAGTAATAACTTCTTGAGACCCCCGTTTTCAAAATTGATTTCGGCTTTTTGGTCTTGACCTTTTCCTTCAAGGCCAGCGACTATTCCTTTTCCAAAACGGATATGCTCCACAATCGTTCCCGCTTCCAGTTGTCCGGCAAGACTTGGCATAGGGGCATCACTTGATGTGGGTCTTATCTTACGGAGCTTGCGTAGTTGATCCGGTGTGGGCGTCCCTACTTTAGGAGGTGTTCCACTTACGGGTTTTTTGAGTCTAAGTTTACTCTTATCTATATCGCCAAAGATATCTGCATCGACTAGCGGTTTATAGCGATAGCTGTTCATCGGGGTTTGGTAATCCAGATACTTGTCATCTATTTCTTCAATAAAACGGCTAGGTTCTGCATCTACCAGTTTTCCCCAGCGATATCGGGATTCCGTGTAGGTGAGATAGGCCTGCTTTTCCGCGCGGGTGAGTGCTACGTAGAAGAGACGGCGCTCTTCCTCTAGCTCACTACGGGTATTCATACTCATTGCACTTGGGAAAAGATCTTCCTCCATTCCTACGATGTAGACAAATGGGAATTCTAAGCCTTTGGCTAGGTGAATGGTCATAAGGGCAACCCTATCTTCATCACCTTTATCGTTATCCATATCGGTTGCTAGGGCGACATCTTCAAGAAATTCGGCGAGAGAGCCCGTGGTATCTGCAAGTTGCTTTTGCTCTTCTACAAAGTCTCGCATACCATTAAGGAGCTCTTCAATATTCTCAATGCGGGCTACTCCTTCTGGAGTGCCGTCTTTTTTAAGTTCTTGGAGAAGTCCAGTTTTTTTGGCGACGTGCTCTGCCACCTCAAAGGCATCACTTCCCTCATTCATAATCTGGAAGCTCTGGATCATCGTGACAAAATTCTTGATACGAGTTTGCGTCCCACGATTTATGTTCATAGATGCTCCTAGCTGATCTATCTTTTGCATCACTTCAAAAATAGAGCGGTCGTAATGCTTTGCCGCGACAATTAGTTTATCTATAGTCGTTCCTCCAATTCCACGAGCTGGGTAGTTAATGACACGTTTTAAGGCTTCTTCATCTTTTGGATTGATGAGCAATCTCAGATACCCAAGTACATCTTTAATCTCCTTGCGTTGATAAAACGAAAGTCCTCCATAAATACGATACGGAATATCCCGCTTGCGCAAGGCATCTTCCATCGCACGGGATTGCGCGTTTGTACGATAAAGAATGGCAAAATCTCCATTCATCATCTGGTGGTTCATTCGGTTTTCAAAAATGCTGCTCGCCACATAACGTCCTTCTTCCCCATCTGTGGGTGAACGGTGTACGATAATCTGGCCGCCTTCAGGATTATCTGTCCAGACCGTTTTATCGAGACGTGTTTTATTCTTTTCTATTACTGAGTTTGCCGCCTCTACGATATTCTTAGAAGATCTATAATTTTGTTCTAGACGGTACAGCGCCACATTATCATAATCCTTTTGGAAATTGAGTATGTTATTAATGTTTGCCCCTCTAAAAGCATAAATACTCTGGGAATCGTCTCCTACTACGCATATATTCTGGAATCTGTCAGAGAGCGCTTTTACAATCAGATACTGACTGTGGTTGGTATCCTGGTACTCATCTACAAGTATATACTGGAAGCGATTTTGATATTTAGCCAGGACCTCTGGAAAACGATTTAAGAGCTCGTTCGTGCGCAGGAGCAGATCATCAAAATCCATTGCACCTGCCTTAAAACAACGGTCTACATATTCGGCATAAATCTCGCCCACGCGAGGACGCTTTGCCATTGCATCTGCCTCCATCAACTCTGGATTATTTGCATACGCTTTTACCGTAATTAAGCTATTCTTAAAGGAAGAAATCCTATTCTGGATTTGTTTGTATTTGTATACATCTTTATCCAGCTGCATTTCTTTTATAATAGCAGAAATAAGCCGCTGCGAATCTTGTGTATCGTATATCGTAAAGTTGGAAGGAAAACCCAGCTTATCTGCTTCAAAACGTAATATTTTTGCAAAAATCGAATGAAAGGTTCCCATCCACAGGTTTTTTGCCTCGTTACTTCCCACGATACCCGCGATACGTTTCTTCATCTCCCGCGCCGCCTTATTTGTAAAGGTTAGGGCAAGAATATTAAATGCATCTACACCCTGACTCATCAGGTAAGCAATGCGCATTGTGAGTACCCTCGTTTTTCCAGAACCCGCGCCAGCAATGACGATAAGGGCTCCATCTTTATGTAAAGTGGGCGCTCTTTGAGCCTCGTTAAGCCCCTCAATATATACTTCTAGTTTTGAATCCATACCAGGGTGTAAATTACGGTTTTGAAGTGGTATTTTAGAAGCCAAAAACGGTATTTTTAACCGCTTTTTTCAACAGTCAGATTCAGTATTAACTGAACAAGAATATGGAATTGAGTGTTTACGCTTTCGCGAAAGCCTACTAAGCATAGTCCAAATTGCGTACTAAACGTAGTAGAAATAGCGCACCCTCATTAGTAACCAAAATGGAAAAATTTTAGGCTTAGTCAAAGCAACACTTCACTCACCCAAAGGTGCGTATGGCTCATTATAAGTTTAAGAACGTGGATGGAAGCCCTAAGTTTATTGTGAACTAAAACATAACTATTATGAAAACACAGATTATCACAATGCAACAAAATGTTGCAAAAACAATGTTAGCATTTTGCCTTGTACTGAGTCTAGGGCTTATTTCAAACACGGCAAGTGCCCAAACAACTGAACGTACTGTGACGGGTGTCGTAAGTAGTGCTTATGAGAATGTCGCCTACGCAACGGTAAGTCTCAAGGGGGCTTACATCGCAACATCAACGGATGAGAAGGGTGCTTTTACCTTTCCTCAAATGCTTAAAGAAGGTGATGTCCTCACGGTAAGCTCTCTGGGTTATCAGGATCGCGAGGTGACCATAACTGGTGACACGACGTTTATTAAACCATTTCTAGAAGAAATCCCGTTAATAATTACTGCGGCCTTACGCACAGCGCCTTCTGGCAAGGCAACGGATCTGCCAAATAACTAATCATCTATAAATGAGAGTTATCCTTTTCGTAATGTGCTGCATCTTTATGCCCCCGCTCACGGCCCAGCAAAGTGATTTCAAAAACATCGATTTCACACAAGCTGACCAGATTGCGCAGCGGCATCAAGGTGCAGCACTTTATAATATACCGCTTCTTGCGCATAATCTTACGTTCCAACTAGATACAGAGGTAGAAAAATTTAGAGCAATTTACTACTGGGTGACCCACAATATTGAGAATGATGCAAATCTGGTTGATAAAAATGAGTACAGGCAAAAAAAATATAAAGCTACCCCTGAACGTCTAGCCCAATGGAACAAAACCTTTAAACGCGAGGTTTTTAACAAGCTCCGCGCCGAAAAGAAAACGCTCTGTACCGGCTATGCCTTTCTCATACAAACGCTCGCACAACAATCGGGTCTGGACTGCAACATCATAAACGGCTATGGCCTAGCCAACAAGTCTAGATTTAAAAATCTAGATGCTCCCAACCATTCTTGGAATACCGTAAAACTAAATGGAAAATGGTACGTGTGCGATGCTACCTGGTCTAGTGGGTATACGGACGAAACTGGAATTTTTGTCTACGATTATGACGATCGCTATTTTTTAATGGAGGTTGAGGAGTTTGGGAAGAGTCATCTGGTTGGGGAGATGGGGGTTGAGTGGTAGGGTGTATATGTTATGTAACGTGTTGTAGCACGTTATTATTTTTCAGATTCATATCCGTGGACATTCCAAGTTTCTAAAAAATCATAACCTTTATGTCTCAAATATGTAATTCCGTCTATTTTAAATTTCGTTTTAGATAATTTTTCTATTTCGGTCGTGTCCAAACCTACTAAACTGACGAATTCCATTTGTGTTTCTCCATTTTCTTTTATCAAACTAACGATTGTCGAGCTAGAATTCATTGTAATTGATTCATTTCGTTTAATTTCCTCATTATAAGGAATTAATTCCCAAGTTGAAGAGTTTTTTGTTTTATGAAAATCCAACCACAAAATTTCTTTTCCATTAATGTCTTTTTCAGGAATCCAAAATCCATTTAGGTTTTCACGCACAGAATCTAAATCGGTTAAGTCAATTTCATAATCATGTAAAACCAGAATCAAATTACGATTAAAATTTTTTCCGATATCTTCTTTTACTCCTTTTGCAAGGTCAAACATTTGAAGTCCGAAATATCCAATTCCGATAATTACAATTCCAATTATTGTTATTAAAATTCCTTTTTTCATTGATTGGTTCAAATTAGACACAACGTTTAATATAAAAAAGTGGCTGATCAGAAGGAAAGATATGTATTGTTAAAAAGTGTTTTGGTGTCGTTTTTTTAGGCTGAAATTGGTCTTACGTTTATCTGTCCGCCAATTGCTTTCAGCACTTTCATTATGGTTCCGAACTGTGGTTTTGCTCCATCCGATAATGCTTTGTAGAGGCTCGGTCTGCTCATTCCAGTTTGTTCAGCTATTTTGGTCATTCCGATAGCCTTTGCGATGTGGCCAATTGCCACAATCAAATCAGAGCTATCTCCATCTTCAAGGACTGTATTAAGATATTCAGCAATCATTTCTTCGCTGTCAAGATAATCTGCTATATCAAATTTAGTAGTTGCCATTTTATTCGTTTTTTATTTTGTTCCAGATTTCTTTCGCTTTGTCGATGTCCTTTTGTTGGCTTGATTTATCTCCACCAATTAAAAGAATTACGATTTTGCTGTCTTTCTCCTTAAAATACACTCGATAACCTTTGGCATAATTAATTCGCATTTCGCTTATTCCGTCTCCAACAGGTTTACAATCTCCAAAATGCCCGCTAGTTTCGAGTTTCTGAATTCGAAAGAGTATTTTAGATTTAGCCCGAATATCTTTGAGCTTTCTAATCCACTTATCAAATTCAGATGTTTTTTTTGTGATAACCATTTAAGATGTATCCATTTAGATACAAATATAATCAAATATTTGTGTTTGTAATAAAATTTTGGATTTTCCAGAAGGTTGGTTTGATATGCACCACAACTAGTTACATAACCACCAAATTTATAGGTCATTATACCCTAAAGGTAATTGAAAGGAATGAGAATCTACTTTCGCGATACGCTGAAGACGTATTTATGAAAAGCGTACAAAAAACCCTACTGCAAGTCTATCCCAATCCCAAAGAAACTGCTGGACGCTGCACTATTGTAGCGGGCGTAGGCATAATTAAAACGCATCTTATTAATCTTTATGCCAAAACCGGCACTAAGCCCAGCAAAACTACGCTGGTTAAGTATACGGAGTTCCTCGCTACGACGGAAATTGTATCCCAGACGAAGATTAAAACCACTCTCAGGAAAGAGCTCCACACCTACAATCGTGTGGCGTATGATATTGTCAAAAATATTCACCTCATTATTAGTCACGTTACCGTCTAGGTCTGTGGTAGATTGCGCGGTGTTTTCGAAGGCGATGTTCCAGAGTTGTAAATTTTCAAACGTAAGGTGCCAGCGTATGGGAACATTAGGAACTATCTGTGAGATTCCTGCATCTATTTCTAGCGGTAACTTTTCTATCGTATCTACATAAGGTGTAAACTGTGTTCCTATATTACGTACCACAAGTGCCGCATTGAGATCCCATTTCTCATAATTATAAATCACGCCCAGATCTAGTGCTCCTCCAAAAGAGGAATACTGTTCTAGCTTAGAGGAAATGAGCTTTAAGTTTGCTCCTACGTGAAAATCAGAACGCCCTATGTTTACTGCATACCCAAAAGATAAAGCCGTCTCTCCTCCACTAAAGTCATTTGTAAAGTCTCCGTTTTCATCACGACCTACAAAAGTTCCGTAATTAATGTACGTTACTCCCGCGTGCAATACTTGCGTATGACGATCATATAAATAAGCATACGAGGCTGTTCCATAATTAATATCTGCAAGATAATTTACGTAGTTTACGGACAACTGGTTGTCCATTCGGTAATTAATTGTAGCCGGATTATAGAGCGCAGAGTCTGGGTCGTAATCGTAGTTTGTGAGGATTTTACCTCCCATTGCTGCCTGTCGTGGCGATGACATCAAGTTAAGAAACTGATACGTACCGCGCCCTCCTAACTGTGCCAGACAGATTGTTGAGTTTATAAATAGGAAGAAAACAAATAGTTTGCGCATCTAGTAGGACAAGGACTCAAGTCAAAAACGTGTACAAGTATAATATATTTTGATGGTGGCTTAAAATATAAAGGACGGGAGTTTTTTCCCGTCCTCACAATTAACCTTTAAAGTTGGTATTAAAGCTTTTTAGCATTCTTAACCTTTTGCTTAGTAAGGGCAAGTTCCAGCACTTGGCTCATATCACTCACATAATGGAACGTTAAACCTTTAAGATATTCTTGCTTGATTTCTTCTATATCTCTGCGGTTTTGCTCACACAATAATATCTCTTTAATCCGAGCACGTTTTGCCGCAAGAATTTTTTCTTTTATTCCACCCACAGGAAGCACTTTGCCTCTAAGTGTAATCTCACCTGTCATCGCAATACTCTTCTTCACTTTGCGCTGGGTAAATAGAGAAACTAGCGAAGTAAGCATTGTAATTCCTGCACTAGGACCATCCTTAGGGGTTGCCCCTTCTGGCACGTGTATGTGTACATTGTATTTCTCAAAGATCTCCGAGCTTAGACCGAGTTCTTGCGCATTTGCCTTGATATATTCCATAGCAATAGTTGCGCTCTCTTTCATCACTTTTCCTAAGTTTCCGGTGATGGAAAGTGTTCCTTTACCTTTAGACAATGCAGATTCAATAAATAAGATATCACCACCAACACGTGTCCAAGCTAAACCTGTCACAACTCCTGCAACATCATTATTTTCATATTTATCACGTTGCATTCTAGGTACACCCAGCACTTCGATAATATCTTCGTTTGAGACCTTGACGTTATATTCCTCTTCCATTGCAAGGTTTTTTGCACCGTAGCGCACCATCTTTGCAATTTGCTTTTCAAGACCGCGTACTCCGGATTCTCTGGTATACCCTTCGACGATTTTTTCGAGTTGAGGCTTTGCAATTTTTAATTGCTTGTCGTTCATTCCGTGCTCTTCTAGCTGCTTTGGTAATAAATGACGTTTTCCTATCTCTACCTTTTCTTCAATGGTATAACCCGTAACGTTTATAATTTCCATACGGTCACGCAATGCCGGCTGGATGGTATTCAGACTATTAGAAGTCGCAATAAACATTACTTTAGATAAGTCAAATCCCATCTCTAAGAAGTTATCGTGAAACTCAGAGTTCTGCTCTGGATCTAACACTTCAAGTAATGCAGATGATGGATCTCCCTGACTTCCCGTACTTAGCTTATCTATTTCATCTAGAACAAAAACTGGATTACTCGTTCCAGCCTTCCTCAAATTCTGAAGGATACGTCCTGGCATCGCTCCTATGTACGTTTTACGGTGTCCACGTATCTCTGCTTCATCGCGTAGTCCACCTAGACTCATACGAATATATTCTCTTCCCAATGCTTCGGCAACAGATTTTCCTAAAGAGGTTTTACCTACTCCTGGAGGTCCGTAAAGACATAGAATGGGAGATTTCATATCATTACGCAGCTTCAATACTGCGAGGTATTCTATAATGCGACGCTTCACATCATCTAGACCGTAATGATCACGGTCTAAAATGCGCTTTGCTCGTTTTAGATCAAATTTATCCTTACTGAATTTATTCCACGGAAGATCCAGAAACAAATCAAGGTAATTACGTTGTATGCTATACTCCGCCACTTGCGGATTCATACGTTGCATTTTAGAAAGTTCTTTCTTAAAATGCTTTGCAACTTTCTCGTTCCACTTCATCTTTTTGGAACGGGCACGCATCTCTTCCAACTCATCATCTGCCGAGACACCGCCCAATTCTTCTTGGATGGTCTTCATTTGCTGGTGCAAGAAATACTCACGCTGTTGCTGGCTCATATCATTCTGAACCTTGCTTTGTATATCGTTTTTAAGCTCCAACTTCTGACGCTCCATATCCATAAACTTAAGCGTTTCCATCGCCCGTTTCTGGAGGTCTTCTATTTCTAAAAGTTCTTGTTTCTCAGTAACCGTAAGGTTCATATTTGAACTCACAAAGTTGACTAGAAAAGAATTACTCTCAATATTTTTAATGGCAAAAGAAGCCTCAGATGGAATACTAGGAGAATCCTGAATTATACTTAACGCAAGTTCCTTAATAGAGTCCACAACAGCCTTAAATTCTGTATTTGCCAGATCTGGCTTTGTCTCGTTGAACTCAGTAATAGTCGCCGTCATATACGGTTTCTCAGTAAGTACTTCGCTTACGCGAAAACGTTTCTTACCCTGTATAATCACCGTTACATTGCCATCAGGCATTTTTAAAACACGTAGAATACGGGCCACAACTCCTACGCGATGAATATCATCTGCAGAAGGATTTTCTACTTCTTCATCCTTTTGAGCCACAACACCGATCACCTTTCCTCCTTTATTTGCTTCATTGATAAGCGCGATAGAAGTATCCCTTCCTGCCGAAATTGGAATCACAACTCCAGGAAATAAAACGGTGTTCCTTAAGGGAAGAATGGGTAGACTAGGAGGTAACTCTTCGCGATTAATCGCATCCTCATCTTCCGGCGTCATAAGCGGAATAAGCTCTGCCTCGCTGTCTATATCTTGCAATGACAAACTGTCAAGGGTAGTAAATTTTGGTTTAGCCATAATATATGTATGCCACAATGTCGTACAAAAATAATGTACCTGTGTATTTTGAACTGTTAGTGTCTTATTAAAATAACTGAAATACAATCGGTTAACTAGATTGCAAGTTATTCGCTACTCTCTTAAGACAATTCTTGTGCCAGTCGGTGAGGGGTATAAAAAAACCACCTCAAAGATGGTTTTAAGATGATTGGATTTTAAATTACCTAAGCATCCTTATGCATAAATGCCTGCTTGCCTAGCAACTCCTCTTCAGTCTCTACGTGCTCATCATCTGGCACACAGCAATCTACTGGACATACAGCAGCACATTGTGGCTCATCGTGAAAACCTTTGCACTCCGTACATTTATCCGGAATGATATAGTAAATCTCATCACTTATGGGTTCTTGTGCCTCATTTGCATTTACTTCCTTACCGTTGGGCAACACTACATTACCCTCTAAATCCGTACCATCTGCATAGCGCCAGTCGTCTGCACCCTCGTATATCGCCGTGTTTGGACATTCGGGCTCGCACGCGCCACAGTTAATACATTCGTCTGTTATGATAATTGCCATAGCTTTCTTTTTGGGTAACTTTGCGCAAAAATAATGCCTACACGGCGATTTGCCAAAATACTATGAACCTTCAACAAAGAATTAACGCTTTTGACGCACTAGGAACTTTCTTGAGCCAGTTTTCCCGTAAAGAAATTGCTCAAAAAAAGAATATTCCGCACAATGACCTCTTCTTTGATGGATTTAGGCATCAGATGAAACTTGCTGGGGAGCATAACAATTGGTTTACAGAGGAGAATATTCTATACGCCATTGAAGGTTGGTCGCAATCCCTTACTGAGGCTAAATTAAATAAATGGCTGAAAGGTTACGCTACTTTGACTACGCTCAGCACAAATTTCGCGAAAGCGGACTCAGACGCAGCAGAAAAAGCAGATTCTCAAAAAACTGTTGCCGTAATTATGGCAGGGAATATTCCGCTAGTGGGTTTTCACGATTTCCTAAGCGTTCTTATTACGGGACACAACTTCGTAGGAAAACAATCCTCAAACGATAAACACCTCCTCCCCTTTCTTGCCAAATACCTAGAATACGTCGAGCCAGCATTTAAAGGTCGCATCGCATTTACCGAAGAAAAATTACCCGAACACGATGCTGTTATCGCCACTGGAAGCGACAATACCGCACGTTACTTTGAATACTATTTCGGTAAAAAACCGAATATCATACGCAAGAACCGCAACTCTGTCGCAGTTCTGACTGGAAAGGAAACGCAGGAAGAGCTCGAAGCTTTAGGTGAGGATGTTTTCAGATATTTTGGTCTGGGATGTCGCAATGTTTCAAAATTATATGTTCCAGAAGATTACGACTTTGACGCATTCTTTAAAGCGATGTACCCGTGGCATACGATGATGGACAAAGCGAAGTATGCAAATAATTACGACTACAATAAGGCGGTTTATTTAATGAGCCTTTTTGACCTATTAGAAAACGGGTTCTTAATGCTTAAAGAAGATGAAAGCTACGGCTCGCCCATTGCCACTTTATTCTACGAGAAATACAGCGCCCCAGAGGCCTTGGCCGAAAAACTTAGTGCAGATAATGAGAAGATTCAATGTGTGGTGAGTTCACATTTTAGGGAAAGCGATATCACCACCATTCCCTTTGGGAAAACCCAACAGCCAGAATTGCACGACTATGCTGATGGTGTGGATACTATTGAATTTTTGACAACAATTTGACCTATAAATTATCACATTCTTAACGGCTTTTTATATGGTTTTGGGCATCTTTGCAAAAGTTTAAAAACTCACAAAATGAAGAAGCACAACTTTAGCGCAGGACCCTGTATTTTACCTCAAGAAGTTTTTCAAGAGGCATCGCAGGCCATACTCGATTTTAACGATTCTGGACTTTCCATTCTTGAAATATCTCACAGAAGCAAGGATTTTGTAGATGTGATGGATGAAGCGCGCAATCTGGCGTTGGAGCTTCTTGGTCTTGAAGGAAAAGGTTACAAAGCGCTCTTTTTACAAGGAGGCGCAAGTATGCAATTCCTAATGACCGCTTACAATTTGTTAGAAAAAAAAGCGGCCTACCTGAATACGGGAACTTGGAGTGACAAAGCGATAAAGGAGGCAAAACTCTTTGGCGATGTGACAGAAGTTGCTTCCAGCAAAGACGCAAACTATAATTACATCCCTAAAGGATATCACATTCCAGAAGGAATGGATTACTTCCACGTGACGAGCAACAACACGATTTTTGGAACGCAGATTAAAGATTTTCCTACGGTAGATTGTCCGCTAGTGTGCGATATGAGTAGTGATATTTTTTCTCGTGAGCTTGATTTTTCAAAGTTTGACTTAATTTACGCTGGGGCACAAAAAAATATGGGACCTGCTGGGGCAACGTTAGTAGTAGTGCGTGAAGATATTTTAGGAAAAGTGACACGCAAGATTCCATCTATGCTTGATTACCAGACACACATCGGGAAAGGAAGTATGTTCAATACCCCTCCAGTATATGCGGTGTACGTTTCTATGCTCACAATGCGCTGGTTAAAGGAAAAAGGAGGAATATCTACAATTGAAGAAATAAATGGTCGCAAGGCTACCTTATTATATAGTGAGATAGACCTCAACCCATTATTTAAAGGCTTTACGGCAACAGACGACCGCTCGACGATGAACGCGACGTTCAATCTTACAGATGGTGACTTGAAAGAAACCTTTGACGCGATGTGGAAAGAAGCTGGAATAAACGGTCTTAACGGTCACCGTAGTGTAGGTGGTTACAGAGCATCTATGTATAACGCAATGACGATGGACAGTGTAGGTGCGCTTGTAGATGTGATGAGTGAGTTGGAGCGCAAGGCCTAATAAATTAAAAAATAGAAAGTAAGAAAACAAGATTGGAAGTTTAGTTCAATAGTTTTTTTTACGCTTTCGCGAAAGCGTAACCAATGAAATAAAATGTTTAATCGGTGTCAATCATAGATGCCAGCTGAGATATCCGCCTTTACGGATATGACAAAATAGCCGCAAAGCGGTCACTAAATATGAAAGTACTAGCAAACGACGGAATATCACAAACAGGAGTTGAATCCCTTGAAGCTGCAGGCTTTGAAGTAAGCACTACAAATGTGGCTCAAGAACAACTGATAAACCACATAAACGAACACAAAATCGATGTCATCTTGGTACGTAGCGCGACAACGGTACGCAAAGATCTTATCGACGCTTGTCCGTCTATAAAAATTATAGGTCGTGGTGGTGTAGGAATGGACAACATCGACGTGCAATATGCGCGTGATAAAGGACTGCACGTAATTAATACACCCGCCGCATCATCTGCTTCGGTGGCAGAGCTTGTGTTTGCTCACTTATTTAACGGAGTTCGTTTCTTGTATGATTCAAACCGTCAGATGCCATTAGACGGCGACACAAAGTTTAAAGACCTTAAAAAAGCGTATGCAAAGGGTACAGAACTTCGCGGCAAGACTTTAGGAATTATTGGTTTTGGACGCATAGGTCGTGAGGTAGCAAAAATTGCTCTAGGTTGCGGGATGAAAGTAATTGCAAGTGACAAGTTTGTAGGCGAAGCAACAATTAAAGTAGATTTTTACAACGGGCAATTTATCAATGTAGATATTAAGACAGAACCTGTAAACGAAGTACTAAAACACGCAGACTTTATCACACTACACGTTCCTGCTCAAAAGGAATATGTGATCGGAAAGAAGGAGATCGAAATGATGAAAGATGGCGCTGCGATCATTAATGCTGCTCGCGGTGGTGTTATAGATGAAGTTGCACTCATTGATGCGCTAGACAGCAACAAACTTTCGTTTGCCGGATTAGATACTTTTGAAGACGAGCCTAAACCAGCAATTAAAGTACTCATGAATCCTAAAGTTTCCCTTACACCGCACATAGGTGCTGCAACAGGCGAAGCGCAAGATAGAATAGGAACAGAACTTGCAGACCAAATAATAAGTTTACTTAAAAACTAGATAAAGACTGTTTTTAAATCGATAAAAAACAAAATCCGCTCCCGCAGCGGATTTTTTTATACCGGTACTGTATCACTTATTAATAATTCGTAAATTGTTAATCTTAATTAACTAAAAAACAATACGATGTCAGGATTATTAGACCTTTTAAATAGCCCAATAGGGAAATCTTTAATTAGTGGAGCAAGTGCCAAGACAGGACAACCAGAGGACAAAACAGCTGGGCTCTTAAGTATGGCGCTTCCTGTTCTTATGGGGGCAATGAAGAAAAACGTACAAACACCAGAAGGTGCTGCTGGTCTTATGGGTGCTCTTTCTGGAAAACATAATGGAGGAATTCTAGATTCTTTAGGAGATTTAATGGGTAACGGTGGTCCAGACGATGATACGATAAATGATGGTGCCGGAATCTTAGGACACCTTCTAGGAGGAAAGCAACCTCAGGTTGAAAATGCTTTGAGTAGTAAGACGGGAATAGATGCGGGTTCTGTGGCTCAGATACTTAAGATAGCAGCCCCTGTACTTATGGGTGTTTTAGGTAAACAAACCCAGCAGAATAATGTAAGTGATGGTACTGGAATGAACGCACTTTTAGGAAGTATGCTAGGGGGACAACCACAAGAAAATCAAAGCCTTATTTCATCACTTCTAGATGCAGACGGTGATGGAAGCATTCTGGATGATGTTGCGGGAATGGTGCTAGGAAGCAATAAAAAACAAGGAGGACTAGGCGGATTGCTAGGTGGACTTTTTGGAAAATAAGACGGATTTATTAATTGTAAAGCGGCTTTTCTTTATCGAAAAGCCGCTTTTTTTTATTTCCCTCACTCAAATAGCACAATCACTCAATGTAGGTTTTTAAAGGCGGAGACATACACTATCATTGTGTATAACAAAAAAGGGAAGTCAAATAAGCGTTAATTCTTGCTTAAATGGGTGAACTTTCATAAGAAACCTTATAACTTTAATATGATGAAAAACTTACTCTACACTCTAATTCTAGCACTTCTTATAATAGGATGTGCTTCAACTTCTAATACGAAGGACGTTAATAATAGTAGCGCTTCTACATCAGATACTATCCGTATTGCAAACGACAGTCTGGAATATGAAATTATTATTATCGAGCCAGGTTTTAACGCCTGGCTAGCAACACAACCTCCACGTGGATTTTATGGCCAGGATTATCTAGAAATCCGTAATAAAATAATGGTAACAACATACAATAACCGTGTACTTGAGCCATCAAGGTATAATCCAAACATTTACATTCAACAAATAAACTATAACAACTTTGTAGATTATGGTTATGAGGTAAATTACTTGCTTTTTAACTGGTTTGAATTTTTCCAAAAACAATACAACCAGAAATTACGATAATAGTATTTTTGCAGCGCTATGAAAAACTTTAAAAGGCGCTGGGAAATAACAAGAAACTGGCAACTTATATACCCATTTTTGGGATTCGTTGCCACTTTCTTTTGTGGTTACCTTATCTCAAAGGGAATTGTAAAAAAATGGGTTACTCCAGAAACAACGAGCCACCTTGTAGCTCTAATTATAGGAACAATCATCGTTTCGATAATGATTATTAGAATTACCCTTTGGTTATTTACAAAACTTTATAAACGATGGGGAGTGACCTACCGCTGGGAACTTATTGCAATGTTCTTAGTTTTTGCAATAACAGGGTCCACTTCTGGAAAACTTTCTGATCCGCTTATGGAATTAATAGGAATGTCCAGAGATCTCACTAGCGGATGGATATACTGGCCTGTTAGAATTCTGTTAATCTTCCCGATATACCAGGTGCTTTTAGTTATTTTCGGCTGGATTTTTGGGCAATATGATTTTTTTAAATCTTTTGCTATAAAAATGGTTTCCCGCATGGGACTTGGTTTTTTATTTTCAAAACAGTCGTGAGAAATAACACAAAACATATCCTCCAGAAATGGAAAGCAGCTATTCTTATACTGACTTTCCTTATTCCGCTTGGGGTAAGTTTTGCGCATAGCCTCGAGGGGCACGAGCATTTTGATACGTGTAAGGTCGCTTCAGACACGCACGTGCATGAGAATGATCTAGATTGTTCTATAGGAGATATACAGCTTGTAAAAATAGGGATGTACGCTTTCGCGAAAGCGGAAAAAACAATACTCACCATTCCTTCTGAAAACGCATTTTTTTATTCCTACGCTATTGTATCGCTTGATACAAAAATCCTTGCAGACAGAGGCCCACCGCTTGTTAAGACTTGAAAAACTTCAGTTTTAACAAAAATACTTTAAATGAAATTTTACTTTTTGCTCGGGGCTTTGCTCTGGAGCACATTGGGATTTACCCAAAATTGCACATACACTTTATCTGGATATGTTATTGATCTGCACGACCAGTCTACCCTAAATCAGGCTACAATAATCGTAGCTGGATCTGAAGAGGCTGTGACTACAGATACAGATGGAAAATATATTATCACAGGCCTATGTGAAGCAACATATACATTACAAGTTTCCCATCCTGCTTGCGAAACACAGGCGGTTAGAGTTACTGTACGCGGTAATACGACACGTAATATTAATATGGAGCACCATTTGGAATCTCTAGGAGATGTGCAAGTAACGGGACACGCTCACGAGCTCAAGAGTAAAACAGGAACAGAGACCATAGTAGATCATCAAATTCTAGAATCGAGCAGCGCCGCCTCTTTAGGAGATGCGCTGCGCCAGCTAAGCGGTGTTTCCTCATTAAATACTGGAAATACTGTCGTAAAACCAGTAATTCAAGGGTTGCATAGTAGTCGCGTGGTACTAATTACTGATGGCACAAGATTACAAGACCAAGAATGGGGAGCAGAGCACGCTCCTAATATAGATGTAAATGCTGCTGGAGAAGTTACTGTCATTAAAGGTGCGGCGGGACTACAATACGGTGGAGACGCAATAGGTGGTACTATTGTCATTGAGCCCGAAACGATTCCTGTAAAAGATACTTTATATGGTCGGACGATTGTTACTGGCGCTTCAAATGGTCGAGGTGGCTCCATTACCTCATCGCTTACAAAATCCTTTAACAATGGATGGTATGGTGGTGTGAATGGAACCTACAAACGTTTTGGCGATTTTGAAACTCCTGATTATATCCTTTCGAATACCGCTATGTCAGAGAAAGATGTAGCGTTGCGTGTAGGTGTAAATAGATATCGTTTTGGGATAGAAGGGAGTTATTCGATTTTTGACAAAGAATCGGGAATATTACGTTCTTCCCACCTAGGTGGTGCAGAAGATCTGGTGGTTGCTATAAATAGCGATGAGCCGTTTGTGGTAAATGATTTTACGTATGAGATCAACCAGCCGAGGCAGGATGTACGACATCAAATTGCTAAGTTAAATGGATTATATCGTTTTGAGAATTTGGGAAAACTAACCGCGCAGGTAGATTACCAGCGCAACAATAGGCTCGAATTTGACATACGTCGGGATAGTGAAGACACGCGCCCTTCTATAGACTTGCAACTGGAAACATTTACCGCAACAGCAGATTTTGATTACACGGCAGATAATACGGTTACTGCAAAATTTGGAGTTTTGGGGCGATATAGAGAACATTTTCCAGATCCTATCACTGGAGTGCGCAGGCTTATACCAGATTATGAGGCTTTTGATTTTGGTGTATATGCGCTAGGGTCTAAGCAACTAAATCAGTGGACTTTTGAAGGTGGAGCGCGATTTGACTACAATCAGATAAACGCCGAAAAGTTCTACTTAACATCTGTATGGGAAGAACGGAGTTTTGACCAGAGCTTTCCCGAATTTGAGGTTGAGGAAATAGGCAATCAAATATTTACAAGACCAGAATTCTCGTACAGTAATTTTTCGGCGACGGCTGGTGTGGGGTATGATTTTGATGGTGATTATTCTCTTTCGGCAAATTATGCGCTAGCATCTCGGGCGCCAAATGTTTCTGAGCTTTTTTCTGACGGGTTGCACCAGAGTGCTGCGCGTATCGAGCTGGGAGATTTGAGTTTTAATCAAGAGGTGGCACATAAGTTTTCACTCAATTTTACGAGAACTGAGGAAAATTGGCAATTTGCGATAGCACCGTTTGCAAGCTTTATTAATGATTTTATCCTGATCGAACCTACAGACCTACGACAGACCATACGTGGTAATTTCCAAGTATGGGAGTATAGACAGACTGAGGCAAGATTATTAGGGTTTGACATCGATAATGAAGTACGCTTACGCGAAAATCTAACCTTAAAAAACCAGTTCTCATTAGTTAAGGGTCAAGATCTCACGCTAGATGATGCGCTTATCAATATGCCAGCAACAAATACGCGTAACTCGATTACTTATAGCCTGCCGGAGGTTAGCAATTTAAGGTTTATGCTAGAAAGCAATTACGTCTTTAGACAGAATGAATTTCCAGATAACAACTTTGAGATAACCCTTCCGGCAACAGATGACCAAGTGGTAGTAGATGTAAGCACACCTCCAGATGCTTATCATTTGATAAACTTTAGGGGAGATATTGATTTTGCATTAGGGAACAAAAGCAATCTCAATCTCGGACTTATGGTAAACAATATGTTTAATACCTCTTATCGAGAATATCTAAACCGCCAGCGCTATTTTGCCGATGATTTAGGTCGTAACGTGCTGTTGCAAATTAAAATTAATTATTAGGATGTTTTGCTTTTGAAATACACTAAAAACGTATTTATAAAAAAGCGTAAGAATCAACATACAACGTACATAGGAATAAAAGAATGTACATTTTTAAAACAATACTAACACACGCGGTTAAAAACATACCGCACAAATTTTTAAAACAAACAATTATGAAAAATCTAAAAAATCTTTTACTACTAGGAACACTTGCTATTTTTACAATCTCTTGTGGGGATGATGATGACGGGACTCCAGAAGTAATTAACGAAGAAGAGGTAATCACTACGGTGCGTCTTACACTAACACCTGACAGCGGAAGCGTAGTTACATTGCTTGCTGTAGATAGCGACGGTGAAGGACCTAACCCGCCTGTACTTACAGTTTCTGGTAGCCTTGCAGCAAATACTTCATATAGCGGAGATATTGTTTTCTTAAACGAGACAGAAAGTCCTGCCGAAGATATTACTACAGAAGTAGAAGATGAGGCAGACGAGCACCAGGTGTTTTATTTAGCGTCAGATGGCTTAAATGTTACGACTACATACAATGATACCGATGAGGATGGAAATCCATTAGGACTAGATATTACTGTTGCAACTGGCGATGCTAGTACTGGAACATTTACGGTTGTATTACGTCACGAGCCTTCTAAGCCCAACGACGGTACGCTGGCAGGTGCTGGTGGAGAGACAGATGTACAAGCTGTATTTACTGATGTAACTATTGAGTAATTATCTCCGTAAAAATTTGTAAAAAGAGGCTCGACAATGAGCCTCTTTTTTGTTGCTTATTTGTCAGGGATTAAGCTAAATGCTAATCATTAATAAAAGAATTAACCTGTCAGGTTATAGTGACCCCACAGATTTTGAATGTACTATTAAATCTTTAGGGTTACTGCTGTTGTTCGTGCTCTGGTTTTGCAAATAAATCCATATACGCACGGCCTAAAAAGGCTGTAACATCACTAGCTATAAGTCCCTCTACAGCATATTGATTAATAGCTATATCTGCAGCAAGGCCGTGATGGTATACTCCCATTAACGCCGCTTCCATAGGATGATATCCTTGTGCTAACAATCCTGTAATCACGCCCGTGAGCACATCTCCTGTCCCAGCAGTAGATAACCCAGGATTTCCTGTAGTATTTATGTGTAACTTATAATCATAGACTGTGATGGTATGTGCGCCTTTTATTACAATTATAATGTTGTGTTTTTTTGCAAACTTTGCTGTTTTCTCTAGTTTATCAAAATCGTCATCCCACTTCCCAATTAATCGTTCTAATTCTCCAGGGTGAGGAGTTAAAATAGAAAGATCAGGTACCTGCTCCATTAATGAGGGTCGCTTTGCTAGAATGTTTAAAGCATCTGCATCTATAACGATAGGTGCTTTTTGAGCCTTAAGAAATGCACTCATCGCATCTACAGTTTTTTCATCCGTTCCCATTCCTGGGCCTATGGCTATAGCATTTGCTTCGGTTTGGAAATCTATTTCTTCAAAAACCTTCCCGTTAAAGTTATCTGTCTCCACCATTACCTCGGGAATTGCCGTTTGTAGTATGGGAACGCCTATTTGAGGTACATACGCCGTAACGAGACCACTTCCTGCACGCAAAGCAGCTTTTGCAGCAAGAATAATCGCCCCCATTTTGCCATAGCTACCACCTATAATCAAACTATGTCCGTACATACCCTTATGAGTAAATTGAGGGCGCTGGCGATATATACGCTGTATGTCTGGTTTATCTATGAGAACGGTATCTGTTTCTGTATTTGCAAGAAATTCTGGATCTAGACCTATGTCGAGCACATCCCACATCGTAATGTATTTTCCAGTTTCTGGAAGAAAAAAAGCTAGTTTGGGAGATTGAAAACTCAACACAAAAGCCGAGTGTATAATTACATCATCCTTCTGCAAGCCTCTATCTGCATACATACCAGATGGCATGTCTATAGAGAGTACGTATGCCTTAGAATCATTAATCTTTACAAATAGCTTTTTTACCCAATCTTCTGGACATCGATTGAGCCCTATACCGAAAATAGCATCTACGACAATATCATTGGGAGTGATTGCTGGAAAGTCTTCTTCTTTTTTTATGAGTTCTGGCCATTTTTTAGAAGCACTTTTGAGCTCGTCGTAAGCTTTTAAGAAATCTGGAGAACGCTTGTCACTACAGTTAACAATATAAGCGTCTACATTATAGCCATTTTTAAGCAATAAGCGCGCCACCACGAGACCGTCGCCACCATTGTTGCCTATTCCACAAAAAACTTTTATGGGAACCTGCTGCCCCTGCAAGCGTTTGTGCATCCACTCGTATATGTATCCACCGGCGCGTTCCATGAGGTTATAGGAAGGGATACCTTCTTTTGCTATGGTTGCCTTATCTGCTTCATAGATTTGTTTTGGGCTGTATATTTTCATATTGGGTATTAAGTAATTTTCAAGTTTTGAGTAGCGGTAATTCCGCTTTCGCGAAAGCATACCTATTCTCATTGTAATATATTCTCTAAAAATAACATCATTTATCGTAAAAGACGAATATCCACTCGAAAACGAGTGTGCATAAATTTTAACACCCCAAATAACAATGGCAGGTTTCTATTTATTTTTTTACGTGTAGCTTTACTAAAATTCAAATGGAATGACAAAAAACATTTTTGTAGGGCTTTTTTTTGCGCTATTCACGATGAATGCCTTAGCTCAGGAAAAGTTCACTTTAAGCGGAACCGTTACTGATGTAGAAAGTAACGAAACGCTCATAGGGGTAAACTTACTCTTCCCTGAAATTTCTAATGGTGTTGCAACAAACTCTTACGGCTTTTACTCTATTACATTACCTGCAGGCACGTATCAATTACGTCTGAGCTACCTCGGGTATGAGGACCGATTAGAAACCATTGTTCTGGACTCCAGTATACGTCGTAATTTTGCAATGAAACCATCCAGCGAGTCCCTAGATGAAATTGTGCTCGAAGAAAAGGTGGAAAAAGTGAGCATACGCAAACCGCAAATGAGTGTAAATGCGCTCTCTGCAGAGTCTATAAAAAGGATTCCTGTTGTTCTGGGTGAGGCAGATGTAATTAAGGCAATTCTATTACTCCCTGGAGTCACAAGTGCTGGCGAGGGAGCTTCTGGATTTAACGTACGTGGTGGTGCTGCAGACCAGAATTTAATCTTACTAGACGAGGCTACGATATTTAATTCTTCACACCTTTTTGGGTTTTTCTCTGTTTTTAATCCTGATGCTATTAAAGACCTTAAGTTATATAAAGGTGGTATTCCGGCCCGTTATGGGGGCAGAGTTTCCTCTGTTCTGGATATTTATCAAAAAGAAGGAAATAGTAAAAAACTTAAAGTAAACGGCGGCATAGGAGCTGTTGCAAGTAGGCTGCTAGTGGAAGGTCCAATAAAGAAAGATGTAGGTGCATTCCTCATAGGTGGTCGTGCCTCTTATGCACACTTGTTTTTGCCCCTTTTTGACATAGACAGTAAGGCGTATTTTTATGACCTGAACACAAAGCTAAACTATAAACTCAATGAAAATAACAACCTGTATCTCTCAGGGTATTTTGGTCGCGACCTATTTAGTATAGAAGATAGTTTTGAGAATATTTATGGTAATGCAGTTTTAAATCTTAGGTGGAATCATCTGTTTTCTGACAAACTATTTTCTAACGCATCCCTGATTTATAGCGATTATTATTATGGGCTAGGCTTAGATTTTGTTGGATTTAATTGGAATAGTGGCATCTCTAATATTAACCTTAAGTATGATTTTACATATTACCTTAATGATGCAGTAAAAGTATATACGGGAATTAATAATCTCTATTACACCTTTAATCCGGGTAAAATAGAACCAGATGGCCCTGATTCTGGAATTGTAGAAGAACAACTGACACGCAAGTATGCTAACGAGTTTGCGGCTTATGTAGATGTAGAGCATAAACTCACAGAAAACCTCAGTATGGAATACGGCCTGCGTTGGAGCAATTTTACCAGACTAGGTCAGGACGAAGTAAATGTGTATCGCAATGATCAGCCCGTGACCTTTGACCCTTTCCTACTGATTTACCAAAGCGCTGAACCTACAAACGTAGATACTTCATTCTCCCGAAGTGATAAACTGGCAACGTTTAATAGTTTTGAGCCTAGACTTTCGGCGAGTTATGCCTTTAATGATGATACTTCGGTGAAGGCTAGTTATACTAGGCTTGTTCAGTATTTACACTTGCTTTCAAATACGAGTTCGCCTACGCCACTAGATGTGTGGACACCTTCTGGACAATTTGCCGCTCCTCAAGTATTAGACCAATATGCTGTAGGATTCTTTAAGAATTTCCGCTTTCGCGAAAGCGAATACACCATAGAAACCGAAGCATTTTACAAAGATATAGATGGTCGTATAGACTACATAGACGGCGCGCAACTCATTGCAAACGATGCGATAGAGCAAGTAATCCTTCAAGGAGAAGCTCGGGCTTACGGTCTAGAATTTTTCCTGCGTAAGAATGAAGGGAAATTTACTGGATTTTTATCATACACGCTTTCTAAATCTGAGCAGCGTACTCCAGGAAGAAATGAAAACGAGATAGGAATCAACCGTGGAGAGTGGTACAACACACCGTACGACAAGACCCACGACATCTCGATGAATCTAAATTATGAACTAAATGACCAATGGCGTTTTGGCAGCAATTTATTATTTCAAACGGGGCAACCTACAAACTTCCCGGTGGGTCAGTTTGAATTTCAGGGTATTGTTATCCCGACATACGGACCGAGAAACAAACAACGACTTCCGGATTATCATAGGCTTGACCTAAGCGCAACGCTCACGCCTAAGGCAAACAGAGGTCGCAAATGGCAATCTGAGTGGGTATTTAGCGTATACAATGTCTATAACCGCAGAAATGCTGCTTCTATAAATTTCCGCCAGAATGATCAAACCTTCAGAAATGAGGCGGTCCGCACATCGATTTTTGGTATCATTCCTTCTGTGACTTATAATTTTAAATTTTAATGCGTAGGATAACCTACATATTGATTTTTGGAGTGCTCCTTACAAGTTGTGAGGATGTGGTAGACGTAGATTTACCTACTGAAGAATCTAAACTTATTTTTGAGGGCGTTCTTAGATATAATAATGATATACCCCGAGAAAATAGAATAAGAGTATCAACAACGGGTTCTTTTTTTGGGACTATAGAGCCAGAAACATTAGGAGATGCACAACTCTTAAACGATACTCAAGGTGGCCTACCCGGATTTTATGTACAAGATCCAGAAAGACCAGGAGACTATATACCCGGTTCAGATGGAATGCCTATAGACGATTTCCTGTTAATTACAGGGGAATTTAATCCAGATGACCTCTTGGTACTAACTTTCTTTTATCTGGATGAACTTTATCTGGCTTTTGCTAGTTATGTTAAAGCACCTGAGATTACTTCTGTCACTCAGGGCACAGAAGTCTTATTTGACGAAGATGAAACAGAAATTATTATAAGTTTTGATGATCCTGAAGACGAGAAGAATTATTACGTAATAAGCTATGGAAATGGTGAGTTTGTGGCACTAGAAGACGAATTTTTTAATGGCCAATCCTACTCCTTTTCTTATTTCTCATCGCAGGACTTGAATACTGGAGACGAGATAGAGATAAATCTTTGGGGAGTAGATGAGGTTTTTTACAACTACTATCTAAAGCTTATAGAACAAAGTGAGATGGGAGAAAACACATTATTTCAAACCCCTGTGAGCACCGTACGCGGTAATATTCTCAAAGTAGAGGATATTGATAACATTGACCTTTTTAATAATGTGGGAAGACCTCAGGAATTTGTTTTAGGATATTTTGCCGTCGTTCAAGAACACACAAAAACACTCATTATTCAATAATTGAATATTAAGAAAATACTATGAAAAAACTAATATATCTTTTAATCTGCATTCCTTTATTATTTTCCTGTGAGGATGTTGTAGAAGTCGATCTGGAGGCAGAGGCTCCTCGCTTAATTGTAGATGCGCTCATACGTGTAGATACTACACAATCCCTAACCCCTGCTAACATAAAAATATCGTTGAGCTCCTCATTTTTTGACGAGATACAACCTGCAGAAGTCGAGAGTCTTATTATTCTTAATGAATCCTCAGGAGCATTTGTACCTTATGAACCTGTGCCTGGAGAACCTGGAATGTATCGTCCCTTTCCCACTACTGTCTCTCCAGTTGCAGATAATATGATAGTTACAAGTTTTCTTTCTGATCCTGATGCCGAGTTTATTATGCAAGTAGACTATGAAGGACGGTCTTATCTGGCCCGCACAAATTTTGCTCCTTCGGTAGCGATAGACGATCTAACCCAGGGTGACGGAATGCTTTTTGGCGATGACCAGACAGAAGTTGCAGTAACCTTTACCGATTTTCCCCAGCGGCAAGACTTTTATGTTTTTGATCTTGATTTTGGAGAATTTATAACCTCTGAAGATCAATTTATAGAAGGGCAAGAGTTTCAGTTCTCTTATTTTTATGACCAGAATATAGAACCAGGTGATGAGATTACCATTAGTATTCTGGGTGCCACAGAGCAGTTTTTTGACTATATGAACGGTATTATCGAGCAGAGCCAGCAAGGTGACAATGGTCCTTTCCAGACCCCTACTGCTACCGTAAGAGGCAACTTTCTTAATGTAACGGACATCGACAATATCGACCAGTTTGATAACCTAAATCGACCAGATGCATTTATTCTGGGCTATTTTTCGGTTTCACAGGTTTTTACAGAACGTATCGTGATTGAGGATTTATAGACTTTTTCCGCTTTCGCGAAAGCGGACCTCTAGACCAGCTCGGCAGACTTTTTGATTCTTACCTGCTTTACTTATTTTAGCCTTTTATGAGATTGAAACTTTTAAGCCTGATTTCTTTGCTATTATGTCTTACTGGATATAGTCAAACCAACGTTCCAGAAGACTATTTTAGAGCTCCTATGGATATTCCGATGGTGTTATCTGGAACCTTTGGTGAGTTGCGCAGTAATCATTTTCATAGTGGTCTGGATATCAAGACGCAGCAAAAAACTGGAATACCCATATATGCTGCAGCAGACGGTGTCGTGAGCCGTATCAAAGTTTCTCACTATGGCTATGGTAAAGCGCTATACATCTCGCATCCTAACGGATATACAAGTGTTTACGCCCACTTAAAAGAATTTTGTCCAGAAATAGAATCCTATATAAAGGAACGACAATACGAAAAAGAAGATTTTGAAATCGAAGTTTTTCCGACTGCCGAAGAACTTAAAATCTCCAAAGGAGAATTAATTGCCTACAGCGGCAATACTGGCGGAAGTGGCGGTCCACACCTACATTTTGAACTTCGAGATAAAAACGAACGACCTATGAATCCGTTCTTATTTGGCATTGAGGTAAATGATACTAAGGAACCTCAAGTAAGACGCGTTATGGCATATCCTATCGGACCTGGATCTCACGTTAATGGTTCAGAAAATCCTATTGAATTACGTCTAACCAAAAAATCTAAAGGAAAGTACGTGACCGAAAATCTTAAGGCAAAAGGCAGTATAGGTTTTGGTGTAACTACAAATGACCAACAAAATGGAGCTAATAATAGAAACGGAATTTACAGCATTAACACATTTATAAACGGCAATCATAATTTCGGACTGACAATGGATAAATTTTCATTTGCCGAAACTAGATATCTCAACAGAATGATAGACTACGGCTTCTATCAGAACAAGCGAAGTCGCATTCAGAAATTATTCGTAGAGCCTAATAATCCGCTAAGTATTTATAATAAAGTTGTAGACAGCGGAGAATTGCATATAGAAGATTCATTATCCTATGAGTATAGCATAAAGATTAATGACTTTAAGGATAACGAAGTACAAATTCAGATTCCTATAATAGGAGCTAATGACACGATTACCAACAAAAAAGAAATTGTTGTAACAGACCATTATGTTCAAGCAAATAATGCCTATACCTTTACGGATGGAAAGTTTGACATATATATTCCCAAAGGTGCATTATATGATGATGCGTATCTTGACATCCAAGTAAACGGAGACTTAGTAAAACTGCATCAAGATGAAATTCCGGTTCATAAGAATATTACCATAACATATGATTTAGAAGCATACGATATTGAAGATAGAACAAAACTTTACTTAGGAAGAGTAAACTACAAAGGCGATGTTTACTATAGTGGATCGCGTATAAATGACAACAAACTATCTGCAAGCACTAGAATTTTAGGTGATTATACCATTGCAATGGATACTACTCCTCCTGTAATCACTCCGCTCAATGTTTCTAATAAAAAATGGATGTCAAAGCAACGTTATTTAAAATTTAAAATAACGGACACTCAAAGCGGTATCAAAGGGTATCGCGCTACCGCAAACGGGAAATTCATTTTGATGGAATATGACTATAAAACTGAAAGTCTTGTACACGATTTAAACGATAACGTCGTTACAGATACGGAAAACAATTTTAAACTCATCGTGACAGATAATGTAGGAAATAGTGCTACTTTTGAGACTATTTTCTACAGAAAAAGATAACGCTTTTGAAAAATAAATCACTCCTCGCCCTTCTTCTATTTAGCCTAATAACGTGTACTGCTTTATCCCAGACTGCCTCCATACGTGGAATTGTTCTAGATGATCAAAACATTCCTATACCAGGCGTAAATATAGCATACGGAGCAGAAGGAACGCAGACGAACTTCAATGGCTTTTATGAGCTTATCATCCCTGCAAATCAAGACATTAAAATAACCTTTTCTTACGTAGGTCTAAAGAATGTAGTAAGTACATTTAATCTTAACAATAATGAGGATTATGAGTTTAACCCTGTTCTTAAAACAGATATCGAGCAAATAAACGAGGTGGTTATTACAACAGAAACACGGAAACGTGTGGAAGGAATTGTAACGATTTCCCCAGAAGCTATTCGTAGAATTCCAGGGGCTAATGCTGGTGTTGAGAACTTACTAAAATCACTCCCTTATGTAAGTTCCAATAACGAGCTCAGCACTCAATACTCTGTGCGCGGAGGAAATTATGACGAGAATCTCGTTTATGTTAATGAAATTGAAGTATATAGACCCTTCTTAATACGCTCAGGACAACAAGAAGGATTAAGTTTTGTAAACAGCGATTTAACTAGAGACGTATCTTTTAGTGCTGGGGGGTTCCAAGCAAAATATGGAGACAAACTTTCATCAGTATTAGATATTTCTTACAGAAGACCCGTAAGTTTTGGTGCAAGTGTAGACGCTAGCCTTCTGGGCGTGAGTGCCGCAGTTGAAGCAGCATCTAAGGATAACAGACTGACCTCAATTACGGGGGTTCGTTATAGAGACAATAGTCTTTTAGTCAATGCAAAGCAAACGGAGACCAATTTTCAACCTGTATTTGCAGATATACAGACCTACCTCACCTACAAGTTTACAAATAAATTTGAGCTTGACTTTTTGGGAAATATTGCCATAAACAAGTATGACTTTCAACCTATCACGCGTCAAACCAATTTTGGAACTATAGACGAACCTAGAGCGCTTGTTGTGTTTTATGAAGGGCAAGAGGAAGATCAGTACGAGACTTACTTTGGTGCGTTAAAGGGTATTTATCAAGCCAATGAGAATCTTACCTTAAAATTTCTTTCTTCTATCTATCATACTCAAGAGCAAGAACACTTTGACATTTTTGCTGAATATCGTATTGGAGAACCCAATACAGACATCGGAAGTGAAGATTTAGGAGATGTAGATTTTACTACAGGGATTGGAAATCAACTCACCCACGCAAGAAATGACCTCGATGCTCTTTTTATCAATGCTGAGCATAAAGGAACGTTTCTAAAGGATGACAATCAATTTGATTGGGGCGTAAAATATACACACGAGGATATACGCGATAGGCTTGAAGAGTATGAAGTTATTGATTCGGCGGGATTTTCTATTCGTCCACCTATTGGGGATTTTGTAAATGACCAACCTTATACTCCGTTTGATGCTCCTTTAGAACCTTTTACAAATGTAAGGGCTCGTAATGACGTACAGATAGATCGCATTTCGGGATATGCACAATACAGTAAGAGTTTTGACCTAGGAAATGGTGAAGCGTGGATAAATGCAGGAGTAAGAGCACACAACTGGACAGTTTCTGGTCAAAATATTGAGAGTACCACTCAAACCGTTGTTAGTCCAAGAGGTCAATTTACATATAAACCCGAGTGGGAATCAGATATGCTTTTTCGATTATCTGGAGGGGTATATCACCAGCCCCCTATTTATAGAGAATTACGTGATTCTCTAGGTCAGGTAAGACCAGAAGTTAAGGCGCAACAATCCATACACGTAGTGGCGGCACACGATTGGAGCTTTAAGATGTGGAACCGCCCCTTCAAATTAGTATCTGAGGCTTACTACAAAAAACTTACAGATGTAAACCCCTACACCCTTGAGAATGTAAGAATACGATATAGAGCTAGGAACAATGCCGAGGCTAGAGCTTATGGTTTTGATATGCGACTCAATGGAGAGTTTGTTCCTGGAACAGAAAGCTGGATTAGTTTAGGGTTTTTAAAAACTGAAGAGAATATAGATAATCAAGGGTACATCCCCAGACCAACAGACCAACGCTTAAAAGTGGCATTTCTTTTTCAAGACTATGCCCCTACTATTCCTAATTTGAAATTATACCTCAATATGGTTTATCAGACCGGGGTACCTGGAGGATCACCGAGTTATGCAGACCCTTATGTATTTAGTGAGTTACCTAGACTTCCTGATTATTTTAGGGCAGACGCAGGGTTTTCTTATGTCATTGTAGACAGAGAACGCACTTTTAAAGACGGTCATTTCTTAAACGTTTTTGAAGAACTTTCGGCTGGGTTTGAAATCTATAATGTTTTTGACAGACAGAATTCTATTACGAATACATTTGTGAGGGATGCAAGTACAAGAAGACAGTTTGCCATACCTAACTTTCTTACACCGCGAGTATTTAATGTAAGGGTAAGTGCCAAGTTTTAAGCAACAGGCACCTCCAGAAATTCTTTAAGCACCTCCATCACATAGTCTATTTCCTCTTTTGTATTAAAGGTAGAAAACGAAAAACGAATACTCGGTTTTAGCAAGTCTTCTTGAGAAAGCATCTCATTAAGAACGTGCGACCCCTTTTCTGAACCACTCTGACACGCACTTCCTTTAGAACAAGCAATCCCCTTCATATCTAATTGAAATAAAAGCATCAAGGCTTTATCTGGAGATATAGGAAGCCCTACGTTTAAAAGGGTGTAGGTGCTTTTATCATTGAAGGCACAATTCCCATTGAGCTTTATTTCTGGGATTTCATTTATTAGCCTTTCGGCGAAATAATTTTTAAGACCTTCCACATAACTGCGCTCATTTTCCAAGTTATCATACGCCATTTGCATAGCCTTCTCCATTCCTACAATGTTATGCACACCTTCTGTACCTGCCCGCAGACCGCGTTCTTGGCCTCCGCCGTGTATTAATGGTCTAAGACCGCTATTCTTTCTTATAAAAGCAAAACCAATCCCCTTAGGACCGTGAAATTTATGCGCAGCGGCTGCTACAAAATCTACCGGTATGTCCTTAAGGTCTACATTAAAATGACCGATACTCTGCACCATATCCGAGTGAAATAGGGCATCATATTTTTTACAAAGTATTGCGATTGCCTTGATATCAATCATATTTCCTACTTCATTATTTACGTGCATCAGACTTACGAGCGTCTTTTCTGAACTAGATGCCAATAGTTTTTCTAGATGTGCATCGTCAGGAGTACCGCAGTCCTTAAGCGCAACATACTCCAAAGATGCGCCGTATTGCTCTGCTGCATATTCTGTGGCGTGCAAGACAGCGTGATGTTCTATTTTTGAAGTAATAATTCTTTTTACGCCTAAATCGCGCACAGCACAGGATATTGCAAGATTATCTGCCTCAGTACCTCCAGATGTAAAAATGATTTCCCCGGCCGAAACATTGAGAATCGCTGCTATAGATTTACGTGCATTTTCTACTAAACTTTTTGCAGTCCTTCCATAAGCGTGTGTGGATGAAGGATTACCTGGAATATCTCGTAAGACTTCAAACATCCTTTCGGCAACTTCTGGTCTCAACTGGGTAGTAGCAGCACTATCAAAATAAACTGATCTCATGTAGCGTTTTAATTAGGGGGAACGGTATTTAGATGACAAAAATAGGGTAAATAAAATAATATTTTCGCGAAAGCGGAATCGTATCCCTTTTGCCTATTTTTGTTTAAAATTGCTCTTATATGAAGAATCTAGTTTGTGCTTTTTTTGTATTATTTTTTCTTAGTTGTGATGACGGAGATATTATTGTGACCACCTTCGATTTTGAAGAACAAACATTAGAGCGCTGTACTGATTTTGACTTTGTTTTTTTTAAAATAAATGATGATGTAAACGAGGCACTCTTACTTCAATTTGATACATCTGCGCCCTTTTTACAGGAGCCAGGGACATATACAGCCTCTATTTCGCCAGGGGGCACGGTGACCTACAGGAGATTTGACTCGAGTATTGGGAACGATTACTTCTGCACTGTCGTCCCTCCTACTTCTCCTAGGGTTTTAGAGGAATTCATAAGTACGGTTGGTACTGTAAATATTGAGACAGAAGGTGATTTTGAAGATGGAGACGGTATCCCAAGCGATATTGAGGACACCTCTGTAGCTGGAAATCAAGATACAGATGGGGACGGTATTCTAGACATACGAGACCTAGATGATGATGGTGATAATGTTCCAACGATTAATGAAGGCGTTGTTTATGACGCGGAGACTGGAACGTTTACTTCTTTACTAGATACTGATGGAGACGGCATTCCAAATTACCTAGACACAGATGATGACGGAGATGGTATCCCCACCATAAATGAAGATGCAAATGCAGATTTAAACCCAATTAATGATATATCAGACGGTAACACCGATATGATTCCAGATTATCTCAATGAGAATGTAAGAACACAAGTAGACTCTACCTTATTGAATTATAGAGAACACACGTATCGCCTTATCAATGTTTCAGTACGACTAGGAGTTACTAATTTAGAATTTAGGAATTCTGCTGGCGAGCAGGTCATACGTGACATCCGTAATGTTGGTTTTGGTGAATATACTGCCCCTACACGTACAATTACAGAGCAGCCAGATCTTAATTAATTCGTATTTACATTCTGGTAAATGTAAACTTCTAGTGCACCTACTCCATACTTTTGGTAGTCGGCATCATAATACTTAACATTATCATATCGCCCAAAAAGATACTCCAACTCTGCACGTAAAACACCCTTGCCTACGCCGTGTATAAACACTACTTTCTGGATACGTTTTGAAATGGCAAATTTGAGCTGTCGCTCGGCGGTTTCCGTTTGTAATGTGAGCATATCATAGTTGCTCATTCCACGTTGATTTGTAAGCTGGTGTATATGTAAATCTACCTCCATAGGAGGAAGGTTGCGCTCTTTAGGTTTTACGCGCGTAGTAGCGTTTCTTTTTGGCATTTCCTTTTGGGCGACTATAGAAGAAGGAACACTTAATACACTTTTATCTAGACGTTTAAGAGGGATAAGTTCGCTTTCGCGAAAGCGTACAATAAACCCATCACTACTCTCCACACTCACATACTCGTCATCAATTGCGACTACTTCACCTTCCAGATCATCGTCTAGAGCCATAACCGCCTGCCCAATAGTGAATTGCATATAAAAAGTATTTAGAGTTCAAAATTACCTAAAAATGCTGTATTTCATCGAAAACATAAGAAAAACAAAACTTGATTTTCATTTTTTACGTAAATTTCCGCGTTAGTATAAACCCTGAATTATGAAACAATTATTTACTCTTGCACTATTTGCCTTAACGGGTACTACCGTTTTTGGTCAATTATACGTAAAACCTACAACGACGAGTGCTTCTTATGTTTATGTGGAGGACACTTTTATTTACGTAAAAGAAGGTGTTGAACTGGAGACTAATGATATTGGTACGATAACCTCAGCAGATGAGCGCAAATTTCCTTCAATCGCCTTGCGACAAGGAGCACAGCTACTTCAAGGAAATAATGCTCTTAAAAATACTGGAGATGGATTTTTGTCCGTTTTTCAAGAAGGTACGGCAGATGCTTATAATTATAACTTCTGGGCTTCGCCTGTAGGAGTAAGTACCGGATCTGACGTTAATAATTTTAGAGTAAGTAATACAGAATCGGAAACAGTACTTTTCAATCCGACAACTATTTTAAGGAGTAATCCACCAAACATTTTAGCTCCTAATGGAGGTTACAATGGAACGAATAACTCTGGCGCATTAAGTGTGGCATCCTACTGGTTATTTAAAAAACCACACGGCGATGATTATGGGAGCTGGCAGATTGTATGGGATACAGGATCAGTAGCTCCAGGTTATGGATTTACAATGAAAGGAATAGACGGAACAGATATGACCGACCCAGGAGAGGGATCTCCTAATAACTTAAGTAATCAAGGACAGCGTTATGATTTTAAAGGGCGGGCAAATAATGGAACAATTGCCATTAATGTTCTTCCAGATGACGAGATCCTTATAGGTAATCCTTATCCTAGTGCTTTTGACTTATCCTATTTTCTTTTGAGTAATTCTGGAACAAGCACATTTAACTATACAAATACGTCCTTTACAACAAACCCACAATCAGGTATTGTACAACAAGATATACTGTCAGGATCAGCACATTTCTGGGAATATGACCCAACTGTTAGATCGCACTTCCTTACAGAGTACCAAGGAGGTTATGGAGTATTTACACCAGTAGATGTTGATACTGATGGTATGTACATGCCAGCGACATTTGCGACATACAATGAGGATGGTACGGTTAATGATCCAGGTTCGGGAGATTCTATGTTAATGATAAACAGAAGATTTTCTCCTATAGGACAAGGATTTTTTGTTTATGCTTCGCCACGTTTAGCAACAGCAACTGATGCCATAATCGACAATAGATACCGTGTATACCGGAAGGAAGGAGACCTAAGCGACTTTAAATCGTCTGATACTGAAGAAACCTACACTATTCCTCAAGTCAGATTAAACGTAAATATAAACGACACCTACTCAAGACAACTTGCTATGGCTTTCTGGGACACAGCCACTCTTGGTGCTGAAACAGGAATGGACGGGAAAAACGTAAGTATTATAGATACCGACGCCTTCTTCGTTATAGATGGCCAGGATAATTTTGTTCTTAATACTCACAAATTCGATAGAGACAATTTCCTCCCAATAACACTTAAAGTAGGTGCACAGTCGGAATTTAATATTAAAGTAGCGTCTCAAATTGATTTTCCTGGCAATGGTGTTTATCTCTATGATCAAGAGCGCAACGAGTTTCACGATATTTTGAATGGTGAAGTACGCTATATGCTAGATCCAGGTATATATGAGAATCGATTCTTTGTTACGTTCAAGAAAAAAGGAGATGACGAAGAAACAGATGAAAATGATGAGGACGAGGAAGATGATGATACGTTAAGTCTGGAAGACAGTATCCTAGAATCTTTTGATATATTCCAGAACAACCCTTCTGGCCAATTAGAGATTCAAAATCCTAAAAACGTAGTGCTCAAAAACGTGAGTCTTTACGATATTGCTGGAAAGCAAATTTTTAATAGAACAGATTTAGGAGCAGACCAGACCTACACCTTCCCTACTGGAAACTTGAGCGATGCAATTTATGTGGTGCGCATTGTTACAGAGCAAGGACTTACAAAAGCAAGAAAAATAAGCGTCTTTAATAAGTAGTCGTTATGGATGAGTATATGCTGCCCTGTCTCAACAAGAAGTATCTTGGATTTGAATGTATGGGTTGCGGTATTCAGAGATCTGTAGCATTACTCCTTAAAGGAGAATTTGTAGAAGCATTTATAATGTACCCAGCAATCTATCCCTTGATAGGTTTGCTGGGTTTTTTAGTAGTAAACCAATTTAGAACCATAAAATATGCTAACTTTATTATTCCAGCACTTAGTATCCTCACAGTAGGCGCTGTAATTGTAAATTATGCATTAAAATTTTTTAACTAACCAACCAATATATTTTCTTATGGAACAACAAAAATTACCTAACGTTACTATTGCCCTTGTCCTGGGTATCATATCATTTATAGCTTGCTGTTGTTCTATGGGAATAGGAGGGCTTGTACTATCTGGAATAGCGTTTTACCTTGTTACTAAGGATCAAAAACTATATTTGGAAAACCCTGAGCTATATGGTAATTATAGTCAATTGAAAACCGCGCGCATCATTGCAATTATTGGTCTTGCACTTGCCGCTATAGCATTTTTATTCTCTATTTACCAAATCGTTTCTGCCGGAGGGTGGGCGTCATATAACGAACAACAAATGGAGCAGTTAAGGGAATTAGGATTCCCGATGGAATAATCGCTTACATAACTTCATTAGAAGAGGCTATAATTATTAATAATTATAGCCTTATTTTTTTCTTTAAGAAGGGCATTCCAAAATATTCTCTTATTTTAGACCCCATAACCAAATAAAAACTATGGAAACTCAACCAGATTTCACAAAAGGAACTCCTCCAGGAGAACGTCCGAGTAACTACCTTATTCTAGCTATCGTCACAACCTTTCTATGCTGTAATATAACAGGTGTTGTAAGTATTATCTATGCAGCACAGGTAAATGCAAAATGGAATGGTGGAGATTATGAAGGTGCGATACAAGATTCTAAAAACGCAAAACTTTGGGGAATGATCGGCCTAATAGGTGGTGCAGTCCTTATCGGTATTATTGCAATTTTTTATGGAGCAATGATTGCTTCCATAATGGCAAATGGTGGTGGTAGCGGCTATGGCTACTAGAAAGTGGCATCAACATAAGTATATCAAATACGGGTATCTGCTTCTAGCGATACCTGTATTTTTTTTAGTACGCTATTATTATTTTAATGATCCAGAGGTAGCTAAGGGTGAGGGAATATTTCCTCGCTGTTTCTTTCATCTGGCGACTGGGTTACATTGTCCAGGTTGTGGAAGCCAGCGTGCAACTCACGACCTTCTACATTTAAGAATTTGGGATGCACTCAAACACAATGTAATGATTGTCATTGTGGCTCTCGTTTTAATTGCAAAAGCATATGCAGTCCTTTCTAAAAAATACTTTCCCAAATATTATTATAATCTCGGCCACACCACTTGGTTTACCGTTGCTCTCGTTATTATCGTTTTTCTGTATTGGATTTTGAGAAATGTTCCCATATTTCCATTTACGGAGCTGGCACCTTAAAAAAGCTCAAGGGTTTGTGATTCAAATAAAGCTTAAGCAAGAGTAAAACTATCTGCATTATTTTCTCTTACCATTTCAAGTTTTAAGACTAGTTGGTTTTATTAGTAATACTTAGAATCTCCTAAATAAGCCTTAATAATCTCATTATACGGGGCGCCTATTTTAATCGCCGTAGTTCCTTCTAGAGCATAAAGAGATTCATAATCTTTATATCCCATTTTTAAAAGCTCCTCTAGGTAAAATAATGCCGCACCCTCATCCCCTTCCTGAGCGCTGTATGAAATTGCCTTTAAAAAGCCTTCGGGATTTTTCGGCGTTACAAGAGTACGCAAGACATTTACATAAAGTTTTTGAGCAAGAGGAGCCGCAACGTTCTGTTCTATTATTTGGGCGTTTGATTCGGTGAGCTCTTGGATGTAGTTTTTTAAGCGCACAGCGGCTTTTCTTTCTTGGCCGTTTGTGGCTGTACTGTCTATTTTTGCATCCAGCTCATCCATTTGGTAGCTCCACCAGCCCAGATTGTCAAAGAAGGCATTGGTCGTATCCTCATTTAAGTAATACTCAAAATCCTGAGCTAGAAAATACTCCTCTTCTTGGACTGCGTTGCGCTGATTACGCTTTGCGCGAAAACTTCTGTTGCGACGTATTTCTTTTAATAATTCCTTTTGAGCAGAAAGATCATCGATATGAAATTTATATTTCGCCTTAAGCGATCCTACAAAATCAAAAGCCGCCAAATGTTTTTGGCGTTTTACAAGAAGGTCACCAAAAGCCAAATCATTTTCATAAAAAGCCTTTGCTTGAGGAAAGTCTTTTTCCCTCGTTAACATTAAAGCCGTAACAGCAGCCGAAAGGTACCCAGCATCTGGAATCGCAGCATCACCCTCATACCACAAGAAATCTGCAATAAAATCTCTCTTTCCAATTAGTGACTCTAATCTATCCATTTTATAATAATTCCTACTCTCGTCACCCGCTAGAATCACAAACTTCAACTTGGGCAAAGAGCGCAGTAAATTTATATCAATATATGCATCATCTACCGCAATAACTCCCGCAATGGTTTTATTTAAAATAGCACTACTGCAGGCTACTAGCGCACCCTTTCCATTACCAGCAAGTATAATGCGAGATGTATCAATAGCGTAATTAGGGTATAAATCATTTATAAATTCCGAGCTTTCACTAAGGGCAACTTGGAGACTATCGTTCACAGGTGCGTTTGGAGCTATAATAATACTATTAGTAAGCTCTGCAGCAATTGTAAATTGTTGGACTGCTGCTGCCCCTTTGCCACTTTCTTCAAAAAAGAAGACAGTCTGATAAGACTTTTGCTCATCGTAATCCCTAGGAAGATATACTGCGTGCGTCATACCACTACCCTTCTCCATTTGGACTGAGGGAATGACGACACCCCTATTTAAAGTGTTTTGAGCAGTTGCTACAATAGAAATTAAAAAGAAAAACAAACTGTATCTCATAGTGTTCATTTAGATAGGTAATCGTTTATCAAATACCGTGCACAAATTAAAGGTAGGAAAAAGGAAAGACCATATAATCGCTGTCGAGTATTTTTTTCTTTACTTTTAGAAAAGCACAATCTGCACATTATGAAATATAAATTACTGCTTGTTATTTGTTTAGTTTCCGCTTTCGCGAAAGCGCAAGACTATTTCTTCTCAAAATACGCACCCTTTGACCAAGAAATCCCAACTCCAGAAGCATTCCTGGGATACCCCATAGGGGAACAACATACACGCCACGACCTTATCGTTGCATACCTAGAAAAACTCGCCCAAGTTTCTCCCAGGGCCACTATCGCGTCCTACGGTAAAACGCACGAAAACCGAAAACTCGTAATGCTCACCATCTCAACAGAGGGAAATCTTTCTAATCTACCTTCCATAAAAAAACAGCACCTCGCGTTTGTGGACACCGCCGAGAAAGAAACTAACTACGACGAAGTACCCATTTTTATCCAGCTAGGATACAACGTACACGGCAATGAACCCTCCAGTTCTGAAGCCGCCCTACTTACTGCATACACGCTCGTTGCATCACAGCATCCCGAAATCAAAAAATATCGTGAGAACAGTATCATTTTTCTAGACCCTACTATAAACCCAGATGGTCGTGACCGCCATACACAATGGGCAAATAGCTTTAAAGGGAGTCCGCTGGTGTCAGATAATATAGATGCAGAACATACAGAAATGTGGCCTCGCGGACGGACAAATCACTACTGGTTTGACCTGAATCGCGATTGGTTGCTGGCCATAAATCCAGAAAGTCGCGGGAAGTTGGATTGGTATCACGAGTGGTATCCTAACGTTGTCACAGATTTTCACGAGATGGGAACTAATAGCACTCACTTTTTTGAGCCTATGTTACCCATAGGAAGTGAGAACCCAATTATGCCCAAGGAAAATTATGAAGACCTCAACAATCTTTTTGCACCATATTTTTCGAGTGCGCTAGATGAGATTGGGTCGTTCTATTTTACAAAAGAAGCCTTTGACGGGACGTATCCCGGCTACGGTTCCTCCTACCCAGACCTTCAGGGTGCACTTGCCCTACTTTTTGAGCAGGCCAGTAGTCGCGGGCATTTACAGGACACAGATTATGGTACGATAAGCTTTCCGTTTACCATTCGTAATCAGTATACCTCAGGGATGGCAACTGTTAAAGCTTCGGTGGAAAATAAGGGGGCGTTGAGGAAATACCAGCAAGACTTTTTTAATTCCGCTGTAGGCTCTGCTGAGCGTAGTCGAAGTGCGAAAGCAAAATTTGACCAAGCCACCGCATACGAATTTGGCGATCCCAAAGATAAAAACCGAACCAAAGCCTTTATAGACAAACTCCTAAAACACCGCATCAAAAGCTACAAAAAAGGCGATGGAAGATATGTCGTTCCCGTACTCCAACCCCAAAAGCGAATGGTACAATCCTTTTTTGAAACCTATAAGAAGTACCGTGATAGTGTGTATTACGATGCAAGCGCGTGGTCTGTTTCAAATTTTTATAATATGAAACATAAAGCGTTGAGCGCTACATCTAGCTTGGGTCAGGAGGTATTATCTACAGACGATATTGCAACGGTCACTCCTGTATCAAAAACAAACTACGCTTACCTTGTAGATTATAACGACTATAACGCCCCAGCCCTACTTCATCATTTACAAAGCAACGGTATAAAAGTAGCTACGGCCTTTAAACCATTTACCGCCAAAACTACTGCTGGCAATATCGATTTTAACTACGGAACGCTTATGATTCCTGTGAGCCGTCAGGATGAAAATTCCCAAGAGGTATTTGACATTTTGAGAGAAGCACAAGAAAAATTTCAAGTACCCGTATATGCCACAAATACGGGTTTCAGTCTCAAAGGCGTAGATCTAGGAAGCCGAAATTTACAGGCTATCGAAACCCCAAAACCTTTAATGATTATAGGAGACGGCACAAGCTCCTATGAAGCTGGCGAAGTGTGGCACCTACTAGACACCCGTGTTGGTATGCCTCTCACAAAAGTGCTGATGAGTAATTTTAATCGCGTTGCTTTAGGAGATTACAATACGCTCATTATGGTTTCAGGCAACTACAGTAGTTTAAGCAAAGGAGATAAAGAACGACTTAGGAATTGGCTTGAAGAAGGAAACACCCTTATTACAATTGCAAATGCAACTTCCTGGGCCGTGAATGCCGAAATCGTAAAAGAAAAACTCATTAAAAAAGAAAAAGATTCTACAGAACTAAAGTCTCGGGAGCCTTATGTAGATGCTGGTCCTAATCGCGGAAAACAGCGTGTAGGCGGTGCAATATTTGAGGTTGACCTAGACTTGACACATCCCTTGGGCTTTGGTTATACCACAGATAAATTACCCGTTTATAAGAATAACAATGTATGGCTTCAACCTAGCAATAATGAGTACAATACCGTTGCCCAATACACAGAAAATCCACACATTGATGGATTTATTTCTGATGAAAACCTTAATGACTATATGAAAAAAAGCGCCTCCTTAGTCGTGAGCCGTGTAGGAAGAGGGCGCGTGATTCTATTTGCAGATAATCCCAACTTTAGGGGAAGCTGGTACGGAACCAACAAGTTGTTTCTCAATGCTATCTTCTTCGGCAGTTTAATTGATTAAATATGAAAAAACTTTATGTACTAGCAATAGCCTTTTTGGTTTTCGCTTTCGCGAAAGCGTACTCACAAACACAACAAGGCCCGTTTAACCAACTCATCATACGTGGTGCAACGCTCATAAACGGCGATGGGGCACCACCTATAGGTCCTGTAGATATTATTGTAGAAAATAATATTATCAAAAATGTGCAAGTCGTAGGCTATCCAGGGGTTGCGATAGATGAAAGCAAACGCCCTAAATTGAAGGCTGGTGGTAAGGAACTAGATGCAACCGGAATGTATGTCCTTCCCGGTTTTGTAGATATGCACGGTCACATAGGTGGCACGGCTCAGGGTGCAGACTGGGATTATGTCTTTAAACTCTGGATGGCGCACGGGATTACAACCGTAAGAGAGCCTTCTGGCCGAAGCATAGACTGGACACTTGACTTAAAAAAGAAATCGGCCAAAAATGAGATAATTGCACCTCGTATTGTGGCACACACGGGATTTGGCGCAGGAAGCAAAGAACCCATCATTACTGCCGAACAAGCTAGAGAGTGGGTGCGCAGTAATGCAAAAAAAGGTGCCGATGGTATCAAATTTTTTGGCGCAGAGCCTCACATCATGCAGGCCGCCCTTGAGGAAAATAAAAAACTGGGACTTACCTCATCAATGCACCATGCACAAATGAGCGTAGCACGATGGAATGTTCTTAATAGTGCCAGAGCAGGTCTAACCACAATGGAACATTGGTATGGATTGCCAGAAGCGCTATTTGAAGATCGTACCGTACAGAACTATCCGCTAGATTATAATTATAACAATGAGCAACACCGTTTTGGAGAAGCTGGAAGACTTTGGGAACAAGCTGCAAAACCTTACTCTGATCATTGGAATGCTGTGATGGATGAATTACTCGCATTAGACTTTACCCTTGACCCCACTTTTAATATTTATGAAGCCAGCAGAGACCTAATGCGGGCACGCCGCGCCGAGTGGCACGAGGATTACACGTTGCCTTCATTATGGCGTTTCTATCAACCGAGTAAGGTTTCTCACGGAAGCTATTGGCACTTTTGGGGAACCGAGGAGGAAGTTCATTGGAAAAACAACTACCGTCTATGGATGACTTTTATCAATGAGTATAAAAACCGAGGTGGACGAGTGACTGCAGGCTCGGACTCTGGATTTATATTTCAGCTATACGGATTTGCTTATATCCGAGAGCTCGAACTCTTGCGTGAGGCTGGGTTCCATCCGCTAGAGGTTATCAGGTCTGCGACGCTCAATGGGGCTGAGGCACTGCGTATGGACGATAAAATAGGCTCCATACAACCGGGAAAACTAGCAGATATGGTTATCGTAAATGAAAATCCATTGCAGAATTTGAAGGTACTTTACGGAACCGGCGCGATTAAACTTACGGATGATAATGAAGTTATACGCACGGGTGGAGTTTCTTATACAATTAAAGATGGAATCATTTATAACGCTAAGCAACTGCTTAAAGAAGTAAAAGAAATGGTGGATAAAGCTAAGGCAGAAGAGAATTTTAAGATTTTACAGCCTGGGGTAAAAAACTAGAAAATCAGTTTAAAAAGTAGAAAAACGAAATCGGAAAGTAGAAGGAAAAGTTTAAGGTTTTAAGTTGTCTATGCCTGCCGTTTTTCTCGCGCGAAGGCGTGAAGGCCCGAAGCATTTTTTTCTCACAAAGTCACGAAGACATAAAGAGAATACTCTTTTTAATGTGTGAAAATTAACAATATATCGAAAAATTTAAATCCTAGTGTAACGATTAATTTTGAATTTCTGAACTCAAAACTCAGAACTCAGAACTCAGAACTCAGAACTCATAACTCATAACTCATAACCTACATATCTCTCTCCGTACACATTTGATTGATACGCAATCTTAATTTACGCTCATAATCCTCCTGTAACCAGTCACGGTAATTCTGAGTATTGTTCATTATACTATAGGAATATAGGCGGATACGGTATGCAATATCATCGCGCAATTTACGTGCGAGAACTCGTGCGTCAAAAACGTCTTCACTATTTTCTACAACCATTTCTGCGTGCTGTTCGACGGCATTATCTAGGACTGTTTTTGCTTTTAGACCCTGACCTATTGCTTTCTTATATTCTGATTTAATATCAAAGAATACCTTTTCCGTATTTGCAAATTCCTTGCGTAAATCTGGTGGCATTACATAGGCAAAGTTGCGCTCTATCTCTGCATCTTGAATCAAGTTTTCTAGATAGAAATCTGGGTAGTCGAAGATTTCTTTCCAATCTATAGGTGCTTCCCATAGTCCAAAACGCGCCGCGTTGTTTCCTAAATCCAATACTTTAAAATCAGATTTATTTGGTAAAATACGAGAGCCACGACCTATCATTTGGAAATACAGCGTAAGTGATTTTGTCGCTCGGTTAAGTATAATCGTATCTACAGTAGGCTCATCAAATCCGGTGGTAAGAATACTTACGGAGGTGAGGATAGCATCTGGTGTGTTTTTAAACCAATCTAATATTTCCTTGCGCTCCTTTGCACCATTTGTATTGTCTAAATGTCTTATATCATAACCCGCCTCAAGAAAAGTTTCTTGTACATAACGGGAAGTATTTATACCGTTATTAAAGATTAACGTTTTCTTTCCCTTAGACTCTGTTTCATATGCTTCGAGCAGTTTTTCTTGCATCGATGCATCCGTATAGAGTATGTCCGAGGATTTTACGGTATAATCTCCATTAATACCTAATTTCAATGAGGAAAGACCCACGTTGTAACTTATGGTCTGCGCTTTGGCTAAAAATCCTTTTTTTATAAGTGCAGAGATACTTTCCCCTATAAGTAAATCATCGTAGTTGTCCTTCATAGGTAACTTGATGTTACTACTGAGCGGTGTTGCAGTTACTCCTAAGATAAATGCTTTCTCAAAGTAGCTAAACAGTTTTCTAAAACTATTATAATGTGCTTCATCTATTATTACAAGTCCCACATCGTCAAAGATAATTTGCTCCTCCTGCAAACGATTTGTAAGCGTTTCTACCATCGCCACGTAACACATAAAATCTTCCTCATCTCCTTCTAATGTTTTTACATCGCTAGAGATGATCATATTAGGAACATTAAAACCTGTAAGCATATTAGACGTCTGTACAGAGAGTTCTATGCGGTGCGTAAGGATGATTACTTTCTTCTTTTTGAGCTCAATGTAACGGCGTACGATTTCAGAAAAAATAACCGTCTTTCCACCTCCTGTGGGTAGTTGGTATAGAAGATTATAATCATCGCGTTGCTCTTCCATGTATTGGAAAATCGCTTTTAAATCTTTCTCTTGGTAGTCGTATAATTCCTTGTCATCAAGGTCAGCTTCGGGGATAATATGGCTCAAATTGGTCTTTTTTGCTGTGAAATTGTCAATCTTGCAAAACTAAGGGATTTTTATGCTTTCGCGAAAGCGTACACTCATAAATTATAAGCATCATACTAATAATGCTCCTACGATCTAATTGTATCATATACAAACTCCTCAAAACGATGTGCATTGAACCATTTTTGACTCTCAGCCTTGTCAATAATCGCCTCTACCCTACTACCGAAAGTTTCCAACAAACTATGATACGTGAGCCATTGTACAGCTTCCTGAAAGGAATTGAACATACTTTTATAAAGCGATTCTGGAACATTGTATTGTCCCTCTGTATACGTCTGAACGATCTCAATGTTAAAAAGCATGACATTTGCCAGAAGCGCAGGTTCCATCCCTAAGGACTTAAACTGTTTAATATATTTCTGAGCTATAGAGCGACGCTTGCGAGGTCGCTTTCGTCGTGTAGGAAAGTATTCATTACTTATTTTAATCTTTGCCTCTTCTACAAGTTTATCCTCTTTTGGGTTAAAAACAAAGTCATAAAACGTCTTAACCTGGGGGATACGCTCGTAGAGATCTATAATCTGGACTTGCAGCGCATAATTATCTAAATCTTCTAAGTATTTTTTAAGGGCGCGCTTGCTCATTTAGGAAAGTAAAAATTCATCCAAATTTATAACATATTTTATTTCCATAAGGGGCTCTAAAAACTTAAATTTGCACACCTTAAAAGTAAACATCCTTCAGACCTATGAATACATTACAAGACTCTAGAGCCATAAACTTGATAAACAAACTCATATCTGATGTAGAACAGAATGGCATTATCACAAATACTGTTGTAGAAGACCTTAAAGCATTGCGCCCGTATACAATTACAGAGCAATTGCCATTACTTGCAAAAGCAACACGCCTAGCAGCAGAGCATATTAATGAGTATGGAACCTTTGCTATCCCAATGCCAGAAGAAGAATCTCTGGAAGAAGAGGAAGAAACCATTAAGGTTGAAGGTGAGCCTAAAGAGAGTCTACATTATTTCTTTTGTCTTATACGCGATGTAGATAAGCCTGCAAATGAGGAAGAGTTACGTGTATATGTAAAAGCGCTTAACGAGTATTAAAATTATAATATACCTTAAGAAAGCCGAATGTGATGAACTCACATTCGGCTTTTTTGTGTTATTGTTGGGCGTTTTTTAAGAAATATGATTTCCAAAAACTCAAACATTACCTAAACTTATAAAGATATCACACCTTCTACAAGGCCTACTTCTTTATACTTTTTAATTACGGCATCTGGATCTTTCATCTTAACATTGATAGAGATACTTGTGTATTTTCCCGTACGAGATGCTTTGGTTTCAATCACTGCACCCATATTATCAAAAATCTCCTCTATCTGAACAGCTTTTGCTCTGTCTGTCGGAACAATAAATTTATAGAGATAAGCTGCAGGCCACATAGAAGTGTCTGCAAGTTGTGTTTTGAGTTTGGCGTAAAATTCGTCTGGGTTTGTTTTGGCGTCCATAGCGTTATTTTCTGAAACAAAGATACCATTTGTAATAGCTGTTATCGTTCTTTGTGTATTGCTTAATTTTGCAATATACAAAGCTATTTTTATGCCAGAAAGTGTATTACTCATCGGGGGACCTTCTACGGGCAAGACGACACTTATAGAAAGTTTAAAATCTATGGGATACACCTGTCTGGACGAAGTATCTAGAGAGGTTATTAAAGAAGCTCAAGAACAGGGGATTGAACAGTTATTTCTTGAGCAACCGTTGCTTTTTAGTGAACTACTATTACGATCCCGCATCAAACAATTCGAATCTGTTCCCACATTTCATACAGATTACGTATTTCTGGACCGAGGTATTCCTGACACGGTGGCATATATGGATTTTATAAATCAAGAGTATTCCAGAGAGTTTATAGATGCTTGTAACGATTATCGCTACGACCACGTTTTTATATTACCACCCTGGAAGGAAATTCATACCACAGATGGAGAGCGTTATGAGAATTTTGAGCAAGCGGTAGCAATTCATAAAGAACTTATAAATACCTATAAAAAATACAGCTATGAACCTACCGAAATACCAAAGGGAGCAGTAGCCGATAGAGCAAGATTCATATTAGACTACCTCAAAGATTGAGCAATACCATTTACAACATACTAAAGCAACATTGGGGTTTTGATACTTTCCGACCGCTACAAGAAGAAATTATTCTTAATGTGCTTGAAGGTAAAGATAGTATTGCATTACTGCCTACTGGTGGTGGCAAATCACTATGCTACCAGATTCCTGCAATAGTTTCGGAGGGCATTGCTATTGTGGTTTCACCGCTCATCGCCCTTATGAAAGATCAAGTATTCTCACTTCAGGAAAAGGGAATCAAAGCACTATCAATCACGAGCGGAATTCCCTATAAAGAACTTGATACTTTGCTGGACAATTGTATTTACGGTAATTACAAATTACTCTATGTTTCTCCAGAACGATTACAACAAGAAATCGTGATCGAGCGCATAAAGCAAATGAATGTCTCTTTAATTGCAGTAGATGAGGCACATTGTATCTCACAATGGGGGCACGACTTTAGACCTGCTTATAGAAATATTTACCGCTTGCGCGCAATTAAACCCCAAACACCTTTTATTGCACTTACTGCCACCGCGACTCCAAAAGTCCTAGAAGATATATCAGAACAACTCCTACTGGAAACGCCAAAACTTTTTCAAAGCTCCTACCACCGTCCAAATCTCACCTACACGATTATAAAAAGTGTAAACAAATATTTTGACCTTGAGCGCGTAATAAAACAAGTATCAGGTAACGGCATTGTTTACGTACGGAGCAGAAAAGCGACCGTTGCCACATCTCAGTTTTTAAAAAGCCGCAGCATTACAGCCGCCCCATATCACGGTGGAATGACGAGAGATGAGCGTGACAAAAATTATAAACAATGGCGTGAGGATAAAATAAAAGTTATTGTAGGCACAAGTGCCTTTGGGATGGGCATTGACAAGGGTAATGTAGATGTTGTGGTTCATTTAGAGATTCCGGATAGTATAGAAAATTATTTTCAAGAAGCTGGAAGGGCAGGACGCAACGGGCAGCTAGCGCAAGCTATATTATTACATAACGAGAACGATGATTTGAGACTTGATAATCAGTTTCTAAAAGTAATCCCACAGGTAAAAGATGTCAAGGAGGTGTATAAAAAACTGAACAGCTATTTCCATATTTCTTATGGCGAGGGTGAGCTTACGGACCACCGGTTCAATTTTAGCGCATTTTGCCAAACCTATAAACTCCCGACTGTTCTAACCTATAATTGCCTGCAAGTATTGGACAGGAATAGTGTTATTGCTTTATCACAGGAATTTACAAAGCGAGCCACGGTAAATTTTAAGGTTTCTGATATTGCATTAACTTATTATCTTATTAAAAATCCGCAATTGGATGATGTGGTTAAGGCCGTTTTAAGAACGTATGGTGGCGTTTTTGAACAAGTAACGACTATAAATTATAGTGTTGTGGCTGCTAAAGCTGGAAAATCCATAGACCAAGTCCATAGGGTGCTGCTCACACTAGGTACAGATGACATTATTGAGTATGAACATCAGAGTTTTGATACGGCTATTACTTTTTTAGTCCCGCGAGAAGATGATAGAACCATTAATGTCATCGCTCCTTATATAAAGACACAGGCAAATTATAAGAAATCACAAGTAGTAGCCATCAAAAGGTTTATTAATAATGATACAGAGTGTCGCACTATTGTATTGTTACGTTATTTTGATGAAAAGCTACAGAAGGATTGTGGTCGCTGCGATGTATGTTTAGCGCGGGGCCCTCATACTAATGACAGACTAACTCTAGAGCACTATATTATATCAAGTATACAACAACAACCACGGAGCTCACGGGAGTTGGTAGATGTACGCTTTCGCGAAAGCGAACTCATCGCAACTTTACAAAAATTATTAAGCCAGAAGAAAATTACGATCACACCAGATAATAAATATAAAATTATATGAAAGATTTACGCATTGTTTTTATGGGTACGCCAGAGTTTGCGGTGACCATACTAAAAGGTTTATTAGAAAATAAATTTAATGTGGTGGGTGTCATTACTGCTCCAGACCGCCCAGCTGGTAGAGGGCAGAAGATACGACAGAGCGCTGTAAAAGAATACGCTGCTGCAGAAAACCTCCCAGTATTACAGCCCACAAATTTAAAAAGCGAAGAATTCCTAACCGAATTGAAAGCGCTCAAGGCAAACCTACAAATTATCGTTGCCTTTAGAATGCTTCCTAAGGTTGTCTGGGCGATGCCTGAATTTGGCACATTTAACCTACACGCTTCTCTCTTGCCGCAGTATCGTGGTGCTGCACCTATAAATTGGGCTATTATTAATGGAGAGACTAAAACTGGTGTAACAACCTTCTTTATAGACGAAAAAATTGATACAGGCGCTATCATTCTTCAGGAAGAACTACCTATAGGAGAAGATGAAAATGCTGGAAGTTTGCACGACAGGCTTATGCTTGCAGGAAGCAAACTCGTTGTTAAAACGGTAAAAGCTATACTAAAGGATGAGGCTACGACGACCATACAACCAAAATCTGAAGCGTTAAAAACTGCTTATAAGCTTTTTCCAGAGAATACAAAGATAGACTGGACGGATGCCGCAGAAAACATCCATAATCACATACGCGGGTTAAGCCCGTACCCAGGTGCCTGGTGCTATTTAGAAAATGGAGACAAGGAAGAACGCGTTAAGATTTTTTCCTCAGCTAAGATTTCATCAGGAAGGGTTACTCCTTCAGAAGAAGTAGGAGCAATAACCTTGGCAGACAAAGAGATGATTGTACATACCAGAAATGGTGGATTATTAATAAGCGAAATCCAACTTTCTGGGAAACGTAAGATGGACGTTAAATCACTTTTAAACGGGTATAAATTTGAACAAAATGCTAAAATGCGCTAAAGCCGCACCCCTGCTGACTTCATAAGAAGTAGTTAAAATACACCGTCTTTATTAACAATCGCCTTGATTTATCAACAAATAACGCCATTTCCCTTGCTATTACTTGCGTGAGACGATAATCCGTATAAATTTGTTACAGAATTAAACATTAAGTTTAACCACTATTAATTAATTAACATTAAAATTATGAACAAATCAGAATTAATCGACGGAATGGCAGAGCACGCTGGAATTACTAAGGCTGCTGCAAAAAAAGCATTAGAATCTTTCCTAGGAAACGTAGAAGGTACTCTTAAAAAAGGAGGACGTGTTTCTTTAGTAGGATTTGGTTCTTGGTCAGTTTCTAGACGTAACGCTCGTGAAGGTAGAAATCCTCAAACTGGAAAAACGATTAAAATCGCTGCAAAAAATGTAGTGAAGTTCAAAGCTGGATCTGATCTTGCAGATGCTGTGAACTAATCACATCCATATACAATTTAAGAACCGCCTCTTTTAGGGCGGTTTTTTTATGGATCTAAAGATCCAGAATAGGATTGTAAGCGTATAATTCATCAGACTTTAGGTATTATAAAACTGCTTTTGACATTCATTATGCCGATTTCATTTTACAAATTGACCAATAGCCCTATTTATAAACTACTAAAAAACAGTTGTTTATAATCTTTTTTTACATTACCACAAATGTGTGTGATGCCCCGTTTGGAGAAGTGGCAAAAAAATACTAAGTTTAAATAGACCAAATTTTGCAATGCCATGAACCTATTACAACCGACAAAAGGGCATTTGCTAGTTGCAGAACCATCTATAATCGGGGACGCCTCGTTCAACAGATCGGTTATCCTACTTGCAGATTACAATGAGAAAGGATCTCTAGGATTTGTGCTTAATAAACCTACAGAATTTTTCTTAGGCGATTTTATTCCTGACCTAGATACAGATTTTACCATTTATAGTGGTGGTCCTGTAGAAACAGAAAATCTTTATTTTATACATTGCATCCCAGACTTGATTGAAGATAGTGAGGAAATTGCTGCTGGAATCTTTTGGGGAGGTGATTTTGAAAAAGTGATTCAACTCATAAAAGAAGGACAAATTACAAAAAGCTGTGTTCAATTCTTTTTAGGATATTCTGGCTGGGGCCCCTTACAACTAGACGATGAACTAGAGGAGCACACTTGGGTCGTTGTAGAAAATCGCCAGGACAGCAAGATTATAGGACCTAGAACAGATGCACTCTGGAGAGAAACACTTATAGAATTGGGCGAAAAATACGCTGTATTCTCTAATGCTCCAGAAAACCCAAATTATAACTAACCTAATCTCGCTTTTACATTAAGCTTTTTGAGCAACTCTGAAGCCACGTTTGTTGTAAATTCTTTTTTTCGGTATTTAGTGACTGGTTGTATCCCTATAATTGTATTTGTGATAAACAACTCGTCTGCCTTTTGCAGTTCAAAGGGTGAGATTGAACTTTCCTCAAAAGTATATTCTTTCATTAGTGTTAATATACTCAGTAATTGTTTCCTTATGATACCACGTAAGCAGCCGTCCTCGAGGGGTGGAGTTTTTATATGATTCCCCTTAACCAGAAAAAGATTACCTTGAAGAGCTTCGGCTATATTTTTATTGTTGTTTACCAGTAGACAGTTGTCAAAGTTGTTTTCCTGAGCAAAAATGCTTCCAGTAACGTGTATGAGCTTATTAGTCGTTTTAAGCGTTGATAAAAGGTCGGCATTAAGATAGTGATCCTTATAAAGTTCTACTTCATAGGGTTCTGTACTAAGGGTATAAAATGGCGAGGAGACCGCTTTCGCGAAAGCGTAATACCCGACCTCATTTGTTTCTGGCAGATATCTTCCAGCTCCTTTGCGATATACAGTTAGTCTTAAACTCGCGGCTTGGTCGATTAGATTGCCGGCTTCTATCGTTTTTTTTATTTCTTCCTCTAGGTACTCTGGTGTGAAATTCATCGGGATTTCCATCCTAAGGATGCGCATCGCCGCCATAAGTCTGAAGTAATGGTCTTCCCAAAAAAGAATCTTACCGTTTACAACTTTCATCGTCTCAAAAACGCCATCTCCGTAAAGAAATCCCCTATTGTAAACGCCCAGCTCCAATTGCGTTTGTGATACTATTTTTCCGTTGTCATTTACCATAAAAAAACCGCGTCTTTAGAAACGCGGTGCAAAGATAGCATTTGGATTTTTTTATACAGAGCCTATAACCTGTTTAAGTTCTGATATTTGGTTCTCCCAGAACATTTTTCCCTCATCGACCTCATCCTCTTCGGCAAAGTCGGTCACTATTAATGAGACATCCTTAGTTATTTCATCCACTTGAATACGTAATTCAAAGTAATAGCTTTCATCTTCATCCTCTACCCATTTAAATTTTATACGTTCTCCGCTCTTTTTTCCTAAGAGTTTTGCCTTCTCCTCACTACCATCCCATATGAATGTGTAGAATTCTCCTCTTGAATTTACATTGTCTGCAAACCACTCGCTCATCCCAGAAGGGGTAGCCATATATTGATATAAGAGAGATGGCGATGCGTGTACCACAAATTCTATCTCAAATTTTATTTTACTACTCATAGATTGTTTTATTAACGAGCTCAATATATTGAAACTAATCCCCACCTCAAAAGAATAAATTTATTTTTTTATTTATCAGGAGAGTTTTGCGCAACCGTCAATAGTTTTTATATTTGCACCCGCTTAAGCAGGACGGGAATTCTGTAAAAGTAATTATGGCGAGGTAGCTCAGCTGGTTAGAGCGTCGGATTCATAACCCGGAGGTCGGGGGATCGTGCCCCCCTCTCGCTACTTGATAATCAGACAGTTACAATATTTTGTAACTGTCTTTTTAATTTAGGTACAACATAGGTAAAACTTTAACATTTTTAACAATTCTAATTTCAAAAAGGCTTATTTACTTGCAGAATTAATTAGAATTCATAATATGCTGAAATATCTGATGGAATAAATTGATGTCCTGAGTTAGAACTTAACAGTAACCCACCATTCCCTCACTAAAGGGTAAAAAACTATTGGTAGTAGTTTCCAATCCATTTTTTAAATATGCTACGGCAATATAATTACCTTGATGGTTTGGTATTTCTGACATTTCCTTAATCTCTCCTGTCAGTAGTCCAAATTCAGCTTCAGGATAATTATCAATTCCTATTCTGACTTTACTATTCAAGGTAACTTTATCTCCAAAACTGACAATTGTCATAATTCTCCTTAAACACTGAAGTTACTTTTGAAAAAACGTAAATTTATGTGTACCCTCACCTCGAAGTATAATGTAGCTGGACCTAGATATACCAGTTACCCCACCGTTCCGTATTGGGATAATGATGCCTTTTCTTTAAAACAATGGAAAGAAACCTTAGTAAAAAGCTTTCGCGAAAGCAATAGTACAGAAGGTATAAGTCTCTATATACACCTTCCATTTTGCGAGAGCCTGTGTACTTTTTGTGGTTGCAATAAACGAATTACTAAAAATCATAATGTAGAGTTACCATATATCAAATCTATTCTAAAAGAGTTTATCCTTTACAATGAACTGTTTGATGAGAAACCTATTATCAAGCAAGTTCATCTAGGTGGTGGGACACCAACTTTTTTTTCTCCGGAGCATTTGGACAGGCTGATGAGTGGTATTTTTACTATCGCCACAAAAGCAGAAAATTGTGAACTCAGTTTTGAAGGTCATCCTAATAACACGACAAAACAACACTTAGAAGCCCTATTTGAAAATGGATTTACCCGAGTATGCTATGGCGTACAAGACTATAACGATAGGGTTCAAAAAGCAATTAACCGCGTACAGCCTTATGAGAATGTGCTGATGGCTACTTCACTTGCTCGTGCCGTTGGGTATTCTTCAATAGGCCACGATATTATTTATGGATTACCGTTTCAGACACAAAATGATGTTATTAAAACCATTAATAAAACCATCACTTTACAGCCAGATCGTATTGCCTTTTACAGTTACGCACACGTTCCTTGGATGAAAGGTAATGGACAGCGCGGTTTTAAGGACATAGACCTTCCTACGGCAGAACAGAAACGCCTGCAATATGAAATAGGTAAAGCGATGCTAATCAAAGTAGGATATAAAGAGATTGGTATGGATCACTTTGCGCTTAAAACAGATAGTCTTTATAAAGCACAACAACAAGGCACTATAAATAGAAACTTTATGGGTTATAGTGACAGCAAAACCCGATTAATGATAGGTCTTGGCGTGTCCTCTATAAGTGACAGTTGGTATAGCTTTGCACAAAATGTTAAGAATGTAGAGGAATATCAAAACTTGGTAGATGATGGGATTTTGCCTGTCTTTAGAGGTCACATACTCAATGATGAAGACCTCATCATTAGAAAGCATATTCTAAACTTGATGTGCGCTTTTGAGACCTCTTGGGAAGATGAATCTATGTTTTTCCCTGAACTTCCAGAAATATTAGTAAATCTCATAGAACTGGAAAAAGACGGTTTAGTCCAGGTATTTTCCAAAAAAATACTGGTTACCGATAAAGGACGTGCTTTTGTGCGTAACATCTGTTTACCATTTGATTTACGCTTAAAGCGAAAGAAACCAGATACACAGTTATTCTCAATGACTGTTTGAACTTTAATTAATTACAGATTAAAAAAGCCGAAAATTGTATCGTAGTCACCTTATAATATTAAAAAAAGAGTGTCAAATAATTTAATCATTGGCTTGCTCTTCACTCTTATCTCCTTTTATAAGATTCATTACAATAGCTACCATTACAATACAAACGATTGCAAAAACACCAATTATTGCTGCGCCCATTCCCCAGTTTACGAGGGGTAAAAAAAGTAGATTCATAATTATTACTTTTAAGATTATTTAATCGGTTTTGAATGTAAGATCACGAGTACATCTATTGCTCTAAAAAAGAAACCATCAACCAGATATTGAAGTCTTTTAGATGACCTGTCTCTCGTTATTTTTGCCCATTTATAATTCATCTTAATTTTTTCTAATGACAACTATGTGTTGCCGTAACTGTTTCTACCGCTACACTATCTGGAGGAGAGATGTACTTAATTCCCAATCCCATCCCGCGTAGTATAAATAGCATCCCTATGATGACTACAAAAACAGGAATCACCTTGAGGATGCGCTGTTTTGCCTGTCCTTTTAAAAAATTGCCAAGATAGATAGCGGTAGTCATAAGTGGAATTGTACCTAACCCAAAAAGCATCATATACAATCCTCCATATAAACTTCCACCACTCGCTAGTGCTCCAAAAACTGCCATATACACTAACCCGCAAGGCAATAAACCGTTAAGAAAGCCTATAGTAAAAAAGGTGCTTGGATCTTTCTTTTTAAGCTCGGCACCCATTGCCGATTTTACTTTTGCGACAGCTTTATAAACGGGCTTAGAAAAGTTATACCGATTAAAGATTTTAGACGGTATAACTACCATCGTAATCATTGCTATCCCTATGATAATGGACAGTTGTTGTTGTATTCCAAAAAGATTGAGACTTTTACCCGCCAGACCGAAAACAAGACCTATTAAGCTATATGTAAATAATCTCCCCGTGTGATAACTAATTAATTGAAACACCCGCTTGCGAGTACTTTTACGGTCTAGCGGTAGTAAAAATGCAATAGGACCACACATTCCCACACAATGAAAACTTCCCAATAGACCAAATATGAGCGCGCTCCACAACATTAATAACTTATTTCTTCTTTATACATAAACGAGGTGCCATTGTAGGTCCAGTCTATTGTAATGTTCCAGCGACCGTCTATCAACCTTTTGTCAGGTATGAGCAAATTAGAACTCGACAATTCCATAGGAATTTCGAAGTCCAATCGTTGATTAGACGGTCTGTATAGGAACACATTTCCGTTTATTTTTGTGGGTTCTAATTCGTCTGGAAAAGTGAGCAACCAGCCTTCTGCGACCTTTTGACTTTTGATTTTTTCGGAGAGATTATTTGTGTTTGTCTCGGCATCTATTTCGTCTTGATATACCATTTCCTTGGCATAATATTCTTTTGTAACGAGGTCGTGACTGTATGCCTCATCTGTACTCATCGTAATGACAAAGTATAAGATAAAGGCTACAAAGCCCACCATCACCAGCACAATACCTGTTCCCCAATTCCATTTCATAACCATTATCCGAAAAGTCGGCGACTGTTAATTAAAATTTTATTTTTTACCGCTCCGCTTACCTCTTGGTTGTGAAGCTTTATTGCTCGCTTTCGCGAAAGCGTATTTCTATTATTTGAAATTCCTTGGCCCTAAAAATGCCGTCGTTGTCGTTTCAATTACCTCGTCTCCACTAAGCACCTCAATTTCTAATCTATCTTTATCGCCAGAGAGTGCGCTTGCATTAATCTCTATAAACAAGGTTCCTTCGGCAAGACCTTGACCTGTCACATTAAGCGACTCTCCAGAGACTAGCTCAATCGTTCCTTTATGGGACTTTAAGCGGAAGTTAATGTCATCTATTTCCCCAACTGTTTTATTAATAAGCTTGAAAGTATAGACGTTACTTATGATATTATCTGCTTTGCGCTCATACAGTTGGCCGGGTAATCTAAGTATGCTCGCTTCTATATCGTTACGTAAGAAAAGCATCCCGATGAGTACTGCCGTAAGAATTCCCAAAACAGAAATATACCCTTTGAGACGTGCTGTAAGTTTAAAGGGCTCTTTCTTCTCAATGTTATCTTCACTCGCATAACGTATGAGGCCTTTAGGAAGATTTACAGCTTCCATCATATGGTCACACGCATCTATACAAGCAGTACAGTTCACACATTCTAATTGTGTACCATTGCGTATGTCTATTCCAGTAGGACAGACGTGTACACAAGCAAAACAATCGATGCAGTCTCCCTTGCCCGTTGCAGGACGGTCTTCATTCTTTTTAAATTTAGCGCGCCCTTCTTCTTTCTCTCCACGCTTGTGGTCGTATGCGACGACGATAGATTTATTATCTAACAAAACCCCTTGCAACCGTCCATACGGACAAGCTATAATGCATACTTGTTCTCTAAACCAAGCAAACACAAAGTAGAACACACCAGTAAATATCAAGAGCGAGATAAGTGTACTCGTATGTTGCAAGGGACCATCTGTTATATATCTTATTAGGTCGTCACTACCTATCAAATAGGCCAGAAATACGTTTGCAATCAGAAAGGAAATAATAGCAAAAATGATCCATTTTAAAACTCTTTTTTTAATTTTCTCAGCATTCCAAGGCATTTTACTTAGGCGTATTTGCTTTCCCCTATCACCATCTATCCAATACTCAATACGACGAAATACCATTTCCATAAAAATGGTCTGCGGGCATACCCACCCACAGAACAATCGACCAAAAGCTACCGTAAACAAAATGACAAACACAACCCCAATTATCATCATTATGACAAATAAGTGAAAGTCTTGTGGCCAGAACGGAAACCCAAAAATATTGAACCGACGTTCCAAAATATTGAACATCAAGAACTGATTCCCATTAATCTTTACAAACGGCGCGGTAAACAGGAATGCGAGCAACACATAGCTCACGTATTTACGGTACTCATACCATTTACCATCTGGCTTTTTAGGAAATACCCAGGCGCGCTTTCCATCTTTGTCCAGCGTTCCCATTGTATCTCTAAAATTATCCTGTCCCTGCTCTGCCATTAGTTTTTTGCTTCAGGCTTTCCGAAAAGCACTAAGAAAATTGAATTAGAAAACCCTACGACAGAATGCTTTACATTCATAGGAATGTCATACGTATCAAAGGATTGAAACCTAAAGCTCTCTGTCTCCGTATTATAGTCCACCTCTCCTTGTATAACCATAAGCTTTGCTTTAGAAGGCGCAAGATGTTCTGGAAATACGACTCCTTTTTTAAGTCCTATGGCAAGCATTTTTTGCCCCTCTTGATTATAAATTTGTTTAATTATAGGTTTATCGCTCGCAGGTAATGCTCTTGCTATCTCGTTTAGGACTTCCATCATTTAGTTGTTTGTATTGTTAACCACATCCCCTGTTACTGGCTGGTCTTCGATGAGAATTTTAACTTCAGTACTGTCTATAATTTCAATTTTTGCCTCCTCAATAGGTGCATCTGGATCTGTCCAGATTTCCCCTTCTGGTGCTTTAGGGTCTGCAGGTGTCGTACCGTGTAAGGAGAGAACGTAACTTGCAACTTGAGCCATCTCAGCAGGTTTTAAGTCAGTTTTCCAGGCTATCATTCCTTTCCCATCGCGACCACCTTCAGATATTGTTTTAAAGACATTCTTAATACCACCACCGAGTATCCAATTATCATCTGTTAGGTTAGGGCCTATACCGCCACCACCATCTGCTTTGTGGCAAGCAACACAATTTGCAGTAAAGATGTTTTTCCCGGCGCTTAGATCACTTGCATCTGCGAGTAAGGTCACCGTATTGACATCTACAAGATCTTTAGCAGTTTTCTTCCACTCTTCTATTTGTAGTTGAGCTTCGGCAACGGCTATTTGATATTCTTCATCTTGACTGTAATCATTAAATACCTCAAAACGCACCATATAGACAATCGCAAAAACAATTGAGGCATAAAACATATATTTCCACCAAGGCGGTAAGTCATTGTCAAGCTCCTTAATACCATCGTAGTTATGATCTAGAATGATTTCGTGCTCCTCTTGAATGGCTTTACTACCTAAGGAAGCTTTGTATTTTTCCTTAATCCATTTAAATTGGTTCGCTTTCGCGAAAGCGGCCTCTTCATCAACCTTCTTTCTTGCTTCAGGCTTTAGAGACTTATATAAAATCCCTCCTAAGGCTGCTACGCTAATTTCTCCTACGATATAGAATAACATCACAATACCAAAGACTGCCCATAGCCAAGGCTCCTCTACAAAAACAGAAGTTTCACCTGTTGTCCCTGCCCAATCCAGAAAAAAATATCCCAAAATCGCAAACCCCGTGATTCTTAAAAATGATGCTGTACTTCTCATAATAGGTTCTGGTTATCGTTTATGGTATCGTCATTCAATGGGATATTACTCACCTCTGTAATGTGGGCTTTCTTAGCGGTAAATACCCACCAGAATAGCCCGACAAAAAAGAAGAAGAATATGAGTAGGGATATCATAGGATAAATCGCTACACCATCAATGTTTTCTAGGTTTCCTTTTACAAATTTCAACATAGCTTATTCGTTTACGTTTACAGCAGATGCCTCTGCATTCTTTACTTTAATATCTGTTCCCAACCGTTGTATGTATGCGATTAGGGCAACAACTTCACGATTGCGCATCTCAACGAAATCTTCGCCATTTTCTAAAGCATACTTCTTATCTGCCTCATATGTTTTAGCAAAGTCGGGGTCGCTGTATAAGTTTTTCTCAATCTGTGTTCCTTGTTCAAGCATCCACTCTTGAGCGCGTTCAATATCTTCCATCGTGTAGGGAACGCCCAGCGTGACCATTGCTTCCATCTTATCTTCTGTATTCGATTTATCTAGCTCCCTATTAATAAGCCATTTATATGATGGCATTATAGAGCCAGACGAGGTACTCTGTGGGTCATAAAAGTGATTCAAATGCCAGTTATCACTATATTTTCCACCCACGCGTAAGAGGTCCGGTCCTGTACGTTTACTTCCCCAAAGAAATGGATGGTCATATACAAACTCTCCTGCCTTAGCATACTCGCCATAGCGCTCTACCTCGCTTCTAAAGGGACGTACCATCTGTGAGTGACAGCCTACGCAACCTTCACTTATATAAATATCACGACCTTCGAGCTCCAGCGGTGTATAGGGTTTTACACTAGATATAATTGGGATATAATCATCAACCATTAAGGATGGAATAATTTGTACCATCCCTCCTATTAAAATCGCAATCGTAGCAAAAATGGTCAGTTTTACAGGGCGTCTTTCTAACCAGGTGTGGTATGCCTCTTTAGTTGTACGCTTTTTTGTTACTTTTTCAAGCGGAGCTGCTTCGGCAAGTTCATCTGTTACTTTAGAACCTGCTCTTGCGGTCATAATTAAATTATACACGCCTATTAAAGCTCCAACGATAAACATACTACCTCCTATCGCACGCATCCAGTACATTGGGATAATCTCGCTAAGTGTTTCTAAAAAATTACCATAGGTTAATGTACCGTCCGGATTGAACTGCTTCCACATTGAAGCCTGAACAAAACCTGCTACGTACATAGGCAAGGCGTACATAATGATTCCTAAAGTTCCTACCCAAAAATGGACGTTTGCCAGTTTAGTTGACCACAGCCTTGTCTTAAATAGTTTAGGCACCATCCAGTAAACCATACCGAAGGTCAAGAACCCGTTCCAAGCGAGTGCTCCTACGTGTACGTGGGCAATAACCCAATCACTAAAATGCGCAATCGCGTTCACATTTTTGAGTGAAAGCATCGGTCCTTCAAAGGTTGCCATACCGTAACCCGTGATGGCAACAACCATAAATTTTAAAACAGGGTCTGTACGTACTTTATCCCAAGCGCCGCGCAGGGTCAAGAGTCCGTTTATCATCCCTCCCCAAGATGGTGCGAGAAGCATTATGGAGAATGCAACCCCTAAGTTTTGCGCCCAGTCTGGTAAGGAAGAATATAATAAGTGGTGAGGTCCTGCCCAGATGTATATAAAAATCAATGACCAAAAGTGAACAATAGATAATCTGTATGAATACACAGGTCTATTTGCAGCTTTAGGTACGAAATAATACATCAGACCTAAAAATGGTGTGGTTAGGAAAAATGCCACCGCATTATGTCCATACCACCATTGTACCAAGGCGTCTTGCACACCTGCGTACATTGAGTAACTTTTTAAAGCACCCACGGGAATTGCCATACTGTTTACAATATGCAGTACAGCAACCGTTACAAAGGTTCCTAAGTAAAACCAAATCGCTACATATAAGTGTCGTTGTCTTCTCTTGAGAATTGTACCGATTAGGTTGGCTCCAAAGATTACCCAAATCAATGCAATTGCAATATCAAAAGGCCATTCTAGCTCAGCATATTCTTTTGAAGATGTATATCCTAGTGGTAATGTGATTGCAGCTCCTACAATTATGGCTTGCCATCCCCAGAAATTTAGATTACTCATCCAGTCTTTCCACATCCTGGCTTTAAGCAGTCGCTGTGTTGAGTAGTACACTCCCGCAAAAATTGCATTTCCTACAAAGGCAAAAATCACAGCATTGGTGTGTAACGGGCGTAAACGACCAAAACTTAACCAAGAGATTCCGTCTGTGAGGTTAGGAAATAAGAACATAAAGGCTAATAACAGACCCACACTCATTCCTATAATTCCCCAGAACATTGTGGCAATAATGAACTTGCTTACGATTTTATTATCGTAATAAAACTTTTGTAATTCCATAGTTAAATTGATTGGTCTTTCAAGAGGGTTGATTCTTTGATTTTAGTAGTGTCTGTTGCTTTGTCTTTGACTATTTCATCATCAAAAAGCATTCGTACGGAAGGTGTGTACGTATCGTCGTATTGTCCTTTTTTTACAGAAAAAATGAAGGCGACAAAAAAGATGAGGGCAACAACAACACTTATTGCAAGTAGCATATAAATAATACTCATACCTTAGTTATTTATGATGTAAAACTACTGCTGAAGTAGTTTTTTAAATATGACATTTGTCAGTTTTGGATATGAATTTTTAGGCTACGCTTTCGCGAAATTTTAAAAGAAAATCGTACAAAAAGAAATTGGAAGAGAAGATTTGCTATTTTTAAAAAATGAAGTTCAAAGTCCTAAGGCTTATAAACATAATTGAAGTATTACCTGGTGGAACGACCAAACCATTATTAGTCAATGCCATTGACGAAAATGGAATAAAGGGACAGTATGTTGTAAAAGTTTTTACAAAGAGACAAATTGCTCAAAACTTTGCTACCGCAAAAGAAATCTTAGGATGTGTCTTAGCACAAGAATTTGACCTCCCAGTTTCTCAATTTGGAATAATTAATTTCCCTAAATCTTTCTTACAAGATTTTTATCTCCCTCCAGAGATCGAGGTAGTTGATGATGGTTATAAATTTTGTTGTGAGTATAATCCTATTGGACCTATTTTTAAAGATATTGTTACGAGTACATTTTTGAAAAAATATGATGTTGCTAAAGTTTTTGCCTTTGACAATATATTATTAAATGTTGACCGTGGAGGTCAGCGGAAAAAAGCTAATTTACTAGTTTCAAATACTGATTTTTTATTAATTGATCACGAGCTGATCTTACCATTTATAAATAACCACCTGAATGACGGTAATCCTGTTAATGGTCAAGTACTATTTAGCTCGTTCGGGCAATACGATAAACATATTTTTCACGTTTTATTAAAAGGAATAAGAAACAATAATAAAGTAGCGCTATTCGACGAATTTATAGAGCTCTTAAGAGTTTTGAATTTAAATAATTTTCTACCTATCTATAGCCAAATGGATCATTACGGGATTCCCTATGATGGAAAAAACAGTACCTTTGCATACTTTCAATGGGTTAAAACTCATTTAGATTACATAAAAAACGAATTAATTAGACGAATATCTTGAGTACAGATAATTATACATACAGTATTTTAAAGTACCGACATTCTCAATTGCTTGATGAGCAATTAAATGTGGGAATACTCGTGTATTTTCCAGAAACTAATTCATTTATCTTTAAGCACTCAAGTAATTTAAAAAGGGTTAAGGCTATTTATAATAATGTTTCTGATAAGGTAATACTGCATTATTTGAAGCAAATAGATAGAAAACTAAAGAACTTAGACACCCAGTCAAACTTATTCAATAACTATAATGTTAAGGAAAAGTTTAATGAGTTTATCCACAAGGAATTAATAGCAACTGATGCTAGTGTTTTACAATTTTCAAAAGTTTTTAATGGTATTCGCTACAATGAAACACAAGAAAATGTTATTGACTTTTTATTAGTGAGCTATTTTTCAGAATACACATCACCTAAAATAATTCATTCTACGATAGTTGACTCGGTTTCTGATCGCTTTATCAATAAACTCGCATCAAGATTTGATCTAGAAAAACTTGAAAAAGAAAAAAAACTATTCAAGGATTATAAAATCAAAAATGAAACTGGTAAATCTTATATTTTTGATTATGCTTGGCAAAACGGCACATTAAATTTGGTAAAACCAATTGATTTTAATTTAAAAACTTCAAGAGGGATCGAAGATAAAGCGCACAAGCATCTTGGTCTTTTTATCGATCTTCAAAATGAAGCTGAAGAGCAAAACTTAAGATATGACCTACTAGTATCGAGGCCTAAAGAAAGATCTTTTTATAAAGATTATGATCACGCATTAAAACTACTAGAATTACCTAAAAGGCTTAAGATCATTGAGGAAGAAGGAATAGACAGATATTCTAAAAAAGCTATAAAAGCTCTTTCTTAAAAAATCAGCCATTAATCAATCATTACACCTCAATATAAAGTAGCGCAAGTTTTGCCTTTTGCCCTATACGTTGCACTCTTAAAATAAAAGGGCTTGGCAATACTCCTGCACAAGGGCAATTTGCCTTATAACTTATCTCAAATTGTGTCACGGCTTGTATTACTTTTTTTAGTATTATGCGCAATTGAGATTGTCCTGTGTTACATAATGCACCTCTAGTGGACTGTTGCACTTTCAAATTTTCTAACTGTCTTTCCAGATCTATAATCCACTCATCATTTGTTACTGATTTCTTTGTATGAGATGCCTTATAAAACAAGCTTACTATATCCCGTACTTCATAATTAACTATTGAGAAAGCAAAGCCAGTCAATGGCAACTTCTGTTGAGTGTTAAGTTGTGTAAACATCATTCTGCGTTTTTTAGATTCGTATGTAATTGTTGCCCCAAAAAGTAGGTGTATGCCGTTGTAAATACTACGATACTTATAGAGCTAAGAGGCATAAGGATAGCGGCTACTACTGGCGCGAGATTACCCGTGACAGCAAATCCTAGTCCTATGAGATTATATAATAGAGAGAAGATAAATGCGTATTGAATCACCTGCTTTCCCTTTCGCGAAAGCGTAATAAACCGCGTTAAATTTTTGAAACGAGAGGCATCCAGAATTCCATCACAAGCTGGTGAAAACACATTTATATTTTCTGAAATAACGAGACCTACATCGCTCTGGGCAAGTGCTCCAGCATCGTTTAGACCATCACCCACCATTAATACACGCTTACCATTGGCTTGGAGGTTCTTTATATACGCGAGCTTATCTGCTGGTTTCTGGTTAAAAATTAAATCTGTATGCTCAGGAAGTATTTTTGAGAGGTGCATTTTTTCGCCTTCATTGTCTCCAGAAAGTACGGCCAACTTGCAATCTTGGGCTAGCGACTTAAATAGGTCCTGCATTCCATCACGATACTCATTGTAGAAGATATAACAGCCTTTATAATTATCGTTAGAACTTATGTGTACGGTGGTCCTGTTTGGATACGTTTTTGCAAAAGCATTATCTTCTTGTGCAACAAAGGCATATGAGCCCACCTTTATCTGGTTCTGATTTAAAATACCTACAAGGCCTTGTCCAACTTCTTCCTTAAAATCATCTAGTGTATCAATACCTTGTGATTGCAACATATCGTACAAGGAGCGACTAAGCGGATGATTAGAAGCCCGTAGTGTAGAGGTAAGTAGTGATTCTTCTTCTGAAGTGAGTGCTATACCTTCGTAGGTAATTACATTTTTGTGATTTGTGGTAAGTGTTCCCGTTTTGTCAAAAACCACGGTGTCAATTGTGGCGAGTTGCTCTATGACAGTACTATTTTTCAAATATAATTTGTGCCTGCCAAAAATGCGGAGCAAATTCCCCAGCGTAAATGGAGCTGCAAGTGCGATGGCACACGGACAAGCTACAATGAGAACTGCAGTAAAGACATTAAGTGCCAGAGATGGCTGGTAGAATAACCAAAATACAGTTGCAAGCACCGCAATACTTAAAATACTAATCGTAAATCGCTTACTAATCCTGTCTGTAATGTTTTGGAAAACACTACGATTCTCCTTATCAAAAATCTCGTTAGACCACAATTGCGTGAGGTAACTCTGCTCTACAGTCTTGACTACCTCTAATTCAATAACCCCTGCTTGTTGTCTTCCGCCGGCAAAGAGTTGGTCGCCAGAATTTTTAGCAACAGGTTCTGCTTCTCCGGTGACGAAGCTATAATCTATAAGCGCGTTTCCTTTAATGAGAATACCGTCTACGGGTATGAGCTCGCCGTGTCTGATAATGATTCGGTCGCCAGCTACTAGGTCGTAAACTTGAGCTTGTTCTTCTTGAATAGGTTCTGATTCCGCTTTCGCGAAAGCGGAAACTTTAAAATGATTTTTACCATCATTTTTAATCAATCGTGTTACCGCAATAGGGAAATACGATTTGTAATCCCGCTCAAAAGAGAGGAATGCATAGGTCTTTTGCTGAAAAAATTTGCCCAGCAATAAAAAGAATACTAATCCCGCCATACTGTCTAGAAAGCCAGTTCCCCAATCCATCACAATCTCGACAACAGAGCGTGTAAAAAGCACCAAAATCCCAATAGCAATAGGCACATCAATATTGAGCATCTTAGAACGAATACTCTTAAAAGCAGAAACGAGGTAGTCACTTCCCGAATAAAAAACCACGGGTAAGGCAAATACAAGCATCAAGGCTCTAAACACGTATTTATAACGCTCAAGCCAGAATTCTGAAACCTCAAAATATTCTGGAAACGATAGAAACATAATATTGCCAAAGGCAAATCCCGCTACGCCTAATTTGTAGATTAGACTTCGGTCTATGTGTGACGCTTTTTTAGTGGCATCGTCTAGAGAGATGTAGGGTTCGTATCCTATTCTAGCCAGTAATAACACTAGCTTATGTAGTGAATAGTCTTCGGTTGTGTACGTAATGCGTACGGTTTTCTTCGGGAAGTTGACTTGGGCTGTTTTGACCTTTGGGTTCAATTTATTGAGGTTTTCTAGCACCCAAATGCAGGAACTACAATGTATTGAAGGAATTACAAAAGAAACCACCTGAGTACCCTGCTCATCAAATTCTAACAGTTTCCTAGCAATTTTCTCATTTTCTAGAAAGTCAAACTTCCCTTCAAAGCGTGATGGTGTCGTGCCAGGTGTTTGCTCCAGCTCGTAATAATACGAGAGGTCGCTGTCATTAAGAATATCAAAAACGGTTTTACACCCGTGACAGCAAAAGTGCTTGTCTTGATGCTCGATGTTTGTGTTAACACAGTCATCACCACAATGGAAGCATACGTCCATACTTTATCTAATTTGCTCATTCATACCTGAGACAAATTTGGTACAATATGGAGTTCTAAAATATGACATATGTCAGCTTAGCATAAGATTTTGGTATGCACCTTTGCCTTTTTAAATAAAATTAACCTCGTTTGTATCTAAGGCTTTGTGGTGTGATAGTACTATTTTTGTAATCCCATTTTAACGCCCTACTTATACTTCAGTTTTATGACAACTAAACCCTCAAACAAAGCTATTTACATCACAACCATCGAGGCTAATAGCGGGAAGTCTATTGTGTCACTTGGATTAATGCAATTACTATTGAGCAAAACGCCAAAGGTGGGCTATTTTAGACCTATTGTAGACGACCTTCTTCTTTGCGAAATTGATAATCACATCCGTACGATTACCTCCTATTTTAATCTAGACTTGCCCGCTGAAGATGCGTATGCCTTTCAACGAAGTGAAGTGTTGGAGATGAAGAATGCCAATAAGGAAGATGAAATCATAAGTAAGATTATTGAAAAATATAAAGCGGTTGAAGAGCGCTTTGACTACGTTCTCATCGAGGGAACAAGTTTTACAGGCGAAGGTTCACTTATAGAATTTGATATTAATGTACTCATTGCAAAAAATCTCGGGGTGCCAGCCATCATCCTCGCCAGCGGTAAAGGAAAACCCTTAGAAGAACTCGTAGGCAGTTTACAAATCGCTTATGACTCCTTTAGAGATAAAGGTGTTGAAGTCTTATCTGTCATTGCAAATAAAGTCGAAGCTGAAAACAGAGCGCTGGTAATTTCGGCACTTCAAAAGAAACTTCCTAAACAGGTAATCATAAACGCTATACCCCTCAATCCTATCCTGGCAAACCCATCCATAAAAGAGATTGTAGATGCGCTGGATGCCACGGTGCTTTTCGGAGAAGATTATCTTAATAACCAAGCAGGCTATTTTAGTGTAGGTGCAATGCAACTGCGCAATTATCTTACGCATTTAAAAGAAAATGGATTGGTGATTACTCCTGGCGATAGAGCCGATATCATTTTAGGGGCGTTGCAAGCAAATATTTCGGCAAACTATCCTTCTATTTCTGGAATCGTACTCACGGGTGGTCTACTTCCTGAAGAGTCTATTAATAAATTAATCGAAGGTCTTTCTGATGTCGTGCCTATAATTTCGGTAAAGGGTGGGACATTTTCGGTTACCAATACCATAGGTGATATTAAATCTCAAATCTATGCTGAGAATACACAAAAGATAGAAACCTCTATCAAAGATTTTGAACAGTTTGTTGCTGTAGATGCTCTGGTAGAGCGTCTTATCACCTTTCAAACGGCTGGTATTACTCCCAGAATGTTTCAATACAATCTTTTGAAAAAGGCGACTTCTCACAAAAAACACATCGTACTTCCCGAAGGAACGGACGAGCGTATATTGAGAGCTACAAAGCAATTGGTACAGATAGATGCGGTGAGAATTACCCTTTTGGGCGATAAAAAGCAGATTACCGAAAAAGTGCTCGCGCTGGATATTGGGTTAGATTTAGATAAAGTCACTATTGTAAATCCTGTGGAGAGTGAGGATTTTGACGCTTTCGCGAAAGCGTTATACGAACTACGTAAACATAAGAATGTAAACCTTGCAATGGCGCGCGATTTAATGGAGGACGTTTCCTACTACGGAACGATGATGGTCTATCAGGGCAAAGCCGACGGAATGGTCTCTGGAGCAATACACACCACGCAACACACCATACGCCCGGCGTTACAATTTATTAAAACAAAGCCTGAAGCATCTATCGTATCCTCTGTGTTCTTTATGTGTCTAGAAGACCGCGTATCTGTGTACGGAGATTGTGCCATAAACCCAAACCCAACCGCTGTACAACTTGCTGAAATCGCAATCTCCTCTGCAACGACGAGTCGCGCTTTTGGTATAGAACCTAAAATAGCGATGCTATCATATTCATCGGGCACATCTGGTGTAGGAGAAGATGTGGAGCGTGTGCGCGAGGCAACCGCGTTAGTAAAAAAATTACGCCCAGATTTAAAAGTAGAAGGCCCTATTCAATACGACGCGGCCGTAGATATGAGCGTGGGCAAAGCAAAAATGCCCGATTCTGAAGTGGCTGGACAGGCAAATGTGTTCATCTTTCCAGATTTAAATACAGGTAATAATACCTATAAAGCCGTACAACGCGAGACAAAAGCATTAGCCATAGGACCCATTATTCAGGGATTGAACAAACCTGTTAATGACTTGAGTAGAGGCTGTACGGTAGATGATATTTTTAATACAGTCATCGTTACGGCGATTCAGGCGCAAGACTCAGAAGTATAATGATGAATATATTAGTACTCAACGCGGGAAGCTCTTCTATAAAATTTCAGTTACTGCAATTACCTGCTGAGAAAATGGTATGTAGTGGTCTTGTGGAGCGCATAGGTGAACAGGATGCCATCCTCTCCTATAAAACAGATGCCACTAAATTTTCTGAAACAAGCACCATAAAAATGCATAAGGACGGATTAGAAAAGGTAGTTTCCATCTTACTAGACACAAAAATAGGCGTTGTGGGTCACGTAGATGAAGTAAGTGCCATAGGGCATCGCGTGGTACACGGTGGTACTTTATATGCGGATACCACCTTAATAACAGAAGAAGTAAAAGAACAAATCAAAAAGTTCTCGCCACTCGCACCTTTACACAATCCTCACAATCTGGAAGGAATTTCGATAGCTGAATCACTTTTCCCAAAGGCAAAGCAAGTTGCGGTTTTTGATACGGCTTTTCATCAGACACTACCCGAGAAAGCAAAGAAATATGCGATTCCCAATGCTTTTTACAATGAACACGACATTCAAGTTTATGGTTTTCACGGGACGAGCCACAAATACGTATCTGAAAGAGCAATTGACCATTTACAGTTAAAGCAGTCTAAAATTCTTTCTATTCATTTAGGGAATGGATGCAGTATAACCGCCATCGTTAATGGGAAAAGCGTTGACCACAGCTTAGGTTTTGCACCGTCTAATGGGCTAATTATGGGTTCGCGTAGTGGCGATATAGACCATTCCATCATATTCTATCTAGTCAATACTTTGGGCTATGAGCTTAAAGAGGTCGAGCGTATGCTCACAAAAAAAAGTGGAATGCTGGGACTTACAGGTTATTCAGACTTACGGGATATACAAAGAGAAGCGACTAATGGCAATAAGGACTGTATTCTCGCTTTAGAGATGAACGCCTACCGGATTAAAAAATTCATCGGAAGCTATACAGCTATTATGAATGGTCTTGATGCGATTGTGTTTACGGCAGGAATAGGTGAAAACTCGAGCGTCCTGAGAAGAATGGTCTGTACAGACCTCGAGTATCTCGGTATCGCTCTGGATGACAAAGCAAACGAAAGCGCTACGAGTAGTTTACGAGAAATCCAGACAGCCTCATCTAAGGTAAAAATTCTCGTAAGCCCTACCAATGAAGAACTAGAAATCGCAAAGCAGACGTATACCTTACTTTCTTAACATTTAGTTAGTTAAAGTATTTCTTATCTTTAAAAGAAAAGAGTACTATGAAAATTTCTGCAATTCAATGGGTAGCTATTACTACCCTACTTTTAATTACCGTTACCATTTTTGCCACGATGAACCTTGCTTTTAGTTGGGTGTTCTATTTGACCGTTTTAGGGCAGATATCTGTTGTGATTATGGTATATAGAGTGTTACGAGATAATTATACTACGGAGAAGACTTTTGATGATTTTTATGAGGATTACTCCCACAAAGAATAATTAAATTAATCCTATCAAAACTACATCTATCTAAACGTTACGCCTTTCTCTTACAAGTCCTAAACCCAAAAGGAGCATACAAAGGACAAAAACTCACTAAGCTCGTGAGTAAAAACACCACACCTATAGCCATTGCAATTATTGCGGTGGTGCCACTAATGACATCTGTAAGGTATAAGATAGCAATCCCGATGGCTACGAGTATTCTAAACACTCGGTCTGCCGTTCCCATATTTTTTTTCATAATTGTTAGTTGTTTAGTAAAAGTTCTTTTGAGACGGTAAGCTCCGTTTGTGGATTAGTACCACGTTGCCAGCTATTTAAATTGCTCGCCGTTGTTTTTGCAATATTTTCTATTGCCTCTCGGGTTGCAAATGCTTGATGTGGCGTGAGAAGAATACGGTCGTGATTGAGCATTTTCTCAAGTACCTCATCATCAGGCCTATCTTTACTTCGGTCATAAAAGAATACTCCACTTTCTTTATCGTATACATCTGTGGCATAACCACCTACGCGTTTTCTATTTACATATTCCAGTACATCATTTGTATGAACGACGGCACCTCTCGCTACATTTATCAAGAGCGCGTTTTTATGCATTAACTCTAGTTTGGAGCGATCTATTAATTGGTGCGTCTCTTGATTAAGGGGTACACTCAAAATAACCACATCGCTCTGGGAGCAGATCGTATCAATATCAACATACGAAACGTCAAAGGTTGTCTTGAGATATTCATCTTCCACAGGGTCTGTGGCGTGAATGTTGCAACCAAATCCGTTTAGAATTTTAACTATCACACTTCCTATTCTTCCTGTACCTACAACGCCTACCGTTTTCCCAACAAGGTCAAAACCTATCAAATTTGTAAGGGTAAAATCGTAGTGCTGAGTTTGCTTTCGCGAAAGCGTAATTTTTCTATTTAATGCTAGCAATAAGGCAATGGCGTGTTCTGCCACAGCATTGGGCGAATACTCAGGTGCGTTTGCCACTTTAAACCCTAAACGTTTTGCAACCCGAAGGTTTACATTATCATATCCCGCCGAACGTAGGGTAATATGCTCCACCCCGAAATCTTTGAGCTTCTGGAGTACAATCTCACTAGCATCGTCTGCCGAAAATATGGAGATGGCCTCAAAACCCAGCGCCATCATTGCGGTATGTGTAGTAAGTCGATCTGGAATGTATTTAAAAGAATGCACATCGTTATTTGCATCTTCTAAAAATGGAATTTCAAAATCCTTTGCGGAGTATATAAGTGTTTTCATAATTACAGTTCTGGGGTTATGATGAGAAGGTCTTGTTCTTCTAGTGCCCAAACGAGCATATTTATATAATCTTTGATAGCTTTTCTGTCTGAGTCTGGCTCAGTCACATCTATAGAACCTTTCCAAATAACTTCTCGTTCTTTGGTTGGACATATACAATACAGCGCGCTTTCTGCGTGATATACGGTGTATTTTTCCATTTTTTCATCTTCTATGTAGAGGCCCTGACTGGAGTAATAATCATCTTCAAAACCATTAAAAGTTCTGTCCCAGTTACGGTAGGATTGTACGAGGGTCACCTTATCCTCTGCTCCTACAATCTTAGAGACCAATATGGCATCAAAGCCTTCGGCGAGCATTTCCCGTTCTAAATCATCCAGTTCTCCCTCTGTACGTGGTCTTGAGGTAAATTCTGGATTAAAAAAATCATCACTATTTACTGCGTTTACCCCTTTATCCTTGAGCTGGTCTACAAGACGTTTTTCAAACATCTTTCTATTTTTTACATCATTAGTCATTGCAAGCACTAGCACTTTTTCTGCAACAAAAACATCTATATCTGGGTTTTTCCAGTTCTCTACAAGCTCAGAACTTGAGCAACTTTGTAACAGGAGAATCGTACATAGCGCAACATAATAAAAGAGGGTTTTCATAATAATTTAGGATTTTAATAGTTGGCGATTTTTACTTTTCTTAAAGACATCCTGCATTGTTGTGAAGATCTCTTCTTTAAGGGTATGATATTTCTCAAGGTAGGTGCCTATCCTCATTTCTAGTAAAAGATGCGCATCTTGAAAGGCGCGTTCTTTCTGAAATTCGTCTTTTTCGTCTATTAATACTATAATATCATTGCGATGCGACTGGATACGCTCAAGAATTTCTGGTAACTGTTCTGATAGTTTTGATAAATCCGTGGCAAGGTGATTTGCCATTTCAAAACAGCTTTCGGCAAGGAGTTTTAAGGTGTTCTCGGCAAGCAATCCTTTAAGAAATGCCTGCTCATCCTTAATAAACTCCAACTGCGATTGCCACGCGAGCGTCGCCTCGTGTATGATATCTGAGTCGTTCCACTCAAGATATTTAAACTTGTATTGATTAAAATATGGATGTTTCACTACGATAGGTTTTTGAGAATTTGCTCGCTCTCGTGCCTCGATAGGGCTAGTATATACTTATGTAAACGGAAAGCGTTAAAAAAAGAGACCGCTCTAATTTCCCCCAAAACGTGAACGGTCTCTCAATGTGCATCCTTACTGGATGGCTATTTTTCGTTTAGGTTGTTCGATGGCCTCTTGTCTTTTCTGCAATTCCAGTTTAAGGACTCCGTTTTTGTAGTTTGCCTTAATATCCGTTTCTGGATTTACACCCTGAGGAAGCTGAATTTTACGCTCAAAACTAGCTGAGCTGAATTCCTTGCGCGTATACCCATCTTCTTCCTGCTCATCCTTGCTTTCATTCTTACCGCATATGCTCAATACATCGTTGTCCATTGTGACTTCAATATCTTTTTTTGAGAATCCAGGAACAGCAAGTTCTAGTTCAAAGTTTTCTTTGTTTTCCTTGACGTTCATTGCAGGAAGATTGTTGTTTTTTGAGAAAAAATCATCTGCAAACAAACCATCCGTATCCAGCCAGTTAGTAACCCAAGGAAATCTGTTTTGATTAAATTTAATGAGTGACATAGTATTTGATTTTTAAATGAATAATTATTTTAACTATCTCAAAGTTAGAAACTTGAACATCTTTAAAATATGATAAAAGTCAGTCCTCTACTTTTTCCTTTTCTTTAGAATGGTACCACAGTAATTGAATATTTCTGTTTTGGTTTTTCCATAAGAATTGACAAACTGTCGGTAATTTTCCTTAATTAAAAGATGTTTTTCTTGAAAGTAGATATCGCAAGCCATCGTATCACATTCTAACATACCACTAAGTTCGAGGTCGTGTTTAGAAAGTAGCTTTTGGATATTATCAAGTAGCTTTTTAATCTTGTATATCTCAGATTTAAAATCTTCAAGACGTTCAAAGAGATTAGGTGTCGTGGGCTCAAAGGCGTACGATTGTGTAAGATTTTCAATAAACCTTATCTCATCTACAGCGAGGGCTATATTAGACTTCCAGACTTTTACGTCTTCGTGATACTGATCAATAGATAGTGGGATTGAAGTTTCCATAGTTTTACTTTTTATAGTCTAAAAGTACTTTTAGGAACTGAGGGAAACTATGATATAAATCAGTTCCAAACTTAAACCACCAAAGACACAATCTCATTAAGCTCAGGAATATGAATATTCCACTTGTTCTCAGTTTGCAATTTTACTCGCAACGCATCAGACGCTCCAGCTTCTCCGTGTATGAGAAAAACTTTTTCTGGTATATTCTTTATCTCATTGATCCAGCCTAACAATTCTGCTTGGTCTGCGTGAGCAGATAGACTTTGTAGTTGATACACTTGTGCTTTTACAGGATAATACTTCCCATATAGTTTTACTTCGTGCACGCCTTCTTGAAGCTGGCGACCTCGAGTTCCTTCAGCCTGATATCCTACAAGGAGAATCCGGGTGCTTTTATGGTCTATGAGCTGTTTAAGATAGGTAAGCACTCGACCTCCAGTGACCATACCGCTACCAGCGATAACGATTTTAGATTTTGGATTGTCAATTACCTCCCAAGTTTCCTTAAAAGAGGTAACAATATTGATATGGTTGCACATTGCATTATAGTCTGCCATAGAAAGTTTGTGCCACTTGGGAAACCGTTCAAAAACCGCTAGTACGTTGTTGCCCATTGGGCTGTCTACATATACCGGGATATTAGGAATTTTATTTTGCTTATATAATTTCCAGAGGATATACATAAGCGTTTGTAGTCGCTCTACGGCAAAGGATGGGATAATTAGTGTGCCAGGCTCGTACACGAGTTGATTTACGAGTTTGATAATTAACTCCTCTGATGGTGTCTCATCGTGTAATCTGTCACCATAGGTACTTTCTAAAAATAAATAATCTGCCCACTCTGGCTTTTCTGGTGGTGCCAATAAATAGTCCACAGGCCGACCTACATCTCCAGAGAATACAAATCGCTTTTCATATATATCCAATTCAATAAAAGTAGCTCCTATAATATGACCCACAGGAACAAATCTGCATTGTATATTATCGCTTAAAGAAATCCAATTTCTATCGACCACAGGCTTGAAAAAACCTAAAGTATAAGCTACATCCTTCTGACTGTAAAAAGGCTGTGCAGGCTGGTGTTTCGTAAAGCCTTCCTCATTTGCCCGTTTTGCATCTTCCTCGTGTATGCGAGCGCAATCTTCTAGAATAATTCTTGCAATTTCTAATGTGGGAGCTGTTCCCATAATCTCGCCATCAAATTTCTGACGTAGTAATCTGGGTAAATAGCCTGTATGATCTAGATGCCCGTGGGTAAGCAATACGATGTCTATGGTCGTTACATCTACTGGAAGGTCTTCCCAATTGCGCTCACGCAACTCTTTAAGACCTTGAAACATCCCACAGTCAATGAGAATATTAAGCTCTGGCGTTTCGACTAAATATTTTGAACCTGTGACGGTTTTTGAGGCTCCTAAAAAGTGAACCTTAACATTATGTTGTTGTGTTGTTGTCATTGCAAAGAAGTGCTATCTCGTTAAGTATTCGCGTTTTTCTATTTTCAGAAACGCCCAGATGGTCTAAATAAAACTTATCGTCTAGCAGTTGCTTACACAAAACGATATCCCGACCCAGCAAGAAATTTTTCTCCCGCATCGTGAGCAATGTAGAAACGGTTATGGGATATAATCCCAGCCTGTCTATGCGGTCTTTAAGTCCATTGCCTTTGGGGTAATCCCAGCTTAGTAATTTGAGCCCGGCACAAATGCCATAGGCCACAGCATCTGCCGAAAACCGTGTATTTGTAACAACCCATCCTTCCGTATGCGTTTGATCGCCCTGAGCGTGTTTATCTACAATATCGCGGTATCTTGAATTAATGTATAAAGGCACTTTAACATCGCAATTGCGCCCTTCCTCGCTGTGAAATTTACATTCTATGTAAATTGTTTTTTTATCTTTTGTAGCCACGACATCTACCTCGTGACTCACGCACATCCCAGATATCATCGCTCCTACTTCTACATTGTACCCTGAGTGACGTAATACCTGACCTACAAAACGTTCAAAAGGAAATCCTGTGGGTCCCAGCTCATAAATCGCTTTTTTTAACTTGTATTTTGAAGCAAAAACAGATTTTTTCTTTTTCAGAAGCGCGTAGGCTCTGTTGTAAATTTCTCGCGTAGAAATCCCTTGATAGAGCTCATCCCTTACGATATTTAAAATGCTTTGAACATCTTTCTCGTTTGCTCCACTTCGGCGCAGAGAGGCTCTTAATTTATCTAATGAAAAAGCTACTTTTTCGCCTGATGATTTTTTAATTTCTATATGAGTTTTGGACACGATATATGGTTTTAGAAAGAATGATTTTGGGGTACGCTTTCGCGAAATTTTCAACAACATAGATTCCGTTTGGTTCAAGAAAATTTTCGCGAAAGCGGTATATATGACCTTGTATCAATTACGCATATCGTGCATCACCAATAGTGGTACTTTGCTGAACATTCCCAATTCTTTTACCATTGGGCTTGTAAACACACTACCAAAGAAGGCGTGTTTTTTATTAATAAAAGCAATCATATCACTATCTCGACTCTCGACAAAAATTTGAACAGCTTGAACAGGGTCTGAGGCGTGCAAATGATGAAAGGCGACATTAGCACCTTCGAGACATTCGGTAAGGAGCTGTTTGTTATCTTCCTGAGATTGCGACATTTCATCTCGTGGGTTTGCGTGTAGTACGCAAATTGTTGCATCTTGGAGTTGAGCAATGTCTATGAGATATTTGAGCTCTTTACGCTTGTAATGCGTTTTGTAACTGGTAGGAAAGACAATTTCCTTTACCTTAGGAACACGCGCATTTTCTGGAATTCCCATTACGGGACAGTTGCGTAGTTTTTCCATCGCCATTATGGCATTGCTCCCAAATAGCACTCCACGCTTATTACTCGCACCTTTAGTCCCCATAATGACCAGCTCAATATCTACTTTCTCAATAACATTGCGCATAGCACTCAATGGGTCATTAAACTCTGATAGCGTACGATACTCGTGTTTAGGGTTGTCTTCCCTAAAGTCCAGCATATCCATAATTTTAGCCAGTCCATTTTCTGATACAGTCTGTGCATTATCATAAGACTTTGTGCCTGGTTCTGGCACCATTAAATCCCCAGTCGAATATCCGGAGGTAGAGTAAGCATTGAGTAGATAAAATATACACTCTTGATGCTTAAATAGGTCAGAAGCAAAAGTGACTGCATTCCACGCATTTTTTGAAAAATCTGTTGGTATTAATATTTTCCTTTTCATTATGTATGTCTTTGATTATTAGCTAAAAATAGAAGGTTGTTCATATACGAACTATGACAATTATCAGAAGCTCTCGGGTAATATGAGAAGCGGTATTTCTGAATGAAAACTTACCTTCTCTACAAATGATTTTTTCAGTAGTCCTTTTAGAAACCCGTATTTATGATACATAAGTACTAGCAGGTTGATGTGATGCTCCTTACAAAATTGAGTAAGTCCATCTTCCATTGAATTTTTATTAGAAACCCAATGCGTTGTATAGGCTACGTCTTCAAGTTTGGTCTTAAGCTTACGGTAATTTAACTCTACAGTATTACCTGGCGACACCTGATTATAGATGTGCGCAATGTGTAGCTTAGATTGATGTGCACGTTGTATTTCCTTAATAATTTCTAAGGGATATTGCGCGTAGTCAATTTTAAGGTCTGTGGCATAGGCTATATGCGTGGGAGGAGTATAGCTTGCATTTTCTGGCACTAGAAATAATGGGATAGGTTTTATTTTTTTGATCAATTTTACTGCCTGACTGCCTATAAAAATTTCTTTAATGCCTGATGATCCTTTTGTTCCCATTACCACAACATCTGCATCTGTATTTATTACAAGATGATTAATCGTTTTAAAGAGTGGTTTTCCATTACATAGTGTTTCTATATGTAGGTCTATGCCGTCGCTATCTAGCGAGATTTTATGAATGAGATCTTCAAATTTCTTTTTTGTGGCGTTTTCAAATTGCTCATAAAGCACTTCATTTCTTCCTATATCTATCCTACTTGTGCTGGTAGAAAATTGATTCTCAAAAGAGTGAACGAGCGTAATTTTACACGTCTCATTAGGGTACAATCTCGTAGCATAAAAAAGTGCATTGTATGCGTTGTTTGAAAAGTCTGTGGGTACAATTATAGTTGCCATAGTGATTATTTTATACTCTAAAATTAAGTGTAATCACAACGGCATACTATGACAATAATCAGTTCCTGCCAGGTAAAATAAGAAACGGTAAAGTGGTGTGAAAAGTCATTTTTTTAATGACGTTCTCGCGCATTAAGCGTTCAAAGAAATTTTTAGGATAATCTATGAGGACCATTAGGTCAATTTCCAGTTCATTATTAAATGCATTAATACAATTTTCTAATGATGAGAACTCTGGAATTACGTGAAATCTATAATTGACATCCATTAATAACATTTCTAAATGTTGCAAATGGGTTTTTTGTGCTGGACTTAAACCAGGTACATCATATACCTCAACCATTCTTACGGTAGACTTCCATAAATCTGTCAGTGTTAGAAGCGGTGCCAGCTCTTCCTTTGCATAATCTCTAGTAAAGTCTGTCGCAAATCCTATATTATCAGGTACTCTAAAATTTGCTTTTTCTGGAACTATGAGTAACGGTATTTCCTGATGGAGTGAAACGATACTTTGGGTCACACTCCCAATGAATATCTCTTTGAGACCTGTTGCACCCTTACTTCCTATAATAATAAAATCAAAATCATTCTTTGACATCGCGTCTACGCCGTCTCTTAAGTGCCCCTCGTAAGTCTGGAAAACATACGTATGGTTCTTTATCTCATTGCGGGCATCTATATCTTTTTTGAGCGTTTTTAATGCTTCAAGAGATTTAACCTTCAGGCTTTTATAAATTGTCCCCAATCGCAATGGACTCTTATTTCCAACCAGTTGTAATGCAGATGCCTCGTAAGCATTAAATAGCGTAAACTCAACCGCTACTTCTTGAAATAGCATATGCGCATAACTAAGCGCATTGTAGGAATGGTCTGAAAAATCTGTGGGTACAAGAACGCGTATCATACTGTTTTCGTTTTAACTGGTGGTAACATCATAAAAGGAACTGTAGATTTATGAACGATGGTACGCACTACTGGAGTGAAGAATAGATTTGCAAAGAAATTATGTTTGTTATGAACCAGTACTAGAAGGTCTATTTTATGCCTAGACTGAAAATCTTCTACAGCTTCTAGAACGTCCATACCATCTGCCACTTCATTAATATGAGCATCACGTTCAAAATACGTGTCTAATGCATCTTTATTTGCAAGTTGCTCTTCATCAAAAGGAACTCCGTAATAAGCATTGAGAAAAATAAGTCTCGCGATATGTTTTCTACAGAGATCTTCCAATAATGCAAGTCCCACTTGGTCAGTACCAGAGCGGTAGTCTGTGGCAAAGAGTATGTCTTTAAAAGACACGTGCTCATACTGAGAGGGCACCCCTATCACCGGGACTTTTGCATTTTTGATAACCTGCATTGTTTGAGAGCCTATGAGCACATCTACCAGACTGGATGCTCCATTTGTTCCCATAATTATGCATTCAATCTCAAATGCTTTCACTAACTCATTAACTTCGACAGTTAGCACATTATAGCTTGAGATAGCGTCAAATGTGTGAAATTTATTAGGATATGCTGTTTTCACACGATCAATAATTTTTTCAAGGTTTTCTTCTGAGGTACTTTTGTAAAGCTCGCCTATGTCTAAGTTTAGTGCTGTATGAGTATCGTATATCGTTGTTGTATAAAGTGCAACAGGCGTATATGTATTGAGTATATAAAAAGTACATTCTTCATTTATGAATAGTTGTACAGCATACTCCATCGCTTTATATGAAGTATCTGAAAAGTCGGTAGGTATTAAAATCTTTCTCATAATTAGAAGGTTTATCTTGGTAAATTTTGCAGGATTAGAAATGGAATCTTCGTATTTAAGCCTACTGCATCAATCGTAGATTTATGAATAAGCGTCTCCATATAGGTATGTTTTGAGTTTACCATCACGAGCATACTGATATTCTTATCGGCTATGTAATTATTTATAATTTGTGCTTTATCCCCTTCGTCTTTTCGAGTGTATGTAATTACGCTTTCGCGAAAGCGGTATTCCCACGCAGTTTTTACATCCTCTTGTCTTAGCGAAAGTCTGTCAAAGTTTGAGATATACAACAGGTGCAATTCTGAACGATAACTTTTTGCTAGACAGCTCAGTAATTTTAGCTCTCGATTTTTATAAGGAATCATAAGTTCGGAGGGAAACAATATGCGTTCTGGCCGATGAAAAACATATCCTAATGGAATGCCTAATACTGGACACTTCACGTACTTAATAATCTGTAATGTGTTACTACCGTAGGTGATTTTACGGTCTGCCGTTTTGCCTTGCGTCCCCATTACAATAAGATCTGCATTCTCGTCTTCGACTAAATGATTGACTTCATCTAAGAGGGTGCCAAATATGGCACGCGTTTCAAGCGTATGTCTAGGATTAGGTGCATATCGCATAGCTTGTATGCGAATTTCCTTCAATTCTCTTTCTGACTCTTTTTGTTTTATCTCCTTGTATTCATCAAGAAGCGCTCTTGAGATAACTGCTTTATTTTCATACACCTCATCTGCATAGGTATGTACGATAATTATTTTAGACTTTTCATACTTAAAATACTCTTGGGCACATTTAAGTGCATTAAAAGCATTTTCTGAAAAATCTGTGGGAACAATGATAACGCGCATAGCTTTTATGGTTTTAGTTACCTCAAAGCTAGATGCATTATGCTTTTTAAACTATGACTTTAATCAGTTCCCAGCTATTCGTGCACCACTAAAAAGGGAATGCTCTTATGATAATCATTATGCTGATTGAGGGTAGGTGAGAAAAGTAAATTCTCCGAGAGATTGATATTCTTTGCAAAAAGTATCACAAGGTCTACCTGATGCATATCTACAAATGATTGCAAAGCCTCATCCATTGTTTTATCTATAACAAAATGAAAGCTGTGTGATATGTGGCTAAGCGCGGTTTGGAGATACGATTTATTCGTGTCCTGAGTCGTCGTGAGTGCGTTGCCCGTCTTACTCAATTGTAAAATATTGAGATGCGCTTTTGCTCGTTTTATAAACTTTGAAATAATACTAGTAGCTTGGGAACGATGTTTAAAATTAAAATCTGACAATAAAACTACTTGCCGTGGCACACCGCATTTGGACTCTCGTGGAACAATGAGTACCGGACACTTAACTCTCGTAATGATGCTTCTCGTATGACTTCCTTTCACATCATCACAAAAAATATTTGGATATTGTGTGCTAAGAACAATGAGATCAATCTCATTATCATACACCGCAGCACGCACATCTTCTATAAAACTTCCCTCCCATCGTAAAGGAATAATCACCTGTCCATTTTGTATGATTGCCTTTAACTTTATTAGCCATTTTTGTAGGTCGCGGGCTCTACTCTCACAAACAACGTCAACCTCATTAGTATACGTATCTGGCGTTTCTGAATAAAACAGGTAAAAGCGGACTCCAGCGTTTTGATGTAAGGTAAGTGCACATTGTGCAGCCTTCCACGACTGGTCAGAAAAATCTACAGGGATTAGGATATGCTTCATTGTAAATAACATTTATCATCACAAATGTATTTTTCTTGAAGCTAGCAGATAATGATAAAAATCAGTTTTAGAATTTTCTTAGTCTATAAGTTCCAATCCTTGTATATCTAACAGTCTAATGTTACGTCCCTCAATTTCTATCAATCCTTCTTTTTTAAAGCCAGAAAGTGTTCGTATGAGACTTTCTGTAGCAATTCCGGCGACACTTGCAAGGTCATTACGAGCGATGCGTATTCCTTCTTCTGGATTTTTGCCTAGGATTTGGGCAAATTGTAAAATGGTTTGTGCTGTCTTTTTACGTACAGAGCTATAAGCCATCTGTAATAACTGATTTTTAATCTCGGCAAGGTTGTCTGTAAGTAGTTCCATAAGTTCTAGAGATACGTTTTTACTGTTCTCCAGTACTTCTTTGAGTTCTGTTTTACTCACGCCCACGAGCTTTACATCCTCTAGCACCGTGGCAGATTCTTGATAAGGGACATTATCTACAAAGGAGGTAAACCCAAGAAAATCATCTGCTCTGTAAAGTGCAGTTATGAGCTCCTTGCCACTCTCATCCATTTTATGTGTTTTTACCACACCCTTAGAAATGAGGTAAATCATATTTGAGTGTTCTTGCTCTTTGTAAATGACTTCCCCTTTTGTGAAACTAAATTCTTGTCCCTCGTCGTCAAAAAAGTTTTTAAGCTCATTAAGATTGCGCAACTGGTCCTCGTTTTGAGCTGTCGCTGGTCCAGAAGGCTGAATATTCCTGAGTATGACTGATTTTGCAATTCGGCTCTCTATCGCACTAATGAGCTCATCTTCCTCAAAAGGCTTTGTAAGGTAATCATCTGCCCCAAGGTCCATACCTTTTCTGACTTCCTTGTGCTCTGTCTTTGCAGAGAGAAATATAAACGGGATTTGGCTAGTAGTCGTATGCATAGATAATTCTTGTAGTACACCGTATCCATCTACTTCTGGCATCATTATATCACATACGATAATATCTGGTTGATTTTCTTTTGCAGTTTTAATACCGACACGACCGTTGGGTGCCGTAATTACTTCGTAGTTTGATAGTTCTAAGAGCTCTGCTGTGTTTTCGCGCAAAGCGGTATCATCTTCTATAAGGAGTACTTTTTTCATAGGGATGGACTTTTTGTAACAGGAATTGAAATAGTAAATGTTGAGCCTTCATTCTGAACACTTTTAAAAGTAATATTCCCGCCTAGGTTTTCCAAGTGGTTTTTTACTATATTGATACCTATACCCGTTCCAGGACTGAGAAGTGCATTTTCTGCTCTAAAATATCGATCAAACACAAAGCGTTGCTCGTGCTCAGGAATTCCTATGCCTTGGTCTATGATTTGAATTTCAAGATGTGTTTCATTTTGATATGCTTTAATATCAACTATTGTATTTTCACTAGAATACTTTACTGCGTTATGAATAAGATTACTGAGGGATAATTCTAAAATCTTTTCATCATAATCTACTGTGATATCATCTGCGTTTGGAGGGTACTTAATACTTTGACCACTTTTAAGGTGCATATTTGCATCATAAATAACTTCATTGAGCACTTTGCTCAAAGGAAAGGTGCTGAACTTATAATTTGTCTTTCCAGTATCCAGACGCTCTATCGAGAGAAAATCGTCTATAATAGTATTTAGATATTTTACTTTGCTCTTTATCGTATCAAGATGCTTCTCTCGCTTTTCTTGTTGTTCTTCCTTAGTATATTTCCCAGCTAAGGTAGCGCTTGTTAAAATTCCGCTTATTGGAGTTTTAAACTCGTGGGAAACAAGAGATAAAAATTTAGTTTTGAGTTCGTTCAGTTCCTTTTCTTTGCCTAGTGCTTCTTCAAGCTGGCGTGTTCGCTCGACCACAGTTTTTTCTAAACGCTCTGTGTAGTTTGCTCTTTCTGTAATATCTAGGATTATAGCCACAAACGTTTTGCGACCTCCAGAAAATGAGGTCTGTAAATGAACCTCGACGGGATAGATGCTTCCATCTTTCCTAATGTGTTCTGTATTAAATATTAATTGCTCCTGAGTCTTATTAAGTAGCGGAGCAATGTAGGACCTAAATTGTTCTTCTGTAAAGGAAGGCTTGATATCTACAGGCGTCATTTGCACCAACTCATCTAGAGTGTAACCTATATTCTGTTGAGCGCCTTTGTTTACATCTATAAATTTTAAAGTTTGTGCATCAAAAATGAAAATTTCATTGAGGGACTCGTTAAAAATGTTTGCCCAATGCTTTAGCTCCGTTTCTGCTTGCTTACGCACAGAAATATCGGTTACCAGTGCCATTACATAGTGATGCCCGTGTAAAGCAAATGGATTGAGCCCTGCTTCTACAGGAAATTGAGAACCGTCTTTACGGAGGCCAAAAAGGTCTCTACCTTTCCCCATTTCCCGTTTCTGACTATGATGCATAAATTGCTCAAAGTGCCCGTGGTGAGCTCCGTGATAGGACATAGGAATTAAAGTATTGAGATGTTGCCCTTCTAATTCATCTTTATCATATCCAAAGGTATTACGCGCCGAGACATTTGTTGCAACAATAATCTGTTTAGAATTAACCACAACAATACCTTCTGAGGCTCCCTCAAAAAGAATTTTAAATGCCTCTTCTATACTTTCTTCAAAAAATTCCATATACCAAAAGTACGATTATGTAGTCATACTTAGACGTACCATTTTTGAAAGTTAGACATTAAATAACTCAGTTCTAATAAGTTTTTTAATTTGGTCAATTATAGTTCTCACCTCTTCTCGTGATACCTGAGTCACCTTAATTATTTCGGGTATTGTCAGGTGAAAATGGATGTATAAGGTCGCAATATTTCTTGCGACTTGGGGTAAGTTTTTAATTAACTCATCTACTTGCTTAGATGTTAATGAATGGGTAAGCTCTTTATCAATTTTCGCATCTACAGATTTTTCTGAACGTTCTTCAAAAACTGTTTTAAAATCAACTTGTTGTGAGGCATACGAAACATCGTCCAGTTCTTGTTTTAAAATAATATCTCCATCGAGCTGTGCCGTCATTTTCTCGCGCAATCTGTAACGTTCGGCTTTTGCATAGGATTCTATATCCTCTAGCGGTTGATGTAAGTCTTGTTCTTTACGTTCTACTTTTTTTAACAAACGATCCATCTCACTAAAGAGAAACATATAAAAGTCCTCTTCGCTTTCAAGTGTATCAAAATGCTCGTAGACCGAGATAAACAGGTCATCTACAAAATCATCTTCTTCATAAAAGTTATGAGGAAAATGCCCTTGATGAAGCAATTCTTGGAGTCTGGTCTTTATGTATTTACGCAATTCAGGAATGATGCTTACAAACACGTTGTAAAATGCGCTCTTATTACCACTTGATTTGTACCGCTCTAGACGCTTGTAATACTGTGTTACCTGCACTCGATAGTTCTTTGTTCTGAGGATATGTTTACGGTCACTCATAATCTATGTCTTTAAAAATTAGAGGGTAAAGTTGGCTATTATAAGAAATCATAGCAATGATAAAAGTCATAGATTCTGATAATGCATCGACCTAATTTTGAAAAAAATATAAACCACTATGGAACCTAAAATCATTACAACCGAGGCCTTTTACCAAAATTTAGGTAAGCTTTTTTACGCCATTGCCTTTGCAGATAAACGGGTACGAGACGAAGAGTTTTCTAAATTACAACTCTGCGTTCTTGAGTACTGGCTTGATTATGACGACCTACTTGACACCTTTGGGAGTGATGCTTCTTTTCTTATCGAAATCGTCTTCGAAGGTGTAGAAGCGTTTGAAGAACCAGCAGATAGTATGTATGATGCTTTTGTTACTTATAAAAGAGAGCAACCACATCTATTTACAGAAAAAGCAAACAAGCTCATATTAGAAACGGCAAGTGCCATTGCCCGTTCTTTCTCAGGTCTCAATAAGTCAGAACTTGTAATGCTAGGCAAACTCAAGCTAGAACTTGAGCGTTCTTAAAGGGATAAAATGGAGTTTATAGATTATTATAACATCTTAGGCCTTTCAAAAAGTGCCACTGAGGCAGATATCAAGAAGGCTTATAGAAAGCTTGCGCGAAAATTTCATCCAGACCTCAACCCTAATGATAAGATAGCAGAAGCTAAGTTCAAAGAAATAAATGAGGCAAACGAAGTGTTAAGTCACCCAGAGAATCGAAAGAAATACGACCAATATGGAGAAAACTGGAATGACGCCGAAGCCTACGAAAAAGCAAAACAACAACAATCAAGGCAATCCCAACAGCGCAGTTACGGTGGTCAACAAACGTACGGTGAAGAAAATTTTTCAGACTTTTTTGAATCTATGTTTGGTGGTCGTGAGCGACAACAACAACGAGCCACTTATCGCGGTCAGGACTTTAACGCAGAGCTCCACCTCGACCTTATGGATGTATACACGACTCACAAGCGCACACTCACTGTAAATGGAAAAAACATCCGAATTACAATACCTGCGGGCGTAACAAACGGGCAAACCATAAAGATTAAGAATCACGGTGGTAAGAGTCCTACAAACGGACCTAAAGGAGACTTGTACATCACATTCGTAATTAATAACAAAACGACTTTTCAGCGTGAGGGGGCAAACTTATATATGACCCAAGAAATACCATTACTCACCGCCGTATTAGGCGGGTCACAGCATATAAAAACCATAGATGGAAAGGTGAAACTAACGGTAAAACCAGGTACTCAGAGCGGTACGCAGGTTAAGCTCAAGGGCAAGGGATTCCCAGTGTATAAGCAAGAAGGAGCCTTTGGCGACTTGTACGTGACCTATAAAATAAGGGTGCCGAGTACGCTTTCGCGAAAGCAAAAAGAGCTTTATCAAGAACTTCAAAAACTTGAAAACTAATGGAAGATTACATTCTCATACCGGCTCAAGATTTTTGTGTAAGCCATCAAGTTACTGTGGAAACTCTAAGGCAGTTGAATGACTATGGCCTCATAGAAGTCGTGCAACGCAAGCAAACCGTGTTCATACCAGAAAGTCAATTAAAACGCCTGGAGCAAATCCTTGTGTTTCATAAAGAATTAGAAATCAATCTCGAAGGTATCGAAACGATATTTGAACTTCTAGAACGCATCGAAAAGATGCAAAACCACATTATTCAACTAGAAAATAAGCTAAAACGATTTATCTAATGGACACACAAACTTCAAAACTGGTAGCACTCTGGGAAGAATCCCGTACGAGGCTCGAGAAAATTGTAAACACAATTACCACAAACGATTTGAGGAAAACACTAGCTCCATCGCCTAACAGTATAGGTTTTCTACTTCAACACATCGCTGAAGTTGAGTTGCTGTTTGCAAAAAATGTATTTGATGCTAAAGACACTAAAGTCATTGCCAAAACTATTATTGCCCAACACGACACGGGAGAATGGACAGATTTAGAGAGTATAATTTCTAACCTCGACCGCTCTAGGAAAAGCCTTCAAGCAATTATCTCACAACAGCGCGATAGCGATTGGGATGATGATGTCATTACTAAAGAATTTGGCACGAGAACTAAAACGCAAGCATTAGGTCGCATTACCTCGCATACCGCTTATCACGCAGGCCAGGTAAAAATTATTTTAAAATATGGAAGTGATAACTCTTAGATTATGGATGCCTTCAATCAAGTACAAGACTGGCTAGCCCAACATCCCATCGTGATGAGTATAGCAAAGTATGTGTTATGGATTGTTGCCATTCTTATAGTGGTGCAACTCATAAGACGTTATTTGAAACAAAATTTACCTAACACCGTCACTAGATATAAATCTCAAAAAGGTGTTGAAATAATAGGATATGTACTTATTATCTTTCTTTCCATAACCTATTTTACAGGTAACATTACAGATTTTACTATTGCGATAGGACTACTTTCGGCTGGCGTAGCGATCACGTTGCAGGAACTAATTTTAAGCATTGCAGGGTCACTATATATCTTTTTTGTGAAGGTGTATGCACCTGGCGACCGTATAGAGATAAACGGCATAAAAGGAGATGTGATAGATATAGACAGTATTTACACCACGATGATGGAAATAGGAGAATGGGTAAGCTCAGATAATTATAGCGGTCGTATTGTGAAGTTGAGCAACGCCTTTGTATTTAAAGGACCTATCTATAATTTTTCTCAGGACTTTCCTTTTATTTGGGATGAGTTTAATCTTCCCATTCGATACACTTCTGATGTGGAGCTTACAAAAGAAATTATCACAGAAGTGGCACAAAAAGTACTCTCTGAATACGTAAACTTCTCAAAAAAGCATTGGAAAACCGTAGTGTCAAAATACTATATAGAAGATGCTGTGGTGGAGCCTACACTTGCAATGACACTAACTGATAACTGGATACAATTCAACCTACGCTACATTGTAGATTATAAAAAGAGACGCCTTACTAAGCACGCTCTGCAAGAACAAATTCAACAGGCAATTGAGGACACAAATGGTCTTATTACCATTGCATCTGCCACGCTGGAAGTGATAAAAATGCCTACTACAAACATTCACGTTACGACACCGGTAAAAAAATAGCCACGCGTATGCGCTTTGAACTATGGCAAGTTCGCTTTCGCGAAAGCGAACCCGCGAGATTCACAACCAAGAGAGCGCCAAGTGATAAAGCGAACTTGAACGCTTCACACCCAGAAGCTGAGCAATGAGGTAAAGCGCAAGAAATTATCTTATACTGACAAAAATCATAGTATACCTTCCAGACCAAAATTACATTTGAGTCATAAAATTAAAACTATGAAATCACTCGTAATTACCCTCGCATTACTGTCTATACTCAGCTGTAAGGAGCAAACCTCTCAAATAGTTGATCCGCTTACAGAAGAAACTACAGAAAGTATACTCGACCCAGATTCTGCAGACTCCCTCTACTTTACCGAAACCGAAATACGGGAACTTCAGGCTAAAAGCCAGTCGCTCAAAAAAGAGGGACTCCTAGCTATAGAAGATGATATACCAACATTACAAGAGGCAGTACAATCTAAAAAAATCTTTAAGGAAGCAGACGAGTACGTGCTTGATTATACCTACCCCTACTTAAATGAAGAGATAGATGCACGATACAAAAAGTTCAATGACTATATGGCTGAGAGCTACCTCAATATTGAGCGCACAGTAAACCAGATTCTGGAAGACAAAGAATTGCTGTGCGATACTTTAAGAATACAACGTTTCCGGGATAAGCGAATTATTGATTTTAAATTACATTCTACTCATAACAACCTCATTAGCATACTCTTGTACAAAGAGAATTATTATAGCGGAATGTTGCACTCTACCTATATGTTTGACTGTTTGAACTATGATGTAAATAAGCAAGAGTTTATCACCTACAATGACTTTTTCCTAGAAGGATCAGAAAAAATGGTATTTGATCTTATCAATCAAACTATTTATGATGACATACACTCTGGCGAGATGTACTATGATTGCTGGGAAATTTCAGATATGGATTTTAGAGCTTATAAAAATAACTTTGTCGTAAATGGAGATAATATTGAGTTCTATTTTGACGATTGCGTGATTTGTCCTTCCTACACAGGGCAGTATAGTGTAATCATTCCCATACCAGAGATAATGCACTTGATTAAAGGATATCAACGGCCATTACTCATTTAAAAAATGTTCTTATAATATTCTGAGAAGTTCAGCACACAAAGTATGAAAAGTAGTTTTAAAAATATCATCAACTCAGACACTCCAGTCCTAGTAGATTTTTATGCCGACTGGTGTGGACCTTGCAAGATGCTCGCACCCATTTTAACCGATGTAAAAAAAGAATTGGGGGACGAGATAAAGATTATAAAAATTGATGTTGATAAGAATCAACCACTAGCGTCTCAATATCAGGTCAGAGGTGTACCTACGATGTTACTCTTTAAAAATGGTAAGCAAGTCTGGCGACAGTCTGGGGTTGTTCAGACGACCGAAATCATTAAGCAAATTAAAAACAGCTAGATGCAACTGGGACCATACATAGAACATACCCTACTCCATCCCACAGTAACAAAAAATGCTATTAAGAAGCTATGCCGTCAGGCTATTCAATATCGTTTTTACGGAGTTTGCGTTCCAGAATGTTATGTTGCGCTTGCGCAAAATATGCTCACAGAGCATCCTATAAAAGTGATTGCGGTCGTAGGCTTTCCATTAGGAAACCAAAGTACAGTGGCCAAAGTATGCGAAGCAAAACACGCCATCCTTCTAGGTGCGAGTGAAATTGATATGGTGCTTAACATAGGCTTTCTAAAATCTGGATTATTTGACAAAATATCTGATGAAATAGCAGAAATAAAAAAAGCTATTGGGAGCCGCTCATTAAAAGTCATCTTAGAGACTTGCTACTTATCTGATGAAGAGATAGAATTAGGCTGTAAGCTAGCCATAAAAGGCAATGCAGATTTTGTAAAAACCTCAACGGGTTTTGGTACAGCCGGGGCCACATTAGAACATATTGCGTTAATGAGGAGAGCATCTAAGGGTCTTCTTAAAATTAAAGCATCTGGTGGCATTAAAGACCGAGCTACCGCCATACAATTTATAAGCGCAGGAGCAGATAGAATAGGCACTTCAAATGGAGTCCAGTTAGTTTTATAAATACGGACAATGAGCACACATATAGAAGCAAAAAAAGGAGAGATCGCAGAAACAGTATTACTACCAGGAGACCCTATGCGAGCCAAATGGATTGCCGAAACATTTCTCGATAATCCAAGATTGTATAATGACGTACGAGGAATGCTGGGATATACAGGAACATATAATGGCCAAAGTGTCTCTGTACAAGGCACGGGAATGGGGATACCCTCTGCATTAATCTATTGTCACGAGCTTATAAACGACTACGGAGTCAAGCAGTTAATACGAGTAGGATCTGCTGGATCTTATCAAAAAGATGTCAAGTTAAGAGACATTGTGATTGCAATGGCAGCGAGCTCAACTTCTGGTATCAATAACTCAAGATTTATCAATGCAGACTACTCTCCTACTGCAAATTATGAACTCTTTCTCAAAGCCTGTCTCTATGCTCGAGATCACCTTATTCCTATCAAAGCAGGAAACGTGCTCTCTACAGATGAATTTTACGAAGACAATTTTGATAATTACAAGCTGTGGGCAAATTTTGGCGTGCTCTGTGTAGAAATGGAAGCCGCTGGTCTCTATACCATAGCTGCCAAGTTTAACGTAAAAGCTCTGGCCATACTTACCATATCTGATTCTCTAGTTACTAAGGAAGCTATCTCTGCAGATGATAGAGAAACAACTTTTAGGAAGATGATTGAAATCGGATTGAGTTGTATTTAGTAATGCTAATTTCTTCTAACGCTATTAGTATACCAGACGGGAGTGATATGACTTTTTCTAGGGGGAGAAAGGGGTGAAAGACATCACAACACTTTATCCCTATCTGGCTAACTAAGTTGGGGAACTTTCATAGGTTTAAAAGTCTATTCCAAAAATAGATAGCCTGGCTCATTGCTACAGCAACAATTGTTACATAAGAAAATTTATAAGATTTCAATGATTCCTCGTCCCAGTTTCACCCGCCCTTGTTCTTCTAATTTTTTGAGAATCCTAGAAATCACTACCCGAGAAGAGTATAAATCATCTGCGACTTGCTGGTGATTGTATTTAAGCTTAGCTGTTTTCATCACATCTGCCTTTTCTTTAATATATCTAAGTATTCTATCCTCCTTCTTATAAAAAGCAAAGGAGTCTACAAGTTCTAACAGTGTATGTACTCGTTTTTGATATGTATTCAATACGAAGGATTGCCAGGAAGGATATTTACCCATCCACTCTTCTGACTTTTCTTTAGGAAGAATGAGCAACTCTGTATCCAGTTGTGCTACAGAGCATACATCGCTCTTTACTCGTTTAGTCTGGTTTATTAATGTAAGAGAGCACGTCTCACCCGGTCGTATAAAATATAGCACGAGATGCCCATCGTGGTCTTCCCTTAATATTTTAAGTGCTCCGGATATCATTAGGGGCACACCAATCATATAGCTATTCTTACATACGTGATGCTCTCCTTTTTTGAGGCTTTTAAAAACCCCGAAAGAGAGCATTTCTTCTACTAGTTTTTCTTCAAAAATAGCCTTGTATATTTTCTTGAAAGTTTCCATAATCTTTATAGATAACAGTCGGAGTTGTTTCAATAATAAGGGAGGTTTTATTTAGAAAACCTCCCTTTCCCAACTAAACCGAGTGTCACATTTTAAACGTAAACACTGGAAGTTTTGAATGATTTGCTATCGCCTCTGCTATGCTACCATTAAAGAAATGTGATAAGCCTCTGCGACCGTGGGTGGGGATCGCTAGAGCATCTGCTCCTACTTTTGTAGCGTATTCATAAAGACCGCTCTCAATACTATATCCATTTACTATAACAAGATCTTCCCTATGTAAAGGTGTTCCAAACTCTGCTATACTCATAAATTTTTCCATCTTATCCTCTATTTCCCTTGAGCTTCTGAAGCGGTCTGCTGGAAGATTAACATATACTAGGTCAATTTTAACCTCTAGCTCTTCAAAAAATGGTATAGCGTCTCTATAGGCTTTTACACTCTCCTCCTTAAAGTCACACGCATATAAAACTCGCTTAGGTAATGCAGTTTCCTCATTTCCTTTTACTACTAGAACAGGAACTTCAGAAGTACGTACAACTCGTTCCGTATTGGATCCCACAAATTCTTCTCTAAGACCTTTTGCTCCGTGAGAGCCCATTATGACCAAATCTACATCCTGCTCTAGTGCAAGATCATTTATTTCTTCAAAAATCTTATAATTTTGAACAGTCTCTGTAACCGTAATGCCATTCAGGTAGGGCTTATCTAGAAACGTTTGAAATTGTTTTTCGGCAAGTTTCATATGATAAATCGCTTCTGCTACTTCTTGACTTTCATCTTTGGCAAATATGGAATCAGAAAGTCCCATCATATGCATTACTAAAATTTCTGCGTCATACGCTTTCGCGAAAGCGGCCGCTACCTCTAGTGCATATTCAGAGTGCTTTGAAAAATCTACGGGAACTAATATCTTATTCATAATTATGGATTTAGTGGGTTTTGAAAATTTCCTTACGCTTGCGCAATTGTCTATCCAGGTCAGAAATAGTTTCTTTCATCGCTGTTTCGAAGTGAACATCTGTGGTAGTAGCAAATAGTCGAGGTCCCGGACCGCTCAACTCAATCTCGCAAGTGCGATGCGCTGGGTCCTTTGTGTTTTCTTGTTTAAAGAAGACTTGGGCTTTTATGAGCCAAGGATACTTCTTGATGAGTTTTTCAAGTCTTTTTCTAGTCAGGGTGTCAAGTGACGCACTCTCCTGCATTTTTACGTATTGAAATAGTATGGTCATATCTCATTGTTTCTATCAAAATTAGAAATAACAGCACGCCAAGACTATGACAAATATCAGCTCATAGAAAATTAATGCGGTAATTTTTCTTTAATAAGTCCATAGAGAAAAGTTCCCGCAATAGCACCGATAAGTACAAGGATAATAGCACTATAACCAGCACCCAGAAGCACGTACATAGGACCGGGGCAAGCTCCAACAAGCGCCCAACCCAAACCAAAAATAATTCCTCCTACCAGATATCTGGTAACGCTTCTTTCTTTATCGTGTAAGTTCATCTTACCTCCTCCTAAAGGTTTTAAATCTTTGCGCTTGATCACTTGGACACCAACAATTCCAATTGCGAGTGCAGATCCTATTATACCATACATATGAAAACTACCAAACTGGAACATCTCATAAATACGAAACCACGAGGCCGCTTCAGACTTGAACATCACGAGACCAAACAATACACCAATGGCTAAATAGATTAGATATCTCATAACTTAAAAAATTAAAGGAAAGATTAAGTGAACCATCGAAAGTCCTCCGATGAAGAAGCCGACAACGGCAATAAGTGAGGGTAATTGGAGATTACTTAACCCCGAAATTGCGTGACCAGAGGTACAACCTCCTGCGTATCGCGCTCCAAAACCAACCAATACACCCCCGACTATTAATAATATGATGGTGTAAGGGTTGCTCAAAGCCTCTGTTCCAAAAATTTCTAGGGGTAGGTAGTTTTCTCCCGCGCTCTGTATGTTATATTCTTCAGAAAGTTGTTGTGCAACAGCAGGGTTAATAATTACCGTATTGTCACTCATATAATTTGAAGCTAAAAAACCGCCAATAATTGCGCCCAATACGACCATCAGATTCCATCTGTCTGCACGCCAGTCGTACCTAAAAAACTGGGAGGTTCTTCCTGCTCCCACCGCAGCACAAACGGTACGCAGATTGGAAGACATCCCAAACTTTTTGCCCGTTGCTAGGAGCATAAACATAATAAGTGCAATCAAAGGTCCCGAGATATACCAAGGCCACGGATTTGTAATCCAGTTCATAACTTTTTTGGGTAAAGCTCCAACTTTATACCCTTAAAAAAGGTAACAAGAGTTACACTGGACTAGATTATAAAAGACAGAAATATTTATAATAGCTTAGGCTCCTGCAAGGCAATTCATTAGCCAGTTTTTTTTCTAATAAAATATTGAGAAGGCAAAGAGGTGTTGTTCAGTTTCTCTCCTCTTAGGCTATATTAATATTAAATAAATGTCCAATGAGAGCCGTAATTCCCATAGCGAGTGTACCCCAAAACGTAATTCTTAGAACTGCTTTTAATTTTCTAGCTCCTCCAGCTCTGGCAGATACCAAACCAAGAATGGCCAAAAAGATAATGGCAAATACATATTCTATGTATTCCATATATTTTAAAGGTGCAAGAAAGGCCACTAAGACTGGAAGAAAGCCGCCCACAGTAAATGCCACACCTGATGACAAAGCTGCCTGTAAAGGTTGTGCTTCAGTCATTTCGGTTATACCTAGTTCATCTCTAGCGTGGGCTTCTAGTGCATTGTGAGCGGTTAATTGTATTGCTACCTCTAGCGCAGTTTCAGGGGTTAAACCTCGTTCCTCATAGATTTTAGCTAGTTCTACGAGTTCCTCTTTTGGGGTGTCAATCAGTTCTTGTTGTTCTCGTTCTAAGTCAGATTTTTCTATATCCGTTTGTGAACTTACAGAAACATATTCTCCGGCAGCCATTGAGAGTGCTCCTGCCACAAGTCCAGCAACTCCTGCGATAATTACAGGTTCTCGCGTGCTACTCGCTGCTACTACACCAATAATAATACTTGCTGTAGATAATATCCCATCGTTTGCTCCTAAAACTCCTGCACGTAACCACCCGCTTCGATTGATGTAATGCTTTTCCTTTGTATTCATTTGTGTTGCATTAAGGGTTATGGTTACGCTTTCGCGAAAGCGAATTAGGAAAACTCACAAGAGATAGGATATCACAGCGTTGAAGTGATAATTTAATTTTATTGACCTTGATCAAACACATATAAAAGCCCCTATTTTAGTGTTGAGGGACAAACATAGTTTGTTGTCTCAATGCCAGCTTCTTTGATACTTTTGTAACCACCTTGAATATCCACCAGATTGTGAATTCCTCTATTTTTTAAAATAGATGCTGCAATCATACTGCGATAGCCACCCGCGCAATGCACAAAGAAGGTCTCCTCTTCTGGAAACGCTGCTAGATGATTATTTAAATCTGACAAGGGGGTAAGCTGAGCATTCACGATGTGTTCAGAGTCATATTCTCCTGGTTTGCGTACGTCAAAAATAGGTGCATTATCTTCCATATCTTCAAGAATACCCTTGAACTGAACAGCCGTGATAGAACTCACTGTATCGTATTCTCTCGAAGCCTTTTTCCAAGCATCAAAACCTCCTTCAAGATATCCGAGTGTATTATCAAAACCTACTCGAGATAACCTTGTTATGGTTTCCTCAATCCTATCTTTATCTGCTATTAATAATATAGGCTGCTTTACATCTTTTATTAAAGCTCCCACCCACGGTGCAAAGCCCCCATCTATACCTATGAAAATAGAGCCCGGGATATGACCCTTGGCAAAATCACTTTGATTTCTTACGTCAAGCATCACGGCTCCTGTCTCATTTGCTATGGCTTCAAAAGCCTCTGGAGAAAGCGCATTTTCGCCTTGAGCGATTACCTTATCAATATCCTTATATCCCTCTTTATTCATCTTGACATTCATAGGAAAATAAGCTGGTGGTGGTAAAAGCCCGTCAGTCACTTCTTTTACAAATTCCTCCTTTGTCATATCTGCTCGCAAAGCATAATTCATCTCTTTTTGATGCCCTAAGGTATCTACCGTTTCTTTCATCATATTCTTACCACAAGCACTACCGGCACCGTGCGCAGGATAAACCAACAATTTGTCGGCTAGAGGCATAATCTTCGTGCGTAAACTATCATACAAAATCCCAGCAAGGTCTTCTTGTGTCATATGGGTCGCTTTTTGAGCCAGGTCAGGACGACCTACGTCCCCTAGAAAAAGCGTGTCTCCCGTAAAAATCGCATAGTCGTTACCGTTTTTGTCTTTTAAGAGATAGGTTGTGCTTTCCATTGTATGACCCGGAGTATGCAACACTACAATGGTCAATGCTCCTAATTTGAATTCCTGACCATCTTCTGCAATGATGGCCTTAAAATTTGGATTTGCATTGGGCCCATAGACTATGGGAGCTCCTGTCTTTTTGGAAAGCGTGACGTGTCCGCTGACAAAATCTGCGTGAAAATGGGTTTCAAAAATATATTTGATTTTTCCGCCAGCTTCTTCAGCTTTATCAATGTACGGTTGGACTTCGCGTAAGGGGTCTATTATAGCTATCTCTCCGTTACTTTCTATATAATATGCACCTTGAGATAAGCAACCTGTATAAATCTGTTCTACTTTCATAATATATTTATTTTGAGTACGCTTTACAGCTCCACTCTCTTCCTGTTTGTGAAGCTATTTAGTTCGCTTTACCGCTTGGCTCTCTCTTGGTTGTGAATCTCGCGGGCTCGCTTTCGCGAAAGCGTAATAAATTCTAAAATTAATGAGCTAATTTGATTTAAATAATGACAAATATCATCCCGCAAGCTCTTTGTAAATAATATAAATGCCCATAACTAGCACAAACCAACCAAATGCTTTTTTAAGTTTCTTCCCATCGATAAGTGTATTGAGCCAGATTCCTATAAATATTCCAAGCACCGATATCGCTGAAAATAATAAGAGAAATGTCCAATCTATATCAAGGTTTTGTACATCTCCTAAGAAGCCTATGAGCGATTTTATAGCAATTATAAATAGTGATGTGGCAACTGCTTTCTTCATAGGCAACTTAGCCAATAAAACTAAGGCTGGGATAATTAGAAATCCTCCTCCTGCACCCACTATTCCTGTTATAACACCGACTACTAGTCCTTCTACTATTATTAAAGGGTAATTATATGTGATACTCGTTGCTTCTTCATTCTCTTTATTATTACTACGGATCATTGAGACAGATGCGAGTAACATAATAAGTGCAAAAAATAGCATTATGGCCAGATTTTTAGTCACTACAAAACCGTTAATTTCAAAAAATATATCGGGAATTGCGGGAATCAAGTATGCTCTCGTGAGATACACAGCAATGAATGCGGGGACTGCAAATACGAAGGCAGTTTTAAAGTCTACCATCCCTTTTCTCATATTCTGAATAGCTCCAATGAGGGACGTACTCCCGACCACAAATAAGGAATAGGCTGTTGCTACTACCGGATTTAAGGAAAGCGCATACACTAAAATAGGTACTGTAAGAATGGAACCCCCACCACCTATAAGGCCTAAAACGACTCCTATAAGTAAGGCTCCTATGTAACCAAATAGCTCTGAAACTTCCATAATTATCTATTTGCGAAGTAAAAGTAGTGGTCTGTCTCGCTCATTTTTGTAACCTATGTTACAAGACTTCAATAAAACTACGGTGCATTCTCAATTTTCCTCTATTTTCCATTTTCTTAAGGAGTCTAGAGATTACGACTCTACTTGTATGTAGGTCATTTGCAATTTCTTTATGAGTTGTATAGATATGTTTACTATTATTAATCTGCATTCTATTGGATAGATAGTTTTCCAGTCGCTCATCCATATTATTGAAAGCGATGTTATCTACACTCTCTAAGAGTTCCATCATACGCTCGTGGTAGCTGGCAAAAACAAAGTTGCGCCAGGTCTTAAATTTACCTGACCATTCTTCCATTTTTTCTACTGGAATCATTAATAGTTTTGCTGGGGTTTCTGAAACTGCGTGAATCTCGCTTTTCTTATTACCTATACAGCAAGTCATCGTCATTGCGCAGGTATTTCCTTTTTCAAGATGATATAGGAGCAATTCATCTCCTTCAGTATCCGGGCGCATTATTTTTATACTTCCAGAGAGTAATAAAGGAATTGTTCTAATATACTGCCCTGGTTTCATCAAGTCTTGACCTTCTGGAACTTCCATAAAGGTTGCTACTTGATTAATTTCTTCTATAAGCGCTGGCTCAAATTGAGAACCATAATGTTTTTTTAATTCTTCTATCATTGGAACTCAATTTCCTGTTTTTTGTGCAAAGTTAGCTGATGTACAAACTTAAGATTGTAACGTAAGTTACATTAGATATATGTAGGATTCTAAAAACGCCTTCGTAGTCCGCCAGTTATTGATAAAGCACCAAAGGCTAGATTACGGTTCATATCATTAAGTTCATAATTGAATGAAGCATTACTAAATCGTATTTCTGGAAGTACGTGCCACTTTCCTAGTGATACGATTTTCATCCCAAAACCTAAATGCGTACCTACCGCTATATCTGTTTTAAAATTAAATGCTGTGAGTGTACTCACAACCTTAACGTCCATAAAAGTCATACCTGCTCTTATGTAAAAGGGATTTTTTTGTTTCTGAAAAATGTTAAAATAGACCAGTCCTCCTAGCTGAATACCCTTTTGAGTAAACTCAATATTATCTTCCCTATACCCTTCATCTGTATCAAATCTATTCCATATTAGTCCCGTATAAATATCTGTGCGCTCTCCCAAACGATAAACGCCTATTAAATCAATGCCGTTGCCTATGCGCAAAGGCTCGTCAATAACTTTACGAGTAGGGAAATGTAATGTAGGGCGTAATTCTATAGCCCAATGTTCTTGTCCTAAGCCTATTGCAGAAATAAAAATGATGAGGAACTGAAATACTTTTTTCATAACAATATTCTGATTTTAACTTCATCAAAATTATTGCGTTAGCTAATTATCAACTATGACATATCTCATAGATTGGCTTACAAAAAGAAATTAATTTTATCAGAAATATTCATACAAAACAGAGATTATGAAAAATATACTCATTCTTATTGCTATTGCTGTGACAGCATTACAAAGTCACAGTCAAGAGATTAAAAAAGCTGACTTTATATCACCCTTCCACAATGGTCTAGCGGCTGTAAAAAAGGGGGATACTTGGGGGTTTATCGATGAAAAAGGTATGCTCGTAATAAACTATAGAGATGACTTAGTAGCACAACCTTGTGAAAAACATCCTGAGTGGAGCTTCCCAAAATTTGTTCAAGGAAGGACGCTTATTAAAAAGACGATGGACAATATCATTTACTACGGTTTTATAGATACCCAAGGTAACGTAGTGCTAGAACCGACTTTCATTAATGCGACACATTATAATACTTATGGGCTTGCGATCATCCAAAGACTTGTGAAAGACACCTATGGAAGCAATCAGATTATGAAAAAGAACATAGTGCGCTACACCTACACAGAAGAGGCTATTAATCTTAATGGAGCAACGGTCGCTTACCTCACCGAACCTAAACACATACTTCCATATCAAGACCGTATGAAAACATCACCAAAATTACAAAGCATCCTATTATCAAAAGATTGGGTGGCCGCCCATAATAAGGATAACACCTACAACCTTATAAGAATAGAGCCCCTTAAAAAATAAAACGCTATGGAAACTACACAAGAACAAACTATAATGCCAAGAATAGGCGACAATGCACCCGATTTTGAAGCCATCACAACGATAGGTAAACTCCAATTTTCAGAATACATCGATGGAAAATGGGCATTACTCTTCTCACATCCAGCAGATTTTACTCCGGTTTGCACTACAGAGATGAGCGGCTTTGCTGTAGAGCAAGCTGTATTTGATAATTTAGATACTAAACTCATCGGACTAAGTATAGATAGCATTCATTCCCATCTCGCTTGGGTAAATAATGTGCAACGAAATACTGGTGTCTATATGAATTTCCCCATCATAGCAGATATTGATATGAAAGTGGCAAAACTCTACGGGATGCTACAACCTAATGAAAGTGAGACTGCCGCAGTACGTGCCGTTTTCTTTATAGATCCTTATCAAAAAATCAGACTCATAATGTACTATCCTCTGAACGTAGGTAGAAATATGAAAGAGATTATAAGATGCCTCGAAGCCCTACAAACGAGCGATGAACATAAAGTTGCGCTCCCTCTTAACTGGAAAAAAGGTGAAAAAATTATCGTCCCTCCGCCTAAAACACTTAAACAGATGGAAGACCGCATTGCAGATGATAGCCTTGATAAAGTAGATTTTTATCTTGCTAAAAGGTCTTTGTAATTAGGTATTACGGATTACGCTTTTGTGATAGTTTTTTTTAGCTTTCGCGAAAGCGTTTTCTTAATATAAATAATCTAAAGACTTTAATTTATATAGACTATGCACATCCCAAATGACCTTGTGTTGCGCCCTAGATTTACGCTGAAAATGAATTCTTCTCCAGAAAAACTATTGAGCTCTTTTGAAAATACAGGGAAAATGACAACAGATTTTGTAATAAGTAGAGTAGATGACCACGTTTTCATACGCATCCCAAAGAAAAAACAACATTTCTGGTCGCCACAGCTACATCTTGAAATCTACAGCATAGAAAAACATCCCACCGTGATTAAAGGTCTTTTTGGACCTAGCCCGACGGTATGGACGCTTTTTATGTTTTTACATTTTGTTGTTGCATCATTATTCATCGCCGCTGGGATCTGGATGTATACGAACATTGCTTTAGGTGATTCCTTACTAGCACCTCTTATATGTATGATTCTTCTTTTTATTTCTTGGTTTGTACTCTACATCGCTGGAAGATGGGGAAAGAAATCTGGCCAAAAAGAAATGCAAGCCTTACAGTCATTTATGTACAAAGTACTTTCTAAACAGTTACCCTAATACGCTCATAGCTAAATATTTATACGCTCATATTGCCAAGACTTTCATTTTGATAAATACATTAATCACAAAGAGCTACATTTTTCTTAGCTAGGGTGATGTCGGAGATTTATGCTATGGGTCAAACTATAAGTCACAAAAGCAGCTATGCACATAGCGTACATAGCTGCTTTCTTTATACGAAGTAAGATATATTGAACTCTACATCTAATTTCTGGAGATATAAATTTTCAGTAATCTTCCTTCTTAGAAAGGCAATCACAAAATAAACTGTGAGTTACCTAGACTTCTCTTAAAGTAGGGGCGCTTCAAGCACCCCTACTTCTCTCAAGTTTTTCTTGTACATATCTTCAATCAAAAACTAGATAATCAGACATACCTGTTACCAGTACTAGCATCTAATCTATTGAGAATATACTCTCGTAAAACTTGAACTAAGATGTCATTAAAGACTTAAGGACATCTAACTTTTATTAATTAATTATCAAAGAGTAACTTCTAATAACACTACTAAAGTAATAAGAGCAACTTTCTTAAAATATGACGAATATCAGTTTTTGGATTTTTCAAAAACTTTTTAGAATTTCGTCAGCAAATTCGGCTACTAATAATTTTGCGATATGCACATTAGGTGCCACGACTCCGGGTTCTGCGTTAGGCTTTCCTAGCCAGTAGGCTTTAGACCCTAGAAGTTCTCCCCCGCGGGATTCTATTGTTTCTTCTAGGATGCGTTGAGCTCTGTCTGTTGTTCCCATTCCCAGAGTGAGGGCCACACATTTCATCCCATCCAGATTTTGAGTCTTTAAAAAATCCATTGTAGCGGTATCTGGAGCCCAGTTATAGGTATTTGTACAAAAAACAATTAAATCTGCTTGTGCGAGATTACTTTCTTCAATAGCCTTAACTGTCAGTACTTGAGCATACCAATTGCTGTTAGAAAGAGTCGTTGCAAATGCTTTACATACTTGCTCATCGAGATTATAGAAAGGGTCCGGATTATAGATTATAATTGCATTTCTACTCGCGGTATGAGCTCCTGTTTCCCATACTATTGCTTCGGCCTTTCTCATTACAAAAAGGCTTACAACTAACCACAACACCAACATAATACCGACCCCGACAAGTATCGCTTTCCAAAAATCACTAAGGGATATCCATTTAATCATCACTTTAAGTATTTTAGGTCAATTCAAATATGATATTTTATCAAAGTATAACCAATGATATTGGTCATAGCATACTGGAACACTTTTAGCATCTTTGTAATGCAGGGGGCAATCATTCAATTTATGGTATCACTTAAGAAGAAAATAGGACTTACCCTCTCTGGTGGTGGTATTAAAGGTGTGGCACATATCGGTACACTTAAAGCTATTACAGAGGCAGGAATCAAAATTGATTACATAACAGGCACAAGTGCTGGAGCCATCGTAGGTGCGTTGTATGCTGGCGGTTATTCTTGGGAAGTGATTTTAGATTTTTTTCTAAAGACATCTATTTTCAACCTTAGTAGATTTGCCCGTAGAAAGCCTGGTTTTATCGATACTATAAAGTTTGAAAATGACCTGAGACTCTATTTTCCAGACAACTCTTTTGAAAAACTCAACATCCCACTCGCAATTACCGCTACCGAAATTGAGAGCGGTAATTTAAAAGTGTTTGATAGCGGTGAGCTTATCTGCCCGATACTAGCATCTTCGGCATTTCCTGGGGTATTCACACCCATTGATATTGACGGTTTTTTTTATTTTGATGGTGGTGTTATAGATGATTTTCCCGTAGAGTACCTAGCTGAGAAATGTGATTATATCATTGGGTCGTATGCAAACCCGCTTAGTGAGATGACTGTTGATTCTCTCAAGTATTCCTATCAAGTGCTCCATCGAGCTTATGAGATAAATCTTCATCATCACGTACATAACAAGTTTAACGATTGTGATGTTTTTATTTGCCCGCAGGAGCTATCGCAGTATGGCACTTTTAGTATGCGTAGCGGTAAAAAGATTTTCGAAATAGGATATACCGAGGCCAAAAAGCAATTGGAAAAGATAGATTTTGACAGCTTATAAGAGCTTATGATTAATTCTTTGTACGCTTTCGCGAAAGCGTAAACTTTAAAAACACATTCTCAATAACCTAGTTTCTTCTTAATAGATGGCACTTCCCACTTTATCATCTCTTTGAGGAACTCATCTACTTTCTCAACAATCAATTTTTCCGTAATATCTTGTGGTAAAATTGTCCCCAGCTCAAGCAGGCTATCCTCGGGACTCATCTGGCTGTTTTCAGGATATAACATAAAAATAAACACATCACCATTATACGATTGTGAAAAAACCAACGCCCCACCAGGCATAAACTGAAATGCGGGAATGAGATTGGTGCAGTCTATCAACTCTGGTGGAAAACTGTCAAAAGTGATATTTACAGCTTCGTTGCTCTGCATCCATTTAAGATTCTGAACGCTCCATCCCAGATTATAGGTTTTCTGGATGGTCTCTAGCGTTTTAAGTATGAGTGGCTTAGTAACTTTCTTCCACTCAAGGCGCTTATCCACAACAATTTTTATCGAACTGCGATAGTCTGCAATACGTTCTTCTAAATGTTCAATTTTCATCTTTTAGTATGTTTTGTTTTGCCTGTTTCCTTGCATCTTTTCGAGCTTCTCGCTCTAGCTTCTTAAAATAACCTCTCAATAAAAAATTATGCTTAAGAGCTTCCATATTTTTATTGAGCTTCTGGCTACTTTCTTTAATTTCTTTCACGGTTTTTGAAATCTCCCTAGGAAGCAACGTATCATTGATTATATAGTCGAGTGTACCTTTACTGCTTTCTACTGTTGAGACGAGGCTTTTTAGCTGGTCTGTCGTAGTTACAAGATTTTCACTCGATTTCTCTATATCTGTAATAATTTTGTGTACAGTACGTCCCGATACTGTATCAGAAAAAATCGTATGTGCGAGACTACCCTCAGTTTGCAATGATTTTGTAAAAAGGCTAATTTCTTGCAAACTTTGTGAGGCATAAGCGCTGGTACTTTTTATTTGTGCTATAGATGCTCCTAAATCATTGGCGAGTTTTGGGTCGTTTAAAAGCTTTGCTAGTGTTCCTTCTCCCTCGAGAATTTGTGTCGTGATTTTAAGTAAGTCTGCGGTGAGTAGAGAAGCGTTTTGATTGGTCACACTCAAGGTAGACAACATATCGTCTGTCGCAATTTTGCTGTAAGTTTGTAAAGTGTCTCCAGTTTTTACTGGAGTAACACCTCCCTTTTTAGGTGTAATATTTACTATCATATTCCCAACTAGACCATCTGAGCCTATGGAGGCAACGGCATTTTTACGTATGAAATCTGTCGTCTCTCTCCTGATGCGCATCTCAATAAGTATAGTAGAGTCGCTCGTCATATTTATCTTGCTCACGGTTCCTACATCGATACCAGAAAAGCGAACGTTGTTTCCTAATTGAAGTCCATTTACATTATAGAATTGAGCCTTTAGAACCATACTTTTCTCAAAGAGATGTTGCCTATTGCCTATAAAATAGAGCGCGACAATAAGTAACGTAGTTGCTATCACGACAAAGACGCCAAGGTTAGTTTTCTGTTTGATAGTCTTTTCCATAAAATTCTATTTAAAAAATGCACGAACTTGTGGGTCGGTACTTCCAGCCAGTTCTTGAAAGGTTCCTTCTATGTAGTTCTTACCATCAATGAGTAAGATTACGCGGTCTGCAACTACCCGCGCACAGTCTATATCGTGCGTGATAATAAGCGCAGATGTTCCATAGGTTTCTTGTATGGTATTCATTAATGCTATAATTTCTTTAGCAGTAATGGGGTCTAGTCCTGTGGTGGGTTCATCATATATGATAATGCTGGGCTTTAGGATTAAAGCTCTTGCAAGCGCCACACGCCGTTTCATCCCACCTGATAATTCACTAGGCATTAAATCAATCGCGTGAGCGAGACCCACATTTTCAAGGGCTTCCGCAACTAATTCTTGATTACTTTCTGTAATATCTAGTCGCTCTTTATGTCTTCGCAAGGGAAATTCTAAGTTTTCCCGTACTGTCATTGAGTCGTACAAGGCACTCCCCTGAAAAAGAAATCCTATCTCGGTACGTAAGATATCAAGTGACTCCTGACTGAGAGATGTGATATTTTTATCTCTAATTGTAATAAGCCCGTCATCTGCTTCCAGCAATCCCACAAGACATTTTACCATAACTGACTTTCCTGAACCAGATTTTCCCATCACCACCAAGTTCTCGCCCTTGTAGAGTTTCAGATTAAAATCATCCAACACTTTATTTGAGCCAAAAGATTTCTCTAGATTACTGACTTCCATTACAATAGCTCTATTTGGATGTTGTTCTTTCATATCTCAAAGAAAATATCAGAAATAAACACAGCAATAAAGTCTACCACAAAAAGTAGCATCGAGGCATATACCACCGCAGAGTTAGATGCCTGTCCTACGCCTGCCGTACCTTTCTTGCAATGATAACCTTTATAACAACCCACTAACCCAATCACAAAACCAAAGAAAAATGACTTAGCCGTAGCTGGAAGAACATCATTAAATATAATCGCATCAAAGACCTTATTAAAATATAGAAGAAAGGAAACTCCTCCTTTTAAATATTCTACAATAGCCGAGCCTAATAAGGCTACGGCGTCGCCAAAAATGATGAGCAATGGCAACATAAGCGTGGTTGCCGTGATTCTAGTGACCACTAGATATTTAAAGGGATTAGTCCCTGAAACTTCCATCGCATCTATTTGTTCTGTAACGCGCATTGAACCTATCTCAGCCCCCATTCCAGAGCCTATTTTGCCAGCGCATACTAATGCTGTGATTACAGGTCCTATCTCGCGTACAATAGAAATACTCACCATAGACGGCATCCAAGACACAGCGCCAAATTCTGCAAGTGTTGGTCTAGATTGTAATGTAAATACTAAACCTAAAATGAAACCCGTAACGCCTACCAGTAACAACGATTTATTCCCGACCAGATAGCATTGTCGCAATAACTCGTCCCACTCAAAGGGTCGTGTGAAAACCGACTTAAAGTACCGTTTTGCAAAGAGTGTCATATCACCTATTTCGGTGAGTACTTTTTTGGTGTTCTCTAAGACTGTCATTGAAGATGTCATACTTTCAAATGTAACCTAGTGTGACCTTCAGAAATATGATATAAATCAGCTCCAGTAGTGTGAATAGATGATAATTGTCATTGATTACGCTTTCGCGAAAGCGTACTTTAAAACCTTAAATACTATACTATGAGAATTACACTCTTTATACAGAACTTAAAATGTAGTGGTTGTGGAAAAACAATAGTCAGCGCATTGAAGACCGTACCCAAAATAGAAAGCACTTCAGTTTCTACAGAAAACAATTCTGTGAGTTTTAATTATGAAGAGGCAAGTGACTTAAACCTTGCTGAAGAAACACTTTCCAGATTAGGCTATCCCGTTGATGGAACCTCTAATACGTTGCTAAAGAAGGCCACTTCTTTTGTGAGTTGCGCCATCGGACGGATGAAGTGATATTAAAGTTTTACATATTCTGCTACGACACTTGCAATACCTATGAGTAGTATAAGCACTAGTACAAAAGTTCTGAATTGCTCTTGAGAAAATCGATTTAGAATTTGCTTGCCTATCCACGTGCCTAAAATGGCAACGACCACCAAGAAAACGGCAATATATAAATGTTCTGCTTTCATATAGCCGTTGTAATAATATACTACTGCCCTACTGGCATCTACGCCAAAATCTATGACTGCAGATGTAGCTATAAAAGTAGCTTTATCCATCTTAAAAGCTGTCATTGTAATACCCCTTATAGCTCCACCTGTTCCTAACAGACCGGCACTCAATCCTGAAAGAATTCCACCTGTAATAGCATTTTTATTACTGTCTTTTACGACCAGTTTTTTGAATATCAGAAAGACTAGACTCAAAACAATTAAAAAAACACCAAGAATAAGTCCGAGCAAAGTAGGGTTAATATGCTTACTTAGAACCGCTCCAATTGAGACAAAAATGACAGCTGGAATTCCTAAATATAAGATGAGCATTTTGTCCAATCCTTTTCTGAAGAATGCAATTTTTGTAAGATTACTAGACAAATGGAACACTGCCGTAATACCTAGAACAGTCTGAAAATCAAAATAGAAATTTGCGACGGGAACAAAGAATACAGAGGAGCCAAAACCGCCTACAGTACCTAAAATCTCTGCAAGTAATGCTAGAATCAAGAAAACAGGAAGATATCTTGTGAGCATCTTCCTCTTTTTAGCTATTACAATCTCTCAATATTAATAGTGGGATTGTCGACGAATTTACAATTTGAGATAGGTGTGAATTCGAAAAAATACGCTCTAAAAATGTCTGTTTATGTGCAGACAGGACTTGAAGCTGTGCCGGTGCTGTCTGTTGTCTTACTTGAATAACTCGTACTGGGTCCTGGTCTATATATGTGTGATAGGTAACAGGATTGCTAGGGAAGAATTTCTGAATCTCTTTATGTTCTTGCTCACATTCTCTAGGTTCCATATCGTACCCAAAAGTCAAACGTAATACATCTATATTAGATTTGAACTTTCTGACTATTTGAATTAAGGGTTCTTTCCCGCACATTTCAAAAACATCATCATAATCCAGTAAATATTGAATACTTGACGGCTTTTGAAACTCAACTCCTTCTGGAATGACCAGAACTGGACAATCTACTTTGCGAATGATACGAAGCGTATGTGAACTAAAGATGGTTTCAACGACACCAGTTTTTCCATCTGTACCACAAACGATAAGTTCGATTTCATATTCATTTACCGCTTGATTTATAGCATCTGTAAATACATCATAATCCACACTACTCTTAAAAGTAAAATCTTCGCCAGTATATTGTTTTCTCAATCTTGCCTTGGTTGCTTTAAGCTTACTCTTATTATCTCCTAGCAAGGCTGTATTTAAATCATCCTTAGGGTTTGCCACCATTAAATCATCCATAGTATACTCCCAAATTTTTTGAATACTCATCAAATAAAAAGTACACTGTTGCCACTTATGAAATTGCATCGCATACTTATGAGCATTGTCAGATTTGGAAGAAAAGTCGGTGAGAAGTAGGATATTTTTCATCTGGATTGATTTTATACAGTCAAATCTAGATGGATTACAGAAGGAAAACTATGATATATACCAAGGTATGTGGATTGCGTAGGGTATGTTAGAACAAAATCAAAAATTAACAACACTATCCAGCGCATCATCCACATCATCTTGCATAAAATTAGATTGATACATAATCGTGGTGGTTACTGATGAATGACGATAGAGCTTTTGTAGCATCTGGATAGGAATCTTGTTCCCCGAAATATTCCCGAATGTATGTCTGGCAATGTGCATACTTAATTTCTTCTCGATTCCTACCTTATCAGCAATGAGACTCAAACGTCTATTAAAATTTCTAGTTACAGTTTTAATTCTCGTACGCAATTGTTTTGGGTCGTCTGGATTAACCATACTCAATTCTTGAAAAACAAAATTACTTTGACTTTTTCTTTTGTAGGAGTTAAGAATAGGCTTTACTTTCTGTGGGATTTTCAAAGAAACAAGCTTCTGATTTTTGCCCATCCTATAACGCAACCGGTTATCTATAAAGTCGGACCATTTTAGTTTGAGTAAGTCACCAACTCTAATACCAGCAAAATAAAAACTTACGAGCCACACATTAAGAGCGTGTCTTTGGGCAGGAGAAATATCTTCTACAGATTCCAGAAGTTGCACTTCGTCAATGGACAATCCAATTTTTTGAGATTCTAAAATTTTTATGGTGTAACCTCCTCTCCCAAAAGGATAAAAATTATGCTCCGCCCACTTCTCTCCTATCGCAATATTATATATTGTCCTAATGGATATCATATAATTGACAACAGTTCTATGTGCTAGCTTGATATCGTTTTTAAGATATGCTTCAAATCTTTTAAGCAAGTCAACCGTGATTTCATTAAAATGTAACTTATCGGCTTTCGCGAAAGCTTTAAACCTATTCATCCGTTGTTTTACAACATCAGCTTGGTGGAACTGGCCTCTCTCTTTTATTCTCTCTATTTGAATCTCTACGGCGCTAAAGAAATCGAATCGCTCATTTCTTATAATACTCGTTTTTATTGACTTTACAGATTGATATTTGCTTTCGGATTCAGCAGTTAAAAGTCTTTTGTTCGCTTCAGTAAGTTTTGATAAAATTAGTTGATTTATAAATATAGCATCTGGATGTGATTTTCTGACTAGACCATTTCGCTCATCCCACTGACGCTTTTCGATATACTGTCCAATGTATATATATGATGTTTTTCTATCTTTTGTCATCCGTACCGCAATAGGGTACAACAAACGTGAGTTGGGTTTGTTCCGTAATACTGCCTGAATAGTTGCCATACCTGTCTTATTGGACTATTAAGGTAGTAATTTTTTTGGTACAACATAGGTACAACAAATTGCAATTGAGCCTATATTCAGATGAATACATATAAATGCAATTTCTACATAACATATTGATTTTAAGTTGTTTTGAATAAAGTTAGTCTATAAAGATGAATATTCATAACCCGGAGGTCGGGGGATCGTGCCCCCCTCTCGCTACAAAAAAGGTCAGCTTTGTGCTGACCTTTTTTTGTTCTATTATTTAAAGGGGGTCAGCTTAAATACATTCTAATCTTACAGTTTTAAAGTAATATTTACTTTTAGGCTAATCTACCTCCATCCCATCTGTTGTAAATGAAAATGTCCTGCTGGCCAGGCCTCCTATCATTACCCCTTGCATAATAGGTCTTAGGCTTTTATCGCCATACCAGTCTACCTTAAAGTTTGCGCCACTACCACCCGTATCATCGTTTTGATCTATTACATATTCTAGCGACTCTAAAGGTTTCAAGTAAATAGGCTGTTTAACATAATTACGAACTAGATTACCTTCTGTATCAAAATAAGCAACTCTGCTTAAAAAAATGGAATCTCTCTCGCTAGTGTTGCGTATGCTCAACGTTGCCGTTAAGAGTACTTTCTCGTTCTTAGAGCCATTGTATATACTAGAATATATGGGCACATAAACTTTATGTAAAGAATCTTCAATAGTTCTTATAGGAGCGCTACGTTCAATCTCTCGATTTGTAATTACAGAGTCTATTTCTTTATTAGGATTATCATCTATACAGGAGAACAAAGCAAAACCAAGACAGAGTAACAGAAGATTTTTCATAGTAAAAAGATTTTGATTCTTTAAAGATAAGTTCTTCGATAGACCAAGATAACTTAAAATAGGATAACATTATCAAGCTTAATTATACATAGGTACAGCAATAGTATTTTTACTTGCGCTTATGCTCCATTATAAATTGATAATTCTAAAGACTCTCATAAATAGAAGTTTTGTAATTCAATACTCAAGTCATTTAGTATACTTCCTTAAGAAAAGTTAACTTAAGAAATACTTGGAGAAGGTAAAAATTAAAAGCGCTTGTCTGAAGACAAGCGCTTTTAAATATAAAATACTCGTTTTAATATTAATTTCTCACAACTAATTTTTTTGTTGCTGTTTGATTTGCGTCATCCGTAACTTGAATGAAGTAAACGCCAGAGTTCAATCTTGAAATATCAAGTTTATCACCAACTAGTTGAGAAGACTGTACTAACTGTCCGGCAACGTTATAAATTGAAACTTCGTTTAAGGTACTTGAACTATTTAAAAGTACCTGACCTGATGCTGGATTAGGATATAAATCAAAAGTTCTTGCAACGGTATCTTCAAGACCAAGAACTTCCTCATTATTGAATTCAATGCTATCTATATCTACATTACCTGTTCCATCACTAGCGCCAGCTGCCTCGTTACGGAATTGAATCTGGATATCTTCAACTACACCAGTCCAATCTGCATTAGAAAGGTCTACTTGGTACGTAGTAAATTCGCTGTCTGCGGTTGTAATAATTGTGTTCTTAAAAACGCGACCTCCTCCTGTTTTAGGATACGAAACTCTCATTTGATCATCTGTAGCACTATTATTTTGTAATGTAATATTTACGTATTGGTTTGCATCTGCATCTACGTTAAAAGATTCTTGAGCAATTCTTGGGCTAGTACTTCCGTCAAAATCAAGATTAAGCACTCCACCAGCAACAGTTTCTGTCGTTCCGCTGATTCCTCTCCAACCTTCATTATCACCGTCCGTATCAAAGTTGTAAACTAAACGTGGTTCAGTAGGAATTGCATCTAGAAATTCTACTTTATCAAAATCAACCGTTCCAGCAGTTGCAATATTCATATTATCAGCACTTTTAAATGTGATTTCAATATTATCTTGAACACCGCCCACGCCATTGTTATCCCACTCTGCATTAGAAAGATCCACATAATATGTTATAAATTCATCAGAACCAGATGTAATTTCTGTGTTTACAGAACGTGTCCCGCTTCCTGTTGCAAGCTTGTCATACTTTACTTTCATCAGCGCGGCATCAGACGGGTTCTTGATTGTAATTGCAGCAATAAATACTTCACTAGACTCAACGCCAGCACCATTTCCATCTTCACGTCTAATTTTAGGTGACTTATCCGCATTATAATCGAGTGTTGATGCTGTTGCACCAGGAATCAGAGAAGCACCACTTGCGCCTTCCCAGCCCCCATTATCGTTTGTAAAATCCCAAGTTTGGGCCATTGTCATTGCTGGAATTGCAAATAATGCTAAGAGTAATAATTTTTTCATGTTTGTAAAGTTTAGGGTTACTTGGTTATTTATTATCGTCATCGTTGTCCTCATCATTTTTCTTTCCAGCTCGTCGTGCTTTTAGTTGTTTTTTAGTGAGGATTTCTTTGTAAATTTTTTGATTGTATTTCTTGTTAACCGCTTTGATATCGGCCTTCTCTGCACCGCTTTTTCTTAGGGCTTTAGACTCTGTAAGTCTTGCAAGATGGGCCTCAGAGATTTGTTCTTTTTGAATATCTGTTAATGCAAGTGATTTATCTTGAGATGTAATCTCTTTATTGAGCGCCTCAACCTTTTCATTTGCTTTTTCTAAAAGCTTTTTGTTTTGTGCAGTTCCACTTAGAGTGAATGCAACTAGAAGTACTAGAGTTACGAATATCTTTTTCATAATTACAGGTATTATTATTAAATTAATTCTATTGTGCGACTGCCCTAATGTTATCAAATCTCCATCTTGTGCGGAAATTCGTATCATCCATCTCTTGGCTTATACGAATAGCAACATAGAAGTTTGCAGTTGTATTTATATCAAATTCTTGACGCTTGAACGTATTGTTTCCAAAACCTTCATCGTTCATATCTGAAGCGGTTTCTGTTCCCATCACTAGCCAATCTGCTTCATTAAATGCACCAGAACCGTCATACGTTTCAGAGTAATAGAATGTTATGGTAGCAGCATTCTGACCTCTAAATGCATAAGCTGCATCTATATTAACTGTAATGTCGCCCGTCCCTTCAAGAAGTGGCGTTACAAGTACATTGTCAAGCAGTCCATTATTTACTGGGTCATTTTGCGTATTGTAAAAAATATTTAATCCATTATCAGAAGGCATTGTTTCATCTGCAGGATCAGAAAATGAACCATCATTATTAATGACATCTATGAACCTTATATTATCTACAGTTTGTCCATTAAGAAGCTGTACATAACCTAGAGTTGATGTGAGATAATCTTCAGATTCGTCAAAACCTTCAAAAGTTTCAAGGTAATCCAGTCCAGCACTATCTGAGTCATTGTCTATTAAAGAGATAGTAATTTCTTGAATTTCTATACCTAGAGCTAATCCTCCAGAAGCATCTGTTAGTGTGAGTATGATGTCTTCTATATCTTCAACATCCATATCATCCGTGATGTTTAGTGTTATTGCGGCCGAAGTGGCGCCAGATGGAACATTAAAAGTATATGGAGTTTCGGTAGTGCCGTCTACATCGTAATCTGTTCCTAAGATTGCTGTTCCAGAAATGTCAATAGTAACAGTAGCATCTTCGGTAGTAGGATCTGAGAGGTCAAAAGTAATAGTTGCCGAACCAGCCTCCTCATTAATTTCAGTTACATTAGACTCACTAAAGTCAATCGTAGGATTATTAACAGTATCATCATTTACTATAGTCACCGTTGTAATCGGTATTGTTCCAATAGTAAGACCATCTGAAACTTCAGTAATCGTAAATATTACGTTTTTATCGGCCTCAAAAGCATCGTTATCTATAGATTGTATATTAAAATTTGCTGTTGTATCACCAGCTTCAATAGGAATTGTAAAAGTATCTGTCATTTGACCTACTATCGTATAGTCTGTTCCTAAAACAGCATCTCCAGACGCTGTTACAGTAATATCACCAGAAGTAGTTGCAGGAGCACTAAGAGCTAGGTTTATTGCAATTTCATCTGAAGATTCTTCGGCTATGGATTGTGTGTCACTAACAAACGAAACCAGCGCACTCTGAGGATTGTCATCATCTAAAATGGTGTAACTAAGCAAAGTATTTTCTCCAAGAACCAAGCCGCCGGTTGCATTTGTAAGTGTAATTGATAATTCTTCTGTATCCTCTACGATGTTGTCATCTGTAGGAATTATAGAAAAAGAAGTTATAAGTGAGTTGGGCGCAACATCTAGTGTAAAGTTTGCCGCACCTTCATTAGTCGTGTAGTCTTCATTATACGTTCCTCCTGCAATAGAGACATCTACAGAACCACCAGAATGATTTGCACGGTCTACACCTATATTTATAGTAAGCCCTATAGTTGCATTTTCAACTTCTCGTATAGAAGTGATTGAAAATTGCACTTCGCCAGTTTCATTTGCGTCATTGTCATCCGTTTCACATCCAAAGAAAAACAAGAGACCTAATGTCAAGGTAAGAAAACGTTGTAGTTTCATAAGTTTTAGTATTCACTTTTTGATGGTTTAAAAGTCCAACTTTATAACGGTTTTGGGGTATAATATGCGTCAGATAGCGTCTAAAAAACGTAATAAAACCCTACATTAATGGGATATTCTCATTATAACCCACAATATTTACGTTCTTATTAATAAAAATGAATACTTAAAATGCCATAACAGAAATAGCAAAGGAGTTCTTGACTTTTTACAATTCAGAATATTGATGGGAAATAAGGGTTACTAACTTATTGAGTTAAACCGTGATTTTATACTTAATTCGCTTTCGCGAAAGCGGAATTAAATCCAACTTCATCTTAAAATCTAATAATCATTGCTTAATGACTTTATTCACTTCCCCATTTGCTGAAACAAAATAAACCCCAGAATTAAGATGAGATGTTCTGATAGTTGCTTTATTATTCTCAATGGTTGTGGGAACTTTAATCTCTTGTCCAAGAATATTGTAAACTGCAACAGAAACAATAGTATTATTAGTTGCTAAGGTCAGTTGATCTGTAAAAGGATTAGGATATACAGAAACAGAAGCCAAAACAGCATCTTCCACACTCAAATTTGCTCCAAACTCCACCGCGCCAATATCTGGATTGTCATCTCTAGCGTTCCCAAAGTAATCCTCCTCTGGAGCAAATGCAGTATCTGCTTCCCCTATTGCAGGCGAATTTTCTTGTAAGTTAAAATCCGCATTATCCGCATCTTCAAATAATGGATTTGCTTCGATGGTATTTACAGCAATGCCCGTAACATCATTATCCTGTGTAAGAGTCCCATTAATGCCAAAAATTACATTATTCCGTACCTCTGCATTATCTTCATTTGCTAGTGAAATAGGAAAACCACCCCATCCACTATCGATGTAAATAATATTGTTTATAATCTTGTTGTCGCTTCCTCCCTGCGCACTTATCCCGATGTTTCTTCCCTGCGGATCATCTGCATACGTTACACTATTTGTATACGAATTGAGATACGCTGTATTATTTACAAAATCTATACGCACACCAGTATTAGAATGTAAACCACTAAAACCGTTACCATAAGTAATGTTATTCGTAACTAGAAAACGTCCATGAGTCCATCCATTTGCAATATCATTGCGTTGTAGGGAGATTCCTTTACCTTCATCTATACGAGGAGTTATGATGGTTTTAGATGGTGCCCAAGAGTAGATTTCATTATAATTATCGTAAACCTCATTATTTCTAATAAAAATTTTATGTCCCGTTTCCGTATCAAAACTATCGGCATTTGTAACTACGAGACCATGCGTACCAGAATATGACTTGCGCGAGTTATTATAAACCTTATTATTCTCTATCGTAATATAATCACAACCCTGCACCCTAAAACCATTACCAGGAGTATCGTGCACATCGTTGTTACGAAAGTTAATGTGGTGCACATTACTAAAGTAAAATCCCCGAGTATCCGTATAAGATGGACGAGACACGTTATTTAAGACTGGAAAAGTCATATTTTCCACATCTTCATCCGTGGTTCCAGGTTGTACTCTGTAAAGCGTATTCGTACTCCCTGACTCACGATATAAAAACTGCAACGCCAGCGCCGTCGACAGCGGAATATTAGGAACCTCACCTCTCAATTCGAAATCCTCGATGTTCAAATAAGAGCTGTTTGTAACTCTAAAGAGATTTGCCCCATCTCCTTTTATACGCGTATTCCCTTCGTATCCTTTTATACTAATATAATTATCGGGCGTACCGTTCAAGTTATTGATGCGAATCGTGTTCTCTTGATGCCAGATGTGCGGGTCATTTATGTCACCGCTGTAGCTGTAATCATTAATATAACTATCATTTTTATAGGCCCCCATTATAAAAAGGGTATCCCCAGGATCAAGCTCATCTAGAGCACGCTCTATCGTTTTAAAAGGTGAGTCGGGACTTGTGCCATTGTTACCATTGCTTCCAGAATTTTGTTTTACGTAGTAACTCGTCTGAGCACAGCATAATGCCGTGATGAATAGGAAAATAAAGTGGAGGGACTTTTGTAACATCGTTTAAGTAGTTTTGGTTCCCAAAGATCACTTTTTTTACCCATAATGGAGTCCAATAATCGTCTAGATGAGGTATAATCGTGATAAGAATGCTGTAGTAAGTACCATTTTTCCAACGTAAGTCCTAACCTTCTGACAAATTTCTTTAAAATGTTGGTAACCCTTAGTATTACGCTTTCGCGAAAGCGGACTCAGATAAAATTCGCACCTTCAAACATTCTCTAAGAGATCACAAAGCTGACTTTTTAATTCTCAAGTCTCACGTCTAACATCTACTGAGGAAACAATCCCCAAAGCCCCCGCATATTCTTATCTAGAAGCACCTCAGGATCACCACCCTTCACGTGCCCAAGTATTCCCCAAGGTCCATCATACCCCAAATCCAACAAGCGCTGAATCATTTGCTTCTCCAACTCACCCTGACCTATGGTCAATATTTTAGGGCCACCGGCCTTCATTCCGTTCAGATTTACACATTTTAAATAAGGCAAAAGCATTGCAATGTTCTCATCATAGGCATCTAACTCCTCGTGTGCGTGGTGGAAATTATAAACCACACCTATATTGTATTGCGGTAGTCGATTAATGATCTCAAGCTGATTCTTAGGATCGCCGTACCAACCTCCGTGGTTATACATATTTATGGTACAACCTATTCTTTCGGCTCTTTGAGCGAGATAGGATAGCATTGATAACGCTTTTGTGAAAGCTTTATCATCATCCAACCCATCAAAATACTCAGGATGAAAGCCCACCCAAATCTGAGTCTGCAATCCCGTTTTTTCGAGCGTTTGAAACACCTGCTCACTCATAGGCTTGAGCTTACCGACGCTGTCTTTCTTATGATTAAGATATAACCAAACAGCGCTTATCTCCACATTCTCAGACCGCGCGATGCCTATCTCCTCCTCCATCTTATCAATATGCTCCTGACGACCGCCAAAGGCATATCTATCAAAACCCAACTTCTTCACCATCGCCACACGCTCTGCCGGCCTACGCTTCAGACTATCAAAAGCCACGATAGACCAAGGGATCAGGTTTTCTTGCGCAAAAGGATACTTAGAAACGTTCTTAGTTTTTTGTGTACCGCAAGAAGACAGAACTAAAGTTAGAATTATAAATACTAAAAGATTGCGCATAGCTATTGTTTATCCTAAAAAGTCAAGTTTTGAAAATCCCTTATTGAGTACCTTCTCATCATCTACAGCTAGCCATTTATCTAAAATCGTAGCATACACTTCCCGAAAATCTACCGAATAGATTAAATCTCCATTTCTATCCAGATTGACAAGGTCCGAAGCTTCATTGTAAAATCCCGGTTTCTTCAGATTCTTCCCCACCACAAATACATTATTTGCCGTGCCGTGGTCAGTTCCTTTAGCGGCATTCTGTTGTACCCGACGACCAAATTCAGAAAAAGTAAGTATCAACGTATCCTTAAAAGAATCGTTCTTTTCAAGGTCTCTCACAAAGGTTTCTAGCGCGTCGCTGTAAGTTTCGTGCAATCGCTTTTGCCTGTTTTCTTGATTAACGTGGGTGTCAAAACCGCCCATAGATACATAATACACCTTTGTATCTACGTCAGAGTTTATAAACTGTGCAGTCGTCTGTAACTGTTTCCCGAATGGGTTATCGGGATAAGTTGTTTTAGAACTGTATGTCCCAGTTTTCTCGTGCAAATACTTGGCCGAAGATTTTGCCTCAATCATTGTTTTATACAAATATCCAAGATTATGCTCGCTCAAGTGCGCATCTGTTTGCTCGTCCAGTACTTTTGAAAAGTATGGCGACGCCATAATTCTATTCAACAGAGCTGGATTCTTGGTGGCAATTCCGTTAAGCTTCTCTCCTTTTAAAATGGCAGAAAGACTGTCGTCCACCTCAATCCCGTTATAGGGTTTTCCGCCAAATTCTTCCACATAGCGCCCGAGCCAACCCGTATTCAAATATTCATTTGCATCGCTCGCGGTGTGCCAAATGTCCGTGCTTCTAAAATGCGACCTGTCCGGATTTGGGTAACCTACGTTGTTTATTACGGTCAGATATCCTTTATCGTACAGGTTTTTAAGTCCGCAAAGGTGTTTGTTAAAGCCTAAATCATTTCCTGCTCTGAGCACCTCACTTTTGGTAACCGCTAAATTAGGTCGGCTCTTGTAATATAGGTCGTTTTCGTAAGGAATTATCGTATTCAACCCATCATTACCTCCCGAGAGCTGTATCACCACTAACTTCTTAAACGCAGAAACTTCTTTAGGTATCATCTCAAACGCTCGCACAAAATCGGGCACTAGAAAGACGCTACTCGCAAGGGCACTCTTTTGTATGAACAGTCTTCTTTTCATAGCGATAGTTTAACACATTTGATATTCCGGCAACGACATCAGCTGGATGCAATAGGCCTGTGTAGTCGAGCTTTCTAGATTTTCTAGCAGACGCTCTGTGTCCTTGTCTAAAGGAGCTTGTAAGATATGTTGTTGTAAACGCTTTTTTAAGACGACTTCAGCGTTTCGCGAAAGCGTAATAGCACCCACTTGAAGCGGATTCACATAATTCTCTTCAAAATTTGACCAGTCTGGCTCGGTCTTTAGAAATCTGCGTTTGGTCTTTTCGGCTTCGTAGTAGTCTTCTAAGGAATCTTCAAACTCCCCTTTTTCTGAAAATTCGATAACGGCATTCGCCAGTATTGCGCTGGGCAAGTTCATTCTGAACATCAAGGTGTTCGAATCTATCCAACTACGATTGCCCTTCCACCCTGCAACATTGAGCGGGTCCAGCAATACTTGCCCCATCATACGTTGCAGGAAGAGTAACTGCTTTTTCTTTTGAAATTTGACAGGCACCACATTTTGAATCCCTACCATAAGCTCTACAGGCGACTTAATTTTTGCGCCTAGGTGCTGCGCTTCATAAAACCAGTCCGACTCAAAAATATGGCGCATAAGGCGTTCGATATCGTAATCTTGATAGAAGAAATCTGTCAATGCTTCTACGCGCCGGCTATTGATTTCTGGATTTACAAAATAGGCATACACTTTTGTACAGATGTGGCGTGCGCATTGCTTTTGCTTAAGGATAATATCGATAATGTCGTCTCCATCCCAATTTCCGGTCTCGTCCATAAAGGTCTTGACACCCTCATCGTGCTGACGCACGCGCAATAAAAAATCGCCATTGCGGTCAAAACTCCATCCAGTAAACGCCCTAGCAGATTCTTTAATGTCCTGCTCCGTATAATTTCCCACACCCAGGGTAAACAGCTCCATTAACTCACGGGCAAAATTCTCATTGGGCTTTTCCTTTCGGTTCTGCCTGTTGTTCAGGTATTTGCTCATAGATGGAGCTTTGGCAACGGCTTTTACAAAATCACCAAAATTCCCCAGCGCATGCTCCCGCAACAGGTTGTGATAGGGCAAAATATGCCAAATCGCATTGTCCCGACACACAAACACATTTGTCCAGAATAAGGTCATTTTCTCACGCAGTACAGATTCTGGTTCTGACATTCTCGAGAGCCACGCATAATTGAGGTCTTTGACCATTTTACGTCCCTTCTGAGCGAGCTCACGAAACTTCTTGTCCTCCATCATCTTCCTTGCGCGGGGTTGTTTAAGCACTTCAAAGGCACTCAAATCCATTTCCAGCGGTTTGATGGTCTTTGCTGCTTCAAAAAGTGTATCCACAACTTCCCCTCTCGAAGCATCCTCCAACTTAGAAAGCGCTTTCGGCGAGATGCCAAAGCCCGCTCGCCAGTACAGATGTTTGATTTCTTGAGGGTTCATTAAAGCGATGTTTCTGTTTAGACTACGCTTTCGCGAAAGCGTTTAAATTATAAGTATCTATTTTATATCTGACAATAGATATTTCTTTCCCTACAAACGGAAAAATAGAAATAATCATTGCAGACACGGGATGTTGATTTACCCTTTAAAATCGGGATTACGACGAGGCTCCTCAGAAACCGTCTCGATTTTCCACCGCTCCAATCTTGCTTTTAATCGCCTCAAAACAGCAAGTTCTTGGGCCGAAATCTCGGTCGTTTCGTAGGGGTCTTCATTAAGGTTGTACAGGAAATACTCGCCACTTTCTACTACTTCAGTCATTTTGTAACCGTCCACCTGAATGACATTTACCCACTCACTGGCAAAGTCGCCTCGCTTCTCATTGTAGCGTGCATAATTTGTGTATTGCCAGATGAGTGCGTCGCGTTTTGTTTTAATCGCTCCTGCCTGTCCGTCAGGCAGGTTCGCGAAAAGTATTGGAGACAAATCTTCTCCGTCGAGCATATAATTTTCTGGACGCTTTGTATCTGTAAGCCCCAGAAACGTAGGATACAAATCAACGTGAATTATAGGCTCCGTCGACACCGAATTAGGCTTTATTTTGCCTTTCCACTTAAAAATATATGGAACCCGGATGCCTCCTTCCAGTGTCTCACCTTTCACCCCACGATACGGCTGATTGAAAATATTGCTCTCAGTCTTATAATGCCCGTTATCGCTCGTAAAGACGACTATTGTATCTTCTTCAAGACCTAAATCTTTGAGCGCTTGTAAAAGTTGGCCTACACTCTCATCCAGACTTTTAATCATTGCTAGGACTTTGATTTCATCTTTACCAACATCTGGATTGCCTTTGAGCTTTTCTTTAAAATGTTTTAAATATTCAGGTTTTGGCTCCAGCGGTTTGTGTACCAAATAATAAGGCACATAAGCAAAAAATGGCGTATTAGTTTCCTTTGATTTCTTAATAAAATCAATCGTCTTAACCGTGATATGGTCGGCGCTGTATAGGGAATTATCCACCTCTAGCTGAGTGGGTGAAGTTTTAAAGTTGTAATGACCTGTGACTTCATAACCCTCGTCAAAACCTTGATTTTGAATCTGTAATTCGTTTTTACCCAAATGCCACTTACCATAAGCCGAAGTCGCATAGCCATTTGCTTTTAAAGCTTCGGCGATGGTGATTTTTTCTAAGTTCAAACCTGCGCCAGAGCCTTTGACTTTATTGATTTCTGGAGGCAGAAATTTCATTGCCTCTAGCGTTTTTTTATCGGTTTTGTAACGGTCTGCGACTCTATACACCTTATGGCGTGGTGCGTACCGCCCAGAAATAATAGAAGCTCGTGATGGCGCACAGGTTGGGTCGTTGCTGTAGCCGTTTGTAAAGTGCATCCCTTCTGAAAATAAGGTATCAATATTAGGCGACTCCACAAGCGGATTCCCATAGCAATGAAGTGCATTAATGCCCAAATCATCGGCGAGGATGAAGAGAATATTGGGTTGTTTTGTCGCAATCGTTGATTGCGTTTGTTGTGCGCTACAGGAATGGAATAGAGCGACCAAAATGATGATAAGTACTCCGTTTCTCATTACTTCTTCTCTTTTAGCCAGAATAGTTGCTTCCAGATTTTGGTTCCGTGGTTTTCTAGTGCTTTACCTTTAGTGCTCCGACCGCTTAAAATAATGTCGTTGAGGGCGAGAGTCAGTTCTTCTTTCTTTTTCGCATAAGCGGAATCCTCAAAAAGATTATTGGTTTCTGACGGGTCATCCTTAATATTAAATAAATAGCTTTTTCCCTTTTTAGGATTTAAATCCATTTTCCAATCCCCTTTACGAATAGAAAATCTTCCCGCAAAATTTGTGTACACCGATGCCTCGCGGTCATAGGTATTTTCACCTTGTAATAAGGGCAAGATGCTGTAACTGTCCACAGCTTGATTAAGTTCTGTTTTGGTATTTACAATGTCGGCGCAGGTGGCGTATAAATCTCCAAGGCTTATGGTGGTTGCGTTTGTACTGTTTGGCTTTATCGTGTTTTTCCATTGCACAATAAATGGCACGGTAAGACCTCCTTGGTGCAAGGTTGCTTTTCGCCCGCGTAAATGTGCGCTGGGTTTGTGGTTGTATTTTTCCTCAAATTCAATAGGAAAAGAAGCCTTAGAAGCTCCATTATCTGCGGTGAAGATGATAATGGTATTGTCCTCAATTCCCTTTTCCTTAACAGCAGTCATAATTTGCCCAACCGTCCAGTCCAATTCTTGGATAAAGTCTCCATAAATCCCAGCTTTACTCGTTCCCTCAAACTCTGGACGCGGGTACACAGGCGTGTGAGGTGCAGTCAAAGGGATATATAAAAAGAAAGGTTTACTTTGCTTGTAATCCGCAATATATTTTACAGACTTGTTCGTTAAATCTAGCATTACGTCTTCTGCCTCAAAATCTGGAGCTTTATCCCCTTTTCGCTTGAGCTTCTGACCGCCGACTAAATCCAACTTTCGTCCGCCCGGAAAGTCTTTATCTTTTCCGTCGGGTTTCATTGTTTCGGTAGGCTCTGTTATCAAATTGTCATTTTCGGCATATACGTAGGGTGGGAAATCCAAAGAAGCATTGATTCCAAAAAAATAATCAAATCCGTGATCCGTCGGACCTCCTTGAAAGGGTTTTGTGTAATCTACTTTATCACTTATATCTTGAGCATATTGGTATGGATTTTTAGCATCCATCTCGAGATTTTCTTCTGTTTGTAATTGCCAGTCCCATCCCAAGTGCCATTTACCAATCATCGCCGTAGCATACCCATTGCGTTGTAACAATTCTGGAGCAGTATCTTTCTCATCGGCAATCAAGGATTTTGAATAGCCGTCCAGCACTCTAGCCTTTAACTTTGTGCGCCACGCGTACTCGCCTGTCATAATACTGTATCGCGACGGCGTACATACCGACGAAGTGGTGTGCGCATCAGTAAATGTCATTCCATTTTTTATGAGCGCGTCTATGTTTGGAGTGCTGACTTTTGCCTCTGGATTGAGACCGGACACATCGCCAATTCCCATATCATCGGCAAGGATGTAGACGATGTTGGGGTTTGAGGTTTCTTGCGCTTTCGCGAAAGCGGATATCAACACAAGCGCTATTATATATAATGTTCTACTCATAACTATTAAAAGCGGTTATTTGAATGTCATTTGTATGCTCTAAAATGACCAATCTCGTTCCATAAATCGCATCCCCATTGAGTTTCACTCGAAGTCCTTCACCTATGATTTTACCTTTGTAAACGGTTTTCCAATTCCCTGCTGCATCTTTTGTATCAATATGGAAGTTGCGCACACAATGTGAACGCATATTCTCACTCAACAACAGCGTCTTTAATTTTTTGGGAGTTGTAAAGTATACAGTTAAATTGGGGTTTTTATCCTCTTTTGCCGGCTCCCACCAAGATTTTAGGTGTATGACTTCACTAAACACATTACCTTTTGCATTATAGATAACTTCTGGTTTGTTTTTTGCTTTCGCAAAAGATGAAGCAGATACCTTGAATTCTTTTTTAGCTACTGGAATCGCTTCCCAAGTCTCTATACGCTCAAAAGTCGACGGATCTTCTGCCAAGGTAAGTGTGACAATATTGTCCAAATTTTTCGCGAAAGCGTTCTTATCAAAATACAACAATAGCTTACCATTCTTGACTTCGTACCGCTTAAAACCTTTGGTAATTCCTTCGGCACTTAAGATTTGGGTAGGTAGCTGTGGTAGTTCTATGGTTGCCTCTGCATTGTCTGCCAATTGCTGTAAAACGTGTACATACAGCGTATTTCCTACCTGTGTACTGGCGCCATAATCACCACCTATATATATGCCACGCCGTGTATTTTTAATCGTGTGGCCATATTTCTTAATCCACTCGCCTACTTTGCTCGCCTCTTCGGCTTCTTTGGCAACGAATTCGCCTTTGCCGTTTGGGCCCAGATTGAGCAATAAATTCCCACCATTTCCTGCTACTTGAATGAGCATTCCTAAAACTGTTTCATAAGGTTTAATGGGCCCGTTTGGGCTATACAGCCATTTATCTGTCATTGTCAGGCACGCCTCCCAATACCTATGATGATTAACAGGCCCCAAACTTTGCTCGGGCGTGTCATAATCGCCTCTGTCCTGCAACGGCCAGCCAAAACCTGTACGAGCATTGCTCACAATACCCGGTTGCCATTCCTTCATTTTTTTAAGCAAATGGTAGCTGTCCCACTGCCAGTATTTGGTCGCCAGATGATCCCAAAACACGCCGTCTATCTTTCCGTACTGCGTAAATAGTTGCTCTACGTGGGCATTCATATACGGTAAGTAATTCTCGTAATGTTTCTCCCGCAAGTTGTCGGGATGCGTCCAATCAGGTTGCGAGTAATACCAAAAAATCTTTACGCCCGCCTTCTGCGCAGACTCGGCCAACTCCTTGCAAATGTCCCTCCCGAAAGGCGTGTTCATAATCCCATACTCCGTATTATCAGCATCAAAAAAAACAAAACCATCGTGATGTTTGGCCGTAAAAACCACATACTCTGCTCCCCAATCTTTTACTTGTTGCATCCAGCGGTCGGCGTCAAAATTCTTGGGGTTAAATTTTTTATAGAGGTTATCATACACCTCGGCAGGCACACCTTTAGTTGCTGGTTTTTCCGCTCCAGGGCGTTCACCATCGCGACCCCAACTGAGCACATTGGTCTTTAACAATGCGGGTCCCCAATGAATAAAAATACCTAGCTTTGCGTCCTTAAACCACTCCATCTCACCCTCTGTGGCGTACAATTCTTTTTGTTGCTCGGCCGTCACGTACATCGTGCTATCCTTTGCGGGAAACTGCCATTGGTCTTTGTAGGACGTCTTTTTTTGAGCAAACACCGAAAGGGATGCAAACAAGATGATAAGAAGCTGAGTATATCTCATCTACAATTGCGTTTTAAAGATCTCGCTTTCGCGAAAACCAATACGTTGCGCCATCGCATATAGATACTGGCCTTTCTTAACTTCCAGAGGCTTGTGATACACGTGCCAACCGCTATTCAAATCCAACTCATCCATAACAGTATCCGAAATGATATACCCAATAGATGCTCCCTTAGTGGAAGATGAAAGTCTTACAACTTCAGCGCTTGCGTTTTCAGATTCGGTGTTGATTTCAATTTCAGCCGTCACCGGTTGTTCAAAATCTGGCCAGATTTGATTAATAAATTGAGCCTCCGGCATCATCCCATAATCGATATATTCGTCACGAAATTTGAGTAATCTTGACCGAAGTTCCTTTTGAACAGCTGTGTACTTTGGATTATCAATTAAGTTGATCAGATTGTGAGGATCGTTAACGTAATCGTACAGTTCGGCTTTGGGCTTGTCCGTAAACCATTCCTGCTGTGTTGGGGTTAGGTTACAGCCACTTCGACTACGCTCAGCGCAGGTTTCGCGAAAGCGTAATAATTCCTCCATCATCGGTACTTGCTTTCTGTAGCCTACATCTTTATACCACATCTTCTCTGGAAAGTCGTTCTGAATGTAGAGAAATTGGTCGTTGTACACCGCACGGGAACGATCTGTAAACTCGTCAAAACGGTCTGACGTGCCAAAGGCGTAGTTGCGTTTCTCGTCATTTTGCACTCCCAAAAATGCCTTTCCTTGAATGTGTTCGGGAATCTCCACTCCAGCCAAACTCAATACGGTAGGCGCCAAATCTACAAAAGAGACAATTTGATCACTACGGCCTTTTGTACCGCGCAAATCCTTAACCATAAAGGGTACGTGAAGACCGCTGTCGTAAATTTCTCTTTTCTGGCGGGGCATCGGGCCACCGTGGTCGCTGTAAAAGAAAATGATGGTGTTATCGTATAAACCGTCATCTTTAAGTTTCTGGAGCAGGTCGCCCACTTCTTTATCTAGTAATTCTACATTGCTGTATAAGCGTGCGAGATCTGTGCGAGAGGTTTCTGTATCTTGAAAGTAAGGTGGCACAGGCACATCATCTGGACTTACGGTAAGTGGCAAATCAGCATTTTTCCAAATACGGCTCTCGTGGGTTACGCCAAAATTAAATACCGAGAAAAAAGGCTGTCCTTTTTTACGATTACGCCAATGCGCTTTCTTTCCGTTCTCATCCCAAACGGTTACGGGCGATGCAAACTGGTAATCTGTTTTTTCATTATTTGAGGTGAAGTATCCTTCCGTACGCAAGTATTCTGGAAATGCTTTTACATAATCAGGAATCACAGAAGCATATTGAATGATGTCATTGCCCTGAACATCTTGCCTTCCCACGTCCTTTTTGTAGGTACGCTTTCCCCAGTTCATCACATCCTGCGCCGTACGCATATGCATCGTCCCAATGCTGGTAGGATACATACCCGTAATAATCGCACTTCGCGATGGTCCGCAAACGCCAACTACTGAGAAAGCCTTATCGTACACCACACTTTCAGAGGCAAGTTTATCTAAAACTGGGGTTTTTGCGGTGTTATCTCCGTAAAAAGAGAGTATCGGACTAATGTCTTCACAAACAATCCAGAGAATATTAGGCTGTCCACCATCCGAATCCTGAGCGGAGCCGAAGGATGAAGTTGAGGACTTATTTGAATTACAAGAAATAATCAGAACAAACAGACCTATAAGCGAGAGAACATATTTCATTATAATTGAATTTGAATTTGATTTGAAGCGTTTGGAACTACTTCAAAACTTCCTGTTTTTTCAACTCCGTCAACCAAGACTTTATAGGTATATAAACCATAAAACCCACGGTCTGAAATAGCTCCTTGCTCATTAAGCTTTCGCGAAAGCGTAGTCTTCCAATCCCCATTTACTAATGAGAAATACGCCTTGCCCATCTCGCCTATACTTTCGTCTGCCTCATAAATATCAACTTTGCCACGACCGTCATCATCCTGAAATCCCCAAAAAAGAAACTCAGAAACGTTAGGGTGTGAAAAAGTGGCAATCATAAAATCGCGGGTATACTGCTCGCGGATTTTTGGGTCGGTTTCATCCATCGTAAACTCTGAGATACTGATGCGCTTTCCCAGAGAGGCATAATATGACAGCAAACTCAGCACCTTTTCTGGCGGTGTGAGGTCGGTGCCCATATGGGACTGGATGCCAATACCTTGCACAGCACCATTAGTATTTGTGTCTACACGTTTGATATAATCGTAGTACCATTGTTGCTTTTGGGTATCTATCCCGCCCTTGCTTATGATGCCGTACTCGTTGGTAAATCGGCTCACATTAGGCTGACGATTGCGTAAAATTCGGAAGCCATCGTAGAGTAATTCTTCGCTTCCCAATATGTTTTGAAAGTCCTTGTTTGTGTAGGTTTCATTTGCCACATCCCAATGCGTTACTTTACCCTCAGTAGCATCTAGTATATTGTACACGTGGGATTTAATCGCCTTTTCTAGTTTTACTGGATCGTTTTTTAATTTTTTGATGCTCGCAGGGTTATACTGAAATCCTGGCCAAATAAGAACGTGACCTTTTACAGAAATCCCATCAGCTTTTAATTTATCGAGTGCTTTTAAAGTCGTAGCTCTGTTTTCTTTGCGAGACCAGCGTTTGATTTTCAAGTCATTGGCCAGCACAGTAAGACCAAAAGCTTCTTTAAATCGGTTGTATTTGTCTTTATTGTTTAGGATTTCTTCGGCGTCCATCGCAACGCCAAAGGGGAAGTAATGACGCTTTAGTTCCACCTCTATTTGTGCATTAGGCACAGGTTTACCATCTTGTGTAACTTCTATCTGAAAATCGCCTTTGCGTATTTGCTCTATCCTTGCTAGGGCATCTTTCCGCCATTGAGCATCAGGTTCCATACCTTGGTACGTAACTTCGGTTTTTGGTAAATCTTGTAGTAACGTCCCTCTAGGATACACTTGAAATGAGATATTCTTTAACGCGATAGTCTGTGGTTCAAAGCCATACTGTAACATCACTCCGAGATTTTTAGGACTTATAGATTGCGTAGTTTGAAACGGTATAAAATAACGTTTCCAGACAGAACCAATATTTAAAGTCCTATCTAGGTTTTGCTTAAAGGAGCCTGATTGTTTGAGTTGGATAAGCAACTTTGCCTCCCCAGTTTCTTCACTACTTTTTTCGGTAATAGCCTCAAATGAAAGTAGAACTACATCACCCTCGTTAAGTTTTTCCTTTTGTAGCGGAAGGCTGGTCGCGTAGTTGTAAATAAATTTGGGTTGTGTTTCTGTGATAAAACGTACGACATTTGTCTCATTTTCTTTTGTCACTTCTACTTGGGAGCCTTCTGCTTTTGAAGTGAGAAATTTCAATCGTGAAGCATCCAGAATATCCCTTCCTTCGGGTTGCTGGGCACAAGCCGAGAAAACAAGCAGTAAAAATATAGGGAGAAAAATGTGTTTCATTAAAATGTGGATTTCCAATTATTCAGCTTTCGCGAAAGCGTACGCACTCTTTCCGGCATCGCCTTACTTAGATCATTTTGCTCACCAGGATCTTGTGCGATGTTATATAATTCAAATCGGTTTTCTTTATACCAATGAATGAGTTTAAAATCCCCCTCACGCACCGCCGAAGACTTTGTATCGCCTGTATTTGTAGGGCGTGCTTTTGAGGAGTGCCAAAAGACGGTTCGGTCGTCCCACTCCTCGGTATCGTTAAGGACAGGGAGCATATTCTGACCTTCGGTTTCTAGATTTTTTCCAGTTGTGAGATTTGTGAGCGTAGGTAAAACGTCCATCAACATTACTAGAGATGATTCATCTCGCGGTTGCAGTTTATCCTGCCACTTTACGAAAAACGGAATTTTGATCCCGCCATCGTAGAGATGACCTTTTCCCGCTCTAAGCGGATAATTTGTGGTAGCTAGATTGCGCTGTTTTGTCCCGTCGTTTGAAAGTCCGCCGTGGTCGCTGGAGAAGATGATCAGGGTGTTGTCTAAAATCCCCTCGGCTTCGAGAAGGGCCAATAGTTTTCCTACATTTTCATCGGTATTTTCTACCATAGCGGCGTAGGTGGCGTTGTCTTGACGCATTTTTGTTCGGCCGGTGCCTTCTTTGATATATTCTGGAGTATCGCCAAAATCGAAAGCCCTTATCTCCTTACGATTGCGCTTTATGTCTTCTTCTTTGGCCTCAAAGGGTTGATGAACGTTGTAAAAAGCGAGCATTGCCATAAATGGCGCATTTTTATCTCGATTTTTAATGTATTGCGCGACTTGGTCTGTAAGGACATCGGTTAGGTAATCACCGTCTTTTGAAATTTCGTCTAGGTCCTTTATAGGTGCCTTTTTAGATTTTCCTTTACCCTTTTTCTCATTGAATGGATATAAAAATGAAATGGGCGAACCCGCGTGGCCAGCGGCGACACTTGTATCAAAACCCAGCTCTTTTGGGTCTTCGCCCAAATGCCATTTGCCAAAATAAGCGGTTTGATAGCCAGCCCCGTCTATAGCTTTTATAAAATTCTTATTATCTGGAATATTGTCAATCTCAAACCCATCATCTGGCACATCGCCATTTTGCACAGGATAACCGCCCGTCATCATCGCATAGCGCGAGGGCACACAACGAGGATAGTTTGCATAGGCATTTGTAAAACGTACGCTTTCACCAGCGAGCTTATCAATATTAGGCGTTTGATAAATTTTTGAACCGTGCACGCTCAGGTCGTGGTACCCGAGGTCATCTACGTGCAAAATCAAAATATTTGGTTTTTCAATTTTCGAACCCTGAGCAGAGTCGAAGGATGAACTCGAATCTGAACCCTGAGCGGAGTCGAAGGGTGAAGAATTCTGATTTGATTTACAACTGAATGTTAAGATTAAAAGCATAAAAGCGAACACTCGCAGAGCGCTCGCTTTTAATAGGATTTTGAAATTCAAACTCATTATTTGAAATATTAATTTAAAAAAGATTGAGTTTTAATCTTCGTACTCAGTCTACTTCATATCATTGTTCATTTTTTTCATTGCCAAAAAAACGAACCAAAAAAGGCTAGGCTGAACCGACTTTTACTAAAAATTTCCCTCGCTTCGGCGCAAAATAAAGGTGTAGTCATTCTTAAAATGACTTCTTAAGGGGTTAACAAATTGGTATTGTCAATAACATTTTGTCTAGCCCTATTTTGCTTAACCCTACGCTCACATCATTTTTTACGTAAAATTCGCTTAGGCCAGTTTGGATTCAACTATTGCATTTTCAACTGCCAGGCTGTTCACAAAAAGAGAATGGCTCAGTTAGTTTTTCTCCTTCCCCTTCTTTTTATCTGCTTTTTGGGTGGCGCGGTAGTCTTTCCACATATTCATTTTTTCGGGGACGAGGTATTCTTTTTTAAAGTTCTTTAGCTTTCGCGAAAGCGTCTCCACCTTCTCCGGCATCTGCATCGCAAGGTCATTTTCCTCACCTACATCCTCTTTAAGATTGTAAAGCTCCATTTTTTTGGTTTCATTATAGACCACTAATTTATAATCGCCATCACGTACCACAGACATTTTTGCATCTCCCGTAGAATGCGGGCGAGCTTTTCTAGAATGCCAGAAAACAGTGCGGTCATCCCAAGATTCTTTACCTTTTAGAACTGGCTCCATACTCATCCCGTCTATACCTTCGACTTTTTGATCTAACGCCAAATCTAATAGCGTAGGAAAAATATCCATCCCAACAACAATCGATTTGTCATCTACTTTTGGCTCAATTTCTTTTTCCCACTTTATAAAAAATGGAACACGTATTCCGCCTTCGTACAACCAACCTTTCCCTGCTTTAAGAGGAAGATTAGAGGTTGCAAGTTGGCGCTCGCCTTTATGACCGTCATTTGAGAGACCACCGTGGTCGCTGGTAAAAATGATGATGGTGTTCTTGTCTATATTCAAGTCTTTAAGCGTTTGCAGAAGCTTTCCTACATTTTCATCTACATTCTCCACCATTCCTGCATAATCCGCATCATCTTGGTGCATCTTACGACGGCCCGCTCCTTCTTTGATAAATGCTGGGCCTTCAAATTTCATTCCCTTGAGTTGCTCTTCATTACGGGCTTTGTCTTCGACTTTCGCCTCGAGCGGTGTGTGTACCGAGTAATATGCAAGTACGGCTAGGAAAGGCTTGTTAGATTCATTTTCCTTTATAAAACGGATGGTCTCATCTGTCATCATATCGCTGATGTAATCTCCTTCTTTACCGTCTTCTTCAACGTTGGGCACATTGTACTTCGCAGGTTTACCATTTCGTTGCGTGTTGAAAGGATAATAGCGTTGTCCCACTCCACCGGCTTCGCCAGAAGCGTAGGTGTGCTTATAACCAAATTTATCTGGAGCACTCTTACCTTTTCCTAAATGCCATTTGCCAACAAAAGAAGTGTTGTAACCTGCTTCGTTAAATTGCTTGACAAAATTCTTATCATCCTCTATTCCACCTAGAAATCCCTTATCCTCATTAACAGGATATGTTCCTGTCATTAGGCCGTAACGAGAGGGCGTACATCTTGGGTAGCTCGAATAGCCATTTGTAAACTGAACGGATGTTTTAGCGAGTCCGTCTATGTTTGGAGTTTCATACAACTGAGAACCAGTAATACTCAAGTCGTGGTAACCTAGGTCGTCTGTAATTACGACAAGAATATTTGGTTTGTCCTGAGCGAACATTGCCGTAGTGGCAATGAGAAAAAAAAGGGAGAATATGTTTTTCATTAATTTCTTGATTACGTTTTTCAAAATGAATTACTGCATTAATAAATGTCTTAGACTTTCATTTTACAGATACGTTTAAGTCACGTTTTGTGCCAAAAGAGGATAGGATTTGATTTCTATATCCTTTTCAATTTTTTACTATTGATTTGCCTGTTTATTCACAAGCTCATTTTTAAGCTTTGCTTTTAATTCTGCTCGTATTTTCGCGTAAGCGGGATCTTTTGCAAAATTTTTCGTCTCAAGTGGATCATTTTTGTAATCGTACAATTCGTATCCAACTATATTTGATTCCTTGTAGTTATCAAAACTGCGGTACTCATTATCGTGCCACTCCGTATAGCGGTATTGTGTCGTACGGACCGCATACCCCATACGCTTCTGACGGCGATACTGGTGGAAGGCGTAATCTTGGTCAAGGTTTGTGTTTGGGTCATTATCTAGCACAGGAACTAAAGATTTTCCATCTGTTTGAGGGGATTGCTTTACGTTTGCCAACTCAAAAACGGTCGGAAACAAGTCCAATAATTCTACGGGAGCATCGTCTTTTTTGTTTTTTGCAACACCAGGCCCGGCAAACATAAACGGGATGCGGGTAGCCTGTTCAAAATTAGAATGCTTACACCACTCCGTATGATCGCCTAAGTGAAAACCGTGATCTCCCCAAAGTACGATTACCGTATCCTCTGTTATGCCTCTGCGGTCTATATCATCTAGTAAAATTCCCAACTGAGCATCGATGTAAGAGATACACGCCATATAGCCGTGGATGAGTTCGCGTTGTTTTGCCTCAGGCAATTTATCACCTACACGCAGATCGTTATCAATATCTGAGAATGCTCGTAACTCGCCGAAAGAATGATACGCAAATTTAGGCGTACCATCTGCCGTTTGTTGGAACGGGGCAAGATCTATCTTATCACGATCGTATAAGTCCCAATATTTCTTAGGCGCAACAAATGGTAAATGCGGTTTTTGATACCCTACGCCAAGGAACCAAGGCTTACCGCTAGCTTCTAATTTGTCTAATTTTTTCAGCGCTTCAACCGTGTAAAGTCCGTCTTGATATGCCGTATCAGAAACGTCGCCCGCTTCTGTACTGGGCTTAAATTTTTTAAATGCGTAACTACGTTTTTTGCCGTTTTTCTTAATACCTTTTTTCTCGGCTTCAGCGAGGAGTGCATCAAATTTTGCTTTGTTCTCTGGAGTTTGGTAATAGCTGAACGCTGGCTCACCGTATTTTGGGTCATAGTTGTCTGGCAAGGTATGCGGCATAGACCACGACTTCCCATCGTGTCCTGGTGCAGACGACCCTTTGTGATAAATTTTCCCTACCGCTGTGGTTTCATATCCTTGTTCGATAAGGTGCTCTGGCATTGACTTTAGTTGGGGTGCGCTTTCGCGAAAATCTGTATGCAAGTCCCACACCTTAGTACGATCTGGAACTGTTCCCGTCATCACACTCGCTCTAGATGGCCCGCAAACGGCATATTGAACGTGAGCGTTTGTAAAGGTTACTCCCATTTTTGCCAGTCGGTCAAAGTTTGGGGTTTTCATTTGTTTCTCACCATAATTAGAAAGCAAGGGCTTCAAGTCATCTATGGCCAAGAAGAGGATGTTTTTTTGGTCTCCGCTAACTTCAACTTGGCTCTGTGGGCGGTTTTCATTTTGCGGATTTGGACCAGCCTTTTGAGCATTGCAACTGCTCATCAGCAATGTGATGGCTAGGGTTGCTATGTAGGATATGTTTTTCATTTGTTTTTGTTTTCGCGGTACGCTAAAGACGTACTATTCTAAAAGCGAGTAAATTATTTCCCTTTTTCCTTATCATTCCCACCAGTCAATACATCTTGCACACTGGTCTCATCATCTTTTTTATCTACAATCGAGCCAAAATCTGTGTCCGTGATTTTACGGAAGTCGGCTAGGGATTTGTTGTTTTCGTATTTAATCATCAAGTTCTTAAGTTGCTTTTTCAAATCTGTAACAACTGTGGCGTAGGCAGGATCGTTTATAATGTTGTTCATCTGCTCTGGGTCTTTTTCTAGGTCGTATAATTCCCAAACATCGATGTTATAATAAAAATGAGCTAGCGTGTACTTTTGGGTACGGATGCCGTAGTGCGGTTGTACGTGATGCCAGTAGGGCCACTCATAATAGTGATAATACATCCCCTGTTCCCAGTCTGCTGGCGTATTTCCTTTTAAAATAGGCTCAAAACTTTTACCGTGCATATCTTGATCTGTCTCAATATCTGCAAGGTCAAGGAGTGTTGGTGCAAAATCTATGTTTGTGATGATATCTTCATTCTGCGTTCCTGGTTTTACAACGCCCGGATATTTTAAAATAAATGGCATACGGATAGACTCCTCATAAATGAAACGCTTATCAAAAAATCCGTGGTCTCCTAGATAAAAACCTTGGTCTGAGGTTAAAACGATAATCGTATTATCGGCAAGGTTATTATCGTCAAGATATTTCAACACACGCCCGATGTTGTCATCTACAGACTTTACACAGGCGAGGTAATCTTTGATGTAGGTCTGGTATCTCCATTTTCTACCTTCTTCTGCCGTCATTCCTTCTGGCTGAACGATTTCTCCTTTTTTTGCACCATAAAATGCCCATTGGATTTTTTCTTTCCCTTTGAGGTTTTCTGGCTCTTTGTATTTCATATCACGACGAGAGAAATACTCCATCGTCATTTCTGTATCGCCAGCTGTGAGTTCGCGCCCCTTGTAATCATCATTAAATGTAGATGGATACGGCATCTCAATATCTTCCCAAAGATCTTCATACTTCGTATCTGGTTGCCACGGGCGGTGCGGTGCTTTGTACTGCAATACCATCATAAAAGGTGCATCTTGCTTGCGTCCTTCCTGCAACCATTGCATCGCAAAGTCCGTAGAAAGATTCGTTGAATAGCCTTCTTCCTTAACATCCTTCCCATTTTCATTAAAAGTTGGATTCCAATAATGGCCTTGCTGTCCTGCGCTGTTGTGATATTTAAAAGTGTCAAAACCCGCTGGCTCTGTTCCTAAATGCCATTTACCAAAAAGCGAAGTCTGATACCCATTTTTCTGAAACTCTTGCGGGAACGTCCATTGACTACGGTCAAATTTTCCTCCACTCTCATTCTTATAATAACCGTTGCGATTGCTGTAATTACCCGTAAGTATCGCTGCGCGACTTGGCCCACAGATCGCATTAGTACATAGTACATCCTGAAAGAGCATTCCTTCAGACGCAATACGATCGATGTTTGGTGTAGGTGCAATGTCTTTGTAGATTCCGCCGTAGGCACTTATCGCTTGCGTAGTAAGGTCATCTGCCATAATGTAGATGATGTTTGGACGTTCTTTCGTAGCCGTGTTTGTAGCCATTGCTACATCTTGAGACTTTTCTTTGCAACTTACTGCCATCAATGCAAGCACTACAAGACTTACTCTAAAAACTATGTTTTTCATCCCGTTCATATTATTCGGCTATTTGTAAATGTTTTGTTGCAGTAAGGGTTGTTTCCTGCAATGATTTTTTATGGGAAGAATTACCAGTCATAATGGTAAAATCTCCTTCTTCTATCACGAAGTTGTAATCCTTATCGTAAAAGGCGAGGCTTTCTCCAGTGAGTTTGAGCTCGACAGTTTTAGTTTCGCCTGCTTTTAAACTCACACGCTTATAAGCCTTTAATTCTTTTACAGGTCTCGTAAATGAGCTTACTTTATCGCGTATATATAATTGAACAACTTCGTCGCCATCCATTTTTCCTTTATTTGTAACATCTACAGAAACAGTAATTATGTCACTCGCGTTGTCAAAAGTTAACTTAGACAAGCGTGGCGCACTCATTTCAAATGTGGTGTAGCTCAAGCCAAATCCAAAAGGATGCAATGGCACTTTTTTCTCTGTATTGTACTTATGAATGTAGGTCGTGGGCTTGTGGTTATACACCATCTGTAATTGTCCCACAGAACGAGGAATGGTTACAGGCAACTTACCCGAAGGATTTACTTCGCCGAAGATAATTTCGGCAGTCGCTTGTCCTCCGAAGCTTCCTGGCTCCCAGGTGTTGAGTACGGCTTTTGCACGTTTTTCTAATGTAGGCTCTGCGATGGGGCTACCGCTTACGTAGACTACGATTACGGGTTTTCCTAGATTAAGTATCTGATTTGCTAATTTCATCTGCTTCCCAGATAAAGCTAACGTCGCTCTGTCTACATTTTCGCCAGTAGTTTTATTTTTCCAATCGTGACGGAAGGAATTTTCTCCTAAAACTAGGATAGTAATATCTGCCTCAGTCGCTTTTTCGACAGCGGTTTTGATATCGTTGTCTTTCATCTTTTTTGAGCGGTCGCCAGAGTCAAAATAAGTAACATCATAGCCGTATTTTTCGCCCACTTTCTTGATGCCCTCGTACATCGTCACCACGTTTTCTTCGGGTTGTGGGGAAGCCCAATCTCCTAAAATGGTCTGGTTATTTGCATTAGGTCCTGTGATGAAGATTTTTTTGTTTTTGGTTACCTCGGCTCCGCTCGGTACAAGTTTCGCCAAAGGAAGTATCCCGTTATTCTTCTGCAATACGATGGCCTGTCGAGCTTGCTCAAGGGCTGTTTTTTGGTGCGCTTTCGCGAAAGCGGTCTCCTTCTGCTCCTCAAGGTCTATGAAAGGATTTTCAAAAAGGCCGAGTTTAAACTTGGTGGTAAGAATCTTTTCGCAGGCATAATTTACACGTGCCTCATCCAATTTTCCTTCCTTCACCAAAGCGACGATATACTCGTCAAATTTTGGTCCGTGCATATGCATATCCAGTCCAGCTCTCACCGAAAATAAAGAAGCCTCTTTAAAATCGCGCGCCACGTGATGCCAGTTTGCAATACGGGAAACGTCGTTCCAGTCGCTCACAAAAAAACCATCAAAGCCCCAGCGATCGCGCATCACGTCGTTCATCATATACTCATCCATATGTGCCGGCACTCCTGCCACTTCATTATGAGCTGCCATTATGGAATAAACGTTTGCCTCACGTACCGCACGGCGGTATGGAGGTAAAAACATTTCAAAAAGGGTGCGCTTAGAAACATCTGTAGGCGAAGAATTGATCCCATTTACGGACTGACTTCCAGCAATTAAATGTTTAGCACAAGCGATCACATTATCAGGTCCAAAATCGTCCGACTGTAAGCCTTTAATCGTGGCGATACCCATATTTCCTACGAGGTAAGGATCTTCACCAAAAGTTTCGCCCGTGCGACCCCACCTAGGGTCACGCAGGACGTCAATATTAGGGGTAAAAGACCAGTGGGAACCTGTTGCACGCATTTCGGCAGCGGTTTCCTGGCTTGATAATTCGATGAGGGCGTCGTTCCAAGTAGCCGCTTGTGTAATGGGGGACGGATAAATGGTAGCGCCCTCATATAAACCGTTACCGTGTATGGCGTCTATACCAATGAGTAATGGAATTTTTAAGGGAGATTGTTGTGCTAGTTTTTGAAGTTCATTTGCTTCTTCTGGAGTTACTACGTGTAAGAACGAGCCTATTTTACCTTCAGTGGTGAGTTTTGCAATATCATCACTACGCAAACCTGGGTAAAAACCTAGTGCGTCATTTTTGGCAAGTTCTTCAGGTTTAATCTTAGCTTCGGCAGCTTTCATATGCTCGAGACCAACGTATTGGCACATTTGCCATACTTTGTCCTCGAGGGTCATACGAGACATCAAATCCTTTACTCGATCTTCCACTTTCGCGGAAGCGTTCATATATAAAGGTTTTTTAGGATCTGTATCTGCAGTTTTAAATGCAGAAATAATCAATACTAAAGTGAGGAGACTTGCTCGTAAAATTATCTTTTTCTTAGTCATAGCGGTGCTTAAGAATTAGTACCCAGGGTTTTGATCTGCTGGGGTGATTGCCTGATTTCCTGATATCTCGTTAGATGGAATAGGGAGCAACATATTCTTTACACTCACAGGGTAAACAAAATCAGTATTCTCATCAAATGTAGGATGGGTATTGTGCGGTGTCACCACTTCGTCAAGGAAATACTGATACCCACGTCTTCTCGTATCAAACCAGATATGACCTTCGGCTAATAATTCGTACTGTCGCTCTCTTAAAATTCGTGTGCGGAATTCATCTTGATCCATTCCTGCAAAATCCTGAGGTTCTGTGACCTCCCCTTCCTCAGTAGTACGCGCACGTGCAAGTACTTCATTCACATACTGATATGCATTTGCAGGGCCGTTGAGTTCGTTTTCAATTTCGGCAAGCATTAAGAGTAGATCTGCATAACGGAATTTTATGAAGTTACGATTTGTAGTTGTTCCATTAAAATTAGGGTCGAAATACTTGCGTATCACGGCATAACCGTCGTTTCCAGAAGTACGCTCTGGATAAATTGTTCTTTCTGATCCGTTATTTTGTTCATAGGAGCCAAAAACAAAAGTCCCTTCAATACGAGGGTCTTCTGGGTACTGATTAACGTGCTGGTCGAACGTTTCTTTATTAGGACGAATACGTCCAAATGTTACTGTATTATCAGGAGTGAAAACACTGTTTCTAGGCGTATAAAAACGTATTACATCAGAGTTGCGCAATGCACCGTTCTGGCCGTACTGAAGTTCAAAAATTGATTCTTCTGAGTTTTCATTTGACAAGTCAAAAATCTCTGCGTAGGTTGCATTAAGACTGTAGCGACCTATAACTTTAAGTGCTTCATTTTTTGCATTTTGCCAAAACGCGGGATTACCATTATCTTCTCCAGCCATTTGCATATAAACTTTGGCTAAATATGCGTTTGCCGCATATTTTACCGGACGTCCTTCTAGGTATTCACCAAAATCTGGTAGTGTTGCAGCGGCTTTTTCAAAGTCCGAAATTATTTGTGCGTAAACTTCTGATTTAGGAGCACGTGCAACATGCAGTGTCTCATTTGTAGAAGGTTCTAATCGTAGTGGAACTTCTCCAAACCAACGCACTAAATCAAAATATGTAACCGCTCTTATAAAATATGCTTGAGCTAGTGCCGTCTCCCTGTTTTCTAATGCAACGTCTGTGTTTTCTAAATTGAGAATGATCCCGTTTGCAATATTAACCGTAGTATACATCTGGGGCCATAAACGTGTTATCCAAGTATTTACAGGAGAACAGTTAAGACTAGTCGCATCTTCACTAGCTCCTTGATTAGAAAAGAACTTCCCCGAGATGGGCATAATGAGGCCGTGCATTGAGGAACCGTGATAGCCTGGATCTGCCATACTCTGGTACAGTCCGTTTATTACAGATTCTACTCCTTGCTCCGTACTATAAATTTGTTCCTCGCTAAAAAATGTTTCTGGCGATTCATCTAGAGCATCTTCACAACTAAAAGAAGAAAATAATGCAGTAAGCGCTGCAAATGCAATGATATATTTTTTCATAATAATTAGATTAAAATGTTAAGTTGAGTGCAAAGCTGAAACGCTTCGTGTTTGGAAATGAATTCCAGTCTATTCCTACTCTTCCTGGATCGAAAGAGAAGCTATTTACCTCTGGATCAAAACCGCTGTAATCTGTAATTAACCAGAGATTTTGTCCTGATACAGAGAAGTAAGCACTATCTAATGGACTGTTATCGCCTAATGGCAATTGATAACCCAAGGTGATATTACTCAGTCTCAAGAAACTCCCATCCTCAACAATACGGTCAGTAAACCCTGTTTCATCTGCTAGGTCATATCCAACTCTAGGGAAAGTACCGTTAGGATTATCTGCGCGGTAAGCATTCTCGTAAGCCTCCGTTCTTATGTTATTACCGTTGTTGTCTGCATATCCTTCCCTTAGTAAGTTTCCGTTTGCAATGTCATTACCTTCTACACCATTAAAAAAGAAACTCAGGGACACTCCTTTGTAACTCGCTTGTGAGCCGAAACCATATGTAAAGTCTGGGTTAGGATCTCCAATAATTGTAAGGTCTGAATCTGTAATATCCCCGTCTCCGTTCTGGTCTATTATAGCAACATCTCCTAGCTGGGCAGGATTACCTCTGAAGGATGGGGCATTTGCAAGTTCTTCTTCAGAAGAAATAATACCGTCTGTGGCAAAGCCGTAAAATAAGGCTGGTGCTTCTCCTTCAATAAAAATGTTTGCGGGTGTTTTAAAGAAATTACCTCCCGAAACCTGTCTTCCTAGGAAAGCGCTATATGTTGCATTTCCGAAAGTTGCTGGTGGAATACCAAGATTTCCAATTTCGTTCCGATTCACAGATAGATTTCCAAAAACATTCCAAGTGAAGTTATCATTATCAATAATATCCGCGTTTATAGCAAATTCAATTCCTTTATTTGTTAAATCTCCTTGATTTGCAAAATAGTTCTCAAATCCTGTAGACGGACCTATCTCGACATTAAGTAGTAAGTCTGTAATCTCTTTATGATACACGTCTATAGTTCCAGTAAAGCGATCATTTAAGAATCCGAAATCGATCCCTGCATTGTACTGACTTGTTGTTTCCCAAGTAAGATCAGGATTGGCCAAGTTTGTTGGAATAATTGCGGTGAGCGGATTGTTCTCATCGTCAGAATATGGCGTTTGAGTTGGGCCATACGGAGTAAGTGTTCGATAATTAGGAATACTCTGGTTTCCTGTTAATCCCCAACCTACTCTCACTTTGAGATCTGATAAAGATTCAGACTTTCTTAAAAATTTCTCTTTATTCAGTTTCCAAGCAAATGCGACTGCTGGAAAGTGACCGAAACGCTCACCACGAGCAAATTTACTTGATCCATCTGCACGGTAGGTCGCTGTAAAAAGATACTTATTGTAGAGCGTATAATTTAAACGCCCCAGGAAAGACACGATACTTTCTTGTTGTTTATCAAAAAATGGCACCTGTTGTACTTGACCGAAAGAGATACCGTCTGCGCGTAAATCTTGATTAGGAAAATCTGATGCTTGGTTTGCTGTTCTCTTGATTGTACTTTGATCCCAAGTGGTTCCAACGGTTCCATCAAGCTTATGGTTTTTATTAAATTTTTTCTTAAACATTAAAGTATTATCGATGTTATAACGAAAACGCTCTAACGTACTAATCCCAGCTTCCCCGTTTGCCTGTCGACCACGGAAGATGTTTGTTCCGTACCAGATAGAACGTTCTTTGTTTCTAAAATCTGTTCCTATACGTGCTCTATACTTAAATACCTCTGAAATTTTATAATCTAAAGTCAAAGCTCCTAAAAGACGCAGCTCATTTGATAGATCATCGTAATCTTCGATCCAGGCTTGTGGACCATCAATAACTTCGGTAAAATCTAAGCCATCATTGTTTTCATCAAAATTTTCAAATGGCGCACCACTTATAATCTGGCGTACCAGGTTGTTGTTTGTCCCACCGAGATTATCGGTTCCTTTAGAAGCAGAATTTTCTAAATATGAAGCACCTATTTTTGTGGTGAGTTCTAGCTTTCGCGAAAGCGTATTATCCAAATTCATTGTGAAATCAGTACGCTTTGCAAATGCCCTAGGAACAATACCCTCATTTTTAAGATGTCCTCCTGCAAAATAGAATTTATTCTTTTCTCCACCGCCATAAATTGAAATCCTATTATTTGTTGTGATGGCTGTGCGATACGTGTCGTCACTCCAATCTACAGGAGTAAGCCTAGGAATCGTCTCAGAATTTGCCAGCATAAAGGCCTCGTCCATTTGAAACTCTGCATAAGTCCCATCAGGATAAACGAAGAACTTAGGGTCAAAATCTTGATTTGCTCTAACTTCATTCTGATACTGAACATAACCCGCAGTATCTAAAACGTCTATATTGTTTGTAAGCCTTCCTATTTGAACTGTTGAAGAAAAACTATACTTGGTTTCTCCCGCTTTTCCTCTCTTAGTGGTTATGATTATAACACCATTTGCGCCTCTAGATCCATAAATCGCCGTTGCCGAAGCATCTTTAAGCACCTGAATGCTTTCAATATCTTGTGGATTTATACCAGTAATTCCTCCTTGTGGCGCGAGGTAACTGCTTCCACCAGAAAGCGGATCAAACGTATCCTCTGTGGCAGAGTCTACAATCACGCCGTCTATAACGTAAAGCGGTTGTGTATTTCCAGTTAGACTATTGATCCCGCGGATACTAACACTAGATGGTGCTCCAGGCTCTGTACCATTGTTTGTTATTTGAACACCGGCGGCGCGACCTTGGAGTATCCCTTCTATATTCGGGTTTACAGCTACATTATCTCTTTTAGGATCAATTGTAGTAATGGCTCCAGTAACATCCCGCCTATTTACTTCTCCGTATCCTATTACTACAACCTGTGCAAGTTGCTCTGCATTTTCCTCTAGAACAATACTAACGGGTGTCGTAGTACTTTCTACCTTAACTTCTATAGATGTATAGCCCAGATAGCTTACCGTTAGATAGGCTGGCATCCTGCCGACATTGATTGTAAAATTACCATCAAAGTCTGTGACGACTCCGTTAGTTGTTCCATTTTCTAGAACCGAGGCACCTAGTAATGGAGTATCATTTTCATCTGTAATGGTTCCTGTGACCGTTTGCTGTGCAAATGCTATTACTGGTAGTAAGAGCAAAAGTGTGGAGAATATTTTCTTCATAGGTTGTCAAATACGTTTGTGCTAAAGTACTTGATTACCTAAATGAAGAGGTTTAAAAAACAATCACAAAGGGTTTACTAATTGTCAAAACATTAGAAATAAGCGACTTTTCTAGCTTCAGAAAATTATTTTCGCAAATAATCTTAGAAAAAATTAGCAACCTCAAAATGATTATATTCTAGTTATCTGATGATTTTTTTAAGCTCTCAATAAAGCTTGTCGGTGTCATTCCATAGAATTTTTTAAAGGAGGTGCTAAAATATTTCGGATTTGAAAAACCAGAATTATACGCGACTTCCTTGATACTCATATCACCTTTTATAAGCAGCTTTTTAGAATACTTTAATTTTGTATCAATTATAAAATCTTGGGGAGAGAGGTCTACTAAATTTTTGAGCTTCATATATAAGGAGGTGCGACTCATCCCAAAATTCTTCGAAAGATCGTGCACCGAGAAGTTACCATCAGCTATGTTTTCTATTATATTTTTCTTGAGCTTCTTTAAGAATTTACGATCCTTCTTGTTTCTAAAGTTCTGAGCGCTGTCAGCATCTCCTTCTTGAATATACTTTTTTTGAAGCTTCTTTTGGGTTTTTAGGGTGTTGACAATTTTAGCAAACAGAAAATCCATATTAATAGGCTTCTCTATGTATTCGGAAATACCACTTTTAATACTCTCTAATTTCTGGATGCTATTCTGTAACACCGTGAGCATAAATACAGGAATATGATTTAGGTTAATATCGTCTTTTAACAGCTTTGCCATTTGCATTCCATCCATTTCAGGCATTATAAGATCTGTTAGGATAATATCTGGGAAAACCTCGCTCGCAATTTTAAGTCCCTCAACGCCATTACTGGCTTCGTAAACTTGGAAGTATACACCCAAGGTATCTATCAAGTTTTCGCGCAACTCATCATTATCCTCTACAATAAGTATTTTTTTATCACTATAATCTTCCAGGTCAGTTTGCTCCGTTATACCACTTACAATGCTTTGTGCCATATCGTGTTTAGATACTCGCTCGTCGTTGCGCAAGGCAATTAGGTTCTTAAGGACGACCGTGAATGTAGTTCCTACATTCTCTTCACTTTTAAAACTGATATTTCCTCCTATTTTATCTATTATATTTTTGACCATCATCAGTCCTAGTCCCGTTCCTGGTCGCTGGCTGTTAATTACATTGCGCGCTCGATAGTATTTTTTTAAGATGTGAACCTGCTGGTCCTTAGGAATCCCTAGACCCTGATCGGCAATTTGGAACTCAAAATCTCCAGATTTTGTTTTGGAGATGTTAAGGGTTATTAAACCGCCATCTTTAGAATATTTTACCGCATTAGAAAATAGATTAAGAAAAATCTTGCGCAGCACTTCTTTGTCAAAATAGAAAGCACTTCCCGTCCAATGATTATTCACTTTGATTTCTAGACCACGTTCCTTGATCATCGGGTCAAAGTTATAGATCATTTTCTGCACCATACGATTAATACTAATTTCCGTAACATCGTTTATCACTCTGTCGGTCGAAGTAACTTTGTGAAAGTTGAGCATTTGCTCAAAAAGACCATTTACACGACCTATAGTAGTCTTTATACGCTTTCTGGTTTCCTCTCCAGAGCCGTCAATTTCATTGGCACTATTATCCAGTGAAGACATTAATATCGTGAGCGGTGTCTTTATCTCGTGCGTAATATTGTTATAAAAATCTATTTGCTCATCTGCGTTGCGCTTATTTACAATAACTTTTGTAAAATGAACAATCAGTAAAAAAATTCCAATGGCCATTAGTCCATAAATAATGAATGCCCACCAACATAGGTACCACGGTGTACTTATCTGAACTACAATCTGGCGCTCCTCACCGAACTGGTCGTACTTATTTGCCGCACGCACTTTAAAAATATATTCTCCAGACGGTAAGTTTGTATAGTTAGCCACATTCTGAACAGATGGTTCTGACCAATCGTCTTGAAAACCCTCCAATTTCCAGCTATATGTAATCCTATTTGCCGAACTATGAGAAATTCCAATAAATTTAAAAGAAATTGAATTCTCATCACTCTCGAGCTCAATGATGTCAGTCTGATTGATATGCTTACCTAGCGGTTTTGAAGTAGCCTCTACAACATCATTAAAAAGTCGAAATTCATCAAAATGTATGACCGGTGCATTCCCGCTCTCGACTATTCTATCTGGATTAAACAACGTTACTCCCTCTACTCCACCAAATGCAAATAGATTATCGCTTATTTTTTTATATGCTCCATAATTAAATTCTGTCCCTGCGAGCCCATCTTTTTCGGTAAAAACCTGAATGAGCGTGTCGTTTTCTGTAATCGATATGTGTGCAAGTCCCTTTGTTGTACTCGCCCAATAAATCCCATCCTCCTGCTTTATAATCCCTTGAACAATGTCTGACGGCATACCAGAAGCTAAATTGATTTTATGAAGCTTGTCATTTTCGGGAGCATAAAAAACTAAACCAGATCCATTTGTTCCTAAAACTATATGTCCTTTACTATCTTGTACGACACTATTAATGGTAGAGTATCGCAATGCGCTTTCAGAAGGTGATAATTGCTCAATACGTTTAAAGGTTTTCTCCTTTCCATTAATATTGAAAACTCCATTTCTTCCTACCGCCAGCATCGTACCGTCGTTAGACTCATAAAACGATTTGAGTTGCTGGATAGAGTATGTATCTACATCATTATTGGGATAAATTACTGCGAGATCCCCTGAGAGTCCTCCTACCCAAACCGCTCCTGCTGAATCTTTTTTAATCGCATAAACCTTTGAGGCAATTTCTTTTGTAGAGATATCTCTTATAGAAGTAGCTTCGAGGGAGTCTATATTTACACGATAAAGTCCGTCATTATAGGTCCCGACCCACATAAAATCACCAGCAGATTCTAAAGCAAGTACAATGTCTGGGTTAGTATTACGCTTTCGCGAAAGCGTACGTATATGCATCCAATTCCCACTATCTACATCCCAAATACTGACCCCGTTTTTTGTACCAAACCACCTTCTTCCTTTTTTATCAATAGCGATAGCTCTTGTAAAGTCAGAGACCAAACTATTAGGCTCATTTATCTCGTGCTGTACTTTTATAAACGGTAATGCGGTCGTGTCATAATAATTAATCCCACCTCCATAGGTAGCTAACCATAGAAACCCCTCTTTGCCAAAGGTCAAATCATACACTCCATTACTAGATAGTGAGTTTTTCTTGTTTTCATTATTAGTATGGTGCATCACGAGCTCATTACTCGCCGAAAACGTGAACAGCCCATCACCATCTGTCGCTACGTAAATAGCTCCGGCACTATCTGATAGGATGTCTTTAATAGGAAATCCTGATGAAACATTAATGGGCGCAGGGACTAGATTATCTAAACTACTATTAATAGTAAATAAGACCCCATCGTCTGTACCCACCCAGATTGTCCTATTTACTTTACTTAAAGAAGAAATACTCTTAGCTGTTTCCTGAGGTAGAAAAATAGACTCTATAGTATCAGTAATTGGATTAAAGAGAAACAACCCTTGTTTAGTACCTAGGATAATCATCTCGCCATAAGTTTCGACGTCTTCGATTATCAAATTATCAAGCAAACGATTAATATTAGGACTCTCTTCTGATTGAGAAACGCGCCAGAGTCCATTAAAACCAGCCACCCAGATAGTACCAGAAGCATCTTGAGTAATCGCTTTTATATTACTGGGGTTAATATCTAGCGCACTCGGAACCATTTCAAAAGCATCAAGGTCTTCATTGTACTGAGAAAGTCCCTTTTCTGAACCTGCCCAGATTCTATCCTGAGCATCTATAAATAAGGATTGATGTCTATTACCTAAAATTTCAGGAATACCATTATAGCTATTGTAAATAGTAAGATTGGCAGAATTGTAACGCAAAATACCTTCCTCAGAAGCAATCCATATATTACCTTTAGCATCTTGTTCGACAGCATAAGTGATGCTTTGAGTAGTCACGTTTTCACCTTTAAGCTGTGTAAAATCTACAGCATTCTGAGCGCGACAACATGCTGAACATAGTGCTACAACAACAATAATAATTAAGGATAATAAATATTTCACTTGCGGGGCTTCTAGCCGTCTAAATTAATAAACCTCAACTTAAAAACTAAATTTGTTACCTCATGAATACTAAAAAACCACTACAAGGTAGTTTTTTCCTACTGATTATCATGTTGTTACCTCTACTAGGTTGCAAAAACAATAATGAAAAAAAGAGTGTACGTATAGAGGACGAAATTTCATTTACGCCAACTGAATCAAAACCTGAAAATATTGAAACTCCAAAAGGAATGGTTTGGGTTCCTGGACGAACCTTTATGCAAGGAGCGATAACAGACGACCCTTATGCAATGCCTCGAGAGAGACCTGCTCATCCCGTGGTTGTAGATGGCTTTTTTATAGATGCTACAGAAGTAACAAATGCAGCGTTTTCTAAATTTGTCAATGCGACAAACTATATTACCATTGCAGAGCGTCCTATAGATTGGGAAGTGATGAAGAAAGAATTACCTGCAGGCACGCCAAAACCTCACGACTCGATCTTACAACCAGGTTCTCTTGTTTTTAATAAAGAAGTACGCGGTGTGGTAGGTATGGAAAATTATGGACAATGGTGGGCTTGGAAAATAGGTGCCAACTGGAAACAACCCTACGGTCCAGGAAGTTCTATAAAAGGACAAGACAACTATCCCGTAATACACATTGCTTACGAAGACGCTCTCGCATATTGTAATTGGGCAAATAGGAGGCTCCCCACAGAAGCCGAATGGGAACTTGCAGCTCAGGGTGCAAATAATCACGAGACCTATACTTGGGGAAATGATGCATCGCAACTAGAAGATAGAGCAAATACTTGGACAGGTAAATTCCCAACAGAAAATACTGGTGAGGACGGCTTTGAATATATTGCTCCTACAAAATCATTTGCCCCAAATTCTTTAGGTATTTACGATATGCTAGGAAATGTTTGGGAATGGACGAGCGATGTATACAATCAGAACTATTATGCTAGTTTGGACAATAATAAACCCACTATTAATCCACAAGGAGCTTTGGAATATTACAACCCACAGAATCCCTATCAGATAGAGATGGTGATGAAAGGTGGGTCATACCTATGTCACGACTCATATTGCGCGAGCTTTAGGATTTCTGCACGTATGTCTACCAGTAAAGATTCTGGATCTGATCACCTAGGGTTCAGAACGGTGGCCACGGTTAATATGCTAGAAGGTAATTAACTATAATCTATCACGTTAATAGTCTTATTTTAAAATTTACAAATCAAATACTTTTCATCCCAGTAATCAACGGCACACAAGTATCTTCAGAAATCTACTATGCAATAGTCAACAGCAATCTAAAATAATTTTGACTACTCCGTCTAAAAAGGGTTACTATCTTGACGTGCTCTATGTAAAAACCTGCATAAAAGAAAGTAAGACAGGGAACTACTCTTACCGCGACATTAGTTTCAAGATTTATGAGCGATATTGAGAGTGTTCGGAATCTTATAACGGACTTAATGTAACTCGTAAGAGTACGATTACAAAAGTAATTTTGCTTATTCTGCTCATTAATATCAATCCGTGGATGACGCCCTTTGACTTCCCGTTGGGCTTTTTGCGTTTAAAGCGCTTGGCGCATTTAAATACATGTCTAATATTCAGCGTACAAGGGAGAATAAAAAACTCAGTTCCCTAAAGCTCATATAGTTATAGAACTTTAGAGTCAAAATCACAAATATTTTGATTTTAAACTGACTAAAAATTTGTCAATTAATTTAGAATATTTATGAAAAAGGTTCAAGCAGAATATACCCACTTCTGGGTATTTCACATAAAAATGCCATGTGTTTATTTTGAGGTTTTACAAATCGCACCTTAAAATCTCTCTCAAAATGATTGCAACAACAATACGACTAACCCTTATTTTTTTATGTTTCGCTGCAAACTCCATACAAGCTCAAACCTTTGAGCGTATACAAGCCCCACCACCTTTTCCCCAAATTACTAATGAATTCAGTTCTAATTTTTCGGGAACGATCAATGCTTTTGATGCAGATAATGATGGTGATGAAGACGTCTTTATTACTGGATCGATGGATAATGGCGATAGGATTGCAGAGCTTCATCTCAACGATGGAATAGGAAACTATGTTATTCAGGAAATGACAATATTTGAAGGTATCTCAACGAGCGCTGTTGCTATTGCTGATGTTGATGGAGATAATGACCTAGACATAATAGCTACTGGCTTGAATTCTTCATTTATGCCAAGCACTAAACTCTATCTTAATGACGGTATGGGTTCATTTACTGAAGACTCTCAAAATTCAATAGATCCGGTTCGATCTGGCTCGGTTAATTTTTTTGATATTGACGGTGATGGAGATCAGGATATTTTAATAACAGGGCTTTCAAGTGGGGGCAATATCTCAAAAATCTATTCGAATAACGGTACTGGAATATTTACCGAGTTAAGCACTAGCAGTTTAGAAAGTGTAATACTTGGCTCTGTGGATGTTGCAGATGTAGACGGTGACAATGACATTGATTTTGTCTTAAGTGGAAGGAATGCTGCATCACAAGCCATCACAAAGCTTTATAAAAATAATGGAGTTGGTGTCTTTACAGAAGATGTAACAAACCCATTAGTAGGAGCAAAAGAGGGAGATATTAAATTTATTGATATTAATAATACTGGTATTCCAAGCCTATATATAAATGGAGCTGATAATGATGATGATCCTCTTAACATCCTTTATGACAACGATGGTTTCGGAAATTTTACCCCATCAAGCACACAGCCGTTTAATCTTCAAATTGAAATTAACTCATTAGCAATGGCAGATGTAAATGGAGACAACTTAGTAGATGTTCTTACTACAGGAACAAGATTTGGAATAACTAGTTTAGTCTCTCTTTATTTGAATGATGGTGCAGGAGGGTTTACAGAGGATACTACTAACCAGTTTATAGGAGCAAGTGATGGTGATATCACATTTTCAGATATTGATGATGATGGAGATCAAGATTTTTTAATAAGTGGTCGTGCTTCTAGATCGCCTATCTCGACGATCTATGTAAATGATAGTACTGCAAGCTTTATTGAGGCTTCGCAATCTACTTTTCCAACTATCAAAGGTAATGTAGAAGTAGCTATTTTTAAGGATATTGATAACGACTCAGATGAAGACCTTTATGTAATGAGTGGTCGGCAATCTAAGTTATTTTTCAACGACGGGACTGGCGAATTTTCCGAAGCTGTAGGGACAACCATTAGAGGTTTACTCTTAAGTGCAGCTGCCTTTGCAGATGTAGATGGTGACCTCGACCAAGACCTTATCATTTCAGGATCTACTGATCCAAATGCTCTTAATAGATTTACGGAGTTGTATATAAATGACGGCTTGGGAAATTATACTCTTAACACGAGTAACTCTTTCCCAAACATCGCTAGAAGTGCCGTTGCTTTTGGAGATATAGATGGTGACTTAGATCAAGACCTCATAATTTCTGGAACTGAAAGGCTTCCTGGTCAATCCACCCAAATTATATTAAGCCTTTTTAAAAATGATGGTAATGGAATATTTACGGAAGTATCAGGAACCCCTATAGTGCCAGTAAGCCAGGGTAAGATTGATTTTGCAGATTTTGACGGTGATACAGATTTAGACCTTTTAATTACGGGAAACACAGCTATAACAGGGTCTCTAGTAAGAGAAACACATATCTATACAAATGACGGAACAGGTAATTTTTCTGACACGATTAATCCAGCTTTTGAAGGCATCCAGGGCTATCAAGCCGTGGGTGACCTAGATGGAGATCTCGATTTAGATGTTATACTTACCGGTTTAAACTCTTCACGTGAGGCCATTTCAGAGATATATTTGAATGATGGTAGTGCACTATTTTCTCAAATTACCCCCTCTCCATTTTCAGATGTATCTCGTGGTCCAGCTATAGGAGATGTCGACAGTAATGGTACAAATGATATCATTATTTCATTTGCTACTAGTGATGGAGAGTTTGTTGATATACTATTAAATGATGGCAATGCTAACTTTGTACCAGTTCCTGAAAGACAGTTTGTAGGAGCAATAAATGGAGTCAACTTAGTCGAAGACATCGACAACGATAATGACTTAGACGTTTTCATTTCTGGATTTAACAACAATAGTGGAGAAATAGTCAATCTATACAGAAATACAACACTATTAAACACTGCACCTACGGCAAGCTGTAAAAATATTACAGCTCAATTGGACAGCAATGGTCTAATTACTATTTTACCAGAAGATGTAGACGATGGAAGCTCAGACGCCGAAGGAACCGTGACTTTATCATTGGATATTACAGATTTTACGTGCTCAGATATAGGAACCCCTATAACAGTTACCTTAACAGTGGAAGACCAGGAAGGTCTTACAGATAGTTGCACAGCAACAGTAACGGTACAGGATAATGTCGCCCCAACAGCGATATGCAGCAACATTACCGTACAACTAGACGACACGGGCAATGCCTCCATAACAGCAGCAGATATAGACAACGGAAGCAATGATGCCTGCGGAATAGACTCCATAGCAATAGACACAACAAGCTTTACCTGTGCAGATGTGGGTGACAATACAGTCACACTCACCGTTACAGATAACAATGGCAACGTTGCAGACTGTATGGCAACAGTCACCGTAGAGGATAATGTCGCCCCAACAGCAATATGCAGCAACATTACCGTGCAATTAGATGACACGGGCAATGCCACCATAACGGCAGCACAGATAGACAACGGAAGTAATGACGCCTGCGGAATAGACTCCATAGCAATAGATACAACAAGCTTTACCTGTGCAGATGTGGGTGACAATACAGTCACACTCACCGTTACAGATAACAACGGGAACGTTGCAGACTGTATGGCAACAGTCACCGTGGAGGATAATGTCGCCCCAACAGCGATATGCAGCAACATTACCGTGCAATTAGATGACACGGGCAATGCCACCATAACGGCAGCACAGATAGACAACGGAAGTAATGACGCCTGCGGAATAGACTCCATAGCAATAGACACAACAAGCTTTACCTGTGCAGATGTGGGTGACAATACAGTCACACTCACCGTTACAGATAACAATGGCAACGTTGCAGACTGTATGGCAACAGTCACCGTAGAGGATAATGTCGCCCCAACAGCGATATGCAGCAACATTACCGTACAACTAGATAACACGGGCAACGCCACCATAACAGCAGCACAGATAGACAACGGAAGTAATGACGCCTGCGGAATAGACACCATAGCAATAGACACAACAAGCTTTACCTGTGCAGATGTGGGTGACAATACAGTCATACTCACCGTTACAGATAACAACGGGAACGTTGCAGATTGTATGGCAACCGTAACCGTAGAGGACAATGTCGCCCCAACAGCAATATGCAGCAACATTACCGTACAACTAAATGACACGGGCAATGCCACCATAACGGCAGCACAGATAGACAACGGAAGTAATGACGCCTGCGGAATAAACACCATAGCAATAGACACAACAAGCTTTACCTGTGCAGATGTGGGTGACAATACAGTCACACTCACCGTTACAGATAACAATGGCAACGTTGCAGATTGTATGGCAACCGTAACGGTACAGGACAATGTCGCCCCAACAGCAATATGCAGCAACATAACCGTTCAGCTAGACGACACGGGCAACGCCACCATAACAGCAGCAGATGTAGACAACGGAAGCAATGATGCCTGTGGAATAGACTCCATAGCAATAGACACAACAAGCTTTACCTGTGCAGATGTGGGTGACAATACAGTCACACTCACAATTACAGATAACAACGGCAACGTTGCAGATTGTGTGGCAGTTGTCACAATTCTAGGAGAAGATCCAATTACAATAGTTTCTGGTCCAACAGATATTTTTACTGGTACTGGGCCAAATGATAATAACTGTAGTTCTCTTGTTGTTTATGATGAAGTGACCATAGACAGTTTCGTAATAGAAAACAATTGTGGATCTGCAACAATTTCATCGGTAACTCAATCTGGCGGTCTTGGAAGTGGCTCAATGTTTCCAGTAGGAACAACAACCGAAGAATTCACCTTGACAGACTCAAATGGTAACACAACAATCTACACATTTGAAATAACGATTACAGACACAAGCCTCCCTACTTTAGAATGTCCAGAGCAGGATTTAGTAGCAATGATGAATGACGAAGGTGTATATCTCGTTGAAGATTTTTCAATTTTTGCGTCAGATAATTGTTCGCAAGGCGACAACTTAGAAGTGATTCAGACACCAGCGCAAGGTACTGTCGTTAATGAAAACGGTATTATCGAGGTGGACCTTATCGTTTTTGATGAGGCTGGTAACACTACTACCTGCACATTTAATGTTATTGTAGACGATTTATTAGGACTTGAGAGTTCTGTGATATCGCCAGAAATTACAGTCTATCCTAATCCAACTTTAAATCTAGTGACAGTTGAAGCCAGTGTAGTAATTGACAATATTTCTGTTTTTGATTTACGAGGCAGAGAGTTAATACAATTAGAGTCTTCAACATTAAAAAGTATTCTCGATTTATCTTCTTTATCAACCGGAGCATATTTAATCAAGATACAATCAGGGTCACATAGTACTATTAAACGTGTAATCAAGCAATAGAGATGATTACGCTTTCGCGAAAGCGTGTAAATAAATACCAAGAAGCCATCTATCAGTAGATGGCTTCTTGTTTTATAATATGAATTGTACTTAAAAAAATCGTGATAATTAGTTGACCGATTTTACTATCTACCTCATTCACGCTAAAGGTTCACTACCTTTACCATCGCTATGAAAAAACCCACTTCAAAAAAAATAAGTCAAGTCACTATCCTTAGCGCCTTTAAAACCATAATCTGGCCCAGAAGGAATTTGGTATTTATAGGGCTATTGCTCATTGTTTTAAGCAGGCTGGCAAGTCTAGTATTGCCTTGGAAATCTAAGGAACTGCTTGATGTTATTATTCCGAACAAGGATATCTCGTTGCTTTATGACTTACTTTGGCTAGTAGGGATTGCTATACTCGTACAAGCCATTACCTCATTTTTACTTACAAGAATTTTAAGTGTACAAGCTCAATTTCTCATCTCTGAGCTTCGCGCTCAAGTACAGAAAAAGGTGCTTTCTCTTCCTATAAGCTTTTTTGACAATACTAAATCGGGTGCATTAGTTTCAAGAATTATGAGCGATGTTGAGGGTGTTCGGAATTTGATAGGAACGGGATTAGTGCAACTCGTAGGCGGTACGATTACAGCAGTAATTTCGCTTATTCTGCTCATAAACATCAATCCGTGGATGACGCTATTTGTCCTTCTTCCCGTTGGGCTTTTTGGGTTTATTGCACTAAAAGCGTTTAAATACATCCGCCCTATATTTCGAGCCCGAGGAAAGATAAATGCAGAGGTTCAAGGAAGACTCACCGAAACGCTAGCTGGCGTCCGCGTCATAAAAGCTTTTAACGCCGAAGAGCAAGAAAATAAAGTGTTTGAAGAAGGTGTGGACCGTCTTTTTCAAAATGTAAAAAAGAGTCTAACAGCTACTGCCGCAATGACGAGCTCCTCGACATTCTTATTAGGGCTAGCCTCACTTGGGATTATGGGAATAGGTGGTTACTTTATGATTGAAGGATCTATGACCACTGGGGATTTTTTATCCTTTACATTACTTCTGGGCTTTATGATTGCGCCTATAGTACAAATGAGTAATATAGGTAGCCAACTCACAGAAGCCCTTGCAGGTCTAGACCGCACAGAAGAGCTTATGAATATGACACCAGAAGAAGACCTGGCACATCGTACGACAGTTTTAGAAGAAGTTAAGGGGAATGTGAAATTTGAAAATGTTTCTTTTTCCTATGAAGAGGGCAAAGAGGTGCTTCACAATATTAGTTTTGAAATGAAACCAGGACAAGTATTTGCACTTGTAGGTAGCTCAGGTTCTGGAAAGTCCACCATTGCAGGTCTTGCTGCGACATTTTTAAATCCCAACAAAGGTGTTGTCTCTGTAGACGGTCAAGATTTATCTACCGTAAAACTGAGCAGTTATCGCCGTAACCTAGGCGTTGTATTACAGGACGAATTTCTATTTGAAGGCTCAATAAGAGACAATATTCTATTCCCTAGACCCAATGCGAGCGAGGAGGAACTACTCAACGCCGTTAAGGCTGGTTATGTAAACGAGTTCACAGACCGCTTTGAGGATGGGCTGGATACATTAATTGGTGAGCGCGGTGTAAAACTTTCTGGAGGACAGCGCCAGCGTATTTCTATTGCCAGAGCTATTCTAGCAAATCCTAAAATCATAATTCTGGACGAGGCAACCTCAAACCTGGACACCGAGAGCGAAGCGCTTATCCAGAAATCACTCAATGAGCTCATAAAGGATAGAACGACCCTCATCATTGCCCACCGTTTAAGTACCATTCAGAAAGCAGACCAGATTCTGGTCATTGAAAGTGGCAACATTGTAGAGCGTGGCAATCACGCAACACTTCTTGCAAAAGAAGGTAGATATCACGATCTGTATACCTATCAAGCAAAAATTTAAGTTACTATTGAGATGGAGTTATAGGGGTATAATTACGCTTTCGCGAAAGCGTAAAAATTATCTACCAACTACTAAAATCTGAAACCTGCACTCACAATCAATCTACTATCTTCACTACTTGTGTAGTATCCTATGTTTGCAGTGATCGCTTTGAAACCATTAATAAAAACGGAGCCACCATATCCATTGTGCCATTTCTCTGAAGAGTCATTTTCTGTCCAAACGCGGCCGTAATCAAAGCCCGCAGTAACCCCCAAACGCAGTGGCACATATCCCGTCCTGAACTGAGCTATGCCTACACGAAGATCTGTACTTTGAAAAAATGAACTTTTCCCCTGGAATCTATCATTGCGCAACGCTCTAATACTTGTATTACCACCTATCATCGCAGCGTGGTAAAACTCATACTTGTCTCCTATATTGAACTGCGCCTGAGCCTTTGTAGCAAGTGTCGCCACGCCACTCACGTGTATAGGATATACAAGTGAGATCATAGGTTTTACATAAGCAAATTCATTGTCAAAATCTTCATTAATACTTTGCTTGTATCCAGCGCGAAGTCCCAAAGCCATTCCCCTTCTAGGAAGGCTTATCAACGTTCGCTTGTTATTATACTCCACTCCCACCTCACCACCTAGATACATTTGATTCTCAAAAACATCATCTGCAGGTGCAAAAAACTGCTGTGCAAAGCCATTGTCTGTATCTCCAACCTCGAATGAAGATATACTGGTCTGGATATAACCTGTAAAGTCTTGATGTTTTTTAAATACAAGCGATGGTGCGACGTGCCATTGCTTGATTTTTGTTCTATTAAAATCTAGATCTACAGCATCATTATCGTACGTTGTTTCGTTGCCTATTCCGAAAAAGTTAATTGCATAATTATCTGATGTATATCTTCCATCTAAAACAAGATTCCAGTTGTAAAATATATGTGCAAACTCTCCACGGTACTTAAATTCTAGACCTTGAGTGGCCGCATAATAATTTACGCCGATACTATGCTCTGTGGTAAATGGATTGCGCAATAAACTGTACGTAGTAAAAGTGTTTACGATTCCTGCATTAAAACCACTATCTCTATCAAAACCTGCACTGGGCAGTATGACGTTTGTAGTATATTTAGTTTTCTTAGGATCATAATTATTGATCTCGTATGCATCTGTTAGCCTTTTAGACCCAACATTTTTAAATGTGTTCTTTTTTGATTTGTAATCGTAAATTGTTGTGTTCCTTGCATTTTCAAAGTCATAGACATCATTCTCTTCTCCTCCAAAAATCTTAAGTCTTATTGGGCTATTTCCATCGCCCTTTATAGTGATTGTATCATCTCCATCAAGAGTATATAGCCATATTTCTTTAGTTGTCTTTCGGTCATAGGTATTGGATAGTATCACGGTATCATCTTCTTTTATCAAGACTGAGGTCTTTCCATCTTCTTGCCTCATAATTTCAACTGTGTTATCCTTTGACGTACCTACAATAATTTCGTGCTTTTTAAAATATTCGAAATAATCTTGAGCCAAATCAGTAAGCTTATCACGTCGTATTTTTAAATTTTCCTTTATTTCGTTGATGCTTTCATCTTGTGTATCTGCAAGTAAAGTGTCAAACGCATTATCTATCACCTCGTCTGTGAGGTTGTTTTGGATATAAGTTGCTTGTGATTTCCAGGTTTCCCAATCTGCAGAATTTATAAAGCTTTGATCCAAGTAAAAACCTGCGTGATTGAGCCACTTTACATTAGGCTCGGTATTACTGTAGCTTTGCATATTCCTTGTTATAGGTGCAGCAAGTTTCATAATAGCTGGAAACACGCCATCGTATTTTGGGAAGGCGTTATCTCTATCTCTTGGGATGGGTTTGTATAATTTCGTCCCGTCATCTTGCGTATGAAGCGCCCATCGCCATTGATCTGCGTGGCGATCCCAATCTCCTACGAGCATATCAAATAAACGTGCTTTGATATATGCTTCCTCATCTATACGAGTATCCTTATCTTCTTGTAATTCAATAAGAAAATCTGAAGTACTTATTATATCTTCTGGACTACCAAAAGTTTCAAAGGCCTTGTTCTCATCGCCTACGTGCTCCTCCAGCATATATAGTTTATCGCCATACGACTCATTAAAGCGCCCTAATTCTTTTTGTTTAGGTACGTAATAGATTTTAGGATTTGCGTGAGGTATATCTAACGCATCCATAAGCGATGCAGTGGCAAATGGCGCATAGGGATGAGCTGTAGTGTAGTAATCTTGTACTATATCTTCGGCAACGGTATTGCGCATTAACTCCATTACATAATGATCTGCAATAGATGATTGAATAAAGCGCACTGCGCTTTTACGCAATTCGCGTAAACTATATTCGTGTTCATTGTCGTCTATAAGCCTTAATGTTCTGGACTGATTACCACCTCCAGAGGTAATAGCGCGTACATTATCAGGAAGGTTTTCGAGGAGTAATACTGGAGCCTCAATTTCTTTACTATATAACTGGCGATGGTGATCGCCCCAAAACCACTTATAAATTCCAGATTTATCTGTTTCCTCTTTGGTGTAAATGGATGCTTTATGTGTCTTTCCTAAATCGCTATTACCATCAAAACTATAATCGCTTGCATCTCCTTTTTTAAGTTTAATATCCTTAGAAAACGCCAAGCTACTTTCCCCATTACTGACGGTATATATCATCACGTTCGAACTACCATCTTTATAAACATTGAGTTTAGCATAACCCGGCTCACCTGTCCCGAAGTCTCCTTTCTTAATTTTTGGACGTACGCTGTTAGTTCTTCCTATTGATCCACTTATAATTTGAGGTATCCCATCATCCAGTAAAAACTGTAAATTCTTATCACCACCAGACACAAAAATCACATCCTCAAACTGACTTGCAAGTGTTTCCAGTTGCCCTACAAAGTACTGCATATCGTTATGGTAGTAGGATTGATCTGAAAAACCTCCCATTCTCCCAAAGAAACCCTGACGGGTGCTTGTGAGTACAGGATGATGCACCGCAACAATAATCGTCTTATTCTGCTCATCTTTTAACTCGTCCTTGAAGGCGGCCATAAATTGAGCCCGAGTTTTTATCTCGCAATCATTATTGATGTATGGGTAATTATCCCAATCTTCTAAGTACCATTGAGAATCGACCATAACAAGTTCTACCTCGTCGCTTAGCGTCTCACGCTCAATGGGGCAACCGTCGTTAGGCCAAAATTTACCCTTAGAATTGTCTTGAAGAAAAGACTCTAAATCATCTATATTTTTATGTCCTCCTTTATTCCACTCATTCTTCCCAGGAATAAAAATGATATCACCGTTAAAATCCTTTAGAGGGTCTAAAAGTCGTTTCCTTAAGAAAGCTTCCTCTGCGAGTCTTTTATCCCCTTTCTTAGGATATCCTTGCTCGCTGGTATTATTACCCAATGATAAAAAAACGGGCTCTTCATCTTCTTGAGATGCGGTTACTATTGCTTTTAGGACGGAATCAGTATGGTCACTGCCTGCACTTCCCACATTGGCAGTGAGATATATGGATCGTGAAATTTCCTTAGCTACTTCTTGTGCAGAAAGTTCCGTTATAAAACAGAAAAATAAAGAGAGCGCTGAGATTGTAAAAAAGGTGATGTTATTCGTTGGTCGTAATTTTGTTGTCATATGATGAGTCTGTACTGACAAAACTCTTAAAAGTATCTGTAGTAGTACTGCGCATTAACAATAATATATACTTTATGATCGGCAGATGATGACCTTCTTAGCGATAACTAAGTGCGGTGAGTTTCAATAGTATCCAGACGATGCAATTATGACAAAATTTTTACAGGCTAGGGATGAGCATTACAGGGTTATATATTTTAAAGTTGGGGATTAGGGTATTACCGCTTTCGCGAAATATACTCTAAACTCGTTTCAGTAGCGTACTCAAGATAACTACCCTACCTCTCGTATTTTGCCACAATCTTGTCCACACAATTGATACCATCTATCGCCGCCGAAATGATTCCTCCAGCATAACCCGCACCTTCACCACAAGGGTAAAGCCCCTTTATTTCAACGTGCTCGAGCGTTTCCCAGTCGCGCGGAATAGAAACTGGAGATGAAGTACGACTCTCTGGCGCGTGTATCACGGCATCGTTTGTAAGATATCCTTTCATCTTCCTACCGAAACCTAGAAAGGCCTTTTTTAGTCGTTTTGAAATCAAATCAGGTAAAACCTTATTTAAGTCTACTGAGACAATTCCTGGTTGATAAGAAGTTTTAGGGAAGTTTTTAGAAATACGACCGTCTACAAAATCACGCATACGTTGCGCAGGAACGGCCTGCGTTTTTCCCGCCGCTTCCCAACAAGCACGCTCTACAGATTTTTGAAAGTCCAGACATACGAAAGGGTCGCCTTCCTTAAAATTGGGTAGATCTTCTGGTGTGACACTCACAACAATACCAGAGTTTGCATAGGGATTATCTCGTTTACTAGGACTCCAACCGTTAGTAACAACCTCCTCCTGATCCGTCGCGCAAGGTGCAATAATTCCACCAGGACACATACAGAAAGAGTACACACCCAGTCCATCTACTTGCTGTACAAGACTGTAGGATGCTGGTGGCAAATACGGGTTATCCCCGTCAGAATGATATTGAATATCATCTATGAGCTCCTGTTGATGCTCGATCCGTACTCCTATTGCAAATGGTTTTGCTTCAATCTTAATCCCACGCTCATGCAATAAATAAAAGATATCTCTTGCACTATGACCCGTTGCAAGAATCACTTCATCAAAGTCGTGCCAAGCATCATCATTAATCTGAACGGAACTAATCGCTCCATCTGTTACTTTTAAATCGGTCAGTTTACTGTCAAAATGAACCTCGCCTCCATATTCGATGATTGCCTCGCGCATTGTGGTGATTATCTTAGGCAACTTGTTTGTTCCTATGTGCGGGTGCGCATCTACGAGAATTTCTGGCACTGCACCAAAATGCACAAACCACTCCAACGCCTTAAGCACATTCCCTCGCTTTTTTGAACGCGTATATAGTTTACCATCGGAATATGTTCCTGCCCCACCTTCTCCAAAACAGTAATTAGAGTCTGGATTTACAATATGATCTTTATTAATTGCTGCGAGATCCCTTCGTCTTGCTCGCACATCTTTCCCTCGTTCAAAAACAATGGGTTTGAGCCCACCTTCAATCGCTCGCAAGGCTGCATATAGTCCCGCTGGCCCAGCCCCGATGATAGCAATGGGATGCCCGTCAGCAACATTTTGAGGCACAAAAGGCGGGATGTCAGGTCGCTCCTCTCCTACCATCCAAAACTCAATTTGCAAGGAAATCTTAACCGGTGCCTTGCGCGCATCTATACTACGCTTCCTAATATCCCACTCGCGTACTTCATCTGCGGTTAAGTTCGCTTTCGCGAAAGCTAACTCGGCGATATAATCATCATCTTCTGCCTGATGAGGAAGTACATTTATTTGAACGAGTTTGGACATTTTTTAGAGATGAGATGTTAGATTTGAGATTGAAGACGTATCTGGACTATAGGCATAACATTTATGTAAAATTGAATAATAGCACAATTAAAGGTGGTTGAGTGTCCCGACGTCAAGTTGGGATGTATCGAAACCTCCGACATAAAGTTACCCAACTTTCTCAACCAATTCCTTGAGACTTAGCGTCTCCTGTGTCCCAGCTTCCATATCCTTTAAAGTAAACGTTCCAGCATTCATTTCTTCTGTTCCCGCAAGTACCAAAAATGGGATGTTTCTTCGATTTGCGTAGGTCATTTGCTTTTTCATCTGCTTATTAGAAGTCACAGCATCTGGATAGAGTTCAGATGAGATTCCTTGAGCTCGCAGTTGTGCGATGGCTTTCATTGCGTAGCCGGCTTCGCTGTCTCCAAAGTTTACAAAGAATACTTTAACACCCTCAGTCGCTTCTTCTGGAAACAATCCGAGATCTTCGAGCACCAGATAAATTCGGTCTAACCCAAAAGAGATTCCTACTCCACTCACGTCTTTAAGGCCAAATATTCCAGTCAAATCTGCATAACGACCACCACCACCTATACTTCCCATCTGTACACCATCTGGAGCGCTCACTTCAAAAATGGCTCCTGTGTAGTAGTTGAGTCCGCGAGCGAGGGTTACGTCTAGTTGCAATTGAGCCGTTTTCAATCCAAGATTTTCTATCGCATCATTGATAAATAACATCTCATCGATGCCTTCTTTCCCCGTTTCTGAACTAGAAAGTAATTCCTTGAGCGTTCCTAATTGCTCTCCAAAACTTCCTGATAATGTAAAGAGTGGTGCTACTTTATTAATGGCTTCTTGAGTAATTCCTTTTTCCAGCATTTCCTTAGTCACGCCTTCTTCTCCTATTTTATCCAGCTTATCCAGCGCCACGGTAAAATCTATGAGTTTATCGCTGGCTCCTATAACTTCGGCGATGCCGGAGAGGATTTTTCGGTTGTTCATTTTTATGGTGACACCATCTAATTTTAAAGCGGTAAAAACGGCATCGTACAACTGTACAAATTCCACTTCTTGCCACAGCGAATCACTCCCCACCACATCTGCATCGCACTGATAGAACTCTCTAAAACGTCCTTTTTGTGGTCGGTCTGCCCTCCAAACGGGCTGGATTTGAAATCTCTTAAAAGGAAAAACAATGTCGTTTTGGTGCTGTACGACATAACGTGCAAAAGGCACAGTTAGGTCGTAGCGTAAAGCTTTTTCGGAGATATAGTTACCAACATATTTACTACCCATTTGAAAATAAAAATCTCCATATATAATATTAGACAATAAAGAAAGACTAGTATTATCTTTAGCAAGGAGCATATCATAAAGATTATCATTATGTATGATGATACCTCTTATTCTCAACCATATATCATTAGTCAGCTCATCTAGGTCAATTAAATTCTCATCGAATTTTATCTCTTTATGCGCTCTCAATATATTTGGAAATTCTTTTTTGAAATTTGAGGCAAAATCTTCAAATGAGAAATTTCCTTCTGAAGTATTATCCAAAGTCACTCTTAAATTAGACAACGAAGTTTTTATTGACTTAATCAAATTTTCATTGAATTTCTTCAAAAATTCCCCACTATTCAAAATTTTAAAAATCAATCGATCTCCTTCTTCCCCATACTTCCCCATTAGAGTATCGCTGTTTTCAAAACTGGGCGTCTCAATAGGCTGAAAACCAAAACGCTGAAATTGCGTGCGAATGGTGTTCATAATATACGTACGTTTTGCCACCTCTTCTGGTGAAAAATCGCGGGTTCCTTTTGGGATGGAAGGTTTCTGAGCCATAAATAATGTAGAAGTTTACTTTTTCAGTTTCTAAGTTCGGATGAATTTCCCGCAAATATCCTAAAATTTGAGGGTTTAGGAGAATAATTAGAGAAGTAACGTAACTTTTTGACCACTTAGGAGTCTTATGAGACATACAAGAAAAAACCAATCGTGATGAAACAACATTTACTTGCTATTACCGCTTTTCTCCTCGGGCTTAGTGCTTACAGTCAAGAAATCACGGGAGACTGGAATGCAATGCTCAAAGTAATGGGTCAGGAATTACCTCTTGTTTTGCATATTTCTGAGCAAAATGGAACTTACAAAACCACGTTAGATAGCCCAAAGCAAGGTGCAATGGGAATCGAAGCGAGCGCAACAACCTTTATAAATGACACCTTAAATGTAGAAGTTAAGGCTATAGGAATGACCTATGAAGGTGTTTATCAAGAAAATGGAAATGTCGTAGGAACCTTTCAACAAGGAGGTATGCAACTGCCTCTAGAACTTACTCGAGAAGCGATTATTTCAGAACCTGTAAATCGTCCTCAAGAGCCCATAAAACCTTATCCGTATAAAGAGGAAGAAGTAACTTTTGAAAATACCGAGGCCGGTATTACACTTGCAGGAACGCTCACGATACCTAAATCGATAATGGCGAGCAAGGCCTATCCTGCGGTTATTCTCATTTCTGGCTCAGGACCTCAAAATCGCGATGAGGAATTGCTGGGTCATAAACCATTTTTAGTTTTATCAGATTATTTGACACGACAGGGATTTGCCGTATTGCGGTATGACGACCGAGGAACGGCTCAGAGTACGGGAGATTTTGCCAGTGCCACGAGTGAAGATCTTGCAACAGATGCGCAGGCGGCGTTTGAGTTTTTGCTTTCGCGAAAGCAAATAAATCCCAATAAAATAGGTTTTGCAGGTCATAGTGAAGGTGGTCTCATTGCCCCTATGGTTGCAGCCAAAAATAAGGATGTGGCATTCATCGCACTACTAGCAGGCGTAGGACAACCTGGTGCCGAACTTCTGGCAGATCAAAGATACCTTATAGGCAAAGCACAGGGAATGTCAGAAGAAACTCTAAAGAAGAATAGAATTGGAGCTGAAAATATTTACAAAATTATCAACGACAATACAGGCGATGACGAAGTAATCATTGAGAAGGCTACTATTTATCTTAAGAACGCTCTAACCCAAAATCCTGAGCTTGTTCCTCAAGGTATGTCTGTTGATCAGTTGATTGAGCAACAGCTTAACCAACTCACTACGCCGTGGTTTCAATACTTTTTAAAAACTGACCCTAGTCCTACTCTTGAAAAAGTACAGTGTCCCGTTCTTGCCATAAACGGAAGTTTAGACCTACAAGTGCCTTCACAAAAGAATTTATCCCTTATTGAAGAACACGTAAAAAAAGGGGGCAACGATGATGTTACGACGGTAGAAATTCCTAATTTAAACCACCTTTTCCAGACTGCTGAAACGGGAAGTCCTACAGAGTATGGGGCAATTGAGGAGACGTTTTCACCTGTGGCTTTAGAGATTATAGGAAACTGGATTAAAGAAAAAACCAACTAGAACCAATGTTTACACTTTTTAGAGAAAATTTTTATATCGCTTGGGACAGTATTAAGAGTCAGCTCCTGCGTACGCTCATTACTGTTTTTATTATAGGAATAGGGATTACTGCTCTGGTGGGGATTCTGAGTCTCATAAATGCCTTAGAAACAAGTCTTACTGGAAGTTTCTCAGATATGGGGAGTAATACATTTACGGTAAACAGGTATGAATTTACCTCTCGTAACAGGGATGAAAAACAGAAAATAAATCCTGTAATTACATACCAACAAGTAAAACAATTCTCAGAAGATTATAATTATCCCGTCGCAACAACCTCCATAGCTTTCACGGGTACACGAACAGCCGAAGTAAAATTTGAAAGTGATAAAACTGACCCTGAAGTCTCGGTTCTGGGAGCAAATGAAAATTTTCTAGACAACTCTGGTCTGAAATTAGAAAGTGGGAGGAATTTCACCACCTTTGATATACAGAATAACACACGCGTTTGTATTCTGGGAAGTGACTTTAGAAAAAACCTTTTTAAAAGCACAAATCCCATAGATAAAACCATAAGTGTACGAGGCACAAAATTTAAGGTCATCGGGATTTTAGAGGAGAAGGGTTCAACATTTGGTAACCGAGTAGATTTACGAGTCATCATACCTATTCAAGTTGCTCGCTCCATATACACCCAACCGTTCATAAATTATGATATGAGTGTAAAAGTTGCAGATGCAAACCTAATGGATAGTGCGCAAGATGAAGCTATTGCAGTTTTTAGAAATATTAGAAACTTGTCTCCTGTCGAGGAAAATGACTTCGGGATGCAGCGCAGTGACGACCTTATTAATCAGATAAAAGAAGATACTGCGAAGATTAATTTGGCAGCCTGGTTCATAAGCGGATTGACTATTTTTGGATCTTGTATTGCACTGCTCAACATTATGCTCGTTTCTGTAACAGAGCGTACCCGTGAGATTGGAGTACGTAAAGCCCTAGGGGCAAAGAAATCTACTATTGCCTTTCAATTTTTGTATGAAGCAATTCTCGTTGGGCAAATGGGAGGAATTCTCGGTATTGTTTTGGGGTGTCTTATAGGGCTGGCTATCTCGAAATTTGCTTTTCAAATTGAATTTATGATTCCTTGGGGAGCGATTATCATTGCGACTGTAATTACATTTATAGTAGCTCTATTATCAGGGATTATCCCTGCGATTAAGGCTGCTAGACTAGATCCAGTGGAGTCATTGAGATATGAGTAGTAGGCGGTAGTCGGTAGTCGAAAAATCTATTTATCCCTTTTCCATATTTAATAAGAAATCACAATCTAAGGTGACTTTCCGCTATTAATCGGGGGCAAACGGTGATTTTGTGCCCTAAGAGTAGCCGAAGAGTACAAGTTGTGCGATAAATACCAGAATACTTCCAGAAAACTAAGATTATCAAAATAAAGATACCCGCCTTCGCGGGTATTCTCTAAATAGTAAAAGCCCGATCTAACGACCGGGCTTTTAACAAAGTTTAGTTGAGAAGCGCTTCAAACTTCATCGATTTATATGGTATAACACTTAAAGCCTTGGAATAATTAAGAAGAAACGCTATTGTTTCTAATTTTGGGTTCATATCATTTGCCTTTTTGCCCGGCGTGGGCGTTGAGTAAATTTTTGCCATATAACTGCGAATTTGATTTTGGTTTATATCAGAAACGCAAAAATGTACCCCGTATTGTATTAATTAGTCAAAATAATATTGTGCTTCTCTATCACTTTTCTCAAATTGATAAGTGCATAGCGCATTCTACCTAGTGCCGTATTAATACTCACACCCGTACGCTCAGAGATTTCCTTAAAACTCATCTCTTGATACATACGCATATGCAACACCTCTCTTTGATCATCTGGTAACTCTTCAATAAGGCGACGTACATCATTATGTACCTGATCTTTTACCATTTGCTTTTCTGCATTTAAAGCACCATCTGTCAGTACGGAGAATATTGAAAATTCTCCCGCATTATCAAACTTAGGCATACGGTTGTTACGACGGAAATGGTCTATCACAAGGTTATGAGCAATACGCATCACCCAAGGAAGAAATTTACCTTCCTCATTATACTTACCCTTTTTGAGTGTCTTGATGACTTTTATAAATGTATCTTGAAAAACATCTTCGGCCACATCACGATCATAAACTTTTGAATATATAAAACTATATATACGCTGTTTGTGCCTCTTGATAAGAATAGCTAGTGAATTTTCGTCTCCTTGAATGTAATTACTTACGAGCGTAGCATCGCTTGTTAACACGTTTTTCATAATACAACTTTTGTAGGTTTAGAGTGTTTGAGTCACTCAATCAAAATTTCTAAAAGTAGTATTACGCTATAGGCAGTTGCTATTTATTGTGTTAATGAATGGTAAATATAAACTAAATGGTGTTAAAAATGCAAATCACTTGTGAAATTTCTTTCTAAATTTCTGAAACCCCTTTGTTTATCGTGAGCGAGGGAAGTCTTATCTTTACAATTTAATAAACTATCTCGGCGCAAAATACGAGGTATTCACCGAAAATAATATTTCATTTCGAGGTAAGCCCGGTATTTTCACCCTTGGCTATCGCCCCGCGATTAAAAAAATGCAATGCAAAAAGACCTTTCTACCGTCGATCCTCGACACAATATTATCATAAAGGGTGCCAAACTCCATAATCTTAAGAATATAGATGTAATTATCCCGCGTAATAAGTTGGTGGTGATTACAGGTCTTTCTGGTTCTGGGAAATCCAGCCTTGCGTTTGATACATTATATGCAGAGGGACAGCGCCGTTATGTAGAGAGTCTTTCCTCCTACGCCCGCCAGTTTCTCGGTCGGCTGGACAAACCTAAGGTAGATTATATAAAAGGTATTGCTCCCGCCATCGCCATCGAGCAAAAGGTGAATAGCACAAACCCACGTAGTACCGTTGGGACGACTACAGAAATTTATGATTACCTCAAACTGCTTTACGCCCGCATCGGGAGAACCATCTCACCAGTTTCGGGTAACGAGGTAAAGAAAGATACGGTTACGGATGTGGTGGAGTATATTAACACTTTCGCGAAAGCGGAAAAACTCCTGCTACTAGCTCCCATCCACTTAGAAAAAGGTCGAAAATTAGAAGACAAACTCAAAGCGTTACTCCAACAGGGATATGCCAGAGTCAAAATAAAAGATGAAGTACTCAGACTAGACGAACTGGATGCCAAAGCCAAAAAAGCCAAAGCAAAAGATGTCCTCCTAGTAGTAGACCGCATCGTCACAAATCCAGACGATGAAGACTTCCTTAACCGACTTGCAGATGCCACACAAACTGCATTTTTTGAAGGAAAGGGCGAAATCTTCATCGAAAAAATGAGCGATGGAAGCCAGCGACAGTTTTCAAACAAATTTGAGCTAGACGGAATGACTTTTCTGGAGCCAAACGTGCATTTATTTTCCTTTAATAACCCGTATGGCGCTTGCCCCACTTGTGAAGGATATGGTGATGTCATAGGAATAGACGAAGACCTCGTGATTCCTAACACGGGGCTGTCGGTTTATGAAAATTGTATATTTCCGTGGCGCGGGGATAGTATGAGTCACTATCGCGACCAGCTGGTAAACCGTGCTTATAAATTTGACTTCCCGATTCATAAACCGTGGTTTGAACTTACAGAAGAGCAAAAACAGCTGGTTTGGGATGGAAATAAAGAATTTGACGGACTGAATAAATTCTTCAAATATTTAGAATCCAAAGCCTATAAAATTCAAAATCGCGTGATGCTTTCCCGTTATCGTGGGAAAACAAAATGTCAGACTTGTAAAGGAAAACGCCTGCGCCCAGAGGCAACATACGTACAAGTAGGTGGAAAAAACATTGTAGATCTTGTCACGCTTCCTTTGGATGAAGTAGCTACTTTTTTTAAAGACCTTAAACTCTCCGAACACGATACTACGATTGCCAAAAGACTATTACAAGAAATCAATAGTCGACTGGAATTTCTATCAAAAGTGGGTCTAAACTATCTTACCCTCAACCGTAAATCAAATACCCTTTCTGGAGGAGAATCACAACGTATCAATCTTGCGACTTCGCTAGGTAGTAGCCTTGTGGGGTCTATGTATATTCTGGATGAACCCAGTATCGGCCTGCATCCCAAGGACACCGAAAAACTTATCGAGGTCTTAAAATCCCTACGCGATTTAGGAAACACCGTCATAGTGGTAGAGCACGATGAGGATATTATGAAATCGGCAGATGAGATTATTGATATAGGACCGGAGGCTGGAACCTTTGGCGGTCACGTAGTAGCTTCGGGAGATTATAAGCATATTTTAAAGAGCGATTCGCTCACGGCAGGATACCTTAACGGTTCATTAGAAATTGAAGTTCCTAAAAAACGCAGAAAGACAGATTATAAAGTAGAGATTGTAGGTGCTAGAGAAAACAACCTAAAAAATCTTGATGTTACATTTCCTCTAGGCGTATTTGTCGCCGTCACCGGTGTTTCTGGAAGTGGAAAAAGTACATTGGTCAAAAAACTGCTCTACCCTGCTCTACTAAAAGCAACAGGTGGTTACGGTACAAAAGCAGGACAGTTTACGGAGCTCAAGGGAAAATTTGACAATATTAAAAGTGTCGAGTTTATTGACCAGAATCCCATAGGTCGCTCTTCGCGCTCTAATCCAGTCACTTATATCAAAGCGTATGATGATATTAGGAAACTGTACGAAAACCAGAAACTCAGTAAAATACGTAACTATAAATCCAAGCATTTTTCATTTAATGTAGATGGTGGCCGTTGTGAGACCTGCAAAGGTGAGGGCGAAGTAACCATCGAGATGCAATTTATGGCAGATGTGCATCTGGAGTGTGAAACCTGTAAGGGAAGGCGCTTTAAGAAAGAGGTGCTGGAGGTCACCTTTCACGATAAAAACATCGATGATATTTTAAACCTTACTATTGACGATGCAGTTGCCTTTTTTAAAGAACACGGAGAGACTAAAATTACGCGTAAACTCAAACCATTACAAGATGTAGGTTTGGGCTATGTGACTTTGGGTCAAAGCTCCTCTACTCTATCTGGTGGCGAGGCGCAACGTATCAAACTTGCTTCATTTTTGGTCAAAGGAACAACTAAGGACAAGGCGTTGTTTATTTTTGACGAACCGACGACGGGACTGCATTTTCACGATATAAAGAAATTACTTGCTTCCTTTGAAGCGCTTATTGCCAAAGGTCATAGCGTTATCGTTGTAGAGCATAATATGGACCTTGTAAAGTGCGCAGATCACGTCATAGATTTAGGTCCAGAAGGTGGTAAACGTGGAGGAACGCTGATGGCGCAGGGAACTCCAGAGGAAGTCGCCAAAACTAAGAAATCTCTCACCGGTCAATATTTAAAGGAAAAAGTGTAGCTTTATTCCCGTGGGAATTAAGAATTTTCTAAATCAAATTAAGGAAGCCGTCTTAGCAGGTGTTAAGACGATAGACCCTGCGGTATTTGACCATCCACTTGCTCAGAAGACAGAGTGGACGCCTAAAGCTCCAGGTGGATCAAACTTTAAGACCAGATCACTTGTAAAGGAATCTTCCTCTTTACTTTATTATAAAGGCTCTACTGCGCTTTTTATTTTTGGACTTGTGTTTACGATTTTCCCATTGCTTTTTGTTGTTCCTGTTTTCTTTCTTACAAACAATCAAGGTCCCGAAGATGGCTTTATGTACATTTTTTTAATCGTTCCAGCTATTTTCTTAATCGTAGGTCTTTTTATTATAAGGAGCTCACGCAAGCGTAAATTTTTGGATAAATCTGCTGGTTACTTTTACACGTCTAGAAAGAAAGCTATTTATGGGATTCAAGTCTCGCCAAAAAAAGGCTGGATCAAACTTTCAGAAATTAAAGCCTTGCAAATTCTAAGTGAGCGCGTTTCTTCAAAAAATGGAAGCTACCGCAGTTACGAGATAAACGCCGTATTTCCCGATGGTAACAGACACAATATTGTAGACCACGGAAAATACGAGACCATACTAGCTGATGCCGAAGTTATAGCAGATTTTCTCGCAGTCCCCTGCTGGAATGCCGTAGATGGTACGACGTATACTTCATCAAAAACTGTAGCGCAACCTTCAGAAAACTCCCGATATGACAATGACGTTTCTTATGAAACTCCAGAATATACCGAGCAAGACCTAGATGAAGATTATGATTCTTTAAAGCGTAGGAAGTTGTAGGATTGGGGTTCCGCTTTCGCGAAAATTTATCCCGAATTTATTTCGGGAGCGTAATTACTCCTATCTTTAAGCAAACTTAATTCCTATGTTTCGATTTCTACTTTTGGCCTGTCTCACAAGCCTACCATCCATTGCTCAGTCCGATACCGAAGTGTACTTATTTGACCTTAAAGTAATAGACGGAACAATCACGCTCGAAAATCAGCGCAATATTTCTAATAATGAAGGTTATGATAATCAGCCATCGTTTTATAATGACAATCAAGTCTTGTTTGCCAAAACTCAAAACGGACAAACCGATATTGCTTCCTATAATGTAAGGGATAACGAGGCACAATGGATTTCTGACACCGACGTAGGAAGCGAGTATTCCCCTCTTAAAATACTAAATCAAAAGGCAGTTTCATCAGTAAGGCTAGACACAAATGGACTGCAACGATTGTATCGCTATGATTATAAAAGCGGTAAGAGCGAGATGCTTATAGACACTCTAGTGGTCGCCTATCATACCTGGTATGACGACTATACTGTAGTTTCGTCAGTAATCAGTGAGAATCGTCTTGACCTTTTTGTTTCAAATCTTAACGATAAAGCAAATACGCTTCAGCAAAAAAATACAGGCCGTTCCATTCATAAAATTCCGAACACAGACCTTGTAAGTTATGTGAGTAAAGAGAATGAAATCTGGAAAATTAAATCACTACAACCCATTTCTGGAGCAACGCAAGAGATTATAGATTTGCCCAAAGGCTACGAAGATTTCTGTTATCTCATAAACGGTACGATTGTTTTAGGTAAGGGAAACGCTTTGTACGGTTATAATCCTAAAACGGACAAAGACTGGAAACTCATACATCGCTTTACGGATAACAATCTTTGGAACATAACACGAGTTGCTACAAACGCTACGTCTACAATGCTGGCGATTGTGAGTGATATTTCACCAGAGCGCATTGTGGAGAAACAACTGAAGTCCTTTAATGAAGGAGATTTAGAAACGTTTGCAAACACGTTTACCAGCGACGTTGTCGTTAAAAATTACCCTGACGAGCTCATTTATGAAGGTCGTGACGCTTTAAAGCAACGTTATAAAGCGCTTTTCGCTCGAGGCGAAAAAATAAGCGTGGAAGTAAAAAATAGACTTATAAACGGCAATAAAGTGATAGACGAAGAATGGGTCACAAAAAATGGAGTATCTAAAAAACAACTCACTATTTTTGAAATAAGAGGCGGACTCATTTCTAAAATGACCTTTATAAATAACTAATTATGAAACACACCTTAGTCGCAAGTCTACTTGCTATAAGTATCTTGAGCTGTAAGCAAGAAAATAAACAAGAAGCTGAAACCTCAGCCGTTGCAGAAACAAAGACAGAAGTCTTTGCCCCAAAAAACGATCACCAACTGCGCACGATAAAAAAAGCAACTATAGCTCCTTCTGTAGATGGCGTGGGAAATGATCCTGCTTGGGAAAAAGAACAATGGTATGACCTAGACCAGCGGTGGTTAGGTTCTGATTATGATGAGGCCGATTTTAAGGGTCGTTATAAAATGACGTGGACCCCAGAAGCCCTCTACATCCTTGCCGAAATTCAAGATGACATTTTATACGACCAGCATAAAGATCCATTAACATTATGGTGGGATGATGATTGCCTAGAGATTTTTATAGATGAAGATAATTCTGGCGGTGGGCATCAGTTTACCCACAATGCCTTTGCATATCACGTCGCCTTAGATGGTAATGTGGTCGATATAGCTCCTGGTGAAGTACCAACCCTGTATAACAATCACGTGAGGTCTAAGCGTAAAACCACAGGAAACACTACCATTTGGGAATGTGCGATGACTATATATGATGACACTTATAAAGATGGAGGTGTAAACGATCAAGTGGTACTTACTTCTGGTAAGAAAATGGGATTTGCTCTAGCATATTGTGATAACGATGCCAGCAAGGAGCGCGAAAATTTCATAGGCTCCGTTCCCGTTCCCGGTGAAGATAAAAACCGTGGTTGGATAGATGCTGGGATTTTTGGCACTATAGAACTTGTAGAGTAATTCTTAAAATTTTGTTACAAAAACCAGAAACGCCTCTCTAAGTCTTAATTTAGGGAGGTATTTTTTTACGCTCCCGAAACAAGTTCGGGACAAGTTTTCGCAAAAGCAATAAATAAACCCTTATGAAAAAACCAATATTCTTATCACTACTTCTAGCGATTACACTATCTACAGTAGGCTTCGCCCAAACAGATCAGCGCATATATGACATCATAGACGCCGTTTCTGCCGAAAGAATTAAAAGCGATGTAAAAACACTTGCCGATTTTGGGACGCGACACACCTTGAGCGACACCGTTTCAACCACGCGTGGTATAGGCGCAGCGCGACGCTGGATAAAGAGTGAATTTGAGAAGACTTCAGATAGTTGCAACGATTGCCTTGAGGTATCCTACCAAAGTAACCTTGTTAAAGCTGAGGGAAATAGACGCATTCCTCGCGATGTAAATGTGGTTAATGTTGTGGCCATACAACGTGGCACGAAATACCCTAATCGCTATATAATAATGAGTGGTGACATAGACAGTCGCATCTCAGACCCTAACAATTTTACAGACGACTCGCCAGGAGCAAATGATAATGCTAGTGGTATGGCGGGTACTCTGGAAGCTGCTCGTGTACTTTCTAAGTACACTTTTGAAAATAGTATTATGTATGTTGGACTTTCCGGTGAAGAACAGGGACTCTTTGGTGGGGCTGGACTTGCGGCATATGCAAAGGAGCAGGACTGGGATATTATAGGGATTTACAATAATGATATGATAGGGAATATTACAGGTGTAGATGGTGTGATAGACAATAGAACTTTCCGCATATTTTCTGAACCTGTCCCTCCTACGGAGACTGACCGAGAGCGCAACTCTCGCCGTTTTTACGGTGGTGAAGTAGACGGTATCTCAAGACAGCTTGCACGATTTGTTCATAAAAATGTAAAGACCTACATGCCAGAAATGAACCCTATGATGATTTATCGTTTGGACCGTTTTGGGCGCGGTGGTCATCATCGCCCATTTAATGATCTAGGATTTGCTGGTATCCGTATTATGGAGGCTCACGAAAACTACACGCAGCAACATCAAGATATCCGAACAGAAAATGGCATTAAATATGGCGATACGTTTGAACACGTAAATTTTGACTACGCCGCAAAACTTACCGCTGTTAATGCTATTAATCTTGCCGCTATGGCTTGGGCACCTCCAGCCCCAAATTCTGTCGGAATCGGTGGGATTGTGGAACCTAGTGCAAGGTTCAAATGGTCTGCGGTAGATGGCGCCACTGGATATAAAATTTATTGGAGAGACACCACTAGTCCCACCTGGGATCACTCGAGATATGTAGGAAGTGTAACAGAATTTACGCTGGAAGGTATTGTGATAGATAACTTCTTCTTTGGCGTTGCTTCGGTGGGTAAAGATGGTCACGAGAGCCCCGTAGTTTTTCCTAATGCTATCATTCGGTAAGGAAGTGGTTATTTGTACGCTTTCGCGAAAGCGTACTTACATTAAAAAACAAAAGAGGCTGTCTTAAAAGGCAGTCTCTTTTTTTTTGAATACTTTTCAGTATTTCGTATCTTCATGGTATGAAAGCCAGTCCTGTCTGGAAGACCAACAACCAGTCCCAATTGAGTCTTCTCCCACCAAGTTATGATGATTTTGTTCCGGAGAACCATCCGGTACGTATAGTGAACATTATTATCGATCAAATCGATATCAGCTCCATCGAGAGAACCTACAAAGGTGGCGGTACTTCCAGCTACCATCCACGTGACCTTTTGAAGATTTTGGTCTATGCCTATCTGCGTAATCTCTACTCTTCCCGTAAGA
>NZ_REFV01000010.1 GCF_003688895.1 Dokdonia sinensis
ATTTCTTCTACTACTTGAAGCTTAAAAGAAAGCGAGTAGTCTTTTTGGGTACGTTTAACATACCCAGTGGTTACTGGTGTTTTCATTACACTAAGAATTTAGTGTATCGCTATTTCAGGACGGGACAGAAGCAATAATGAAAAAAGCAACGTTTGTTATCATTTTTACAGAAGCATATGATTTAATTTTATTCAAATAATTTTGAACACTAAATTCACATGAACTTCCAAAAGCATCCAAAATTTTTGTTAATTGGGCTATTTCTGTGGAGTTAGAATTTCAAAGCGCTTTCAAGCTTAATAAACGCTATGTAAAGGAGATTATGAACAGTTCCTCTTTCTCCGCAAAAAACCCACACCTTTTCAAGTTGTGGGTTTTTACTTAGGTGTACTTACTACTAAAACTAAATCTGCACGGAAGCTAACATCTCTACTTGCTCTAGGATTTCAGAGTAAAACAAAATATCAATCTCTAAAAATGGAAATTCCTATCTGATACCGAAACATCTTCTCTCACCAAATAATCTGATATCCTCCTTCGTTGTCCGAATTGATCGTGCAAAAAAGAAATATGGAGCGAATCTGCACTCACATAAAAAATCTTAAAATCCTTATAATCCTTCTCCATCCCAAAAATCTCACCTATCTGCGGACTACTAATTCGGATATTACTATATCCTAAACTATCCTTTAAAACAGCCCAAGATCCTCGAAGTGATGGGCCACAATCATAATTTTCTTCATTATTGTCAAAAACTGTCCCGTCACTTTTAAATGTTTGGCGATAACTCAAGAAGCAATCACCCATATTCATTCTAGTCTTACCATTATACCGTTTAGCAATTTTCCAAACTTTTGTAGAGTCCCCCGCAATAAGCAGGTGTACATTTTCAGGAACCTGATATAAATTACTCTTATTTTCCGAACAAGAAAAATAAGCTACAAAAACTAAAACAACAATTACCCACCTCATAATGCGCTTACTCCTTTACGATCACTACTCGGTCGGAAACTCTGTAGCACCAAGTAAAATTGCACTCCAAATAACAGCGCAGCTATGACTAGGTGAAGCGGTTGACTTGTAAAAGGAAAATCTAGATAATACATCGCCACACCAGTAATAACTTCTAGCCCAATCAGAATCAAAACCCAATTAAGAAGTGCCGTATGTCCTAAATTCAACTTACGATTGCGCCAGTATACGTAGACATTTAACAAGGTAACCAGAATCGAAAATGAGCGGTGTACATAAAACCCAAGCGTAGGCGGATCAAGCCAAAGACTCTTAACCTCATAACCTACCTTAGAAACACGCTCATCCACATATTGCCTTACCTGTGTACCCATAGCTACTTGCACCAATGTCAGCATCACCGCGATTAACATTAAATATTTAAATGTAGGATCGTATATAAGGGAGTGATCCCTTTCAGAAAATACTGTATGATTCGTATTACGCTTTCGCGAAAGCGTAACCTCTCTCTCACGAAGTTTAAACCATAAGAATAGTAAGAGTCCCGCAATTACAAGCGCTGCAATCATATGGATCGTAATTTTTACAGGAGTAAGGTTACTATCTACAACAAGTTTTCCCAACCAAGCCTGAAATCCCATAAGCGGCAAGACAAGAAATGAAGCAAAAATAAGCCACGGACGACCTTTCCAATACCAGAAGGCAAAAACAACCATAAGCAACATCGGGATTCCTGCCAAAACTGTAACCAGCCTATTAATGTACTCAATCCAAGTATGCCATTTATTAAAGCTCGAATAATCGTGCTTTGTATAGCGCTCCCAATTTTGAGCATTATAGCTTGAAGTTGTTTCAAAATCTGCAGAAGCAACACGTAATTCCTTATTTCTAATAATAACCTGCCCCTCTTTATAAAATCTATTTGCTTCCCATTCTAAATCTGCCTCTTCTTGTGGCGGGATGTAATACCCAAAACATTTAGGCCAGTCAGGACAGCCCATACCACTACCAGTCATACGTACCACAGCACCTGCGACGATAATGAGATATAAAAATATGATGGAAATTTTAAGACTATTGCGATACCACATGCGCTCAATGATTAGGAATACAAAAATAACGAAATGACAAAAGCTTCTCATAAACTCAAATCAATAAAAACAAAAAGGCCTTTCAAAAAAATTGAAAGGCCCTTAAATTATATTTCGAGACATTTAGTTAAGATCCTGAAAGATAGAATGCATTAAACGCTTTTTATCATTTATACTCTCTTCTAGTGAGATCATTGTTTCTGTGCGATAAACTCCATCTATATCATCTAGCATAAATATGATGTTTTTTGCGTGGTTTGTATCCTGAGCCCTGATCTTACAGAAAATATTAAATTTTCCAGTAGTTACATGAGCCACAGTAACATAAGGAATTTGGGCAATGCGCTCCAGTACAAAAGTTGTTTGAGAAGTCTTATTTATAAACACACCTACGTAAGCAATAAAAGCGTATCCCAGTTTTGCATAGTCAAGAACAAGAGAAGACCCTGTAATAATACCAGCCTCTTCCATTTTCTTAACACGAACGTGTACCGTTCCTGCAGATATCAGAAGCTTCTTTGCAATGTCTGTAAAAGGTGTTCTAGTATTCTCAATAAGCATATCGAGAATTTGGTGATCTACTTCGTCTAGCTTAAATTTTGCCATTATATTCGTTTTAATTGAATTATATGCAAAAATAATTGAATATTAGTGAATAATCCGCAAACAATTTAGGATTATTGACTACAACGTTATCGTTAGGTCGATACTGTTATTCCATTCTGTAAGCGTATCCCCTACTTCTATTTTCTTATCTTCCTCATCATAAAGTCCTGCAGAACTAATTGCAATCTCCTTATGGCCAAAAAACCTATCTAAATCCCCTATTTGAGAGACTTTAGGAACGAATAAGACTTTATTACCCTGGAGCACCTCTTCGTACTGTACAGCGATATCATCTCCAGAGCTATTTCTTAAAATAATGTCAAAAAAGCACTTTTGATGTTCTGGTATTTTAAAATAGTCACCATCTACATCTTCTTTTTTCAACGCAATACCCGCTAAAGCTATTGAAATTGCAGCAAATACATAGCCTCTTGTGACCTCGCGCTCATAATCATCAGGGTAATGCCCAGCCTCAAATAAAATTGTCGGAATACCAGCCGCCATGAAAGTATCTCCAGTACAATTGAGATTAAAGTCATCGTCGTAACGTCCTATTTTTCCTGAAAGTTGTGGATTTAGGCCATTATATATATGAGAAATAATATTCATAGCCCGCTTTCGCGAAAGCGTAACACTACGCCCTTCATCACCAGAAGGAGCTAAAAACGAGAGCACAGATAGCGCCCCCGAAGCCTCAAAACCATAAATTGTGCGCTGTCCGTGTAGGTTAAAACAGTAATCTGGTTTAAAATCTTCAAAAATCTTAGCTAGAACTTGGCTTTCTGGTTGCGTAAGATCCTGCGCATCCCTATTTAAATCTACTTGAGCTGCATTTACCCTAGTGTAAGCCTGAGCTCCATCAGGGTTGAGCATAGGGATGATTATAATTGTAAAATGCTCCGATACCCAATCAAAGTTCTTATCTGCATCATCTACAGCTTTAAATAGGTCAAATACTGCCTTTGTTGTAGTGCTTTCATTACCGTGCATTTGGGACCACATCAAGATCTTTATTTTACCTTGACCAAACTCAATAGCATAAATAGGACGCTCTTCTACAGAATGACCTAAGACACTAATCTTAAATGAGGACGATAAATCATCTATCAAAGGTTCAATCTGATGCAGATTTATATAGCGTCCTTTAATGACTTTTTGATGATTGCTCTTATGCCAATCTAATAAATTTTCCAATTGTAAATTCATAAGATTACAAATGTAAACAAGTCAATGTTTCCAAATGTATACAGATACAATTTACAATTGTATACAGGTTTTGTTTTTGAGTTTTTTGATTACTCGGATAAATTCCTACTTAGAATATAATATATTTTAAAATGCTCTTATTTAGATTATTAATTACTATATATTCATCCTATGATTTAAATATTTATTCATTATTTAAGGATAGATTAGGTTATTTTCTTTCCAATGTTTACATTTGTATACTCTCAAAATAATGAGACGCTGTAAACAATGGTAAACACCCCTGAATTTACTAAACGACTTGAAAAAATATGCCAAGAGCACGACCTTTCGGGGGCTGCTTTTGCAGAGCGTATTGATGTGGGAAGGGCTACGATTTCTCATATTATGAGCGGTCGCAATAAGCCAAGCTTAGACTTTGTGATGAAGGTGGTCTCCTCCTTCCCCGATGTAGATTTATATTGGTTACTTAATGGAAGAGGCTCTTATCCCAAAAACATCCAACCCGAAATAGTTCAAAGAATAGTCCCAAATACAAAATCTTCAGATCAACCAGAAAATCCTGAACAAGAACAAAACCCAGCCATAAATCCCGTAATTGAAAAAAAGCTAGCATCTCCAGCAAATGGCTCAGCTATCAAACGAGTGGTGATCTTCTTTGAAGATGGAACTTTTGAGAGCTATACACCTTAAAATGCCCAGATAAATAGAAATTACTCTATCGTTTCATATTTTTGCAGCGCTATGAGATGGATTCCTTTTTTACTTATTACATTACTATTTTCGTGTACACCCCTAAAGCGGGATTGCAAAGCGTTTAAAACAGGAACGTTCAGTTTTGAAACATTACAGGACGGCCAGCTCATCACAACCACATTTACCCGCAACGACACGCTCGAGGTTGCTATGGTAAACGGACGTCCAGATTCTTCGGATGTGCGGTGGATAAATGATTGCGAGTATATCGTGAGCAAACGCAACCCTAAGAACCGTGCAGAAAAGCAAGCTGTACACATGAAAGTGCTATACACAGAGGCAAATTCTTATACTTTTGAATATTCTTTGGTGGGTAAACCGCGCAAGGAAAAAGGCTCAGTTTCTAAACTGAAGGACTAATTTTAGCTGATATATTTAATTACAATATGCTGAAATTCAAGTATTTAAGATTATTATTTTGCGAAAGCGTAGCCCTTTTACATCTATTCTTCTAGAGGGCTTTTTCAATTTCTGGCACGTTACTTGTTTACTATTCATTGTTCATCAATTAATCACGAACAATTAAGAACCCTTAAAACAAGATATTATGAAAAAGCTCGCTTTACTACTTATCGGCTTTATGACATTTGGTTTTACAAATGCCGCCGAGGATACGACAACAATTACGCGTTATGCAAACTATGACGGCAGTAGATATACTTTTACAGAAGCGGGAATTGAGTTTTCTGTTTTTCCAGATGGAGAATTTGATTTTTACATCCCACAATACACAGAGGGTGTTTCTGTTTCGGTTAATGCTGGTCCTGTAGGACTTACATTTAACACAGGATACGACTATGATCCTTATGTACAGTATGATGATTTTGGTGCGGTAATACAAATTGAAAACACTCCATTATATTATGACAACTTTGGTCGCTTGACACAGGCCGGAAGCGTAGATATAAGATATAATAGTAATCGTATTGTACGCGTGGGAGGACTTAACGTTTTTTACAACCGCTATGGAGCGTTTGATTACTATACTGGATTTATTAATGTTTATAACAGACATTATGTGTACCGCCCATTTTACGACTATTTTTACAGACCAGTTTTTAATAGATGTCTAGTATGGACAACTCCATATAGATTACACTACGCCCCTATTCGCTATGGATATGCGTTTCATAGAGATAACTACTGGAGAGGATATAATGACGGATACAGAAATGCACGTCGTGACTTTAGACGTCCAGACCGTGGTCGTGTGGCTCACAATAACGGACGACGTGGTAATGTAGATCGCAATAACAGAAGCTTTAGAAGAGCTGCAGTTACAAACACGACAGGAAGATCCAGAAGTAATAATGGCGTAGTCTCGAGAAGTAATACTTCAAGAAGCAACTCTAGAGGTACAGCTAGCACATCTAGAAGTACAAGAGGAAATAGTACAGCAAGTCGCTCATCACGTTCGGCTAGTCCTAGAGCAACATCGGGTAACCGTTCAACGAGCAGAGATACTGCAAACAGAGGTTCATCACGCTCTAGCCAATCGGCAAGAACGGCTGGTGCGTCAGGTAACTCTAGAGGTACAGCATCGAGAACTGCACGTAGTACGAAACCAAGAGCAACTCAATCTCGTACATCTAGTAGTTCAAGAGGAACAGCGTCTGCGAGTGGCAGAAGTTCAAGTAAAGCCTCAAAGCGCTCATCGAGTAGCTCAAGAGCCATAGCTTCTAATGATGGTCGTAAGAGCAGAACGAGTTCGGCACAACGAGGTACTACATCTAGATCGAGTAAATCAACTGCATCACGCAGTTCGAGATCAAGTTCTAATAAGAGTACATCTCAAAGAACATCAAGAAGTTCTAGTAAGCGTTCAAGCGCAAGCAAAGCTCCACAAAGAACAACAAGCCGTAAGAGCTCAAGTAGCAAAAGCACAAGAGCCCGTCGCGGATAGAAAATTTAGATTTTTGGTTGGTTAGTTTGGAATTCCCGTTACAGTGTGGTTACTGTGCGGGAATTCTTTTTTGTATGCATTTAGAACTTTGTATATTTCTTGACAGCTTCGGTTATATCTGTTGAGATATTTGTCAAGCGTACGACCAGAATAAATAAACCGCCCAGCAACAGTGATTTCACTAAAATGCTGAGGACTGGATGCCAGTCAAAATTCCAAAAATAGAAAACGCTAAAGAAGACCCCTCCTACTAGAATCATTTTTAAGGTGCCTATGGTAAAAGGATGCATCTTAAATTTCCACTGGACAATCATAATTTTCATTACACCATAGCCTACACTTGAAATAAATGTTGCCACGGCCGCACCGTGAATCCCATACAGCGGGATAAGCCACATATTAAGACCTATAGCGATAAAAATAAGAACTACACCTATCACTAGTACAAGCCTATAATAATCACTATTGAAAATTATCGCATTATTCACACCAAGTACGTTATCAAAAACTCTTGCAAGACCTATAAGCAATACCACATAGAGACCATCTGCATACTGAGGCTCTACAAGTTTATATAGTGTTTCCACATTGCAGGCGATAAGCAGGAAAAGTAATGATGAAATAATAAAAAGGGTTAATGAACTCCGTTTGTATAAATTCTCAATTTCTGGAAAATTCTTCTCATTTAGGAGCTTAGCGACCATTGGGCTTGTAATTTGATGCATCGCCCGTTGCGGGATCACGATGGTGGTTGCAATATAAATCGCAACCGAATAATAGGCTACATTCTGAATAAACTCATATTTTCCTATCATAAACTTATCAATGTCCAGAAGCATTGTTGCCACAGAACCTGCTATAATGATGAGTAGCGTATACTTAATGACTCGTGAGAAATTCTTCGGCAACTGGTAACCATCACTTCCGAATGAAAACTTAGGCATTCTCAAATGGAACGCGTAAATTTTCATAATCACCATTCTTAAAATGTAAACAGCGGTAAACAGAATAAAGAAAAGGTTTAGGTCAATAATCTCGTAGCCCAGCAACAATAATAGCAAGGCCACGAGCAAGCGATGAAAAACTTCCTTTAAGAAATTACCAAAAATGCTTTTGAGCTGTACACGAGCCCAGGCAAAAAAGATTTCAAAATAGGCCGCAGTAATAGCGAGAATAACGATATACCATACATAGTCTGCAACTAGATCGTTTTTTGTAGATAAATAGGCTCCGATTTCATCATAAAAAACAAAGAAAACCCCTAGTCCAATTGTGACGGGAATCAATGGCAATAAAAGCATCACCCACAAAAACCGATCTTGTTCAGCTCCGGCATATGATGAATAAAATTTAATGAGTGTATTGTGAACGCCAAAGGCAAAAATGGGCATCAATAACATTGCCGTAGAGAGCAAGAAGCCTACTAAACCATAATAAGTGTCATTCATAAATTGCACATAAAAAAACAACGTGTTAAGCGCGCCTATCCCAAACCCTAAAAAGGTCGTGATAAGATTGCTCAACGATTGTTTGATTACGATTCCCACACTTAAATTTTAATGATTTCCGCAAGTCGGCTTGTTAGTTCGCGCCTATGATATTTATTTATCTCAACAGATTTTACACTTAAATCTTTACTTGAGATAAAGCCCTTAAATTTCTCTAAAACAAAGTGCTTTATCTCTTCTTTCGAATTATATGTAAAGTACTTTCCAGCACCAGTCTGGTCTATAATTGCCTCAACATCTCCTTCGGCGGGACCTACTGCGAGGATAGGTCTGCGTGAAGCTAGATATTCAAATAATTTTCCTGCGATAATACCTTTAGTGATGGTGGCGTCTATTTCTATAAGCAACAAAATGGAGGCCTGTCGCTGTAATATCAACGCTTCTTTGTGGGATACATAACCCAATACTTCTAAGTTTTCGGCGAGTCCTTGGGTGGCGATGGAGTCTATGACTTCTTGGCTTACTTTTCCGGCTAGTTTTATTTTTAACGCTTTCGCGAAAGCGGAATACTCTTCTTTCAACTGCGCAATTGCCTTCCACAATGATTTAGGATTACGGTCAGACAGCAAAGAACCGACGTGTGAAATGGTAAAAGTGTCGTCCACCGGAACCTCTGGAATTCCCTCATCATCAAACCCATTAGTAATCACGTGAATAGGTTTTTGTGTAATCGCCTCAAATTCTCTAGCTGTAGAAGGGCTTGTGACTATAACTTTATCTGCCATTTGTAATACCTCCTGCTCTAGCCTTTTATGCTTTGCCTTTGTATTTGTGGTCATTTTAAGCTTGTCGTGATACCCAATTGTAGTCCACGGGTCACGAAAATCTGTGATCCATTGCATTTCTGGAAACTCCTTTTTAAGGCCAAGACCTATTAAATGCAAGCTGTGCGGAGGTCCGGTCGTAATGATGGTCTCAATGCTGTTATCTGAAATATACTTCCTAAGAAACCGCACAGAAGGCTTTACCCAAAGGATGCGTGCATCAGGAACAAAGAAATTTCCGCGGATGTATAGCATCGCTTTTTGCAAGAAACTTTGCTTTCTCTCCTTTGGAATAATTCCTGAGGAAATTGATTTTGTTTGCTTTCGCGAAAGCTTACTCGCCCACCCATAAGGCTCCGTGATAGGATGTTTTATAATTGTGATGCCCTGAGTGACTTCATTAACTAAAGTCTCGTCCACCAAAGGATAACTAGGATTTTCAGGGATAAAAACTACAGGCTCAATACCAAATTCTGGTAAATACTTTACAAACTTAAGCCACCGCTGTACGCCTGGTCCACCCGCGGGAGGCCAATAGTAACATATGATAAGTGCTTTTTCAGCCATTTTATGCGGCTTCTTCTTTCTTTGATTCCTTCCAAGTATAAAACAAACCTCCTAGAACCAAGATTACGAGGAGTAAACTGCTCGCCAGGGTGATGGTGCTTCCTGTTTTTACAACTTGCGGATCAAAAACAAACGCAATGGTGTGATTCCCGGCAGGAACCTTAATGCCACGCAACATATAATTTACGGGATATATTTCAGTAGGATTACCATCTATAGTTGCTTTCCAGCCGTGTTCGTAATATGCTTCGGCAAAAACTGCAAAGCCTTCTTTGCTATTATTGGACTCATAAACCAGCTCATTAGGTTCGGATTTTATGACTTTAATGATGGCAGTGCTGTCTTTTGTAAGTTGCTGTGCTCCTATCTCGTTTTTGTATTTCTCACGAATGACTACGGTTTCCTTAGTATTTATTTCGCGTAAAGCGTTATACTCGGCATTGTAATCTGGCACATACTGTATATCGTTTACAAACCAAGCAGGGCCATTTGCATACGGATTGCGCTGTGTATACATCGCTCCTTTATTATCTTGAATGATATACTTGACATTGAGCATATTAAGGGCACCCACATTTCCTGAAGCAATGAGATTATATACATCCTCCATACGTTGTGGTCGTACGGCAGAATAGCCATTAAGCGAATTAAAGAAGTAAGCCGCGTGTGACTGGTTGTAACCACGATACTGGTCCAGCACTCTGAAATAGCCGTCGTCCTCAAGGATCTTCTTATCGGCTGGAGTAGGCTCAAAGTTTTGGGCATATTTTCGCTCGGTGATAAAATTTTCTTCGGTTACACTGCGGCGGTCAACGCCTACAAGGTCAAAAAGGATGATACAACCTATTAAAACGATGCCGATATTTTCTTTAATTTTCGCTTTAAGCGACAACCAAAGAATTCCTCCCAAGGTCAATACCAGAAGCAATGAACGTAAACTGTCGCTTTTTAATATGGTAAGTCGGTCGGCTTTTATTGAATTGAGGATTTCAGGTTGTTCGATGGCCATTCTACCTTCCGCATCAGAACGAAGGTCAAAAAGACTACCCCCAAAGAGAAAGAAAACCAAGCATAACCCACCTAAAATTCCTACAGCTATGAATAGCTTCTTAGTCTTCACTGCACTATCCTCTCGCTGATTATAAAATTGGTGCAATCCTATCACTGCTGCAATGGGGAACAACAACTCAAGAATCACTTGAATACTCGTAATCGCTCGAAACTTATTGTATAAGGGCACATAATCAACAAAAAATCGTGATACCCCCTCAAAATTCTTACCCCAGCTCAAAACTAAGGAGAACACAATCCCGCCGATGAGCCACCAGCGCAATCTTCCTTTTATGAGAAATAATCCTAGTAAGCCCAGTAAAACAACCGTTACTCCTATATATGGTGGATCCTCAACAAATGGCTGGTCACCCCAGTATAAACTTGTAGTCTGCGCATAATAATTTGCTTCCTCTGATGGAACCTGTAAATTGATAAGTTTCTTATAAAAAGCTGAGTCACGTCCCAGGTCTGAAGCACGCCCAGATCCGAAGAGCTTAGGGATAAATAAGTTAAATGACTCTGTAATCCCGTAGCTCCACTGGGTAATAGTTTCAAAGTCAAGACCGTCCGTAGTTGTGGACTCGGTTGGATTTTCAGGAGTTAGCAGTTTTTCTCCCCGTATACTTGCTTTGGCGTATTCGGCAGTACTTAGAAGTGTTGTTGCATTAGTCGCTAGTCCCAATAAAACTGCAAGGACTAAAATTCCTACAGCCTTAAAGAAGTGGGGTAATTGCTTACGCTTAAAAGCATCTACCAGATAGGCAATTCCTAAAATAAGCACGAGAAATCCTAAATAATAGGTCATCTGGTAGTGATTGGCCTGTATCTCCAGCCCCATCGCCACTGCAGTGAGCAGGAATCCCCACAAGTACCGCTTCTGGAAGGTCATAATTATACCAGCCAAAACCAATGGAAAATAGCCTATCGCGTGCGCCTTGGAATTATGCCCTACACCAATTATAATTATCAAATATGCCGAAAACCCAAACGCTAGTGCCCCGAGAACCCCGAGTTTCCAAGGAACCCGCATTACAAGCATTAAAATATAGAAACTAAAAAAATATAGAAAAAGATAGTCGGCTGGACGGGGTAAAAAACGAATCGCGCGATCCAGCTTGTCCATGTAATCGTGAGGAAAATAAGCGCCCATCTGGTAGGTAGGCATTCCGCCGAATGCTCCGTTAGTCCAATAAGTCTCCTCCCCTGTCTCTGCTCTAAACTGGCGGTGCTGCTGCGCCATTCCTTCATACTGCTTGATATCGTTTTGATACAGCATTTTTCCAGAAAGCACAGGATTAAAAAATAAAAGAGAAACTGCAATAAAGCCGAAAATCACTAAAATGTGCGGTAATAGTTGCTTCAAAGATGTGGGCATAGGAACATATTAAATTGTCATTTACAAAAGAACGGAAAATTAAGGGAAATATGTAAACAAAAAAATCCCGCCATAAAGCGGGATTTCAGGTTGTTCAACACCTTGGAGTAGCGCGTTTAGTTGTCCTTAAAGACATCCATCACTCCTTCAAACTGAGATACGTCAATACCTCCCTTTTCCATAGTTTGCGCTAGTTTCATCATATCGCCTATGTTCATATCGTCTCCCAAGAGACGTGCGAGCATAAATCCTTTTGTATCATCTGCTACAAAGACAATCATCTCATCTATAGCTTCTTCTTCTCCTTTAAAGAAAAGTTTCATAGCCCCCATATCAGAATTTGCTTTCATAAGCTCCTCATAGTCATCTCCAGCGAGGATTGTGTTTACTTTTACTTTCTCCGCTTCATAATTTGCTTCCGTAGTACTATTGCGTTGATATGCCATAATATTGATCTTACGAACGGTCTTGAGTACCTTCTTTTGCTCCTCATTCAAAGCATCGCTGTCTTTACTTATAAGACTCGTAGGGATGTCCACAAGAACAAAATCTCCATTTTCTTGATTGTCTACATAGTATTCTTGCAAGGACTGTTTATCGTTACAACTTACCAGGGTTACAAGTCCGAAAGCAGCAATCGTTATTATTTTAAGTAGTGCTTTCATAGTTTTATGATTTTTTTGCTTTATCTACGTTCTTTAGTTCTTCACTCCCTTTAAAATCAAACTCTTGGGCAAGTTTTGAAATTTGCTTTAAATCTATATCTCCAGTGAGTTGGAAGAATACAGCTCTATTCTCTCCTTCAATGTTTCCATTGAGGAACATTACAAATTCACTTACGTAGTCCTCATTCTTTCCTTCTTTGTAATAGAATTTTGCCGTTCCTTCATCTCCAGAAGCACGCATCAATTCTTGCAATGTCCCTTTCCCTAGGTATCCTTTCATTGCTGTAGACATTTGCCCCATCACAGCATCATCCTTAGAAGTAAACATCTTGATATTCTTAAGATTATCTACTAAATCCTTGTATGCCTTAATTTCTGGGTCTGCACCATCCAGATCAACTTTGCTCAATAATTTGAACATCTTTTGATTCATAATAAGTGACTGAACACCTTTTGTGTCTTCAAATTTGTCAAACTCATTTTGCGCCTGCATTCCTACTGAGAACACTGCACATATTGCTACTATAATTAACTTTTTCATCGTTATTGTTTTTTAAATTTTAATTCTAATTTGTTATAAATGGTGCTGGAGCATTCTGAAATTCTGATACCACCTCCAGCTGTGCAGTACTTTGATTAAACATTTTAGACATTACTCCAAAAGCTTGCTTTGCCTTTAGTACAGCAACTTCTTCATTTTCATAGGTTCCTTCGTATCCTGCGTTTTGGTTAAGTTGGGAAAATAGGCCTATGGCGATGATTACCGTTGCCGCTACGCTGGCTATCCAGCTCCAGTTGCGTTTCTTAGATGGTATTTTGATGGTAGTGGGTAGTGTTTCTTGTTGCGCTTTCGCGAAAGCGGAAAACATCCCACAATATACTTCTAGATGAGGAGCAACGTCCTCTCCAGTGAAGTAATCGCGTAGGGTTTTCTCCTCGACCAAAGTCGTCTCGCCCTCAAAATAGCGTTCCAATAAAACCTCAATCCTTTTAACGGATTCCATAATTCTGTTTTTTTATTAGTCCTTCTCTTAGTGTTTTTCTCGCTCTGGACAAAGCCACCCTCACGGCAGTTTCATTCATCTCAAGCATCTCTGCAATCTCAGCATTGTCAAACTGTTCCACATCACGCAACTGCACGATAAGTTGCTGTTGTTCTGGAAGTTGCTCCATTAACTTAAACAACCACTCCACCTCGTCATTTGCTTCTACTTGGCGCCCCGTGTTAGTGGAACTGTCCTCGTAATTACTGTGAACAATTTTTAAATTATTACTGCTCTTTGCCTTAAGCTTATCGTAGCAATAATTTTTTGTCATTGTCATTGCAAAAGCTTCAACACTTCTGTAATCTTGAATCTTTGAACGTTTTGTCCATAACTTCAACAGGATTTCCTGTGTCGCATCCTGCGCCTCCTCTGCAGATACTAGCAATCGCTTTGCAACGCGATACACCTTATCTTTAAAAGGATTTACAAGAGTTATGAACGATTCTTGATTCATTTGTTGTGGTTAGTTATCAGGTAGACGATGTACATCTCAATTTGTTACAGCATAAATTTATAAGCCCACTATTTCTCGTAACGTTTTCTGTATTTAGTGGTCTAACTTATAGTTCTAATAACGTAAAATATTAAAATCTTACAGTATGTTTCATAAAGTGAAAGTAATTCTCATAGTGGTGTGCGGTCTTTTGGCAGTTGCGACTTTAATAGACTTTGACTTTGATAGCGGGACATTTACGGAGCAAATAGAAGGTTCTGACCAGAAAAGACAGCGATATTATAATGCCGGCGGAAACTCACACAAGACCTTTAAAGTGTATACCAATAGTTTCAGTATTCCAGTCACCAAGGTTTTTTACAAGACAATACAAGAAGGTGATCAAGTTGTCGTAAGCAAATCGCTATTATTTGAAGAAATAAATAAGGTTGAAAATGTCAGAACAACTGTAAGCGAGACCCACTCTATGCGCTATTTTTCTGGTCTCGCAATTCCAATATTGATGCTCATTGTGGCTGGGCTGGCTTTCAAGTTCAAGAATAAATATGAAACGCTCATTTTTGTAGTTTGTGTACTTACAATTGCAAATTTCATCTATATTCTAAATTAGATCACTACAATTTTATCCTCCGTTTCATTTTCTCCACAATATTGAAGGCAGCTGGACACATTTTTACGTTTTCTAACGTGAGCTTAGCTATTTGCTGGAATTTCTTTCGGTCTGTATGCGGAAACTCTCTGCACGCTTTAGGTCTCACTTCATAAATAGAGCAATAGTTATCGGCTCCTAGAAAATGGCAGGGTGTGGTTTGCAGGACGTAATCTTTATCCTCATCTATGCGCAAGAAGGCCTGAATAAAGTCAAATTCCTTCATTTTAAAGTGCTTGGAAATGCGTGAGATGTCTTTGTCGGTAAATAATGGGCCTGTTGTTTTACAGCAGTTTGCACATTCCAGACAATCTGTGCGCTCAAACTCCTCCTCGTGCAATTCTTGCATAACATAATCCAGATTCTTTGGTGGTTTTTTGCGCAGTTTTGCAAAGAACTTTTTGTTTTCGTTCTCCTTATCTTTGGCGAGCTGTGGCAAGGCTTTTATAACATCTTCCATAGCGCAAAAGTAGCGATTACCTATGGATAACATTGATATTTTCGGGCGTGCACTTCAGGATTATCACGAGGATTATTATTCAGAGGACATTGTCGTGCACTCCTCTATCGCCGAAGATGATGTGATTCCCATCCCCTATTTATTTCGTGAGTTTGAAGAGATGCCAGTTATTGAGCAAAAGGCGCTTGAGCTTTGCAAAGGAAAAACGCTGGACATCGGCTTCGGTGCTGGTAGCCACTTAATGTGGTTGCAAGACAACGATATTGATGCTAGTGGAATTGATATTAGTGAAGGTGCGGTTACGCTTTCGCGAAAGCGTACTCTAAAAAACACGCATCACGCTCATCTTTTAGAATATCAAGGTACTTACGACACACTATTATTGCTGATGAACGGCACAGGAATTTTTGAAAAAGTATCCAAAGTAGACGAATACCTAAAACATTTAAAATCACTCCTCGCCGAAGGTGGACAAATTTTAATAGATGGCTCCGATATTAAATATATGTACGAGGACGAGGACGGCGGGTTATGGATTGATACGCATCGTGACTATTACGGGGAAGTGACGTATGCTATGAGCTATAAAGGGCAACGTGGAGCAACCTTTGACTGGCTCTACTTGGATTTTGAGCTTTTGAAATATTACGCAAATAAAAATGAGCTCAACTGTGAGCTCATTTTAGAAGGTGACCATTACGAGTATCTCGCACGGCTTACTGTTGCATAACGTGCCCTTTTTCGGCAAGTTTGTCAACCATCATTTTATAGAGATCTCGACTCCAGATTTCTGAAACTTCACCTACACTGCGGGATATTTTATCTTTGGAGGTCAAGATTTTTTTTCCAGTATCTGTATTATAGAAAAAACTTACATCATTGCGCTGGGCATCTGTCAGAGCCGTCTGGTCCTTAAGCAGTTGTTGTCCTGCCTCGGTTTGATAAAAGGAAATCATATTCTTGATATCATCTTGGGTATACGTGCCACGATAAGCAGAAACTAACATCGCCTTGATACGTCCTATCTCACCAGAGCTCGCATCTCTGAGCTCATCCCAAGTAGCAGGTGTTACATCGTTAGATGCATATTGCCTTTTTAATAGTTCGAACAATTGATCTATAGCATTTCGATATTGTTCGGTTGTTCCATTGAGACTCAAAAGATCTAGCACATCTTCCCTGTAAGAAGATTCTTGAGCCGATGCACTTAATGTTATCGTAAATGCAAATAGGATACATAATATTTTTTTCATCTTTACAGTTCTATTTATAAGGACTAAATATATAAAAAATGACGGTAGCTCAACTGAAAAGACTTTCTATATTATTCATAATATGTGCTTTGTCGCTCACTGCCTGTAATGATGATGACGATGCTACAGGAAGTAATAGTCAAGAAAATGAAAATGCGGCAAATAAACGACCTTTGGGCACTAGCGCAAACGAACTCCTATCGTCTGATGAGTTTACGAGTTTACGCCTAGAAATAGCATATCCAGACGGGTTTAGACCTACACAAGGAACTATAGATCTTATAGAAAGTTTTCTAGAAGAGCGACTCAATAAACCAAATGGTATAACGATGGTAGAGACTATTATCAATCTCTCACAAGACCCACCATATGATATCGATGAAATAGTCGCTATAGAAGATGAAAACAGAACGATTTTTAACAATGGAGACGAAATAGGCGTTTATGTATTTTTCTCTGACGGAAATTCAACATCAGATGAGGGAAACTCAGTGGTTTTAGGAACTGCTTACCGTAACACGTCTATGGTAATTTACGAGAAGACCTTTAGAGATCTTGCAAATAATTCATCTACGGCAATTAATAGAACTTTAATAGAAACAGCAACCCTACGTCACGAATTCGGACATATTTTTGGCCTAGTAAATTTAGGAACACCTCTTACCTCTGAGCACGAAGATCAAGATAACCGTCGTCATTGTGATGTAGAAGATTGCCTAATGTTTTTCCAAACGGTTTCGAATGTATTCAATACTAGTAACGTGGCATCCCTGCCTGAGTTTGACCCACAGTGCATCGCCGATTTACAGAATAACGGAGGAAAGTAAATAGCTCCTGAAAAAACAAAAACGGGAAAGTGTTTTGAACATTTTCCCGTTTTTGTTTTATATGAATATATGGTCTAATCTTTTAAATCAAGAGGAACAGTCATCTTCACCTCTTCCAGTTGCAAATCTTCTCCATACTTCATAAGATAAACAGCGTCATTGTAAAAACCACTGGATCCATCATTTGAGTAGTGAAACTTATGCTCTATATATTGTGTCTCTACTCCTGAGGCAGCTGCTTGAAAAAGATCATCTGCATACGCGAGTCTTAAAATTACATCGTAGGCAATATCATAACCTCTTTTTGCAACCATACTTGGACTTACATCAAACATATCTTCGTAAGCATCATCAAAAGACAAAGTTGTTTCAGACAATATCTCTTTGCTAAAAGATGGAAAATGAAACTTGAGATTCATAAGGTGCATATGTTGTATCTCGTCACTGTCATAAGCAGACCCCTTATCAGTGGTAAAGAGCGTCACATTTTTATCGGCAACCATAGTATTTAGGCTAGTGGTTACATTACTTATAAGAGGTACATCATTAGTTTCAAGAATTACCCAATTATCTTGTGTTGCAGAAATCTGCTTTGGAATATCATCGGGGTATAAATAATACCCGCTATCGCTAGACCTAGGAGTCACTGTTTTTGCTGTCGGGAATAAAGCCATAAGTTTAGACTTATTCGAGCTGTTCTTAGCATCTGCGATGATGACGATATTTTTTCCCTGCCCGTTTGCTTTTAAATAAGACAGCATACGATCTCTTAATATTTTGTCACTTGGTCTCGTCTGGAAAGTCGTGTTGCGCATCTCTATGCCTGAACTCAAAGCAATTAAGGGAATTCCTTTTCTGCTCAGCAGTGAAGAAGCGCGATTAACGTTAGCCTTAATTAATGGTCCAATAACCACATCTACATCGTCAAAATTATTTCTCGCGATTATATCGTCTATTTTACGTGCATTTACTGAAGCTCCGTTTTTACGGTCATATTCGGTATCATAAACCTCCAAGTTTACTGACAATCCTTCTTTTTTTGCTTGATCTATGGCCATCAGTATACCAGAGTGAAAATCCAGCGCAAGTCTAAGTACGCGATCGCTTTTTAAAAGTTTCTCTTTGGTCATTGTAGAATCACCATTTATCCTCTTAAGACCAAATGGTAACATAACCACCATTTTTTTTGCAGAAGTGTAAGTGATACTATCTCTTAAATCTATAAAATCTCCCTTTTCACTCGGTGTGATATCAATATTAGTATTAACAACGATACCACCTTTTGCTTTTGGAATTTTAAGTACCATTCCTTCCTTAAGGCCATCGGCTAGTGCAGGATTCAGATCTACCAGAGCATCTGCATTCATCTCAAGACGCTTTAAAAGGCTGTACATCGTATCGCCTTTTGGCACTTCATAAAAATCAAACTCCGTTTTGTCTATTACTTCTGTAGAAGAAGGCTTTTTTCTAGGGACATTAATGGTTGTCCCCATCTGAAGGCCTTTTCCCATTCCTGGGTTCATTGCTTCAAGCTCAGCTATTGTTATTCCATAGCGTTGTGCAACACCGTACTTCGTTTCTTTAGGCTGGACTTTATATTTTTCGTAAGGATTTCCGTCTGTAGGGATGTTGTTAGGAGATACTCCTCCTCCACTTTGCTCGACAACAGTTGTCGTTGTCTCCTTATAATTCGTTGGGATTTTTATCTTGTCCCCCTTTCGCAAGGGCGAACTATATAATTGTTTATTGTAACGCTTGATAACGTCCTGTGGGACTCCATATCTTTTTGAGATACTGTAAAGTGTTTCTTTACGACGTACTTTATGGGTTTTAAATGTGATATCCTCTTGATCCATATCTATCGCTCTAGGCTTCTTTGCCTTTGCCTCTGATGGTAAAATGAGTACTAATCCCTCATAAATATTCTTACGAGCGTCAGGGTTCAATTTTAGGATTTGCTTTTCGTCTATGTTGTACTTTTTTGAGATACTGTACACGGTTTCACCTGCTTGTACCTGGTGAGAAACATAATCCTGAAAAGCGGTGGAGGTTGATGTACACGCTTTCGCGAAAGCGCAACAAAAAACAATCAATCCTATAAAAAGTGATTTCTTCATATTTAATATTTATTCCCACTCAATAGTGGCAGGCGGTTTAGAACTAATATCGTACACCACTCTATTAACGCCTTTTACCTTATTTATTATATCATTAGACACCTTCTGAAGAAACTCATATGGCAAATTTACCCAGTCTGCCGTCATCCCATCCGTACTCTCTACAGCACGTAATGCTACGCACTTTTCATACGTACGCTCATCACCCATCACTCCTACTGAGTTTACAGGTAACAACATTGCACCTGCTTGCCAAACCTTGTCATACAGTCCCCACTCGCGCAATCCTGAGATAAAAATATGGTCTACCTCCTGTAAGATACGTACTTTCTCTGGCGTGATATCTCCTAAAATTCGAATTGCAAGTCCAGGTCCAGGAAAAGGATGTCTCCCCAACAACGATGGGGATAATCCCATACTTTTTCCTACGCGACGTACTTCATCTTTAAATAACATCTTGAGTGGCTCTACCACTTTAAGTTTCATAAAGTCTGGAAGTCCGCCTACATTATGGTGTGATTTGATCGTTGCGCTTGGTCCACCCGTTGCGCTCACAGATTCTATCACGTCAGGATAAATGGTGCCTTGACCTAACCACTTCGCATTTTCTACTTCTTTACTCTCATCATCAAAAACCTCGATAAATACACGTCCTATGGCCTTACGTTTGGTTTCAGGGTCGCTTTCCCCTTCCAGCGCTTCCAAGAAACGTGCCGACGCGTCTACTCCCTTAACGTTCAACCCCATTCCCTCGTATTGCAACAATACTTCTGAAAATTCATTTTTGCGCAACAAGCCGTTGTTAACAAAAATACAATACAGATTATCACCTATCGCCTTGTGAAGTAAAGTAGCGGCTACCGTGCTGTCTACTCCTCCAGATAATCCCAAAATTACACGATCATCACCCAGTTGCTTTTTGAGCTGCGCCACAGTAGTATCTACAAACGCATCTGGTGTCCACGTTTGTGCTACACCGGCAATTTTTACTAAGAAATTCTCAAGAATTTGTTTCCCATCGCTAGAGTGATATACTTCTGGATGAAACTGAATCGCATAAGTATCTTCTCCTTCTATTCTATATCCTGCATTTTCTACATCATTTGTAGATGCAATGCGCACACCATCTCTAGGAAGTTTTTTAATCGTATCACTATGGCTCATCCAAACCTGACTACCCTGAGAAACTCCCTCAAAAAACAATTCTCCTTCCTTAACCATAGACAAGTTTGCTCGTCCGTACTCGCGTGTGTTGGACTGCCCTACTTCTCCATCATAAAAATGAGCAAGGTATTGTGCACCATAACAAACGCCTAAAAGTGGTTTTTGTCCTTTAATTTGCGATAAATCAGGATGTGGAGCGTCTTCTCCTCTCACCGAATGTGGTGATCCAGAAAGAATAACCGCCTTGTATGAAGACAAATCTTCTGGCGGATTGTTATAAGGTTTGATTTCGCAATAAATATTAAGCTCGCGTACACGTCTAGCGATGAGTTGTGTGTATTGCGATCCGAAGTCGAGGATGAGTACGTTGTTTTGCATCCGCAAAAATATTAAAAATAGCGTGAGGAAATTACCTATTAGAAGTACAAAAAAATAGAGTTTTTAACAAGCTTATTGTATTGAGGACTCTTTTAGATGAATGTTTTATAAAACAAAAAATCCCCGCAAATGCGAGGATTAAATGTGAGCCCTGAAGGATTCGAACCTTCGACCGCCTCCTTAGAAGGGAGGTGCTCTATCCAGCTGAGCTAAGAGCCCTAACTCTTAAGTTGTCGGGGTAGCAAGATTCGAACTTGCGACCTCCTCGTCCCAAACGAGGCGCGATAACCGGGCTACGCTATACCCCGAAAAGCAACTACGTTGCAAAAAAAATAAAAAAATGAATTCTAAATTCCTAAAAATGGTCTTTAAAATTCATCTTCTATCGCGGAGAGACAGGGATTCGAACCCTGGGTAAGTGTTTCCACCTACGACGATTTAGCAAACCGCTCCTTTCGGCCACTCAGGCACCTCTCCAGTCTTTATAAAAGAACTTGCTTTTCTTAAGCGGTTGCAAATATAAAAAATTTGTTATTCACTTTCCAAAAGAAATCAAAGTAATATCTAAATATTATCTCACTTTTTTTTGTTCAGTCCGTAGTCATTTGAAAGTGAGTAACAAAAAGAAGATAACAAAATGACATTCTAGGTATCTACTTTTGCAAAACCGTAAAAATCACTATCGCCTGAGTGCAAAGTAACCTGTAAAGATCACATTACTTTCCGTAAATGCTTTGTACCAAAATCCTGAATCTAAAAGCATATTACCTCCATAGCTTCCATCCCACCCCATACTACGAGAGCTAAACTCCGTAATTTTCTTACCGAACCGGTCAAAAATCTGAATGTTTGTAACAATCTCACCATCCACTCGTACGCCACGTACTTGCCAGTAGTCATTAATACCATCTCCGTTAGGTGTAAAATATTTGGGAAATCCTCTATCTCGAACAATCCTTTTTGAAGTAATACGGCAACCATTTTTATCTCTTACGTAAACCATTACATCAGTAATATTTACGTTATTAAATACATTGCTATCTTGATAAGGTCCATCAACATCGAGTGCGTACTCATAATCACTACTACCCTCGGCAGTGACAGTAAGTTTAAAATTAAATCCCTGATTACGTATATCCAATCCTGTGATTATGGCAGCCTCGGAGGTTGTTACTTCAAATTCATGTGAAGATTCACACATTAGACTTCCCCCACTAGGAATAATAATCTCATTAACTACCTCTAAGCGGTACAAACCTCCTTGGTCAATGGCTACGTCCCGACTCGTAGATATTTCTCTCTCGCTAGTTCCTTCTAAAAATAACCAGCGAAACGAAGTGCCTTCTCCACTATGATTTAATCGTAACGGGCTCTCGTTTAAACATAATATATAAGAATCTTCTAAATCTATAATAGGATTGAGGTCTATTGTATTTCCAAATTCATTAATATATGGCCCACATCCTAATACAGTGGTAAAACTCGTTGTGAGACAATTACGAGCCTCACCAGCAAGGTTATAAGGTGTAACTGTGACATAATATGTTACTCCTTCGTCAAAATCGAGCACAAGAGTTGACGTTCTATCCCCTAAATCTTCGTTATTGAGTACATCTCCCGCTCCTGGCGAAGTTCCTATGCGTAATAGATAACCATCGGCGGTAGCTACAGGTAACCAAGATAAAAGAGGTGTTAGTGCAACCCCTTCGGCGCCATCTGCAGGATTAATTAGTTGTGTGCAGTCAGGAACATCGTCATCTAAAAATACAGTAGTAAAAGTCGTCTCCGAGCAATCTCCCCTTTCTCCAACAGAATTTTCTGGGATTACTCTGGCATAATACGTTGTACCAAAATCTAAATTAAAGGGTATGGTATATTGCAATTCGTTGCTATTCGTATCTACATCAAGAACATCTGTGCCGCCTGGGGTAGTACCTAGTTGTACTATATAATTTGTAGCTCTTGGAGCGTATGTCCATACCAATGTCAAGGCAACAGCAACATCTACCTCTCCGTCGGATGGTATACTCAAAGAAGTACACTCAGAAAGTTGTGTGATTGCTCCAGTTGTAAACTCTTGCTCATTACAAGCTATAGAAGTGGACGAAGAGTCTCGCACTTCAATATTTACATAAATAGTAGTGTTTTCGGGAAGTCCCAGAGGCGGTCTAAAAGAGTTGGATCCTACGCCTGTCGAGGAGACAATTTCATTACCACCCGGTGTTGTTCCTAATGTAATAATGTATCCAAAATTACCTTGTGTGGGGTCCCAGGTGATAATGCTCTCCACAGGGACATTTGTAGCTCCAGCAGCAGGAACAATTAAAGCTGAGCAGGGTTGTTGTATACTGCTATTATCACTTTTGAGAGTCTCAAATGCTTTTATTTGAGGTGATTCCGCTTTCGCGAAAGCATAATTAGAACAATTTCCCAGTAGAAAAAAAAATCCTAAGCAATATGTCCAGAACACCTTATGCACTTTTTTATTTTAAAGATACTTAAAATGCCTAAACCTCACTTTACAATGCAGCAACGATATTAAAAAAGCGTAATCTGACCTTCTCCATCTCCATCGTTGCCCCCCTTTTGAGCGTCATCATCTTTTGGACTATCATCACTTGCAGCAACAGTTTCGTCGTCTATAACCTCAATCTCTTCTTTGGGAGTTTCTTCCGGAATTTCATATGGAAGTGGTTCCAGCCAGTTGAGCTGTTTAAGTTTTTCTGGGTAAAACTGGTTTCCAAGAGCTTTTAAGCCTTTTACGGCAATAAAATCCTCCATCGAGACTTCTTCATTTTCTTTCTGATCTTTACCACGCTCTTTATAAAACACCATCTCTGCCACGGGGCGATAATCGGTAGAAACCAACTCGAGGTGACTGTTATCATTTTCGGAAATAAAGACTTCAGATTTATCTGGGTTTTCCACTAGGAAACGTTTCCCGTAGTATTTCTCCTTTTCGCCATCCCAATAAATTGCAGTGATCGGTTTTTCGGGCACCCATTTTTCGAGAATAATCATATCATCGTCAAAGTGTGCTGTCACATCTGGAACAATAGTCCTCACGTTCCCGTGCTGATTGATAATAAGCAATCTGTCCTCTGCAGTGAATTCACCCACTAGATCTCCACGACCATCCACATTGAGTCGTTGCACCGTATCGTCAAACCATATTTTTCGGGGCTTAAGCGTAGATAGTCCCTTCTCCTTAAGCTCTACAGACTTCACCGAATGCTTAGTAACAATATTACCTTTAGACCCGCGACCTTTTATAAGAATGTCTGCAAAGTCTAGGTCAAAGCGAAGTTTCTTTATTTGGCCTACTGCTCTCAGAAAAATATTAACCACCTCTGCCTCTCCGTTAGAATTTGCTGTAAAGTAAAAAACGACAGAGCCTTTTTTACCATTGGTCAGGTCATAGTCTCGATCCCGTGTTACCGAGGTAACATTAAATCGTTTTACGTAGGTGGCACCACCAGAACCATCACGATATATCATATTGTATGTGGTTCGCTTATCTTTTTTCTTAAATACGGCCACGTGCAGGATGTCTTTGCCCACAAAAGTTTTTGCATCCACTTTTGTAACCATCATTTTTCCTTCTTTAGTAAAAACAATGATATCATCTATGTCTGAACAGTCTGTCACATATTCATCCCTCTTTAAGGAAGTTCCTATGAAACCTTCGGCACGGTTTACGTAGAGTTTTGTGTTTCTCAGAACCACTTTTGTGGCCTGAATATCGTCAAAAATGCGAATCTCCGTTTTACGCTCGCGACCCTCACCATAATCCTTTTTTAATCTCGTGAAGTAATCTACCGCATATTGCGTTAGATTTTCTAGGTGATGTTTTACTTGCGCAATTTGATCCTCTAAAGCTTCTATTTTTTGTTGTGCTTTGTCGATGTCAAATTTTGAAATACGCTTGATGCGTATTTCTGTAAGCCTCGTAATATCCTCAACAGTAACAGGACGCTTAAGATGACCTATGTGTGGTTTCAGACCTTTGTCAATAGCCTCAATAACACCGTCCCACGTTTCCTCTTCTTCGATATCGCGGTAAATTCGGTTTTCAATAAAAATGCGCTCTAGCGACGCATAATGCCATTGGTTTTCAAATTCACCAAGCTGTATTTCTAGTTCGCTTTTAAGCAATTGCTTTGTCCGGTCTGTAGATCTACGTAGCATTTCTGTAACACCTACAAATAGAGGCTTATTGTCTTCAATCACACAACCTAGAGGAGATATGGAAGACTCACAATTTGTAAAAGCAAATAAAGCGTCTATTGTTTTCTCTGGTGAAATACCAGAAGGAAGATGCACCAGTATCTCAACATCTGCAGCGGTGTTATCTTCTATTTTTTTGATTTTTATTTTTCCCTTGTCATTTGCTTTCAGAATAGAGTCAATTAATGACCCTGTCGTCTGACCAAAAGGAACCTCAGTGATTACTAGCGTATTTTTATCCTGTTGATTTATACGTGCTCGCACTCTTACCTTCCCGCCACGCAGTCCATCTTTATAATCTGAAAAGTCTGCAATTCCAGCGGTGGGGAAATCTGGGAAAATGGTAAATTTTTTATCCTTAAGGTGCTTGATAGACGCGTCTATCAATTCGATAAAATTGTGAGGTAATACTTTTGTACTTAATCCTACAGCAATACCCTCTGCCCCTTGAGCAAGAAGTAGCGGGAACATTACCGGAAGATTTATAGGCTCCTTTTTACGGCCATCGTAAGATGCTTGCCAGTCGGTTATTTTGGGATTATAAACCACATCTAGGGCAAACTTAGAGAGTCGTGCTTCAATGTAACGAGAAGCAGCGGCGCGGTCGCCTGTTAGAATATTTCCCCAGTTTCCTTGGGTATCGATGAGAAGGTCTTTTTGACCTATTTGCACCATAGCGTCCCCAATACTTGCATCACCGTGCGGGTGATACTGCATCGTATGTCCAACAACATTTGCTACTTTATTATAACGACCATCGTCCAGCTCCTTAAGCGCATGCATAATCCTGCGTTGTACTGGTTTGAACCCGTCTTCAATAGCAGGTACTGCACGCTCCAGAATTACATAGGAAGCATAATCCAGAAACCAGTCTTCAAACATTCCCGAGACACGGGTAATGGTTTCTGTAGACCCATCTTCTGGAACTTGTGGCTCTAGGTTTGGGTTTATTTCTTCTTCTTCGCTATGGTCGTTTATTTCTTCGCTCATTTAGTATTTTAACTTACTTGCTTCACTTTTTAGGTGAATTCATTTCATCATCCCAAGGAATAACTACAACATCTAAAATTTCTCTTTTGTTGAAAGTTTGCACCCTTACCTCTTGAAGAATATCAGAATCCTTGAACCAAGCTTTCATTCGATAATTCATTGTGTCAGACAAGGAGCCTTTTAACCTATCGATTTCCAGATGCTCTAATTTACCTAGTTTCTCATTGATATTCTTGAAATATGCTTCGCCTTTTTCAGATTCTAAAAATTTTTCAAAACTTGAGGAAAGCCTCATTTTATTCTTGTTTATTTCTTCACTTTCATTGTTCACGATTTTCTCAGCTGCCTCTTCTACTTTTTTGGTACCTAAGACTGCTTTTGCAACTGGCGCACAACTAATTAAAAAACATCCTACGAACGTAATAATCATAATTTTCTTAATCATCTCACTTTATTTAATGGGTTATATAAATTAAGACGTCAAAAAAATTAAAATAGTTGCCTCGCTTTTAAATTTGCTTTCGCGAAAGCAAAAAAACCTACTCCTCCACTACTCTATCCAATTCTACTTTTAGGTTTTCGATGATAAACTTTTGTCTATCTGGCGTATTTTTTCCCATATAAAAAGACAGTAATTCCTCTATCATCAGCGCTTTGTCGAGCATTACGGGTGCTAATCTTATATCTTCCCCTATGAAAAATTTAAACTCATCTGGAGAAATCTCTCCAAGTCCCTTAAATCGCGTAATCTCAGGTTTTGCACCTAATGCTTCCATTGCATCTGCCTTCTCCTGATCGCTGTAACAGTAAAAAGTTTTCTTCTTGTTACGCACTCGGAATAATGGAGTTTCCAGAATATACAAATGTCCATCCTTAATAAGCTCAGGAAAGAACTGAAGGAAAAAAGTAATCAATAGTAACCTAATGTGCATTCCATCCACATCTGCATCTGTCGCGATGACAATGTTATTATATCTTAAATCCTCAATGGATTCTTCGATGTTCAGGGCCGCTTGAAGCAGGTTGAATTCCTCATTTTCATACACAATCTTTTTTGTGAGCCCATAACTGTTTAATGGCTTCCCTTTAAGGCTAAAAACCGCTTGGGTATTTACATCCCTAGATTTTGTGATAGATCCACTTGCACTATCTCCCTCTGTAATAAAAAGTGTAGATTCTAGATTACGTTCTTTCTTACTGTCCGTAAGATGGATACGACAATCACGTAGTTTCTTATTGTGAAGACTGGATTTTTTTGCTCTGTCTCTCGCGAGTTTACGTATTCCAGAAAGGTCTTTACGTTCCCGTTCTGCTTGTAACACCTTACGTTGCAGTGCATCTGCCGTTTCTGGATTTTTGTGCAGGTAATTATCTAAGGCCGTTTTTATAAAGTCATTTATGTAGGTACGTACCGTGGGAAGGTCGCCACCCATATCTGTACTACCCAGCTTTGTTTTGGTTTGCGACTCAAAGACAGGCTCCATTACTTTGATACTAATGGCAGAAACAATGGACTTTCTAATGTCCGAAGCATCATAGTTCTTACCGTAAAATTCGCGTACGGTTTTTACAATGCTTTCGCGAAAGGCCGCTTGATGCGTTCCACCCTGCGTCGTGTTCTGACCATTTACAAACGAGTGATATTCCTCAGAGTACTGCGTTTTACTATGTGTGAGCGCAATTTCAATATCCTCACCTTTTAAATGAATGATAGGATACAATCTATCCCCTTCTGCAATGCTTTCTGAGAGGAGATCTTTTAAACCGTTTTCAGAAAAGAATTTCTCTCCATTAAAAATTATGGTCAATCCCGGATTGAGGTACACGTAGTTTTTGAGCAGTCGTTCTACATACTCGCTACGAAATTTAAAATTCTTAAAAATGGAATCATCCGGAACGAATGATACCTTTGTACCACGACGTCGTGATGTCTCGTTCAGTAATTCTTCATCCTTTAATTCGCCACGCTCAAACTCGGCACTTGCAGATTTACCATCGCGGGTAGACTCCACCCTAAAGTAGTTAGAAAGTGCATTTACCGCTTTTGTACCGACCCCGTTAAGTCCTACAGATTTCTTAAAAGCACGCGAGTCATACTTACCTCCCGTGTTCATTTTTGAAACCACATCTACCACTTTCCCTAGCGGAATCCCACGACCGTAATCCCGTACAATAACTTTCTCTCCTTGTATGGAAATCTCGATGGTCTTACCAGCCCCCATCACAAACTCGTCGATACAGTTGTCAAGCACCTCTTTTACAAGGATATAAATACCATCATCTGCACTTGAACCATCGCCTAATTTACCGATGTACATCCCAGGACGCATCCTGATATGTTCCTTCCAGTCGAGCGATCGTATGTTATCTTCGTTGTATTGTGTTTCCTGAGCCATAAAGTATCGTAGAGTCGCTAATATAAGGACTTGCGACACCTTAATGCAACAAGAAAAACAGAAGTAATTAACAATTTAATAGATACGGTTGTTAATTGTTTTTTTAGCCCGCTTTCGCGAAAATTTTAGACGAATCAAACCGACACTTCTGCCAAATATTTCGTCTATTTGCACTTCATATTTTAAATCATTCATCCAGAAAATGGCTGTCATAAGAGGACTAAACAGACGATTACTTTTGATTGCAGGCGTGGGCGGAATCATAGCCCTCTTCTTTATTTTTAGAGGTAAAGATGCAACAGTCATTCCCGAGACTGGAGCAACCTTCCTTGCCAAAATAATGGATGAACACGGTGGCAAAAAGGCTTGGGACAGCATTAATAAAATCTCATTTCTCAAAACATTTAGCCTATACAAAGAAGATGGTTCCGTAGAAATGACGCGTAACGAGAAACATTCCTATGGGTATACTAATGGAATCTCCAGACTTGTACAATGGAAACAAGATGAGAAAACGTATAACCTAGTTCAAGATGATAATACCTACAGCCAAGTTATCGATGGGCAACTGGATACACTTGCTACAACCGAGCAGTTAAGAAATAAGATGCAAGCCTCAACCTTTGTGCTAGGACTTCCCTACACTCTAGATACACCCACTAATGAGCTTTCATATAACGGACTAAAAACTTTCGAAGGGAACATCGCACACGAACTAGAGGTCCGTTTTCAGGGTTCTGAGGATATCTGGTGGCTGTATTATTCGGAAGCAGAGTTGGAATGGCTGGGATATTGGGTAAAGACATCGGGCCATTACAGTCTGGTGCTCAATACGGAAATGATTGTAGAGAATGGGTTTTTGCTTTCGCGAAAGCGTAAAAGCTACCGTACAGATTCGCTACGCAATAAAACATATCTACGCGCGGAATATCTGTATGACAACTATGCCATAATAAAGTAGAAATAGCTGTATTTTTAAAAGAAAAAAATGGCTGGATTATTTTCACGTAAGACTCCGCTTCAAAAATTAGAAGCAAAACACAAAAAAGTATTGGAAGATGCCTTTAAAACCTCGCAAACGAATCGGTCTGCTGGGGATACTTTGTATGCTCAGGCAAATGAAATCGAGAAGGAAATTGAAAAGTTAAAGGCGGACCAGTAAGAGGTATCGCTGTTAATAAATACCCACATTTAGGGCGTAAGAGGTTTCTTTTTATACTCCTGCGCTCATTATATTTGTGACCTATGGAACCATTTATTGTATCTGCCCGAAAATATCGCCCGACGACTTTTAAAGACGTTGTGGGACAGCAGGCAATTACAAATACGCTAGAGAATGCCATTGCAAATGACCACCTTGCACAGGCACTGCTTTTTTGTGGTCCCAGAGGTGTAGGAAAAACGAGTTGTGCGCGTATTCTTGCAAAACGTATCAACACGGATGAAAACACGAGTCCCGATGAGGATTTTGCCTTTAATGTTTTTGAGCTCGATGCGGCGTCTAACAACTCGGTAGATGATATACGGAACTTGATAGACCAAGTGCGTATCCCACCGCAAGTAGGAAAGTACAAAGTGTACATTATAGATGAGGTACATATGCTTTCTCAAGCGGCATTTAATGCTTTCTTAAAAACGCTAGAAGAGCCTCCTAAACACGCTATTTTCATTCTCGCCACTACAGAGAAACACAAGATTATCCCGACGATATTATCGCGATGCCAGATTTTTGACTTTAAGCGTATTACCGTTACAGATGCACGCCAGCATCTTGTACAAATAGCACAAGAAGAAGGTATTGAAGCAGATGAAGATGCATTACACATCATTGCTCAAAAGGCTGATGGTGCAATGCGGGATGCCTTATCCATATTTGACAGGGTTGTTAGTTTTAGTGGAAAAAAGCTTTCGCGAAAAGCGGTAACCGAAAACCTGAATGTTCTAGATTACGAGACCTATTTTACTGCAACGGACCTTATTCTAGAAAATAATATCCCGGAGCTATTGGTGCAGTTTGATACTATACTCTCTCGTGGATTTGATGGACATCACTTTATAGCGGGACTTGCTTCACATTTTAGAGACCTAATGGTTTGTAAAAACCCTCCAACGATTCATTTGCTGGAAGTAGGTAAAGACACCAAATTAAAATACCACGAGCAAGCCCAAAAAACAGATCTTGACTTCCTGCTGAAAGGGATTGAAATTGCAAACACTTGCGATTTAAAATATCGAACGAGTAGGAATCAGCGTCTTCTCGTAGAGTTATGTTTGATGCAACTAGCCTCTATCACATTTGATGGAGAAAAAAAAAATGACGGCCCCTTCTTAATTCCGCCATCGTACTACAAAATTGATACAAACGCAGATTTTAGTAGGAAAGAAAGCAATCAATTTATCGCAACCCCTGCGACCAATCCCATTAAAAAGGAGGTTGAGGTCACTGCTACTGAAGAAGTTGCTCCCGAAATAAAGAAACAAACTATTACTGCGACACCCGTTCAAGAAACACCAGCAATTGCTGAGAACGCTAGCGAAATACTTAAATCATCAAACGAGAATTCTTCTGTTTCCCGAGATGCCCAAATCACTAAGGAAACAGAAACTTTTGCCCCGACCATCGAACCTCGCCAGAATCGAATTTCCGGTCTTTCACTAAAAGGATTGCAAAAGAAAAAAGAACTCGAAAAAGAACGTGCTTCTCAAAAGGTAGATGTCACAAATTTACCTAAGGAACCGTTTACTGAGATTGCTATGCAGGCCGCCTGGCAAGAATACGTGACCAAAATAACAAACGCTGGAGAAAAGATTATCGCATCAAACCTAGAAGCAGATGAGCCTAGGTTAAAAGGTACCACGATACATCTTGAATTTCCTAACGAAACAATGAAGGTCGAGGTAGAACGTGCGCAGGGACCCCTATTGGAATTCCTAAAACGCAAACTTAATAATTACGATATAACGCTGGAGATTGTTGTAAATGAGGAAGTACAGCGCAAATACGCTTACACCCCACAAGAGAAATATGAGAAGTTACTTTCTCAAAATCCTGCGCTAGATATACTTAGAAAAACATTTGATTTAGATTTCTAATCGCAAAAAAACAAAGATTATGGAAGAAGAAAAAGCAGCGATTAAGATGCTTCACTTAAAATTACCCACGGACCCGAGATGGGTAAATATTGTAGAAAAAAATGTAGATGAAATCCTGACGGATCACGCCTACTGCGAGCAAAAAGCAGCATCTACGGCGATTTCCTTTATTATAGGATTTCCCGACCATACCGAGCTTGTATCTGAGATGAGTGACCTTGTAATGGAAGAGATGAGCCATTTTAAAATGGTACACGACATTATAAAAGAAAGAGGTGGTCATTTAGGTCGAGAAAGAAAAGATCCTTATGTTCATAAACTCCGCTTTTTCTTTCCTAAAGGAGGATCTCGCACAGAAAGTTTAGTAAATAGACTTCTCGTTGCGGCACTTATAGAAGGTAGAAGTTGTGAGCGGTTTAGATTACTTTCAGAAGAGCTAGAAGATAAAAAGCTTGCAAAGTTCTATAGAAAGCTGATGATAAGCGAAGCTGGTCATTATACAATGTTTCTCAACTTTGCCAGAAAATATGGCGATAGAGAGATTGTAGATAAAAAATGGCAAGAACTTCTGGCCTTTGAGGCTGAGGTTATGAAAGAATTGAGTACCGGAGAAACAATCCACGGTTAAGAAAATACCTTATCAAACTAAAAATGCCTGAGACTTACATCTCAGGCATTCTTATATAATATGTCTTCTTATTAAAGTCTGTACCCTAACACAAAAGAGAAATAGGCATTTTTACCCGATAGATTTCTATAACGATTATCTTGATTCACCTCATTAGAACCTTCAAGCTGCACTCGAATAGGAATGTCTGCATCGTCTTCAAAAACTTCTGCAAAACCTAAGGTGTATCTGGCCTCAACAAAGATATTTTCTCCAAAGAAATACCCTATTCCTCCAAAAGCACTAAAGTCGATAGACTTGTAATCATTAGACTGTTCAAAGAAAGAAACCTTAATTGCTGCCTGAGGTCCGGCTAGAACATAGAGTTTACTAAAGTCATATTTTAAGGCTAGTGGTAACTGCAGTTGCTCATATTTAAATGCATCTCCTTTATTTCCTAAGGACGTGAATAAAAATTCCGGTTGGAATTTGAGCTTTTCTGTTATTGGAATCTCTGCAAAAAAACCTGTAGTTACAGCGATGCGTCCATCTTCGTTATCACCTGGGGATGCAATAGGGGTTTCTCCCTCTACATTTACTAAATCGAAAGAAAAATCACTTATTGATGTTGATGCGAGTCCAAATTTAAAACCATATCTGGTTCCCTGAGCTTGCATAGTCGCGCCAAACATTAAAAATATCGAACTTAGGAGTATTATTTTTTTCATAATTATTTTATGCTATTTATTAATCTAAATCTGTTTTGGTTGCAAGATACTGACTTTTTATAATTCCGTCTGCTAATCCTATTTTAGGTACAAAGATTTGCTTTGAACGTCCCCACTTCATCGCCGAAAGGTAAATACGCATCGCGGGAATGATCACATCTGCCCTATCCTGATTTAATCCTAGGTCTACTATACGATCTTCGTAACTATAGGACTGTAGCTCTTCATAAAACTGAGTCATAAATAAGTACGATAAAGGTTTACCTACTTTTCGACCACTGAGCTTAAAAATCTTATTAATATTACCTCCAGATCCCACAAGATTTAGTCGGTCGTAAGAAGCCGTGTGCTCACGAATCCATTGTTGTAGTTCTTCCCAATCTTTATGTGATACTAAGTCATTGAGTAATCGTACTGTCCCTATTTTAAAAGAACGGCTTACAATTAGTTTGCCCTCGCTGTAAACGGTAAATTCTGTACTTCCTCCACCTACGTCTACATAAAGGTAGTTTTGGTCATCACTTAGGAGTGTATGTAGATCTGTGGCCGCAATTATTGCCGCTTCTTCATCACCATCTATGATCTCAATGTTGATAGAGGTTTTTTCTTTTATTGCTTTCGCGAAAGCGTATCCATTACCAGCCTCACGCATCGCACTCGTAGCACAGGCACGATACTGAGTAACCTTGTGCGCGTTCATTAACAGACGGAATGCCGTCATCGCATCAATCATTCGCTCAAGATTTTCTTGAGAAATTTCCTTTGACTTAAAAACATCTTCCCCTAAACGAATGGGAACTCTAATAAGGGCACTCTTACGAAAAATTGCTGGCTCATCATTGCGTTCTAAAACATTAGAAATAAGAAGTCGTATAGCATTAGACCCAATATCTATAGCGCCAAATTTTTGAATCTTAAGCATTGAGACCCAATTTATCTAGATAGTAATCATAAGTAGCAAATTGTGATCGAACTTTAGTTTTATCGTTTTTTCTGTAAGCGTTGTCTTGAGCAGCATTGAGCAATCTAGCTTTAACATTATCCTGCCAGCAAATCTCGTGTGTATCTATAATTTCTTGCTTTATATCTTCTGCATAAATAGGGCAGGTAACCTCCACTCTATTGTCTAAATTTCTACTCATCCAATCTGAAGATGATATAAATACCTGTTCTTTACCTCGCTCACCAAATATATATACTCGAGGGTGCTCTAAAAATTTATCTACTATACTGATGAGTTCAATATTCTCACTCATCCCAGGTATTCCTGGAATCAAGCAACATATACCTCTGACAATCATTTCGACCTTTACTCCAGCCTGACTAGCTTCATACAATTTATCTATTATGTCGTAGTTAGAAATACTATTGAGTTTAAGACGTATCAAGCCTTTGCCCCCAGATTGCACTTTTGTAATTTCTGCATCGATCATTTTATTAAAACGATTACGGGCGTATAAAGGCGATACAATAAGGTGCTTATATTTATTTACAATATAGTTTGTCTCAAAAAAGTTAAAGAGTTTATTAAGGTCTTTAAGAATTTCTTGGTTTGCGGTAAATAAAGTGTAATCCGTATAAATACGGGCCGTAGCGTGATTAAAATTACCAGTACTTATGAAGCCGTAACGCTTTACCTTCTTATTCTCATTACGTTCTATTACACAAACTTTGCTATGTACTTTTAATCCTGGAACACCAAAAATGAGTCGCACACCTTCGTTTTCCATCTTTTTAGCATACATCATATTTGCTGCTTCGTCAAAACGCGCACGCAGCTCAATCTGGACAGTTACCTGTTTACCATTTTGGGCAGCGTTAATTAATGCACTAGCGATACTAGAAATTTTGGCGAGACGGTAAATAGTAATTTTTATGGATATCACTTTAGGGTCCAGCGCCGCTTCCCGTAACATTTTTATGGTGTAAGAAAATGTTTGGTATGGAGTATATTGTAAATAATCCTTTTCGGCTACCTTCTCAAACATGCTATCTTCAAGGTGCAATCCTTTTATAGGTAGTGGTTTTACTTTCTCATATAAAAGATCTGCTCTGCCCAAACTGGGAAAGCTCATGTAATCTTTGCGGTTATGGTAGCGACCACCTGGAATTATACTATCGGTACGATCTATTCCTAGTTTGTGTAGTAAGAACTTGAGTGTTGATTTTTCAATGGTTTTATCAAATACAAAACGTACCGGTTGCCCATCTTCTCGTCCTTTTACACTTCGTGAAAGCTTCTCAACAAAACTCTTACCTAAATCTGACTCAATATCTAATTCTGCATCACGAGTGATTTTAATCATATGTGATGTTATTGAATCATACTTAAATATGTTGAAAATACTGTCCAGATTATAGCGTATCAAGTCATCGAGTATCATAATGTAATCTTTCCCATCTATAGACGGCATTACAATAAAACGATCTATCGTACTAGGGATTTCTAGTAGAGCATATAATGGTTTTTGTGTTTCAGTAAGAACCATCTTTACCATAAGGTAGGCATCAAGATCCTGAATACGTGGTAACTCAACGTCTTCACGAAGTATAATTGTCTCGACGGCTAGACTTACTTGATCCGTAAAAAATTCTTGTACAAACCTTTTGTGTACTTCGTGCTCGATCTCTTTTTCGTTGAGTACGTAAATATTCTCCTTTGCCAGCCGCTTATGGATATCTTTAAGAATCTCCAGACTTTCTGTTTGCTGGCTGATTACGATTTCGGTAATTCTCTCAAGAAGTTCTTCTGCCGAATAGACTCCAAGCGCTTTGCGCCCCGTTTTACCAGCCTCTACGATCCTGCGTACCGTTGCATAACGAACTCTAAAAAACTCATCAAGGTTGTTTGAGAAAATACCTAAAAATCGCAATCTCTCAATAAGTGGCACCGTCTCGTCTGCTGCTTCCTGTAATACACGAGCATTAAATTGTAACCAACTCAACTCTCTATTTATATATCTTTTTTCTTGATTGTTTGTCATTACTTTAGTGCTTTAGGTGTTGCAGTGGCTATGGTCTTGCCTTGCTTTAAATTTTTCCAATTATCAATATCAAATTGAATTGCCGTAAATCCTGCGGTAGGAACATTATCTATTTGGGTATCCCCATAAACGTTCACTACGTTAGTCATAGCATTGTTGTGTCCAAATACCATCAGGCAATCTATAGCGTCATCGCACTTCCTAATTTGCTCGATAAGTTGTTGCCCCGCAAAGTCGTACAATTCGTGTATTAGGACTATCTCTTTAGAAGGTATGTTATATGCTTTTGCAAAAAAAGCTGCAGTAGTTTTTGCCCTGAGTGCATCGCTACTTATCATTAAGTCCGGTTTAGGCATCGTAGTTGCCACGTGATCTGCAACTAATAGTGCATCATTTAGTCCACGCTCGTTAAGTGGTCTCTCGTGATCTATAACATCAAACTCCCAACTGGATTTTGCGTGTCTTACTAAATATAATGTCTTCATATTAAGGTGCTAATCGTTCTTTAAGCCAACTTCCATTTTTGCGTGTGTACCTAATTCTATCGTGAAGCCTGCTTGGACGGCCTTGCCAGAACTCGATACTCTCAGGCTTTACTATATAACCTCCCCAATGTTCTGGACGGGGAATTGTATCCACATTGGCATATTTCGCTTTAAGCGCACTCATTCTATCTTCTAATAATTGACGGTCAGCAATGACATCACTTTGGTCTGAGGCTAGAGCCCCGAGTTGGCTGGCTTTAGGCCTAGCATTAAAGTAGTTGTCAGATTGCGAGGCAGGAACTTTGCTCGCTATTCCTTTAATAACTACCTGACGCTCCAGATTGGGCCAAAAAAAAGAAATACCAACCTTGCTATGATGCGCAATGCTCTCGCCTTTCTCGCTACCGTAGTTTGTGTAAAAAACAAAACCAGCAGCATCGTATTCCTTTAGTAAAACTATACGGGCTTTGGGAAATGCGTCTTTGCCTAAGGTAGCAAGAGTCATCGCATTGGGCTCTGTTACGCCTCCAGCCTCCTCTACTTCCTTAAACCAGGTCTCAAACTGTGCTATAGGATCAGACGCCGAATTTTCCAATAGCAGCTCCCCTTTTTCGTACGATTTTCTATAATCGTGTAAATCTCGATTCATATCTGCTAATTTACAAATAGCACTATGAAGTTAAAAGCATTCCGAAAGGTTTCACACGGAATTAATACTGTCTTTTAACGTGAGGAAAATAGGGTATTTGACCCTTATTTTTTTCTTTCACACAACCTACTTTTACCCCGTAAAACATTGATAATGAATATTAAGAAACTCTTATATATCACATTGTATGCCTGTGCAATAACATTACTTCTTCTTGCAACTTCTTGTGTGAGTACAAGAGTCGAGGCAAATCCATATCAAGATAGTGCAGAGAATATTGCTTGTCAAAAGGAAAGTAGCTGGAGTTATTTCTGGGGTTTAAAACAGAAAATGGTAAGTGCAAATCCTGAAATTCCAGATACGACTTGTCCGTGTGCAGAGAAAGCAATGAGTTGGGTCGTTACAAAATCTTCTTTTGGAGATTTTATGTTGAGCCTTGTAACACTAGGAACGGTAAACCATCGCACCGTAACCTACGGTTGTGCACGACCACGAGATGGCGATGGTGGCTTAGATGATTAGATTATGATACCCGACGGAATTACACGACTGCCCATTACCAGCTGGATGAACAAGCACGAAAATTTTACCCAAGATTTAGTGCAGGACGCTTCTTTCCAACTGCGCAATCCGCCGGGGTTTAATAGGCAAGAGCGCTATCAGATCACTACGCAAAATTTCCAATGGCTCATCAGGCACGCAACCACCCACGATTTAAAACTACGCGCAATGGGCAGTGGCTGGTCCTTTACAAAAGTAGGCGTTACCGAAGGAGGAATAATAGACACCGCTTCATTGAATTTCTCTTTTCCGCTTTCGCGAAAGTATGTAAACGACAACTACCCGCTCACACCTGAGGATTTATACTTCGTACAATGTGGCACCATCATCTATGAGTTAAATAATAGACTAGCTGCCAAAAGCCCACCACGTTCCATAAAGGCCTCTGGAGCCAGCAACGGTCAGACCATAGCTGGGGCCTTATCTACTGGTACACACGGCGCAGCTTTTAAAGTAGGCGCTATACAAGACTTCGTTGTCGGGCTTCATATTATAACTGGCGAAGACAAACACATTTGGCTAGAACGTGCCTCCTATCCCGTAGCAGCACCTGCATTTATCGATTGGTTAGACACAACCATTATTCGAGATGACGCTATGTTTAATGCCGCTCTCGTGAGCTTTGGCAGTTTCGGGTTTATTCACGGTGTAATGATAGAGACAGAACCTATTTTTCTGCTAGAAGAACATCGTATTGGTAACGTTCCTTATGATGTCAAGCTTAAAAAAGCAATGACAACGCTGGACTTAAGCGATTTAAATCTTGCTGGAGCTGGGCCAAACAAAGATTTGTATCATTTCGAGGTATTATTCAACTTACACAAGTTTGCTATAAACGATCCTCAAAAAGGAGCATTCTTAAAATATATGTACAAAAAGCCCTATCAACTTCCATACACCCCTGTTACTCGTAATAATGTGTTTACTTATGGTGATGATCTTCTAGGAATCATTTCTACGGTTCTGGATACTTTAGGCAAGGCATCTCAACTCTTGATTCCAAAACTTGTAAATACAATGTTTGGACTAGCTTTTGCGCCCCAACCTCCCCAAGAAGGAACAATACGAGAAATATTTAATTATACGAAATTTCGAGGTAAGGTAGCTAGCGCTGCAATCGGTATCGACATAAAAGATGCCGCGCAAGTCGTAGAAGAAATAATTGAAGTTAACAAGCAACACCCCTTCTCTGGCGGTCTCTCACTGCGCTATGTTAAAGGTACTAAAGCAACTTTAGGGTTTACAAAATTTAAAGATACCTGCGTCCTAGAAATGGATGGTGTAGATAGCAATGTAGCAAGAGATTTTTATGAAGCGGTCTGGAATACATTAGAAAGCAAGAATATCCCGTACACCTTGCATTGGGGTAAAATCAACTTTAACCTAAATGCAACGAGAATAAAGAATATGTACGGAAGCGCACAAGTAAACCAATGGATTGATGCCCGTAACACACTATTGAGCAATAAAGTAGCTTCGGTTTTTACAAATAAGTTTATAGAACGATGTGGGCTGGATAAACTATTAGGGCCCATTGTCTAGCGGCTATTTCTTTACAAATCCTTTTTTAATCAATATATCGCGCACCTCCTTATTGTGCTTGAGCATTCGTTTGTGCTCTTCATAGGAAATATCATCATCCATCAGATCGTACTGGCCTTCATAATTTTCCAGCTGTTCAAAATCATCTTGACCAACAAACCAACGTCTGTGCGCAGAGAAATTATCCGTTTGCACAAAATACTCCGTATAATATCCCTCCTCTTCTTCGGCAATGAAAAATGAAATCATCACATTGTTCTTTACCGAAATAGACCCAGGTGTGCGATATACCCTATTGAGCATTGTCCCTTTCTTTACGAGAAAAAGGTTGCGAGGGATAAGATTGTCAAAGTGCTCCTGAACCTGTGCGGCAACTTGAGGTGGTACGGGTTTCTGTTCCATAATTTTTGTAATAAACTATCTCGATGCGAACATACGAGGTATTAATATTATTGTATTTCATTTTAGGGCGAGTCCAAGAGACTCTTTTCCTAGGCTATTTCCCCCCGGATTAAAATTCAAAGGTTTTACCATCGTCCGCAAGATGAACATTTTTAAATATAGGAGCGGCCTCTTTTTCAAACATTTCCAAATCTCGATAGCGCGTGGAGTAATGTCCTAAAATAAGATGTTGCGCTCCAGCGAGCTTTGCAATTGATGCGGCTTGGGCTGCAGTGCTGTGCCCTGTAGGTTTGCAAAGTTTTGCGTGGCTTTCTAGAAATGTGCTTTCGTGATAAATAGCGGTTACACTAGTAATTTGTGTAGCAATTTCTGGTTTATAGGCAGTATCACTGCAATAGGCGTAGCTTTTAGCAGGTTCTGGAGGGAAGGTGACTTCTTCATTTTTGATAATGGTACCATCTTCCAATCGTGCGTCCCCACCCTGTTTGAGTTTTTTATAATAAGCTTTATCTATTTCCAGATTTAGGCAAGTATTGATGTCCAATTTTCGCTCCCCAGGTTTTTCCTGGAAATGAAAACCATTTGCATAAATCCTATGATTCAAGGGAATAGTTGTGACCGTTACTTTATCATCGTCCAGAATAACGGTTGGGGTTTTGGCTCCTATTTCACGAAAGTGTAAAGGATAACTTGTAAATCCTTGCGAAAGTTTGAGCTGTAAGAGACATATTTCTTTAATGCCTTTAGGTCCATAAATAGTTAATGGAGCGCTACGTTTCAGCAAGCTAAATGTTGTGATGACTCCCATTAATCCAAAAAAATGATCTCCGTGCAAATGGGAGATAAAAATATGCTTGATTCGGGAGAACTTTATTTTGTTTCGCCGTAAGGCTACTTGTGTTCCTTCTCCACAATCTATGAGAAAAAGATGATTGCGCATCTCCAGTACTTGAGCCGTAGGATTCTTAAACGAACCCGGTGCGGCAGCATAACAGCCTAAAATATGTACTTTAAAAGTGCTCATAGGCCAGATTAAAAGCCTAAATCACGTTCTATCTCTTCCATCTGAATGATATCCTCTGCCTCCTGTAAAGTCGGTACGACAATCATCTCATCGGGAACTAAATCGCTATTAATGGCACTATTTACAATCACATAAGACTTTTTACCACCGCGTTGATAGTTAGAGAGTTTGAGATATGAGACTAATTGATCTAGAGTAAGATCTTCGTATTTGAGCAAATCTATGACAAGGTTGTGCATCTCATAAGTTTGAGGAACTGCCCTTTCTAAGTAAGAAGCAAATGCAACAGGATCGTCATGGTCATCACCTAGGATAAAATAATTATCTTTTTTAGTAATCTGCATTGTACTATTGAATTTTTGATGCCAGAAGGTAAATAACCGCCATTCTCACCGCAACACCGTTCTGTACTTGATCGAGAATTATTGCTTGTCCTGAGTCTGCTACATCACTGGTAATCTCTACACCTCTGTTTATAGGCCCTGGGTGCATAATAACGATTTCTTTGTCCAGCGACTCCAATATTTCCTTATTAACACCGTATTGCTGGGTGTACTCTCGGGTGCTCGGAAAATAACTGATGTCCATACGCTCGTTCTGAACGCGTAACATATTTGCCACATCACACCATTCCAGTGCTTTTCTCAGGTCTAGCTCTACTTCTACCCCTAGACTTTCTATATATTTTGGGATGAGCGTTTTAGGACCGCACACTTTTACATTTGCTCCTTGCAGTTTAAGTGCATATATATTTGATAGCGCAACACGACTGTGCAATATATCTCCTACGATCACAACATTTTTACCTGCTACCTCGCCTAATCGCTCCCTTATGGAGTAACTATCAAGCAACGCTTGTGTGGGATGCTCGTGGGCTCCATCGCCTGCATTTACAATACTGGCCTTTATATGTTTAGACAAGAAAACCCCTGCTCCAGGATTGGGATGGCGCATAACGACCATATCAACTTTCATTGATAGGATGTTATTTACCGTATCGATAAGAGTTTCCCCCTTTTTAACCGAAGATGCTGCAGCGCTAAAGTTAATAACATCTGCACTGAGACGTTTTTCGGCTAGCTCAAAGGACAGCTTGGTACGGGTACTGTTTTCAAAAAATAGATTTGCAATCGTGATATCACGCAGGGAAGGAACTTTTTTAATAGGCCTATTGATCACTTCTTTAAAATGATCTGCCGTTTTAAAAATAAGATCAATATCTGCAGCGGTGATATATTTAATCCCTAACAAATGATTGACGCTCAACTCAGCCATAATATCCTTAACTATTTATAACGTAAACACTATCCTCTCCTTCATTCTCCACCCAGCTCACTTTTACCTTTTCATTATTAATTGCATCCACTTGTCTTCCTCTGTAATCCGGCTGAATGGGTAAATGTCTGCTAAAACGTCTGTCTATCAAACACAACAACTCTACTTCCTGAGGTCGCCCAAAGCTTTGTACCGCTGTTAAAGCCGCATTTATACTACGCCCCGTGTACAAAACATCATCAATGAAGACGACTTTCTTATCTTCTACAACAAAATCAATTTTAGTCTTGTTTGCCTCAAGTGTTTTTTCTGATCTGCGGAAATCGTCTCTGTAAAATGTAATATCGAGGTATCCCAATTTTATATTTTCCAGACCATAATCTTCTATGAGCATTTTCTTGATACGATCTGCCAGATAAATCCCACGAGGCTGAATGCCTATGAGTACCGTATCTTCAAAAGTATCGTGATTTTCAATGAGTTGACACACAAGTCTATTCAGTGTAATATTGACTTCGGTGGCATTAAGTAGTACTTTCTGACTCATAAACAGTTTCCAAACGTTGTTCGGAGGACAAAGGTACAATATTTAAGGGTTATGATATTGTTTTTTACGCTTTCGCGAAAGATGGTAGTTTCGATACAATTTTCAACTGCGCTGTCGCTTCGTTCAAAATCACTCAACCACCTTGGATTTGTTCAGAGATTGCCAAACCTTTGAATATTTGAATAAATAAATGAAAATTCTGTAACCAAAAGAGAGAGACACCCGTCATAGGTACATAATCAATTAAAAAAATCAATAGTTATGGGAGGAGAATTAGTATTTATCTGTTTATTTATTATCGTGTTTGGCATTGCATATTTGCATTATTCAACACGCAATAAGGAACGACTTGCACTTATCGAGAAAGGTATGGACGCTGGAATCTTTAAGCAATCTAGAGAAACTGCGCCCGTGTGGAAAGTGCTTGTCTTAAACCTTGCACTTCTATTAATGGGAATAGGTGTGGGTATTTTATTGGCCTTATTACTACAAGAGGGTCTCGGAATTGTAAATGACGCCCTTTTTCCAGCACTCATCTTTTTAATGGCGGGAACTGGACTTCTAGTTGGATTCTTTATGACGAAAAAGTATGTGAAGTAAGAATACTTTAATTTGTCTGTTCGGGCGCAGTCGAGAACGCATTGAAGATTTGTAGTTTTCACTAAACCTTTCGACTGCGCTCAAGGAGACATTCTTTGATAGTGGAAGTATATTTTAGAAAAAAATTATAGGACGTTTAAAATATCATCCACTTTCTCAAAAGCCTGAAAATTATCGTGCACCACTTCATAATCTATCTGCTCGTGCACCCAAGTCGTATGAAACGGAATATGAATAGCGTTCCCTCCTATCTCCAGCACAGGAAGAATATCCGACTTGAGGCTGTTACCCACCATAAAGAAGGATTCAGGGGCAATATCCAGATGGTTTACGAGCTTCATATAATTTTTTGGCTGTTTGTCTGACATCACTTCGATGTGGTGGAAGTATTTGGCGAGCCCAGACTTTTCAAGTTTCCGTTCTTGGTCCAGCAGGTCGCCCTTTGTGGCCACTACGAGTCTATACTTTTGCGAAAGCGTATCCAAAACCCCTTCTATCCCTTCCATAAGTTGGACAGGCGCATCTAGCATCGCCTTTGCCATTGCGATCAATTCCTGAATTATTTCAATAGAGACTTCACCATCTGTAATCTCGATGGAGGCCTCAATTAACGATAGTCCAAAAGGCTTAATCCCATAACCATACAACGGTAAATTGCGCATTTCCATCTCAAAAAGGCGCTTGTGGCACTCCTCATAAGGAAGATAATCTTCCAGTAGCGCACAAAACTGATCCTCAGCATCGCGAAAGAACGTTTCGTTTATCCACAATGTATCATCTGCGTCGAAGGCTATGGTTTTAATAATGGATTGATTCATATTGAAAAGATAAAGAAATAGCTGTCCAAATGAAGATATGAACAGCTATTTATAGAATTAATTGATTTGTATTGAAAGTAACTACCTCACCAACTTCTTATACTTAATACGCTTAGGCATCAAGTCACCGCCCAATCGCTTCTTCTTGTTCTCTTCATACTCTGAGAATCCACCTTCGAAGAAATAGACCTGACTATCCCCTTCAAAAGCAAGAATATGCGTACAGATACGATCCAAGAACCAGCGGTCGTGACTAATCACAACGGCACATCCCGCAAAGTTTTCCAATCCTTCCTCTAATGCTCTCAACGTATTAACATCAAGGTCATTTGTAGGCTCATCCAGAAGTAATACGTTTCCTTCCTCACGCAGTGTCATCGCGAGGTGTAAACGGTTGCGCTCTCCACCAGAAAGGGTTGATACTTTTTTGTTTTGTTCACTCCCAGAGAAGTTAAATCGGCTCAGGTATGCTCTGGAATTTACTTCCTTTCCTCCCATCAACACCAGCTCCTGCTCATCAGAAAAATTTTGCCAAATGGTTTTTTCTGGGTCTATATTACTGTGACTCTGATCTACATAAGCGATCTGAGCAGTTTCTCCCACGGTAAAGCTTCCTTTATCTGGAGTCTCCTCACCCATTATCATTTTAAAAATGGTGGTCTTCCCCGCTCCGTTAGGTCCTATAATCCCAACAATTCCTGCTTGTGGTAGGTTAAAGTTTAAGTCTTCATAAAGCAACTTATCGCCAAAAGCTTTACTCACTCCACTTGCCTCAATCACATTTGTTCCTAGACGAGGTCCGTTAGGGATGTAGATTTCCAGTTTTTCATCTACTTGTTTCTGATCCTGACTCATTAACTTATCATAGTTTTTGAGACGCGCCTTTTGTTTAGTCTGACGACCTTTTGCGCCTTGACGTACCCATTCGAGCTCGCGTTCAAGTGTTTTTTGACGCTTAGATGCGGTTTTTCCTTCCTGTGCCATACGTTTGGACTTTTGGTCTAACCAAGAAGAATAGTTCCCTTTCCAAGGTATTCCCTCTCCTCTATCCAGTTCCAGAATCCATCCCGCTACGTTATCTAAGAAATATCTATCGTGCGTTACGGCGATAACAGTTCCTTTGTATTGAGCTAAGTGATGCTCTAACCAGTGTACGGACTCGGCATCAAGGTGGTTTGTAGGCTCATCTAATAATAATACGTCTGGTTCCTTTAATAAAAGACGACAGAGCGCCACGCGACGTTTCTCTCCTCCAGATAGTACTCCCACTTTTTGATCTCCCGGTGGAGTTCTTAAAGCATCCATTGCGATTTCTAGCTTTGTGTCCAGTTCCCAAGCACCACGAGCGTCTATTTCATCTTGAAGGACTGCCTGACGTGCCATAAGCTTATCCATCTTATCTGCATCTGAATATACTTCCTCTAGACCAAAAGAATCGTTTATTTTATTGTATTCCTCCAGAATCGCAACAGTTTCTGAAGCGCCCTCTTTTACGACCTCCAAAACGGTTTTTTCTGGATCAAGCTTAGGCTCCTGCTCAAGATACCCAACAGAAAACTCCTTATCTGAGGTTACATCGCCCTGAAAGTTAGTATCCAATCCCGCAATAATTTTCATTAGCGTTGATTTACCAGAACCGTTAAGTCCTAGAATACCAATTTTTGCCCCGTAGTAAAAACTGAGGTATATTTTTTTAAGTACAGGTGTCTGCGCTCCAGGATACGTCTTAGACACGCCCTGCATTGTAAATATTATTTTTTTATCGTCGCTCATATATAGTTTTATTTTGTCATTCCCGCGAAGGCGGGAATCTCGTTAGTCTGTAGACGGTAGTTTTATACTACACTAGTCTTATACAAAAATAGGCATTCTTTCACGCCATTCAAGGGGTGGTAACAATTGTTCACTTGAAAATTCTAGATGTATTACTCTTCTGTTACTGTTTCCTTGAGAACGACCAGAAGCGTGCATTGTAAGAGGTTTCATCAACATAGCACTACCTCTCTTGACATTACAAATCACCTCATTAGTTAAAGAAATACTTTCTTTTCTCAAAATTCCACTATTATGTGATGTTGGAATTACCTTGAGCGCTCCATTTTTTTCGGTGGTGTCGTCCAGATGTATTCTTAAAGTTATTATGTTTTCAAGAATTGATACAGGCGGAATAACCCCAATTTGCCCACGCTTTTCTGTCCATTTTGTATAGCCCGGCAAATCTTCTTTTTGGTTTACTGATATACTTAGGTCTTGATGATACGAAACAAACCAATTGGATGTTTTAGGCTTATCAAAGTAAATTGCTTTTGTCAAAAAATAGTCTTCATTCCCTACTAATCTAATTAGATCCTTCACTTTTTTTAGAAAACAGGAAGGGAACAAATTGAGGAGCAACATCAATAAAACGTCGGACAGCAAACAAATCTTTGGTTATCAAAAATGATGTTCCGTTTTTTGGTAACAAAGATAATTCTTGATCTAGTCTTTCAATTTCCCTCTCAGAAAATAAATTTTCAACAATTGAAAATCCATTTTCAATCAACTCCATTTGAGATTTTAAAAATTGTTCTTTCATATCCATTACTCTTTCCCCTCTAAAACAGCCCGCATCGCCTTAGCTTTAAGTAAACATTCTGCATACTCCTTTTCTGGATCAGAACCTGCTGTGATGGCGCCTCCCACGGAGTAGGAAATGTATTTTTCTGTTGCATTGTACAAAATGCTCCTTATAATCACATTAAAGTCAAAATCACCATTCGGTTTAAAATATCCCACGGCACCGCTATATAATCCGCGTTTTGAGGCTTCTAGGTTTTCTATGATTTTCATTGCGCTTACTTTTGGTGCGCCGGTCATACTGCCCATTGGGAAGGTGCTTCTTATGACGTCTACGGGTGAAATGCCCACGCCTATTTCTGAAACTACGGTGCTTATCATTTGATACACTTGTTTAAATGGGTAGACCTTGCACAATTCTTCCACCGCAACGCTTCCTTTTTTTGCAGTGCGGGACAAATCGTTGCGTACGAGATCCACAATCATTACGTTTTCTGAGCGCTCTTTTGGGTCTGTTGATAACGCTTTCGCGAAAGCGGAATCCTCCTCCTCACTATTTCCTCTTTTTGAAGTGCCCTTTATAGGTTGACTCACAATCTTATCCCCAATCTTCTTTAAATACCGCTCTGGCGTTGCCGAAAGTAAGTACTTATCCTCGAGGCGCATAAAGGTTGCAAAGGGCGGTGTACTTATTGCGTTTAGATTTTTATAAGTCTCAAAAGGATCAATGGTACCGTGGGCATAAAATTCCTGACACAAATTTGCTTCATAAATATCACCACGGTGAATGTGGTCTAGCATTTTCTGAATTTTCTCCTTGTAAGCTTCTTTATGAATTTTAAGTTTTATAGACAGTGGTTCCTTGTGATTCTTTGAGGCTTCAATTTTAAGGTTTGCGTTTTGAATTTCTTCCCAGTCTTTATCCATCTCATCGTCTACCATCGCGAGATAATGCATTTCAACCACGCCGTCTTTGAGTAGGAAAATCTTTTTAGGTTGAAAAAAATGCAGGTCTGAGAAACCGAGACCATCATCATTTTTAGATGTAAGTCGTTCCGTGTCATTCTTTAGGTCGTAGCCCAAGTAGCCAAAAATCCAATCTTTAGTTGTGTTCTGATATTCTTCAAGTCTATCAAAGGCACCTTGATATGAAGTCTCGATACTCGTAAAAGCCTCAACGGCAAGGATAGCTTCATATTCAGGGTAGTTCTGGTAATCGTAACTATTGCTATCCAGCCAGACCACTTCATCAAACTGCTGAGACCACGCTAAAAGATTCCTTTTAACTGTTTTTAAGTCGGTATAGCTATGTTTTTGTATCGCACGATTCACATCGTAAAAATAAGAACTACCTCTCAAGCAAGCGAGGAATGCACTTTAAAAATATCCGCAATTACGGTATCTTGCTTATCTTAAATAACAACCGACTTAAATCTAGCTATGCGTATTTTCTCAATACTATGTATCCTAACATTCTTCATAAGTAGCTGTTCTCAAAACACACCAGAAAATTGGAATTGGGAAACTATGGAGGCTACAGGTGCTCCTACCGCAAGGCACGAGGCGGGAATGGTAGGATATAAAGACCAGCTCATTTTAATGGGTGGACGACGTATCAATCCCACTTCAGTTTTTAACACTAAAACAAATACGTGGACCCAAAAAGCAGAAACTCCAATTGAGTTGCACCACTTTCAGCCCGTTGTGATAGATGATGCCGTGTATATTGTGGGCGCAATGACAGGTCAATGGCCCAATGAAACGCCAGTAGATAGAGTGATTATCTATTACCCAGAAAAAGATGAATACGTTCACAGTCACGACATTCCTGAGGCGCGCCGTCGCGGTGGCGCTGGAGCGACTGTTTATAATGGTAAGATATATCTAGCTGGAGGAATTACAAAAGGTCATATGAATGGTTATGTACCGTGGCTAGATGTGTATGACCCAAAAACTGGTAAGTGGGAAATATTACCCGACGCTCCACAAGCTAGAGACCATTTTCAAGCAGTTACTGTAAATGATATGTTATATGCTTTTGCCGGTCGTACGACCTCAAAAATCACAGAACAAGATATGGCGCTCACGGTTGCTCACGGCGATAGATTTGACCTAAAAAATAACAAATGGCTTCCTGTCATAAATGCCACTAAAATTCCTACCGAACGTGCAGGAAATATGGCTATTGTATGGAATGACGAAGTCATAATAGGCGGTGGCGAAAGCACCGCACACGTAGTTGCTCATAATGAGACAGAAGTCTATAATCCCAAAACGCAACAATGGAGCCTCTGGCCTACGCTTAATCAAGGTAGACACGGAACAGGTTTTGCGATTATTGGTGATTATTTATACACGGCCTCTGGATGCGGTAATCGTGGTGGCGAGCCAGAATTAACGACGGTAGAACGCCTCGAACTTCCTAAAGGTAACGCGGAGCCTATCTCCACTACAATTAATAAAACACCTGTTCACAAGCAATTCCACAGCCTAGAATTATCATTTAATGGACCCGAAACTTCGGAAGATGCTCCGGATAATCCGTTTCTGAACTACAAGCTCGAGGTAACATTTAAAAACGAAAAACAGAGCCAAATCATACGAGGTTTCTACGCTACAGATGGTAACGCATCTGAGACTAGCGCTACGTCGGGTAACGTATGGAAAGTTCGTTTTAATCCGCAATCTGTTGGGGAGTATTCGTATGAAGCTCGGCTTTGTAAGGGAGATAGCATTGCGCTTAAAGAACCTTCAGATGTCACTGAGCAAATTCCTTTAAAAGAAAATACGGGCGCATTTACCGTCGTACGTTCTGATAAGGAAGGCGCCAATTTTAATTCACACGGAATATTAGAAATGGAAGAGGGATTTTTCCGCTTTCGCGAAAACTTGCCCCGAATTAATTTCGGGGGAGGTAAACATTTCATTAAAACCGGCGCAAACAGTCCAGAAAATCTGCTGGCTTATGTAGATTTTGACGACACCTACCGTATCAAAGCCGAAGCACGAGAAGGCGAAGCCGAAGCTCCCGAAGCTATCCACACGTTTTCTCCGCATTTAAATGATTGGAAAAATGGTGACCCGTCGTGGAAGAATGGAAAAGGAAAAGCAATCATAGGTGCGATGAATTATCTTGCTTCTAAAGGAATGAATTCGTCATATTTTCTAACCCTCAATATTCTAGGCGACGGTAAGGATGTTTGGCCGTACCTGACTCCAGATGATTTTACACGATTTGATGTGAGCAAGCTAGAGCAATGGGAAATCCTATTTGAGCATATGCAGTCTCAAGGTATTTTACTCCACCTCGTCGTGCAAGAAACCGAAAACGAAACGATGCTTGATAATGGTGAGACTGGACCGTTTCGCCAATTGTATTTTCAAGAGCTGATTGCTCGTTTTGGTCATCATAATGGTCTCGTTTGGAATCTAGGCGAAGAAAACGGTCCTGCTCCTTGGACTCCCGTAGGGCAAAATGATGCGCAACGTAAGGCAATGGCATCGTATTTAAAAGCTAATGACCCTTACAAGCATCCTGTACTTTTACACACCCATTCCTACGACCCGTTGCGTAGTGATATTTTAAATGACATCGTAGGCGATAAAAACATAGACGGACTTTCCCTACAGCAAGCCGACCGTAAAAAAGCAGGCGTAATTATAGCCGAATGGAAAGAGAAATCACGCAAAGCGGGAGCTCCGTGGGGAATTACAATGGACGAGATAGGAGAATGGCACACGGCTGTCCTTCCTGATAGTATAGACGCACACCACAATACCATACGTCATTATGCGATGTGGGGAACATTACTGTCTGGCGGTGCAGGGTTGGAGTGGTACTTTGGCGCAAAATATCCTTCTAATGACCTCACTTCTGAAGACTGGCGCAAACGGGATAATCTATGGACCCTTACAAATCACGCTCGCTTATTTTTTGAAAACTACCTACCCTACTGGGAAATGCACCCCAATCACAACTTGATTAATACATCTGAAGCCTATTCTTTAGTCAAGGAAAATGAAATCTATGTCACATACCTTCCAAAGTTTGGACAACATACTTTAAATTTAGAAGATGCAACGGGTACTTTTAAAGTGCACTGGTACAGTCCTGTTTCAGGAGGTGAGCTTCAAAATGGCTCTGTAACAACTATCCAAGGTGGGACGATTCAGAGCTTAGGTAATCCTCCAAATGAAAAGCGCTCTTCAGGAAGCTATGAGGATTGGGTAGTATTAGTAAGGAAGGAAAATTAATACCTTTTGTAAACACTAGTTCAATCTCCCGACTTAGTAAACTTTTACAACTAGAATTCCGTTTAATAAACTTTTACAATGATAAACACAGCGCTACAGGCTACTTACAGGGCAAGACTCTTTCGTCATCTGGACGGTATAGTTGTCGCGCCATCGGCATATGCATTATACTCAAAAGGTATCACAAAGCGGATACTCAACGAAAAATCTGTAAGCGTAAGTGAGTTATCGCAAGCTACTAATGCAAATGAAGGATACCTCAATGTTGCATTACGATTACTAGCATCTCAAGGCTGGCTAGAGCAAGAAGTAGATAATATAAATAATGTTATTACCTATAGTGCAAACGATAAAACAGCCACTGCTTTTGAGCTCTTTCCACTTTATGAGGATGTAACAAATCTTCTTAAACTTTCTGAAGATTATCATTTTAGGAAATTTGAAGTAGCACCGTTTAAAGCGTTGCAAGCCATTTTTGATAAGTATAAAGATAATTACAATTTAGATTTCTCAAAGGATAAAACTACTAGAGAAATTCAAGAACAAGTACTTGCTCATATTGAGGGAATCATACTGGGACCCACGCTCGTTCATCTCGCTATGAATGGCGCTTTTCATAAGTATTTTATGCAAGCTAGTTTTAGGCCAGAAGAATTTCACAATGATGCTGAGAACTTTATGAAGCTCTTGGATATGCTTGTATACTTTGACCTATTTAGCAAAAGAGGAGAAACCTATCAGTTCACGGACAAGGGACTTTTCTTTGCAAAACGCGCTAGTGCTTATGGTGTGACCGTATCATATATTCCTACGCTACGGAAACTGGATGAACTTATTTTTGGTAATCCGCTTAGCGCGAAAGATCAAGGTGATAGGTCTAAAGAAGGACATGTAGATAGAGCGATGAATGTTTGGGGAAGTGGTGGTGCGCACGCTACTTACTTTAAAGTGGTAGATAAAATTATACTCGATATTTTTAATAAACCCCTAGAAGAACAGCCAAAAGGCATACTGGATATGGGATGCGGAAATGGTGCGTTTTTAATCCATCTCTATAATCTTATTGAAAGACATACCCTGCGCGGAAAGCATCTCAACGAGCATCCGCTTATTCTTGTAGGAGCAGACTATAACAAAGCAGCAATAGACATTACAAAGGGCAATCTCATCCAATCTGAAATTTGGGCAAAAGTAATGTGGGGAGATATAGGGGATCCGGATAGGCTCGCCGCAGATTTACAAGAAGATTATGGGATTGAACTTAGTGAGTTGCTCAATGTACGCTCTTTTCTAGATCATAATCGCGTTTGGAAAGCTCCAGTTAAACCATTAGAGATACCGAGCAGTTCAACGGGCGCTTTTGCTTTCGAAGGAAAGCGTCTCTCAAATTCTGACGTTGAAGCCTCGCTTGCCGAACATTTTGGAAAATGGTCTCCTTATGTGAGTAAACACGGACTTGTCTTAATTGAATTACATAGCATCCCTCCTATCATCGCTGCAAAAAACATAGGTAAAACAGCAGTTACAGCCTATGATGCCACGCACGGGTATTCCGATCAATTTATTGTAGAGGTTCCTGTGTTTCACAATATTCTAGAGAATATTGGGATGAAGCGTGATGAGCGTCTCAGTGCAAAATTCCCGAACACGGAAGCGGCAACGGTTACTGTTAATTTATTTCGCAACTAGATTGTTTTATCTTTGAGCTATGAATGAAATAAATGAACAACCTAATAACCCGCTACACGGTAAAAAACTGGTCGATATACTGGAATTTCTTGTTGAAAAATACGGCTTTAAAGAACTGAGCTATCAAGTAGACATTAATTGTTTTAAGAAAGATCCTTCTATTAAGTCAAGTCTCAAATTCTTGCGCAGGACGCCTTGGGCACGGGAGAAGGTAGAGCAACTCTATTTGCAGAGTATTTAGAAAAGTACTACTGTTTCAGAGGTTTCGGTACAATCCAGTGTATAGGCGGAAAACTAAACCACCCCGATATTGCTATTTCATTTTGAACCATTATTCCCTACTGCAACACCCCAATACGCGTGGAATAAATGAAGCAACTATAGCTATGTAGATTTTAAGTTTTTTAGAACTCAAGTAAAACTGAAAACTGAGACTACCTACTTTTGTTTCTTCGCTTCTTCCCAAAAGACATCCATCTCTGCAAGCGTCATATCAGACATCTCTTTGCCAAGAATTTTTGCCTTACTTTCCAGATATTGAAAACGTTTAATAAATTTCTTATTAGTACGCTCTAGCGCACTCTCTGGGTCGATCTTAAGAAAACGAGCGTAGTTTATCATTGAGAAGAGTACATCGCCAAACTCCGCCTCTATCTTGTCTTGATTGTTCTCTTTAATTTCGTGCTGCAGTTCGCCCAACTCCTCCTGTACTTTTTCAAAAACCTGTTGTGGTTCTTCCCAGTCAAAACCTACTCCAGAGACTTTATCTTGTATGCGACTGGCCTTTACCACCGCAGGTAGTCCTTTAGGCACACCTTCTAGAACGGATTTTTTTCCTTCTTTGAGTTTAAGTTTTTCCCAGTTGCGCTCCACTTCGGCAGCATCTGCCACATTAATGTCACCGTAAATGTGGGGATGACGGGAGACGAGTTTATCGCTTATAGAATTTGCAACATCTGCAATATCGAAGTCGTTTGTCTCGCTTCCTATTTTAGCATAGAAAACGATATGCAACAGTAAGTCGCCCAGTTCCTTTTTTATTTCTTCAAGGTCATTATCCAGAATGGCATCACCTAGCTCGTATGTTTCTTCTATCGTCAAGTGACGCAAACTTTCCATCGTCTGTTTCTTATCCCAAGGACATCCCACACGAAGTTCATCCATTATGGTGAGAAGTCTTTCAAAAGCTGCTAGTTGTTGTTGTCGTGTACCCATTTATACCTTAAATTTTAGCAAAGGCGGATATCTAATCTCGCGATCGCTTTGTGCTGATACTTATTTTACTCAAATGTACTTCCATTTTCGCGAAAGCAAATAAAAAAGCCTTTACAACAAGATCGTAAAGGCATTCTTTAATTATAGAAAGTTATGCACTACTCTTCTTCTCCAGCTGTATCTGCAGGTGCGTCAAAATCTAGCATATCCTTAGCTTGTAATATATTGTACCATTGCACTACTTTTTTTATGTCGCTTGCATATACACGGTCCTCATCGTAATCTGGAACTACGCCAAAAAAGAATTCTTCTAGTTCATCTTTAGAGACCTTATGACTAATCGTTTGCTCACCATTTTCCTTGTCCTTTATTTTTTGTAAAACTTCTCTCAATGGCATCTCTTTAGAAAGCGTGTAAATCGCAATTTCAGAAAGGATACTCACATTGTGACGTATTCCTACAGTAATACGTTTACCGTCCAGTAAGGACTCTGCCACAAAACCGCTTCGAGTCTGTGTCTTTAATTCGTAAATTCCTGGTTTTCCTGAAATGGCTAAAACTTTATCTAAACTCATAGTTATTTTTCAAAATTGGTGCGCAAAAATGCAATACACAACGCACTTATGCAAGTATTTCTGCAATGTGCTGAGAAGCTTTGTGATTATTTAACGTCTTTTTGACATAAGTGGGAAACGCATGCGATAGTCTGCACTACATTTTCCCTTTGAAATATTAGTCAATTTTCCTTTAATTAAACGTTTCTTAAGACTTGAAAGTTTATCTGTAAAAAGAACTCCTTCTATATGGTCGTACTCGTGCTGTATTACTCTGGCAATAAGACCTTCGTATGTTTCGGTATGCTCTTTAAAGTTTTCGTCTTGATACTTAATGGTCACGACCGGCTTTCTAAACACATCTTCGTTTATTCCGGGAATACTTAGGCATCCTTCAGAAAATGGCCACTCCTCACCTTCTTCGTCGAGGATTTCTGCATTTATAAACGTTTTTTTGAATGTAGCAAGTTGATCTCTTTCTTCCTCCGTGTAGCTTTCATCATCAGAAAACGGTGAGGTGTCTACTAGAAACAAACGTATGGCAAGTCCTATTTGTGGTGCCGCGAGACCTACGCCGCTCGCGCCATACATGGTCTCATACATATTCTCAATAAGCTCCTTGAGATTTGGGTACTCTGGAGTAATATTTTTGGCTTTTTTCTTTAATACGGGGTCACCATACGCCACAACAGGTAAAATCATATCTTATAAATTATACAGGTAATCTTGTAAAATAATAGTCGCACTTATCTGGTCTACAAGTGCTTTGTTTCTTCTCTTTTTCTTTCCTAAACCGCCATCTATCATCGTCTGGAACGCCATTTTTGAGGTAAAACGCTCATCTTGTCTAATGATTTTGAGGGTAGGGAATTTTTTTTCTACGCTTTCGCGAAAGCTTAAAATATGCTCTTCCACCTGTGAAGCCTCGCCGCTCATACGTTTGGGCTCGCCCAACACCATTGTCTCTACATTTTCTTCTGCCAAATATTTGGTTAGAAAATCCATAAGAGTTTTAGTCTCCACAGTAATAAGTCCAGAAGCAATCATCTGCAACTCATCTGTTATCGCGATTCCCGTGCGTTTTGTTCCGTAATCTATCGCAATAATGCGTGCCATTGTAAAAATTTGTGCAAAAATAAGAAATCACAACACAAGGGACGACTTCTAAGAGCAGGAAGTTATACAGTCCTCACAAAGTCAATTGAAAAGTACACTATCACTTTTTTTAGTCGTGCTGTCTTAGATGGAAACTTTATCTTTGATTTGGTAAAACGATTACTAACAAAACAAATCGGGTGGATGAGATTTCCGCCTTCTTGGAAATTAAGATGACACAACTACAAAATATCATAGAAGAAGCCTGGGAAGACCGTTCCCAACTCACAAATAAAGTAACCATAAATGCTATACGCGAAGTGGTAGATATGCTAGATCGCGGCACCCTGCGCGTAGCAGAGCCCACAGATGAAGGCTGGCAGGTAAATGAATGGATAAAAAAGGCGGTAGTCCTTTATTTTCCTATTCAAAAAATGGAAAAACTAGAGTCCGGTATTTTTGAGTATCACGATAAGATTCCGCTTAAGGGGGATTATGAAAATCGTGGAGTTCGTGTCGTACCCAATGCAGTAGCACGTCATGGTGCTTACATATCTAAAGGAGTGATTCTTATGCCTAGTTATGTAAATATAGGTGCTTATGTAGACGAAGGAACAATGGTAGATACTTGGGCCACAGTGGGAAGTTGCGCTCAAATAGGTAAAAACGTACACCTAAGCGGTGGCGTAGGAATAGGTGGGGTTCTTGAGCCGCTACAAGCCGCACCAGTGATTATAGAAGATGGTGCGTTTATAGGTTCAAGATGTATTGTTGTAGAAGGCGTACGAGTAGAAAAAGAGGCTGTTTTAGGAGCAAATGTGGTGCTCACTATGAGTACGAAGATCATAGACGTTACAGGTGATAAGCCCGTCGAGACAAAAGGTATTGTGCCCGCTCGCTCCGTGGTAATTCCAGGAAGTTACACAAAGAAATTCCCAGCGGGAGAGTATCAGGTTCCCTGTGCGCTCATTATCGGAAAACGTAAAGAAAGCACAAACAAAAAGACATCACTCAATGATGCGTTAAGAGAATATGATGTAGCGGTTTAAGAGCTCAAAATCCTATGAAGTTTCTCATTATTCAGCAAAAGATGATAGGCGATGTTCTTACATCGTCTATTTTGTGTGAATCGCTTAAAAAGCGATATCCAGATAGTGCTGTGCATTATCTTGTAAATAGCCACACTATCCCTGTGCTGGATAATAACCCATATATAGATAAACTTATTCTATACACTCCAACAATGGAGAAAAATAGTGCAGACAGAAAACAACTACGACAAATTCTAAAAGCAGAGGATTACGATGCAGTTATGGACGTTTATTCTAAAATAGGAAGTGCCAGAATTGCAAATGCTACAAAAGCCCCAAAGATTATTGGATATAAAAAGTGGTATACCCGATTTATGTATACGCACGTTTTTAGGTACAATACTGTTCCCGAAACAGAGGCTGGTTTGGCGGTAGAGAACAGAATGATGTTGTTGCAACCTATTGCTCCAGATTTCCCTAAGGAAGTTAAACCTAAAATATATTTGAGGGAAGAGGAGATCGCTTTCGCGAAAGCGGAATTAAAAAAATACGCCGTCTCCACCTCAAAACCCATCTTTATGATTGGTGTTTTGGGCAGCTGCCCCGAAAAAACATACCCACTAACCTATCTCGCCCAAGTATTGGACTTCATTGTCCTAAAGACAGAAGCAACACTTTTACTAAACTATATTCCAAATCAAAAGGATGACGTAGAGAAACTCATTGCTCATTGTAATAGCGCTACTCGCGACCATATAAAAGAAGATGTTTACGGCAAGAGTCTACGTGAGTTTATTGCATTAACAAACGAATGTACGGCCTACATAGGAAACGAAGGCGGTGCGGCAAATATGGCAAAGGCCATAACTATACCTACATTTTCTATATTCTCGCCTTGGATCACAAAAGCTGCCTGGGCACTTTATCTAAACGAGAATAATATAGCCATACATCTTGCAGATTATAAAGCCTCTCTTTACAAAGAGAAAACCTTAAAAGAAATACGAAAACGCGTTCATCATTATTACGAAAAGTTGGAACCTGATCTTTTTAGAAAAGAACTAGATGAGTTTTTGAAAAAATTTATTTTATAAACTTCTCATTATACCAGGCCACCTGAGCCCTTAAACCCTGTTCGAATGGCATTTGAGGAGCATAGTCTAAAATTCTTTTTGCTTTCTCAATATTTGCAGAAGTCTTAAGTTGATCTCCAGAACGTTTAGACCTCATTTCCAGATTTGCCTTCTTACCTATAATCTTCTCAATAAGTGAAATACCTTGAGATGTCGTGTAGACTTCAGAACTTCCTAAATTTATGATTTCTCCATTGCAAGCGCTTATTTTGCTAAGTATTGCAGTCAGACCATTTACAATATCGCCTACGTATGTAAAGCTACGCTCGTGCTCTAAACTTCCCTCGTATAAGGGAAACGGCTGGTTTTCGTATATCGCTTTAATAAGTTTAGTATATAGCTTTTCTGGACGTTCCCTAGGTCCATAAACAGAAAATAAGCGAATCGACGTTGCAGGGAATTTTTTGTGAGCTTGAGCGCTAAGCACTAAAGTTTCGGCGGCGAGCTTTGTTTCTCCATAATGTGAGGCTGGTCTAGGGACTTCAACTTCTGTAGATGTTGCATGCAGTCCATAAACTGATGAAGTTGATATATTTACAAATAGTTTAAGGTCAGGTTGACAATCTGTAACCCATTTAATTAAATTTTTTGTAGCCTCAATATTATTGCGCTCATAATCTTCTAAAGGGGTATCTGCAGAAATTCCAGGTTGAGCTGCAAAATGATATAATACATCTATCTTCTCTGGAAGAATCTGGGACAGATTATCTAGTAAATCTCCTTCTATTAACCGCACTCCCTTATTGGTAATATCCTGAGCATTTATGCGCTTGAGATTGACATCGTAATAAGATGAAAAATTATCTATTCCAAAAACCTGATGCCCTAATTCTTGAAGTTTTTCAGAAAGGTGAGATCCTATAAAGCCAGCCGCCCCGGTTATAAGAATTTTCATAATTCGCCTGCGTTTTTATCTATACCATAGTAGGTAAAGGCGTATTGTTTTTTTCGGGTGTGTTTACGGATAGCTGTATTTTTTCTAAGTGCTTCTTCATTTACATAACTACGTAAATGGTCTAAATGTATACAGAGAGCGCTGTAGCGTATTTGTTTAGATTTAATCCCAAGATTAATCAATCGCTCTCCCATTTCTCGGTCTTCACCGCCATACTGCATACGTTCGTCAAAACCGTTTACAGCAAGAATATCTTTTTTCCAACCACTAGCATTGTGCCCGTTCCAACTTGCCGTTGTCGGTGTAAGTGCGTTTAAAACTTCTGCCCCTTTACCCGCTGTCAATTTATGATTTTTATAGGAGGACTTTAAACCTTTAGACTTAAGCCAATTTATTTCAAAACAGCGTTGAGAAATGATATCCTCGTTTGTAATGGCAGTTGATATATCTAGCGGTAATTTAAAATAGCCACCAGAGAGAAAATATCCCTCTTCCCTATAGTTCATATGCTGCTCTACAAAATCATTTTTTGGGATACAATCGCCATCACTAGTGATGATATATTTGGCATTGCAAGATTGAATAGCTTTATTAAGTATCCTGGTTTTTTGAAAACCATCGTCCTCCTGCCACACGTGAATAATAGGTACAGGAAAATTTTCTGAAATATTATCTAATAATGTTTTCGTTTCAGGACCGGACCCATCATCTGCAATAACAATTTCAAAGTCAAAGGTGGTTTGCACCGCATATCCCCAAAGCGTTTTTTTTAACCACTCTACAGCGTTATACGTACTTATTATTACTGATATGGATGGTTTAGATTGCATTGTATAGGCAACAAAATTACACTTTTATTCTTAAAAAAGTTAGTAGCTTTGTCATCCAATATATTCTATGGAGAAACTAACCGCCATCGTTCCTACAGGAAACGAGGAACATAACATTCGCGAGGTACTGGAGTCCGTCGCTTTTGCAGATGAGATCATGGTGGTAGACTCATATAGTACCGATAAAACTGTGGAGATTGCACGAGAATTTACGGACACTATTCTCTCTCGCAAATACGGATACTCTGCCTCGCAAAAGAACTGGGCTATACCGCAAGCAACACACGAGTGGATTTTACTCGTAGATGCCGATGAACGTGTTACTCCAGAGCTTCAAAATGAAATTAAGGAAATTTTAAAAAACCCACCAACCGATGGCACAGTAGCCTACTGGATTTACAGAATGAACCATTTTATGGGAAAACGTGTAAAGTATAGTGGATGGAAAAACGATAAAGTAATACGCCTTTTTAGAAAGAGCTACTGTCGTTATGAAGATAAGATGGTACACGCAGAAATTATCGCCGATGGAAAAGTTGGGTATTTAAAAAACAAGTTTAGCCACAACACTTACATATCACTAGATCATCATATCGAAAAGCTAAATCGTTATGCTGCGTGGCAAGCCCGGGACTATGACAAGAAAACTAACAGACTCACCGTATTTCATTTTATAATAAAACCCTTTTGGGGCTTCTTCAAGCATTATATAGTACAAATGGGTTTTAGAGACGGTGTCGTGGGACTCGTAATAAGTTACCTACAAGCATACGCCATCTGGATGCGCTATGCTAAATTATGGCTCTATAGAAGAGGTTTAAAATAATTTAACTACCCGCGTTTTCTCTTTTAACTAAATTCTCAATATGTGCATAATGATGATTACTGTGCCAAGCATATTGTCCCACGTTTTGTCGTAGGCTTATTGTAGATTTTCCCTCTGGATGTCTAAAAGTGCGTTCAAACTGCGCATTCGTCATGCCTTTGAGCAAGCGCACTAATTTGAAATGTACAACCTCGATGTGCTTTAAGGACCATTCTATGGGAGCATATTTAGCATCATCGAGTTCTGCCCACTCTTTTTCCAGGTATGGCTTTATGAGTGGGTTATCCTCAGTAAGTGCCCACTTAAATCTGATATAACTATGATGATGGCTATCTGAAATATGATGAACGAGCTGTCGCACGGTCCAGCCACCATCCCTGTATGGAGTGTCGAGTTGCTCATCTGACATATCACTTACTAGAGTGCTCAATCGTACAGGAAGAAGTTCCAGTGTAGTTATCCACTCTTGTAATTTTTCTTCAGAAATTTCAGTAGGAATAGATGCTTTTCCTATAGGGTATTGAAGATGAGTGATGTCAGACATAATGTTTATATTGTGGATACTCTTCAAAATTATAAGATTGAACATCCTCACCCCATCTCGAGCCTCATTTTTAATTAAAAAGATGTCAACAAAAAAGTGCTGTGATTTGACTCACAGCACTTCTAATTTTTATGCTTTCGCGAAATTTACTCTAAACTTGTTTCGCAAGCGAAAAAGATCTACTTCACCGCAACTAGCTCTACATCAAAAATCAATGTAGCATCTGGAGGGATCACGCCACCAGCACCAGCGCTACCATAAGCTAGGTCCGAAGGAATAACAAGACGTGCCTTGTCGCCCTCTTTCATAAGACCAATACCTTCATCCCAGCCTGGAATTACCTGCCCCACGCCTAGTTGAAAATCAATAGGTGCGTTGCGCTTGTATGAACTGTCAAATACAGTCCCATCAGAAAGCTGTCCTTTATAATGTACAGAAACCGTTTTTCCTTTCTCGGCAGCTTTTCCAGTTCCTTTTTGGATGATTTGGTAACGTAAACCGCTATCAGTCTCATCAAATCCAGTCGCGAGCTTATCAAGCTCTGCTTTTTGAGCCTCTTTAATTGCTGCTATTCTCTTCTCTCTTGCTCCTTCAAAAGTACGGAAGGCCTCAACAGCATTCCAATTTTGAGCTTCGTCACCTATTCTAACAATCTCCACTTTGTCCATCGTGTCTCCCTGTGCAACGGCATCTACAACATCCTGTCCATCTACCACTTTACCAAAAACGGTGTGCTTCCCATCTAACCAGTCTGTAGGAATATGTGTGATAAAAAACTGACTCCCATTTGTTCCTGGACCAGCATTTGCCATACTTAAAACTCCAGGCGCATCGTGCTTTAAATCTGGATGAATCTCATCGTCAAATTTATATCCAGCATCTCCAGTTCCTGTTCCCTGAGGACAACCTCCCTGAATCATGAAGTCTGGAATTACACGGTGGAATTTAAGTCCATCATAGTATGGTGTTCCCTGTGGTTTTACCGAGTTTTCTAAATCCCCTTCGGCTAAGGCTACAAAGTTACCTACTGTTCCAGGTGTTTTTTCGTGTTCTAGTTTTACTGTTATTTCGCCTTTTGGCGTATGAAATTTTGCGTAAATCCCGTCTTGCATTGTTGTCTATTTTAATGAGCCGCAAAGATACCATATAGTAAGAAGTTAGACGAATGAGTGTGGAGATTTTTCGGCTCTTGAAATGAGTTCTGAGTCAATTTCGCGAAAGCGAACCCCTATCCACTATATAGAACTGATTTTTTGTAGTATTTTTAAAATCCGACGTTTAACCAAACACTATTACACAATGCGATTACTACTTTCTCTATGTCTTTCTCTTCTATTTGCTACCGCCTATGCTCAAACCGGTGAGGTCGATATGGAGTACTATTTGCCAAAAGATATTACCTATAACCCCAACATCCCGACACCAGAAAGTGTGATAGGCTATACCCCTGGAGAATGGCACGTAAGCCACGACAAGCTCTCGGAATATATGCGCACGCTTGCGGCTGCGAGTGACCGTATGACCATAGAAAATAGAGGGACAACTTTTGAAGGGCGACCTATCCTACTGCTCACGGTTACATCACCATCAAACCACGCAAACATAGACAACATTAAAAAAGAGCACCTAAAACTTGTGGAAGATGGTAGCGCTTCTCTCAATACTGAGAATATGCCCATTGTTGTGTATCAAGGACTTTCTATACACGGAAACGAGCCTAGTGGCGCAAATGCTGGACTCGTAGCCGCCTACTACCTTGCCGCTGCTCAAGGTCAGAAAATAGATGAATTACTTAAAAATACGGTCATCCTTTTTGACCCCTCATTTAATCCTGATGGCTTACAACGCTTTGCATATTGGGCAAACACTAACAAAAGCATAAACATAAACCCAGATCCTCAGGATAGAGAATATGATGAAGTATGGCCTGGTGGTCGTACAAACCACTATTGGTTTGATATGAATCGTGACTGGTTACCGGTACAGTTGCCAGAATCGCGTGCGCGCATTGCAACATTTCACGATTGGTACCCAAACATTTTGACAGACCATCACGAGATGGGAAGCAATTCCAGCTTTTTCTTCCAGCCCGGGATACAGTCTCGCACGCACCCACTTACTCCTGCTCTCAATCAAGAACTTACAAAACAAATAGGTAATTATCACGCAAAGGCGCTGGATAAAATAGGAAGCTTTTATTATACGGAGGAAAGCTTTGACGATTTTTACTATGGAAAAGGGTCTACGTTTCCAGATATTAATGGTGGTATCGGGATTTTATTTGAGCAAGGAAGTAGTCGCGGGCACGCTCAAGAGACGGTAAACGGTCTTCTTGAATTTCCGTTTACCATACGCAATCAGTTTACCGCCATACTCTCTACGCTAGATGCTGCTCAGGGTATGAGAAAGCAATTGCTGGACTATCAACGCGACTTCTTTAAAAATGCTCGTGGTGAAGAAAAAGGTGGTGCATATGTTTTTGGCAATGAAAAAGATGCGGCAACAGCCTATCATCTAGCCGAAGTACTTAAACGTCATAAAATAAAAGTGCACGATGTAAAAGGCAGCTTTCGCGAAAGCGGTAAAAATTTTAAAAGCGGTTATTCCTACATAGTTCCCAAAAACCAGAGACAAAGCAGACTCATCAAGGCGATGTTTGAAAAGCGCACAAAGTTTCAGGACAGCTTGTTTTATGATATAAGTGCCTGGTCTTTCCCGCTGGCCTTTGGATTGGATTTTTCTGAAAATGCCTCATTAAGCAATGCTGGAAACGAAATTCAAGATTTGAAAATGCGCACGCCTAAAAATGTATCTCAAAGTAACTACGCCTACTTAATGGAATGGCACGAATACTATGCCCCAAAGGCGCTGAATATGATTCTGGAAAAAGGACTGCGAGCAAAAGTGGCGATGGAAACATTCTCGCTCGCAGGTACTTCCTATGATTATGGGACAATTATGATTCCTGTTCAAAACCAAGAACTCTCGGCTTCAGAAATGGGAGCCTTTCTTAACAAAGTAGCTCAAGAAGCACATATTGATATCACAGCTGTGGCTACTGGACTTACTGAGGGTATCGATTTAGGAAGTAATCAATTTAGACCACTCTCGCCAGCAAAAGTGGCTATTCTCGTAGGAGAGGGTACAAATAGTTATGATGCTGGAGAAATCTGGCATTTATTTGATACTCGATATCAAATGAAAATTACAAAACTCGACGTGAAGGATTTTAATCGGGCTGACATAAGTAAGTATACTGATATTATCCTGCCAGCTTCTTACGGAGCTTATGATAAAACTATAGCCGATAAATTAAAGGGCTGGGTGCGCAATGGTGGAACATTAATAGGCTACCGCAATGTTGCAAACTGGCTGGAGAATAACAAAATGCTCAATATCGACTTTGTCAAAACTGAAAATCCTGCTAAAAATGTAACTTTTGAGCAGCGCAGGGATTTTAGCGGTGCGCAGGTTATAGGAGGAGCGATTTTTGAAGCAAATCAGGACAGATCACATCCTATTAATTTTGGGTACACTAATGACAAAATTTCTTTATTTAGGAATACCACAATATTTGTAAAAGCCGATTCTACGAGTTATAAAAACCCTATAAGATATACTAAGAACCCATTACAAGCAGGATATATCTCTACAATCAATCTGGAAGCAATTCCAGAAACCCGCCCTTTTGTACATCAAAGTTCTGGACGAGGAGAGGTCATTTTATTTACAGATAATACCAACTTTAGAGCGTTCTGGTATGGTACAAACAAGTTGCTTATGAATGCTATTTTCTTTGGAGATCAAATGTAATTACCTGTGAGCACAGACTTTATCTGGTTATCAAAGCTTCTTGTTGATTTTGGGCTGGTTGTACTTATCCTTATGGTACAGCTCATTGTTTACCCTAGTTTTAAGTTTTATGACCGCGAGTCCCTGCTGTATTGGCACAAGTTATATAAGACACGATTAGCAGTTATAGTAATTCCTTTAATGTTTGCGCAAGTCATCCTGAGTGTTATTATAGTATGGAACTTGAGCACATACGCTATAATTAATGGAATTCTCGTCGTAGGTGTTTGGGTTTCTACCTTTATACAGTTTGTGCCTATTCATAACCGTATAACTAACGAGAGCTATAAGGAACTAGACTTAGAATTACTTGTAAAACGTAATTGGGTGCGTGTTGCAATTTGGGTTGCAATATTCTCAGTTTCACTATTGCAGTACAATACGATTTAGGATTGTCGTAAAGACTATTTTAGAGCTTGTTGCGCCACTACTTGCGACAGTACGATTTGCGTTTTACTTTCACCATAACTTATGATCTTATCTATAAACTCTTCAAGGTGCTTCTGATTGCGCAGGACGACTTCCATCACGATATTTTCATTTCCGGTAATGCGATAGCAGTTTACAACTTCTTCCCACTTTACAACTTCTGAGAGGAAGGGTTTCAGTTTTCCCATAAATGCGCGCAACGTGATAATAGCTTTGAGCTGATAATCTAACTGCAAATGAGAGACTTGAGCCTTATAACCCAAGATTACCCCAGTATCCTCCAACTTTCTGATACGCTCTGCTACCGCCGGTGATGAAATCCCTACCTCACGAGCTATCGCTGCATTAGTCATTCGGGCGTTTTGCTGAAGGCAGCTCAAGACTTTAATATTGATAGAATCTTTCATTTATTAAGTTTATAACAATAATTCTTTACATTATAAATAAAATTAACGTATTAACCTTATTTATTAAATTATCAAAACCTTAAAGGTAATTACATTTGCTATAATTATGCGGTCAAATTTGCAACCTTTTACAATTCATAACGAGCCTTTTTTTAAAAAGGCGTTAGAGATTAATGGACTGGTGAGATCTATCGTAAAGAACCTAGCAAGCTCTGCATCTATATTTGATCTTAGGGATTCTGTACATTTATCAGAGCGCTGCCTTGACGCCTTACAGATCTCTGCATTACAACTCCCTTCTGCAATTGCTGAAGCAGAAGTCGCAGCAGATTATCACAAAAAAATCAGATTTCAGGAGTATATATTTCAGATGACAGAAGATTTAGAAGTTTATTGTAGTGTCATAAAGGGAAATAGAAAAAAGACAAAAGGTCTTAATAAGCTAATTAAAGCCGTAGGGGACTTTAGAAATCTCCGTCACCATTGGGAATTAAAAATTACTCAACAAAACTAACTTTCCTAAACGTATTGTGTTATTAGAAATCATTAGCGATAATGTGCTGGGTTAAAGTCTGTTAATTTATACAGTTTTGAAAAATGGGTTCCTATATTTAGTACTCTAATCAAAACTATACTATTATGAGAGACATTATTTCACTCCTTATTGTATTACTTATTATCGGGTGGCTCGTAGGCTTTTTTGGATTTGGGGACGCCGTGGGAAGTTTAATTCACATACTTTTAGTTCTCGCTGTGATTGGTATACTATACAGACTTGCAACTGGAAAGAAACTATAATTAACAATAAACGAAATATTAAAACCAATTATTATGACAAAGAAATTTTTTACACTAGCCGCAGTAGCACTTTTTGCCGTTTCAATTAGCAGTTGTAGAGAAAAAACTGCAGGAGAAAAAGCTGGAGATGCTATAGAAGACGTAGCAGACGATGTGGAAGATGCTGTAGATTAACAAATATGAATCACAAAATTATTTCAAAAGGCCTCCTTAAGGGAGGCTTTTTCTGTTTGTAACAGAGTGATGTTCCATTTTCATTCTCATTATTCATAGTATCTTTGATCGTTTACAAATTTTAAATTCTATGTTATTGAATTACAGAATTCTTTTTATACTCTTTTGCGCATTTTCAATAAGTAAATCTGTTTATTCGCAAACTGCGATTCCTTCTAATGTACAAGACACATTAAGCATTTGGCAACTTGCAAAATATGATGCTAAAGCAGCAGTTTTAGGCGTAGGCCACGCCTACTCAAGACCATTATACTGGGATGGAAAAGACTGGACCACGTTTGGAATAGTCGCTGGTGGTACTGCACTACTCTATTTTGTAGACGATGAAACAAGCTCCTATTTTAGACGACAACGCGATAGACTCCCGAGACCTCTTAGAGAGTTTGGTGATAGATTTGGGAGTCCACAAGTGGCCTATGGCTTGACAAGTTCCGTATATCTTTTTGGCCTTTTTACTAAAAATCAAAAGGTAAGAGAAACAGGGGTACTGATGATATCCTCAGCAACAGCGGCCGGGTTTCTACAAACGGTTCTTAAAGCAAGTGTAGGAAGGTCAAGACCTCAGAATGGTCAAGGTAAATTTGATTTTAAACCATTTAGCGGGCAAGCGGGATGGCGTTCTTTTCCTTCTGGACATACAATTCTGGCTTTTACAGCTGCATACTCTATTGCAAAACAATTTGATAATCCTTGGGTAAAAGCAGGCATCTACGCCGTAGGTTTAATCTCACCATTATCTCGCGTTTGGGATGGCGCCCATTATCTTACAGACGTTGCACTCAGTATGGCGATAAGCATCGCAACAGTAGATGCTATAGATAATTATCTGAATAAAAATAATCTATATCCAGACGGTCGGAAAAAACCCGGGATTTCTTGGAATCTTCACCTCGGCTTAGGCAGAGTGGGCATTGTCGGTTCATTTTAAAATTATGACCTCTTACGATTTTATCATTGACCTTCTTTATCCCCTCGAGTTACGGCAGCGTAAGATGTTCGGTGTAGATGCATACTATATAGAGGATAAAATGGTGTTTGCCTTGCGCGAAAAAAACCACAATATCATCGATAATGGTATTTGGATAGCTACAACAAAGCAGCATCATCAAAAACTTAAACATACGTTTAAAACCATAAAACCGATTGAAACTATCGGAATCAAGAGCTGGTTAATGCTCCCCGCCTCTAGCGACATTTTTGAATATGAAGTACAATTGCTTGTTCATCTGATTCGAATGAGAAGTCCACTCATAGGCATTATACCAAAGTCTCAAATTTCTAAAAAATAACCTTCTTCACTCTTCTTGCTTCTAATATTTAAGTTTACGCTTTCGCGAAAGCGTAAAAAGAACCACGCAACATACTGTATTTAAGAATATTAAGTGTTTGGCACGTTCATTGGTTTCTTTAAACCAAATCGTACGCCGAAAGTCGGTAACGTAATAACCCTAATATTTTTATTATGAAAAAGCTATTAGCACTCGCCGTAATTCTTCTAGGAGGAATCACCGCACAAGCAAACCAAGTGACGGATCTCGATCACAACAAAAAACCAGGGATACGTTACAACCACTCACAGCCTATAACTTTTGTACAAAAAGGTATCCGTTTTTTTGTTTACACAAATGGGACCTTTGACTTTGAACTACCACAGCATTTTAATAGCGGTCGTCGAGGGTATGGAAATTATAATGCTCCGGGCACAACTTATGGTGTGCGATATCCTTATAGATCTAATAGACTCGTACGCCACGACATTTATGGTAATATCACTCAAGTAGGTAGAAATGTAGTTTTTTACAACCGCCGAGGTGCTGTTAGGCAGATAGGTAGTGTCGCAATCAGATACCACAAAGGGCGTCTAGATCGTATTGGGAATATGCACGTAAATTATGATAGATGGGGTCGTATAAATGAGCTTTCTGGACGTATCTATCACGATCATACATCTTGCGGTATATGCGGAATAAATGGGTGTACTGCAAATCATTTTGATTACGGATATAACCAAGGCTCATACCAGAACTGGGATTACCACGGGAATCTAGGTGAATGGGGACGAAGAGACGCGCATCACAACGATGATAAAAAGAATAAAAAGAACCGTCGTGGTGATTAGGATTATGACGCCTCAGAAGATTAGTTAGTTATTAGAACCCTCAGAAAAAAACGCTGAGGGTTTTTTCTGGGATAAAAATGGAGGCTCGTCTTGTACAATTTCTAAAATAACTTGTACAATTAAAAATGGTCTTCCATTTATTCTTCTATTTGACCGTTTACAACGTCCAATTATATAACGTACTGATATAGAGTGATATTTGCGTAATACAAACAGTACTATATGGAGGTTTTACCGAAGAACGCACGCATTTTCCAAGGTATTCTTGGAATCTTAATGATAACTCACGCTGGCTATACAGTCTTACATTATACGCGATTTTTATCAGATGTAAATAAGAGTTTAATAAGTGCGGATTTAGAAAGCTATAATATTTTGGGGATTTTTCTTTCTCTGTTTCCTTTTATAGAATTTTTCCTTGGAGCACTGCTCATACTAGCACTTTACATAAGAAAAACGTTATGGTGCTCTATATTGCTATTTGGACTGATCGTTGCTTTTCTTGCTCTTGCAGATGCCTACACGAGCTTAATTATATGTTCAATCTTTTTTCTTTCACTAGTCTACTTACTCGTAAATAGTAAAGGGATCCAGCGGCCAAGATTTCCTAAAGATACTTTTTACTTATAAAATGGCATTCAAGGAGATTAGCCTCATTGAAACTTGTTATTAAGATACCTGCTGCTGTATAATTTCTGAAGTAATCGTTTTTATTTAGTGAAAATGGCTAGAAACTCCGAACAAAATATAAGTATTCCCACTTATACTTGTAAGCATCCGTTTATTACTTGGGATTATATAATGTACGATTTGTAACGCACCTTTGTACTATTAAAAAATATTGGTTTTAGAGAGGCTCTGAGAATGTCCCCCAATTTATTCCCCCAAGAGTAACAGAGCCTCTTTTTAATAGAAGAATTTTCATAATAGATTGGTTTTAATAAATAGTTTGATTTTTATCTAAAATGCGCGGAGTGGTTACCGCGCATTTTTTTTGTCTCACTATTTTAAAAGAGCAAGCGCAGCTTTATAATCTTCCTCGGTATCTATCCCCACGGTAGCTTTATCTGTCTCTACCATCTTAATACGGTCTCCGTTTTCTAAAAAACGAAGTTGTTCCAGTTTTTCGGCGATTTCTAGGGTGGTTTGGGGCAAGGATGAAAATCGTATCAAAGCTTCCTTATCATAACCATAAATGCCCAAGTGACGATACACATTGACTTCTTCCGGTAATTTATCCTCTGCTTGCCACGCTATCATTTCATCTCTGTAATAAGGAATGGGAGCTCTGGAGAAATAGAGCGCTTCATTATTTTTGTCGATAACTACCTTTACGGCATTGGGATTCAGTAATTCAGAAACCTCTTTTATACGAAACATACCACTCACTACGGCAATTCCCTTCTGATAGCCCGCTATGATGTCCTCAATGAGGTTTGGGTCTATAAAAGGTTCATCGCCCTGTACATTTACAATGAAGTCGGTTTCCATTTGTCTCGCCACCTCAGCGATCCTATCTGTACCAGATTGGTGACTTTTACTGGTCATCATTACGCTCTCCATAAATTGTTTGCAGTGTGAGAGAACTTTATCATCGTCTACCGCGATGATTATGGTATTCACTCCACGTACCTTTAGGCATTGTTCATACACACGTTGCACCACACTCTTTCCTTTTAAATCTAAAAGGATTTTATTAGGCAATCTAGAGCTATTGAGCCTTGCGGGAATAACAATGGTAGTGTGCATTTCCTAAATTTTTATGTCGTGCAACTGGATGACTCCCTTTAGATCTGTCGCGGTCCCTACGAGCAATGAGGTTATCTTGCGCTCTACCATCATTTTTTGAGCAGTGTCCAGTCTTTCTGTGTGGTCAATAAACTTCGGCATTTTCGTCATTATTTCGGCAGGGTTAAGGTCAAAGAAATGCTTCTGATGTTTCTCCATTGCACGGCGCAGGTCACCGTCAGTAATGATGCCTTCCACATTATCTTGCGTACCTACAACACATAATCCTATCCTTCCATTATTTATTTTGTAAATACAATCCGTCATCGATGCATTACTTGCAACTAGCGGGACACCTTCGGAAGACATAAAGTCGACTACTTTAGAGAGTAAACGTTTTCCTAAACTTCCGCCAGGGTGATATTGTGCATAATGTTCTTCTTTAAAACCACGACCTTCCATTAATGCTACTGTAAGTGCATCTCCTAATGCTAGTGTGAGCGTAGTAGATGTAGTAGGTGCTAACCGTAGCGGACAAGCTTCTGTAAGCGGTCCTATATTAAGGTGCACGGTACTATTTCGCGCAAGCGTAGAATTAGGATTACTCGTTATGGATACGATATCAATCTCATTGTCAATTAAATAAGGCAATAATCTCAAAATCTCATCTGTCTCGCCAGAGTTTGCAATGGCGAGGACGCTATCTTCTTTTGTAATCATTCCTAAATCCCCGTGAAATGCTTCTGAAGGATGCACAAAAAAGCTGGAAGTACCTGTACTGGCAAAAGACGCCGCAATCTTGGTTCCGATGTGTCCCGATTTTCCCATACCCGTGACAATCACTTTCCCAGGCGCTTTTAAGAGAATCTCTACGGCCTTTGTGAAGCTCTCATCTATGTTATCCTTTAATTGCGCAAGTGCTTTTGCCTCAATATCCAGTACGCTTTGTGCAATCTTAATGTAATCCATTTTAGGCTTTCAGTTTTGCTATAAGACCTTCTAATTCATCTATTTGTAACATATTGGGGCCATCACTTTTAGCAATATCTGGATTAGGGTGGGTTTCTATAAAATAACCATCGGCGCCCCAAGCCTTTGCGGCCATTGCCATATACGGCACAAATTCGCGGTTGCCCCCAGTCTTCCCTCCTGCTCCACCTGGGCGTTGCACGGCGTGCGTACAATCCATCACGATAGGCACGTCAAAGGCTTTCATATCCCGAATGTTTCTAAAATCAACCACAAGATTATTGTAGCCGAACATATTGCCGCGTTCCGTGAGCACTACTTTATCGTTTCCAGACCCACGAACTTTCTCCACAGGGAACTGCATATCTTCTCCAGAAAGGAATTGCGCTTTCTTTATGTTTACAATCCGACCTGTTTTTGCAGCTTCTACGAGTAAATCTGTCTGACGACAAAGAAATGCCGGAATCTGTAAAATATCAATGACCTCGCCAGCGACTGTAGCTTGATGTGGTTCGTGTATGTCGGTCGTAACTGGGAGATTGTATTTGTCCTTAATGACTTTAATCATCTCCAGTCCTTTCTCAAGTCCTGGCCCTCTAAAAGCGCCCAGAGAAGTTCTATTTGCCTTATCAAAAGAAGCTTTAAATATCACCTCAACACCCAAATTCTCTCGTATCTCAACCAATCGTCGTGCAACGGTATCCAGCAGTTCTGGAGATTCAATCACGCAAGGTCCAGCGATGAAAAAGGGTTCGGTTTGAAATTTTTTATATAGATCCATAGTATTTATTGCCATTGTTCGAGGTACCAGTCAATGGTTTTCTCGATACCTGATTCAAAATTTTCGGCGGCTTGCCAGCCTAGACGGCTCTCGATTTTTGATGCGTCTATTGCATACCTCCTATCGTGCCCCGCTCTGTCTTTTACAAAGGTAATGTATTGTTTATAGCTTGCTCCTTCGGCGAGCGGGTGCTTTTTATCGAGGAGCTCACAGATGTGATTTACGATAAAGAGATTATCCTTCTCATTGCGACCGCCTATGTTATAGGTTTCTCCTGAGTCCGCTTTCGCGAAAGCGGTATCTACCCCCACACAATGATCCTTTACATACAACCAGTCACGTATATTCTTGCCATCACCATAAATGGGGATAGGTTCCTGCGCCAAAGCTTTGCGCAGTATCGTCGGGATGAGCTTCTCTTTGTGCTGTTTGGGTCCATAATTGTTTGAGCAATTTGTAATGATCGTATTCATCCCGTAGGTGTGATGGTAACTGCGCACAATCATATCGCTCGCTGCTTTTGAGGCGCTGTACGGTGAGTTAGGTGCATAAGGGGTTTCTTCGGTAAAAAGCCCTGTTTCCCCTAGTGTACCGTAAACTTCGTCTGTACTCACGTGCAGGAAACGCGCATTTTCAAAACCATCCTTATATGTAAATGGTGCTTTCATCCAAAATTTATAAGCTACATCCAGCAACGTAAAAGTCCCGTTTACATTAGTCTGTATAAAAACCTCCGGACCTGTTATGGAATTATCCACGTGTGACTCCGCTGCAAAGTGAATAACGCCAGATATGTTGTGCTTTTTAAATAGATTCTCAATGAGTTTTCTATCATTTATGGAACCTTCAATAAATGTGTATCGCTCGTTTTTAGTAATCTCAGAAAGATTTTCCAAGTCGCCCGCATAAGTAAGCGCATCTAGATTAATAATGTGCACATCTGGGTGGGCTTCCAGATAATAAGGTATAAAATTAGAACCTATAAAACCAGCACCGCCGGTAACGAGTATATTTTTCATTAGGATTGTATTCTAGATAACGCTTCTTGTAACGCAACGTCCCATAGACGTATTGTGATTTTGAAATCGGTTTCGGTTTTAGTGGTGTCTAGCACGCTATATTTTGGTCTTTTGACTTTAGTTGGGTATGCAGAGGATGGAACGGGTTGTACGCTACAGTTGGGGTGGGTTGTTTTAAGTATCGCTTTCGCGAAAGCGTACCAACTCACTTCCCCATTATTTGCATAATGATAAATCCCGGTTTTACCGTCCTTCATTTGAGGAATCATTTCCAAAATCGCCATCGCCAAATCCCGTGCATAGGTAGGTGATCCTACTTGATCCTCTACCACAGAAATCGAATTTAGTTCCTCACCCAACCTGAGCATTGTTTTTACAAAATTATGTCCAAACTCAGAATACAACCAAGAAGTACGGATGATCAAACTGTTTTCTGGATGTATCTCCATAATTGCCTCCTCACCTTTGCGCTTGCTTCTGCCATAGTTTCCCAACGGTTCTGTAGGAAAATCTGTTTTGTACGGTTTTTCTCCTTTGCCGTTAAAAACATAGTCTGTAGAAATATGTATGAGACCAATATCTTTCTGAGCACATATACTTGCTAGGTTTCTTACGGCAACTGTGTTAATCAAATTTGCTTTAGGGCCTTCGTCCTCGGCTTTATCTACATTAGTGTATGCGGCGCAATTAATGATGTAATCGCAGTCGTTTACTTTAAAAAACTCTTCTAAAGCTGTAGCATTAACTAGGTCTAACTTTGCTCGCTCAACAAATACAAATTCAAAACTCGTATAAAGTGATGCAATCGCCTGAAACTCTTGCCCCAGCTGCCCACCTGCGCCTAGAACTACAATATTTCCTATCATAAAGTATTGTATTCAAAGACATCTGCATCTTGCAATAATGGAAGCATCTTATCTTTTTCTGACAGAATAAAGGTTTCTTGATCTCCCCATTTTAAATGGAGTGCAGGATCGTTAAAAATGATACCTCTTTCACTCGATGCATCGTAATAATTATCGCATTTGTATGAGAATATGGCTATGTCGCTCAGAACAAGAAAACCGTGTGCAAATCCTCTAGGCACTAGCATTTGGTGCTTGTTTTCTGATGATAAAACGGCTGTTACGTGCTTGCCGAATGTCGGGCTTCCCTTCCTAATGTCTACTGCAACATCCAGCACTTCGCCCTGAAGAACCTGAACTAGCTTTGCCTGTGCCCGCTCTCCTATCTGATAATGTAATCCTCGAAGCACGCCTCGAGTTGACTGTGATTGATTATCCTGAACGAAATTATAGTTTCCTACAAGTTCTGTAAATCGCCTCTTATTAAAAGATTCAAAAAAATAACCACGTTCATCCTTAAATACTCGAGGAGCAATGATCTTTACGTCCGGAATAGCTGTTTGTATAATTTCCATTATTTTACTCCTGCGCGTTTAAGTAAGTAAGTCCCATAACCGCTCTTCTTAAGCTTGTTTCCGTGTTCTATAAGTTTCTCCTTTGTTATGTAGCCCATTTCGTAAGCTATTTCCTCAAGGCAAGCTACTTTAAGACCTTGGCGTTTTTCGATGGTTTCTATGAACGTTCCTGCTTCTAGCAGAGACTCAAAGGTTCCAGTATCTAGCCACGCATAACCACGTCCCATTGTGACCACTTTAAGGTCACCTTGTTCTAGGTACACTTGATTTACGCTTGTGATTTCGAGTTCACCACGTTTTGAAGGCTTTATATTCTTTGCAATTTGCACCACTTCATTAGTATAGAAATATAAGCCTGTAACAGCATAATTTGATTTTGGCTTCTCTGGTTTCTCTTCTATCGAAGTAACATTTCCTTTGTCATCGAAACCTGCAACACCGTAGCGCTCAGGGTCTGAGACATAATAGCCAAAAACCGTTGCCTTCTTCTCCTCTTGTGCATTCTGTCTTGCATTGCGGAGCATCTGTGGGAGTCCGTGACCGTAAAATATGTTGTCTCCTAAGACCAAACATACATCGTCATTACCGATAAAATCTTCACCTATAATAAACGCCTGTGCTAGTCCGTCTGGACTCGGCTGTGTCTCAAAAGAAAGTGACAGTCCTAAATCCGACCCGTCACCTAATAATTTTTTAAAATTTTCTTTATCTTCTGGGGTTGAGATAATAAGCACTTCCCGTATTCCTGACAGCATCAGTACTGACAAGGGGTAATAAATCATAGGCTTGTCATACACTGGGAGCAGTTGCTTAGAAACTCCTTTCGTTATGGGATATAATCGTGTGCCGCTGCCTCCAGCAAGGATAATTCCTTTCATAGTTATCTTCTATATGCACAAAGAAACGAAAAAACTAAGAGTCTTATCGACTAACTCCCTCTGATTCCCGACGATCGCTAGATTCTAACTAAAAACACTAGTGTTAGCATAAGTTTATAATCAAATAAATTTCTAGATTGTATATTTAACGTAATAACCTTAAAACAATAAAATTATGGTAAAGTCAAAATATCAGAATGTTCTCGAACTAGGAGAGCAATTAAACATTCAGAATGGAGATGTTAAAGAGGAGAATGGAAAACTTCACATCACCGGGACTGCAAGCAATCAATATGAGAAAAACCAACTTTGGGATGCAATAAAGGCATCTGGAGGTGAAAATCCTCAGGACATTATGGCCGACATTAAAGTTGCAGATACTTCGTATTATGCAAAGCATACCGTACAGAGTGGTGAAAGTCTGAGTAGAATTGCAAAGCATTACTATGGAGACCCGATGAAGTATAATGCTATTTTTGAGGCTAACAAAAACATTCTTAAAAACCCAGATGTCATTCATCCAGATCAGGAATTAGTGATTCCAAATATCTAAAATTAGGTGTTCGCTTTCTTGAGTCAAGCTCAGGATGTATCGCGAAAGCGCACTATCAAAAAAGCCCTCAATTATGAGGGCTTTTTTATTTTTAGTTGAATCTAAATATTTAAAATAATTCTATCTAAATCAACTACTTATAATCACAAATTAATCCAATAATTTAAATTAACCTAATCCAGAAATATAGCTTCCATAAAGGTCGTTAAATCTCATTCCAGTAGTCAATTTGTACTTGGAAAGCTTCTTGTACTCCACTAATCCAAACAGCACAAACTCCATTAAAAAGTAACGATCTTCCTCTGGAATTTCTGGTTGATATTTGGCAACTAGATCAACTAATGGCGTGATACTATCCAGCATTCTTTTGTACTCATTATCGGTTAGGTTATCCTCTAGTTCAAAACCGCTTTGTTCAAAAAACCAAGCGAGCACATTTTCATAAGGATCTTTATCCTCCTCTTTTTTGAGTTTCTCAATTTTTGGGAAGTAATCGTCAAAGAGAGATTTTGTAGCATCGCCTATTAATATTTTGGCAACTTCATCTGCTCCCTCCTGCTCTCCTTCATATACTAACTCTACTTTTCCTGTAATGGCAGGAATGATTCCCATAAGGTCAGAATAGCGAACAGAAGTCTTCTTATCTCCGTTAAGCAACATTCTACGCTCAGCCGTACTCATTAAGTTTTCAAAAGCCGTAATGCTCATACGTGCTGAAATTCCACTCTTTTCATCTATAAATTCGCTCTCACGTGCTACAAAGCTTATTTCTTCAAGTAAATCTCTTACTAAGTTAGGTACATGAACCTTTTCTTTCTGACGTTCGTCTAGTTTTGCTTCTTGCTCTGTAATTGTTCGAGCTATTTCTATCGTTTCTGGGTAATGTGTAAGTATTTGAGAACCTATTCTATCCTTAAGTGGTGTTACGATGCTTCCACGATTTGTATAATCCTCGGGGTTTGCAGTAAACACAAACTGCATATCAAGTGGTAAGCGCAGTTTGAATCCGCGAATTTGGATATCACCTTCCTGAAGGATATTGAACAATGCCACTTGTATTCTCGCCTGTAAATCTGGAAGCTCATTAATCACAAATATGGATCTATTTGCCCGCGGAATCATTCCGTAATGAATTACACGGTCGTCTGCGTAGCTCAATTTAAGGTTTGCGGCCTTGATGGGGTCCACATCACCTATAATATCTGCCACAGTAACATCTGGTGTTGCCAGTTTCTCTGCAAAACGTTCTGAGCGGTGAACCCAAGCAATTGGGGTTTCAGCTCCCTTTTCTTCGATAAGCTCCGTGGCATATCGTGATATGGGATTGAGTGGATCATCATTAATCTCGGAGCCCTCTATTACGGGCATCCACTCATCTAAAAGATTTACCATCTGACGAGCCAATCTAGTCTTTGCTTGTCCCCTTAAACCTAAGAGGTTGATATTATGTTTCGATAAAATAGCGCGCTCTAATTCTGGAATAACCGTGTGTTCGTACCCGTGGATTCCAGTAAAAGATGGTTCTTCCTTCTCGAGTTTTGAGATAAGATGTTCTCGTAGCTCGTCTTTAATACTTCTAGATTTCCAACCCGAATTTTTGAGTTGGCTTAAGGTGTTTATTTCTTTGTAGTTCATAGTTTTTATTTCGTTTCCGCCGTGGCGGATTGTTCTGCAATTTCTTTTAGTATATATGCGATTACCTTACCCGTTTCTTTCGATTCACTTCATAATCCTGAAAAATCATTTCGCCCAGTCCTTTCAGGCCAGTGTAAAAAGCTTTTCCTTGATTTGCTTCGGTAAAATGGTCTACAAACTGCTGTAAATATGGGTCGTTTGCAATCATAAAAGTGGTAATGGGGATGCGTAGCTTTCGCGCTTGACGCGCCCTACTGTAACATTTATTTACAATGTGCTCGTCTAGACCATTGGGATTCTTATAATATCTTCCATCCTTAAGTTTGAGGCAGGATGGTTTTCCATCGGTTATATTAAAAATTTGTTTATTGGTATTGCGCTGGCGTCTTAAAATATCCATTGCGAGATCGAGTCCCGCGACAGTATTTGTATGATAGGGTCCAACTTGTAAATACGGTAAATCTTTAATTTTTATAGGCCAGGCGTCGTTTCCGTAAACAATAATATCTAGTGTATCCTTCGGATAACGGGTAGTAATCAATTGAGCGAGCGCCATTGCAACTTTTTTGGCAGGTGTGATTCGGTCTTCTCCATAAAGAATCATACTGTGAGAGATGTCAATCATCAGTACGGTACTCATCTGTGCTTTAAAGTGGGTTTCTTCGATAACCAGGTCACTTTCGCGCAAGCGGAAATCTTCTGCACCATTATTTATTTGAGCATTCCTAAGACTCTCCGTCATCGAAATACGTTCCAGCGGATCCCCAAAACGATATTCCCGATAATCGCCCGTATGCTCATCACCACGTCCAGTTTCCTTAGACCTGTGGTTTCCCTGTGCACTTTTCTTGAGCTTCCCAAAAATCTGATCTAATGCACGCTTACGGATAGCACGTTCTGTTTTCTCTGTAATAGAAGTACCCTTATTTCCGTCTGGAAGCACTTCCTCACGAATGTATCCCTTATCCTTTAATTCTTGTATAAAATCATCTAAGGTATAGTCCTCATTTGTGAGTTTATACTCATTATCCAATTGTTTGAGCCAGTCCATAGCCTCATCAAAATCTCCCGAGGTATGGGTTATCAATTCTTGAAAAATATCTAGTAATTGGTCAAACAGTGATTGTTCTGGAGCGTCGTATGTTTTAAAAACGAAACCACTCCTTTGTTGTTCTCTTCTCATAGCATTTTAAAAATACGGAGGATATATGCGATAACAAAAAAAAAGCCTCCCAAATGGGAGACTTTAATATTCTATTATGAAAAATTTATCCTTTCGGCATTATTACAGTATCGATAGCGTGTATCACACCATTTGATGCCGCTACATCTGTCATAATAATTACTGATTTTCCACCCTTAGCATCCTGAATCACGACATTCTCTCCATCCATCATTAATGTGATCCCTTCGCCCATTACTGTGTTTGTCATAAACTTGCCATTATTAGCTTTTATAGCTGCAACAACATCACCAGCCATATATTTTCCAGCTACCACGTGATATGTAAGAATATCTGTAAGCATCGCTTTGTTTTCAGCTTTTAGTAAGGTATCTACTGTTCCCGCTGGCAATTTATCAAAAGCTGCGTTTGTGGGTGCAAATACTGTAAAAGGTCCAGTACTACTTAATGTGTTTACTAGATCAGCTGCCTTAACAGCGGCTACTAGTGTTGAGAAATTTTCATTCCCTGCCGCTACACCTACAATATTAGGTGTTTGCACTTCTACTACTTCTGGAGCCTCTACTTCCATTGTAGATTCGGCATATACCTCTTCCGTTGCGTTAGTATCTTTTTTTTCTTGTCCACAAGAAGCAAGAACTAATCCAGCTCCTGTGATTAACATTAAAATCTTTTTCATAGCAATTCTTTTTATTAATTAGTTTGTTCAAAAATAATGTCAAATGATTAAACAAAATGCCAATTGATTGCTAATTCTAAGTTAATTATAATACAATTAGCTTTTTGTAGTATCGGTATTACGCTTTCGCGAAAGCGTAACATATTTAATTTCCTACCGCATCCCTTAACACCATTTTAAGAAATCACATTTCACATTTAGTTAACTTTAGCTTTTCCAAAAAATTAAGTCAAATAATCCGCCGAAAGTTAAACTGAAACAAATGAAAAAATTTCTCTCCTTATTCCTATTGTGTGCCTGCACCATCGCGAGCGCTCAAAAACTCGATATGTCCTTGCTCAAGGATATGGAACCTCGTAACATAGGTCCTGGTGGTATGTCTGGCCGTGTGACGGCTATAGATGTGGTGACAGATAATCCAGATGTAATGTATGTAGGAACAGCTTCTGGAGGTTTATGGAAATCCACTTCTGGTGGGATAAAATGGGATCCTATTTTTGATAACGAGCTTACCGCTTCCATAGGTGCGGTGGCGATACAGCAGTCTAATCCGTCTGTAATTTGGGTAGGAACGGGAGAAGGAAATCCTCGTAACTCTTTAAATGGAGGTTTTGGCGTTTATAAATCATTAGACGGCGGGAAAACCTGGAAGTCTATGGGGCTGGAGAAAACACGCCACATACATCGTGTGATTATAGACCCTACAAATCCAGATGTGGTTTATGTGGGTGCTATAGGTTCGCCTTGGGGAGAGCATCCAGAACGTGGTTTATATAAAACGACAGATGGTGGAGCCACTTGGAACAAAATCCTATTTGCAAACAATAAAACTGGAGTCGCAGACCTTGTTATGGACCCAACAAATCCTAACAAACTCCTCGTCGCAATGTGGGAACATAAGCGTGACCCGTGGTTCTTCAAGTCTGGTGGAGAAGGCTCTAGCCTTCAAATGACGCACAACGGCGGGAAAACTTGGAAAAAACTAACCGATAAAGACGGTTTGCCCAAAGGTGACCTAGGCCGTATAGGTCTTGCAATTGCTCCCGGAAGTCCAAATATCGTTTACGCACTTATAGAATCGAAAAAGAATGCCCTTTACAAATCTGAAGATGGCGGTTTTACTTGGAAAAATATTAACTCAAACGACGACATAGGAAACCGTCCATTTTACTACTCAGACATTCACGTAGATCCAGACAATGAAAACCGCGTGTTTTCTGTCTTTACTTATGTAAACGTGTCTGAAGATGGAGGGAAGAAATTTAACCAACTTATGGGCGCTTACGGTGTCGATAATGGTGTACACCCGGACCACCACGCCTGGTGGATTCATCCTAATAATGGAAAGTTTATGATGGATGGAAATGATGGCGGTCTCAACATTACAAAAGATGGTGGAAAAACGTGGCGTTTTATCGGGAATCTTCCCGTGGCGCAGTTCTATCATATTAATGTAGATAATGAGTTTCCTTACAATGTGTACGGAGGGATGCAAGATAATGGTTCTTGGAGAGGCCCAGCCTACGTTTGGAGAGCGCAAGGAATACGAAACGATTACTGGCAGGAAATCTCTTTTGGAGATGGTTTTGATGTAGTGCCAGATCCGGACGATAGTCAGTACGGTTGGACGATGAGTCAGCAGGGATATGTAAGTCGTTATGACTGGAAAACTGGGAATAACTATGGCGTGCGTCCTACGCATCCCGACCCAGATGTTTATTTACGATTTAACTGGAATAGTGCAATAAACATTGATCCATTTGACAGTAGTACGATTTATTTTGGGAGTCAGTTTGTACACAAGAGTACAGATAAGGGGCTCACTTGGGACGTGATTTCTCCAGATCTCACGACTAACGACCCAGAAAAGCAAAAACAAAGTGAATCTGGCGGACTCACAATGGACGCCACAGGAGCCGAAAACCATACGACTATCCTTGTGATTGAACCTTCGCCCGTAGAGCGCAATATGTTTTGGGTAGGAACAGATGACGGCCGTGTGCATTACACACAAAATGGTGGAGAATCCTATACCGAAGTCTCAAACAACCTTAAAGGTTTGCCCAAGGGAAGCTGGGTAGCACAAATTAAAGCCAGCAACAAGAATAAAGGAGAAGCGTTGCTTATAGCAAATGACTACAGACGATTTAACTACACACCGTATGCTTACCGCACCACAAACTACGGTAAAACGTGGACCCGTATTGTAGATGAGAACGATGTACAGAGCTACACTCTTTCCATTATCGAAGATCCAGAGGAGAAAAACCTCCTTTTCTTAGGAACTGATGATGGACTCTACGTTTCTGTGGATGCTGGGGATAACTGGCAAAAATGGACCAAAGGTTTTCCTACCACTTCGGTTAAGGACCTTGTGATTCACCCTAGAGAGCACGATTTGGTCATTGGTACTTTTGGCCGTGCCGCTTGGGTGCTGGATGACATCAGACCATTACGCGCAATTGCAAAGGATAGAAGTACGCTTTCGCGAAAGCTTACCCTCTTCCAACCTCCTACGGCTTACGATGCCGCTTATCAACAACCTACGGGTAGTCGTTTTGGTGGAGATGCACTTTACAATGGGGATAACCGTAGTGGTGGTGCTCCGATTGCATATTTTTTCACGAAAGTGGAAGAGTCAAAAAAATCAAAAGGTAGAGACGATGATGAGAGTGCTTCGCAGACTCGCAATAAGGAAGAAGAGACTGAAGATGAAGCTCCAGACGCCGACAATGAAAAAGATGACGACACACCGAAATGGGATTCCATACACTTAAAAATTTATGATGGAACACGCCAAATTCGTCATTTAAAATGGAAAACTCCAGACAGTACAGGATTGCACAAAACCACATGGTATATGCGCGAGGCTGGTGGAGACCGCCCTTCCAGAAGCACACGAGAACGTAAAAATGAGCCAGGTGGAGTTTCGGTGAAGCCAGGGACTTATAAACTGGTGATGGAGTATGGCGACCAGTCTAGTGAATCTTCTATTACGGTAAAAAGTGATCCGAGATTTGAAACTCCGCAGAAAGCTATAAACGATGCTTACGACGCTGGAAAGAAACTCGAGGGTTACACACAAACCGCCGCAGATGCCGTAAAACAACTTGTCAAAAGCAAAACCATTGCCGAGGATTATAAGAAAATGATCAAAAAGCTAGATGATGATAAAAAATATAAAGATGATTTAAAGGAGATAGGGAAAATGACGAAGAAAATTGATTCTGTCATTGCGCTCTATCTCGGTACCGAAGACAAGCGTCAAGGTATTACTCGTAATCCAGAAATTACTGTAATGAACCGCATAGGCCTTGCAAGTCAGTACGCGCGCAGTCGTCCTAATGGCCTTACAGCTACAGAAAACACATTACTTATGCACGCCAAAAATGAGCTTGAGAGTGCGTTAGAAAAAACTAATACTTTCTTTATGGAAGATTGGAAACCTTTTCAGGCAAAATTGGAAGGAATGGAATTAAGTCCTTTTGACGAGATTAAGACTTTTAAATTAGACTAAGATTTTAAACCCATTGCGTCCCATATTTTGGGACGCTTTTTTATAGCCTATTATGAAAAAAATAACACTGCTTATTTCAGTATTTCTAATGACCATTACTATCTCTGCCCAAGAAACAGGAGAAGATAAGTGGGGTTCGTGGGCAATGATTTTCACAAATAACCGTATTTCAGACAAACTCAGCATACACGCGGAGGCCCAGTATCGAAATTATGAATTTGGAAATAATTTCAATCAGCTATTATTGCGTACCGCCCTTAACTACGACATATCGGAGAATGCGATGATTTCCTTTGGGTACGGAAATATAACTACAGACCCAACTTTTATTGATGAGGACATTGACGGCATTGGCAATTTTAATGAACACCGTATTTATCAGCAGCTCGTGTTGCGCAATTCCGTAGGAAAGTTAAAGTTTAGTCATCGTTACCGATTGGAACAGCGATTTATCGAAGATTTAGATACGCAACACAGAGCGCGATATTTTCTGAGAGTCACCTATCCTCTTAACGAGAAGTGGTTTTTAACGGCTTATGACGAAGTATTTATTAACTTACAAGAACCTTTATTTGGCCAGAACCGTTTGTACGGAGCCGTGGGCTATAATGTAAATGCAAATATTAATTTTCAAGTGGGTTATCTAAAGAATCACTTTACGGGTGCAAATTTTGACCGTTTTCAAGCGGCTTTGTTTATTAAAACAGATTTGAGGAAGAAAGGCCGTGATGATGTGAACTAAGTACTTATTGACCTTTTTAGGACAGTCAAGAGTAAAAGTATGCAATAACAAATATTATAGGTGCGGCATGAATTCCGAGCCTATGATTTGCATAAGGCCTACTTTAAAATAAAGTTTCATTTATGGGAAGTATATGTCTAAAATCTGAACGCTTGACTTTACGGCTAATCATTGGCTCAGACCTATACAACATCCACAACCTACACTCCTGTCCTGAAGTTGATGCTTACAATACTCTCGGAATCCCTAAAGACATTGACGAAACAAAAGCAATCATTGAGCCTTGGATAGTAGAGAATGAACAGGAGATTATCAAGAACTATGTATTTGCCATTGAAAGGACGGAAGACGCTCTGTTTTTAGGCTTATTTGGTTTAAAACTCAATCATCCCAAAACTAAGCGTGGCGAGATTTGGTACAAGATACATCCTGACTTTTGGGGTAAGGGATATGCAACAGAGTCCACAAACCTAGTCTTAGACTATGCGTTTGACAAGTTAGAACTGCATAGACTTGAAGCAGGATGTGCCGTTGAAAATACAGGCTCCATAAAAGTGCTCGAAAAAGTAGGAATGACCCAAGAAGGCAGATGCCGGAAAATCCTCCCTTTAAAAAGTGGCTGGTCAGACAACTTTCAATATGCAATTCTTGAGACTGATAAGCGTATGTGATAAGAAAAACAATCTCTTACCCTTCTCAAATTTTAACCTCTACCTTAACACCAAATACTATTTTCTATATTTCTCAAACCAAGCTAGGGTATGCGCCACCTTTGTAATAAGGTTACTTGGTCTTGAAGCGATGCCGTGAGAAGCATCTGGAATCTCAACCAACACAGTTTCTATTTTCCTGATTTTTAGAGCGTGATACATTTGCTTTGCTTCAGATGGTGGGGTTCTTAAATCGTTCATTCCCACCATTACCATCGTAGGAGTTTCAATATTACCAACTAATGAAATCGGGGAAAATTTCCAGTAGGTTTCAAAATTCTCCCACGGTTGGCCTGGATATCTTGAGTTTGCATAGCCATAATAATTATCTGCGACAAGAGTTTTACTTATCCAGTTCATTACGGGTTTTGCGACTACGGCCGCTTCAAAGCGATTATTCTTTCCTATCATCCAGGCAGTCATAATACCTCCTGCGCTTCCTCCTGTGACGTAGAGTTGGTCTTCGGAGGTGATACCTTTTGCTAGGCAGGCATCTACACCGTCCATCACATCATTATAATCTTCTCCGGGATAGTTGTTATATAACAGGTTTCCAAATTCCTCCCCATAACTCGTGCTCCCGCGCGGATTTGGATAAAAAACCACATAGCCAGCAGAAGCATATAACTGAATCTCAGCACTAAAACGGTCTCCGTAATTCAAAATAGGTCCTCCGTGATTTTCTACTAAAAGTGGGTATTGCTTTCCTGTTTCATAATTAGGTGGATACACAATCCACCCTTGAATATCACGACCATCTACAGAGGATTTATACCATATCTCTTCTACTTTTCCTAAGGTGCGATAGTCTAATAAATCGCTATTTAATGCAGTAAGAACTGCCAGTCCCTCTTGCGACTCGGTTTTTCCTTCTATTCTGTTTTGAAAGGTTCGCTTGGGGATTTTCGTTTTTACTCCTTTTCCTATCACGGTAACTTCGGCGGGGCGGTCGGGTTGTGAGTATGTAAATGCTATGGTCCCATCTTTTGATACGCTGTAACTTCCGCTGGCGTATGGACGGCCTAGTGTGGTTCCTCCCATATCATCTGCCAGCTTAGTCACTTTTCCCGAAAGGGAAACCTTCCCAATTTTTGAATTGCCTTTGTCATCATAAGTAAAATACAAATCATTGCTGTTACTCGCCCACTCGATGTTGTCTATGCTTCGGTCAAGATTTGTAATTATTTCTTTTTTATCTGAGCCATCTAGATTCATTACATACAACCTGGTTACTTGGTACGTTTGCACCTTGTCGTCAAAACCTAAATAAGCAATTTTCTTTCCATCTGGAGAAACTATTGGGTTTCGATCTGGGCCGTTTCTGTCTGTTAATGCGGTAATTGCTCCACTTTTGGTATGAACACTATAGATCTCGCTATTGCGAAAGTCATACTCCCACGCTTCACTCCTATTTCCAGAAAAATAAATGTGTCGTCCATCTTGCGACCAACTCAAATTCCCACCGTGATTAAAATCACCACTGGTCATCTTGCGTGGTGAACCGCCATCTGAAGGAATGACATAGATGTGTCTGAAACCTGGTTTTAAGTAGCCCTGGCCGTCTGCTTCGTGTTTAAAGCGGTCTGTGATTCTAGGTGCGTCTGCCCACTTTGCACCTTTCGGTTTTTTGGGCATTTTGGCGATTACTGGCGGTGCGGTATATTCCATTGCAGAGAATGCAATCCACTTTCCGTCGGGCGACCAGCTCAGATTGCTGGGGCTGTTTTCGAGTTGGCTCAACTTTGCCGTCGCTCCCGTATTCATCCAGCGCACAAAGAGTTCGCTACCCTCTTCTGTGCTTGCCGTATAAGCAATTCTATCACCGCTGGGCGACCAGCGAGCGCTACTTTCATTGCCCTCGTTTACCGTCAACTTTTGGTGCAAGGAGCCATCTGTTTTTACCATCCAGAGATTGCCTTTGGACTTATCTTCCATAATATCAAAACCCGTTCGGCGATAGATGACGGTGCTTCCATCTGGAGAAATTTGGGGATCGCTAGCGTATTCTAATTGAAAGACATCTAGCGTTTCAAAATTTCGTTGCGATAGACTAATGAATGTAGTCAGACAGGCTATAACGAGAGTAAGTAAGCGCATAATTCTAGGTTTTACTGTGAAAATAAGGATAAATACGCTTTCGCGAAAGCGTAAAAATTCCTGTTAACCTAAACCAAAAAAATCCTTGCATTAAAAACCTTTTCCCGAAATTGTAGGCTTATGAATAAACTTTACACCCAACTGAGATTATTATATAGTCGCATTACTGGCAATATTGCTTTTTACCCGAGTGTAATTGCGCTTTTAGGGCTATTCTTTGCGCTATTTATGCTTTATGCAGAGGAGCGTGGTATTTCAAAATACCTCATTGAAAACACGCCGTGGCTCGTAATAAATGATGCAGATACGGCACGTACGCTTCTCAGTACGTTTATAGGAGGGATTATTTCTCTTATGGTTTTTAGCTTTTCTATGGTGATGCTGTTGCTTAATCAAGCATCAAGTAATTATTCCCCGCGTATTTTACCAGGATTAATTTCCAATAAAAAACATCAGTACGTACTTGGTTTTTACATCGCTGTTATCATTTATTGTATCATCGTTTTATTGAGTATTGAGCCTACGGAAAATAAGTATCAACTTCCTGGATTTGCTGTGTTAATAGGCATTATTCTTGGGATTCACGTTCTGGGTGCTTTTATTTATTTTATACACTCTATCTCGCAAGCCATACAAATTAATAATATAACAGACCGCATCTTTGAAGTTGCCCGTAAGCGTTTACAGACACTTATAGAGAAAGAAAAAGAAGTTTCTGGAATTGAAAATTTTGAAGATATAGACGGCTGGCACGGCTATAAAAGTACGGAGTCCGGTCACCTGAATGATATTGCCTTTGACTCCCTAGCTAAGCTTGCTACAGATTGCGATGTGAAGGTAAAAATGCTGGTTGCCAAAGGTGAATTTGTCCTTGCAGACGTCCCAATAGTGAAAGTGAGCAAGGAGCTTAATGAGGAAAATCAAGAATTGTTGCAGTCGTGTTTTGGCTTTTCTCGTAGTGAGATTGTAAGGCTTAATTATGTTTTGGGCTTTAAACAACTTACGGAGATTGCCCTAAAAGCAATGAGTCCTGGAATAAATGACCCCGGGACAGCAATCACATGCATAGATTATCTTACTGAACTTTTTGCACTGAGAATGCTTAAAAGAGACAAGAGTTATATCTTGAATAAAAATAAGGTTGCTTTGGTTTCTCTAGATACAGTAGATTTTGACCAACTGCTCTACTTTATTTTTGCCAGCCTCCGTCAGTATTGTAAAGCAGACTTTGTGATGATGCACAAAATGTTGATTTCGCTCTATTATCTTAAAAATGTCGATTGTGTGGATGATACTTATAAAAAGGAAATCGCTGAGCAGGCCCATCTTATTCTGGATGATGCACGTGCCTACATAAAAAATGAATCTGATTTAAAAAAGTTGGAAGAATTTACAGATAAGTTTGATGCTTAGATTTTAAGTGATTTCAGTTTCCCATTTCTTATTTTTAGAATTCAAACTAGTGGTATGAAAATATTTAAAAAACTCTCTGTCTTCCTATTTTTCTTCTGGACAATTATAATCGCAGCTCAAACCGACACTCGCTGGCAAATAGCCGATAACAATTCTATAGAGTGGATTATTGAAGGTTCTGCCCTTCCCCACTCCGATAATATTGAGATGGCAGGTCGCAAAGTCGCTGGTATCGTACATTACAAAGTAGACAGTCTTGGGATATTAAGCGTTGAGCGTGAAGTTATCTTCCCACAATTGCATCCATTTATCAAAGAAACCGACCCGTGGTGGCAAAAATATAGAGCCTACCTAAGAGAAACATTTACAGATGATATCTTGCCAAAATTCTACATAAACGACAAGCAGTTTGTTCCCGGAAAACTCAAGAAAGTAACCATAGATGGTATGATAACCTTTGAACACGAACCTAGTTTGAGTGGGATTACGCTTTCGCGAAAGTTTTATCCTTCGACGAGTAACCGTCTATTTGTAGAAGAGTTAATTTTTAAAAATGAAACTCAAAATATAATTGATATTAGTGAAACTCACAGCGGAGTTGGGATTGAGGCTCTAGGAAAAAAGGGTACTTTTAACATACAAATCATTCCACAGACTGGTTTAAATAAATTTGATGGATTTACGTTAAAATCGAACGAAAAACAATCTATTAATGTTTATTTTTTGGCAGGTCTAAATCAGGAAGACCCTTTAGAATATAACACTCAAACTAAGGTAAGATTAGATCGACAATCCTTCCTCAAAGAAATGTCCTCAAACCTAATCCTAGAAACCCCAAACCCAGTTCTAAATCAGCTCTTTGAATTTTCAAAAATCAGGGCGTCCGAAAGTATTTTTGATTCTAAGCTTGGGCCTATTCACTCCCCAGGTGGAGGACGTTACTACGTAGGAACTTGGGCAAATGACCAAGCGGAATATGTGAGTCCTTTCTTTCCTTATCTTGGTTATGAGCTGGGGAATGAAAGCGCGATGAATACCTACAAAGCCTTTGATAGCGTAAAGTCGCCCGATTATGAAAAAATCCAATATGCCTTTGAGGTAGAAGAACTCGCACCGCCTGCTAAACTCGACCGTGGTGACGCCTCAATGATAGCTTATGGAGCCAGCCAGTACGCTCTCGCCAGAGGAAATCGTGAGGAAGCCGAAAGAATATGGGAGCTTATAGAATGGTGCCTGGAATACAACCATCGTAATTTAAATGATGAAGGTGTCGTAAAATCTGAAAGTGACGAGATGGAAGGCCGCATTGAAACCGGAACGGCAAATCTCTCTACTTCATCCTTGTATTACGGAGCCCTCACAAATGCAAGGTATCTTGCCAAAACCCTAGGCAAATCAAACAGACTCATCAAGACTTACGAAAAGCGTCAAAAAAACCTTTACAAATCCATCGAGAGCTATTTCGGTACAAATGTGGAAGGACTGAATACGTATAAATATTTTAAAGAACATAAAAACTTGCGCCATTGGATCTGTCTCCCGCTCGTAATGGATATTGATGAGCGCAGGGATGAAACGGTTGAGGCGCTTTTTGACAAACTCTGGGGAGACAATGGAGTATATGTAGAACGCTCGCATCCCGATCCTGCAAACTCAGAAATCTTTTGGGACCGAGGAACTCTGTATGCCTTGCGAGGAACTTTTAGAACTGGTGCGACAGAAAAATCCTTACAACGCCTAGAAGAATTCTCTAAAACAAGATTATTAGGTGAACGCGTTCCCTATGTGGTAGAAGCCTACCCTGAAGGCGCGATGGCACACCTTTCTGCAGAGAGTGGCTTGTATTGCCGTGTTTTTACAGAAGGTCTCTTCGCTATAACACCCACAAGCTTTAACAGCTTCACAATGCAACCCAGATTACCCAATGATTGGAATGCGATGGCATTGCGCAAGATCAGATTATTTGGGAAGGATTTTGATATTGAAGTAAAACGTATCGGAGATAAATATAACATCAAGGTTCTGGATAATACTACGGGAACTCTCCTAATGGATAAGAATGATGATCTGGAGAAAGCAATTTCTTTTAAATTTTAGAACGAAATAGAAGAGTCGTACGTGTTAAGATTATGAATAAACAACCTGAATTTGCATATTTAATAACGATTTTTGCACAATGGAAAAAAACGAATTTTTAACGCAACATCTATTTACCGATTTAAAGAACCTCAATGAAACGGCAGAAAATGCAGAAGACTACCGTTTTTCTGAAGAGGACTTCAGTACTATCATTGAGCGGGCAGAGCATTTGGGTATAGGATTTTATACCATCGAAACTAAACTGGACGGGGAAAAATATGCCAGCACCACCCACGAAGACCTAAAAAAGAAAGCTACAGATCCGAGCTGGTACAAAAAGGCATTCTTAACCTTTAAATCGGGAAACCCAGAACTTACCTACTCTGGGACGTACAAAATTTCTATGAAGCTATTGGCAAAGGATATATTTAAGGATGAGGAAGAGTAGTTAGTAAATTTTAAAACACATTACAAAAAATAAAAGCCTATTAGAATTAAGATTCTAATAGGCTTTTTTTGATACTGCTTTCTGAAGCTTTAATCCCTACTCATCCAAATTCCCAACGTGCTCTTGTCAAAAGAATAGCCGAGACTAAAGCTATTCTTATCCATCACAATCGTTTTTCCCGGAGCAGGAATTACACCTTCTTTATGCAATACAGTGTTCCAACGTTTAGTTTCTGCTTCAGATAGTTTTTTACCATTTTCAACCACAGATGTGCCGTTGATTTGGATAACAAACTTTGATTTTGTGATTTCAATCAAACCTTCATCCTCTAGTTCTTCTAGCAGATCCTCGAGGTCATCTGGACCATCTAGGACGACGATGTGGTTTCCTTGTTTGTAAAAACTGATATCCCCTATGCGACCAAAATCATACTTGCGAAAGAGATTGTTATACTTAGACCACATTGCTGGCCCCATTTTTTCCCCATTTACATAAATTCCATTATCTTCTTTTACAAAGACAATATCCTCCCCTTCACTTACAAGCCCATTTTTTACAAGCTCCGTAATTAGGGCATTTTGCATAGCGGGCCATTTCCATCCATTGTTACTCGAAGTATTCATATCATACTTTGTAGACGGCTCACGCAACACATCGCGCACATACCCATCTATACCGCCACTTCTTTTAGAAACCCGTGAGAGTTTCTCTGCTTCTCGTTCTAGCAATGACGCTTCTCGAGAAAGACGCTCTGCGTCCCTTACAGACATTGCTCTTAATCGCTCTGCCTCACGTTGCATACGCTCTGCATCACGACGTGCGCGGTCTGCATCGCGCTCTAATCGCTGAATCTCCTGACGCTCATTACCTCCAGAAATCAACGTTCTTAAGATATTCCCCATATCCTCAAATTTTGCAATCATATCCGGAGACGCAATGGTTTTGTCCAGTTCTATGTTTAGTTTACTCTCGCTCAACTCAATTTCATAAACCGTGTCATCGTCTCCCTCAAGGCTCCACGCGATCGATTTTCCGTTTGCCTGCATATGTTTAGTACCCATTTCAGCCATTAAAAAGTCTTTTACCGCAGGGTAGCGGTTATCAGGATAACGCGATTTCACACGATATTCATTGTTAGAATTACTTACCGAAAATGAGGTATTTCCCCCTTTCCCATAATTTCCACTCTGTGTAATTACAGACGTATTACTAGAAGTGGAACTCGATGTTGTATTACTAGGAGGTGCTGGTGGCTTTGGCGGTTTAGTCTGTGCTATTGCTGTTGTAACTCCTGCTAATATCGCTACTTTTAGTATGTTTTTTAGTGTTTTCATTTTAATAAAATTTCCGCGAACCTGCCTGCCGGCAGGCAGGGGCGGATCCCGATAGCTATCGGAACATCCAGCCATTCGCAATTGTTAATACTTGATTTTGTCCTCCCGCTTACGCAAAAGGTTTTGATTGTTCGTTTTTTGATATTAATGTTGATTCTTACGCTCCTGCCTGCCGGCAGGCAGGTTCGCAAAAGCGTAAAAAAATTCCTAATAATTAGTAGATCTCTCTCAGAAGATTAGACAAATACATAAGTATTTACATTTTTCCGAAGAGATACCTGCCTACGCAGGTAGTAATTTAAAAGTCAACCCCACGCCTCTCGTGCTAGCAATCGAGATGGCTGGATCGTCCTTAAAATATTTCCGAAGCCGACTGATGAAGACGTCCATACTGCGACCTGAGAAAAAGTCGTCGTTTCCCCAGATTTTAGTAAGTATATCCTCTCTTCGGAGCATTTGATTCTTATTTTCATAGAAAAAATGAATCAGTAACGCTTCCTTTTCTGTGAGGGATTGTACGGTCTCTCCCAGGGTAAGCGTATGGTTTTGAGCGTCAAAGTGATAGTTCCCTATCGCATAAACGCTAGTACTTTTATTATTTGCAACAGTGACAATCTGCCTGTCACGCTGTGACCTTTTTAAAATATTATTCAACCGCAATACGAGAATATCTGCCTCAAAGGGTTTTACGATATAATCGTCTGCTCCCAGTTTTAATCCTTGTATTCTGTCCTCCTTCATTTTACGGGCAGTGAGGAAAATAAATGGAACTTCAGGATCAATCTCGATGACTTTTTCGGCGAGGGTAAATCCGTCCATTTTGGGCATCATTACGTCTAAAACACAGATATCGAATAGGTTTCCGTCTGAGTAAGCTTTCGCGAAAGCGTCCCTTGCCTCCTCCCCATCTTTACACCACGTCACATCAAAATTGTGAATCTCCAGATATTGTTTGAGAATGCTCCCAAAATCAAAATCGTCTTCGGCCAGAAGTACCTGATGATTTTTCATAATTAAATAGGTAGTTTTATGCTAAATGTTGTGCCCTTTCCTTCTTTGCTCTGTAACCTAATTGTCCCATCGTGAGCTGTGATGATTTGGTGCGTAAAATACAACCCCAATCCTAAACCTTTTACATTGTGAACGTTACTATCTCCCGCGCGATAAAATTTATCAAAAATCGCCTTCTGATCTTTCTCTGAAATTCCGATACCATTATCTGAAATCGTAATCGTGTACTGACCGTTTTGTACAGCCGTTTCCACCTTTATCTCCACCGATTCTTTTCCGTATTTGACCGCATTTTCTAAGATATTAAGCAATGCCGTCGTGAGATGAAAACGGTCTATGCGCAACAAAACCTCTGGTTCATAAACCGCATTTATAACTTTTAAATCCGAATGTTGAGTGGCAGTTTCAAAGTCAAAAAGTAGATCCTTAAAGAACGTATTATCAGAAACCTGTTCTTTGTTAAGCTGTAACTCCTCTGCACTCAGACTGTTTGTGAGCACTTGGTCTATGAGTTTTTGCAGTCGACTATTTTGACGCTCTACAATACCCAAAGTGTTGTCAAAGGCTTCTGGATTGTTCTTTATCGCCTCATTCCTTAAGCTCTTTGTGGCGATTCCCAAGGTTGCGAGCGGAGTTTTAAGTTCGTGAGTCACATTGTTTATAAAATCAGTTTTTACTTCGGCGATTTTCTTTTGGGTGATTAGGTTTTTTATGGAATAATAGAGCAGTCCAATCACAAATAGAAACAAGATGATACTCCCCACAATAAGCACCCACATCCTTTTAAGTACGATGGTTTTCCAGCCAGGCACTTGTATGAGTTGGCGCGAGCGAACCTCAAAGTCGTAGGAGCTGGTTGTGATTTCGTCTCCGTTAGTTTTAATATATTGGTTGGTATCGTACGTGCGCGAACTGTTAATCACCCTAGCCTCACCGTTTTCCATACGCTCGCCAAACATTTGTTTACGCTCCCCTTCCCGTCGCGCAAAAATAGTGTCAGTTTCTGGAAAATCTATGAGTACAATACGCTCTAGGTCATAACTATAATTGAGCTCATAACTTAAATCCAAATCACTTACTAATTCCTTAAATCGCGGTAAGAATTGCTCATTAAGCGCATCTGCCTTTCTAAAAAAACGTTCTACCGCTTGACGTTTTGTTATTCTGTTATTAAGATAATCTACAAGGTGATTTTCGAGATCTTCCTCAATGAGCTCATCATATAAAGAATCCAAAATCCGCTCATTACTTAGCTCAGACACCGCACGGTCTGCCTCTTCCATAAAAGCAGTTTTCTTAAGCTCGTACGTGTTCCCTATTAAATACGCCTGTATACCACACAGCGCCAGCAACGCAAGTGCTGATATTAAGATTAATAAGGAGAATTTGCTTTTCATTTTGTTGGTTCGTTCGGGTTCGGAGGTTTCGATAAAATTTTCTTTTTTCACTTTCGTGAAAAAGGAAAATCACTCAACCACCTTGGCTTAGGCTTTTGTATTTTCGTTTTCGATTTCGATTTGTTGAGGGTAAAAGTAATTGTAAAGTCCATTGTCACATAATTTTATGGAATCGTTAACCGAGCATTAACCTTGAGAGCTTCCGTAGCCTTTGTTATACTTGGTTTTGTGGTTTATGTTAATGAGGGGAGTTTTGTTTGCACGAAAATGACATTAACCTTGATCTAAGGTATTCTTCTTGTGTATTGAATCATATTTAAAAGAACGTACACTTTGTAACAAATTCGATATTTCTATCACTAACTAGGTACATGTATAAAACCATTTTTAAGAACATTGCAAATCAAGAAAACGGTACGTCTTACTTCACAGATAATGATATAAGCATAGGTATGGGTGTACGAAGTCCTCACGTGGTTTATCTTTTAAAGATTCCGCACAAGGAATTTGAGATTATTGTATACAACACAACGGGAACTCAATTTACAGGCGAAATCTATGTAGTTCTTCCAAAGCAAATACAGAACAACAATTTTAAAATTGAAACGATTTCCCATTGGAAAAGCTTATTCTTTCCTAAGTCAAAACGTTTTAAAATAGAAACAAAAAATAAGAATTTGGAGTACTTCATTCAAAATGATATTGGTCTAGAATATCTTTCAAAAATTGCAGATAGAGATAAATTTCAACCTAGAATTACAGGGCTAAACGAAAAAGACCAGTATAGACTAGAAATGAAATATCATTTAGAATTTTCTGATTGGACAGACCCAATTTTGCCGGCAATCCAATTCTTTAGGAACCTCATAGATGAATTTGCACAACTCAATGGCAATATTCCTATTAAGAGTTACATCAAGCTATTTGATGAATCTAGCGTTGTGAATAAATAGATTTATCTTTAAAAATATGAAAACACTAGCTACAATAATACTATTCCTCCTCCCACTCCTTATGACCGCCCAAACGCCATCCCCAAACCCAGAACCCATCGTTCAAGCAAATCTAGACGCATACAACGCCCACGATATCGAGGCGTTTATGTCCTATTTTTCAGAAGACGTGATGATGTACAATTTTAATGACGGGAAACAAACAGCAAATGGTATAGAAGAAGTTCGCGCTATTTATGAACCTTATTTTGAGGCATCGCCAGATTTACATTCCAAAATTTTAAAGCGTACCGTGTTTGACAATAAAGTCATAGACCACGAATATATCACAGGTGCTCGTGGTGGTGCACCCTTTGAAATAGTCCTTATATATGAGGTTGAGGATGAAAAGATCGTCAAGATGACGGCCATAAGAAAACGCTCCTAATTCTCCCAACACAATCACAAACTCAGCTATAAACTTAAATAGATACTATAGCTTTGATAAATGAACCAACCCACCAAACACCTCGCCATCGTAGGCGGAGGACCGCGCGGACTTTACGCGCTGGAGAGTCTTTATCTCGCACTCCACAATAGCGATACTCACAAAAAACTTAAAATCACGCTTTTTGAGCCATTCCGCCATCGTGGTTCTGGCTGGGTATGGAGTCCCTCGCAGGTAGATACAAATTGGCTCAATATTACGGAGCGTGCGCTTCAAAACTTACCTGGTAGACCTGAAATGCGTATAGGGGAAACGATTATCCCGAGCTTCCCATCTTATACAGAATGGCTTCCTAAAGAAGAACAAAACCCGCCCGCGACGCATCCTGACCAATTTCCGCCACGGGCAAAAATGGGAACTTACCTCAACGCACGGTTTGAGACGATAGCTCAAACACTTATGGGTTCTGGATGGCTGGAAATAATAGAAGGTGGAGTGACGAAGCTGGATTATGATGGGAGGTTTTTTACCGCTTGCGCGAAAGCGAACAACACCCCAATCCACAATAACGACAATCAAGATGCCGAACATTTTGAAATATCTCATATAGACGAAGTCGTCTTAACCATAGGTCATCAAGACACCGAACTATCCGACCAACTAAAATCGTGGAAAGCACACGTCGCAAAAGCCAAAACCCCACTCCTATTTACGGAAGCCTACCCAATCGAAAAGATTTTGGAGGCAAAAATAGATGCAGAAAATACCGTTGCTTTCAGAGGGTTTGGACTAGCCATGATTGATCAGATTAGGGCGCTTACCTTAAAGAAAGGTGGTCGTTTTGAGGTCATAAATGAAGAAACTCAAGAGCTTACATATTATTCTTCGGCTGAGCATCCACAACAATTTGTGGCGTTTTCTCTAGATGGACTCCCGATGGTTCCCAAACCACTCAATGAAGCAATAGATAATCAATTTATGCCGAGTGATGAAGCATTGAAAACTTTCGCGAAAGCGGTACATCAAGGCGCCTGTGGAAAGCATTCGGCAGAACATCATTACTTTTTAATGGAAGAGATAGCGACGGTGGTCGTTCCAGTTTTTCAGAAATTGGGAGACAGCGCTTGGTCCCACGACCTAACTGACGAAGAGTTGTATTACCTCATCATCAATTATCTGAACGATCAAAGTTTAGAACACGAGCTCTTGCTCTTGCACAAAATACCCGTCATCGAGATGATGGAAATGCAGGTAGCAATGGCCACGAGCAACGGTAAAATAAGTCTGGATTATTGCGTGGGACAAGTTTGGCGTCATTGCCAGCCCTCGATTTACAGCGAGTTCTCTTATCCCGATCTTCGCGACAATGTCATCGCCGAGGTCATTGCTCTGGACGAAGCCTCAAAACGCTATTCCTACGGTCCACCGGTAGAAAGCATACAGCAATTAATAGCACTTCATAAAGCTGGGTTTTTAAATTTGGATTTTGTGAATAATCCTGATATCACGTTAGTAGATGATGGCTGGCAATTAGAGAGCAATGGTAAAAAAATCATTGTAGATGTGATGCTAAACGCGGTACTAGATCCGCCAAAATTAGTCACAGTTACCGCTCCTATCATAAAAAATTTGATGGAAAGTGACGTGATTGAAGCGTTGCACACGGACTTGGGCATACGCACAGATGATTACGGCTATGTGGAAACTCCAGAAGGAAAAAGTTTTATCCCGCTTGCGGTTTTGGGAAGGCTTTCTAAAGGGAGCGTCATAGGTGTAGATGCTATTTTAGAATGTTTCGGGGAGCGTATTAGGAATTGGGCGGAGCGGTCTGTTGCTCAAATGATAGATACTAAGAAAACGGATGGATAGAACGTTTTAAGCTACTGGGATCAACTTGATATATGCTTTCGCGCCTGCCTGCCGGACAGGCAGGAAAGCGTTAATATAAAATTAAACACGCTAAAATACTGAACTTTAGTTCTTACTTTTAAGACTAAGAATTTATCGTATGAAAACATTAGAATCACTCACCTTAAAGAACAATACGGAGAAGAAGCAATTTGAACTTTTGGTTGAAAATAATTTGGCCCGTATAGAATATATTAAAACACAGGATAAGATATACCTCACGCATACCGAGGTTCCGTCAGAATTAGAAGGAAAAGGTGTAGGCACCGCTATGGTTCATAAGACATTAGAATGGGTAAAAAATAATGATCTCACACTTATACCCTTGTGCCCCTTTGTTGCACTTTATATTAAAAAGAATCCTGAGTACAAATCCCTTGTACTTAAAGGAATAAACATCGCATAATTATGAGCAAGATAAAGGACTACAGCAACGGAGAGATTACAGTACATTGGGAGCCCAGTAAATGCTGGCATTTTGGTGCCTGTGTTAGAATGCTTCCTGACGTATATGACCCAGAGAAAAAACCGTGGATCACCCCAGAAGACGCGACCACAGAAGCACTTAAAAATCAAATTGCACAATGTCCGTCTGGAGCCCTCTCCTATTCTATGGACTCACAAACCATCACCAGCGCAGAAGAAGGAATACGACATTTGAACATCCTTAAGGATGGACCTATACTGAGTAAAAAAGAAGTCCTTGTGACGTATGAAGACGGTACGAAGGAAACCAAGTTTACCCGCAGGTCTTACTGTCGTTGTGGTGCGTCAGATAATCTGCCCTTCTGCAACGGAAATCATAATAAAAACAACTTTAAAGCAGAAGCGCACAATCCAGAATAATTTATGAAAACAGAAATCTATAAAGCAGACTCCCGTGGCCACGTAGACCACGGCTGGCTCACGAGTTACCACACCTTTAGTTTTGCAAATTACCACAATCCTGAGCGTATGAACTTTGGCGCAATGCGCGTGCTTAATGATGATAGGGTTGCTCCTGGACGGGGTTTTGATACCCATCGGCATCTCAATATGGAGATTGTTTCTATCCCGCTTTCGGGAGATCTTGAGCATAAGGATAGTATGGGGAATGAGACCATTATACGAGAGGGTGATATCCAAGTGATGAGCGCAGGTACTGGGATTAATCACAGCGAGTACAACAAAAATGACGACCAAGAAGTCAAGTTTCTACAGATTTGGATAATGCCTAATGCACGTCCCGTAGCACCTCGCTACGACCAGATGCGCATCAATGAGAATGGTGTAAAAAATGAATTTGTTCAAATTTTATCTCCAGATAAAGATGATGAAGGCGTGTGGATTTATCAAAAAGCGTGGTTTCATATAGGAGAATTTACCGAGGAGACGACTGCAATATACACACTCAAGAATGAAAATGACGGTCTTTTTGTTTTTGTGCTAGAAGGAACCATACAGATTGCTGGAGAGATACTGCGCAAGCGTGACGCGATAGGTATCTCTGACATTACCGAAGCAGAAATCTCGGCTCAGTCTGGCTCAAAAGTGTTGCTTATTGAAGTTCCGATGGATTTTTAATCGTTGGTCGATAGTTTAGGATTCAAATCTTCAAGGCTTGCCTTACAAAAGGCATTTCGATTAATACCTCAATGGTTTCATTGAGGTTTTCTTTTTCTGCTTTCGCGAAAGCGTAATAAACCCTATTTTCACAAGAGAAAAACAAAACAATGATTTTATCCACTACTGATACTATTCAAGGAAAGGAGATTCATACCTACTTAGGTTTAGTTTCTGCGACTATCTATACGAGTTCATTTAAGACAAAAGGGCTCTCGTTTAAAGACCAATTCAATAGCGAAAAGACCTATGAGAATTATGAGAAAGGTCTGGAAGCGGCAAAAGAAGAAGCTTTTATACGCTTAAGAGAGAATGCAAAGGCAATGCAAGCAAATGCTATTGTAGGTATTAGTATGGACGTTGAAACGATGGGACAAGTAAATCTAACAACGATATCTGTTATGGGGACGGCAGTCGCCCTTAAGTAATGAAAATAGAACGTACTTCATCTCAAAACCCAGCATTTCAAGGTCTTGTGGAACTGCTGGACAGCTATCTTGCTGAAATAGATGGCGATGAGAACAAATTTTATGCGCAATTCAATACCACAGCAACTTTAGATAATTGCCTTGTACTATATGATAATGGTGTTGCTGTAGGTTGCGGAGCCATACGTGAAATGGATAACCAAGCGTTTGAGATAAAACGAATGTTTGTGCATCCAACGGCACGAGGAAACGGTTTTGGAAAAGCCATCGTAAAAGCGCTAGAAGATTGGGCACGCGAGCTGGGCGTCACAAGATGCCTACTGGAAACTGGAAAACGTATGCCAGATGCCGTTGCGCTGTACAAGAAATTAGGATACACCCAGATAGAAAATTATGAACCTTACGTGGGTGTTGAAAATAGTGTTTGTTTCGAAAAACCCATATGTTAGAATACTCACATTTGTGAAGGAGTTAAGAAACTGGTCTTGCGTTAGATTGTATTTTGCAATGAACTAACCAAACCATTTACAACTTTGAAACTCAAGCATTTTTTACAAGGTTTTGGCATCCTTGCCGTAATCCTCACGCTATTACCACTCATTGCCATAGACTACTGGTGGATTCGGATTTTTGATTTCCCCCACGCACAACTCACTACCCTTACCCTTATAGCCATTGTAACTTATTTTATCAAGTTTGACATAAAATACTATAAAGACTACCTGTTTGTGTCTGTGCTTATCGCCTGCTTCGCATTTCAACTCACAAAAATTTACTCCTACACTCCTTTTTCAGGTAAAGAAGCTTTAGATAGTACTATCACCTCTCAAGATAGTTCCTTGACTATTTATAGCGCTAACGTTCTCCAAAAAAACGAGGAATACCAGCTAGTTCTCGACCAGATTGAGCAAAGAAACCCGGATATCGTTTTGTTAATGGAGACGGATACAAAGTGGAAAGATGGGGTAAATGGTACGCTTTCGCAAAAATATCCACACCACCTACTACAGCCATTTGATAATACCTACGGGATGCTACTTTACTCAAAACTCCCAATGACCGATGCAAAAATCAAATTCTTGGTAGACAAGGAAATTCCTTCAATGGAAGCGAAGGTCACTTTGCGTAATGGTGATAAATTTCAGCTTTATGCCATTCACCCCACACCGCCTATGCCACAGCATAATCCAATGAGTTCTGACAGAGATACAGAAATGATGAAAACAGCTTTTAGTGCAAATGAACGAACAATGCCGGTAATTGTAATAGGCGATTTTAACGATGTAGCCTGGTCAAACACTACTTCTCTTTTCAGAAAAATAAGTCGCTTACTGGACCCACGCATAGGTCGCGGATTTTATAATACGTTCAATGCAAAAAATATAATGTTGCGCTGGCCACTAGATCACTTATTCATATCTGAGGAATTTCGTGTACAAAGTCTGGAGCGTACAGATCATATAAAATCAGACCACTTTCCTGTATTCACAGAACTAACTTTTGAGCCCGAAAAGGCAAGTGAACAGAAAGCAGATGAGCCAAGTCCTGCACAAATAAAGAATGCAGAAGAACAGCTTAAAGAGCAAAATCTTTTAGATATGCAAATAAAATACTGAAAATAGACGCTTCCTATGTTACTGCTATTTTATAGATAAATATGTGACATAGCACTCAAATTCTGAATTTCCTCGGACAACTAATTTTTTTTATGCTTTCGCGATTCATCCTGAGCTTGTCTCAGGAAAGCGTACCCATTTCTAAAAAATACATCTATTTACATTTAGGTAACAGTAGTCGTAGTGACAAATAGTATTTTTGCAGTATCAATACAGTCTTATGAAAAAGTCCTTAGTTTTTGCTTTCCTATTATTATTTAGTGCCACCCTTTTTGCACAAGTAACTATAAATGAACTGGATTCAGACACTCCCAGTACAGATAGACTGGAAATCATAGAGCTTCTCACCGAGACCCCAGAAATGTCTTTAGATGGTTTTGTCCTAGTGCTGTTCAACGGTTCGGACAGCGGCGGGGATAGTAGTTATTTTGTACTGGATCTTGATGGGCTCGTGTCTGACGTAAATGGTATTGTACTTATAGGAAATAACGATGTATCTCCTGTTCCTGACTTTATCCTCTTTGACAGTACTATTCAAAATGGAGCAGATGCCGTGGCTATATACGCTGGCGACGATACTGATTTTCCTGAATTTACGGTGGCTACGACCACAAATCTTATAGACGCCTTAGTCTATGATACTAATGATAGCGACGATACTGATCTTCTGGCATTACTAGGAGAAACCGAACAAATAAATGAAGGCGGTAACGGTCCTTCTGACACCAATTCTATTCAAGCAGATGGTACCGGAGGATACAATGTGACATTACCAACACCAGGCGCGTTAAATGACGGAAGTGGTGTAATTTTTAATCTTGTGGGGTACACCGTTGCTCAGGAGCAATATGACGAAGGGGATGCCATAGACATTGTATTTACTACTACAGAAAATGTAACTGAGGATACCACATTTACCTTTACACTAGATAATGAAGGATTTGATACAGATGACTTTACTGGTGCTACGGAAATTATAATCCTAAGTGGGGAAAATACCGCCACCAGAACGATTACCACTATAGATGATAGTGAAGATGAAGGTGATGAGGTGATGAAAATTACCTTTGGCGATCTACCTGATGGTTTTAAGCGTGCAAATGATAATCTAGAAGTACGCATTGTAGATAATGACTTTACAATGGCCAGTTGGGGAACACCGCTTAATCCAACCTTTGATCAAGTAGAAAGCACACAGCCTAACGGATATTATGACCCTATAGACGGTTTAGCAGATGATGCGCTGGTACAAGCCATACAAGACATCATTGCAGACCCAGATGTGGTCCGTGCTCAAACTTATGCAGACGTTATTGATATTTTAAAGCGTGCAGACCAAAGCCCACTTAATAGTAATCAAGTTTGGCTCGTTTACACAGAGCAACAAAGACCTAAATTAGATTTTCAAACATCTGGCGGGAGCAATACTGGTTTATGGAATAGAGAACACACCTACCCGCGGTCCCGTGGTGGTTTTTTTGACATTGAAGCAGATGAGATTGCAGATGGAATTGATATATTCTTCCCGACCAAAGCAGACTCGCTACGTCACGCAAACAGCGATGCACACGGATTACGCGCCGCAGACGGTCCAGAAAATAGCTCTCGTGGCAATCAAGATTATGGAGAATATAGCGGTCCTACTGGAAACCAAGGCAGTTTTTACGGAGATGTAGCACGGAGTATATTTTTTCTCACGATACGATATAATGGAATTGATGTAGTTTCTGGTAACCCTGCAAATAGTACCGTAGGACAACTGGGCGATCTGGATGTGCTTTTAGAATGGCACCGCAATGACCCGCCTGATGATTATGAGATGAACCGCAATAACGTGGTTTATGAATGGCAATTTAACCGAAATCCTTTTATAGATATGCCCGACCTAGCCGAGTATATTTGGGGTAATAACGTAGGTGATACTTGGACAAATCCGCTACGTGTAGATGAATTTTCGGCGGTAGACGTTCGGGTTTATCCTAATCCCAGCAATCGCACTTTTACGATTACAGCACCACAACTATCTGGAGAAGCGATCATTTATGACCAGACAGGACGGCGTATACACAGCTATCCATTTAAGAACATTATGGTTCTCAACCACAATTATCCTTCTGGTGTATATTATGTCACTCTCACATCTGATATAGGCACCGTGACTAAAAGATTGATTGTAAGATAGAGGGCTGTTATTTTTAGGAGTACGCTTTCCTGAGACAAGCTCAGGATGAATCGCGAAAGCGTACCAATAATTACCACCTGTTTCTGTACTTTTACGTAAACTAACAACACAAAACAATGGCAAACATAACCTTGGGCGGAACCGCCACTAAAACAGTAGGAGAGCTCCCGAAAGTAGGAAGCACTGCACCAGATTTCACACTTTCTAAAAATGATCTTTCCACTTGCAAATTGAGTGATTTTAAAGGTAAACGTGTTGTCCTCAATATTTTTCCGAGCGTAGACACTGGAGTTTGTGCCCAGTCTGTACGCACTTTTAATGAAAAAATGGCCGGCGCATCAAACACAGAAGTACTTTGTATATCGCGCGACTTACCATTTGCACAAGCGCGTTTTTGTGCGGCCGAAGGTATCGAAAACGTGCATACTCTTTCTGATTTTAAAACAGGAAAATTTGGTACGGACTATGGCGTTACCATCGAGGACGGAGGTTTTTCTGGATTACATTCACGCGCAGTGGTTGTGATAAATGAGGACGGAAAAGTAGCTTACACAGAACAAGTTCCAGAGATAGGACAAGAACCTAATTATGAGGGTGCGCTAAATGCCTTAAAGTAATCTATGGCTCTCAAATTTATAAAAGGACGCCTCAAGGGAATGAAGTATTCATTTCAGGGAGGCATCCATCTTTTAAAGACTGAGGCAAGTATTCAGGTACAATTTGGGATTTTTGTATTGGTAACGATTGCCGGCTTTTTCTTTAAAATTTCAAACTACGAGTGGATAGCACAATTTCTATGCGTAGGACTTGTAATGACCGCAGAAGGTTTAAACACCGCTATAGAGGGCGTTGCAGATTTTATCCATCCGGATTATCACGAGAAAATAGGTCGCATTAAGGATGTAGCTGCGGGAGCCGTAGGTATTGCCGCACTTGTCTCTGTTATTGTGGCTGGAATTATTTACTTGCCTAAGATTTTTTAGCCCGTTTTGCTATCAACCTTATTTGTCCCATATGATTTGCTTGGTGTTCCATCACGTGATACCACGCCCAGTGATTGTTCATAGAGGATTGTTCTGGATTTTTTGTGAGCCACTGATCGTCTGTTGTTTTTAATAATCTTAAAGTTTCGGCTCTTACTTTATCCCATTCTTCGAGATAGTAGGATATCGGTTTTCCTACAAGAGCGCTTCTACCCTTATCCCCTAGATCCATTGCTGCACCCCATTTCTTAAGTTCCTCTTTATTCATTTCTCGACCTTCAAACGTATATGCTTGGTAATAAATCTCGGTGGCGGCGAGGTGCATAATCATCGCTCCAATCCTATTTGCATCATCATCCAATAAAAAATCTGTCTCCTCTTGCGATAAGTTTTGCACAGATCTCGTGACACGACCTTTTAAATCTTCCAGCATAGAAACAAGATTACCCACTTGTGGACTGTATCCTCTAGGAGCTTCAATTTTGTTTTGAGCGTTTGTTGTGATAAAGAATAGGCAGAGAGCACCTATAAATAATTGCTTTTTCATAATGAAATTTGATTAGATGAATTTACAAGTTACAGCATATCAGCACAAAAGGACAAAGGGGTAGGTGTTAAAAATTCATTCAAGCTCTGCGCATAAACGGCATTTTTTTCCGTTTCAAAATTGTATTTTTAGCACAAATCCAGACAATCCAATCGCTGCACGCTTTTATGGCAAAAAAGAAAACTACGACTAAAAAACCGGCAAACAAAAAAACGCCTAGAAAGCCCATTAATTGGAAACTCTCGCGGCAGCAGCAAATTATTCTGGGAAGCTTTTTGTTTCTTCTCGGGTTAGTGTTGCTCTTTGCCTTTGGCTCTTATCTTTTTACTTGGAAAGCAGATCAAAGTATCCTCGACGATGCCACACGTGACTCTCAAGCCGAAAACTGGATGAGTATTGTGGGCGCTCAGATAAGCCACTTTTTTGTTTATAAAGGATTTGGGATCGCTGCATTTATTCTCGCAGGCCTCACGACATTATCTGGAATCTATTTCTTCTTTGACTACGCAAAGAAGGCATTGCAACGCTTTTGGTTCTGGGGATTACTTTTAATGCTTTGGCTCTCTGTATTTTTTGGGTTCTTTAATGAAAAGAGCGACATTATAGGTGGTACGGTGGGTTATGAGGTAAACGATTTCCTTCAAGATTATCTAGGTCTCACGGGAGCGATCATCGTGATGGTCTTTCTCGCGATTGTTTATTTAGTTTTGCGTTTAAAACTTACCCCAGAAAAAGTGGGTGCATTTTTTAACAGAAAGAAGGATCAACTTTCAGATGAATTTTCGGCAGAAGGGGCTGCGATTGTGGATAATTCTCTTTCCTATGAGGCAGAAGCAATATTGAAAGATAATGAGGCCGCTTTCGCGAAAGCGGAAAAAGAAAACGCCCTCGTCCAGAAAGAAGGTAAAACCGCAATGGAACTCAACGTTGAGAACCTAGAACCTACGTTAACCCAAAGAGAACCGGCAAAATCATTTACCGTAGAAACCCCAACCGAAGAAACAGTGGATGTCCCAAAACACGACGAAGTCATAGTCGAAGTTGAAGAGACCATAGAGGAAGAGGAAGTAACGGACACTAAAAGTGCAAAGCTTGTAGAAGATTTTGGCGAATTTGACCCTACACTCGAGCTTGCCAAGTTTAAGTTCCCTCCTATTGACTTACTCAAGGATTACACAAAAGGGCAAGGAATAACCATAAATCAAGAGGAACTCGAGGAAAATAAAAATCGAATTGTAGATACACTAAACAATTACAAAATCGGTATCTCAAACATAAAAGCGACCGTAGGTCCTACGGTTACGCTGTATGAGATTGTCCCAGAAGCTGGAATTAGAATTTCAAAAATCAAAAACCTTGAGGACGATATTGCGCTTTCATTGAGTGCGCTCGGGATTCGTATTATCGCTCCTATTCCTGGACGTGGAACCATAGGTATTGAGGTTCCTAATAAGAATCCGCGTATTGTGAGTATGCGTTCTGCGGTGGCAAGCAAGAAGTTTCAGGAGGCAGAAATGGAACTCCCGCTTACACTAGGAAAAACCATTTCGAATGAAACTTTTGTTGTGGACCTTGCTAAAATGCCTCACCTACTTATGGCTGGAGCCACAGGACAAGGAAAATCCGTAGGACTCAATGCGATCCTCACTTCCCTACTCTACAAAAAACATCCCGCCGAAGTTAAGTTTGTTCTCGTAGATCCTAAAAAAGTTGAACTGACTTTATTTAATAAAATAGAGCGTCACTATCTGGCAAAACTTCCCGATACGGACGAAGCAATCATTACAGACAACTCAAAGGTTATCAATACGCTCAACTCACTTTGTATTGAAATGGACGCACGTTACGACCTGCTCAAGGATGCGATGTGTCGTAATATCAAAGAATATAACGTCAAGTTTAAGGCCCGTAAACTCAATCCAAACAATGGCCACAAGTTCCTACCATATATAGTACTTGTGGTAGACGAATTTGCAGATTTAATTATGACTTCTGGAAAAGAGGTAGAAACTCCTATCGCCCGTCTAGCGCAGCTTGCTCGTGCCATCGGTATTCACTTAATTATCGCAACACAACGCCCGTCTGTAAATGTGATTACGGGTATAATTAAGGCAAATTTCCCGGCCCGCATCGCCTTTAGAGTAACTAGCAAAATTGACAGTAGAACTATACTCGACACTTCTGGTGCAGACCAGCTTATAGGTCGTGGCGATATGCTCTACACTCAAGGAAATGATGTAGTTAGGATTCAGTGTGCCTTTGTAGACACTCCAGAAGTGGAGCGTATTGTAGACTATATAGGAAATCAAAAAGCCTATCCAGATGCCCATTTATTGCCAGAATATGTAGGTGAAGAGAGTGGCACAAGTCTTGATATAGATGCATCAGATAGAGATGCGCTTTTCCGCGATGCTGCCGAAGTTTTAGTCATTGCACAACAAGGAAGCGCTTCCTTATTACAACGTAAACTAAAATTAGGATATAACCGAGCAGGACGTATCATAGACCAGCTAGAAGCCGCCGGTGTTGTAGGACCTTTTGAAGGTAGTAAAGCACGACAGGTTTTAGTTCCAGATATTGCTGCTCTTGACCAACTGCTTGATAACGAATAAAGATTATGAAAAAGAAATTGATTTTTTGGCTCGCACCCATTTTGTTTAGAAGAGTGCTTGTTCCTGTTGCTAGGAAAGGATACCATAGCTTTGTAAAACGCACAATGCCAGTGGTGGTATTGCTGTTTATGGCCGCTTTCGCGAAAGCGCAATCCGCACAGACACTACTTAAAGAAGTAGATGCTAAGGTAAAAAGCTACGAGAATATCGCCATAGATTTTAAATACGGACTGAGCAATGATGCCGAAGGTATTAATCAAGAAACACGCGGAAACGTAGTGTTACAAGGAGATCTTTATAAACTTGATCTTATAGGAACGACGCAATTATTTGATGGAAAAAATGTGTATAGCATATCTCCAGAAGATGAAGAAGTAACTATAAGTCCTATGAGCGACCAAGATCCTGACGCAATTACACCATCTAAAATGTTATCATTTTTTAATGATGGATATAGACAGGAAATGGACATTTCTCAAAATGTACAAGGTCGTACCATACAATTTGTAAAACTCACTCCTATAGATTCTAATAGTGAAATAAAATCTACATTACTGGGAATAGATAAGCAAACCAAGCACATTTACAAGCTTATTATTTCTCAAAAAAATGGCTCTAAAATCACAATTACCGTAAACTCATTTAAAACAAACCAGCCTATGGCTAAAAATATGTTTGTTTTTGATGAGAGTAAATACAGTAACTACTACATCAACAAACTCTAGTTAATAGGGAAAAATATAATGAAATTGTTCTCAAGCATTCCTTAGTTTTGCGTGAGAACAATTTTTGTTTTGATACGTATGAAAATACTGGACAGGTATATTCTTTTTACATTCATAAAGACTTTTTTGAGCATCTTTATCATTTTGATGTTCATATTGATCTTGCAATCCTTATGGCTTTACATAAAGGAGCTTGCGGGTAGAGAATTGCCTATTTCTGTTATCCTAAAATTTCTTGTTTTTGTAATGCCTCGCCTTACGGTTATTGTATTGCCGCTAGCCATACTACTTTCTAGTATTATGGTGTTCGGTAATTTTGCAGAGAACTATGAGTTTGCGGCGATGAAGTCTACAGGTATCTCGTTACAAAGGGCAATGAAGAGCTTGATTATCTTTATTATCGGATTGGGCATTACCGCTTTTTTCTTTTCCAACTCCATCATTCCCAGAGCCGAGATAGAGTTTATAAATTTACGCAGAAATATTGCAAAGGTTAAACCAGCTCTTGCGATAACAACCGGACAGTTCAATGCTTTGGGCGAAACTATAAACATTAAGGTAGACGAAAAATTTGGTGAGAACGATGAATTTCTTAAAGGAGTTGTTATCCATAAAAAAGACCCGAATCGCATAGGAAATTATACCGTTATTATAGCCGAAGAAGGAGAGCTCATAAGTACAGAGGATGAGCCAGTATTGTCCTTAAAGCTTAAGAATGGAAATTACTATGATGAACTCTTACAGCGAGATTTAAAAAAGAAAAAACGTAAGCCGTTTGCAAAAAGTTATTTTGAGACCTATACCTTAAATATAGATATTAGTCTCCTAGACGATGTAGATTTTGAAGATAAACAAATAGACAACGCCTACACCATGCTTAATGTAGTCGAACTTGCCGAAGAAATAGATAAACAATCTGTCGAGATGACAGAGGACTATAAAAGCTTTAGCGATTCATTTATGAATAAAAGTGGTTTTACCCCTATTGAAGGTGCTTCTGGTGTTACCGTAAAAGATACGATTCAACCCGAATTATTAGATAATTATAGGTTAAAAGATCAGGTAGCGATTATAGAAATGGCTCGTTCTAATATCAAGAATTCTATGGTCACTCTCGATAACAGAAAGATTGCTTTTAAGCGTAAGGTTAAGACCATAAATAAGTATGAAATTGCGGTACATGACAAATATGTATTAGCTTTTAGCTGCATTATTCTCTTTTTTGTAGGTGCTCCTCTAGGCGCAATCATAAAAAAAGGAGGATTAGGCCTTCCCATTGTTATAGGTGTTGTGACATTCTTGACATTTCATTTTGTAGGTATTTTTGCAAAGAATAGTGCAGAGGATAATACGATTACTCCGTTTATTGCTTCTTGGCTGAGTTCGTTTATAATGCTGCCTATCGGTATTTATTTTACCTATCGCGCAACAACAGATCAAGGGATTTTGGGCTCAGGAGATTTTTTTGCCCCCCTCAAGAGAATGTTTGCTAAAAAGCAAAAGATTACCGCTGTTCCTGATATAAAAGACATCTCTTATACACTTACAGATCAAGAATCTGAAATGCTGGACAAATTTTCGTCCAATCAACTTAAAGATGTTGTAAAAAACTATAAGCAGTATGAATATTCTGAGGATGTGCGATTTGCTGCGATAGATCGATTGGGGCAACTTGGTATAACCTTAGAAAATCTTAAAGTTCAAGGGTATTATACTGATCCAGTCTAGGACTTAATCCATTTATTCTAAAGCGCCATTTTGTATCTTTGTACTATAAGCCTGAACTATGGATACAACGACTGCAAAGACCACAAAACTCAATACAATAGCTGAGGCTATTGAAGATATCAGAAATGGTAAGGTCATAATTGTAGTAGATGATGAAGATCGCGAAAATGAAGGGGATTTTGTAGCTGCCGCAGAGACTGTTACACCCGCAATGATCAATTTTATGGCAACGCACGGTAAAGGACTTATCTGTGCACCTATAACTGAAGAACGTTGTGAGGATCTGCATCTTAATATGATGGTAACCAGCAATACTGATCCTATGGAAACTGCTTTTACCATTTCTGTAGATTTAAAGGGTAAGGGTGTCACAACAGGTATTTCTGCCTCAGATCGTGCTCAAACTATTAAAGCACTCATCGATCCAGCTACTAAGCCCTACGACTTAAGCAGACCAGGTCACATTTTTCCGCTTAAGGCGAAAGAAGGAGGCGTCTTACGACGTGTGGGACATACAGAAGCAGCTATAGACTTTGCTAGGCTTGCAGGTTTTAAGCCCGCTGGTGTCATTGTTGAAATAATGAATGAAGATGGCTCAATGGCTCGTCTTCCTCAATTACTAGAAGTTGCAAAAAAATTTGATCTCAAAATTGTTTCTATAGAAGACCTTGTCGCCTATAGAATGAATCACGATAGTCTTATTGTAAAAAAGGAGGATTTTGAGGTGCAAACCCGATTTGGAGACTTTAGACTACGCGCTTATGAACAGACAACAAACGAACAAGTTCATATAGCACTAACCAAGGGAAGCTGGACTGTAGAAGAACCCGTTTTGGTAAGAGTTAATTCCACACAAATAAATAATGATATATTAGGAACGCTTACTAACAATGTGGACCAGAAACTGGATGACATGTTTAAGGCGATTAATGACGAAGGTAAAGGTGCGATTGTCTTTATAAATCAAGATAATGCGTCTCAAAATCTACTGGGACGCCTAAGCGAACTTAAAGAACGTCAAAAGGATGGTCTAATGAAAGCCCCCAATATCGTTATGGATGTTAAAGATTTTGGGATAGGCGCCCAAATCTTACACGATATCAATATTTCTAAAATTAAACTACTAAGCAATACCGAAGGCACCAAACGCATCGGTATTATTGGGTATGGACTGGAAATTGTAGATAGAGTTGGCTATTAAAATAAAATTGACTTAGACTCATTATGGTCGCCTGAGACTTTACTTTGAGAATTTTCTGTTTTATTTTATGCTTTCGCGAAAGCGGACTTTAAGAAGTTTTATATCTTAAGTCCATAATTAACAGTATATTACATAAATAATCATACTTGAATTTTGGGCACAAAAAAAGGCAAGCTACCTACATCACACTGCTACGACCGTCTACCCTTGCTGCGTTCCCACCCTGGGGGATTCAACAGGAGCTAGTTGTGTAGGACTTGCCGCTGCAAAAATACAGTTTTTCTATCTTCCTGCAATGTTTTATACCCCAATTTTTTCTCCTAAATTGTACCTCTAAATGATACTAAAGATGAATTTCTACAAGCAACTCGCATTCACATTATTAGGAACAATAGCTATCTCTTGTGGAGATAAAAAAAATCTGGATACTAATTATACGCTAACAACTTCGGCAGAGAAAAATAGCGTGATTAATGGTGGTGAACTGATGCTCTCAATACAGGAAAAAAAGAATTATATCATAGATTCTATCGTTTACACCTTAGACGGAAACCGACTGGCAAGTACTAAAAAAATAAACGGATTTAAGACAAAATTATCTTCGCCTACCTTAGGTCATAAAACGTTACAGGCCACTATTTATACAGAAGAAGGTAATGCTACGGTTACAGAGGACGTAGTGCTCCTTAATGACAAAGCACCAAAGGTGTATACATATAGTATAATAAACCGTTTTCCGCATCAAACAGACGCCTATACGCAAGGCTTGGAATTTGTAGGTGATACGCTTTACGAAAGTAACGGACAATATGGAGAGTCTACCTTACGTAAACTAGATTACAAGACGGGAGAAGTAATAAATGAAGTGGTTCTTGACAATCAATACTTTGCAGAGGGACTCACCATACATAACGGAAATCTATACCAACTTACTTGGAAAGAGGATATTGGTTTTAAATATGACCCAACAACTCTAGAGTTAAAAGGTACCTTTGACTACGGTAAAAGCAGACAGGGCTGGGGACTTACAAACGATGGAAACACTATTTACAAGTCTGATGGGACTAGTAAAATCTGGAAACTATCGCCCAATGCGCTAAAGGAACAATCCTACATTGAGCCTACTGATAATAGAAAGGTATACCAGAAATTTAACGAATTGGAGTTTATAAACGGTAAGATTTATGCAAATACCTATCAAAAACCAAGTATCGCTATTATTGACCCTGTTACGGGTGCTCTAGAGGGCATCATAGATCTAAGCTCGCTACCTAGTGAAGTTCAAGAAGGTCTAGATGAACAAAATGAAGTCCTTAACGGGATAGCCTTTAAAGCAAATGAAAATCGCTTGTTTGTCACTGGAAAACATTGGAACACGCTTTTTGAGATAGAGATTAAGGAGAAGTAGACCGTTTACTCAATGAGAAGTAGTGTTCCCTCAATGTAGCTTTTCTTTACAGCGTAATCGCTATAGATTTGATTTATCAAAACTCAAAGCGATGAAAAATTCAATAAAAATTACGATAGCAGATCCGTGTCACGAGGATTGGACACAAATGACCCCTCAAGAAAAAGGGAGACATTGCGATTCTTGTGACAAACTTGTCATAGATTTTTCTCAAACTACTGATGAACAATTGTACAAACGCGTACAACGAGGTGGCAAAATATGTGGTCGCTTTAAGCCAGAGCAATTAGATAGGGAAATTACGCTTTCGCGAAAGCGTAAAAATCCATTTTTAGACTATGCCGCTACCCTACTCATACCAGCAGCAATTTTTTCTACACAGAACATTAATGCTTCTAACGTATCTAAATCGCCACAAATCGAGACCTCGTCATATAAAAGTCTTAACATTTCGTCTTTAAATAGAACCCAAAAAAATGTTGTTGCCGAAAGTAATTCGGAAACACTTCTCACGATAAAAGGAACGGTTTCTGATAGTCACGGTCCCTTATCTGGAGCTATAGTTACAGTTAAGGGTACTGACAGATTTGTTAAGACCGATGAAAATGGCAATTACAAAATTGACATCAGAAAAGGGGATACACTAATTTTTGACCACATTGCTTACAATCGACGCGAAGTAATTATTGAAAAATGCCAAAAATATAATGTAGTCTTAGAGCAACATATGATCATGGGAGAGATTGGAATTATGGGCAGAGTTTCTATAAACAAATAACTGCTAAATCAAGTTAGACAGATAATCACTATAAAAAACCAAGTCCAACGACAATAATGCAAGATGCAAAAAGTTATATTTGTTATATAAAAATATGACTTTATGCGTTATTTATACACACTAGCTCTTCTCACTATTATAGTAGTTGTAAGCTCGTGCCGTAATGATTTTGAAACATCGACCAGTACTGGAGAATTAAGATTCTCTAGGGACACGATATACCTGGATACTGTTTTTACAAACATCGGGTCTAGCACCTACAATCTAAAAGTTTATAATCGAAGTGACGATGCGATAAATATTCCCACGGTACGATTATCGCGCGGTGAGGCGTCTGACTATAGATTAAATGTAGATGGTGTTGCTGGTCGCGAATTTAATGATGTAGAAATCCTAGCTAAGGATAGTATCTTCATTTTTGTCGAGACTACAATAGACATAAATGACTATACTAGTGATGATGTAGACTTTCTATACACCGACGCTATCGAATTTGATACAGGCAGCAATGCACAAAAAGTAGAACTGGTTACTTTAGTAAAAGATGCAACGTTTATTTTTCCTGATCGTGAGGATGCTACTGGAATTATAGAGACGCTCACAGTAAACGGAACGGAGACACAAATTCAAGGGAGATATCTTATGGATGATGAGCTTACGTTTACATCTGATAAACCATATGTTGTTTACGGCTATATGGCGGTAGGAGACCCTAACGGCGGAACTGCAAAGACACTCAATATTAATCCTGGGGCCAGAATACATTTCCATCAAAATAGTGGGATTATAGTTGCAAATAATGCTTCTTTAAAGATAAATGGAACACTAAGCGCTAGTCAGGAGGAGTTAGAAAATGAGGTAATCCTAGAAGGTGACCGCCTAGAGCCTGGATTCTCGGATATTCCAGGACAATGGGGAGCAATTCTTCTAACCACAGGGAGTGTGGATAATGAAATGCGTTACACCACTATAAAAAATGCCACCGTGGGTATTCTAAATGAATCTAATACCACGACTGGCAGCCCTAATTTAACTCTTGCGAATACTCAAATATACAATAGCGGTGCTGTAGGTTTACTCAACCGATTCTCTACCGTAGAAGCTTCGAATACTGTAATAAATAATGCTGGACAATTTGCAATGCTTGTTCAACTGGGAGGAAATTATAGCTTTGACCATTGTACGTTTACAAACTATTTTACTAGTGGTTCTCGCACCACCCCTGCTGTTTTTCTGGACAATACGCTTGCGGCTGGCGACCAGTTGTTTGTAGGGAGTCTAGAGAAAGCTACATTTAGAAATAGCATCATATATGGTAATCAAGGTGAAGAGCTTCTATTTAACCGTCACGAGAATGCAGATTTTAATTTTAAGTTTGAGAATACGTTAATTCGTTTTGACGATTCTTTTGGAAGTTTTGAAGAGTCAGAATTTCATCAGTTTGATGATGCTACTAGATATGAAAATATCATCATCAGTATAGAACCAGATTTTAAGGCACCCAACGATAATAAGCTTCAAATAGGAGATGCCTCTGCTGCAAATGGTCAAGGCAATCCTGCTGTATCGCAGTTATTTCCACTAGACTTAATTGGTACAAATCGCACCGTAAATCCAGATTTAGGAGCATATGAAAGTATCATCTTTAATGAAGATTAAAGACTCAAAAGGTTTAAAAACTATATTAAAAACGAGAAAGCCATCACAAATGTGATGGCTTTCTTATTTTAAGAATAGATGTTCAATTTATTTTTTTTGAAGTACTGCACTAATATCGTGTATTACCCCGTTTCTACTCAAAAAGTCCTTAGCAAGGATGTAACTCTTATTTCCTTGCGCATCTACAATAGCGTAGCGATTACCTCTTTTGAGAATAAGAATTTTTAGACCGCTAAGGGTCTTAAACTCAGCTCTTCCATTTCCTCCGTTAATGAGGCTTATAATTTTTTCTAAAGTATACTCTCCCTTTACAACGTGGTTTTTTATTAAATCATCGAGTTCTTCTTCATTTCCTTTTGAAGTAAGTTCACCTAACCTTCCATCAGGTAACTGTCTAAATGACTCATCACGAGGTGCAAAAATGGTGTACTTCTCACTATCTATGTTTAATAATTCCTCTTTCAAATCTGAGGCAACTAATCCCTCAGAAATAATTACGTGTAATTTTGATTTAGTAATGTTCTCTAATAAAGGATCATTTCTATCTACTCTAGCAGAACCTAATGTGTTTAAATTGAGTGTCCCTGTCTCTTTATCAAATATATTAAAAGAGCCTTTTTTTTCTTTTGCCGCCTCCTTCCTTTTTCTAATTTCCTTATCTGTAAGTTGTCCAAATCCTACAAAAGTGATGCATACTGAAAGTAGTATGGTAAATACGTATTTCTTTTTTAATGTATTCATAGTGTTATTTAATTGGCTGCAAAGAAAACATTTTTTTTCTAGAATATGCACCCGTGGTTAATAATATGTAAAACGCTTATTAAGCTTCTACATTGTTCAATATTTTACAATTATCATACCAATTTATTTAAAAGAACAATATGTTAAGAATCAAGGTCTGATTGGCATTTTTAAGCAATATGCATTATCTTTATTGAAAAAATGCTAGTTAAAAGGACAAACATCGAAAATAGATTGCGTAGACAACGCGATTTGGATCTTAAAGGTGATGACATTTTAAGACAGGTTGAAAGGGTTTTTGAAGAAGACCGCTTTCGCGAAAGCGCTATTATAAACAAACTATCAGGCAAGGACCTCTCTGTTGCCAATAATTTTAAATTTGACTTATTAGAGTCTAATAGGATTTTTCACATAGACCAAATTAGGGAAACTTGTATAAGGTATCGACTACGATTTCTGGACACAAAATACTTTAAGGGCAAATATCCACAGGCCGCTGTTGCTGAAATTAAGTATCTAGAGAATGTGCACGAGACGGCTCTGGACGGCTTTAAAATTATAGCTCCATCAAAAATGTTTGTACTTGAAAAGTCAGATGATCCTCTACTTTTTGCTCCTATGGGCAATGATTATTATTATTTAGTACACAAATGGGGCAACGACCTACACCCTTTAAGAAGGTGGTTAATGTGGCCATACAAAAGTTTTGAAAATTTAATATTTGCTGTTTTTTTAGTTAGCATGGTAGCAACCTTTCTAATACCTGACGGTTTGTTTGCAAAAGAGCAATCTTTTTCTCAAGATGTGATGGTATTTTTCTTTATGTTTAAATCTATTGCTGCTGTTGTCATTTACTATGGTTTTGCAGCAGGCAAAAACTTTAATCCAGCAATTTGGAATAATAAATTTGATAAAACTTAATGCCTATACTACCTGAAATGGATCATCGTAAAATTTATACGGGTTCCAAGATTAACGCTCAGTATTTACAATCTCTATTACTTGAATCCAGTCTCAAAAGTGTCATTAGAGATGATGGCGAGAGCTCGCGTAGGGCGGGTTTTGGTGTAGATTATATGAACGAAGCAAAATTACTCATTCATAAAGATGATTACCTTAAAGCTAAACATATCTTAGATAATGCAATGGATGATGATGGTAATTTAATGGGCATAGATGAGGAACTTTTGGAAGAGCAAGCGATGCAAACGCGTTCTATTCCTGTTGAAAATGCTGCCCAGCAATCTACTATTGGAAAGCGATCGCCTTTTAACCTCTTGCTTAATGCTATTATTGTTCTTTACTCCTCATATCGCTTGTATCCGTTACTCCAAGGTGAGACTTTACCCTGGTGGCGTATACTACTAAGTGGAGCCCTTGTGGTTTTTTGTGGATGGACGCTAATCGCTCACTTTACATCAAAAAATGAGAAAGCAGCTTAAGCGTACATCGCTTCTCGCTGCTCTTTTATTTTTTTGTCACTCATGTATTCGTCAAAGGTTGTATAACGATCTATGACACCTTTTGGTGTAATTTCTATAACACGATTCCCCACGGTTTGTGCAAACTCGTGATCGTGTGTAGTTAGTAGCACCGTTCCTTTAAAGTTAGATAGTGCATTATTAAAAGCTGTAATAGATTCGAGATCTAGGTGATTTGTAGGTTCATCTACCATAAGAATATTTGCACGTTTCATCATCATTTTACTAATCATACAACGCACTTTTTCTCCTCCAGAAAGAACGTTAGATTTTTTTAGGGCTTCTTCTCCGCTAAAAATCATCTTTCCAAGGAAGCCTCTTAAATGCACTTCTTCTCGCTCCTCTTCTGTCTGGGCATACTGTCGTAACCAGTCTACAAGATTAAGGTCAGAATTTTGAAAATATTCAGAGTTATCAAGTGGTAAATAAGACTGGGTTGTCGTAATCCCCCAATTAAATTTACCGCTATCTGCTTTTTGCTTATCATTTAGGATTTCGTAAAAAGCTTGGGTGGCTCTAGAATCTTTTGAAAAGATGATTACTTTGTCACCTTTATTCAGATTAATATCAACGTTTGAAAATAGGATTTCTCCGTCTAGAGAAGCAGATAGTTTCTCTACGGTTAGAATCTGGTCTCCAGCTTCTCTATCTCTATCAAATATAATTCCAGGGTAACGACGGCTAGAAGGTTGTATTTCTTCTATATTTAGCTTGTCAATCATCTTCTTACGAGAAGTTGCTTGCTTTGACTTTGCTACGTTTGCACTAAATCGTGCAATAAATTCCTGTAGTTCTTTTTTCTTCTCTTCTGCCTTTTTATTCTGCTGAGCTCTTTGACGTGCTGCTAGTTGTGAAGACTCGTACCAGAAGGTATAGTTACCACTATAATGGGTAATCTTATTATGATCTATATCAGATATATGTGTACATACTGAGTCTAAAAAGTGACGGTCATGAGACACTACAATTACACAGTTGTCATAGTTTGCAAGAAAATTTTCTAGCCAAGATATAGTTTCATAATCTAAATCGTTTGTAGGCTCATCCATTATAAGTACATCTGGATTACCGAAAAGTGCTTGAGCTATAAGTACACGTACACGCTGTTTTCCGTCAAGGTCTGCCATAGATGTTGCGTGCAGTTCGTCTTTTATTCCAAGATTAGAGAGCATCATTGCTGCTTCACTCTCTGCATTCCAACCATTCATTTCTTCAAACTGGACTTGTAATTCACCTATGCGGTCTGCATTCTCATCAGAGTAGTCTGCATAAAGCGCGTCTATTTCTGTTTTTATTTTGTACAATGGCTTATTTCCCATCATCACAGTCTCGAGTACATTATACTCATCATAAGCGTAATGATTCTGTTCTAGAACAGACATACGCTTACCTGGTTCTAAATGCACATGTCCAGATGTTGCTTCTTGTTTACCAGAAAGGATTTTTAGAAAGGTAGATTTACCAGCACCATTTGCACCAATAATCCCATAACAATTCCCCGAAGTAAAAGAGGTGTTTACTTCGTCAAATAGAATTCTCTTACCAAACTGTACTGAAAGATTAGAAACTGAAAGCATAGGTTATATCATTAAATTTAAGCGTGCAAAAATATTGATATTTAATGACTTTATGAAGCTCTGATCTCTTGAAATTAGTTTAACTAGGTATTAACATCTCATTTAGGTATAACCTTTATTTTTGGTTTGAATAATCCCTATGTACGATAAATGTTAGAGACACTTACACCTCCCGTTTTTAAGCTTCGGAATTATATAGTAATTGCGCTTTTATCCTTTCTAAGCTGTAATAATAATGCGAAGGAAAAGGCGGCTCATACCTACCTTGGTGGAGAAATTGTAAATCCAAAAGGTAAAAGTGTAAGTATATTTAAAAATGGAATTAAAATAGGTAGTACCCCTTTAGATAGTAATAACAGGTTTCTATACAAGTTTGGTGAGAATTTTAAACCTGGACTTTATCGCTTCTATCACGGAGAAAATCAAGTGGCTTTTATTGAGGAAGGAGATAGTCTATTATTAAGATTGAATACGCTCCAATTTGACGAGTCTGTCAGTTTTTCTGGATATGGGGAGGCAAAAAATAATCTCTTGATTGATTTTTTCCTGATGTACGAAAATGAAAACAAGATTCTACCAGAGATTTTTCAAAGAGATCCTGAACAATTTATTGCTGCACTAGATTCTATGCTCGCTATTAGGCAAGCGAGGATAGATTTGTACTATTTAAAAAATGACCCTTCAGAAAGTTTTGACAAACTCGCACAAAACACATTGCAATTAGATAACTATCAGCGTAGGGAGAGTTATCCCTTTTCTCATTATGGAAGGGATAAAATAAAATTTATTGAGTCTTTGCCAGAGGGTTTCTATGATTTTCGCGAAAGCGTATCCTTAAATGATGAAGAATTATATGGCTCATACTCATACCAACGTTATTTAAATTACCATCTGGATCATCTGGCATATATGAAATATGCAGCTGAAAAACCTTATAATACTATCTCATACATTCACAACTTTTATGAACTTGAGATTATTGACAGTCTAATTACATCTCCCATAATAAAAGATAATATGTTACATCGTGTGGCACGTAACTTTCTGGCAAATAGTAACAATACGGAAGAGGTGGATAAATTATATAATAAGTTTAATGACTATGTAGTAAGTGATAAAACAAGGAAGGAAGTAAAAACGCTGTATGATAATTATGCCTATACTGCTGCGGGCACAGAGATTCCTGACTATATGGTTGTAGATCCGGAAGGAAGAATAACAACGCTTAAAGGAATTCTTACAAAACCAACAGTATTGTTTTTTTGGTCTTTATCTAATATGCAGCAGATGGATCACATCCACCTTAAGGTAAAAGAGCTTAAAAGTAAGTACCCCGAGTATAATTTTATAGGGATAAATACGAGTAGCGATACCGAAAAATGGCGTAAGGTTGTAAAACAGAGAAAATTTCAAGTAAATCAGGAATTTCAACTCAAAAATAGAGCCGAAGCATTAAGACAATTAAGTGTAAATAATTCTAACAAGGCAATAATTATTGCTGGAGATGGCAAGGTCCTTAACAGCCACGCCAACCTTTACAGCGCTAGCTTTGAAAATGATTTATTAGGTTATTTGAATAAATAACTAGGAGGATATGAAAAATAAAAAGCGCCATTTCAAAATTGAAATGGCGCTTTGTTTTAAGGTGTGTATCTGTTATTTATTTCCTTTTTCATAATCTGCAAGGAATTTTGCAAGACCGCTGTCTGTAAGCGGATGCTTTAGTAACCCTTCTATAGATGATAATGGTCCTGTCATTACATCTGCTCCTATTTTTGCACAGTCTATAATATGCATCGTATGACGCACAGATGCTGCAAGGATTTCTGTCGGAAAACCGTAGTTGTCGTATATGTGCCTTATCTCAGCAATGAGATTAAGGCCATCTGTAGAAATATCGTCTAGTCTTCCTATAAATGGAGAAACGTATGTTGCTCCTGCTTTTGCTGCTAGTAAAGCTTGACCACAAGAGAAAACAAGTGTACAGTTGGTCCGGATACCTTTTTCAGAAAAATAACGTATCGCTTTAATACCATCCTTTATCATAGGCACCTTCACAACAATTTGCTCGTGAAGATCGGCTAGCTCCTCCCCTTCCTTAATCATTTCATCCAGCGTAGTGCTTATAACCTCTGCGCTCACATCTCCATCTACAATATTACATATATCAACATAATGTTTGAGGATGTTATCCCGTCCAGTAATGCCCTCTTTAGCCATTAAAGATGGGTTTGTTGTAACACCATCTAGCACTCCCAATGCTTGGGCTTCTTTAATTTGATCGAGGTTTGCAGTATCTATAAAAAATTTCATAGCGATATATCTTTATGTGTGAATTTCAAATTTAAGTAATGTACTTTATAACCTAATCAACTTGTTATTAAAGTTACTATAAATTATAATGATTGAGCAAGAGCTTTTCATACCAAGTGTCAGGCAGCGCACGCTTTAAGAATATACTGAAACGTTGCATAAAGTATCCTACTCTGTAATGAACCTTAGGTTTTTTAGTATTCATGATTTTATAAATGACCTTTGCCATTACCATCGTATCCATTCCAGCCTCTACGTGTTCATCCATAAGTGCTAGCGTGTTACCATAATTATCTTTGTAGGGAGAGTTGTCTAAAATGGGTGCATGATACCTTCCAGCCGCTATGTTTGTCGCAAAGTCCCCAGGAGCTACCGTTGTCATCTTAACGTTAAACTCTTTAAGTTCCATACGATATGCTTCTGTAACGATGCCTAATGCACCTTTTGTCGCACTATAGAGACCTCGGTACGGTAGTCCCATATAACCTGCTATGGAGGTAATATTTATGATCATACCTTCTTGTTGCTTTCGCATAGTGGGAAGTACCGCTTTTATTACTTCCAGCGCGCCAAAAAAATTAGTCTCAAAAACTTTTCTCGTTTCATCATCTGGAGTCTCTTCTAACGGTCCCGTTATCCCCATTCCCGCATTATTAATAAGATAATCCAGCCTGCCTTCTTTTGTGATGATCGTGTTTACAGCATTAGTAATCGTTTCTGGTTTAGTGACATCTAGTGCTATCATACGGACACCAGAATAAAATGCTTCTTTAGGATTTCTACTGGTACCGTAAACTTTAAATCCTTTATGAACTAGATATTGAGCTACGGTAGCTCCTATTCCAGAAGAAGCACCTGTGATTAAAACTACTTTTGACATATTATGATTTAAGGTATTGGGCAAATATCACGGTAATAGCGCTAGCGTGCAAATGGAAATTATTTTTTCAGATCTGCAAAATATAGTTTTGCCCTTTTCATCACTCTTGGCGCCATCCATATCGTAGCAATCATGGTGGGAATCGCCATTAACGCAAAAAAACCATCTATGAGGTTAATCATCATACTAAGGCTCATCGTCGCACCCATAAAGATGCTTAGAATGTAAAAGTAATTGTAATACTTTTTATTTTTTGCCCCTAGGATAAAGCTTAAACATTTGGTTCCATAATAAGAATATGAGAATAAGGATGAAATACTGAATACTGCGATGCACAGCATTAAGATATACTTTCCTGTAGTAGGTAACGCTTTCGCGAAAGCGGAAGCCGTAAGACTCACTCCATTTGCATCAGAACTTTGCCAAACACCTGTGACTAAAATTGCCAGAGCCGTAAGCGTACAAACCACTAATGTATCAATGGCTGGACCCAGCATTGCGACTAAACCTTCTCTTACCGGTTGCGAAGTTTTTGCAGCTCCGTGAGCCATAGGTGCGGTACCGATACCCGCTTCATTAGAGAATGCCCCTCGCCGAATTCCTAAAACAATTAAAGCTCCTACAACCCCACCCAGAAATGGCTCTCCCGTATAATTATTTGCAAAAAAAGCATCTGTAAATATTAGTTTTAAATATCCCGGAAGCACCTCTATGTTTACAACTAGAATATAAAGTACCGCCACAAAATATAACCCGACCATAAAAGGCACAAGCTTTGACGTCGTGGCGCCTATTCTTTTTATTCCACCCAAAATCACAACCGAAGTGATGGCTACAAGAACTGTCCCAATCCCAAGATTTGTATAAAGGGAGACCTCGATTCCTTGTGGTCTTAAAATAATGTCATTTATTGCCTGTGTAAGTTGGTTTACATTAAATACGGGAAGAGCTCCCACAAGACCTGCCACACTAAAAAAAATTGCGAGCGGTTTCCAAGACCTGCCAAGACCTTCTACTATAAAATACATCGGACCGCCCTGTACCTCTCCCGCCGTGTCTCTGCCGCGATACATTATGGCTAGCGTACCCGTAAAAAATTTTGTTGCCATACCGACAATTGCGCTTATCCACATCCAGAAAACCGCACCTGGACCGCCTATAGCAATAGCTACAGCAACACCAGCAATATTCCCCATACCCACAGTGGCGCTTAAAGCCGTAGTAAGTGCCTGAAAGTGAGAAATATCACCTGGATCACTGGGGTCGTCATATTTTCCACGTAACACCTGTAAGGCGTGTCCTAGATACCGAAAAGGCAAAAATCGCGAATACACCAAAAGAAAAAATCCGCCTCCAATGAGAAGAAACAATAATGGCAATCCCCATATCGCAGATGAGAAATCTGCAATAATAGATTCTAGAGAGTTTTGCTGTATATCCATAAGTAATAATAACATCCTCAAGTAACAAAAAATAAAATTAAACTATATTAGAGCCTCTTAATAATTTCATTTGAATTCTTTTAAACGATTTATATTCTTACTCTTTCTTTTAGGTACAGGTACTATCATTGCCCAAAGTGATGGTAGTTATTATCTATTGCCAGAACTCCTTGTGGGCAAAACAAGTCCCGCAAACAAGTTATTTCCAGAAACAGGACTCCATACATCTTTGTTTTTTTCAATAGGGAATACGAATGAAGATAAGCCTCATGAGTGGGTCAGAAGGCTCAATAAACCAAGTACGGGAATATCCATAGGTTTTTCAGATTTTGGTAATCGCGGTAATATAGGAAACGCTTTTACTGTGATGCCCTTTGCAGAATTTGATATTCTGCCCAGCAGAACCCGACTTAAGCTCAATATGGGATTAGGCATTTCGAGATTTAGTAACACGTTTGACTTAAGAAGCAATCGCTTTAATCGCGGTATATCTACTCAATATAACTGGTCGTTCAGATCATACATTATTTATGATTTACTCAAAAATCACCCTAATAAATTACGCTTAGGCATAGGCTACTTTCATCAGTCTAATGGTCATACAAAATTACCCAACCAAGGCCTTAATACCTTCACACTAAGTGTTTCTTCTAAAATCTTTCCATATTCCAAACCAGAAGAAGAAATTCAAAACGCACCGTTAGCACCTGAAAAGTTTAAACAATATTATTTCAGTATCCGTACAGGAATAGGCCAGAATATCTTAACCTATGATGATTTCCTGCTTACAGATATAGAAGATTATAATGAGCCTAAAGAAGTATATACAATTGCCATAGGCGGTGGGGTGGTAATAAATAAATTTTTAAAACTTGGCGCCGGTTTGAACTACCGTTTTTATGAGCATTATTACGATTATATACAACGCAATGAGACTGAACCTTACATAAATTCTCCCTTTAAAAATGCAACAAATTTTAGTATCTTTTTGGGTGGCGAACTACTCTTGAGTCACGTAGGATTAGAATTCCAAATGGGAGTAAATGTTTATAAACCTTTTTATGAGGAGGAGTGGTTGCTCAATGAAGAGGAACTCAACTGGTATTATGAACTTAAAAAACATACTCCCGTTCGGATGGGTGTAAAATTATATGCTCTAAATACAAGTAAGCAACCCAAACACAATGTCTATTTGGGAGCAACAATAAATGCAAATTTAGGTCAAGCAGATTTTTCTGAATTAAGTATAGGTTACGTTCGAAGATTTGATGTGAATTAACGTTATTATCTGATGTTTGTATAGTTTTCAGAGTCATCGGTTAGGACAAAATGAGATTTAATATCTCAATACATTAAAAAGGCTCGAATTAAAGTTATAGTCCAAAAGATTATCATACTTATAACAGCGCATTACAGATTCCTTAAGATTTCGGTATCTTATTACTTGGTAACTTCGTAATCGCTATGAAACTATCTACTAAGGACATACAAAAGATTATCAAAAACCCTGAACATACTGCTATAATGGCAGATTTAATATATGTGGGGAAGGAACATTTTACGCTTTCGCGAAAGCGGAATAAAGAAGATTTTGAATACTATCACCGTGATAAACCCCTCACTAAAGAGGAACAGCTTAACCGTATTAAAAATCTTGTAATCCCTCCAGCGTGGAATAACGTAAAAATTGCAGAACCCCTAAATGGTCATCTTCAGGTTGTAGGAAGAGATGCTAAAAACCGAAAAGTATATCGCTACCACCCTTTATGGTCAAAACTCAGAAATCAGACCAAGTTTTTTAAACTAGCAGCTTTTGGTAATATACTTCCTCAAATAAGAGCAGCCGTAGATAAGGATCTTGATCTAAAAGGAATGCCTAAACGTAAGGTGCTTGCCCTAGTGCTGAGAATAATGGAAGAAACGCATATTAGAATAGGTAACGATTACTACGCGAAGAAAAACAAGACCTATGGATTATCTACATTACGTACACGTCATGTTGAGACATACAAAGACAAAACCAAGTTTGAGTTTGTAGGTAAAAAAGGGAAAGAACACAGCATTACCTTGCGCAACAAGAAGCTTGCGCGCTTAGTAAATAGATGTGAAGAGATCCCCGGGTGGGAACTCTTCCAGTATGTAGATGACCGTGGAGATAAACATAGTATAGATAGTGGTCTTATAAATGACTATATACACGAGGTAAGTGGAGATATGTTTTCGGCAAAGGACTTTAGGACTTGGGGAGCGACCAAAACATTCTTCGAGACTTTACACGATATAGGATATACACCTGACTCAAAGGAGAATAAATCAAATATCCTCAAAGGTTACGACGCCGCTGCAGAAGCTCTGGGTAACACGAGAACCGTTTGTCGCAAGTACTACGTTCATCCTCAAGTAGTAGAGGCCTACGAAACAGGCACTATAGTTGAGAGTTTTGAGAGATTAGACAAATTAAAAAACACAAAAAAACACTTCTCCCAGTCTGAAGAAGTGCTTCTTGATATGATATCCAATTTCAAAATTAACTTAACTACTGATTGAGATAGTTAAGTACGTTTTTCTCTATACGTTTGTTTATATTAGAAACATCTGCTTTAATAAATGGCTCACCCGTGATATTTTCATAGAGCTCTATGTATCTGTCTGAAACTGTCGTGATATATTCATCTGACATCTCAGGAACTTTTTGTCCCTCCAGGCCTTGAAAATCATTCTGGATTAACCATTGGCGTACAAATTCTTTAGAGAGCTGTTTCTGAGGTTCTCCGGTAAGTTGTCGTTCTTGATAACCATCCATATAGAAATAACGAGAGGAGTCTGGTGTGTGAATCTCGTCTATGAGCACAATTCTCCCATCTGAGGTTTTGCCAAATTCATATTTAGTATCCACAAGTATTAATCCTCTTTTCTTTGCGATTGCTGTACCGCGCTGAAATAGTTTTCTGGTGTAATCTTCCAGAATTAAATAGTCTGCTTCTGCTACGATTCCTTTGGCAATAATGTCTTCTCGAGAAATATCTTCATCGTGATCTCCCATCTCTGCTTTAGTCGCTGGAGTTATTATAGGTGTTGGGAAGGGGTCATTTTCTGTCATCCCATCTGGCATTGCAACACCACAAAGCATTCTTTTTCCCGACTTGTATTCTCGAGCTGCGTGCCCGCTCATAAAACCGCGTATGACCATTTCTACTTTAAAAGGCTCACAGCGATGGCCTATTGCCACATTAGGATCTGGAGTGGCTACGAGCCAGTTAGGGACGATATCCTCCGTATCCTTCATCATTTTAGTGGCAATCTGATTTAGGATTTGTCCCTTGTATGGTATCCCCTTAGGCATAACAACATCAAAGGCACTAAGCCTATCTGTTGCCACCATAAGAAGTAAATCGTTTTCTAGAGTATATACTTCGCGAACCTTGCCTTTATAAAGGCTTTGCTGTCCTGGGAAGTTAAAATTAGTATCTGTAATCGTGTTCATTTGGAATACGTTCGTTGAATATGCAAAAATAGATAACTGAGCTTTATTTTATACTTGAAGCTTACTAGTTTCTGTTTTCTATTTCCTTATAAGCGGCTATCATTTTTTTAACTAGTGGGTGACGTACGACGTCTTTATCATCTAGGTAAATCATTCCTACGCCCTTTACATCCTTTAGAATAAGTAATGCCTCTTTTAGCCCAGAAGTAACTCTACGTGGTAAATCTATCTGGCCGGGATCGCCGGTTATCATAAATTTTGCGTGTTTACCCATACGGGTCAAAAACATTTTCATTTGTGCGTGTGTTGTATTTTGTGCTTCGTCTAGAATGACAAATGCATTATCCAGCGTACGCCCACGCATGAAAGCCATAGGTGCTATTTGTATAACTCCTTTTTCAATAAACAATTCCAACTTCTCGTGCGGTATCATATCTCGCAATGCATCATATAATGGTTGCATATATGGGTCTAACTTTTCTTTGAGATCACCGGGAAGAAATCCTAAGTTCTCCCCAGCTTCTACCGCAGGACGTGTAAGTATGATACGTTTTACTTCTTTATTTTTAAGCGCCTTCACAGCGAGAGCGACACCTACATACGTTTTTCCTGTCCCCGCTGGTCCTATGGCAAAAACAAGATCATTTTTTGCTGCCATCTCTACCAGTTTGCGCTGGTTTGCAGTTTGAGGTTTTATAAGTTTACCACTTACACCGTGCACGATGGTCTCTCCAGACTCTTTTGTAGTCTCATAATCTGCCTTAGACACACTCGTCAGTACACGCTCTATAACATTTTCATCCAGCTTGTTATATTTTCCAAAATGCTCCATAAGCATATTAAACCGCTTATCAAACTCTTCTAAGAGGTCGCTGTCTCCGTAAGCCTTAAGTTTATTGCCTCTCGCGACAATCTTTAGTTTAGGAAAATATTGTTTAAGTAGTTCAATGTTTGCATTGCGCTGGCCAAAAAACTCACGCGGATTGATTTCTGAAAGTTCAATAATTAATTCGTTCAAAAGGCAGGTCGTTTTTAGAGATATACTTCAGTAAATTATTTTAGATTTGTGTGCAGCCGCTAGATTATGAAATACACTTTCTTTCGGTTACAAAACACTAACAAAGTACGCTTTTTTAAGAAGCGACCGTAGCCTTAAGGTTATGAGGTTATTAAATTTAATGAACAATTTTAGGGAGTCCGCTTTCGCGAAAGCGCAATACTCACATATTTTATGGCAATCATTACACTCACGACAGATTTTGGAGAGAAAGATCCCTTTGCTGGAGCTGTAAAAGGCGCCATTTACAGTGAGCTAGAGACGGTACGTATTGTGGATATCTCCCACTCTGTCTCGCCTTTTCACATTACAGAAGCCGCTTATATCATACAAAATGCTTACAAAAACTTTCCGAATGGAACGATTCATATCATAGGGATAGACAGCGAACTCACACCAGAAAATAATCATATTGCAGTAAAACTGGATGACCATTATTTTATTTGTGCCAATAATGGAATTGTATCACTTATTACTCGAGATATTGTTCCAACAGAAATGGTCGAAATTAATATCCACAACAGAGTTACCACAAACTTTACCGTGCTTGACGTTTTTGTACAAGCCGCCTGTCACATTGCTCGTGGTGGAACACTAGGCGTTATAGGCAAGCCACTTTCAGAAATTAAATCGCTTACAGGAATCCAGCCCGTTGTAAATAAATCGCAAAAACAAATTTTAGGTAACGTCATTTATGTTGATAATTACGGTAACGTTGTAAGCAATATTACGCGTAAACTTTTTGAAGATATAGGAAAAGGGCGCGAATTCAAATTAGAGGCGCGCGGTGTGGAAATGTCAAAAATTTACAACACTTACAGTGAAGCCATAAATTTTACGATAGATAGGTCTAAGCGTGAAGAAGACGGAAAAAAACTCGCCGTTTTTAATTCTGGAAATTATATCGAGCTGGCCATTTACAAGAGTAATCCATCTACAGTGGGAAGTGCTGCGCAATTGTTTGGGCTAGACTTTAGGGATACGATAACTATAAACTTTCAAGACTGATGCTGGTTAGAATTGTAAAAATGCACTTTTGCGAAAGCGAGATTCCCTCTTTCTTGAAAAGTTTTAATACCGTAAAAGAAAAAATACGTGATTTCCCGGGATGTAAATTTCTAGAATTATATCGTGGTGAAGATGATCCAAACATCTTCTTTACCTACAGCTACTGGAATACTGCTCAAGATTTAGAAAACTATCGCCATTCTGAGCTTTTTAAAAGCGTTTGGGCCGAGACAAAAGTAAAATTCTCTGCAAAACCTGAGGCTTGGAGTGTCAATAAGATTGTAAGCTTAAAATAGTAGCAAAAAAAATACGGCCATTGGCCGTATTTTTTTTATAGTCTATATGCGATTATGCTAAATCCTCAAGTGTTTTTACCTGATTTAATGCATTTTTTATCTCGTCGCGCTGTGCTGCTAATACTGAAGTGATTTCTGGGGTAAAATCATTGTTTTTTAGACGATTATCGTACTCTTCGACACTTGCCTTTTCTCCTCGGATACACTCCTCGAGTAACGCTTCGTCACTATCACCTGAAACACTATCCTTTATATTCATCCAAGTACGATGTAATGATGCTGTAGTACTTCCTGATTCTTTTGGTGTCTCATTAAGACCAATGACCATATCCGTAAGTTGCGTTGCAAATCTGTTGCGTTGCGCTGCTCTTAACTTGAAATACTCTGTTAAGGGTGCACTAGTTGCGTGTGTCATTGCATTTTTATAACCCGCTTCGGCATCGTAATTTTTTTCAAGTAATTCTTGAAGATTATTAACAACATTTTCGTGCGATTCTTCTCTTGCTTTTTCTAAAGTAGTTTTCATAATATCTTTTTTTATTTACCTAAAGATACCAACGATACTATTTTAAATCTCTTAATAATATCCTATTTACAATGGGTTTAACACCAATGCTTAAAGTTTCTTAAAGGGTTTCGTCTTTACTTGAAATGAGTGATGATGGAGCGACGCCATATTTTTCTTTAAAAATTTTTGAGAAGTAACTACGACTCGATAATCCGAGGGCATATACGACCTCAGACACGTTCATATTCTCAGATGTCAGCATAGAGAGCGATCGCTTAAGACGATATTCTTTTATGTAGTCATTTACCGTAAGTTGGTAATTCTTTTTAAAGCCTTCTTGCAGCCTATAGGGTTCTATTCCCACAGCCTTTGCAATCTCTGGTATTGTTGTAAGTGAGTCTATATTGTTTTCTATATACTTTACCGCAGCATTTACATTGTCTAAATCTGCTAGACGGAGGGTAAGTTTCTTTTGATCATTATTAGAATCTTCTTTATACAGTCTAAGCATAAGCGATACAGCTTCGAGTGCCTTAGCACCTAAGAAGTTTGTGCGCACAAGACCCACATCGTCAAAGGTTAAAATATCATCTATAATGTCTGAAATCTGCAAACTGTAATATCCTTTTTGCTGTATCTGCGTAAGCGCATTAACATCTGCAAAGAGAGGATAATACACCTCATCTATCATCGAGAGGTCATAAGATAGTTGTTCTTGAAATTTAGTCTTGTTAATTTCAAGATAACACATGACCACAGGCTTCTTGCTTTTAAAAGTAAATGCCTGATCTTCATTATACTTTGCCGCTACAATAAGATGCTCTGCCCTGCGCACGATTACATCATCGTCAGAACTGGAAAAGCGATGTCTCATTTCTCCCTTCATACAATACATAAATCGTAAGGAGTTGAGCTCATTATTTTTAAAAGTAAACTTAGTATCCTCTACAAATTCACAATCTATGATGTGCAGCCCGATTCCGTTTGGGAAATTAATTCCAGAAATATTTCCTGTACCTAAATGCTCTGGTACTTCAAGAGAAAATTCTCCAAACTTGTTCTCGTAATTTGTTCCGAAAGCATCGGCGATTTCAGGGACGAGATCATCTACATTTTTTACTTTAAGAGTATATTCTTTCATTTTGATTGTCGTTGGTGGAGGTAATTTAGTTTATTCCTATACAAGTAATCTCCTTTCATCACAGGTTTAACTTAGGATTAACCGCAACTTATAAAATACTGTGAAAAAGCAACGCCCCAACTAGAATAGTTTGGGGCGCTTTTTTGAGAGTTAAGTACGCTTTCGCAAAAGCGTAACCCATTTAAATCTAAATCTCACAGCTATTTAGGATCTAAAACCTCTGTCATTCTTGCAACCATATCATTATAATGAAGTCGAGTTATAGCGTTGGTATTTGCGTTTTTTGCTCTTTTTAAGTTAGAACGTAGCGCCTCTAATTCTCCTCTTACGAGCGCCTTTACGTCAGATGTGTTTACATCATAAGTGAGCGTTCCCTCAAAACCGTTACGGCTTCCTCTGCTATTAGGCCCATCATCAGTCATTAAATAGATCATTCTGTCTAAGTAGGAACGTTGTAAGTTCCTACGGTAGATATCTACACTCTTGCGTTGTGAAGCTTCGGTAAAAAGTCCTTTTCTTAAGTCCTGAAACATATCCAGAGCAGTATAAAAATCTCCATTAAGTGTCTCTGTATCAATAAGTCTACCTATACGATCAAAAGATAATAAACTATTAAGATATCGTGATTGCGTGCGGCGCATACGTTCAAAATATCCTGCGTGATCTATATTTTGTAATATTTCCTTATCGATGAGCCATTCTGGAGTTTCAAACAAATTCTCTTGTAACCATTGCATTGAAGCTTCTTGAGCTTGTTTATCTAGCGGTGTGTAGATGAGTCCGTCTTGGTTAGGCATTTTTATATTTTCGTATACTCCACCTATGTTTGTGACCACGTGACCTACATAGCGACTGTAAACACCTATCAACTCACCATACAGTTCCTCGAGGTCACTATAATCATTTGTTTTATCTGACGTCCACGATGGTAGATTCTCAACAACATATTTTAAATTTTTGATTCCGTAATCGCTCGCCTTTATAGGGTTATTCCCTATTCCCTCTGTCTGTGATTGCGGATCAAAACGACTAGACTGACGGCCAAAGACAAATTTTGGGTCTCCAGCTTTCTCTTCAATCCATTTTGTAAGCGTAGCCTTCTCATCCTGAGGGCTCTTTGCGTCTGGAAGATAACGATAGCCCCAGTTTGTGGCATAGTGATCGTAAGGACCCATCTGCCTTATAAATCGTATGTTTTTATCTCCTGGCTGTGCGATATAATTATAGCGTGCATAATCCATAAGACTTGCTGCTATTCCGTTTTTCTGTGTAAAATCTCCATCACGATAGGACTCAACATCATAGGCATAGCTTGCCGCCATATTATGTGGGAATCCCAATGCGTGTCCCACTTCGTGCGCAATAACCATACGCATCATCTCGCCTATTTCTTCATCTGGAGTATCGAGTGTTCTTGCACTCGGGTTTGCCGCACCAGTTTCTAATAAATAGCGGTTACGGTAACTGCGCAAGTGGTTATGATACCAGATGATATCGCTTTCTATAATTTCTCCGCTACGTGGATCGGAAACACTAGGTCCCACAGCATTTCTAGTTGTACTCGCTACATAACGCACCGTAGAGTATCGGATGTCTTCTGGACTAAATTCTGGATCTTCTTCTGGTGTGGGAGCATCTCTAGCTATAATCGCATTTTTAAAACCAGCTGTTTCAAAAGGTTTTTGCCAGTCTTCTATTCCTTGCTTGATATACTTCTGCAGATTTTCTGGCGTTCCTGGATCTAAGTAGTAGATGATAGGTTTTACAGGTTCTACTAATTCTCCGCGAGCATATGCCTCTGGATCCTTTGGTTCTAATTTCCAACGACGTATGTACGTTTTTTCGTCTGCTTTGAGCGCATCACTACCATAGTCATACTGACTTACTGTAAAGAATCCTACTCTAGGGTCAAAAAGTCGAGGTTGCATAGGTTGTTCAGGAAGCAGGATCATAGATTGATTCATCTGCAAACTTATACTCTCTGCACTACGCTCAGATGGCGGTTCTGAAGCATCGTATGTAAAATCTTGTTTTACCTCAATATTTTCTGGAAAGCTCTTTACACTATTTATAAAGCTGCGGTTTGCATCTAGTTTTTTTACTTTATATTCCTTTCGGATACGACTAGAAAGACCGCTTATAGCTTTTACATCTGTACTAAATAATTTTGTCACATCTATCACTACAGCAGTAGAGTCAGTATTAAATGCTTTGATATCAAAAGCATACAGCGTAGGTTCGTAATTATTTACCGCTACAGATTTACTTATAGCCTTTGTACTATCAGCAACATTTGTATATGATTTTATTTTGAGTAAGATTTTATCTTGATATCGTTGCCAGTGGACGACTTGCTCGTTTGTCTTAGAGCCAGCGTTTACATAACCACCTCCCAGTCCTAATGGGATTTGGGCAATACGACTTACCCATAGCATATCTTTTTCTAGTTTATCAAAAGGAATCTCATAAAAGTAATCCTTCTTTACCTTATGTACGTGAAAGAGACCACTATCAGAAACCGCATCTTTTGTAATAACCTCATCATACTCTTTAATAGCATCTTTGTCTTTTTTCTTAGAGCCCTTTTCGGTGGCTGCAGTTTTGGACGTGGTTTTATTAATTTTTTGAGCACTACTGCACCCGGTAAAAATTGCTATTGAAAAAAGTGTAAGTAAAAAATAATTAAGCCTCATAAAGTAAAATTTTTGAAGCTCTAAAATAAGGAACGGGTTACGCTAGACGGATTTTTTAAGGGAATCTTAACAGATTGTAATGGGAATAATTACGCTTTCGCGAAAGCGTAACAAACCACATCCAACTACTCCTTAAACCGATCCTTTACATATTCTATTTGTGTTTTGCCGTGTGGTTTGGGTTTGCCCTCATCATCCAGCCCCACCATAACAATGCGCTCTATCGTGATAATCGTCTCCCGCGTCATCTTGTTGCGCACCTCACAACGTAACGTCAGGGAAGCATTACCAAATTTTGTAGGCTCTAGTCCTATCTCAATGATATCCCCTTTTTTTGCGCTTGCGCGAAAATCAATCTCACTCATATACTTCGTCACACATCGCGGATTCTCAAGCTGGATAATAGCATACAATGCCGCCTCCTCGTCTATCCATTCCAACAATCGCCCGCCGAATAATGTTCCGTTTGGGTTTAAATCTTCTGGTTTGATCCATTTTCTGGTGTGAAAATTCATAGGGTTTGAGATTAAGGGTACAAGGTTAAAGGTTAAAGGTTAAAGGTTAAAGGTTAAAATATTTTAGAAATTGCTATACAAAAAACCACAATACTGTCGAGACTAAAAGTCCTACGACAGCAATTAAAGTAGTCATAACTGTCCAGGAACGGAATGTCTCCTTTTCTGTTAGTCCGAGGTATTGCTTGACCAGCCAAAACCCACTATCGTTCACGTGGGAGAATATGGTCGCTCCAGAAGCAATTGCGATTACTAAGACAGCAAGCTGTGGTGCACTTGTGTCTGAAAGTCCTAACAAAGGTGCTGTAATTCCCGCCGCTGTAATCATCGCAACCGTAGCACTTCCCTGCAATATGCGAACAATAGCAGCTACTAAAAATCCAAAAACCACAGGTGGAAAGAAATCTCCACTCAAACTGGTAGCAATCATCTCGCCTGCTCCTGTGTCTATGAGGATTTGCTTAAAAGCTCCACCCGCACCAGTAAGCAGTATGATAACTCCCGCTGGATATAGTGACTTTGTTGAAATATCCAAGAGTTGCTCTTTGGAAAATCCTTTTTGAATTCCTAAAAAATACCACGCAACAATGTTTGCGATTATGAGTGCTACAAAGGGATGGCCAAGCAAATCTGCTCCATATATGAGCCACTCTGGTAAGGTTCCTTCGTCAAACAACGGACTGTTCAGTACCGTATTGCAAACGATTAAGAAAATAGGAATAGCGATTATTAATAATATTGTCCCGGCCGAAGGTGCATTTGCAGGCACTTCCATTTTTGTGACCATATTTTCAGGAGCAATGATGTGCATTTTCTGAGATAATCTTTTGGCAAGCAATGGTCCTGCAATGATCGCGGCTGGAAGACCCGCGAGAAAACCAAATATAATGACATACCCCAAGTCTGCCCCTAGAATTTCTGCTACTGCGATGGGTCCTGGCGTAGGCGGAATAAAGGTATGCGTAATTGCAAGTCCAGCTAGTAGTGGGATGGCGTATAATAAAAGAGACTTACCCGTCTTCTTTTGTAAAGCATAAACGATAGGAACGAGGATGATAAAAGCTACGTCAAAAAACACAGGAATCGCGACCAGAAATCCTGTGATCATCACTGCCCAAGGTGACTTCTCAATCCCAAATTTATCCAGCAAGCTCTCTGCAAGTCGTTGCGCTCCGCCTGATCGTTCTAGGATTGCGCCAAAAAGCGCACCTAAACCAACGACAGTCGCCACAAAACCTAAGGTACCGCCCATACCATTTTTGACAGCATCGAGAATCGTTTTTGGTTCCATTCCAGCAACGACTCCTACAACAATACAGGTGATGAGCAGCGCAAGAAAAGCCTGAATCTTCAATCGAAGAATTAAGAAAAGTAAAACTGAGATGCCAGCAATTACGGCGAGGAGTAGTTGATAGTCCATAAATAGTATTGAGTTGTGAGCTGTGAGCTGTGAGCTGTGAGCTGTGAGCTGTGAGCTGTGAGCTGTGTGTAATAAAATTACAATCGCTTGCGTAATCCTGAGATCATCTTACCTATTTCTGTTAACTGTCGCCTGTTTTCTTCATCGGTTTCAAAGTTTATATATCCTCTTCTCCTTGCTTTAGAAGATGCTGCCACACATTCATGAGATGAATCCCAAGCCATTTTTAGGTAACGATTAAAATTTGCATCCGTGCTTCCCGAGCCCTCCGAGATATTGAATGCTATAGAATCTGCTGCTCTAATAAATTGAGAGGAAAGACGAAACATTTCCTTTTTAGGGAAAGTATCAATTTGTAAATCTATCCTGTCCCCAAAATCCATTGCTCTCTGATAAACTATTAAGTCTTCAAATTTAAAATGATATTTACTTTTCATAATAATATTTCTATTTGTCATTTTCTCACGGCTCACGGCTCACGGCTCAAGGCTCATAACAATGCACTCAACAATTATTTCTTTTTCAAGTTTTCCATCAACAACAACCCCATACTCCGGTTCCTCCAGCGTATCAAATTGCGATTGTAATAGTTCAGGATCGAAAAAGTGGTTTTCTCTTTGGGCAAGTCGTGATTTAATGGTTTCAAAATCTGCTTGTAAGTAGATAAAGTTTTTTTTCGCTTTCGCGAAAGCGGACTCTTCTTTAAACAACCGTTCTCGATACACCTCCTTAAGTGCAGAACAGGCCAATACAGCTCCTCCATTCCTATTCCATTCCTGAATGTTACGCGCTAAAATAGATAACCAGGGCCAGCGATCTTCATCATTAAGGGGTCGGCCAGAAGCCATTTTATTTATGTTTGCCTGAGGGTGGTAATCATCTGCATCATAAAAAGGAATGTTCAGTTCCTGAGCTACGAGTTGACCAATGGTTGTTTTACCCGAACCAGATACACCCATAATTACAAATACTTGTCCCATTAAAACAGCGTGTTTTGGTCTGCTGTGGGCTCGCCTGGGATGTGCAGATTAATCCCAAGTGCAGGATTAAGTTTCTTTATGAAATAAGCCGAAAGTAGAGTGGATTCCTGTTCAATATTTTGATGAATAAAGAAATGTATTTTACGCAAGCCTAAATCTACCCAATGTGTGAGACGTTCTACCCACTCATCTAAACGTGCATAATCACTAGGATGATTTGCTCCTACGTATCTTATAAAAGCTTCATCGTTTGTTAATCGCATATGCATTATGTCTCTTCGTCCAGCAGTATCTACCAGCACATTTGCCATATTATTTTCTTCTAATAAGAGATACAATCTTTCGGCAACTTCGGGATTGTTAAACCAGTCTGTATGGCGAAACTCGAGTGCAATGGGCACATCGCTAGGCCAATGGTTTACAAAGTTATCTACTCTATCAAAGTCCTTTGGCTGGAAGTTGTTGTGCATCTGCAAGAAAATAGTTCCTAAGTGATCCTCTAATAATAAGGTATGGTCGAGATACTCGGGAATAAAATCTTGTGAGTCAATCAGCCGTTTGCGGTGACTGATCATATTTGTGATTTTTGGGAAAAATTTGAAACCTTCGGGCACTTTTTCTCTCCATTTTATAAACTGCTCCTTTGGGAAAAGTCTGTAAAAGGTGGCGTTTAGTTCGATACTGTTGAACTGGGAACTGTAATATTCTAGTTCATCTTTTGTACCTCGGGGGTAAAAGCCTTTAAGCTCTGCCCTATTCCACTTTGCGCAGCCTACGTAGACTTGTATGGGTTCATTTTTTGCTTTCGCGAAAGTGTTACCTATCACATCCTTAGTTGCTGGATGATCTGGTGGCAAAGTGAAGTCAATATTCTCAGGATGATCTACTTTTCCGAATTGCATAATTGTGATTCTCGTTGAAAATGAGTATTTTAAAACAGCTCAAGGAATAATTGAGCCTTATTAGATGCTTAAAGATAACGGATGAAATCAAAACTTTGCATTTTTTCAAATTAAGCTGTAACAATTTGGCACGATTATAGTCTTATGGGCAGACGTAAAACATTAACAACAACAAAATATGAAAACTATTAAATTATTTGTTGCTCTTGCACTTTTTGCATTTGCCGGAGTATCACAAGCACAAACTGCTGATGAGATCATCTCTAACTACTTTGAAAACACAGGTGGTATGGACAAGTGGATGGCTCTCGAAGGTGTAAAGTTTGAAGGAGCTGTTCAAGTACAGGGAATGGAACTACCTATGACAATGATCCAAACCAAAGACGGGAAGCAAATGAGTAAAGCAGAGTTTCAAGGTATGACGTTTTATCAAGGCGTTTTTGATGGTGAGACAATGTGGAGCACAAATCAAATGACTATGGCGGCCGAAAAGAGCGATGCAGAAACAACAGCAAACGCTAAGTTAGATATGAATGATTTTGGCGATCCGTTCTTGGGTTATAAAGAAAAAGGATATGAAGTAGAGCTTTTAGGTAAGGAAACTGTAGAAGGAACAGAGACTTTTAAAATTAAACTAACTAAGGAGCCAATTATGGCAGATGGACAAGAGGTTCCTTCTGTATCTTACTACTTTTTTGATACAGAAAACTTTGTTCCTATCGTTGTAGAGCAGGAACTTATGTCAGGACCTGGTAAAGGAATGACAAGTCAAACAAAATTGAGTGATTATCAGGAAGTAGATGGACTTTACTTCCCACATTCTATTATGGCCGGTGCAAAAGGACAGCCAGGAGGACAAGAAGTTGTGATTAAGACTATTGAACTTAATCCTGAAGTAAGTGCAGATATGTTTGCTTTTCCTGAAAAGCAATAACTATTGAGTTTAAAAAAATCCCCAACACATCTTGGGGATTTTTTTGGCTCTTGTTTTAAGTATTCCGCTTTCGCGAAAGCGTACTCAAAACCTTGTAAAGCAGACCATTTATCAATCAAATTATAACCACTCCTAGAAGACCGGATGAGATATCCGCCTTCGCGGATATTAATGAAACATCAACTATGAAAACCAAAAACATTTTTCTTGGATTGTGTATTGCTTCTCTAAGCATTCCGCTCCAAGCGCAAGAAATTGAACTGAAGGGTAAAGAACTCTTTGGAGATATGACCGCAAGACAAATAGGGCCAGCACTAATGTCTGGACGTATTATCGATATGGAAGTGCACCCTACAAACGCACAAGTGATTTATACAGGAACCGCCGGTGGTGGTGTCTGGAAATCACAGGATGGAGGAGCGACCTACTCCCCTATTTTTGACGATCATATTCAATCTATAGGTCAAGTTGCTGTAGATCCTAATGATCCTGACCAAACTATATGGGTAGGTACCGGAGAAATTTGGACGCGCAACTCTGTTTCTGTAGGTGACGGATTATATCGAACCAAAGATGGAGGAACAAACTGGGATAAAATTCCTGGATTTGATAATAGCGAGCGCATTTCTGGCATAGAAATCCATCCTGAAGACGGAAATACCGTTTATGTTGGAGTTCTTGGAGCGCTTTGGAGCGACAGCAAAGACCGTGGTGTTTATAAAACAACTGACGGAGGGAAGACGTGGGAAAAAATCCTTTACGTAAACGAAAAAACAGGTGTAGCAGACCTTATTATGGATCCTACAAATCCAGATGTGCTTTATGCCTCAATGTGGGAACACAGACGTACGGCTTGGGATTTTAACTCTGGAGGTGTAAACTCTGGACTTCACAAATCTACCGATGGTGGAAAGACTTGGAACAAAATTCATAATGGTTTTCCAGCGGGAAAATTAGGACGTATAGGTGTGGCTATCGCGCCATCTGAGCCTAATATCGTTTACGCCGTAATAGAATCTGAGCAAGATAAAGATAAAGGTCTTTACCGCTCTGAAGATGGCGGAGCAAGCTGGAAGCGCACTAACGGTGATTTCTCTTTAACAGTACGCCCATTTTATTTCTCAAGAATTGTAGTAGATCCTCGCAATCCTGATGTGGTTGTAAAGGGTGGATTAAGCGGTTCTATTTCTCGGGATGGTGGGAACACCTTCAAATCACTAGGGAATATGCACTCGGACATACACGACATTGTTTTTGATATCAATAACTCTGATGTAATGCACGTAGGAACAGACGGTGGAGTATACCGCTCTTGGAATGGAGGAACGACTATGGAAATTGTGTCTAACCTTCCGCTCTCTCAGTTTTATCATATTTCTGTAGACAATGCAAGCCCTTATCGTATTTATGGTGGTCTTCAAGACAACGGCTCTTGGTATGGTCCTTCTTCGTCTCCAGGTGGAATAGAATCTAGAGACTGGGTACGTGTAGGTGTAGGAGACGGTTTTAGAGTATTACCACATCCTACAAAAGAGATTTTATATTCAGAAATGCAAGGCGCAGATAATGTGTGGCGTTATGATATGGAACGTAACTATACAAAGAATGTAAAACCATTACCTGCAAAAGGGAGTGCAGACTTACGTTTTAATTGGAATCCGCCTATGGCAACGAGTGTACACCAGCCAGACCGCTTTTATATGGGATCACAGTTCTTACATAAAAGTGAAGATATGGGAGATACATGGAAAGTGATTTCTCCAGACCTGACTACAAACGATCCTAAAAAACAAGAAAAGAACTCAGGAGGACTCTCTGCAGATAACTCTGGAGCAGAAACACATACGACTATATTTACCATTGCAGAATCTCCTGTAAATGAAAAGGTAATTTGGGTAGGAACAGATGATGGAAATGTGCAAGTGACAAAAGATGGCGGAGCAAATTGGACTAACGTAGTAGTAAATGTTCCAGGACTTCCAGCCAATACGTGGGTGTATCATATAGAAGCTTCTGTGCACGGCGCTGGAATAGCTTACGCTGTTTTTGAAGGACACGCTCGTGGTGATATGAAACCTTATGTTTATAAAACTTCTGACTATGGAGCAACTTGGAAAAGCCTCGTTACAGATGACTTAAAAATGTTTGCCCGTAATATTCAAGAAGACTATGAAAACGAGAACCTACTGTTCTTAGGAGCAGAAGATGGATTATACATTACTGTAGATGGAGGTTCTAACTGGTCACATTTTACGAATAATTTCCCTCCTACGGCTGTTCACTTTTTAGACCTTCAGAAGGAGACAAATGATCTTGTGGCAGGAACGCACGGACGTGGCGTTATCATCGTAGATGACATTAGTATCCTAAGAGACATCCAACCAGAAATTCTTGATAAAAATGTACACTTTTTTGACACAGAACCAGGTATTATGGTAGAAGAAGGTGGCTTCGGCGGTGGTAGTACAGAACTTGAATTTGTAGGTCCTAATCCAGGAAATGCAGTCTCAATAAAATATTATCTCAAAAAACGTCACACTTTTGGAAAAATGACGCTAGCCATTCAAGATATGGAGGGTAATGAGATAACTACGCTTACCCCTGGAAAGTCAAAAGGTATTAATATTGTGAGATGGAATTACAATGGAAAATCCCCAAAGCTTGCAGCGGCAAAAACGTATGCCTTTGGAGGATTTACTCCCGTGCGAGTGCAAGCTGGCACGTATAAAGCTGTTCTTACCAAAGGGAAAGATACTTATGAAACCACTTTTGAGGTTAAAAATGACCCTCAATCATTCATAACAGATGCGGAGCGATCTGACCAATACAGAACGAGTCAGCAACTTTTTGAGGTACAAGAAGATTTAGCCTATATGGTTTACCAAATAGATCTAATGATCAAAAAGTCAAAAATGGCTATAGAAAAGGATAGCAAAGCAAAAAAGGTTGCCCAACCACTTATAGACGAACTAGACGCCTTAAAGAATACACTTGTTGTAACTACTGGTGACAACTATGTAGGAACCGCTCCCCCACAATTGAGAGAGAAATTAAGTGCTTTATATAGTGATGTTGCCTCTAATTATGAAGCACCTAGTGCGGCACAAAAGGAGAACATCTCCTTACTAGTAGATCGTTTTGAAAAAGCAAAAGAGGATTTTGATAAAATCAAATCAAAGCGCCTACCTAAGTTTGAAAAATATCTAGAAAAACAAGCGATGGAGGGCATCAAGTTTGACACAAAAGAAGAGTTTATAGATACTCAAGAATAAGAGTAAAATCTATCTTTAAAACCAATGAGGCTGTCTTAAAAGGCAGTCTCTTTTTTTTGAATACTTTTCAGTATTTCGTATCTTCATGGTATGAAAGCCAGTCCTGTCTGGAAGACCAACAACCAGTCCCAGTTGAGTCTTCTCCCACCAAGT
>NZ_REFV01000011.1 GCF_003688895.1 Dokdonia sinensis
GCAGACTGATAACTACTAACTGATAACAAATAGCACTTGTAAAACATTTACGATTGAATAATAGAAATAGCCCTTAATAAAAAAAGACTGTCCGAATAGTTTTCAGACAGCCTCATTTTTTTTGCTTTCACTTAAGTGTCTACTGTCTCAAATCTCGGGTCTATTTAATATAAACTGTTTTCTTATTTACAAACTCTTGAATCCCATCTGAAGATAACTCACGGCCATAGCCTGAAATCTTTGTTCCGCCAAAGGGTAAATTAGGGTTACTTTTTACCATATCATTTACAAATACAGCTCCATCCTCAAAAAGGGGTATAAGTTTTTCAACACGCGCTTCATCCTTGGTAAAAATAGAAACTCCCAATCCAAAATCAGATTGGTTAACAAGGTCGACCGCTTCTTCATCCGTCTTAAAGGTTGTTATAGAAATTACAGGCCCAAAGGTTTCTTCTTTGAAAATGGTCATTTCTGGTGTCACATCAGTAACTATTGTGGGTTCAAAATATGCGCCGTGTCGGTGTCCACCTAGGAGTACTTTGGCTCCCTCGGAGATAGATTTTTGTAATTGTTCTTCGAGTTCTTTGGCGAGGTCTTCTCTAGCCATTACACCTATATACGTGTCTGGATCCATTGGATCTCCTGACTTTAATTGGGTAACCGCTTTCGCGAAAGCGGACAAAAATTTATCATAAACTTTATCCTCAATAAGCAATCTTTTTCCAGCAATACAACTCTGTCCCGTATTCTGATATCGTGCCTGAACGCAAGTCTGAACTGTAGCATCAAAGTCACAATCGTCAAAAACGACCAAGGCATTGCTCCCGCCCAACTCTAAAACGGACTTTTTAATCTCGCTCGCAGCCGTACTCGCCACAGCCGCGCCGGCCGGTTTACTTCCTGTAAGCGTTATGGCCTTGATTCTAGGGTCGCGCACGATATTCTCAATGCGGTCACTACCTATGGCCATATTCTGGAAGCATCCCTTAGGCAATCCTGCGCGTTCAAAAACTTTTTGGATATTCTCTGCACTCTGCATCACATTACTTGCGTGCTTTAAAAGACCGATGTTTCCAGCCATAAGCGCAGGAGCAATAAAACGGAATACTTGCCAGAATGGGTAATTCCAAGGCATTACAGCAAGTACAACACCTATGGGATCGTAACGTACATAACTTTTTGAGGCTTCGGTCTCTATGTTCTTAATTCCCAGATGCCGCTCTGAATTCTCTGCATAATACTCACATACCCAGGCACATTTTTCAACTTCGGCGATGGCTTGGGATATGGGCTTCCCCATTTCTCGTGTCATTGTCTCCGCATACTCTTGTTTGTTTTTCTTGAGTTCCTTAGCAACATTAATCAAATGCGTGCTGCGTTCCTTATAAGGTGTCTTGCGCCAAGATTTGAATGTACTTTGTGCGCGTGTAAGTTTCTCTTCGATTTCATCAAGATTTAGTGCTTTAATGGTCGCAACTTCCTCTTGATTATATGGATTTATGGATGTTATATTCATTTTGAACTGGTTTTTCATAAAGTTAGTTTGAGACAAACTTAAATTAAGTGGGCTTAAGAGCATTTTAACGTGACGTAAATTAAAAGGTCTTAAGAAAATGTGAATTGATACGGTTTTAAGAAAATTCAGCTCTTAGAGCCGTAAATTTATAGAACCAATCATATTTATGCTATTCCAACAAAACAAAACAGAAAAAGATACCACAATAGTGGAGGCATTTCAGAATGCCGCTGATAATGTAATTGACCAATTGCCACAACTGGCAATGGGATTGCTTATCATTGTTTTAGGCGTTTTGATAGCTGGATGGATAGGAAAATTTGCACGTAGAAAGATTTCAGCAAAAACTGAAGATCCTTTAATGAGTAGATTTTTGGGGACGGCAATACGTTATACGTTTATAATTATAGCAATTATGCTCGCATTGAGGGCAGCTGGCCTTGGAGGTATTGCCGCTGGTATTTTGACAGCTGCTGGCGCTAGTGCCGTCGTTCTCGGTTTTGCCTTTAAAGACATAGGTGAAAATTTTATTGCTGGAGTGATTCTGGCCTTTAACAGGCCTTTTAATGTGGATGACACAGTAATGGTGGGCGATAATTTTGGAAAAGTAAAAGCCCTAGATTTAAGATATACGAAACTCAAGACCTTCGACGGAAAAGATGTTTATATTCCAAATAGTGATGTCCTTACAGAACCTGTAACAAATTATACTGAGGATGGCTTCTTTAGATGGGATTTTATTATTGGAATTGCCTATGAAGATAATATCGAAGGTGCAAAAGAAACGGTTTTAAAAGCACTAGCTCAAGAACCTAATGTCATTAATGACGAACTTCACGAGAATTTTGTTATTGAAGATGAACTCGCTACAAGCACTGTAAACCTAAAGGTTTTCTTTTGGGTGGACACAAAAGATTTTAGAAAACAAGCGCTTATTACAAAAGGTAATGTGGTGCGGAAAGTAAAAGAAGCATTAGAAGATGCTGGATATTATATGCCAGCAGACATACAAGAAATTAAACTTTATGGCGGCGTGAAAGAGTTTCCGCTTAGCTTTAGGCAACAAGCCGATACAAACATTGAAAATTAAAAAATACAACTATGGAAGTAATATTTGAATACCACGATGTAACAGCTAGTGAAGCATTAGAAGCTTTTACAAGAGAACAACTAAATAAGTTAGGAGACAAATATCAATTTGTACACAGAGCAGATGTTTTCTTTAAACTAGAAAATACATCAAGTGACCAAACGGGAAAAATCTCTGGTGTGAGATTAAGTATGCCTGGACCTAGAATGTTTGCAGAGTCAAGTTCTGACGACTTTCACGCTTCTCTCAAAAAAGCGATAAGCGAGGTTGAACAACAACTGCGCAAAAAGAAAGAGAAAATGCAGTCTCACCACTAAAATTAAATTTATGCCAATCGATATGACACTAGCAACAGACAAGAATGAACTCATTGTAATCTATACGCCAGAATCCAGTATTGGAAAACAGGTTTTAGGCTATGCAAAAAGTAGCGAGGCTAAGACCAATCTAGTTAACATCTCTGAGGCTGGACTCACAGGTACACAATGGAGCGAGGTTGCAGATTTGCTAGGGGCGAGTCTAGATGAATTGGTCGCCAAAGATCATCCTGATGTTTCTGGACTTTTAAAAGGAGCTACGATGAGCGATGATGACTGGATTCATTTTATCCAAAACAATCCTATCGCCATACAACAGCCTATTCTAATTCAGGGAACTAAGGGAATGCAGGTTAAAACACCTTCTGACGCAATGCGTTTTATAGGTGTAGATAGCGCTGGTCTTGAAAAACACAATGTGGGAGATGACCCTGATATATCTTCTAATACTGAGGGAGAATCTCAGGTTTAAGTTCAAACAATGTAATAAGTTATAATAAAGCCCGATGAGCGATCGCTCATCGGGCTTTATAACAAGAGTAACTAGTGTAACTAGTCTTCTTTCTCGTCAACCACCGTTAATGGTTGAATTTTCATTTTTACCTCTCTGTATTTTTTAAGTTGCTGGCGCGTAAGGATGTCGCCCATTTCTCGCGTTTCTTCCGTGCTTAAAATGGCCAATTTGTCTAACATTTTCTTGCCTTCATACTGATCCTTTATCTTATTCTTGCTTATGAGGAATTCTGCAACTTTCTTTTCAAAAAGTAAGGGTTGCTCTCCATTCATATAAAGGTGCTTGTTATATTCTGCTGTAATTTCCTTAGCCTGCTTTTCTATAGAAAGTGAGCTGTTTTGGAAATACTGATCCTGAGCATAGGATACTGCAGTTGTGCTTATAAATAGTAATAGAATTATTATCTTTTTCATTTTTCTAAATTCTACTGGTTAAACTTCTCTTCATTAAAATCTCCATTAAAAACAAAAGAGCTCTGTTCTTTACGCTTACGTTCGCCTCTTTCTGCATCTTGTAAATCGTCTGGGAGTGAGCTTATGTCACCACCATAGTATCCTATGGCTGTAGCTGTTGCTACGTGAAAATCATCCGGAAAATTAAATTCCTTCTTTGCTTTTTCATAATCTATACCAGCCATCTGGTGTAATGCTATGCCGTTGTGTTGTGCTTGTATGGCAACATTTGCCATATACTGTCCTAAATCGTGCAATGCGTGAAAATTTTCTTCTCCTTTAGGATTAGTTTTCTTAAACGCACTCAACACTAAGGCTGGAGCATTTTTTGCCCATCCTTGATTAAATTCTACCAAACAGTCAAATATCCTATCGTACATCTCAGTTCCCTTAATCCCATAAATAATAGCCCACGGCTGAAAGTTGTTTGAACTGGGCGCCCACCGTCCTGCTTCAAATAACTTCTTGAGTTCATTATCAGAAATTGGCATATCATCGAAAGCTCGAGGACTCCATCTATTCTTTATTTCTGGTAAGATTTGAAATTTAGTAGGTGTCTCTTTTTTCGTTGCACTTGTATTTTTTTTCATAGATTGATTTTTCTTTTAAAATTACTATAACTACCCATTGCGGGATAGACTTTTAAAAATCTTTAACTGCTATATTGATAAGACTTTAACAACCGTCTTCTTTCTAGATTGTTTACAAATGGTTGATATTTATTTTTTTGCTTTCGCGAAAGCGTACTTATCCTCAGTACATTTAAAAAACTGCTAGAGCTATGAATGATAGACCCAATGATATAAAGCGCATCCGCCCCGAAATCCCAAGCGCGCGCATTACCGAAAATATGAGTCCGGATGAGCATTTTCAGAATGCTACGCTACGACCCGTAGTCAAACTTCAAAATCCGTTACTTATTGAAGTGTTTAGAAACTACATCAGTAAGTGGAAAAACGTCTTTTATGACCTTTCTCTTGAAAAACGATTGGCTTACATTGAGAATGCAATTCATAAGGATATGAAATTTCGCAATAGCGTAAAGGGTATGATTATAGGTCAATTTACTGTGGAAGAATATTTGATTTACACTCAGAATTCTTCGGCGCTCAATAAGCGTATTATGAACCTTGTAAAGGAAAGATTAATAAGTCAGATTCAGCTTTTTGAACGACCTACAACGCTAACTAAAGCGAGCTAATGCAAATTCCCACAGACGTTCCTAAACCACATAATAATAGTCCAATAGACCCATCATCGCCTATTGAACTTATCGTATTTATCGTACTTCCTATCTTACTGATAGTCACTTATATCATTGTGAGAAAAAGGCGTAGAGACAAACGTAATAAGGATAAGGATTAGTCTTCCAGAAGCGATACACCATTGAGGTCTGTTGTAAGTACATCGCTCATATAATCAAAGAAAGGTCTTAAAAGCTGGAAATGTGCTACAACCGTATCTGGAAAATCTGGCGCGGTTACTTGGGCATCTGTAAATTTTCTGGTGACCACAAAATTCTTAAGCCTTATTAGGTCTATATTTGGACCGTCCACGTTAAATCCACGAGGTGCAGTTTTAACCGGGTCCCAAGCATCGAATGCTCCTCCATACGCTTTGACAAAAGCGGGCTCTGCCAGAATTGCACGTATCTCACTCGCATCCATCTCAAACTCTTGCCGTATACGTTTTAAATCTGCTGGTTCTGGCCCAAAAAACCCACCTCCTATCATAGAGTTACCATTGGGTTCAATACGTAAATAATAGCCACCACGACGATGCGCTCCTGCCCTACTAAAACTGGCACTACGATGCACATTGTATGGAGTCTTGTCATTACTGAAGCGTATATCCCGATTTATACGAAATACCTTAAGTTTTTCAATCTCATCCGTCTTACTCAGTCCTTGTTGAATCTGAGCATATACCTCTTTAAGTCTTTTCTCACTCGCCAGATATTCCTTTTTATTTTCAGTCATCCAGTCACGATGATTGTTTTTCTTGAGCTTAGTTAAAAAGTCGAGCGATGATTTTGGGATAGATGCCATTATTTCATATTGTCTTATCACACTAAAATACGATTTAAAAGTAGAAAACCGCCACACGAGCGCGTAGCGGTTTTCATTCACCAATCAATCAAATACAGCATTATGCGTGCTGTAACTCGTGTTTACCCTCGTTAATCTCTTCTATCATTTTATTATTGAAGGCTGGTAAGTCATTAGGATTTCTACTAGTTACTAAGGCCTCGTCCACAACTACTTCCTTATCTACCCATAACGCTCCTGCGTTTGTTAAGTCGGTACGTATGGACTCAAATGATGTCATAGTCCTACCATTTACCACCTCGGCATCAATTAATATTTGAGGTGCGTGGCATATAGCTCCTACGGGCTTACTTTGCTTGAAAAAATCTCTCACAAAAATTAGGGCATCATCATTACGACGTAGTTTATCTGGGTTTATTACTCCGCCTGGTAACATTAGAGCATTGTAATCTTTTGCACTTACATTTTCTAATGTGTTTGTGACTTTATATTCGTTTGACCAATTTCCGTCGGCCCAACCTTTAATCATTCCTGATTTATCACTTATAATATCTACGGTAAATCCAGCATTTTCCATCGCCTCTTTGGGTGATTTTAATTCACTTTCTTCAAATCCGTCTGTTGCTAAAAATGCTACTCTCTTATTCATAATCTTTCTATCTTTTTAGTTAAACAATTAATTCAATATAAAGATACTATCAAGCCCCATCCATTGTAGTTAAAGGGATTGTAAAGGATGAAGGGCAAGGGTTAAACCTTTGCCAATAAGAAGAAAATAGTGTTAAGGATGTTAAATCTGGACGTCCTGCAGGATCAATCCGCTGGCTTGCGCAATACGCGTGAGCTTAATATGGTTTCCCTCTTGAAGCGTGCTTTTAAAATAATCTAAAGTAAGATTGCCCTGTCCAAGATCAAAAAGTGCTCCCATCATCAGTCGTATCTGATGTCTTTTAAATCCTTTTCCGCTTACGCGAAAGAGGAAACTCTCTTCAGGAAAAAAATTTGCGGTATACACATCATTCAGAACGATTTCGGCCACCTCTACTGTACCGATGGTCTGTGTCTCAGGATTAGGTTTATACGTATAATTTCGGAAGTCATGTGTACCCTCAAAAAGTCGCGCGGCCTGTTTCATAAGGTCAATATCCAGCATCCCCGCTATATTAATCATAAATGGTGCTGCAAAGGGATGACTCTTCTCGCCGAATGAGAACACATAAATATATTCTTTCCTCTTAGGAGCGTCAATCACATTGAACTTTTTATCAACTTGAGTAATTTCAAGACAACGAATATCCTGGGGAAGATTTGCGTTGAGCATTTCTAAAAATCCATTCTCAGGCAACGGTTTGTCATTTAGGAAAAGTTCTACGTAAGCAACATTTGCAGATACCTTTGCATCTGTCCTTCCCGCTGCGAGTAACTTAAAGTTCTTTCTTTCTAATATATAGGAGAACGTGCGTTCCATCATACGTTCTACCGTAAGTACATCAGGTTGCTTTTGCCACCCGTGATATCGGAAACCGAGATATTGAATTTTAAGAAGGTAGTAGAAACGTTTTTCAAACATATTTCAAAAGTAAATTTTTAATTATGAATTGAAATGTGTTGAGGCAAAAAGTCAAATGTTGTTAATAGCAATTTCAAAAAAATTGTACATTTAAGAACTAACAACCTAAAACCGACTATTATGAACAAACCAAACGCACTATTTTGGGTGATTGCTGTAATTGCCCTTTTATGGAATATTATGGGCCTAAGCGCCTTTACAGTAGATACTTTCTTTTCTGAAATGCTTCAATCATCTTATACTGCAGCACAAATAACTGCCGTTGAAAATGCTCCTATATGGTCAAAAATAGCTTATGGTACTGCCACCATCACGGGATTTCTGGCAGCGGTTTTTCTGCTTATGAAGAAAAAATTAGCCGTAAATTTATTTCTAATCTCCCTTCTTGCTTCTGTAGTTCACGGCATTTATATATCGATTGTGATGGGAGCTCCAGAATTATTTGGAACTTTTCAGGGTATTATTTTTCCTGTCATCATCATTGTTCTAGACCTTTTCTTTTACCTGTATAGTAAGAAATGTGCGGCTAAAGGCTGGATAAAATAAAATACGGCAACCTTTGCGCAAAGGTCACCTTGTATTAAGGTGGCCTTTATTATTTTTAGACAATGAAACATATTTTGGGCTTTCTTGATACGCAACCGCTTTGGAAAAAAGAACAATTCGGTTTGAAGCAATTTGAGATGCCTGAGATTGACCTTGAAACCTTTACGCCCGCTCCTATCCCTACAAAGCTCAGGCTTGGACATCAGGTAGAATATATATTCAAGCAACTCTTAGAACATTCGAGTCACTACGAAATTCTTGCGCATAACATTCAGATCAAACGAGGGAGTGAAACCATAGGTGAGCTGGATTTTATAGTAAATGACTTACGCTTTCGCGAAAGCGGAACATCTCTTCCCAGCAACAAAAAATTGCTCCACATCGAACTTACCTATAAATTTTACATCATAGACCCGTCTATATCAGAACCCATACACCGACTTATGGGTCCCAATAGAAAAGATATGTTCTTTACTAAAATGGAGAAAACGCGTGATAAGCAACTGCCACTACTATTCTCTAAAGAAAGCCAGCAGGTCTTAGCGCACTTAGAAATTGACGTAAATGAGATAGAACAGCAAACGTATTATATAGGACAGCTTTTTGTACCCTACAATGAGAACATACCATCTATAAGACCTCTAAATATGGATTGCGTAACTGGGTTTTGGGTAAAGATGAAAGAGTTTGAAGATGTATGCCACTTCGGCTCCGCTCAGCACAGGTTTCGCGAAAGCATATTTTATATCCCCCACAAATATGAATGGTTACATCAACCTCATAATGAAGTCGCGTGGCAATCGCACCTGGATATTTTAATGGAAATAAACATCAAACACATAAACAATTACGCACCTATGATATGGATGAAAAATAGGGATGGCACGATTACTAAAGGTTTTGTGGTATGGTGGTAACGGTAGATTTGAAGATTTATATGTAACCCTTATTTTGAGTAATGAAATTCCCCTTTGACCCGTCCATAAAACATCACTTGCTCATTGCTCTAGGACTTGCCGTATGGATATTTGTGTTCTTATATTTTACAAAACCTCTGGATGTAAATGAATTTACGAGTACGGAAAAACTCATATACCTGCCTTTATACGGACTTTTAGGGGCTCTTTGTTATACTTGTATGCTTCCATTCCAGAACTGGTTTTTTAAACGGCAAGAAAAGCAATGGTCGTTAACGAGCGAACTCTTATTCTTCGGTCTTTTTATTCTCTTTGCATTTTTAGTGATGCGTGGATTTTACCTATATGTCATTGTGTATGGACAACCTAATCCCTATTCACTTCAATATTATTTGACGGGGATTTTCTTTCCTGCAATACTGGTCATCATTCCTATTATTTTCATAGGTCGCTTTGCTTTTGGGAAGTATAAAGAAAAGCAATTGGAAGAACAGAAAATCGAAATTAAAGGAGACGGGAATTATGAAGGGCTACGATTGCTATTTTCGGACTTAATAATGCTGGAAGCTTCAGATAATTATGTAGAAATTCACTTTCAGGATAATGGGAATTATAAAAAACAGCTTGTGCGCAACAGACTTTCTGCATTAGAAAGCACCCATAAGAATTTGTTACGTACTCACAGATCGTTTCTCATCAATCCTGAGCACTTTATTTCTTATAAAACGGACAAAAGCAAACTTGGACTAGCACTTTCCCACAATTTATTCGTACCAGTTTCTAAGACTTGTGCCACAGCAGTCAAAACAGCCCTAAATTTCACCACAGACTAGGTTCATTTCGCCCCAAAGCACAGTATATATTGAGTTTAGAGGTTTTTTCGTAATAGATTTGTTTCATCAAATAATCACAACGATAACCTTAAAAAACATCTTATGAAAACGCTATTATCACTTTCGGTTGCCATTTTTATTTCCTTTTCCGCTTTCGAGAAACCTGTGCTGAGTCCTTCGACTTCGCTATGGATAAACGTAGTCGAAGTAGCAGAATCCCAACAAACTTGTGACTGCAAAAAAGACCTCGCATACATCAATGAGCAAGTGCAGGAAATGGTCTCATTTAAGAAACAAATCAAAGGAGAACAACTCAAAAATTATTTGAGGTTATATGACGACTTATACTCATCAGTGACAGAAGAAACTCCAATCGCCGAATGTTATCTAAAGTTGAACACATTAATATCAATGGTACGAGATAAACACGCGAGAATCCTTCACATAAAAAATCCAATCACAAATGAAATGTTAGAAAGTGACTCTGCAATGGAAACCTTTAGAACAAGTGAAGCATTTTTAAATCATCCCAAAACAGATCAAGATATCACCAAGTTGTCAAGTAAACTTGCCGAAAAGGAATATGAATCCATAGAAGGTATTTACGCATATCAAGATATGTTGAAAATCGGCATCGTGAAAAATGGCGAGATATATCAAGGTGTGGTTTTAGAATCAACGTCTAAAAACTGGCTTCCGGGACAAATAAAATATACGCTTAAACCCGTTGCCGAAAATATGTATGATGTTATGACATCAGATTATCCTGGAGGTAAGATGCGTATTCTAAGAGCTTTGTTGCACTATGATGGCCGTATATGGCATCTTAAAAAGGATAATGATGAGGAGTATACGCACGTAGGTGAAGACCAAAACGATTGGGAATTCAAGCAGATAGATGATTACACGCAGTATGTTTACTTTGGGAGTTTCAGTAATGCAGATGAGAATGTACAAGCTTTTGAAAAGTTTTACGAAACATATAAGGAAGCTTTTACAGCTAAAAACATCATCGTAGACCTTAGAGATAACGCTGGCGGAAATTCAAAATACTCTGACCCTTTTTATAAAATCATTAAAAAGAACAAAATGAATGTTTTTGTAGTAACAAACTTCTTCACAGGAAGTAATGGTGAGCAGTTCACACTAAAGCTAAAAGGATTAAAAAATGCCAAGCATTTAGGACAGCGCACCTACGGAGCCTTAGCTTATGGAAGTAATTATGGTAAATTACTAGAAACACCATCAGGAGAGTTTGCTATCTATCCTACGGATATGAATTTTCATAAGTTTATCGATTATGAATACGTAGGAGTTCAACCAGAAATGCAACTAGACTTTGATAAAGACTGGATTGAGCAGACACTAGATATCATTGCACAGCAATAGTAATAGCGTTTTCTGGGAAGTGATTATTCCAGGAAAAAGAAACCCGCAGTCGTAACGATTGCGGGTTTTGTGTTTTTGAACTTATTTGTGTCTCGCGATCAACGTTTTCTCCACATCTCGTAAGTGGAAACCTTTTGCTTGGAGCAAGAGCATCATATGAAACAGCAAGTCTGCGCTTTCATTAAGAAACAGGTGGTCATTATCATCTTTGGCTTCTATAACGACTTCTACGGCCTCCTCGCCCACTTTTTGAGCGACTTTATTGATACCTTTTCTAAAAAGCAATGCCACGTAAGAATCTGCGTTTTCTTTATTGTTCCAGCGGTCTTCTATAATCTCCTCTAGCTCGTTTAAAAAACCGAAGTTTGTACGGTTACGTTCCCCCCAGCAAGTGTCCGTTCCTTTGTGACAGGTAGGCCCTTGGGGATTTACCATTACGAGTAAAGCATCTTTGTCACAGTCGTTCTGGATACTAACCAGATGAAGGTAATTCTTGGTTTCCTCTCCTTTAGTCCATAACCTACCTTTGCTACGACTATAAAAAGTGACTTTTTCCGTTCGCATAGTGGTGTCAAATGCCTCCTGATTCATGAAACCAAGCATCAAGACATTCTTAGTACGTGCATCCTGAATGATTGCTGGCACAAGACCATCATCGTATTTTTTAAAATCTATTTCCATATTTTTTTATATTGAATTAAGAGTTCTGCCATAGGAATTATATTCCGAAACAGAAATGATCACATTTACAATCGAACGGCTATTCCCTGAGAGGCCAATTCCTTTTTCAAATCAGGTATTTCAATTTCTTTAAAGTGGAAAACACTTGCAGCCAAGGCGGCATCAGCTTTCCCTTCTATAAATGCATCTGCAAAATGTTGCATATTTCCCGCGCCACCGCTCGCAATAATAGGGATGTTTAACTCTTCCGAAAGTCTAGCCAAAGCCTCGTTTGCAAAGCCATCTTTTGTCCCATCATTATCCATAGAGGTAAAGAGAATCTCTCCAGCACCACGCTCCTCAACTTCCTTTGCCCAATCAAAAAGATGATGCTCCGTAGGAACTTTACCACCCACTAAATGTACAATCCAGTCGCCATCTATGTATTTTGCATCTATAGCCACTACAATACATTGAGAACCAAACTTGGCAACCAATTCATTAATAAGCTCAGGACGTTTTACAGCACTAGAATTTATAGAGATTTTATCTGCTCCGTTTTGAAGTAAGATATCTACATCTGCTACAGAAGATATACCTCCACCTACGGTAAAGGGGATATTCACTTGGGAGGCAACACGTAGTACTAAGTCTGCTAGCGTTTTACGGCGCTCCTCTGTTGCCGAAATATCTAGAAAAACCAGCTCGTCTGCTCCAGTTTCTGAATAAACTTTTGCCAGCTCAACAGGGTCGCCTGCATCGCGTAGATTTACAAAATTCGTTCCTTTTACAGTCCTGCCATTTTTAATATCTAAACAAGGGATTATACGTTTTGTAATCATCGGCTATTCTTTTCCAGCAATATCATCTGCTTCTTTTTTCTCATTTTTACTGTCCAAATCACTACCCTCTAAATCACCGTCATCCTCTACTTGATTTAAAATGTTTAAATCAAGTCCGGCGTAGAAACCTAAAGGTTCATTAACAACAAGCTTCACAAGGGTTGCAATTTGCCCTGTGTGATATGAAAAATGCTCTACGGCGTGAATTACGAGTCCCATTCCAGAGAGGTCAAAACCTTGCACTTTATATTTTTTAAGTAAATCTTCTTCTGATGCATTTTGTATGGTTGATGTGACCTCCTGACCTAAATGGAGCAATTGCTTTAAGAGCTCATCCTTTGTGGGTCCATCTTCTGCATTAAATTCTTCCTCTCGGTTTCTATTATCAGCTTCTCCACCCAAACCAGAGATCACATACTGTTTTAGGTTCCCAATGATATGCAACAGCTGATTTCCAAGTGTATTTATTGCTAGATTCTGTTTTACCCAAGTCTCATCATCGTCTACTTTAGATAAAGCAATACTCACCATTCTAATATTTTCATCAAGTCTGTATATGACGTTGCTCTTAAAATCCTCAGTCCAGTTTCCCATTACTTTGTATTTAAAATATAATCTTCTAGTTGTTTAAGGCCAATACGATTTTCATAAATCGCCTTACCTATAATTGTACCCTCACAGCCCATCTCAGCTAGTTTAGGAAGCTCATCAAAGGTAGAGATTCCACCAGAGGCTATCAATTTTATTCCTTGAGCTTTTTCTAGAATCTCTTCATAAAGTTCAAAACTGGGCCCTTCTAGCATCCCGTCTTTACTAATATCTGTGCAGATGACGTGCTGGATTCCTTCAGTTTGATAGTCTCTAATAAAATCTACCACATCATCATCGGACTCCTCAAGCCAACCAGAAATTGCAATCTTACGATGATGCGCATCTGCTCCAAGAATAATCTTATCACTTCCGTACTTCTTAATCCATCCTTTAAAAATGTCTGGATTTTTTACAGCGATGCTTCCTCCTGTTATTTGCTTTGCTCCGCTTTCAAAAGCAATACGTAAATCATCGTCGGTTTTCAATCCACCGCCAAAATCTACACTCAAACTTGTTTGACTCGCAATCTGCTCCAAAATTTTGTGATTTACGATATGCTTACTTTTTGCTCCATCTAGATCTACTAAATGCAGAAATTTGATTCCGTGCGCCTCAAAGCTCTTTGCAACCTCCAGTGGATTCTCATTGTAAATTTTCTTCGTGTCGTAATCGCCCTTTGAAAGACGAACGCATTTTCCTTCTATGATATCTATGGCTGGTATTATTCTCATTGTTAAAAGTAGAAATTAGAAAAACGAAAGTAGAGAGGTGCTCTCGTGAATTCGTTAATAATTAGCTTTTTATTGTTCATTTGTGACTTAATCAAAGTAGAAGTTAGAAAAACGAAAGTAGTAGAGATTTGCATATCTAAACATTTCTAGCTTTTTCCTTTCTTGAGTTTTGCTTTTGCTGTATTGATGGATGCTACTGTAATTCTTAAAATTTCGTCGCCTTCTTTCCATAGGCGTTGTGCTTCACCTTTGTCTCCATCCCAAATCTCAAGCAATATTTCTAGCCAAAAACAGGACTCATCTGCCTCTTCTTCTACGATTTTAAGCTTGTTTATAAAGTCGGCGTCGGATTTTGGGCGTTGTGATGCACGCCAATTTGCTCCTACCGAACTTGAACTCTTCAGTAATTGGAAAACCAGATTATTATATTCCCTAGATTTAGGCAACAGAGCACATAAATTCCAGCAATCAATTGTAAACCGTTTTGTTCTGAGCTTTAAATCCTGCATAGCAATTTTTCTACTTTCTACTTTCGTTTTTCTACTTTTTTACAATTCCATTTGTAAGAAATTCTTTAAAATCCTCTCCCCAACAGCACTCGACTTCTCTGGATGAAACTGGGTTCCGTAGAAGTTCGCTTTCGCGAAAGCGCCACTATAATCAACTCCATAATTGCACGTAGCAATAGTATATTTAGTCACGGGAGCATAGAAACTGTGCACCATGTAAATAAATGATTCTTCAGGAATATCTTTAAACAATGAAGACTTTAGATCCGAAATAGTATTCCATTGAATCTGCGGAATTTTGAGAGCTACATCTTGACCATCACGGTCACTAAACGGAGGAGAAGTGAAGCGTACCACATCTACATCAAAAATCCCTAAACCTTCAGTATTCCCCTCCTCAGAGCCATTGCACATCAACTGCATCCCAAGACAAATGCCTAAAACTGGCTGTGTGAGCGTATGGATCACCTTGTCCAATCCTGTTTCTTTGAGCTTTGTCATCGCGCTACTCGCCTCTCCTACTCCTGGGAAAATGACTTTATCTGCACTTCGAATTTCTTCCTCTGAATCACTCAAAATTGCTTCGAACCCTAAGCGTTCAATGGCAAATTTGATACTTTGGATATTTCCTGCTCCGTAATTAATAATAACTATTCTCATACTGTTGTTTATACTTACCCACTAAGTTGCCCTACTTCGGCTCCGCTCAGTAAACGGGCAAAATCTAGCAGGATACTTGCTAGATTTTGAAAGTTTTAATCAAAATTCAGTGTAAAAACTACCGTCTACCGACTATAGACTACCGACTAATTTTCCGATTTCTACTTTCGTTTTTCTACTTTTTACAACATCCCCTTTGTCGAGGGTAAAATCATCTTCTCCGCATCGCGCTTTACGGCAACCTTAATCGCCTTTGCAAATGCTTTAAAGATTGCCTCTATCTTGTGGTGTTCATTTGTGCCTTCGGCTTTGATATTTAAGTTTGCTTTTGCACCGTCTGTAAAGGATTTAAAGAAATGATAAAACATTTCTGTAGGCATCTTACCTATCATCTCACGTTTAAAATCGGCTTCCCAGACGAGCCAGTTTCTTCCTCCAAAATCTATGGCAACCTGTGCTAGGCAGTCGTCCATAGGCAAGCAAAAACCGTAGCGTTCTATACCTAATTTACTCCCTAATGCTTTCGCAAAAACTTCGCCCAACGCAATCGCAGTATCTTCGATGGTATGGTGCTCATCTACTTCCAGATCTCCTTTAACCGTGATGTCCAAGTCCATCTGACCGTGGCGTGCAATTTGGTCCAGCATATGATCGAAGAAGGCGATTCCTGTATCAATTTGTGACTTACCCGTTCCATCGAGATTGAGCTTAATGTTGATATCGGTTTCATTGGTCTTTCGCGAAAGCATAGCTACCCTACTCTCCAGCTTTAAAAACTCATATATTTTTTGCCAATCGTTTGTTTCTAAAGCAATGTCTTTATTGAGCTCTTCTTCAGAAATTGTGATTTCTCCAGTTCCTAAATTGGTATTATCATTAATATAGATTCCTTTGGCTCCAAGATTGGTCGCGAGTTGCATATCCGTTAGCCTGTCGCCGATTACAAATGAGTTTGCGAGGTCGTAATCCTCAGAAAAGTACTTTGTAAGTAACCCAGTTCCTGGCTTTCTGGTGTCCTTATTTTCGTGGGGAAAAGTTCTGTCCAGAAAAACTTCGTCAAAAATAACTCCCTCGTTCTCAAACGACTTCATTATAAAATTATGAACGGGCCAGAATGTATCTTCTGGAAAAACATCTGTTCCTAATCCGTCTTGATTCGTTATCATTACGAGCTCATAGTCCAGCTCCTGCGCAATTTTTCCCAGCCACGTAAAGGCTTTAGGGTAAAAGATCATCTTCTCAAATGCGTCGATTTGCTCATCTACAGTTTCTTTTATAATGGTACCGTCGCGGTCTATAAATAATACTTTCTTTTTCATTTTATTTTTTTTGAGCCTATCTAGCTTAAACTTTTAAGCGCTTTAATGAGCGCTTGATTCTCTTGTAAAGTTCCCACGGTAAATCGTAAGGTATTCTCACATAAGGGTTGAGAGCTCCGATTGCGTACTACTATTCCTTTTTTTATGAGTTCGTCGTAACGAGTGTTTGCATCATCTACCCGTGCCAAAACAAAATTTGCATCCGAAGCGAAAATCTGCGTCACAAAAGTAACTTCCCTTAAAGCATCGAGGAGCGCATTTCTATTATTTAAAATAAGGTTTACTTCCTCATTAACTTCATTTACAGCTACCACTCGCTCATAAGCCTTTACTTGTGTAAGTTTATTTACATTATAGGGTGGTTTAATTTTGTTCAAGACATTTATAATTTCTTCGCTCGCAAAGCATAACCCTAAGCGTATTCCTGCAAGTCCGTAGGCTTTAGATAATGTTTGTGTTACGACCAAGTTGGGATAATTAGACAATTGAGTTATCCAACTTTCGGCGGGAGCGAAATCTATATAGGCTTCGTCTATGACTACTAATCCCGAGAAAAGTTCTAAAATTTCAGTAATCACCTGAGCGCTTATGAGGTTTCCTGTAGGATTATTAGGCGAGCAGATAAATATCATTTTAGTATGAGCATCTACCTCCTTAAAAATAGCACTGATATTCGGTTGGAATTGCTCGTTCAATAATACTTCTCTATTCTCAATGTCATTTGTTGCACATAGTACGCCGTACATTCCATACGTGGGTGGCAGACTAATCACATTGTCTCTTCCAGGATTGCAAAAAGCTCTAAACAGTAAATCTAGTACTTCGTCGCTTCCGTTTCCTGCTAAAATTTGTTGGGTTGTTACACCCTTTTGACTTGCAATTAATGCTTTTAAATCTCCTTGCTTCGGGTCTGGATAACGATTCACACCATTTTCAAATGGATTTTCGTTTGCATCTAGGAACACCATTTCTTGGTCAAAATCTGTAAACTCATCCCGCGCAGAGCTGTAGGGCTTCATCCTCGCCACATTGGGGCGGATAAGGTTTTTTAAATTAAATTGTTTTTTCATCTCAACTTATTTAAACGCAGGGTAACGGCATTCTTATGCGCATCCAGTCCTTCGGCTTCGGCCATTAACTCTATGGCGTTTCCTATGTTTTGGATACCTGTTTCAGTAATTTTCTGAAAGGTCATACTTTTCATAAAACTTTCCAGATTTACACCGCTGTACTGCTTTGCATAGCCATTTGTAGGTAAGGTATGGTTTGTACCAGAAGCATAATCGCCAGCACTTTCGGGCGTATAATTCCCTATAAAAACGGAGCCAGCATTGATAATTCCGTTCACATAAAAATCTTCGTCCTCCACACAAACTATGAAATGCTCTGGTCCATATTTGTTAATCAAATCAAGTGCAATGGCATCATTCTCTACATAAATGAGCTTGCTATTTTCTATTGCTTTTTGAGCTATACGCTTTCGCGAAAGCGTACTCATCTGTACTTCAATTTCCTTTTCTACATCCGAAATCAATTGCTTAGAGGTCGAAACCAAAATTACCTGACTATCTACTCCGTGTTCTGCCTGACTGAGTAAATCTGACGCTACAAAAGAAGCATCTGCCGTATCATCTGCCACGACAAGGAGTTCGCTAGGTCCAGCGGGCATATCTATAGATACACCAAACTTAGTCGATAATTGTTTTGCCACAGTTACAAATTGGTTTCCTGGGCCAAATATCTTGTACACCTGAGGAATAGTCTCTGTGCCAAAAGTCATTCCGGCAATAGCTTGGATTCCGCCCACTTTAAAGATCTTAGTCACACCGCATAAATTTGCCGTGTATAAAATGGCGGGATTTATATTTCCTTGTTTATCTGGTGGTGTACACAACACGATTTCTTCACATCCCGCAATATTAGCAGGAACAGCGAGCATTAATATGGTAGAAAAAAGTGGCGCTGTGCCTCCCGGAATGTACAATCCTACCTTCTGGATAGGTCGTTTTTCTTGCCAGCAGGTAACTCCTTCGGTGGTTTGGACGGTAATTCTTTCGGTTTTTTGAGCGGTGTGAAATTTTTCGATATTGCTTTTGGCGAGTTGTATCGCTTCTTTCAGGTCGTCAGAAATAAAGTTCTTTGCGTCTTCTATTTCTTTCGCGGAAGCGTAATTATTCTCAAGCTCCACATTATCAAAAATGGAGGTGTACTTTGCTACGGCTGTATCTCCGTTTTCACGCACGTCCTTAAAGACACCGTTCACGGTTTCCTCTATGTCGTCTACTGTTTGTGTCGGGCGTTTTAAAATTGCCTCCCACTCGGCTGGATTTGGATTAAAACTTTTGTTCATTACAATACCATTTTTTCGATTGGGCAAACTAGAATTCCCTCTGCTCCTTCTTTCTTGAGTTCGTCTATTATGTCCCAAAATTGATTTTTATCGATGACGGAGTGCACACTACTCCAGCCAGATTGAGCTAGTGGCAATACCGTGGGACTTTTCATTCCTGGGAGAATGCTTATTACTTTTTCTAGCTTTGCATCGGGTACGTTAAGTAATACGTACTTATACTTCTGCCCCTTTAAAACGGATTGAATACGGAACTGCAATTTCTTAAGGATTGCGTTTCGGTTTTCATCTATGGTAGGAGACACGGTTAGTACAGCCTCGGAGGTGAGCATAACCTCTACTTCTTTTAAGTTATTCTTAAATAAGGTAGAGCCACTAGAAACGATATCACATATCGCATCTGCAAGCCCGATGTTAGGCGCAATTTCTACAGAACCATTAATAATGTGTAAGTCTGCAGTCACGCCTTTTTCTGAAAGATACTTTGTAACGGTATTAGGGTACGATGTCGCAATGCGCTTGCCCTCAAAATCTTTTACTGAGGTATAGGTATCTCCTTTAGGAATTGCAAGGGATACTTTGCATTTCGAAAAGCCCAGACGCTCCACAATTTGAAGGTCTTGTCCCTTTTCTATCAGCGTGTTTTCGCCTAGTATGGCAATGTCTACCACGCCATCTCTTAAATACTGAGGGATATCTCCATTACGTAGGTAAAAAACCTCAAGCGGGAAATCTCTCGCACTTGCCTTGAGCTGGTCTGTCCCATTATTTATGGAGATACCACAATCCTTAAGCAATTGTAGGGACTCCTCGTTGAGTCTACCTGATTTTTGAATAGCAATTCTAATTTTTTCTTCCATTTTTTGCAATTTTATGAGCCATCCAAAACAAAAAACCCGTTTGAATGTCTCAAACGGGTTTTTACTATATGACTTATGCACATACCTAACTACCTCGCTGAGCGATTGCTGTAGTATGGTGGTGATGTACTTGTGTTTTTCTCATTGTCTGGTACAAATGTAAATGTCTTAATTGTTAAAAACAAGTGGATAACGCAATTTTAATTTCTTTTTAAGAGGTTCTGTTTTACTTAATTTTGGTAGTATTATTTTTTGGGGAAATAGTACAACTTATGAAAGGATTTCTGTCTGCGCTGTTCGTGTTTATAATATGGGCAGGAGCTAGCATATATTACCTTAGTCTAGGGGAAGAAAGGTCGGTGCATATTGCAACCGCGACAAACCCTTTGCCTATTGAGGAAGAAAATGAAACTCCAAGGGAAACTCCTCTTTCTCAAGAGACACTTACCGCTAATTCAGATAAAAATCTTGAAAGCTTAATTGAGACAAATATAGACGACGCTCAGAAAACCCCGCAAAGAGATATCGACACGAATGAAGCGGAAATACAACGTTCTCCACAAATTGTAGATGCCCAGATACTGGCAGACGAAATCAAAAGAACGATTGCAATAAGTGATACTATTGATATAAATCGTGATGAACCAGAGCAATCTTTAGACAATGCTATAGTTATCACTAAAGGACCGACTGTCTCGACAGAGACTTTTTATCCCAAATACGATAATACAGATCTTATTTTGGATAATAGGCTCGTCTCCTATGCCACCGATTTAAAGGCGCTTCTAGAAAAAAACCCAGAAAAAAAAGTAACCATTATAGGACATACAGATAATGTAGGAAATGGTGTTGATAATTTTCAAATTGCCCTACGCAAGGCAAGGCAAGTAAAATGGTATCTTACGAGTCGTAGAGGGATTCCCAGAAAAAAAATCACAGCAATATCACGTGGTGAGGAAGAGCCTATTGAAAGTAATGACAGTAAATGGGGTCGTAGTAAGAATAACCGTATAGAAGTAATCATCGATTAATGACCAATAGCATTTTCATCAATATTACACAAGAGAGTATATCGATACCCGTCGTATATATCGAGGCTTTTGTGATGATGTTTGTGTCGTTTCTCATAGGTTATGTGGGCGCTAGGCTATATGCAAACCTTCAATACAAAAAACAAACTGCTACTTACGATCAAAAAATAATCGAACTTGAAAAGCAGGTTATAAAACTTAAGGAAGAGAATGATCGTGTTCCTGAAGATCGCTATCAAAAAGATAGAATGGATCAAGATTTTGAGCAGGTGAAGTTTCAAAAACGGGCATTTTCTGAGCACGTTTTGGCAGAAACAGTAGAGGTGATTACACCGCAAGGCATAAATTTTGATAAGATAGGCAGAGCCACAAGAGAAGAAAAAGACGATTTGCAGGAAATCATAGGTATAGGTCCCTATACCGAAACTAAGCTTAATGACTTAGGCATATACACCTATGATCAAATCAGCAAATTCTCTGATGAAGATATTGCCATTATTACAGATTTAATCAAGTTCTTCCCTGACCGTATAAAAAATGACAGGTGGGTGGCTAAGGCAAACGACCTTAAGTTCAAAAAGTCTCAACAAAACGATAACAACCACTCAAAAAAAAAGATGATGTATGAAAAAACCACCCGTTAAGGTGGTTTTTTTAGTTGCGCTTTCGCGAAAGCGGAATTAATCCTTAGTTATTTCCTAATATCAAGGGAAGCCCAGATTCTCCAGATCCTATGACAATTACTTTGGAATTAGGTGATTCTGACAACTTAATAGTTGCATCTATTCCTTTATCCTGTAAGATCTTATCTGTGAGTGATGCACTTAATATTTGGTTTGCATCTGCCTTACCTTGTGCCTCTATACGTACTTTCTCTGCTTCCTTAGATGCCGTTACTAAACGAAATTCATACTCCAAAGATTCTTGCTCTTGTCTAAGTTTACGCTCAATAGCCTCTTTTATTGTGTTAGGCAGAGTTACGTCACGCACTAAAACCTCGTTAAGCTGAACATACTGCTTACTTAAAATAGTCTTCGTTTCTTCAAAAATCTCATCTTGTATAGCATCTCTTTTACTCGAGTATAATTGCTCAGGTGTGTAACGACCCACAACGCTACGGGCAGCAGATCTAATGGCAGGCTGTATTACCCGCTGCAAATAATTTACCCCAAGACTCTGGTGTAGATTACCTAAATCATCATATACAGGCTCATACCAAGCAGAGGCATCTATCTGTATTTCTAGACCATTAGAGGACAACACCTTCATTTTTTCAAACAACTCTTGCTGTCGCACCTCATAAACATACACTTTGTTCCAAGGCAAGACAAGGTGAAATCCTTCTCCCATAGGTGGTTCATTTGTTACAACTCCGTCACCAAAAGTTTTAAATAACACGCCTGCCTCTCCAGAATCTATTGTTACAGCAGATTTTGCTAATACAATGACCAGCAGAATGACTCCGATTATAATAGGTAATCCAATTTTAGGTAATTTTTCCATAGTATTTTAGTTTGTTAATTTAGAGTTTAAGTAAGTCCATTATACTTGCGCATAAACCACTCTAACGCAAGTAAGGCAACTAATGCTGCAAGTAACCAACGCCAATCTATTAAAGGTACAACATTTTCGTTGCTCTTTTGGATAGGCCGGTATCTATCGTCAGTCACCAGATCATTGATGAGCATTTCCGTGTCGTCTATTGCGTATAGAGTCCCTTTAGAATCAGACGATAGCTTTCGTAGAGAAGCTATATTTGCATTGAGAAATTGCTGCTCTACCTCAAAAGGGATAATAGTAAAACTCCCGCTTCTGGATATTCCTTGATCTTGTGCCGTTACTGTAAAAGAATACTCTCCTGCATCCAAATTACTCAAATCTATCTCATAACCGTTGCGTTGCAAAAGGAAAGGTGCAGCATACACTTCTTTTGTTTCTTTATTAACCACACGCATATTAAGCGTAGCCCTAGCGTCAAAAACATAATTCTTATCAAAATACTGACAGTAAATTTTTACATCACCATTGCCGTAATAAAAAGAATTAAAATCTACATCGAGTCTTGATTTTTTCTTGTCAGAAGCTGCATATTGAACAAGTTTATCTACAAAATTATCGAAATCTTCAAAACTCCTTTTATCTAAAAAACTTTGTGCTCTCCATCTCCATAAGCCACTTCCCAGCAGATATACTGACCTCTTTCCGCCTTGGTCTGCTGCAAGGAGTAAAGGATCATCTGTACGGACTCGACCTATACGCTGATTAAGCGCAATATCAACCTCTCCATTTCTGGTGACTTCTCCAAAGCTATTCTCTAACGGCGGAAAATTCTCAAAACCTAAATCATCTATAAGAAAAGAAGAAAAATTCAAGTTAAGGTCTGCAAGTACGTCTTCCTTCTGACCTGTGATTTCCTTTCTTATTATAGATTGTACGCCGTTCAAAAATCGCCAATCTGTCTCTTTTCCAGTAACTATAAAACTATTTTTCCCGAGACGATTGATCTCATCAAAAACGTTACTAAAATTTCGGTTGGGCTGATACATTAAGATTAACTGATAATCGTTTAACTTTCCAAAACCCTCTGAGGGCTTTAGTAATGTGACAGAACGCAATCTGTTGCTTTCTATACTCTTTTTTAAAACACCGATATCCGGATGAACTAAATCTGAGATAATGGCAACGTTTGTCTTTTGGTCTATAACCTCAATAGCAAAATTCTTATAGTTATTGGTTGTATTCTTTTCACTATCTATACTACTAAGAGCAATAGAAAACTGACGTACTCCAACCACCTCCGCAGGGAGAAGTACATTTATAACTTTAGAAACAACATTGGGTGAAAAATTAAGTGTTTCTCGATGTAATGTTTTTCCAGATGAGCTTATCGTAAGTTGCGTACTTATATCATTGGTGCCATTATAAGTGGCAAAAATTTCTACTGGAAACTGATTATTGATATACGCATAGCGATTTACGTTAATCTGACCTAATTTGAGGTCGTCATAAACGATGGTATCTCCAGCCACGAGAGTATAAATAGATTGTTTAGTATTTAGTAATGTGTACGCGTAATTTTTACCAAAGGTTTGATTACCATCACTCAACAGCACAACTGGAGCGACTTCGTTTTTATATAAAGTTTTTAATGAGTTAAGCGCTTGGGCAATATTTGTTTGTTTTTCAGAGAATGAGAGACTGTCTAGAGGTTCCGTAGTGGTTCCAAATTTAAAAAAGGTAATATCAAATGCTTCTTGAAGTTGTTCGCTTTCGCGAAAGCGTACCACCGCCTCTCTTACCCGTTTATCATATCCCAAGTGCTCAATACTTGCCGAATTGTCTACCGCTATAGCAAGTGCAGGCTTTTCTGTAAAGTAGGTAACTTGTTTGTATTTGGGATTTATTAGGAGTAGTAAGAGCCCGAATACAGTAAGAAAACGAAGCAACGCATAGATTCGGTTACGACTCGTTTTATATTTTGATTTATAAAAATATTGAAACACCGCAATTCCCAAAGCGAGTATTGCGGCACCAATAATTAAAAATATCGTTGATGTTTGCATAAAGATTTCAAAATCAATTAAACCTGATTTTGAATGGGCCTATTTAGGTGAGCATTCCTCCGTCTACATTAATCACTTGCCCTGTGATGTAAGCGCTCATATCACTTGCTAGAAAAACACAAGTATTAGCAATATCTTCTGGACTACCGCCGCGTTGTAACGGAATAGCCTTGCGCCATTGCTTTACGGTTTCTTCATCTAACTTTCCGGTCATCTCTGTCTCAATAAATCCAGGAGCGACAACATTTGTTCTGATATTACGTGATCCCAGCTCTAAGGCCATAGATTTTGAAAAACCAATCATCCCGGCCTTTGAAGCAGCATAGTTAGACTGACCTGCATTACCCTTTACTCCCACAACTGAACTCATATTAATGATGCTACCTTTACGTTGTTTAAGCATCGTGCGCTGCACCGCCTTTGTCATATTAAAAATAGACTTCAAGTTTACTTCGATTACTTTATCAAAATCTTCTTCTGCCATACGCATCAAGAGATTATCCTTTGTTATACCCGCATTATTTACGAGTATATCTATACTTCCGAACTCTTCTAAAACGTCTTCGGCTAGTTGTTTGGACTCATCAAAATCTGCAGCATTACTTTTATAACCTTTAGCTTTAATACCTAATGCATTTAATTCTTTCTCCAGTTCATTTGCAGCCTCTACAGAAGAGCTGTATGTAAATGCTACATTAGCTCCGTGTTGTGCAAAAACTTCTGCAATTCCTCTTCCTATTCCTCTACTTGCGCCTGTGATAATGGCTGTTTTACCTTCTAATAGTTTCATTTTATGCTATATTAATTGGTATGTTGTTGCTTTCAAAAATGATGTTCAGTTTATGGGTGGTTACGCTACTTTGACTGCGCTCAGCACAAGTTTCGCGAAAGCGTTATAACCCTTCACAACCTACTTCAAATATAACAATTCCCATACCCAAAGCCATAAAAAAACCTCCCGATATTGGGAGGTTTCCTTTGATCCGATTTTGAATCATATCTTATGCCATCTGAGCTAAAACCTCAGCAACTTTTTTTCCTATTTCAGCAGGGCTATCTACAACGTGAATTCCACATTCTTTCATAATTGCTTTTTTGGCCTGTGCTGTGTCGTCAGAACCTCCAACGATTGCTCCAGCGTGCCCCATTGTGCGTCCCGCAGGCGCTGTCTCTCCAGCAATAAATCCAATTACTGGCTTCTTGCTTCCACTCTGCTTATACCACTTTGCAGCATCTCCTTCTAATTGACCACCAATCTCACCTATCATTACAACAGCTTCTGTCTCAGGATCATTAATTAGTAATTCTACAGCCTCCTTAGTTGTTGTCCCAATAATAGGATCTCCTCCTATACCAATAGCAGTAGTGATACCAAGACCTTGTTTTACAACTTGGTCTGCAGCTTCATAAGTTAGTGTTCCAGATTTTGAAACGATACCCACTTTTCCTTTTTTGAAAACAAAACCTGGCATAATTCCCACTTTTGCTTCTCCTGGTGTAATAACCCCTGGACAGTTAGGACCTATCAAGCGACAGTCTCTATCTTTAATGTAAGCTGATGCGGTAATCATGTCTGCAACTGGAATTCCTTCCGTAATCGTAATAATTACTTTGATTCCTGCATCTGCAGCTTCCATAATAGCATCTGCAGCAAATGCTGGTGGAACAAATATAATCGTAGTATCTGCTCCTGCTTTTTCTACCGCTTCTGCAACAGTATTAAAAACAGGTCTATCTAAGTGTGTCTGTCCACCTTTTCCTGGAGTTACGCCACCTACTACATTTGTACCATATTCGATCATCTGTCCCGCGTGGAAAGTTCCCTCGCTACCAGTAAATCCTTGAACTATAATTTTTGAATCTTTATTGACTAAAACGCTCATTGGTTTGATTTAAATTTTGCGTTACAAAAGTAACGGTTTCATACTTTCTTAAGAAGGAATTTAGTCTTGAATTTTTACATCCAGGATTTCATTGCTTCAGCTTCTTCTTCTACAGGTTGACTCATCTGAAATCCTTTGTATAGCATACCATCTTTCAGCTCCCATATAGCCATAAAGTGAGCAATGGCATCTTCTTTTCCTGGACGCTCAAAAGTATCTACATAATACGTAAAACGTATCGTTACTTGATCTCCCTTTCCGATAAGGTGTGTGATTTGTGCTCGCACGCCATCATAAGATTTTGCAGTTTCTGCCGCCATGGCCATTATAGCATTTCTATCCATCTGAACATAACCCGTCTTTGCATTCCAGAAAAGCTCCATATCAGGATGTAAATATTCTTTTATGATTTCTGGGTTATTAAAGAAATCAGAGTTATAAAATTCTGCAACAATTTTCTTCTTACTCTTTGCCATTATGACTGCTTTAGTTTTTCTAATAATTCCTGTACTTGTCTTAAAGCTGCTAGCTCCTTATATTTTGTTCTAAAATCTCCCGCTGGAGAGCCAAAGTAGCTTTTCCCGCCTTCTAGAGATTTACTTACTCCGCTCTGTGCAGATATTACGGCTTTTGATCCGATGTTAATACCGCTGGTTATGCCGACTTGGCCCCAGAGCGTTACTTCGTCACCTATTACAACACAACCAGCGATTCCTGTTTGTGAAGCAATTAGTACTCTTTTTCCTATAATAGTATCGTGACCTATTTGTACTTGATTATCAATCTTTGTTCCTGCACCTATGGTTGTGTCTCCTGTTACACCCTTATCTATTGTACAAGCGGCACCTATGTCAACATTATCTTCTATTATAACACGCCCTCCAGATATTAATTTATCAAATCCTTCTGGTCTTTTTTTATAATAAAAGGCATCTCCACCTAAAACAGTACCTGCATGTATTGTTACATGATCTCCTATAATCGTATCGTCATAGATACTAACATTAGCGTGTATCAAGCAGTTTTTTCCTATTTGAACGTTATTACCGATAAACACATTGGGTTGAATAACTGTTCCATCCCCTACGCTTGCAGATTCTGAAATAGCTTTAGTAGAGGCCTCAAAAGGTTTAAAAAACTTAGTAAGTACATTAAAATCTCGAAATGGATCGTCAGAAATGAGCAACGCTTTTCCTTTTGGACAATCTACCTGCTTATTTATGAGCACAACTGTTGCTGCACTTTGCAAAGCCTTGTCATAATATTTAGGATGATCTACAAAAACGATATCACCTTTAGTCACTACGTGGATTTCATTCATTCCCAATACTGGGAAATCTTCATCGCCTACAAAATCGGTATTGATTATTGTAGCTATTTGTTTTAGAGTATGGGGTGTAGAGAATTTCACAACAACGAATATAAAAAGAAAATCTCGCCAAAGGACGAGATTTAAATGAATATTATAAGACTAAAAAAGTTACTCTTTTACGCGCTCTTTATAGGTCCCTTTGTCTGTTTCGACCTTTATCTTGTCTCCCTCGTTTATAAAAAGTGGTACGTTTACCTCAGCACCAGTCTCGACTGTCGCAGGCTTAGTAGCATTGGTCGCTGTATTCCCTTTTACTCCTGGCTCTGTATGAGTAACCTCAAGAATTACAGAAGCCGGTAGATCTACAGATAGTGGAGCATTATCTTCTGTATTTATGAGAACCGTTACTACCTCACCCTCTTTTAATAAATCTGGACGATCTAGTGCAGATTCTTGTAATGCAATCTGCGTATAATCCTCTGTGTTCATAAAATGAAAACCATCTCCATCATTATATAAGAACTGAAATTTATGCGTTTCTACGCGTACTTCTTCAATCTTGTGACCTGCTGAAAAAGTATTATCTAGCACCTTTCCAGAAGTAACACTCTTCATTTTTGTGCGCACAAAAGCAGGACCTTTACCTGGTTTTACGTGTAAAAATTCGACAATCTTATAGATGTCATTATTATAATGTATACATAATCCGTTGCGGATGTCTGATGTTGATGCCATAATTAAATATTATTAGTGTGAATAAAGACTCACGGGGTATTATTAAATTTTGTTTCGCTTTTGCGAAAATATGAAAAGATTACTATTACATACGTTTATAGTAATCCGATTGTTCTTTTGAAGGTCTATTTATATTTATAAATTAACTTGCAATGCTCGGATGATTGAACGCTTTTGCGAAAGCGAAATCATTAAGTACGCCTTTACGAATTAAAATACCCTTTCATAATCCCGCGTTGAGAGTTACGGATAAATTGTAAAATTTCATCACGTTCAGAGGTTGCCTCCATCTCTGCCTCTATAATTCCGACAGCTTGGGTGTTGTTATAATTTTTCTGATACAGAATTCTGAATATATCCTGAATCTCTCTAATCTTCTCTGTGCTAAAACCACGACGTCGCAACCCAATTGAGTTAATTCCGACGTAGCTCAATGGCTCACGCCCTGCCTTTACAAATGGTGGCACATCTTTACGAACTAAAGATCCACCTGTAACAAATGCGTGACTCCCAATAGTACAAAATTGTTGTACGGCAGCCATTCCCGCAAGAACAACATAATCACCTACCGTAATATGACCTGCAAGCGTACTATTATTAGAAAAAATACAATGATCTCCTACAATACAATCGTGTGCTATATGACAGTATGCCATAATCCAACAGTCATTACCGATCTGGGTTTTCATTCTATCAGAAGTACCGCGGTTTATGGTAACGCACTCACGAATTGTCGTGTTGTCACCAATAATAGTGACTGTATCCTCATCATTAAATTTCTTATCCTGAGGTATCGCTGAAATTACAGCTCCTGGAAAAATACTAACGTTCTTACCGATACGGGCCCCTTCCATAATTGTCACGTTGGAACCTATCCAACTTCCCTCCCCAATTACGACATTATTGTGAATCGTCGTAAACGGTTCAATCACAACATTTTTTGCAATCTTAGCTCCAGGATGTACATATGCTAATGGCTGATTCATAAGTTAATTGTTCTTTACTTTAACGATTTGTGCCATAATTTCGGCTTCAGAGACAAGTTTACCATTTGCATAAGCCCTAGCTTGCATCTGGCAAATACCACGTCTAATAGGCGCGATAAGGTCCAATTTGAAAATCAAGGTGTCTCCAGGTACAACCTGATGTTTATAACGCACATTATCAATCTTTAGTAGATACGTTAAGTAATTTTCTGGATCAGGAACAGTGCTCAATACAAGGATTCCTCCTGTTTGAGCCATTGCTTCTATCTGCAGCACCCCAGGCATTACAGGAGAACCTGGAAAATGACCTACAAAGAATGGTTCATTCATTGTAACATTTTTTATCCCTATAACATACTCCTCGGTAAGTTCTAAAATTTTATCAACCAGTAAAAAAGGAGGTCTGTGCGGCAGCATCTCCATAATCTGATTAATATCCTTTACAGGAGTCGCGTGTAAGTCTACGTCTGGAACGTAATTACGACGTTCTGTCTTTATAATTTTCTGTAGTTTTTTTGCAAATTGAGTGTTTACATAATGTCCCGGTTTATTTGCAATTATTTTACCCCTTATGCGGGTTCCCACAAGTGCAAGATCTCCTATAACATCCAGTAATTTATGTCTAGCCGCTTCATTTGCGTGGTGCAGAGTAAGATTATCCAGAATTCCATTAGGCTTTACTGCGATCTCATCTTTCTTAAAAGCGACGCGGAGTTTATCCATAGTCGCTGCAGAAAGTTCTTTATCTACATAAACAATTGCATTATTAAGATCGCCTCCTTTTATAAGCCCGTGCTCTAAAAGCATTTCGATCTCGTGCAAAAAACTAAAAGTTCTACTATCTGATATCTCCTCTTTGAATTCAGAAATATGATTTATACTAGCATTTTGGGTTCCAAGAACCTTGGTGCCAAAATCAACCATAGTCGTAACCTTATACTCATCTGCAGGCATTAAAATAATCTCGCTACCGCTCTCTTCGTCTATATAGGTTATAACCTCTTTTACGATATATTCATCCCTACAAGTATCCTGTTCTTTAACTCCAGCTTTTTCAAGAGCTTCTACAAAAAACTTAGAAGAACCATCCATTATGGGTGGCTCAGAAGCATTTAGTTCAATAAGGACATTATCTATTTCCAAACCTACGCAAGCTGCTAAAACGTGTTCTGTGGTTTGTATTGAAACTCCGTTTTTTTCAAGGTTAGTACCACGTTGGGTATTTGTCACTAATGATGCATCTGCAGCAATTACTGGTTCGCCCTTAAGGTCCACACGTTTAAACTTATATCCGTGGTTTTCTGGCGCAGGTTTAAAAGTCATTGTAACTTCTGCTCCAGTATGTAGGCCCACACCTCTTAAAGTTACCTCTTGAGCAATGGTGCGTTGTTGTGCGCTCATCTTTTTATAATTAGTTATTTTTTTCTATTTGATTGAGTAGATCTACCATCTTAGGTAAATTCTTGAAATGAACATAGGACCTATTCCAATCTCCATAATTGAAAGCTGGTGACCCCTGTAACACTTCACCATCTTTTATATTTCTTCCTATTCCTGATTGCGCTTGTACACGAACACGATCACCTATAACAATATGTCCAGCAATTCCTACTTGACCACCTATTAAACAATGCTTACCTATTTTAGTAGAACCTGCAACACCTGTTTGAGCAGCAATAGCAGTATGCTCACCTATCTCTACATTATGAGCAATTTGAATCTGATTATCAAGTTTCACTCCTTTTCTTATAATAGTAGAACCTAAAGTTGCTCTATCTATTGTTGTTCCTGCCCCAATATCTACGTGGTCTTCTATAATCACATTTCCTGTTTGAGGAACTTTAGTATACGCTCCATTCTCATCTGGAGTAAAGCCAAAACCATCTGCTCCAACAATTGCTCCGCTATGAATGTATACTGTATTACCTATGTCTGACTCTGAATAAATTTTTGCTCCAGCAAAAACCACACAATTATCACCTATAGTTACATTATCACCTATATATACGTTAGGATAAATTTTAACATTATTTCCTAGTTTCACATTCTCTCCTAAATAAGAAAAAGCACCCAGATATAAGTTATCGCCATACACGGCAGAGTCAGAAATAAAACTGGGTTGTTCTATACCCGTTTTATTCAACTTTACCTGATTATAGTATTCTAAGAGTTTAGAAAAAGCGTTTCTCGCATCTTCAACCTTAATTAGGGTTGTCGCTATTTCATTTTCTGGTTCAAAACTGTTATCTACAATTGTGATAGACGCAGAAGTCGTATATATAAAGGAGGTGTACTTTGGATTAGATAGAAAGGTGAGGGTACCTGGTAGTCCTTCTTCTATTTTGGCAAGTTTAGAAACTTCTACATCAGGGTCACCCACTACGGTGCCTTCCAAAATTCCTGCAATCTGAGCGGCTGTAAATTTCATAAAGTACAAAAATAGGAAAAAATTACCCTTTCGGTTTTGGGTAACATATATAGTTTTTAACGACAGCTTTGGTAAGTGACTTAAGACTCAACTGGTCACTAGCCTTTACTATATCTACAACTTTATAATTATCTGTAAGGATATTTATTCCACCATGTGTATAATTATAGGCTTGATTAGAAATTGTACCTGTAAAAACAAAATAAGAAGCCTCGTATTCTGAAATACCAAATCGTTCGACTAATGCGGCTTTTTGTTTGTCTAATTTTGCTTTCGCAAAAGCTTTCTTACGAATCTTTACCTTAGGTAAATCTCTATTGATAATACACTTAGACAACTCTCTTAATACAAAGTCATCGTGCTCACACCATTCTTTCATTGCCGAAATAATATCGTAGTCATCTAATTTAGAAAACGTCTCTAGAATTTCTGGAGTAAAATTTCCCTTGGTGATCTTATTTTTAAGAAAATACAGCAATGCAGAACTAGCAGGTAAGCTTATCCCTTTGTGCGACAATTCCTTTGCCCTTTTAAGCACTCTAGTTATAAGCTGTTCTGCAACTAGGCTCGTTTTATGTAAGTATACCGTCCAATACATAAGCCTCCGCGCTACTAAAAATTTTTCGACAGTATAAATACCCTTAGGACTGACTACCAGATTATCATCTTTTACACAAAGCATTGCGATAATGCGCTCTGTATTGATATTGCCCTCTGCCATTCCTGTGTAAAAACTATCACGCTTGAGGTAATCCGTTCTATCCATGTCCAATTGACCGGAAACCAGCTGATTTAAAAATGCTCGCTCGTACGAACCTTTAAAAATTTTAATGGCCAGCGTTAAACTTCCGTTAAACTCAGCATTGAGCGCCTCCATAAAATAGAGTGATATAAGCTCGTGGTGTACGCCATCTACGATACTATGCTCCATTGCATGTGAGAAAGGACCGTGTCCTATATCGTGCAATAAAATTGCTATTAATGTCGCCTCTTCTTCTTCATTTGAGATGGCTACACCTTTGTTACGCAGGGTCTCAAGAGCTTTTTGCATAATATGCAAGCAACCTACTGCGTGATGAAATCTAGTGTGATGCGCTCCTGGATAAACAAGATACGAGAGCCCCATTTGAGAAATGCGTCGCAATCTTTGAAAATAAGGATGCTGGATGAGATTAAAAATGACACCATTAGGGATGGTAATAAAACCATATATAGGGTCGTTTATTATTGTAGTTTTGTGTGGCTGCAAAGGAAAATGTAATCTTTTCGGGTTGTTTTTTCCGCTTTCGCGAAAGCGGACTCTTAACAAATATACGCTTTCACATACCAAATAACACAAACGCTACAATTGTCACAAAGACTTAACCTTTCAATACTAAAATCTTACCATAAATGGGAAATATAAAAATACTTTGGGTAGACGACGAAATAGACTTGCTAAAACCACATATCCTTTTCCTTGAAAAGAAAAATTATGACGTGACCACCTGCAATAGTGGTCAGGAAGCCATTGATATTATAGAAGAGCAAAGTTTTGACATTGTTTTTCTGGACGAGAATATGCCAGGACTTACAGGACTGGAGACTTTAAGTGAGATAAAAAATAAGCGAGAAAGCGTCCCCGTGGTAATGATTACAAAGAGTGAAGAGGAATATATCATGGAAGAGGCGATAGGTTCAAAAATCGCTGACTACCTCATTAAACCCGTAAACCCAAATCAAATACTACTTAGTCTCAAGAAAACCCTGGACAATAGCAGACTTGTTTCTCAAAAGACAACTTCATCATACCAGCAAGAATTTAGAAAGATTGCGATGGATATGTCTATGGTCAACTCTTTTGAGGAATGGGCAGAGCTCTATCAAAAGCTTATTTACTGGGAAATGGAGCTTGAAAATATTGAGGACGCCAGCATGTTTGAAATTTTAGAATCGCAGAAGGCGGAGGCTAACAATCAGTTTTGCAAGTTTGTGGATCGCAATTATGAAGATTGGTTCGAGGGGCATGATTCACCGGTAATGTCTCATAATTTATTTAAGAAAAAAGTCCTTCCTGAGCTTAACAAGGAACAACCTACGCTCTTTGTAGTGATAGATAACTTGCGTTTTGACCAATGGAAAGCTTTTGAACCTCATATGAACGCATATTATAAGAAAACAGCAGAAACCCCTTACTATAGCATTCTTCCTACAGCAACGCAATATGCTCGTAATGCAATTTTTTCTGGACTTATGCCTAGTGAGATGAAAAAGAAACATCCCAACTACTGGTTAGATGATACCGACGAAGGTGGAAAAAATCAATATGAAGCAGAGTTTCTGGAGGCACAGTTAAGAAGACTTAAATTGGATTTAAAATGGGAATACCATAAAATAACTAACCTTAAAAACGGAAAAAAACTAGCCGAAAATTTTAAATCACAAAAAGATAATGACCTCACTGTTGTGGTGTACAACTTTGTAGATATGCTCTCGCACTCTAAAACAGAAATGGAGGTTATAAAAGAACTTGCAAGCAACGATAAAGCGTATCGCTCATTAACTGAGAGCTGGTTTAAAAATTCACCTTTGCTGGATATGATACAGCAAGCACAACAGATGGGCTTCAAGCTAATTGTTACAACAGACCATGGTACTATCAATGTGAAGAATCCATCTAAGGTAATAGGAGATAAAAATACAAGCTTGAACCTACGCTATAAGACTGGACGCAGTTTGACATATGAAGAAAAAGAAGTAATTGCTTATAAGGATCCAAGATCAGTACACTTACCGTCTATTAATATGAGTAGTTCTTTCATTTTTGCTAAGAGTGATTTTTTCTTTGCTTATCCTAATAATTATAACCATTACGTAAGTTATTTTAGGAATACATATCAACACGGTGGAGTAAGTCTCGAGGAGATGATTATACCCTTTGCGGTTTTGGAGCCTAGGTAAACTACTTAATTCATCTTAAAAGAGCGTAAATTTAAAACTATTTACGCTCTTTTGGGTTTGTTATATATTGTAAGAATATGTAGGATTTTACTTACTATATAAATTTACAAATAGAGATAAAATTAGATTATATCCTCTTATTTCATATATTCGTCTCCATTAACCATTCTAACACCTTATGAAGATAACCTACAATCTATCTCAGATAGATGACGTTGCCCAGAATATTATTGCAAGCGCAACGTGTTCCCAGTTATTATTTTTTGGTGATATGGGTGTAGGCAAGACCACATTAATAAAAGCGCTTTCTAGAGCTTTAGGTATATCAGAACCCACCAGCAGCCCTACGTTCTCCTTAGTAAATGAATATAGAACTCCAGATGATGGCATCATTTTTCATTTTGATTTTTATAGAATAGAACAACCTGAGGAAGTTCTAGACATAGGACTAGAACATTATTTAGAAAATGGGGATTGGATTTTTATGGAGTGGCCAGAAAAAGTTTTAAAATATTTACCTGAACAGGTGACGGAAATCCATATTATCCAAGAAAGTGAAGAAAAACGGTCGCTAACCTTACAAAACAAATGTTAATATTATGTTAAAGAAATTCTCACAAAAATTGAAGTATTTGTAAGAATTTTCTTAGATATGTCCTTGATTTACGGGTGAGCGAATATAAGATTATCCATACATCGAGTAAAATGAATTTAATAGATAGATAATAAATACGTGTAGATGATGTAATATTCGTTCATTTTTTCAAAAAAAGCGGCGAATATACAAAAAAAAGTGAATGATTGACATTATGTGAATATTTGAGATGTTTGTGTCAACAAATCATAACTCAAAACACTCACTTACAATGAAAATCAAAGCACTTATTTTAGGGCTCCTGATCGCTGGAGCAACGGCATTATCTTACACTGCAATTTCAGACGACAATGCAGAGCAAGCAATCGACAAAACAACCATCAAAGTACCAAGTAAGGAATAAGCGTAAAGTTCTTACTGCTGGAACAATTATCGCTGTAGCGATTTTAATTGTTCCTTACTTATGGACGTTATATCAAGGTTTTCCAAATGAAAGAAGTTGGGAAACCTTTTTTGGTATTTATGATAGCGGTTATTATGAAAGTGTCTACGTTGCCGCTTGGACTCTTTGGGGAAAATTGATTCCACTCTACCTCTTGTTTATTTGGTTCTTTACTTGTCGCCACTGGTGGTACCACGTTATATTAGTTCCCATTTGTATGTACATTAAACAAATCTTTGACATTTTAAATGATGATTTAAGATTTGCAGACAATAATGATATTTTTTATTTAGCTCCTATAATCTTGCTAATGGCAATATTTGTGTATACTATTCGCACAAAAATATTTGATAAAATTCACGGTATTGATTTAAGCGAGCTCGGAAGAGTATCGCTTAAAGGTAATGTTCAGTTAGAGACCGAAGAAGATGAATTTAGTGATGGTGAAGATGAAGACGAAGAAGACGTATTTATGGGATAAGCTCATAAAAAACCTAAAATTTTACATTCCCATATAATCCGTACTTTTGAGCAATTGATCACTTATATGGATATTACTACTTCTCCATTTACCCGAGCGCAACTCCTTCCTCAAGAAGAAATGCTAGAAATCGCCAAAAAAAAGGGCGAACTCTTTATAGGTATTCCAAAAGAGACACATTTTCAAGAAAAAAGAGTCTGTTTAAATCCAGACGCAGTTGCCGCGCTTACCGCAAATGGACACAGAGTTTTAGTAGAGTCTAAAGCTGGTCAAGGGGCTCGTTATACAGATAAAGATTATAGTGAAGCAGGTGCCGAGGTAACAGGAGATACATCAAAAGTCTTTTCCTGTCCTATGATTCTCAAAGTTGAGCCACCTTCACTAGAAGAGCTCGATATGATGAACCCGCAAACGGTACTCATTTCTGCACTCCAGATAAAAACACAGTCTAAAGATTACTTTGAAAAACTAGCATCTAAAAGAATAACCGCCCTCGCTTTTGAATTTATAAAAGATGAAGACGGTACATATCCTGCTGTGCGCACTTTGTCTGAGATTGCTGGTACGGCTGCTGTACAGCTCGCCGCCGAAATTATGAGTAATAGCCATACTGGTAACGGGATGTTATTAGGAAATATTTCTGGCGTACCGCCAGCAGAGATTGTAGTGATAGGCGCAGGAACGGTGGGAGAATTTGCAACACGATCGGCTATCGGTTTAGGAGCAAATGTTAAGGTTTTTGATAATTCCATAACAAAACTACGATGTTTACAAACTAACGTGGGCAGACCACTCTACACCTCTACCATCCAACCTAAAAATTTACTCAAAGCCCTGAAACGCTGTGACGTGGTAATAGGAGCAGTACGAGGTAAGGATAGAGCACCAATAGTTGTTTCTGAGGCGATGATCGAGGTGATGAAGAATGGAGCGGTTGCTATAGATGTTAGTATCGATATGGGTGGCTGTTTTGAAACAAGTGAGATAACTAGCCACGACAAGCCTACCTTTAAAAAACATGGTGTTATCCATTATTGCGTACCTAATATTCCCGCACGATTTGCTCGAACAGCCTCAGTCTCACTTAGTAATATCTTTACCCCTTATTTATTAGAAATAGGCGAGCAAGGCGGTATAGAAAACAAGCTCCGTTTTGACAAAGGATTAAAAAATGGGTTGTATTTTTACCACGGAATTTTAACTAATAAGTCTGTGGCAGACTGGTTCAACCTTTCCTACCGCGACATCAATCTACTTATCTTTTAAAAGATGCGATTCATCCACCGCCTCGGGTATTACCTCGGGGGATTTGCCATAGGTCTTGTAGTTCTTGCTTTTTTCTTAAGTGGTAAACGCGCCAGTTGTTCCTATTTTCCGCAGGCTAGAACCGTAAAGAATATTTCCATAAAAAAACATACCTACAGTACAGCTGCCGAAGCTACGAGAATGAGTCTCGGTCTTGACACGCTAGCGGTAAATGAACTTATCAAAACGAGCGAAGTAGATTTTGATAAAAGTGACCAGCGCAAGGAGCCTTGCGGCATCTTTCATTTAGAAAGTGAAGGTGCTTCTGGAAATGTGTATATCCTATCGGTTGAAAATTGCTATAAAGAGGCTAAGATTCTTTCGATAGCTAAGAAATAGCGGTCTTTTTACGCTTTCGCGAAAGCGAACTTCCACACAATACATATACTCATCAAAGTTTAAAGCTTACGACGTTTCTTCTCTGCTTTGAGCAATTCTAACTCTCTATTCGTCTGTCCTGCTACCGAGGTATTCTCCTCTGCACGACGAATGAGATAAGGCATTACATCCTTTACGGGGCCAAAAGGCACATACTTTGCAACATTATAACCATCTGCAGCGAGGTTAAAACTTATGTGGTCGCTCATCCCATAAAGTTGGCCAAACCATACTTGATTATCTGTCTTAGGAATATTCATCTCATCCATAATCTGAGTAGCCAGCATACAGCTATCTTCATTATGAGTTCCTAGGAATATGGAAATATCTTCCAAATGCTCAAACATATAGCGCATCACAGTATTAAAATTATCATCTGTCGCTTGTTTACTCGCGCATATCGGAGTAGGATATCCCTTTTCTTTGGCGCGTGAATTTTCTTTTTCCATATAAGCGCCGCGCACAATCTTCATTCCTATTTTAAACTTACGTGCCTTTGCTTCTACGTGTAATTTTTTGAGATAATCAAGACGATCCCAGCGATAGCATTGTAGCGTGTTATAAACCACTACTCGCTCTTTGTTATACTTAGCCATCATTGCCGCTACAAGATCATCTGCAGCACCTTGCATCCAGCTTTCTTCACCATCTATAAGTACCTCTATGTCCGATACAGCACAGGCGTTACAGATTATATCAATACGCTCCACTACACGGTCCCACTCTGAGGATTCACTTATAGAGAGCTCTTTACCTTCGGTCACTTTCTGCCAGAGTGCAAAGCGTCCTACGCCTGTAGGTTTAAAAACTACAATGGGCATTGCCTCTTTATCCTTGGCAAAGGCTGTGATCTCTAGTATCTTGTTCATACAGAGTTCAAACTGCTCTTCCTCTTCTTTGCCCTCCACAGAAAAATCGAGTACAGAGCTTACTCCCGCTTCATACAACCTATCTACTGTAGGTAAGCAGTCATCCTCGCTCGTCCCACCACAAAAATGGTCAAAAACAGTCGCACGTATTAATCCCTCTACAGGTAAATTTGCATTAAGCGCAAACTTCGTCATAGCAGTTCCTATACGAACGAGTGGCTCCTTAGAAATCATCTTAAATAGGAAGTAAGCGCGTTCGAGTTCGCTATCAGATTTTAGTGCAAATGCACGTTCTGTATTATTAAAGGGAGAAGCTGCCATAGCATATTTTTTTGAATAACAAATATAATTCAAACTCCTATTGATTTTGTAATTTGGACGCAAATTTAAATCTATTATGACCCCGATTGCTGCAGCTACTTATGATATCGTTTTCAACACAAATGGATACGACCGGCTCAATAAATTGCTTAGAGATAGTACCTACTCTAAGCTTTTTATTATTGTTGATAATCATACCCACGAGCATTGTTTACCCTCCTTTTTAAGTATGCTTGAAACTGAACTTGAAATGGAGATTGTCGAAGTCCCATCAGGCGAGGAAAACAAAACAATAGACACCTGCGTACAAGTCTGGGAAGCCCTTGCAGATCTAAATGCAGATAGGAAAGCACTCATCATTAATGTAGGCGGTGGCGTTGTTACAGATCTGGGAGGATTTATCGCTAGTACTTTTAAGCGCGGAATGGATTTTATCAATATCCCTACTTCCCTACTATCTATGGTCGATGCCTCTGTGGGCGGAAAAACGGGTGTAGATTTAGGCTCACTTAAGAATCTTGTAGGTGTCATTAACAATCCGGAAATGGTACTTATAGATGCTGGATTTCTAGCAACCTTGCCTCAAAACGAAATGCGCTCTGGCCTCGCCGAAATGTATAAACACGGTCTTATTGCAGATAAAAATTACTGGGAAAAGCTTTCAAACCTTGAGGCAATGACATCAGATGATTTAAACCATTTAATATACGAAAGTGTCATCATTAAAAATACAATTGTCCTTGAAGATCCCAGAGAACAAGGGAAGCGCAAGACTTTAAACTACGGTCACACACTAGGGCACGCCATTGAGTCGTATTGCTTGAGCTCTGAGAATCGCAAGACCTTATTGCACGGAGAAGCTATTGCGATAGGAATGATTTTAGAATCATTTATTTCAGAAACATTATGTGGGTTTCCCAGCGATGATTTAAAAAACGTGACAAATATCCTGCTCAATATGTATGAGAACGTTGATTTTGACCAAAATGAAATTGACCACATTATCAAACTCCTAAAATACGATAAGAAAAATGCTAACGGCATTATAAATTTTGTTTTACTTGAAGATATAGGAAAGGCCGTTGTAGATAAGCAGGTATCTAATGATTTGATAAAGAAAGCATTTGAGTATTACGCTTTCGCAAAAGCGTAACCATCTCATCCACTAGTAAGCCTCTATTGGTTTTTTTCATAACTTTAAGTGCTGACCAATCCCCTCAATAGTATGAAACGTGTTATTGTAGATTACAAAAAATTAACTCCTGAAGTGCTCTCACTCCTCGTAAATAAATATCCTTATGGATATGATGATGATCACGTGATCACCTTTACAAACCATAAAAATGAAAAGGTAGAAGCTGTAGAGGTTCGACTAGAAGATACTATTTATCTTGTAAAAATAAGTGCAAGCCTCCAAAAGAAGATGGAGTTCTTTACAGACGATGATTACGAAGATGAGGATTACCAAACACCGATTATTGAGCTTCCAGATCCCGAATCTGAAGATGCATCAAATACTGAGGGCCAAACTCAAAAAGATGATTAAGACACTATTATAGGTAACGCTCCTCTAAAATCTGAATGTGGTGTATCTCGTGACCAGCATTTATAAATCCTAGTGCCCGCGCACTAAATGCACTCCCACTTCCCATTCCTAAATGCTTTAATTGCTTGTTTGTTAAATTCTCGTATAGCGTAATTGTACTTTCTCTTACTGCACTATATTCTCGAAGTAGCGAATGCATATTACGAGAAGATGCGTTAGAATTAATAACGTAATCATCTTGCTCAAAACCTGGTAAATTGACCGTTTCCTTTCGGCTAGAACGTAACGCTCTGTATGAGAAAATACGTTCTGTGTCTATAAGGTGCAATAAAACCTCTTTAGGCGTCCATTTTCCTTGGGCGTAACTGTATTCTAACTTGTCTTCTGGGATTTGAGTAAAGAAGGCTATGGTTTCTGCTTTTCCTTTTTCAAGCGCCTCCATAAGCTCTCTGTTACTGTCTACTTTGTCAATGTAAAGACTGTAATATGGGTTAAATTCTTCAAGTTTGAGGTCTGTACGTTTCATTCTCAGGTATTTTAGATATCGAAGATAACAGAAAAAATAAAGCCATCCTCACAAGTGAGAATGGCTTACTCTTATGATCGGTATTCAATATAATTAAATATGTAACGCTCGATCCTCTGTCGCTGCAAGTGCTGCTTCTTTTACGGCCTCTGCATACGTAGGGTGTGAGTGACTCATACGTGAAATATCCTCTGCGCTAGCTCTAAACTCCATTGCGGTAACAGCCTCTGCGATAAGGTCTGCTACTCGGGCGCCTACCATATGTACTCCTAAAACTTCATCTGTTCTCTTATCTGCTAGAATTTTTACAAAACCGTCTGTGTCTCCACTTGCACGGCTACGTCCCAAGGCACGCATCGGGAACTGACCTGTTTTATATTCTATTCCTGCTTCTTTTAATTGTTCCTCCGTTTTTCCAACAGATGCTACTTCTGGCCAGGTATAGACCACTCCAGGAATCAGGTTATAATCGATATGTGGTTTTTGACCAGCAAGACTTTCGGCTACAACTACGCCTTCTTCTTCTGCTTTGTGGGCTAGCATTGCTCCTTTTACTACATCGCCTATAGCGTAGATGTTTGAAACATTCGTTTTTAAATGTCCGTCTACTTCTACTCTGCCTCTATCGTCCGTTTTAATACCTACAGCGTCAAGATTTAATCCATCTGTGTATGCACGACGACCAACAGAAACTAAAACATAATCTCCTCTAAATTCGACTTCATTGTCTTTTTTGTCCTTAGCTTTTACAACAACTTCATCGCCCTTGCGCTCCACGGCAGTTACTCCGTGAGATAGAGCAAATTTCATCTTTTGCTTTTTAAATACTTTGAGCATTTCCTTGCTCTGAGCACCGTCCATCGTTGGGATGATGCGGTCCATATATTCTACTACGGTTACTTCGGCACCTAGGCGTTTGTATACTTGGCCTAGTTCCAGACCGATAACTCCACCACCTATAACGATAAGATGTTTTGGTATTTCTTTAAGCTTTAAAGCTTCGGTTGACGTAATGATGCGCTCTTTATCTATTTCAATAAAAGGTAGCGTGCTAGGTTTAGAACCAGTAGCAATAATGGTGTTTTTTGCTTCAATGGTTTCGGTTTTCCCTTTCGCGGACCCGCCTGCTCGGCCGGCAGGAGCGATATCAATATGCGTCGCATCCTTAAATGAGCCGATGCCGTGATACACATCTATCTTGTTCTTGTCCATTAAGAACTCAATACCTTTTGTAGTTTGATCTACTACGCCCTGCTTACGAGCAATCATTTTCTCTAAGTTCACCTTTACCTCGCCAGGAATCTCAATTCCGTGCTCCTCAAAGTGCTTTACCGCATCTTCATAATGGTGTGAAGAATCAAGTAAGGCTTTAGATGGAATACAACCTACATTCAAGCAGGTTCCTCCTAAAGTATCGTATTTTTCTATAATTGCAGTTTTCATTCCTAGTTGTGCGCAGCGTATTGCTGCTACATATCCTCCAGGTCCTGATCCTATTACGGCTACATCGTATGTGCTCATAGTGGTGTTTTAAATTTACTATTACAAAGGTACGATACCCTGTTTGAGTTTAAAAGATTATGATTAGAATATTAGACCGCTTTTGGGCCTAGATTTGAGATGTCAGATTGGAGGGTATCAAGTGTAGGTTGCAAGAATTTAAGACTAGAATATAAGTTACTGCAAAACAAAAAAGGAGCCTTCTTACAGACTCCTTATTACATATTCTTTACAGAAACTAATCGAGAGTAGCTCTTATTTTGCGCTTCTTAGCCTCCCAAATCGCAAGTTCTTCTTTGTGCTTTGCAATGTTCTTGTGTACTTCCTTTACCATCGGGTTATCATCTGGTACGTGCTGGAAAAATCCTAAATTGTTCTCAAGCTGATTGATTTCTGCCTTAATCTCATCTACCTTTTTAGAGAGGAAGAAACTTTCTTTTTCTAATGCTCTCTGATCATCTGCCTCTGACATTGCTGCCATACGGTTATCATATTTAATGAGCTCTGCCTCTTTCTTATCAATATCCAACTGATTAAAAAGACCATCGAGTGCTTTATTGAACTGCTCGTCGATTTTCTTTTTGGCATACGGCACGCGACCTATTCCTTTCCAGGTGGTGATATGACCTTTAATAGTTTCGAGGTTTTCTTTGTGATCACCAGCTAGCTTGAGGGCTTTTACCTCTTCTAAAAGCCCGGCTTTCTTCTCGTAAGCTTCTTCTTCCCCAGCGTTTGCTTTATTTTTTGAAGCGTGCATCCTATCGAAAAAGTGATTACAAGCAGCTTTGAACTGCTTCCAGACTTTATCACTATCCTTACGTGGTACGTGACCTATTTTTTTCCAGTCTGCCTGGATTTTTTTCATTACCTCAATGGTTGCGGTAAAATCCTCACTGTCTTTGTGCTCCTCTGCAATTTTAATAAGTTCTTTTTTCTTATTGAGGTTATCGTATTGTTCTTGCTTTTGAGATTTGTAAAAGTTGTTTTTATTGTGATTAAAATCTCTTGTGGCATTTTTAAATGCACTCCAAGTTTCCTCATTAACCGCTTGTGGAACTTTTCCAGCTTTAAAGAAAGCTTCGCGTAACGCCTCTACTTCTTTAATTTTATTCTGGATACCATTATGAGACTTTATCGGGTCGTCTGCCAGCGCTCTTATTTTTGAAATGAGCTCTTGCTTTACCTCTAAATTCCCTTCCCAAGATTTCTCAATCTCCGCCTGTTTTGCATCACGTGCATCGTGTATTTTCTTAGTCGCTGCAGAAAACTGGTCCCAGATCTCATCGCTGTATACTTTAGATACGGGACCTATTTCTTCCTTCCACATACGGTGGAGCAGCTGTAGTTCCTTAAATGCTTTATTTACGTCTGTACCTTGCGCAAGCTCTTCTGCACGCTCAATGAGTGCAACTTTTTTTGACAAATTATCTTCATAGTGCTTATCGCGGAATTCTCTATTTAAGTGTAACAACTCATAAAAAGCGTCTACATGATGATAATAGTTGTTCCAAACAAGATTATAACGATCTCGCGGAATATTACCCGCATTATGCCATCGTTCCTGAATATCTTTAAACTTGTTATATGTTGTGTTTACACTTTCTGCACCGCCTAACTCATCGCGCAATTGTTTTACTTCTTCTACAAGCGCATTACGTGTCTCTTCGTTTGCTTTTAGATTCTTCTGGCGGTTTTGATAGTACTTAGAGCGTTTGTTACGGTAATCGTAATACACTTCATTGTAGGCCTTCCTAAGTGGCGCATTGAATCTAAAATCAATAATATTGCCTCCTTCTTCTAAAAATTTTGCCTTTGCCTCTGCCTGTGTCGCATCAAACTGCGCATTAATCACAGTATTGATCTCATCAGCTTGACTCTTAATATCCTGAACTGGAAAAGTAGCAACTAGGCTTTGAAGTTCTTCTGTAAGTTCTTCCTTAGACATTGTTGTGTAATCCTTTGTTGGGACCTCACGCTTTTCTTTCGGAGCGTCAGCTTCTTTTACTTCTTCAGCATCTTGGGCAGCTTCTGCTACTTCTTTAGCCTCTTCTTCTACTTGATCATCGATCTTGGGAGCGTCAGCTTCGATTTCGGCTTCTATGGTTTCTGGGGTTGGAAGTTCTGTGGCTTCTGCTTCGGCGGCAAGCGCAGCAATCTCTTCATTTATTCCTTTTTCAGGTTGAGGCGTCACCTCTTCTGTTTGGGGAATCTCATTTTCAACATTCTCCGTTGCTTTTGGCTTTTTTTCTTCAGACATTTCTTTCAATGTTAAGGTTCTTGAATAAGGGTCTAAAGATACTAATACCATACGAAATACAAACTTCTGGGCTAGGAAGTACTATTCCAAATATCCCAAGCCGCCTGTGCTTGTAGTTCTAACATTCTGAGCCCATTGAGAACATCTGCATCTTGTGCCTTTGCTTTGGCAAGAAATGTAGTTTCTGGCGGATTGTAAATAAGATCATAAGCAATATGCGTAATATTGAGAAAATCGTACGGTATATCTGGGTGGAGCTCGACTTCTGGATAGGTTCCTAATGGCGTACAGTTTACAATAAATGTCGCGTTGCCGATAATTTCTTCTGTGAGATCCTCATAAGAAATGGTGGTTTTTGTTCGCTTTCGCGAAATATATTGACACGAGACTCCTAATAATTCAAAAGCATACACCACCGCTTTAGATGCTCCTCCTGTTCCCATAATGAGCGCATTTATGGGTAAAGCAAGAGCATTTTGCTCTTCCTTGTGGGCTGATTTTTTTTCTGTATTTGATACAAGCTCAGTATCCCCTTTCGCGAAAGCGGAAATATCATCTGCCCCACCAAACAGCGTCTCTCCATATTGCTCTAAAAGTGAATTTCCGAATCCTATGAAATCCGTATTAAAACCTTTGAGCTCACCATTAGGCATACGCTTTATGGTGTTCACAGCTCCTATTGCGGCACTATGTTTATCAAGTGTATCTAGTAATGGGATTATGGCTTCCTTATATGGAATGGTGACATTGTAACCAGAAACAGTAGCATCTTTGAGCTTATTTTGTACTTCTTGAATAGTAGCGCAATCAAAGTTTTCGTAAGTCGCATTACGTTCTAAAGCAGTAAACTTTGCTCTGAAATAATTACGAGAGAAAGAATATCCTATGTTCTTTCCAAACAAGCCGTACTTATCCATTTGCGCGGGTTTTATCTCCATACTTACCAAGAGCTACAACGAGAAAAATACCTAAAAGAATAAAAAAAACAGCGAGGACATTTTCCATATTCATTTCTGACGGCAAGTATCTATCGTAATTGTCCAGCACGGCATTTCCGTTTCTATCTATAAGGATGTCTCCTTTAAAGTCTTTCTTAAAAATCTCTTCTTTCCAAGGCCAAACCACGCCTAATGAACCTGCAATAAAGCCAATTATACCCGCATTAGTTGTCTGTTTGTAATGTTTTAAAAGAAAACCAAGAAAATGAGAGAGCGTTACGAGTCCCGTAAGTGAACCCGCAGAAAAGACTAAAAGGACTTTAATGAGCCTTACTTGTTCTGGATTATCTACAAATGAAAAATCTAACGTGATAATATCAATAAGAGTTATATAGAGAGCATTTACAGAGTCTACGAGTAGTAAAACGTAATTACCTAGTAGGATTAATATAAAAGAACCCGATAATCCTGGAAGTGTCATTCCAGAAACCCCGATAATGCCGCAGAAAAACACAAATAAAAGGTTATCATTTTCTTGGGCTGGCTCTAATAGACTTATACTTACACCTACAATAATACCGAGTACTAAAACAGTAATATTGCGTCGCGACCAGTTTTCGAAGTCTTTACCTATATAGTATATGGAACCGATAATCATCCCAAAGAAAGTGCTCCACACCAACAAAGGAAAATTTTTAATAGCGATATCCAATAATAAGGAAATACTAAAATAGCTTATAAGCATTCCAAGAATAAGAAGCCCTAAAAATTTACCGTTTATATATTGCCAGAAGCTTCTAAACCTACCATTAAGAATAAGCCGAAAGGCAGTACCATTTATTTTTTGAAGGCTGTATATAAACTCTTCATAAAATCCAGCAACAAAAGCAACGACACCACCAGATACACCAGGAACTTTATTTGCGGCTCCCATTGCTAGTCCCTTAAGAACGAGCCATAGTTTATCGGTAAATGTGCGTGTTTCAGTTTGCATTTACCTCTTGTTTTGATGCTGCTTTTTCGAGTCCTAATATCAATAAAAAACCTACAATTGCAGCGATAGTCGCATAGAGAACAAGAGGCTCTCCTTCAAAGTTATCAGGTAAAATACTATTCTCTAGAAGGGGTACTTCATTACCGTGTCTATCTATTCTCGTGGACATGACTTGTTTCCAAGGCCAGATCTTATTTAAAGAGCCTATCATAAAACCTGTAAGCACTGCAAGAGTTATCTCCCTTTTATGCTCAAACATCCATCTTAAAGCTTTAGAAAATACTTTAAGTCCAAGAACACAACCTACACTAAAAAGTACTACTCTAAAAAAACTGGACTTTACCGTTTCCCAATCCCGAGCTAGAATTGCCTCAATAAAATCAGTCAAGGTTCCCAATACTAACCCATAAGAGCCGAGTAATACCAGAATAAAAGATCCCGAGACACCAGGTAAAATCATTGCTATAATAGCTATAAACCCCGAAAGTAAGAAGTAATACCACGCATCTGGTGCATTTCCAGGGACAGCAACGGTAATATAATAAGCTACTATCGCTCCTAAAATTATGGATATAATTACAGGCGCGTTCCACTTCTTAATTTGCTTTGCTATAAAGAGGATACTGGCAAGTACAAGTCCAAAGAAAAATGACCATAGTATAATAGGGTGTGATTCAAGAAGGTATGCGATAAGCTTTGCTAGTGATAAAATACTAATTGCAATTCCTAAGAATAAGCTTCCCAAAAAGCCGAGATTATAATCTGCGACCATCGCTTTAAATCCATCTTTTTTCCAAGACTTAAAAACACCCAAGTCAAGTTTATCTATTGTCATAATGAGCTCTTCATAGATCCCAGCGACAAAGGCAATCGTTCCTCCGGATACTCCCGGGACTACATCTGCAGCGCCCATCGCCATTCCTTTTAAGGTTACTATGAAATAAGAAAGAAAAGTACGATTCATTTATTTTATGCTTGGTATTCGTAAAAATATGGTTTTATAAACGATGAAACGAATGATATTCCGCTAATATTTAAACCAAAAAAAGTGCGACTTTACATCGCACTTTTTACTTAATTGCTTTACTATCTTATGTATTAAACTTCTCAATAAGCTTACGTACTTCTTTTTTATCATTTGCATACGGAAACAACTCCTCTAGAATAATGGTAAATTCTGGATTTATCTTCAATCCGTTTTTAAGAAAATATCGCCCTTGTATATCATTCCCGTTACGGTAATTAAGTCCAGAGAGTCTAAAGTTAATCTCTGCACTTTCTGGGAAATACTCTAGCGCTTGAGTAAGATTAATAATAGCTGCATCTGTTTCTCCTAATTTGAGCAATGTGTCTCCTCTATTAAGCCACGTCTGTAATTCGTAATCGCCTAGTTCTAATGTTTTACGATATCCAACTTCTGCCTCTTCATAAAATTTAAGACGGTGATTTATGGTTGCATAACGTTTCCAATATAAAAGGTTATCGCTATCTATATTTATCGCCTTATTAATATAGTATAAGGCTTTTTGATAATCTAATCGCTTTGTGTGAAAATCTGTAATCGCAATCCAGCCATTATCTAGTAACGGGTCTTCATGCACGCATTTTTTAAAATGCTTCAGCGCCAGTTCATCACTTCCCAATTTATCGTAGCATTTCCCCATACGGAGCAATGCAAATGCAGTCGGGTCGTCTAGTTGTAGTGTGATTTGATAATTCTCAAGAGCCTCATTGTATTTTCCTAATTTCTCTAGCACTTTACCTTTTTCCAGATAAGCACCTACGAACTGATCATCACTTATTATTGCAAAGTCAAAAGCTGATAAGGCTTTTTCATATTCTTTTAAATCAAAATACTGTTTACCCACTTGATGCCAAGCAACTTCACAATACGGGTTTTTGTTCAAGAACATATTAAGGTACTCGATAGCTTCCTCGTGTTGCTCTAAGAAATCAAAGCAGTAAATCACATTATATAATGCACTATAGTCTAGGTCATCGACCTCAAGACACTTCATAAAATTGAGCTTTGCGTTTTGGAAGTCTTCCATAAACAGATACTCCATCCCAATTAAAGAATACACTTCTACAGGGTCATCGGTAAGATCTACAGCTTGTTCTAAAAGGTCTACCGCTTTTTGATGTTCGTCTTGTTTACTGTAAATATTTGCTTTCTGAATATATATTTCTTCGTTGTTAGGCTCGAGCACGTGAAGTTCAGAAAGTAACTCATTTGCAAGGTTAAACTTATTTTCAAAAATGGCAATCTCTATACGAAACAGCTTAAGATTAGAAGATGTAGGGTGCTGGTTTAGTCCTAACTTGACCGCTTTACGGGCAAGGGCTATTTTACCATTTTCTATGTAATGGTTTGCAATCGCCTCAAATTCCTCACTATCAAAGAAAACAATATCGTTTGTCTTTAACATCGATTCGAAACGCGTGAGAGACATATTATGTTCTTCTGGGTAAAAATCCATACGATGTAATTTATGCAATGCTTATTTATAAATTTAGCAATGTTTTGTCGTGGTCTCATTTTAAGCACCACTAGTTGTTAACACACTAATCAACAAGCCAAGAATCGCGCCAAACTCAGTATTCGGACATCTAGAAATATGCCTGCAATCCTGTCAGTCACTTTTATAAAAGGCATCATTTTACGATTCAGTAACGGTTTTTGACAGGTGGGTGGGATTTGTTCGCTTTCGCGAAAGCGTACCCCTATATTTACACCATCAATCACAATAAACCATTAAAAACCAATATTATGAAAACAATTATCACATTTATCGTACTCGCCGTTTCGTCTATAATGTATGCTCAGGATGGCGTCACAATTACTGTAGTTTTTGAAAACCTAAAGTCAGACGAAGGAAAAGTGAGTGCCGCCTTGTATGACCAAGCGACATTTATGGTAGCAGCACCCCTAAAAGCAGCCGAAGGAACCATAAAAGAAAAGAAAGCATCGCTTACACTTGAAAACGTACAACCCGGTGAATACGGAATTATAACCCTGCACGACAAAAATGAAAATGGGCGTATGGACTTCGAGGCAAACGGAATGCCTAAAGAAGCCTACGGAACGTCTAACAACGTAATGTCTATGGGACCTCCAAACTTCACAGACGCAAAATTTACAGTTGGTTCTGAGGATATGACAGTTACTATCAGAATGTAAATGCTCGAACTTGAAATACAAAACATTAAAAAGCCTTTGGAATTTTTCTGAAGGCTTTTTTCTATCAACAAAACTTAAAGAAAATCAAATTACTATAGCTATTCTTGATTGGTTTTTTAATTTTGTAAAAACATCAATCATAATATGACCATCACCCAACTCAAATACGTCCTTGCGGTTGCAGAGCATCAAAACTTTACAAAAGCCGCAGAAAAAACTTTTGTTACCCAGCCTACCCTCAGTATGCAAATACAGAAACTGGAAGACGAACTGGATATTCTCATTTTTGACCGTTCTAAAAAACCAATTGCGCTTACAGATGTAGGAGCAAAAATTGTACAACAAGCAAAGAGCATCGTAAATGAAGCCAACAGAATGACAGACATTGTCGACCAACAAAAAGGATACGTAGGTGGCGAATTTAAACTTGGAGTAATCCCAACCGTTATGCCCACGTTGCTTCCTATGTTTCTAAAAAACTTTATCACAAAGTACCCTAAAGTAAAGCTTAAAATAGAAGAGCTAAACACCGAAACGATCATAGAGCAATTAGAAGAAGGACACTTAGACGCAGCAATTGCGGCGACTCCGCTTGATAATCCCAATATTATAGAACGTCCTTTGTATTACGAGCCATTTATGGCGTATGTTCCCGATAATCATAGACTTGCGGGTGCAAGAGAACTCACCACGGCAGATTTAGACTTAAGCGATATGCTTCTCCTAGAAGACGGGCACTGTTTTAGAGATGGAGTCATAAACCTTTGTAAAGTCTCTAAAGACTATGGTGATGACCATTTTTCACTAGAAAGTGGCAGTTTTGAGACCTTAGTAAAACTGGCAGATGAAGGTCTGGGAATGACCCTACTCCCCTATTTGCACACCCAAGATATGCCACAAGACAAACACTTTAAACGTTTTAAAGAACCATCTCCTGCCCGCGAGGTGAGCTTAATCTTTCCCAAGAGTGAACTTAAAATGCAAATTATCGAAGCGTTACGCGATACAATTTCGGGTGTAATCCGAGGTGCTATTGCCTTTCATAATGTGGAGATTATTAGTCCGCTCGGGAAATGAGCTTTGAGTGGTGAGCTGTGAGTGGTGAGCTGTGAGTGTGTTTAGGTGGAAAAATTACTTTTTTAATGAATGTATAATAGAAAAAGCCTTTATAGAAATCTGAAAAGGCTTTGTTTATCGATTACTTCGTATTATAATTTTTAGGGATAACGGGATCGATGTTTACTTTACGTTTTACACCAACAAATACGTTAAATGACGGCAAAATTGGAATCAATTTGAAATTACGAAGATGTAATAACCGTATTTCACTCGTCTTACCAAAATCTAGCCTTACTCACTGGACAGTAACTTATCTAAGGTTTTCCTTACAGAATCGCTATTCCAGTCTTGCGCACCCTGCTCTTTTATCACGATATTTCCCTCTTTATCTATAATATAATTTGTTGGGATGCTGCTTTCATAAAGGGGTTTTGGGGTTTCTTGAGCTGGAATGAATACCGGCAGATTGTATCCTTTTTTTTGTAAAAATGCTTTGACTACTTCGGCATCTTCGCTGGTGATGAGTGCAAAATCTACGCGGTCACCGTAGTCATTATATAGCTCTTGGATAGACGGCATTTCGGCTATGCAGGGTGGACACCAAGTGGCCCAGTAGCTCATAAATGTTACTTCTCCTTGCCCTATGGGTGCGCTCACAGTATCACCATCTAGTGAGGTGAGGCTGTAATTAAAAGGTTGTAGCTGAATTTGGTCCGCTTTCGCGAAAGCGGAAGGAGAAAACACCATCATCTTTACCTTATTTACCATCACCTGAATAGGCTGCCTCGTCTGCGGAATGATAAGCAACACAAGCACAACAATAAATATGAGGTTTTTCCAATTAAAACTTTTTTTCATCCTTTTCAAAATTAAAAATGCGCAGCTACTTACGTAACTGCGCATCAAAATTAACCATTTATAAACTAGTTACGTGTCACCGTAACAGGCTCAGATAAGTCAAAACACCCTTCAAGATCGTTTGCATTCTCACCAGCAGCAAGTCCTGTAAGTCCTTCTTCATATCTCAAGTACCAGATAAGGCATACTCCTACTCCTGCAGCGTCAAAGTTTACACCCTCAACAGCAGCTAGTGTAGGTGGAAGGCCTAAAATCTCACCTGTATCTGTAGTGATGACCCAAGTATTAAATTCACCTGAGCTATCGCCAGTTAGGCTCAAGCCGCTCACCATATCTGGAGTGCCGTCCACAGTAAATGTAAATGGTCCTCCTACAATTTCGGCAGCTTTAGGTTCGTTACGAGTTACTGTGACAGGCTCAGATAAGTCAAACACACCGCTTAAATCATTTGCATTTAATCCTGGCTCAAGTCCTTCAAGACCCGGCTCATAACGCAAGTACCAGATTAAGCATACGCCTGCTCCCGCATCGTCAAAATTTACTCCTTGAACCGCGTCTAGCGTAGGTGGAAGTCCTAAAATCTCACCAGTGTCTGATGTGATAACCCAAGAACTTTCACTTCCTACAGACTCTCCTGTTAAACCAAGACCACTTACCATACTTGGAACTCCATCTACACAAATGGTGTAAGGACCTCCTGTAATTTCGGCAGCAACCGGCCCTGCAAGTCTGTTTACAACGATAAAGTTAGATAAGTCAAAAACTCCTGTAAAATTATCAAGGTTCTCACCACCTGCAAGACCTGTAAGTCCTTCTTCATAAGCAAGGTGATAAATATAACAAGCACCTACTCCAGCATCATCAAAGTTTATGCCTTCCACAGCTTCTAGCGTTGGTGGGATCCCTAAGATATTCTTATCTGCATCTGTCACAACGTATGTTGTTGTTGATCCCTGGATATCTCCAGACAGGATAATACCGCTTACATTATCTACATTACCATCTACAAAGAAAGAGAAAGGACCGCCGCTCAACTCACCAGCAACTGGCCCTGCAAGTCTATTTACAACAATAAAATTTGAAAGGTCAAAATCTCCTGTAAAGTCATCGAGATTTTCACCAGCAGCAAGACCCGTAAGTCCATCTTCATAAGCCAGGTGATAAATATAACAGGCGCCTACTCCCGCATCGTCAAAGTTTACACCCTCCAGTGCTGCAACCGTGGGTGGTAGACCCAAAATATTCCTTTCTGCATCTGTTACGACATAGGTTGTGACAGATCCTTCTATGTCTCCAGAAAGGGTAATACCGCTTACATTGTCTGCAACGCCATCTACAAAAAAGGAGAAAGGACCACCGCTTAGCTCACCAGCCTCAACTTGAGCGCCAGTAGTTGTAGTGTCATCGTCAGAATCACAGGATGCAAATACCGCTGCTAGCGCTAAGCATCCAAAAAAAAGTTTGTTTTTCATTTTAAAATAGGATTTGATTTGTACCACAAATCTAGAACCTGCTCAGCCCTTAAAATGTTAGCTAGCTTACACTAGCGCAAAGAATTTGTTAAAATTTTCTTGTAATTATGCCACCTTAAGACGTATCTCACTTCGGTTAAAGTCCAGAAAACTACTTGCCTTAAGTTCATTCATAATCGTATTAAGTGTAGGACGAGACGTCCCGATTAAACTCGCGATGTCTTTTTGAGTATACGGGTGTTTTATTACGGTGTCTCCTGTGTTAGGACAGCAGTAGCCGTAATCTTCGGCCATTTCGGCTAGGAATTCTTTTACTCTTGTGGTCGTGTCTTTAAATAGTAGGAGTTCTAGACGACGCTCTAGTTTTTTAAAGCGCATCCCAAGAAATTTATAAAATCGTAATGTAAATGGGCGATTGTCTCGCATCAGATCTTGCATCGTAGCCACAGGAACAGGACATACAGACGTTGCGTTGTCCAGAGACTGTGCAAACTCATTGCGTGTTTCTTCTCCTAAAATAGCCTTCTCGCCAAAGAGTTCCCCTTTAGTTAGTATAGCTTTGATTACCTCTGTTCCATCCTCTTTGTAGTAGCCTATTTTTACCTTTCCGCGCTCGATGAGATATACTTTTGTAGCGCTATCCTCTTCAAAATAGATAAAATCTTGTTTTGGATAATGGGAAAACTCGTGTTTGTCCTTGTACTTTTTCATCTTATGCGGGCACAACATCTTAAAAACATTTACATCTTCAAAAAACCAAATAGCAGGCATAACGAGGTAGGATTTTAATGGTTCTTCCTTAAGTCTTCTTGAGATACGGTTCCTTACATTATCTGGATAATAAATGTGTTAGGTACGCTTTCGCGAAAGCGTATATAAGCTTTAAAGATTTCTATTTCCAAAATCTTAAAAAAGATAACAAAACTAACGTATTATCGCTGAAACAAATAATTTATCTTTACGGGATATCGACGACAAAAATCCATTTTTATCCTGAGAATTTCCCGGTATATCGACGATAAAAGTTACTATATAACAAGTTGTAAGTAATGCTGGAAATCCGTCTTCGCATCAAAATTAGTTTTGTAAAAAGTAAATAATAGTTTACCTTTGTTGTCTAAATCAAAGCGAAACTGAATGAAATGTTCCCAACTTTATCGAATATTAACAAAAGACGGTTGGTATGCGGTATCGCAAAAAGGTTCGCACGTTAAAATGCGACACGAAACAAAAAAAAGGAACGATTATTTTCCCGAACCACGGAAGTCAAGAAATGGGTAAAGGATTGGAAAAGAAAATTCTAAAAGACGCTGGAATTAAAAAATAGGATTATGGCAAAGAAGAAAAAAATAATAATGACAGTTGAGAAAACTAATACTGGATTTTCTGCCTTTTCAGCGGACTATCCAATATTTACGACTGGAAAATCAATTCCCGAACTGATTAACAACACATACGAAGCGACGGAATTACATTTTGAGGACGAAAAAATAAAAGTTGACCCAACCGACATTACATTTGAAATAGATTTTAAGCAGTTCTTTAAATTTTACAAGGTTTTAAATGCTAAGTTTCTTGCTGAGAAAATTGGAATGAACGCTACTCTACTTTCTCAATATGTTTCAGGAACAAAAAAACCATCGGCGAAACAGACCGAGAAAATTTTGAGTGGAATTCACCAAATTGGACAGGAATTGAGCGGGATAAATCTATTACAAACCGCATAACAGAACGCGAAAAGCACTACTTACAACAAGGGTAACCGTTGCACAAGCCACTAATTTCTAAAAATATGACCTTAAATGCGCCCATTTAAGGGCGTTTTTGATGAATGGCATATTGAACTCGGCTCAAATTTGAGGAGCTAAGACCAAGGTAGATTACGTTTTTGAGTACGGTTTTCAAGTTTTTAATAAAGGCCTTGCTTTCTGCCCCATTTTTTAAGCGTTTCTCTTCAAATTTAAGGTATTTCTTCAGGTTATAGGTGATGACCGAGAGGTGCACAAAATACAACACACCAAGAATAAAAGAAAACCAGATAAATAAAGTAAAAACGATGAAAAGCAGCTGTAGACATAGGCTTTACGTTCATCTCATACAATCTCAAAAGAATCTAGAACCTGCTCAAGACTTCCAGTAACAGTCTACATCAGGTGTATATGAAAAAATGAGCTTTCTTAAGAGAAATTTTAAGTCAAATACAGTTATTATCCCCTCAAAACATAAAAAACAAGCTGGAACCACTACACCTAGACTAAAAAAAGTATTTTAGTAGAAATTAAAGGGTGGTTATTAGACAGATTGCCGTTGTAAATAATTTAAGAAAACCGAAACTTATGAAAAAAATAAATTTAGCATCATTAATTTTAATCAGTTTAATGTTTATAAACTGTTCTTCTGATGATGATGATGACAATCAAGAGGCAGCTTCTATTATTGGACAATGGAAACTGGAATCCAAATTGTTTGGTGGTAATCAATTAACTTTAGATGATTGCGAGCAAGGAGAAGGTGTAATTTTTACTGATAATTTTATAGCTAATTTTATAATAGTTGATATAGAAGGATTTGAGCCAGATATAATTCAAGAAGGATTTGAAGATTGCGATTTCAGGTATGCTGAATATACATATTTATTGAATGAAACGAATAAATTATTATATAGAATTGTGGAGGGCGAAGGAGCAACAGCTGGAGTTGATGATTCGATAACAATATTCGAAATTGAAATTTTAAATAATCAAAGCTTAAGAATAAAAAGTATTGCACGGAGTAATCAAGGTACAATTAATGATGTTGAAATGAATAGTGTTGATATTGATGCAAGTTCTCGACAAACTCTAATCTACACGAGATAAACTATTTACAACAAGGGATAGAGCATATAAAAAGTAAATAATTCACCCACAAAAAAACTCCGCTGTAACCAGCGGAGTTTTCTATTATTTATAAGCCAACTTAGGGTTAAGCAGCATTCTCCTTCTTAATAAGGTTTAAAGCACTTCCCTCTCGGTACCAAGCAATTTGAGCCGCATTGTACGTGTGGTTTACTTTAATAGTATCCTTGCTTCCATCTGCGTGTACGATTTCCACAGTAAGTGGTTTGTCTGGTGCAAAGTCTGCAATATCTACAAAGTTAAAGGTGTCATCTTCTTGAATAAGGTCATAGTCTGCTTCGTTTGCAAACGTGAGTCCTAACATTCCTTGCTTCTTTAAGTTTGTCTCGTGTATACGGGCAAATGACTTAACAATTACTGCGGCTACGCCTAAGTGACGTGGCTCCATTGCTGCGTGCTCGCGAGAAGAACCTTCTCCATAGTTGTGATCTCCCACGACCACCGTGTAAATACCAGCTTTTTTATATTCACGCTGGGTATCTGGAACTCCGCCATACTCACCTGTCAACTGGTTCTTAACAAAGTTTGTTTTCTTTCCGAAAGCATTTACAGCTCCTATCAGACAATTGTTAGATATATTATCCAAGTGTCCTCTAAAACGTAGCCAAGGTCCTGCCATAGAGATATGGTCTGTTGTACATTTTCCAAAAGCTTTGATAAGCAACTTCATCCCTTGCATATCGCTGTCCTTAATAGGCTCAAAAGGAGTAAGAAGCTCTAAGCGTTCTGAGTCTTCTGCTACTTTTACTTCGACCTTGCTGCCGTCTTCTACTGGAGCGAGATAGCCATTATCTTGCACTTCAAAACCTTTAGGAGGTAATTCCCACCCTGTAGGCTCGTCAAATTTTACTTCCTGTCCATCCTCATTAATTAGTGTATCTGTCATCGGATTAAAATCCAAACGTCCGGCTATTGCAATTGCAGCAGTCACCTCTGGAGATGCTACAAAAGCGTGCGTGTTCGGATTACCATCTGCTCGCTTTGCAAAGTTTCTATTAAAGGAGTGTACAATACTGTTTTTAGGAGCATTTTTAGGGTCACTGTAACGCGCCCATTGTCCGATACAAGGTCCACAAGCATTTGTAAAAATCTTTGCATCTAGTTTTTCAAAAATCCCTAAGATACCGTCACGCTCTGTTGTAAATCTTACAAGTTCAGAGCCTGGATTAATACCTAATTCAGCCTTCATCTTAAGTCCTTTATCTATTGCTTGTTGTGCTATAGAAGATGCTCTAGATAAATCTTCGTAAGACGAGTTTGTACAAGAACCTATAAGTCCCCACTCTACTTGAAGCGGCCACTCGTTTTTAGTTGCTTTGTCTGTCATATCTTTCCCTACAGTCGTAGAAAGGTCTGGAGTAAACGGCCCATTAAGTAGTGGTCCTAGTTCAGAAAGATTAATATCTATTACTTGATCAAAATATTGCTCTGGGTTTGCGTATACCTCTGCATCTGCCGTAAGATACTCTTTTACCTTATTTGCTGCATCTGCAACATCTGCGCGGTCTGTAGCACGTAAATAGCGCTCCATAGACTCGTCATATCCAAAGGTAGAAGTTGTAGCTCCTATCTCTGCTCCCATATTACAAATCGTTCCTTTTCCAGTACAGGACATTGCTGTAGCCCCAGGACCAAAATATTCTACAATTGCTCCTGTTCCTCCTTTTGCGGTTAGAATTTCGGCAACTTTTAGGATAACATCCTTAGGTGCTGTCCATCCAGAGAGTTTTCCAGTAAGTCTTACCCCAATGAGTTTTGGGAATTTAAGCTCCCAAGCCATACCTGCCATCACATCTACCGCATCTGCACCTCCTACTCCTATGGCAACCATACCGAGACCACCAGCATTTACTGTGTGAGAATCTGTACCTATCATCATTCCTCCAGGGAATGCGTAGTTTTCTAATACTACTTGATGGATAATTCCCGCTCCTGGTTTCCAAAAACCGATACCGTATTTATTTGATACCGATTCTAAAAAGTCAAAAACCTCACTAGAAACATCATTTGCGTTCTTTAGGTCTGCTACTGCACCGTCTTTTGCTTGAATTAAGTGATCACAATGTACTGTTGTTGGTACCGCAACTTTATCCTTTCCAGCTTGCATAAACTGTAATAATGCCATTTGTGCCGTAGCATCCTGACAAGCGATACGATCTGGTGCGAAGTCTACATAATCCTTACCGCGTGTAAAAGCTTTTGTCGCTTTTCCTTCCCAGAGGTGGGAATATAAAATCTTCTCAGAGAGTGTCAAAGGTTTTCCTACAAGGTCACGAGCAGCGTCTACGCGCTCTGACATATTTGCATAAACCTTCTTGATCATATCAATATCAAATGCCATATATAGTTTTTTTTAGTTTGGATTATTGTGCAATTACACCTTCAAATAGCTTTACGAAATTACGAAATCGTAGTGACAATGGCAATAGGCAAAGAGATATGGCTACGTGGCGCTACACTTTGTACTTTCGGCAAAAGGTTAGACCTGCCATTGTCATATCCACAAAAAGAACCGCCTCAAATTATCATAATAACAATTTGAGGCGGTAGTAGGATTTTTTACACTTAGGGTGTTGCGGAGTCCGCTTTCGCGAAAGCGTAATAGTTTATACTTTAAAGTCGTTGAAAATTTCCGATATAACTGCCAGAAACTAATTTTCCGTCAGTACGGGTAAATTCGAATATGATATCTATTTCTTGGTCAAAATTATTAAAGTTTACGATACGCATAAAGCCTTTTTCTGTGTTTTCTTGCCCCAGAACATCTGCACCTTGCACTACTCCATTTTCCATACGCCCAGAGACGATCGCATTGCACTTCTCAAGTTTCTGACCTACGGTATAGGTAAGCTCGTTTAAATTACCATTTTTAGTGGAGAATATAACAAAATGACCTTCTTCATCACCTTCTGTTGTGAGATTGCGGTTAGACAGAACGATGTTGTTGTCCTCATCTATAAACACAAGATCTGTTATGTAAGCAGTCTTTTCGAACTCGAAGCCGTTATCACCCGCCAGGGTATTATTAGGGACGCTATCGTCATCACTACAAGATGTAAAAGCGAAAAGACAAGTGAATGCAAGTAAAAGTAATTTTGATTTCATAATCTAGCTGACTTGGGGTTAACTACTAGCCAAATTAAGAATAAATTACCAAATCATCGGTAAAAAAACGTAATTATTCGATGAAATACACAATTATGCAATCACGAGTAATTAATGAATGATGAATTTTTAGAAAAGACTTTTGATAATCTCCTCAATACTAAGCCCCTCAGCCTCTGCCTTATAATTTTTTATAAGTCGATGTCTTAAGATTCCTTCGGCTACGGCTTGAACATCTTCTATATCTGGAGAAAATTTACCGTGTATCGCGGCGTGTGTCTTTGCTCCTAGGATTAGATTTTGTGAAGCACGTGGCCCCGCTCCCCAATCTACAAAGTCATTTACAAGTTGAGTAGCATTTTCTGTTTTGGGACGTGTCTTACTCACCATATTTACGGCATACTCAATAACATTATCTGCGACCGGAATACGCCTTATGAGTTGTTGAAAGTCTATAATTTCCTGAGCTGTAAATAAGGCATCTACGGTAGGCTTCTTATCTGCCGTTGTGGCTTTTACAACGTCTACTTCTTCTTGAAAGGAAGGGTATTTTAAGTTTATAGAGAACATAAAACGGTCCAACTGTGCTTCTGGAAGCGGATACGTTCCTTCTTGCTCAATAGGGTTCTGCGTGGCTAAAACAAAATACGGCAAACTTAATGGATATCGCTGTCCAGCAACTGTTACCACCCGTTCTTGCATTGCTTCTAAAAGCGCGGCCTGAGTCTTAGGTGGCGTTCTGTTTATCTCATCTGCAAGTACAATGTTTGCAAAAATAGGACCTTTAATAAATTTAAATTTTCTAGACTCGTCCAGAATTTCTGAGCCTAGAATATCACTAGGCATTAGATCTGGAGTAAACTGAATTCTTTTAAAATCAAGACCTAAAGCTGTAGCAATTGTGTTGACCATTAGTGTTTTTGCAAGACCGGGAACCCCAACCAATAAAGCATGACCTCCTGAAAAAATTGAAATAAGAATTTGATCAATTACAATTTCTTGTCCTACAATGATCTTTGAAATCTCCTTTTTAAGGACTTTATGTTTTTGTACTAATGCTTCAATCGCTGCAACGTCAGACATATTTTATTTTTCTTTTTTTAGCCAGTTATTAGAAAGCTCACAATCTCTATTATCACCGTTTATTTTAATATAGGTTTCGGCAATTTTCTCTTTTTGCCATTTTTGGATTGTACGGATCTTTTTCTCTTTTAAAGCAAGATCCTTAATCTTCACGTAATCCTGCTTAAAATCTGCAAGATGCTCTTCGTAACGCTTATTTACGGTGAGTATTTTAAAGTTTGTAGTTCCCTTGCGATCTGGATCGTTAAAAACCTCTGAGATCTCACCCACCTGTAACGTAGCTACTCTAGGATAAATACTTGGATCTAATTTTGTCAACTCAAAACGCTGATCTAATGTTATGTCATTTGTAAGAACGCCATCATTAAACTTTGTTGTTGTATCTGTAGAAAACTCCTGAACTGCATCTACAAAATCTAAGGATCCTTCCTCGATTTTACTTTTTATAAGCTTAAGCTCGTCTTTTGCTTCTTGCTCTTGTTCCTCGGTAATCACTGGTCTTAATATAATGTGCCTGATCTCCAGATTTTCACCTCTTATTTTATCTACTGTAAGGATATGAAAACCGTCAGGAGTTTCAAACGGCTCACTTACCTCTCCCGGTTGAAGAGAAAATGCAACGTCCATAAATTCCTTATGAAATGGTGTTTTCCTATTAATTACATATAGTCCTCCATTTGTGTTAGACCCTGGATCTTGTGAATATAATACTGCTTTTGTAGCAAAACTACTTCCGTTTTCTACTATATCCTCTCTGTACTGCTCGAGAGTTTTGATGGCTTTTGCACGTTCTTCTTCAGAAGCCTTTGGTGTTATTACAATCTGTGCGATTTCCAATTCTACTCCGAAAGTAGGAAGTTCATCTTTTGGGATTTTCTTAAAGAAAGTACGTACTTCTTCAGGAGTGACCTCAACTTCTGAAATGATTTTCTCACTCATTAAGCGAGCCAGCTCATTGTTCTTATTAATTTCAAACAAATCTGCTCGTAAATCTGCCATACTTTCTTTCTTGAAAAATTCGACCACTTTCTGGTCACTTCCAAGTTGGCTTTTAAAACGCTCTATCTGTTGGTCTGAGTAGGCATTAATCTGTGACTCTCTTACTTCCAAACTATCTTGTACTGCGTGGTGTGTCATTAAACTACTCTCGAGCATACTCTCAAACATCTGACAACGAGAGATATCTTCAACATCTCTTCCCTGTGACCTTAAATCTATAAGTGTTTTATCTACGTCGAATTCCAGAATAACATATTCTCCCACTACTCCTGCTACTCCATCTAATTTAAAAGGCTTAAAGGGCGTCTTTGTAGTGTCTACTACCTCTAGCATAGCCATTTCTTCTCCTGCATCTGCCACAACATCTTCTGTTACGGGCTCTTGGGCACATAATGATTGTCCAAAACATACGATGGCTAGCATCGCGCTACTTAAATATTTCAAATTTTTTGTCTTTAATTGCATCTTCCTTTATCTCTTTTTCGAGCTGTTTTACTAACTCTAATTTCCTCTTATTTAAAATAATTTGATTAATTGTTGGCCTAACATATTCTAACGGTGCCATATCTTTTATAGAAAGCGTATTGTTTACAGCGATCAAATATAATCCTAATGAATCTCGCAGTTGTAGGAAATTAGTTTTTTTTAACAACACATCTGCATTGTCCTTTGTTATCATTCCTATCTGAGACCGTACTTGACTTCTCTTAACCCAGGTACTATCGTTTAGAAAATATGACTTAAACTGGAGACTCAGAGAATCTAATGCATATTTGTCTTCTTCCTTAAAATCTATAAAATGCTTTTTAAGTCTTTCTAAATTAGTATAGTCCTCAGGAAGGTGAATGTATCGTAATTGCACTAAGGGCTCATTAAGAACAAAATTTTCTTTTTCGTCCTCGTATAAAGTTTCGGCTGTTTTATCAGTCACAATAGTATCTAAACGCTGAATAATGAGGGCGTCCTTGTACGACTTTGTGTAGAGATCCTCCCTATACTTTTTTACAAGTTCATCAAACTTATCTTGCTCATCGCTTGACAGGTTGCGTTTTGCTCCTTCTACAAGTAGTTGTCTTGTTGCCCAATTATTTATAAAGGCATTTGCTATTCTAGAACTGTCCTGAATACTTAGTCCTTCAGGCACATTTTCATCTAGAGTATTGCGCGTTAAATAAGTATCATAAACACGAGCAACTACATCTTGTTCTTTCTCTGTTGTAAATAAACTACAGCTTATAAACAACCCCAAGAAACAGATGTAGAACAGCATTCTAGACATTACTGAACGTTTAAGGATTTACTTAGTTTTTTGAGCACTTTAGTGTTTATATCAATCTTTGCATTATCTCTTAATTGTTTCACCCAAATTTCCTCCACTTCTTTTTGGAAATCTGTAGCCACCTGTCCTTTTACTTCATCTAAAGCTTTTACTCCCGCAGGAAGTATATCGTGAATTTGATAAACCTCATAATCTTTCTCTCCCAAAACATCACTTATTCCCAATGCTATATTTAACCTTTTAGGTAAACTAGGATCATTTACTGAAAATGTACGCCTGGTAACAATAATATTTATTTGTGTGCCTTCATTTAACGCAGCAGTAACTTGATCTACTGTTTGTCCATCATTTAGCATCTGCCTAGCTTGCTCTGCTACCGCTTTATCCGAAGTATTAATCACGGTCGCATCGATACGTTTATCCCATTGATAATTTTTACTATTCTTATTATAGTATTTTAGAAGGCCCAGGCTATCTGTTTTTGCTCTGTTCCATATCGTGGATTCCATTAAATCAAAAAGTAAAAGCCCCTCCTTATATTCTGTGATGATTCCAGCAAAATCTGGATCTTGCTCTTCTAGATGCTCCTCGTGATATTGTAGGGTTTTTGTCTCAAAAAATGACGCAATCTTATTTTCTACAAACTCGGATGTACTAGCATATTTTTTTGAGCGCACCTGTGATCTTTCCAAAAACTCTCCCACGTCCATATAGCTGTATATCGTGTCATTGAGTGTTAAGGCAATTTTATCCAACCCATCTAAAGTTGCATCAAACTTCCATTTTTCTTGGTTTACAGCATCTGTAACTATTGCATTAAAAAAAGATACTAAATCATTAGGAATGGTGACGTTGTACTTTTCAAAAAGACGGTCTGTAAGTCGTTCTGAAATAATTCTTGCTCTCGCATCGCGCTTCACTTTGCTTTCCAGCTCATACTTCATTTGGTCATATGAACCTATAGGGTATCTCTTTTCTAACTTTGCAATATGCCAGCCAAAATCTGTTTTGAAGGGCTCTGTATAATCCCCTTCCTTATTAAGCGCAAAAACTTTATTTTCAAAAGTAGTACTGCTCAACTGACCTTTAGAAAACTTGTTGAGTGTACCTCCTTTTTTTCCTGACTTCTTATCCTCACTATATTTTATAGCGAGACTTTTAAAGGGTTCTCCCTGGCGTAGCAACGCGTAGATTTCATTTATGCGCTTCTCTGGGTCTACAGTTGTATCCTTTTGCTTAAGAGCAATCATAATATGAGAAGCTGCAACCTCACCGGCAGATTTACGACGCTCCGTGGGCTGCACGATATGGTAACCAAAACGCGTTCTAAAAGGTTTTGAAATCTCTCCTACTGGAGTATTATATGCCGTAGTCTCAAACGGGTAAACCATTTTAAAAGCTTTGAACCAGCCTAGCTCTCCACCATTCTGTTTTGCACTTGGGTCATCACTATAACGCTTAGCCACCGATGTAAATGAATCGCCGTCAATAATCTTTTTGCGAGCTTCTATAATCTTGTTAAATGCCTTTAATGTATCTGCTGCATTACTCTCATCATTTATCCTTACTAAAATATGACGCGCCTTTACTTCTTCGTTTATTCTATCATAAGCTTCTTTTACAAGCTTATCCGTAACTTCTATATCTGTAAGATGATTTTTTACCAGCTGGCGACGATATCCTTTCATCTCACGTTGATAGGTTTCTTTCTCGTCAAGTTTCTGATTATAGGCTTCTTGTATTTTGATCTTATAATCAATAAAAAGATCTAAATATCCCTCGACATCTTTTTGAGAGTCATCCTGAACCAAATTTAGATTTTTAAGATATACTCTCTTAAACTCTGCAACAGAGATTTTTTCTTCATTTATTGTTAGGAGAATATCGCTGTCTTGTTGTCCATATGAAATGGAGGCTATCACTAGAAATGACAGGGATAATAGGTTTTTTATTCTTCTGATCATAGTAGTTTTTAAATGTGAGCAAAAATAACAATTCTCAAGGGTTGTACAAGTGTATTAGAACGTGATAATACTGGCAAATAGTATAAGCGCATAGAGATACCCCTATGCGTCTGCTAGAATCTCTCTTTTTAATATCTTTGTTTGATAAAATTAGAGATGAAACAATTGAAACTTATTTGGGATTTTCGCGGTCCAGTGGCTGCTCAGACGGCTGCACATCACGTTATACATTTGAAAGAGTACGCTTCTGCAAAAGCGTTAAAAAACACCTTGTCTGGTACCGAAACACAAAATGATATGCACACCCTCGCTTATCTGGTAGTAGATGAAGTAGATATGCCACCTGTAAGAGACGACTTGAAGCCTCATAGAGGACAGCTATACATCCAAAATTAAGTTAATGGCACAGAAATTGTTTTTGGAACTTATATATTTGCCGGCATTGACGCCAAAATTTAAATCTTATACAATGAAAAAAATTATGTTATGTGTTGTGGTACTGTTTATAACCGCTGCAACATTTGCCCAGACTAAAGTAGGAACAATTGACCCTGAGTTCATTATTTCAAAAATGCCAGAACTTGCTCAATCTCAAGAAGCCCTTAAGGTTTACAACCAAGACCTTGAAAAGCAACTTACCGATAAGATCGCTACTTATGAAGCTGCTCTTAAAGCTGCAAATGAAACTTTTACCACATTATCTGATGAGGCAAAAAACGCAAAGCAAACAGAACTTACAGGAATGGAGAATGACATTCAGAAATTTCGTGCAAATGGAGCTCAGCTTATACAGTTAAAGCAGTCTGAACTGCTCAACCCACTTTACAATAAAATATCGGAGGCACTCTCTGTGGTGGCAAAAGAGCAATCTTTTACACAAGTCCTCACCATAGGAAACAACAATAATCTTGCATATGCTGATCCTGCTTTTGATCTTACAAATGCAGTAATGGCAAAATTAGGCATCGCTACAGAATAATCTGTTATACCTTAATTATAAAGGGCCGCAAATGCGGCCCTTTTTTTATGACTTGAATATGGTAATTACTTTTAATTATCTAATATATTTTTAATATTAGGTTTGAAGTAGTTAGGACCCTTCAAAACTTTTCCATCCTCGCGAAATATGGGTTTACCGTCTTCACCCAGCTTACTCATATTACTACGTTGTATTTCATTAAACACCTCAACAATCTTATCCTGCATCCCGTGTTCTATGATTGTCCCGCATAATATATAGAGCATATCACCTAGGGCATCTGCCACCTCTACAAGATCGCCATCATTTGCCGCTTCAAGGTACTCCTCGTTTTCTTCTTTCATAAGATTATATCGGAGCAGGTTCTTTGCTTTTGGTAAATTTGCGGTAGGTTCGTTCTCTATCCCGAGCCCAAAAGAGCTATGAAACTTATGTACAGCGGCTATTTTATCTTTCATATCAAACTGGTGTAAATTTTATTGAGTAATCCGCTTTCGCGAAAGCGTAATTTTTATATCCTTAATCGTATTTTTGAAACCTCTAAAATAGGTAAAAATGTTCAGTACGGGTCAATGGGTATTTGTAGTCTTCTTTATCGTGGCATTTGTCGCGATTATCATCTTTTCATACCGAAAAGATGCAAACCTTCACCGTAAAAACTATAAAGGCAGTAAGTGGGTTCTCTTAGGTTTCTTAGGGTTTATAGCACTTCTTGTCTTTTTGAAATTTATCCTAAAGCACTAGTACGATTGTAGTGTTATCGAGGCAGTTCGTCTATTTTATTTTTATTACTTGTAAAAAAAGGATAATTTATCTGTGCAATATACCCAGTATTGGGTATGGTGTATATTAGCATAAATGCCCATTTTTGAAATATGAGTTCAAACGATCTTCAATTCTACTGCTTTCTAGGAATGGATCATCAAGCGCAGCCCCTAAATTCATATTGGTGCTGGGCCGCCTGCCTATCTAAAATGATTAAGGGATTAAATTCGTCTTCTCAAATCGGTACGGCCCAATGTGAAATTGTAAGTCATTACATTCATTCTTTTAATTCCCATAATCTCATAACCGATGATAATTATTGTTGCTCAGAAGACGGCGCAATGAGAACACCGTGCAATATCCCAATAGCTCAAGATCACCTCTGTGATGTTTTTAGAAACGGTGGCTTTGAAACCGAGGAAATAAATGATCTTGAAATCTTTAATAACTATGAAACTATAGTTTCTATTCTCAAAACCTTTAATGCTCCTATAATTTTAAAAACACGTTTATTTCAGCAAGCGCATATGATCCTAATCACAGGATTCGGAAGCAGAAATCATTGTGATTATCTTCAGGTAGGCAACCCAGTAGACAATAATGAGAAGTATATGTTGTACGAGAACTTTCTTGCTAACATTCATATAGATAATGCTTGGACCGCAAAGGTTATAAGCGAAGAAAATCTAGAACAGGATAAAATTCTTGTAGATAAATATAAGTTTATCAAAGAGTCATTAGATTTTATACAGACTCAAAAAAATATTGAGAACCCCCAATACCGTAACCCTTGGTATTACTTAACCCATCTCAACGCTTTCAGCACACTTAAATATTATAGGGAATCTAATAATAAAGATGCCGCGCTCTTTGAGCTTGAATTACAAAATGATTTTGAGATTAATACGAATAGTTCAATTCCTATTGATAACTGCGAACCTTATGTTTATAGACATTGGCCAGTAAACTTTATGAGTATATCCCAATTTTCAGAAAGGGTTATTAATGATACAGATAGCGAAGTTATCATACTTGATGAGAAGACTGTTAAGATAAAAGATTACGGTCTTACCCTAACTTATGATGAGCAACTAGATACCGATCTAGTGACCGTTATATCAGGTCCTTTGAACTATGGTTTTGAAAAAGAAGCAATACAGTACACAACGTTTATTAGTCGACTAGAAGCCTTACCTAAACTGACTGCATTTAAAGATAACTCTGCCGCAGTAGCACAATCACAAGTAAATATTAATTTTTCTTAAATAACTTAAATATTATGTCGCATCAAAGCTTAAAATTTCCACTACAACTCATTGAAAATTCTGACTGGCAACCTATAGCAGGTACTCAAGATCACGGTACATTCTATATGATATATATCAAATTTAAATCCGTAAAAACAGAGGAGAATAATTTTGGAGTAGAAGTCCAAAAAATAGAGTGCGATGTGCGCTTACAAAATTTTAAAGGTAGTATTACTATGGGACTAGTCGGCAATCCTACAATCCAGGTACTATCACCTGAGGAGCGAGCTGCAAAGGTAAATACTTTTGACCCCGATGCTTTTATAGCAATAACTGTTGCCCCATTTCATAAAAATGATTTTATAAAGAATGTTATCTTGCAGACGGAGTATAAACTAACTGCTGGAATGGTGATTGAAACAAAGTACCAGCTGCAAGACCCTCCTCAAACCATACAGGATTTTGATAATAACGCTAAGAAGTTTTTTGATATTAATGATCCAGATAATTCTGCATATGTAAATCCCGTTTACTTTGAGAGAGATGGAGATGAATATCTTGAGATAGCAACAAAAACTTGGAATACCCAACAACCGTTTCAGAGCAGGTCAGGCATAGGAGGTAGTCCTTGGGGTATATGTTTCCCAAATTTCTCTGTGATACTTGACAACTAATGCGTCTAAAAAATCTTAGATACCATATTTCGCTTATTTTAATCTTAGCGTCTATATCACTCTCCTTTGGACAGAATGTCCTTGGAGAGTTTTTTCAGTATAGTCAAAATGGATATTTTGTTAAAGCACAAAATACGCTTGCAGAGATTAAAGATCAAGAATTGAATGAGGTACTACGATATCATTTAGACATTTTAAAAATTGGACCAAATACTAGGCTCCTAGATGATGTTTCAAAGTATACCCATCCAGAATCCAAAATTATATGTAAAATTAACAATGGTATTATAGAATTTGCCTACTTAGGTAATGAATTAAAATCCTTTCAACTACTTAGGCAAGCTCTAGAAGAAAGTATGGCACTAAACAATCGTGTCTTAGCCTGTGAGAGCCTTAAGTATATATTAGAAATTTATGAAAGATTTCATTTTGCAGCCGAAGACATTAGTTACACATACTTCATAGATACCTATAAACAACTAGCCTATAATGAGGTCGAATACAACATCGCACAATTTTATGACTATAGAATAACGCAGCGATTTCAATTTAAAAATCCAGAAATCGTTATCGACAAATACAAAAAATTAAAAAATAGCCTAGAAAAATTATCCTCCCCTATTTACGCCATACGCCGGGATAACACACATTTTGTCCATCATCTCCAGTACTCAGGAAATAAGGATAGTGCTTACTTTTATATAAACAGAGCACTCGACTCCCTAAAAGCCCCACGCGGCTTTTTTGAGAAAGAACGACTTATCGCTACTCAAATAAATCTTGCCGCCTACTTAATAGATGCAAATAAGGTTAAACAAGGACTAGATGTTTTAAACAAACTCAATATTCCTGAAGATGGGTTTCTTAATCAATCATTACATCGTTTTGCTGTCTATAGGGAACATCTCGCTTACAAAAAATTAGGAGATAGTCTTTCCAGCTTTAAGTATATGAATGAGTTTCTAAATGAAGAACTGAAATTAAATCAGACCAAGAATATTCAAATCATTTCAGAATATGAGACCAAATACCAAACCGCACAAAAAGAAAAACAAATCATCGCCGAAAAAGCTGATAAAGAGCGTAATCTCAACATAGCAATAGGACTGGCATTCCTTCTTATACTCTTAACCATAATAGGAGTACTCCTATATCGCAACTCAAAGCGCAATGAGCGCATTGCAGAGCAGGAAAAAGCCATTCAAATTCAAAAAACAGAAAAAGCATTAAAGGAAAAAGAAATAGAAACTATAAACGCAATGGTTTCTGGTCAGGAAAAAGAACGGCAGCGTCTCGCTGGCGAATTGCACGATAACTTGGGAGGTACCCTAGCAGCACTTAAAATGCATGTGGGAAATATTGAAAATACAATAGAACAAGGGAAAAGCCCCACCCTATCGCTAGCAAAAATGACAACACTCTTAAGCGCAGCTTACACTCAAGTAAGAGGCATAGCCCACGAAAAAAATAGTGGGGTTATGGCTAAAAATGGACTCCTACCTGCTATCGAAAAACTAGCCAATACTATTTCTAGTAGTCAGGGATTACAAATTGAAGTTCAAGACTTCGGATTAGAAGATAGATTAAGTAATGATCTAGAGATTACTATTTTTAGAATCATTCAGGAGCTCATTACAAATATTATAAAACACTCAAATGCCACAGAAGCGACCGTATCCCTAACGCAACACGACAAAGAACTTAATATAATGGTAGAGGACAACGGAGTTGGGTTTAAAGTAGGTAAACTCACCAGTAGTAATGGCATGGGACTAGGCAGCATAGAGCGGCGTGTAGAACATCTAGAGGGCACTATGGAAGTAGATTCCTCTCCAGGAAAAGGAACTAACATTATAATAGACATACCCTTATGATCACAATAGTAATAGGCGAAGATCATCAAGCAATTATAGACGGCATGGTACTGCTGCTCCAATATGATAAGAACATCAGTATTATAGATACTGCAAATGATGGTAAAGCCCTGCTTGATATTGTGCTACAAAAAAGGCCCGACGTGGTAATTACGGATATCAGAATGCCCGTTATGGACGGAATTGCAGTCACTCGCGCTATTAAAGAGCAATTACCTAACACTAAGATTGTTGCATTCTCAATGTTTGATCAAGATGATGCTTTTCTCCAAATGCACGAGGCAGGCGTATCAGGATATATTTTAAAAAACAGTCCTCTAGAAGAGGTGCGTAAAGCAGTCATAGCGGTCCATGCTGGAAAGGAGTATTATGATAGCGGTATAGACGAACGTTTATATGATAACGCTTTCGCGAAAGCAAAAACAACAAAATCAGTACTCTCAAAAAGTGAACGAGAAATCCTGAACCTCATCGCCCAAAACAAAACCTCTTCAGAAATCGCCGAAATAAGGTTTACGGCAGTCTCTACTGTCGAAAAACACCGCAAAAATATGATTCGAAAACTGGGCCTAAGCGGCAAAGGAGAACTTCTAAAATATGCCATCCAGCGCAAATACGAATTCAACTAAACAGTAATTATAAAATACCCATTTTCGGGTATTTTTTTGCCTTCTCCCCGTAAGTATCTTGCGGTATGGATTTTACGCAAAAAATAATTAACCTCATTAAAAAGGCACAAGAAGTAAATTGCGCCATTAGTCTATCTACCACCATTGCAATTGCACAAGAGTATCGGGATATTACAGATCACCCAGAACTTATAGACAAAGTATTGTCGCTCATCTTAGTGTACGACAAGCAAAAAAAGAACATCGACAGACTTAGTAGCCGAGAATCCCAAATTTTTAACCTTATTGGGATGGGATTTACAACAAAGGTTATTGCAAAAATTCTCAAAATAAGCGAAGCCACAGTAAGCACACACCGTAAAAATATTATCAAAAAATTACAGATATCCGGAGTTGGTCAGCTCAAAAATGTCGCACTACGTTACCATCAGGAGTAGTAACAATACCCTTTATTGGGTATGGTGTTGCCTCCATTCATCCTATACATTAGCAATCCAAACTTAACTTTATGAATCTAAAATTACTTTTTTTAAGTCTCATCTGTGCAGCAACATTACAAGCACAATCATTTAAAGGATTGGGATCAAGCAATTATGCCGGAATCCACGGAGCCATTTATAATCCAGCACAAATTGCGGCATCACCTTATACATTCGATTTTAATCTAGTATCTGTTTATGCGACCGCAGGTAGTGACTATTTTGGAATAGACCTAGGTAGTATTACAGACCAAAGCGAGGGATTTGACTTTGAGGATGCCAGCAAGCAATTCCCAAAAGATGATAATAATTTCTTTTTAAATACCGATGTCGTTGGCCCATCATTTATGTTTAACCTGAGCCCAAAAAGCTCCATTGGTATTATCACCAGAGCACGTGGGATGTTTAATCTGAACAATATTAGTGGAGAACTGTATGAGGATATAAGTGACAACTTTGACGAAGATGAAGATTTTGAGGCAAATTCAGAAAACTTTAGCGGTACCGTGCATGCATGGGCAGAAATAGGTCTGACTTACGGTTATGTAGTAAGTAAGAGCGATAACCACGCTTTAAAAGTAGGAGCTACTGTAAAGTACCTTCAGGGAGCTGGAAGTTTGTTCCTAGCATCAGACAGTATTGATGCGGTACACGATGCCAGCGAAACTTCCCTTACAAGTACGGGAGATTTATCTTACGGCACGACTGTAGATTTTGACAACGATGATATTAGTTTTGACAATCTTACTTCTGGTTTTGGGCTTGACATTGGGTTCGTATATGAATCTAAGAAGGATAGCCTATCTACAGATAAGGGTTGGAAAATAGGAGTTTCGATTAATGACATAGGTAATATTAACTACAAGGATACAGAGACTACGGTGTACAACCTTAATCAAACTGTAGATACCGCCATTTTTGACGACGAAGATTTAGAACAAGTGCTCGAAGATAATTATGATGGGCAAACCAGCGTGGGTGCTACAAAAGTAGGTTTGCCCACATCTGCTCACATCTTTGCAGATTATAACATCCATAAAAGATTATATATCGGTCTCGAATCTTCTATATCTTTAGTAAATCGCGATAAGACTAACGCAAATCGCATTTATAGTTATGCTACGCTCAATCCTCGTCTAGAGATGAAGTGGCTTGCGGTGTATAGTCCTATTACGGTACAGCAATATACAGGACTATCCTGGGGAGCAGGAGTAAAATTAGGACCACTTACAATAGGTTCAGGTTCCATTTTGACCAATCTTTTATCCGATTCTTCAAAAGCTACAGACGTTTACGTAGGTCTGAAAGTACCGTTTTTTAAACGCTCATAAAGATTGTTTGTTTATTTCTTGTTTAGCCGGGAAGCGCATTTGGAAAATTCCGAATGCGCTTCTCTTTTATCTCAAAGAGTAATTTTCTCTTATACAAAATGCTCACTCCTTACTTGATGGTCTGTATGATATCTCTAATGTCATTCTCTCATAAAATATAACCACTATTGGGTATTGTTTTAAGTTAAGCCTAAAATTATTTTTGATTTAAATTTAAAACTTACTAATTATGAAGAAAATTTTATTTACAATTTTATGCGTAGGAACATTTATAGCTACGCAAGCTCAAGAATTTAATTTCGGAGCTAAAGCTGGTGTAAACCTTGCATCTATAGGCGGTGATGATACAGATGACCTAGACGGTAGGACATCTTTCCACCTTGGACTTACGGGGACGTATATGCTTTCTGAGCAATTTGCACTTCAGGGAGAACTTCTCTATTCTTCGGTAGGGGCAAAATTCGAAGAGAATGGGGATGGCTTTAGCGGTGAATCTGTAACCAAATTGGATTATTTAAGTATCCCACTATTAGGAAGATTTTTTGTAACTGAAGGTTTTAGCCTTGAAGCGGGTCCACAAATCAGTTTGTTGCTTTCTGCAAAGGAAGAGTTTGACTTTTCTGATTCCTTTGAAGGTGAAGTTATTTCAGAATCTGGTGAAGAAGATGTAGACGAGTTTATTAACGGTCTTGATCTAGGCTTTGCTTTAGGAACAACATACGAGCTTGATATGGGTGTATTCTTAAGCGCTCGTTATGTTTTAGGACTTTCTAATATTAATGATTTTGATGATGATGATGGGGATGATTTTAAAAATCAAAACAATGTTCTGCAAGTTTCTGTAGGTTATAAGTTCTAGTAGCGTTTAAAAAAATAAAAAAGGCCCAGTAAAAATTATTTTTACAGGGCCTCTTTTTATGTTGTGACTTCTAATATTACATCTTAAATAAAGGCTTCCCTCCCATCATAGTATTTACTTCTTGAGCCACATTCTCGAGAACTTCTTCATTATCGTGATGCTCAATCGCCTTGTCTATAAAGTTTGCGATGGTTAGCATATCATCTTCTTTAAGTCCACGTGTTGTCACAGCAGAAGTTCCTATACGGATTCCTGAAGTTACAAAAGGTGACCTATCGTCAAAGGGCACCATATTTTTATTTACCGTAATATCTGCTTTTCCTAAGGCTTCTTCGGCAGCTTTTCCTGTTACGTTTTTATTGCGCAGGTCTATAAGCATCATATGATTATCAGTCCCGCCAGAAATAATATCGTAACCTTTCAAGATTAGTGCATCTGCAAGAATCGACGCATTCTTCTTAACCTGAACCATATAATGTAGGAACTCGTCTGTAAGTGCCTCCCCAAAAGCAATTGCCTTTGCTGCAATGATATGCTCTAGTGGTCCACCTTGATTTCCTGGGAAAATCCCGCTGTCTAATAAAGAAGACATCATCCTGAGGTTTCCGTTCTTTAATTTGATTCCGAAAGGGTTCTCAAAATCTTTACCCATTAGTATCATTCCGCCACGAGGGCCTCTTAATGTTTTGTGTGTCGTTGTCGTTACCACGTGACAATGTGGTAGTGGGTCTGCGATGATTCCTTTGGCAATAAGACCGGCTGGATGGGCCATATCTGCAAGGAGGATGGCGCCTACTTTGTCTGCAATTTCGCGAAAGCGGGCATAATCAATCTCACGAGAGTATGCAGAGGCACCTGCAATGATCATTTTTGGTTTTTCGCGCAAAGCGATTTCTTCTATTTTATCGTAATCTAGTCTTCCAGTAGCTTCCTCTACGCCATAAAATACCGGGTTGTAAAGGCGTCCAGAAAAGTTTACTGGTGATCCGTGCGTTAAGTGACCACCGTGTGATAAGTCAAAACCTAAAAAGGTGTCTCCAGGCTTTAAACACGCGTGAAAAACAGCTGTATTAGCTTGTGAACCAGAATGTGGCTGTACGTTTGCATATTCGGCACCAAAAAGCTCTTTTGCGCGCTCGATAGCAATAGTCTCGACCTCATCTACTACCTCACAACCGCCATAATAGCGTTTTCCAGGGTAACCTTCGGCATATTTATTTGTGAGTACAGAGCCTGCCGCTTCCATCACTTGGTCGCTTACAAAATTCTCCGAAGCTATTAATTCTAGTCCGTTGAGCTGTCTCTGGTGTTCTTCTTTAATAAGGTCAAAAATGGCAGTATCGCGTTGCATAAAAATAGGATTTGTTAAAGTGCTGTAAAAATAAGCATATACATTGGTAGACATCTGATAAATTCTATCTTTGAGTAACACATTTACAAACATTTTATCAAGAATTGCTATGCCATTAACCGCTAACGACCCAAATAAAAAGACCTGGCTTGATACGCCTAAAAACACGGACTTCCCCATCCAGAACATCCCCTTTGGTGTGTTTCTTACTCGAGATGATGTTATTACTATAGGAACTCGTATAGGTGATTATGCCATAGATCTCGGGGCATTGCACCAGTTGGGATACTTTGAAGGTATTCCACTTACAGACGATATATTTCTTCAGGATACCCTAAATGATTTTATTGCAGATGGCCGCAAGACTTGGCGTCTAGTGCGTAATCGAATCTCTGAAATTTTTGAGGAAAATAATGCCGCTTTGCGCGAAAATGAAGCCCACCGCGAGACTGTTATTTTTAAAATGGAAGAGGTCGAGATGCAACTGCCGGTGCAAATAGGCGATTACACAGATTTTTACAGTAGTATAGAGCACGCAACAAACGTAGGAACAATGTTCCGTGGTGAAGAAAACGCCTTGATGCCTAACTGGTTGCACCTTCCCGTAGCTTATCACGGAAGAAGTAGTTCAATCATTCCATCTGGAATACCGGTGCATCGCCCTAATGGTCAGAAATTACCTAATGGAGCCACAGAACCCATCTTTGGCCCATCGCGATTAGTAGATTTTGAACTGGAAATGGCGTTTATCACTACAGATGCAAATAATCTAGGAGAACCTATATCTACCAAAAATGCAGAAGAAAATATATTTGGAATGGTCCTTTTTAATGACTGGAGTGCTCGAGATATTCAGAAATGGGAATATGTACCATTAGGACCCTTCCTTGCAAAGAATTTTGCCTCATCTATCTCACCTTGGATAGTAACATTAGATGCTCTTGAGCCCTTCCGCACGGAAAGTCCAAAACCTAAAAAGAAGCTCTTGCCTTATTTGCAATATGAAGGAAAGAAAAGTTTTGATATAAAATTAGAAGTTGCCATACAACCGGAAAACAAGGTAGAAACGGTAGTGACAAAGTCTAACTTTAAATATATGTACTGGAATATGAGCCAGCAACTCGCGCACCATACTGTAAATGGATGTCCTGTAAACGCTGGAGATATGATGGGAACAGGAACACTATCTGGTCCTACTGAGGATTCTTATGGATCTATGCTTGAATTATCGTGGCGAGGGGAGAAACCTGTGAAACTCAAAGAAGGTGGAGACCGCAAATTTATAGAAGATAATGATACGGTTATTATACGCGGATATTCTAAATCTAAAGAATACCCGAGAATAGGCTTCGGAGAGGTTTCTACTAAGCTGTTACCTGTTTTTAAGGCTAAGAAAAAATAACGGCAGTTGCAATTTGCAGTTGCAGTAAAAAGTGAGAAGTGGTAGTGAAAATGCTGACACTTCTCCAAAACCTTAGGTGCGGTTGTTTTCTAGTTTCTGTAATTATTCTTTTACAAAAAATAGATGAAATGATATTACATAACAAAAGTCAGAGTTGCGGAATTCTTTCCTCACCTCTGACTTTAATAAGCTTTTGATTCTTTGACATTTTAGTTTAAGAGCGTAAAAAGCTATGTAAACAATACCGATAACAACACAGCAACGGCAAACTTAATTTGCCACTTCACTCATAAACTTAATGCGATATAGACGTAATTCTTCATCATCATAATCACCATCAAATTCTTCTAAGGCCGCTTCAATCTTGTCTGTTTCGGCTTCCATAAAGTACTCGTGAAGCTCCTCTTGCTGGTCTTCGTCTAATAGATCATCTATCCAATAATCAATATTAAGCTTTGTACCACTAAAGACAATAGCCTCCATTTCCTTTATGAAATCATTCATATCCTTCCCTTTTGCAGCGGCGATATCATCTAATGGTAATTTTCTATCTACGTTTTGAATGATATATAGTTTTAAACCACTATTTGCCCCAGTACTTTTTACTACTAGATCATCAGGTCTGACAATATCATTCTCCTCTACGTACTGAGTAATTAATTTTAAAAATGGTTTTCCATATTTTTTTGCCTTGCCATCGCCTACCCCGTGTACAGAGCCTAGCTCCTCTAGCGTGATAGGATATTTAATTGCCATATCATTAAGCGATGGATCCTGAAATATTACAAATGGAGGCACGTCGAGTTTCTTTGCCTCTTTCTTGCGCAAGTCTTTCAGTAACGCAATAAGTTGTTTATCTGTCTCGGCAATTCCTTTTGAGGAAACTATGGTGTTGTCTGTGTTTTCGTCAAAAATGTGGTCATCTGCCATCATAAAAGACTCAGGATTTTTAATAAAATTATGACCCTTGTCTGTCAGCTTTACAACACCGTAGGTTTCTATATCTTTTCTTATAAACCCAGCGACAATAGCTTGACGCAGTAGAGCGTGCCAGTAAGCTTTATCTCTGGCACTTCCTGAACCGAAAAAGGGTTGTTCGTGCGTTTTATGTGAGCTAATGATAGCATTTTCTTTTCCTAACATTGTAAAAACAATGTCCTTACTCTTATAAATTTCATTAGTCCCTTGCACTACCTTTAAAAGTGATAACAATTCATCTTGAGCCTCGTGTTTTTTCTTAGGGAAGCGCATATTATCATCTAGCATCCCTCCTTCTCCAGTCTCATTGTCATAATGCTCTCCAAAGTAATGAAGGATAAATTTTCTTCTAGAAATACTTGTCTCGCAATACGCGACTACTTCTTGAAGGAGGGCGTGCCCAATTTCTTGTTCGGCAATAGGCTTGCCACTCATAAATTTCTCGAGTTTCTCAATATCCTTGTAGGCATAAAATGCAAGGCAATGCCCTTCTCCTCCATCTCTTCCCGCTCTTCCGGTCTCCTGATAGTAACTCTCGATACTCTTAGGAATATCGTGGTGTATGACAAACCGTACGTCTGGTTTATCTATTCCCATACCAAAAGCAATAGTTGCTACAACCACGTCCACATCTTCCATCAGAAATTCATCTTGATGGCGCACACGCGTTTTTGCATCGAGTCCTGCGTGATAAGGCACCGCTTTAAGTCCGTTTACCTGCAACGTTTGTGCAAGCTCTTCTACTCGCTTGCGCGAAAGACAATAAATAATCCCACTCTTCCCCTCGTTCTGTTTTACAAACCGAATGATATCTGAATCTACATCCTTAGTCTTAGGACGAATCTCATAATACAGATTAGGTCTATTAAAGGAGGCTTTAAATGTATTTGCGTTCTGAATACCAAGGTTCTTAAGAATATCTTCTTGTACCTTAGGTGTTGCTGTTGCAGTAACAGCTATAATTGGGATAGAATCATCTATACGTTTTATAATGCTACGCAGATTTCGGTATTCTGGCCTGAAGTCGTGCCCCCACTCTGAGATACAATGCGCTTCATCTATAGCAAGGAAAGATATTTTAACCGAGCGTAAAAACTCAGCATTTTCTTCTTTTGTTAAGGATTCTGGCGCTACATAAAGTAATTTTGTTACACCACTAGTTATATCCTCCTTTACGGTTTTGATTTCATTTTTAGTAAGTGAGGAGTTGAGCACGTGAGCAATCCCGTGATCTTCGGAAATACCGCGTATAGCATCTACCTGATTTTTCATCAGGGCAATGAGTGGCGAAACCACAATAGCCGTGCCTTCTGCAATCAACGCTGGTAACTGATAACACAGCGATTTACCACCTCCAGTAGGCATAATCACAAAAGTGTTATGACCTCCTACGATACTTCTAATCACTTCTTCTTGCAGCCCTTTAAACTGACTGAATCCAAAGTATTTTTTTAATGATTTGTGTAAGTCTAATTCTTCTGAACTCATCTATTGTAGGTCAATTTTACATACCTTTGCTTACCTAAATATACATATTTCCTAACGTTAAACAAACTTAAAGAAAGCCAAGTTTTGAACGGAACTATACTTCACACCACTAGCAAGTTATATGTCGTACTTATAAAAAACGAGTCAGGTACTGCAAATACTCGTTTAGGTAATCATTACCCATTTAATCACGCTGGCATCAATGGCTAAAAAAGTTAAAAAAAATCCAGATGAAATGTCGTTTCTGGACCACTTAGAAGAATTGCGCTGGCATCTCATAAGAAGCACTATTGCAATTGTAGTTATAGGTATTATCGTTTTTGTCTTTAGGAGATTTCTTTTTGATGTAATTATCTTTGGACCATCTTATCCTGATTTTATCTCTTACGATGTGCTTTGCCGTATTTCTACCTTTTTTGGGTTAGATAAAGGATGCATTGGTGATGGAGATATGGACTTTATTATCCAGAGTAGGAAAGTTGCTGGGCAGTTTAGCGTCGCCATCTGGACCTCGATTACAGCTGGGTTTATTATAGGCTTCCCGTACATATTGTATGAATTTTGGCGTTTCATCTCCCCAGGCCTTTATGAGAATGAACGTAAATATTCGAAAGGATTTATTTTTGTTGCTTCCTTCTTATTCTTTTTAGGAGTACTTTTTGGATACTTTGTGATTGCACCGCTTTCTATAAATTTTTTGGCCTCTTTCAGTATTTCGGAAGTGGTAAGTAATGAGTTTGATATAGATTCCTATATCGGGTTGGTAAGGGCATCTATTCTCGCTGCTGGACTTATTTTTGAGCTTCCTATTATTGTATTTTTTCTGAGTAAAATAGGGCTTATAACTCCAGAATTTATGAGAAAAAACCGTAAGTATGCCCTTGTACTCGTGTTAGTAACCGCGGCCATTATTACTCCACCAGATATATCGACACAAGTTATTGTAGCGATCCCAATATTGATACTTTATGAAGTAAGTATTTATATCTCGCGATTTGTAGTGCGTAGAGAAGAAAAACGACTCAAGAGACAACAAGCCTCTCAATAATAATAAAAGCTGGATGTGAAGGTGTAGGAGTACGCTTTCGCGAAAGCGCAAAAAAACAAAAATAAATATGAGTTCAGATATAAAAGAATTTAATGACTACCGTTCTAAAATGAACGATAAGCTGCTGGGAGATAATAATAAAATTATCAAGAGGATTTTTAACCTAGACACTAATGCTTTTTCTGCAGGAGCGCTGGATGTAAAGACCAAAGAATTGCTAGGACTTATTGCCTCTACCGTACTGCGCTGCGATGACTGCGTGAAGTATCACTTGGAAAGTTGTTATAATGAAGGGGTCACTAAAGAAGAAGTGATGGAAACACTAAGCATAGGAACGCTCGTGGGCGGAACCATTGTTATACCACACTTACGCCGTGCTTATGAGTATTGGGAGGCGCTGGAAAATCAAAACGATTAATGAATGGCGGTTTTTACAAAAAAACGTGTCAGGCAATTTGGCCAGCTTATAATTATTTACGCAGGAGTTCAAATTGCCTATTACAGCATAGCTCAAGACGAGATTAACTGGATGTCCATAATAATATCATCCCTTTTTTATGGTATTATAATGACAGCCCTATTTGCACGGGCGTACTCAAATACTAAGAATAGTTAAATAAAAACAGGGGCGCCCGCCTATTTTTCAGCTTTCCACTATATTTACGGTACTATGAAATTACGTGCAGAAAACTTAATGAAATCTTACAAAGGCCGGAAGGTTGTTAAGAGCATTTCGGTAGAAGTTAATCAAGGAGAGATCGTAGGGTTACTAGGACCTAATGGCGCTGGAAAAACTACTTCTTTTTATATGATTGTGGGACTTGTAAAACCTAATGGCGGTCAGATCTTTTTAGACGATAAGGAGATCACCACCTACCCTATGTATAAAAGGGCGCAAAATGGGATAGGATATCTCGCTCAGGAAGCTTCAGTTTTTAGGAAACTCAGTATAGAAGATAATATTCTGAGCGTGCTTCAGCTCACAAAGCTCTCTAAAAAAGAGCAACTTATGAAAATGGAGGAGCTCATCGAGGAGTTTAGTCTAGGGCATATCCGTAAAAGCCGCGGAGACTTACTCTCAGGAGGTGAGCGTCGTCGTACAGAGATTGCGCGCGCACTTGCTACTTCTCCTAGTTTTATACTTCTAGACGAACCTTTTGCAGGGGTAGACCCCGTTGCGGTTGAGGATATACAACGTATTGTAGCACAACTCAAAAATAAAAACATCGGGATATTAATTACAGACCATAATGTACAAGAAACGCTTGCTATTACGGACAGGACGTACCTTATGTTTGAAGGGAGTATCCTTAAGCACGGAGAACCAGAAGAACTCGCGGCAGATGAAATGGTACGTAAAGTGTATTTAGGTCAAAACTTTGAGTTGCGTAAAAAGAAAATATTTGATTGATATTGGAAGATGGAAGCTAAATAATCTATCTTAAATCTAAAATCACCTCTTTTTTTGTCAAATCATTTCCTTATTTGTTCTTTAAGGGCTTAGATTAAAAAATAATAAAACTGACTCCCCTACTGACCTATGATATTAGCAGCATTACAAAACAGAAGTGAGCATAAATGCGAGCTTTGCTCAAACCCAAAAAGTCTTAATATTCATATTGTAGCTCCAGAAACGAGAGAAGCATTAGAATATGCAACCTTAATTTGTGAAACTTGTCAATTACAGATTACCAATCCAGAGGAGGCAGATCCTAACCATTGGCGTTGTCTTAATGATAGTGTTTGGAACCCTGAACCAGCAGTACAGGTTTTAGCTTGGCGTATGCTCAAGCATCTTAAAAATCAAGACTGGACACGTGACCTTCTTGATATGATGTATATAGAAGATGATACACTCGCTTGGGCAAAACGTGGCTACCAAGACCTAGATACAATTGTAAAGCACCGTGACAGTAACGGAACAATTTTAGAGGCGGGTGATGATGTTTCTTTAATTAAAGACCTCGATGTAAAAGGTGGAGGAAACTTTACTGCAAAACGCGGTACGGTTGTACGACGCATCTCACTTGTGCACGATAATCCAGAACATATTGAGGGTAAAGTGGAAGGTGTTCATCTAGTGATTTTAACCAAGTTTGTAAAGAAGAGTAATTAGTGTCTAGTGTCTAGTGTCTAGTGTCTAGTGTCTAGTGTCTAGTGTCTAGTGTAATTTAAAAATTGGGGTAGTCAAACGAATGAGTCGCCATAGGCAATCGCGAAAACTGAGAGGAGCGTGAGCGACGTACTCTTCACTTTTTACTTAATACTTACTTACTGCCCGCGATAATACACTACTGTACTTATAGTTTTTAGGACAATACTTAGATCCATAAAGAGGTTTCTATGTTTTATATAGTAGAGGTCATACTGTAATTTTTCTAGCGCATGTTCTTCACTACTAGCATAACTTCCCATTACTTGAGCCCAGCCGGTTAATCCAGGCTTTACCACGTGGCGGGTTTCATAAAAAGGGATTTGCCTTGAGAGCTCTCTTACAAAAACTGGGCGTTCAGGTCTTGGACCTATTACGCTCATTTCTCCGAAAAATACATTAAAAAATTGTGGAACTTCGTCTATACGGGATTTACGGAGGAACTTACCAAATTTCGTAATACGTGCATCATTTTTTTGAGCCCATACAGCTCCAGCTTTTTCTGCATCTGTAACCATAGTACGCAATTTTATAATCTTGAACGCGCGTCCGTTTTTCCCTATACGCTGCTGCGTATAAAACAAAGGACCTCGATTTGCAACCAGATTTATTACAATTATAAACGGCGACAGCACTAAGAAAAACGCAATTCCCACAAGAGAAGCAAATATGTCAAAGAGCCTGTGAAAAAACTTGTAAAACTTGTTCTGATTGCTTCGGCTAAATGGGAAATAGCGATAAAAATCTTTATCTACGTGTTGTACGGGAATACGCTGGGTGATTTCTTCATAAACTTGCATATACTCTCGTATGGGAAAACCAGATTCCAATAAATTTATAAGCTGGTTATAGAGTTCTACCTTTACACCACTTGTATAATCTGAGGCAACCACAATCTCAGATATACCATTGTCCATTACTGTAGACACTAGATTTTCAATAGGATATTGCTCTACATCTACATTCAGCATTTCTGGGACCACCGTATTAGAGGTATTAATATATCCAGCTACGCGATAATTAGGGTCTGCTCCCTCAAGATTTGAAATGATTTTTACAATATCAAAGGAATCCCCAACAACAAGCACACGTTTAAAAAATCGCGGAGAAGAAATAAGAGAAATATATAACCAACGCCAGATTAAAATTCCTACTGTCATAGCTAGGAAGAAATAGATAATCTGAAGCCTATTTTCTGGGAGAACTGGAGTGTAAAAAGGTGTAAGCAAATAGAAAAGTACGGTTACAGAAACGGTCAGGATTGTATTTTTCAATATAGTTTGAAATCGGCTCGCGGCTTTGAGGTCGTATATTTCAAAAATAGTCCCAAAAATAGTGAGATACCCAGCAAGGACCAGGGGCCAAACCCAATGTGCGTCGTTGATAATAAAGTAGTCAAAATCAAAGAAATTACCGACTAGCTGCAATGCGCCAAAAACGAAAACCATATCCATAATGCGCAAAAGCACCTTGCGTTCTGAAATTTCAAAGTGTATGTCTGAAAGGATAGCCATAGGGGTTGGTATGGCACAAAGATATTAGATTTTAAAGGATAACAGTTCGTTCCACTTCATTTTGATAGTTTGCCAGTCAAAACCTTCGGCAACAGTTCTAGCCCTTAATGAGATACGATGTGCAAATTCTGGTTGTGTTATCATTAATGCAATACCAGCCACGCAAGCATTAACATCACCTTTAGGAATGAGTACTGCTGTACTGTCGTTTTCTAGCAGGTATGGAATACCGCCTACCTCTGTAGAAATTATGGGCAAACCTAAAGCCATTGCTTCTATGACGCTTACGGGTGTGTTGTCAAAATTTGTAGTATTCAAGAATATGTCACATTCAGCAGATAGTGTAATCCATTCTTTCTTAGATAATTTACCGGTAAAGGTGACGGGGAGTTTTTTCGCTTTCGCGAAAGCGAGACATTCGGCATAACTCTCATCTTTTTCGGGTCCTACCATACAAAGCGTTGCCTCTGGAAAATCCTTGAGTAATTTCTCCAGTACCTCGAGTGCCATCTTCGGGTTATAAATATGCGCAAAGGATCGTACCCACAGGAGTTTCGGAGCAACAATACTGCGTTCTTTAAAGGGATAGAGGTCTATCTCAATAGTATTTGGGATGTGTGTGATGTTTGAGAAGCCCGCTTTTACAAAAGCGTGATATAAATATTTGCTAGGTGCAATATTCATTCTCGCACCGCCAAATAGTTTCTGTGCGCTCCTTGTACTTTTAGCAAGTCGCTCAGGAAGATTCCCGCCGTGCAGTATGGGGAAATAGGGAATATGAAACGTACGGCACAACTGAGCCACGTTAACTGCATAAAAATAGTTTGTCGTGCTATACGTATCAATAAGCACGGCATCTACTCTATTTCTAAATTGAAAAACACTCCAAAGCATATCTAACAAACGCAACGCTTTGTTACGCTTGTTTGAAGTTACTACAACATCATATCCCTCTGACCTCAGCAATGTACTAAGTGTATCTATGGTAGTTACCGTAATCCCTTTATGTGATAATGCGTTTCCTACGTAGAGGAGTTTTTTTCTTTTCATGAACAACATTTAAGAGACAAAGTGCATAAATAAAGGCGGGTGCCGCGATACGCATCGAAGAGTGATTTATGGTAAGAAACCAAAAGCCTAGAGCAGCGTAAAAGAGGTAGTTGCGTCTGTTTTTATAGCGATAAACTAGGGGATAAAGTATTAGAATAAACAAAATGACCAATCCGAGAATGCCGTGCTCTGATAAGAGCCTACTTACCTCATTGTGCGAGGCGGCATAAATTCCAGTAGTTTCCTCGCGGTATTCCTTTATTTTCCCCACTCCCAACCCTGTCAAAGGATTTTCGTAAAAAGCCGAGAGTTCTGACTCAAGCAACTCGGCCCTCCCAGTTGTAATATCACTCTTAAGCCTTCCTGCAGCATCTCTATTTGTATATCTCTTATTGATAAGCCCATTAGTTTGAAAAGAGCTATAAGCCGCTGCGCCTACAAAAACAACCGACAAAACGATTAAGTAGGTAACCATCTTCCTGCGTGCTTGACCTCGAGAGCCTGCGAAATAAATTAACATAAAAGCAAAGCTCACCACGAGTCCTGTAATCACACCCCCACGAGAGAAAGTTATAATTCCCTTATACAACATAAACCCAGTAATGACCAAGTGAACAAGAAACAGTATCTTATTTCTACTGTTTATGATAAGTTGAACCAAGGCTACGAACATTCCTAGCCCCAAGACCGTAGATACTTGGTTAGGCCCGAAACCTCCCGTAGCGGCATAGTTTGCTCCCGTACTTCTCAAAGATTCTCTCAAATCTGGTGTTCCAAGAGTTATGTAGATAGCCATCGCGATTATAGGAAGTAAAATCCACCTAGTTAAATCAGACAGCTGTCTGTAGGTCAGCTTTCTATCTATGCAATAAAGTGCAGATAGCCCTAAACATATAGGACCACTAAGATTAAAAAAAATGGCTTTTTTTACATCAGTACCAAAATTGAGATTCATTGCAGCGATCAAAATACTGGGAAGTAATAAAAAAATATAAAACCAATAAACGCCTGATTTTCTGCTAGTACCGCTTAAGACAAGACCAATGAGCAAAAAAGTAATCACAGAGTATTTACCAGCTTCATATATAGGAACGGCTCGAGTCATTCTAAACAATACTTCGGCCCCAGTCATATATGCGGCAGCCATAAGTGCCTCATTATTTCTATTTCCAGATTTGAATATGAGAAATAAAAAAAATAGGATACTCCCAAAAAAATATAATGTAGAGAGAGACCTAAATAAATATATTAGAACCCCAACAAGAATATGAATTCCTAGAAGTGTCAAGTATGTATTTTGTCTAGATAAATTCACGAGCCTAAGATATCAAAGCTTTATATATAGGAACCAGCTTATTTATAAAAGCTTCTTGACTATATTTTTTTTGTACGCTTTCGCGAAAGCGTAAACCTATTAATTTAAGTTCATGTTCACTCTTCTCGTATAATCCTGCAAGAGCTTCTGGCAACTCGCTAGTTACGTTATCAATAATAACTCCTTGATTTCCTACGACTTCGGCACATTGTCCAACATTTGTTACAACAACCGGTAGACCACCATGTCCATATTCAAGTATCGAGATCGGTAACCCTTCTGAAACCGATGCAAGAACTCCTATAGCACTCTGCTTTAAAATATTGTTTATATCGTCACAACTCCCGTATAAAAAGACATTGTTATTCAAATGATTATCAGCAATTACTCTATTTACCATCTCTGAATATTCATCATTAAATGATTTACCTACGAGATGCAATGTCCACCCAGGGTAATGCTCTATACTTTTCTGAAAAGATTTTATGAGCTCAACGTGATTTTTCTGTGGTCGAAGATTTGCCAAGCAAACAACTCTCTTTCCATCTATTCCTTTAAGAAATGTTTTTTTCTTTGATTCTTGAGCTAAAGTTGCAAAGTTTCTTAAAAAATAGACTTCTTTTATCTTTAATACTTCTTTAGACCAATCTGCAAGTGTTTCATTTACCGCAATTGTAGCGTCAATGTATCTTGCTAAAATTTTTAGGGTTTTATAAGGGCGATGGACTATTGCATCGCTCATCCCATAATGGTCGTGCCATACGATCTTGAGCTTTCTATTATCAATTTTTGCAAGTACGGCTAGCAAGATAGATGTAGAATGTGCATGTATGATTTCTATCTGCTCTTTCCTTACCCATTTAAAGAACTTTCGAAATGCCATAAAGTCCAACTTTCCCTTTTTCTCGAGCAAAAAGAAGTTTACATCCTTATTTATTTCCTTTTCTAGAGCGCCTGTCCTTCTCGTTGCACATAGATAAGATATTACTGGCTCTGATGATAGCGCATTTGCAATGTTAACCGCCATACGTTCGGCACCGCCAGCATCTAGAGAATCTATGAGTTGTAGTACTTTCACGAGAGCAGTTTTTTAATTTCGATAGCAAAGGTATCCATTGTATACTGTCTTGACCACCCTATTGCCTTCTTGCTCATTTCTGATAGATGACTAATATCATTTAAACTTTGTTTGATTTTATCTAAATCTATACGCTGTAGATCATCAATTAGTATCCCTCGTTCTCCATAACCAAGCATCCAGGGTACGCAGGATACACTTGTCGCTATGGGAACTGCTCCCCAGAACATTCCCTCAGCAATGACCTTAGGCCAGCCTTCGCTTTGTGAGAGCAACAGGACAAAATGAGCGTTTTTGTAGGCCTCCTTGACTACTTCGGCAGGCTGGTTCCCGAGTAATTTTATGTGCTCTTGTAAATTACTCTCTTTACAAAATTGCTCAATATCATCCTTCAACGGGCCGTCACCAAACATATCAAGGGATATATCAATCCCTCGATGGCGCAATTTTTCAACTAATTTAACGGTTTCCAATGGTCGCTTATTGGCTCCCATAGTACCAGCATAAACTGCTCTTAATGATGTGTTGAAGTCTTTTTTTATGATTATCTCTTTATCACTATTAAAATAACTTGCCGTAAAAAAAGGTTTTATGTTTTTTGTCATCCCCTCCCACTCACCATAAACGAGTACCTGCATATTTCTGGTTAAAAACGTATTTGCAAGTAACCATTTTTGCATTCTGTATGAAAGTGGTTGTTTTGAATTAGGATCCCAGTTTCCGGCATACTTTGCAGTTTTCTTTTTGTGAGGGAAAAGCATTTGAACGAAACATCCTAAAAGTGTAAGGTTACCTGGCGCTCTTAAATGTATATGGTCCGCCTTAAGCATTTGATTGAAAAGTATAATGACTTGGAAAGGTATGGTAACTATAGAAACTATTGCCGAGATAAAATTGTGAAATTCTAGGCGCCTGAGTCCTTTTACTAGTATATTCTGATGATTAAACCCACTCGTAAGCAATCCCTTTTTATAGCGTGTTGGACATACAAAAGTTGCCTGATCTACAAACTTGAGCCAGAGATCCATTTCCTTTACGTAAGGTGCATAAGCGACGTATTCCTCTCCTTTACGAAGAATGGGCGCGTCCGAAATGACTAAAAATCTCATAGGATGTAGTCTTTAGAATCATTTTGACTCACAACTTTAGCGGGTACACCTAAAACTGTAACACCTTCAGGTACGTTACCACTAACTAAAGAATTAGCACCTATTACAGAATGACTTCCTACCTTAATTTTTCCGACTAGCACAGCATTTGCACCTATATAAACGCGATCTCCCACTATTGGGACTCCTCGCCTCTCTCCACGTCCGCTCACGCCAATGGTTACTCCTTGTGCAATATTGCAATGGTTACCTATAACAGCATCAGAGCTTATAATTATTCCAGAATGATGACCTATGTATAAACCATCTCCTATAGTAGCCGAGTATGGTAAGGTAATACCCGTGAGTATTTCAATCCATTTTTGATTGAGAACGCCAAGTGCTAATAAAGGCAGTTTTAAAATTTTAGGTAATTTAGAAGTGTATACTGCATTAAATAATCGGTACACAAATAATGCCCAGAGACCTTGCTGCGTAAGTAATAATATGATTACACCCCGATTGCTATATTGCTTGTAACGCTGTATGTCCTTTTTAAAACGCATTTATTTCGGTTTGCTTAAAAGTAGGCTAAAAAGACCAACCGTACGACCTAAAAATTCGGTAAGTGCTTCCTGACGGTCTGGGGTTGTTATCACATTAAGCAATCGGATTCCTATAAGTATGCTACTAATTGCATACCATTTAAAAATGTTTTTAACGCCAGGTTTAGGATGCATCACTCTCCACACATACCAACCGTTACGTGTGACCATTCTGCCGTACTTGAATTTATTAGGTCTCCCTGACGGATCGTGATGATGTTCTAAATTTGCCCCAGTATGGATGTATAAAGGTCCTAGTTTTGATATTCTGAAAGTATAATCTGCATCTTCATAAAGTCCGTAGCCCTCAAAATATTCTGAAAACTTATGTTCCTTAAGTATATGAAGCGGAAAACTGGAAACTCCACCCATAAGTTGCCTCACCTCATAGACTTTACCAGATGGTGGCAAAAAACTAGTGGAGCGCCCGTGACCAAATTTCGGCAAAATACCCGGAGGTTTATTAGAATCTAACCCTAATTTACGACGCAACTTAAACCGGCTTCCCTCTTTCCTTCTGTAGCCATCATAATAAAAATGATGAAGGTCATTCGGAATTTCTTGCTCGACCTTTTCCCATTGCACCTCATTATCGATATAACCACCTACTCCCAAGGCATCAGGAAATTTCTGATAAACTTCTAAAATATTTTCAAAATAGGTAGTTTTCAAAATTGTATCATCATCTAGAAAAAAAACTATATCTACATCATTCTGAACTTTTTCTATCCCCCAGTTGCGCTGTTTTGTTAAGCCCCTATGGTCTGGCGGCACCTTATGGTATTTTAAGTTTTTTATTCCGCTTTCGCGAAAGCGGAACCCAGTTTCATCATCAGTACTTCCGTCTATGACTAAAATCTCATCTGGATATACCGTCTGTCTCTGCACGGAAGCCAAAAGCGTTGCTAATGGTTCCGGACGCATATAGGTACAAATAATGAGTGAAATTTTCTTATTCATCTAGCGGAAGTTTAGAGGCCCATAAACGACTGCTTGACCACGCTTTTTTGTAATAGCGCACATAGGTAAAGGGGTTCTTAATAGATTGGCTTCGGAAATATTTAAAGAATAGTATCCACTTGTAACCTCGGAGCTGTTCTAGCGTGGTATTCTTTGTCCTGTGATACATTATTTGTGGTGAAGGTTTTGGTTGTATTTTATCATCTTTCCACGGGAATGATGGTGTGCTTCTAAAACCTCCAGTAGGTGCTTTGAGGTGCCTAATTTGTATTTCAGGGATATATAAAACATCTGCACCCAGATTGCGTATTTGCATTCCAAAATCTACATCTTCTCCATAGCCGTGCTCTAGCGCCATATCAAAAAAGGCTTTATTGATAATGTTTTTATGAACTAAGCTACAACCTGAACCAAAATAAGGCCATTGTTTTATTCTCTTATTCGTTTCGACCTCACCGTTCTGTAAATAGGACATATTGATACACAAAGCCCCAGTTTTTTCTAGCGTGTGCTTTATCTGGTTCAGCACATTAGGCTCAAGCCTTCCATCATCGTCAAAAAGAAAGACCCAATCTGCATTACTTTTTGCAATGGCAAGGTTGCGAGCATTGCAGGCTCCGGTCTGATGCGTGAAAATATGGATGATCTCAAAAGGCCATTCTTCTGAAGCTATATAATCAAGTGCCGTCTTACTATGAGGTTCTGGATTTTGTTCTACAATAATAATACGCTCAGGTAGATGTGATTGATTTTTAAAATCAAGTAAAACGTCGTGCAAATATTCTTTTCTTCCCAAAGTTGGAATTACAACATCTACGGTAAAAGGTTCTTCTATGCTAAGCGTAGAGTCCCAAGGTATTTCATTAAAATCTATTTCTAAAGCTGTTTTCTTTTCCAAAAATAATGCGCCTATTAACGTAAACACGGGAAAGAGTTTTTCGTACCGTACTTGCATCAATAGCATAAAAAATAGCCATCGTTTTTTATAATTCTGCTTTATAAAAGCATACAGTTCTTTTGTGGTTGCCTTTTGGCTATTCGCAAGGTTAGGCTCCTTTAATAAGCGTGGTTCCGATTGACAGATTAAACCACGTGGTTGTAGCTTTCGCGAAAGCATATTTAAAAAAAAATCCAACGTCTTATTGGTATCTATTTTAGTGGTGATCGCATTTAAGACGCTAGCGTGCAATCCACCAATGAAACTATGCATTTGCCAGGTAGGATACGTCACATCAGGGTTTACTTTTATAAAGGGACTATCTTCTATGTACCCTATATGATTAGATAAAAATGGATGCGTTACATCGCCATAGCTCAGCATTAATCGCCGATGATGAAACAATTTCTTAATATCACTTAAATTTATAAACTCGCGCGCCTGCTCACTACACCACAAAATGAGTTTTTCAGGAAATTGCTTAGCACACTCCAGAAGAACCTCTGTTGCTACCTTTTTATGATATGAGACTGGATTACCGAGATCATCCTCAACTGCCGAAACCAGACCCGCTATGTGATAGACGATAATCATATTGTAAGTATCCTTTTATAAAAGGCAATGTTCTTATGGACAAGTTTATTAATATCAAATTTCTGTTCAACAGATTTTCGTGCTTGTTGTCCCAACCGCTTTGATTTCTCCACGTCATTAAAAAGCAAATCTATACTATTTACATAAGCATCAATATCATCTGGGTGGTGCATAAAACCATCTACGCCGTGTGCTATAAGATCTTGTGCCCAACCTATATTTGTGTTCACTACCGCTTTTTGTAGCGCCATAGACTCAATAGTGACCATTCCCAACGTCTCTGCAAGAGAAGGGAAAACACAGACGTGGGCTTTTATAATTTCGTTTTTAACCTCTGCATATGGGATTTTACCTAGGTAGAAAATACTAGTTTTTGCCTCTGGGGTCATCTGTTCTTGCATTAACTCCCAAGTAGAGCTCTTTCCTGTATAGACATCGTAACTATCTGCCCCAATAAAATATAATTGAGCATCTGGATGTATCTTTATGAGCTTATTAAACATTTCAATAAGTTGAAATACTCCTTTCTTTCGTATGAGAGTACCTATGTTTAATAGGCGTTTAGACTCAAAATTTTCAGGACGTTCATTTACAAAATTTTCTAATTCTAGACCGTAATGAATTACCTCTAGTTTTTCGATGGGTTGGTTGAAGAGTCTCATACTCTCCGTACCTGCAAAGGTGGTAGGTGCGATAAAAGCAGTAGCATTTTTTACCGCTTGTTTTTCGAAGAAGGCATTCTTTTTCTTTTGTGGACGACCTTCGATATGGCAAAAATAGGTGTCACTTCCGTGAAAACGTATCACGAGAGGTTTCCTGATATTCATAAAAGCCGTAATTCCTGTCCAGTCTGGTGCTTCTATGAGATCAATTTCTTGCAAATGCTTATTTAAATAACGTTGAATATACTTTCGATAAAAGTAAAATCCTCCAAAACGATATTTTATGTGTCTAATTAAATGAAAAGTTACTCCGTTCTCACTAAATACCTCATCCGCTTTTTGACCGTAGACAAATAGGCTTACCTGATGACCTTGATCTACAAGAGCTGTTACGAGATTTTTGATACTGGTTCCCATCCCTCCGGAATTTCCTAATTTAGGATGTGGATACTCTGGTGTGAGATAGGCGATGTGCATTAGTCTAAAAGAATTTCTTGTGTTAGGACTTCTGTAAACCGCTCTGCACCTTCTTTGTTCAAGTGACCGCAATTTGAATAGTATTGTTCTTGGTCATCAAAAATAGCAATGTAGTTTTTTAATTTGGGATATCTCTCTGTTAATGCATCCATATACGCATCTCTATTAGCCGTGTTTTTACAATACGGAGCTGTAAAGAAGATGATATTTTCGTTGATTGATTGTATCGCATCTAATTCATCATTATTATTTGCTATTTCTTTAGGAAAGGTGACACTAACAGCAGTACCTATACCTTGTAAGGGTTTGAATCCATTACTCAAATTATTACTCGGTTCTTTACCTGCATATTGCAGAATCATTTCCCTAATTCCGGTAAGCTTATCATTAGAAGCAAACCTAATAAAAGGTATTTTATAAGCTATTGGTAAATTGAGTTCTTCCTTTATTTTCTTTGGAAAGTCATCCCTACCGACAAAAGGGACTAGATTAGCTAAAAAAGCGGGAGAATAATCATTGAGGTTATAACTATAGTCAAGTTGGACTAACATTTTTTCAAACGTGACTCTGTTTTCTTTAAGAAGTGAAATAAGAACTCTGTAGTCATTGAATCTGCCCCCTTGAAGTCCTAGATTAATACAGGATTTTCCAGTAAGATTTTCTATCTGCCCACAGTCAATATGATTTTCAACGCGAGAACTACCTAAAAAAATATAGTCAATGTGTTCATTCTTTAGATTTGCAACTAATTGTATTTTATTTCGTGGGAATTCATTTCGAAAAGCGGTAGAATAAACATAGTCAAGTACTATCATTAGTGTTAACGTAACGATTACAATACTGGCTATATATAAAACTAATCTTCTCACTAGAATTGAAAGTATATAAAGTCGTTATGGTTAGAATATACCCCCAAGGTAAGCAACATCAGAATTACTGCAGTAATCTTAAACCATTTCCATCTTCCGTTAAAGGGGTGCTCCTGTGTTCTATTAAACCACTCAAAGAGTATTAAAATCAATATAATTAACACCATCTCGACGTTGTAACGTTCAATATTTAAGTATTCTAAACGAAACGATACATTTGTAAATAATCGCTTTAAATAGTCCAGAGCAACCGAAACACTGTCAGCTCTAAAAAAGATCCAGGCTAAACAGGCCAAGGTAAATGTAAAAATCATCTGACCAAGCTCCTTTAATTTAGGCAAGAGCCTATGCATAGCAACCTGGTTGAGATTTCTTCTATTTGAATTCAACAATAAAATAGGAATAAAAAAAGCTGCGTGAAGCGCTCCCCAAACAATAAATGTCCAGTTTGCACCGTGCCAGAATCCACTCACTAAAAATATGATCAACACATTGCGTAACTGGTTGAGCTTAGAACAACGAGAACCTCCTAAGGGAATGTAGAGATAGTCCCTAAACCAAGTAGAAAGTGAAATGTGCCATCTCCTCCAGAATTCTGCCATATCCCTAGAAAAATAGGGATAGTTGAAATTGCGCATTAAGTCAAAGCCCAGCAGTCTAGCAGAACCAATAGCAATATTAGAATAACCTGCAAAATCACCGTAAATCTGAAATGCAAAATAAAAAGCTCCTAATAACAAACTCAGAGAATTCATTTCTTGATAATTCTCAAAAATCGCATTTACATAGGGCGCACAACTATCTGCAATTACTACCTTTTGAAACAGACCCCATAGTATTAAATTAATCCCAGAGATTCCCTGCTCCTGGTTGAATTCTCGCTTTTTCGCAAACTGGGGAAGTAAATTCGTCGCTCTTTCGATAGGGCCCGCAACTAACTGTGGAAAGAAGGCGACGTATGCTGCAAAATTTACAAAGTTTGATGTTGCTTCTAACTTTTTACGGTACACATCAATCGTGTAGCTCAGCGTTTGAAAGGTGTAAAAAGAAATCCCTACAGGTAGGATAATGTTTAAGGTGCTTTTATGCATTGCTATCCCAAAGGATGCAAAGGCATCTATCCAACTATCAATAAAAAAATTATAATATTTAAAAAACCCAAGTAATCCTAGATTCACAAAAAGGGAAATCCCTAAAAGCAATTTTCTTTTTTTCCTAGCATCACTCCCTTGAATACTGAGGCCAATTAAATAATCCACCACCGTACTAAAAGCAATGAGTGAGAGAAAACGCCAATCCCACCATCCATAGAAAACATAACTCCCTAAAAGTATAAAGATGTTTTGTCCCTTTAAGGTATTCTTAAGTAAAAACCAATATACCGCAAAAACTATGGGTAAAAAGACAAGATATTCTAGCGAATTGAAAAGCATAAATTAATAAATTTCCTTTTCAGCTAAAAGAATGGTCCAAGGGAGTGGTGTTTCTACTGCAATCACTTTACCGAAATTTCTTTCTATTAATTTAATTATTGATGATTTAGACCAATGATTTAAGTGACCAGGGGTATTTCCTAAATCACCCCAATATTTAAATCTACACATATTCAAAATACGCCAGATAGGTTCTCTGGGAACCCCTAATATTAAATACCTTTTTGAGATTCTTTTCAACTCTTTTAAAGCTACTTCGGGGTGATCTAAATGTTCCAAAACCTCAAGTAAAAAGACGAGATCCGTACTATTATCCTCGTATGTCAAATCGTACACACTTTCTTGAAATATTTTAGTTCTTGGATTAAGAATACTGGCTTTTTGAACATTATCAGGAACAAACTCAGAAGCTGTCAAAAATGGCAAGAAGGCTCTAAGTCTGGCTGTAGACTCCCCTACCCCAGCGCCTATTTCATGAGCAGCGTGAACATCCTCTAGTCTATCTAGAAGTTTGGAGACAGAAACGAAGTAATTATTCACAAGATACTTTGCTATTCTACCTTGATTATTATACTTGCCACTAAAATTTTCGTCCTGAGGATTAGCTTTAAGTTTTGCGTGATCAATAGATGGCATAAATATGTATGATTATTTATAAACGTAAATTTTTGAAACCATAAGTCGTATGGGAAACAACAATATTATAGTCAAGATAGACGATAGCATATAATGTATTTGAATAGATAAAAAAGCATTGTAAATGAGATTTGCTAATGCATAAAAAACTAAGATATAGGCAATGAATTTGAAAAGCCTTAAAATATTATGCTTTTTAGCAAATAAATATCGCAGTTGTATAAAGTATAAAAAAAAATAGTTTATTGCATATACTATAAAGAAAGCCAAAGTTTCATTTAAAGAAAAGTAATTTACTAGGACAAATAAAAATGTGAGAACAAATAAATAACTAACCAAGCTAATAAGAACATACCTTTTTAATAGCGTCTTGTTAGTAGAAATGACTCTTTTTAACCAATCGTACATTATTTCATCTTCTTTTTCAAGGAATATAACATACGCTCTTGATTTCTTCTTATCCTACTCAACATATCTCCGATAAGCGCTAATATTAAAAACAAAAAGAAAATTCCAAAAAAAGCTAACGCAACAATCCCAAAGCTCTTGTAGGGACTAATACTGCCCGTTTTTATCCAATTTTTCAGTACGAACCCTCCTAGTAAAATGGAAATAAACAGAAAAAACAAACCAATGTTAAAAAAGAAATAAAAAGGAGCGTAATCTTTATAACATTTAAAGATAATTCTAGAAGTTCTTTTACCATACGTTAAGATATTACCAGCTACTCTAGATTCTCTGTCCGGAAAATATGTAACAGATATAGGTACCTGTTCAATGACTAAATTCTTATCCAATAAGTCTAAAATAGTTTCGTGAGTGTACGTAAAATTGCCATGAAGATTTAAATGTAATAATGCTTCTGAAGAATATGCTCTGAATCCACAAGATGCGTCCAAAATTTTGTTTCCACTTATTTTTGATATGATGCCATTTACAAGTTTATTTCCATAATACTTGACCTTTGACATATTGAGAGGTCTACCGTTCTCAAATCTAATACCTAATACAAAATCGGATAACTTATTTTTAATGGGCTCTATTAATTTCTGAATCTCACTACTTTTAAATTGACCGTCTGCGTCTATGCTTACAAATGTTCCATAATCGTTATCTATAGCAAATCCTATTGCCGTTTGAAAAGCTGCTCCAACACCTTTATTCGATTGATGTTTAATAATCATCGCCCCTGCTTTCTGTGCAAGTTGACTCGTATTATCATCACTCCCATCGTCTACCACAAGAACTTTTAATACTCCTAGATTTTCTAATGAGGTTATACTCTGGATTACTTCAACTATTGTTGTCGCTTCATTGAGGGCAGGCATATAAACCAATGTTGCATTCTTATTGTCCGCAGTCATATCTACAATTTATTGAATACTAAAATATCTAAGCGCAACTCATTAAAAACATAGATTACAGCAACGGTGAGCGCTATACATCTAAACCATATTTCGGGTATTCTTAGAGCGCTACTAGTCAAATAGAATCCTAATAAGTATGCCGGTAATAAGGGTAACCAATAACGGCTAAAACCCGTTCCAGCAAAAACTAGCCCAAGCATAATAAGAATTATTATCAAAAAGATTTTATTCCCCGCAGAAGAAAAGACCTTGAAATACCCATACAATGATAGAAACAATAAAGGAATGCTAAGCAACCAGCTACGCATACCCGTAATAGGAATAAATAATGACGCAAAGGCGGGAACACCATTTACTTTCCCTACTTCTTCGTGTCTTATCAGGCCTATTCCCGCTTTTAGATTATACAACAAACCGTGATTTTTAAACCTATTAAAATAACTTATACTATTGGTTTGCTCACTCTCTACTGTTCCTACATAATAAAACCATAAACCTAAGGGTATTAAAGCAAAAAGGACAGCAAAGACCAATTGTAAAATTTGAGAAAAATTCTTATTCTCATCTGCTTTTAAATATTTAATAAAAGCAAATAACACCAGCAAACCTACAACGGCATATAAATATCTAGTTAAAACTAGAAGTAAGGTAAAAATTAAGATGTAAATCCAATTCTTAAATTTAGTTACGTCTTCGCTAAGATAATAAAGGAGAATCCACAAAGAGCAGAATAATATACTATCTGGGTATAAAGATGAAATTGCCGAAACAAAATTTGTGTTTACGATTATAAGTAATACTATTAACGAGGTAATAGCTGGCTTATCCACAACTTTGGATATTGTTTTATGAGCATAAAAAACACCCACTAACGAAACGATTACTAAAAAAAGCCTAGAAAGAAAAATTCCTGATTCTATTCCGTTGATTAAGGAGAAAGCACTTATTATAAGAGGAACAACTGGAGTAACTGTGCTAGCACGCTCGTGCAGCATATAATTGCCGTTTTCTAATAAGTTTGTAGCGATATTAACATAGGTGATCTCATCTCCTGTTAACGGCAAAAAAAAGGTTCTCAGACCTGAAATAATTGAAATTCCAGCAAGCGTATATAGTATTGCAGGTCGTTCAAGAAGATTGCAGATTTTATTAAACATTATAAGTTATAGGTAATTTCATTTATCCCCTCCCAAATCCGCTCACTAGCCTTTTCTGGTTGCTCTGGTTTATTTACAATCCCAAACCATTCTTTAGTAACCGGGACAGGGTTCAAGGTTCCGTTAAGTAGACCTTTGATTCCGTCGTAAATCTCATTTTTATTTAATGCCCAAGTGACGCTTTTATCATAATCTGGCATTGATCTAAAATGAACGTACTTATAATTTTGACCTATATCGCGTATTCCCTTTTTGAGCTGTGGCTGCTCATAGTTTGGGTAAATAGTGGGTTTGTCGTGAGCTACAAAATCAAAGACCATACTGGAACAGATATTCACCACGAGCTCACAATGATGACAAGTGTTAACCAGTAATGCAAAATCCTCTTTAGTAGGCATTACTTGATTCCACTGCGAACCCATCGGTTTCCATAATGGGTCTATGGCGGTAATGACATCTTTGTACGTTTCCAGCACCGCATCATACCTTCCGGAAAAGTCTATAGGCACCTTACGATAGATAATAGCTACATCTTCCCCTTCATCGCGAAGCTTTCTTACGGCCACGGCAGTGTCTTCTAAATAATATTGATCTAAAGGTGATGTCGTTTGATCATCTCCAGAAAAGCAAATGTATCTTGTTTCCTCATTAAGGTTATGCTGCTTACAGAATTGCTTTCGCGAAAGCAATAAACTCCCATCATAATGTGGTTCAAACTGTGGCGTACCCGTAACAAAAATCTGCTCCGCTCTCGTTTTGGGATAATACTGAAGCAATTGATCTTTCATCAAGTCTGACCAAACAAAGTAGTAGTCAGTTTCAATCGTCGTCATCCCCTTGGGAAGATTGTCCCAACTATAAATCCAGCAAGCGGTCTTGATGCCAAGATCCTGCGCTGCCAGAATGGGCGCTATGGCCTGTGTTGCACGCTGTGTGGTACAAAAAACGAGGTCTGGACGGTGTTCTTCTAATTGTTCTTTAAGTTCTTGATAGCGCTCTGTAGATCGCTCTGCCGCTTGCATTTGATCCATCAACCTTTGCCAACCTTTTGGCGTAGCACTAAATCTTTCGTGATATTTGACAAAGGCACTTTTGGCGGCTTTCTTAACACTATTCCACTGTAGCGGAAATCTGTAAGTGGGGTAGACATTGTCGTTTTCCCGCTTTCGCGAAAGCGCAAGTTCCACCCTTTTTCTTGCGTGACTTAGTGTAGGCGTTTTAGGATGAATCTTAGTGTTTTTTATAACCACCTCCTTGTAACCCAATTCTTTCTCTAGAGAGAAGATGGTATTGTTCCAGTAGGTAATGTCAAAACCTTTCTCCTCACCTATTTCCTTGAATTTTGTGAACGCAAAATTGCGCAGGCCTACGCCGTCTGGGAAGAGAATAAAAACCTTTTTAGCCATCTGTTAAGCCTTGCGGTACTTAAGTTTATCTCGTTGTACCTGCTCTATGGGTAATATATCTGTTGCCTTATAGTCCAGCGCTTGATGCACCGCCCTAAGGTCTCTAGCAAGTTTTCTCATCCCCGCAGGCTCCAGGGAAGCACTATGATCTGTCCCTTTCCAAGTTCGATCTAAGGTATAGTGACGCTCCACGATATTTGCACCTAATGTATAAGCAGCAACATCTACCGCAATACCGAGGTGGTGGCCTGAAAAGCCAATATGCTTCACACGATCCCCATATTTCTCGATAAGTGTCTTGATATCTAATAGACAAACATCTGGAAATGGTACCGGATATCCCGAAGTACAATTGTACAGCACAAGGTCTTTACCCCTGTTGTGCTTTTCGAAGAATGTAACAAGTTCCTCTATTTCATCTCTGGTAGTCATTCCTGTAGAGCAATGAATTTCCCCTTCGTAGTTCTCACACAACCAGCCTAACATCTCGTAGTGATTATTACAGGCACTTGGTATTTTTATAAATTCTGGGTGAAGTCCCGCGATCTCCTTTGCACTTGTCGTATCCCAAACAGAGGTTGCATAGGTAATACCAAGCTCCTCACAAAAGTCCTTTAACTCGCTGTGTTGCGCCACGTCAAATTCCAAAAATTCCCGGTGAGCTCCGTAAGTGTCCCCATAAGAATTTACGGGATTGGGGTGCGGTGCTTCGTACTGCTCCTTAGTGAGAAGTTCTACATTGTGTCTTTTTTGAAACTTTACAGCGTCTACCTTGCAAAAAATAGCCGCGACTTTAATCATTTCCTTTGCGATTTCCATATCGCCTTTGTGATTGCCACCTATTTCTGCAATGGTATATGGGACTTTGTAATTACTCATAACGGTTGTTGTATTTAAATATAAAGTCGCAGGCCTCGCGTATCGCTCCTTCTGCACTATTATTCTGTAAGATAATATCTGCGTGATTCTTAATGGGCATTGTAGCGTTTGCAGGAGTGAGTGACCAGCCCACAGCACAAATATTTGCAAGATCATTTACATCATCACCTATATAAGCCATTTCTGAAAAGGAAATCCCACGGTCTGTCGCAATTCTCGATAGCAAGCTATATTTATCCTTAACGCCTAAGAATACATCTTTGATCTTTAATTTTTTCATTCGGCTGGCGACTATTTGAGAATCTTCTGAGGTCATCACCATCACCTCTACGTTGTGTTGACGTATAATCTCAAGTCCCATCCCGTCACGCATATCAAACTTTTTCATCAGCTCGCCTTCTGAGCCATAATAGATACATCCATCTGTAAAAACACCATCCACATCCAGAATAAGATGTGAGATGCGAGAAGCTCCTTTATTGGTTTTGAGCCTAGAAGCCAATAATTCTTCGACAATTTTCCAATCGGTGAGGGTGTCTATTTCTGTGAGACTGTCTTCTGGCATTTGTACGGTGGCAATGTTACCGCTGATTCTGTTTCCGCTCTTGCGAAAGGCTTTACTCGTCGTTACGTAGCACGCTCCATTTTCAATCAGTAAGCCATCAAAGTCCTGTCTGCGCGGTCGGTTAAAGACGTCATAATTTTTTGGAGTTCCATCTGCATTCCAAGTAAAGCGATGCGTGTTTACCACCGTAAGTGCCGAATCGTAGTTTTCATCATTCGAGACTTTGTCAATGCAAGCATTAATATATATAGCTGTTGTAAATGGTGAAGTGGCTTGAAGTAGGCATAAAATATCAAAAGATGCATCTAGTCCCTTAACAAACTCCTGCATTCCCATTTCGGTAGATGCTGTATCTGTAGCGCTTGCTTCACTACGCTTTACTGTTTGTACTTTATCTGTCCAATGATATTCTCGCTTACAAAATGAGATGATATCATCATCGTCTGTGTAAACATAAATACTATCCAGCGTGGATGCAATCGCCTCTCCTAGTACCCAGCAAAATAGTGGGCGTCCGAGTAGCTTCTTTTTATTCTTTCCAGGAATACCTTTGGAGCCTTTACGTAAGGGCAAGAAGCCTATAGATTTCATAAGTCAGCGTATTGTAGTGTTACCTTGAACAGCCTGTCAACTATTTGTTCGACAAAAGTATGTATTTTATGGGTAAAAGGTAAGGGATTATGTTGCTCTTTTTACAGACGGCTAGACAAGTCCTATGACCTCTTTACAGACGCTCCAACCGACGTCGATGCACATAGACAAGAGTTATAATAAAAGAACAGGAAAAGAAAAATGATCCGAACAGCGACGTCTTGCACAAAAACGCTCTTCACAGCATTCGTTACCTTTTACAAAGTTTGAAATAAGCGATTTACGTTAGTACTTTACGGGAGCAAGTTTATTCTTAGCATCAATTGTTTTTTGAGAAACTGTAATCCTGTACTTTAATGTGCTGGGCAACTTAAATAGTGTAGAAAAAACGACTTGTGAGAATGATTTAAAATACTTCAAATCTGTAAGCGCATATTTCCTAAAATTATGCAGGAGCGCTTTTAAAATCTTAAGTAAGGGTTTAGGATAGTAAACGATATAAAATTTAAGTGTATTCTGAAGTTGATGCTCAAATCTAAAGTAATTTCTGCCTGTGGCTTTTCTCTTTTCCACATCCACTCGATGGTTTACTTGAATATCATAGCAGTAAAGAATGTCGTACCCAGCATCCAAAACCTCAATAGCCACGGCAGATTCTTCTCCGTAAATATCCATCCATAGCGGAAAACCATTGGTTTCCTCGTATACGGTCTTCTTTATGGCAAATCCACAACCCACAAAATCATTAGTTAGATAGTTTGTAGCACTTTTAGCCTGCGCACGAGCTTCTGTGTCTGTTGCAAACAGACCACGCACTTCCTGAAAAGCTAGAATTCCGAGGTTTTTGCTTTCGCGAAAGCGTACTTCTACTTCTTCAATAAAATTAAGACTTAGGGGATGTGCATCGTCATCCAGTCCTATAAAAATAGTTCCCTGCGCATTTTTATAAAGCGCGTTACGTGCAGGTGAGGCGCTTATACTCGCGTCTAACTTGCTCCAATGCACCCAATCGTACTCCGGAATTAAAGGTTCTGTCTTCTCACAGCCGTCTATAAAAACCCGTACTTCGTGACGCTCGTGATCCATCATTACCTTGAGGACATCAAGTGTAGTCCTCAAATCTGCCGGTCGGTTTCTCGTTACGATTAGGAAGGAAATATCCATTACGATGAATGATTATAGACGTTTTTGTATAAATCGATTATCTGAGGTCGTAAGATACTTCTATTATAATTTTTGAGAATGAATTGCGTATTGAAGTCTTGAGCATTTTTTCTAAGCGACTCGTCAGTAATTGCTTTCTCGATGAGACCAGCAATTTCTTCTACGTCCAGCGGATTGTGTATGAGCAATCCGTTCTTCCCGTCTTGAATGACCTCCTCTGTCACCTTTCCAGGATTGGACTGGATGGGAAATGCGCCCATTCCCATAGCTTCGAGCAAGGCATTGGGCATCCCGTCAGAAAGGCTGTTTGCAACGTGAATACTACTGCTCCCCATAAGTTCCAGAAGCGTGGTGTTTTTGACAAAAGAATTTCTCGCAAATACTTTTGAAATGAGATCTGATAGCCTTTGCGAATTTCTGATCTGTTCCTCAACACTTCGATCTACACTATATAAAACGATATCATAAGTATTAAAATAGTTCTTGTCCACTAACTCAAGTGCTTGCAGGACCACAGATGCTTTACCTACGCCATCGTCATACCCTTTGATGAGAATGGTATTTCTTTCGGTGGTAGATTTAATGTGTGCGGGATCGAGGTCAAGGCCTCCATTGCCCGGAAATACTCCTAGAAATTTACCCTTAAATCCGTTTTCTTGAGCAATAGTCTGGTCTCTTTTACAATCTGTAATAAGGTAATTTGCCCTTTTTAGAAAATTTGAAACTTCTTGCTTAGTAAGTCCTAATCGTTTAAAGTCATAGATGTCGCTTCCCCAAGAGGAGTAAATCAAAGGAACCTCAACTTCTTGAAGCACAGAAAGAATTGGGATTCCTGCGAGTTGCATTTCAAAGCAATGTATGATGTCGGGTTGTATGTTTTGGTACGCTTTCGCGAAAGCGTTTACAACATCATTCTCATTGCGCTCTTGGAGCTTCTTATATAGGTTAGGTAATTTACTCTTGATGCTTGACCGCAAAGGAAAATCCCAGCGTAGTTTCCACCCTTTTATTTGGGTGACCCAAGGGATTTTAGAAGAAGGTGGTCCGCCATCTGTAATGTCAAACCAAAACACCTCGTGCCCCGAATGCTCCAACTGGTTAACCCATTGAAAAAAGTGGTGGTTTGGTATGGCAACGGTTAGGATTTTCAAGAAAGTAAATTTCTATAAGATTGATTAAATTTTTCTATATCAAAATGATTGAGCGCGTAGTTTCTTGCGTTTTCAGCTAAGGCTAGTCTTTTAATATCGTTTGTGATTAAATCACTCAAATTTTCTACAAAACTATCAATTATCTCAAGTTCTATTGATTCACCTACAAGAATACCATTCTCTTGATGACGTATATGCTCAGAAATCCCACCTACATCTGTGCATACGGGTATCACTCCGTGAGGCATTGCCTCCATAAGAACCATAGGAAAACCCTCGGTGCTAGAACAAATTATAATTAAATCTAATTCCTTGTAAAACTTTGAAAGGTCTGAGATTGTTGTAATCTCACCTACATAATTCACTCCCGCTTCTTGTATACGACTTTTCTCTCCTTTCATTCCAGAACCCGCCATCTTAAAATGGGTGCCAGTAAACTTTAATTTTATTTTTTTTGCAATTTCAAGAAATATCCACGGTCTTTTCTCATCAGACCATCGTCCGATAAAACCAACGTTTAATACCTCAGAAACTGGTTTGATTGAAAGGTCTTGAATATTTGATAGATCAACTCCATTTGAAATGATACGTATTTTATCTGGTGAGGCAATTATATTGTTCTCCCTATATATATTCAATACGTCTTCTTTGGCTTTTCTGTTGATGACCACTCGGGTATCGATATACTTAGCGGAGCTTGCTAAAGTTGATATTCTAGAATCATTAGGTGCTATGGCGTGTATTAAGTCTATACGCTGTTTTGAAGTATTAATTAATGATAAAATATCATAAAAATAAGTGCTGTTACAGCCAAAAACGTGTGTTACCGTTTTACTCCCATTGATTGCTTTTGCAATGGTGTTGAAAAGTGCCTTTCGAACTCTATTACTTTTCTTGTTGATAATACTATTAAGCTCAATAATGGTTGCGCTTTCGCGAAAGTGAGGTAAGTAATGATCTGTTGCCGAAAGATGGGTAAAAATAACCGTCACTTCTTTATGAGAAACAGCCTTTACAATATCGAGATGAACCTGCTCTGCTCCACCTAAATGGTAGTAAGGGAATATAAAGATAATGTCTGATTTACTTATAATAAACGATTTGAAATACCGAAATATGAATAGATAAATCCAGCCTAAACAATACTTTACAAACCGCTTTAACCTATTCATCCTAAGTTAGCAATTTGAGAATTCTTTATTTTACGATTTATGAAACTTAAAAGTATGAAAAGATAAAGCCTACATTTAAGTTTTAATGAAGTCATGAAATTTATAATATGGTGTTGACGAAATAACTTTATGAGATTTCGGTTTTGAGCAATTAAATTTTTATTGCTGGGAAAATAAAAATCTCGATACCATACTTTTAAATATCCTTTGAGAAATTTTTTTAAATCGGTTTTCCTTCTTCTTGTCAGCTCGTTTGAAATATCAGGAATAAATAATTGAAGACTATCGTAATACTTATCAATCATCATTACCCAATTTGAAACACTAGGATAATAAACCGTATCGTAAGGAACTTCGTTAAACACTTTATAGCTCACACCAGGTGTCAATAATGCTCTAATCATTAATTCTGGATCATTAAGTCGTGGGTATCCTTCCTTAAACCCTTTGAGTGACTTTACAAATTCACTTTTCCAAATAGGAGACATAATAGACCAAGGGAGCTTATAACTAAGAAAATCTTGGAGAAATGTGGTGTCAGTTCTTATTTCTTTCTTAATAATATTATCACCTGTTGAAATACCCATAGGGAATACTAAAAATGTGTCTTGCTCATTTTTTTCAAAATAAGATACTCTTGATTTAAGACAATCAACTTCTAATGTATCATCGGAGTCTAAGAAAATTATAAAATCACCAACTGCATTCTCTATTCCTATATTTCTACAAGAAGGAGCACCTTTAAGTTTTGAATCATCGCGTTGAAAGATTTGAAATCTGGAATCTTGACTTGCTATCTCTTTAAGTAAAGATACAGTCTGATCTGTAGAACCATCATCCACAATAATGCATTCCCAATTCTGAAACGTTTGTGCAATTACACTATCTAGTGTTTTTTGAATAATCTTTTCCCGATTATAAACTGGCATTACTATGGAAACCATCTTATTCATTATAGGTTATGATCTAGATATTGCATTTTAACTCTTGTTCGATAATAATAGTCATTTTGATTTTAACTCAAGGGCTTTCTTCTCAATCAAATGCCAAGATAGATATCCAAAAATAATTGCTAAGCTCATAGATGACAGGATAAAAACTAAAATACTTGGTTTTAAAAAATACAGTAGCAATTGCTGAATAGGAAAAGCATAAATATAAATTCCATAAGAAGCATCACCATACTTAGAAAAAGAACTTATTCCCTTAAGGGGGATAAATCCTATACCCAATACAACTAAAGGCAATAAAAGGTGCTTTGTCGTTATGAAAAAATCTAAGTGTATGGATACTAAGATCAAAACAAAGGAAACACCGACAAGCAATAGACTATTCCATTTCTCAAAGTCTAGAGTCGCCAGTAAGGTACCTACGACAAAAAAGCCTCCCAGATTAAGGATATGAACTCCCACCATTCCAGCAATCTCAGCACCTCCGACCTGATCGAGTGCAAAGTGAAACAAGAACATCATCACGAGCAGGACGACACAAACTAAAGCTACGATCAATCGCTTTTGCTTTCTTACCAAAAACAACAATGCAATAGCAAGATACAACGAGAATTCATACCTTATAGTCCACAACGATCCATTTATAGATTTATAGGGATGATGATCAAAAACTCCTGATATTACTCCTTGAAAACCATATAAGGACAAATTATACGGTCCGTAGGTCCAGTAACTTCGGTTAGATAATAACGACGTTTCCCCTTCATATATAAAGGGAACAATGAGGAGTGATAATACCAAAACCACAAGCAGACCGGGAAACACTCTCAAGACTCTTTTTTTTAAATAATCCCATAAATTCCTGCTTCGCTCACAGCTCCGATAAATAAAAAATCCGCTAATGACAAAAAAACCACTCAGCCCTAATCCCGAAAAACTTAATTGTCTATTTGTAATTGCATATAACCACTCCTTTTCTTCACCGACACCAGACAAAGCAAAGGAATGTGTAATTATAACAAATATGGCAAATAGAAAGCGAAGGAAGTCAAAGTTGTTATAGTGTCGTTTCATACTCAAAACTTCTTGGGCTTATTTACCACAAACTTGAAAGTATGGAGGTACCGTTTTATCGCATACCAAACATCCTTGATAAAGCCTATTTTAAGCCAAAATATCGTAGCCACAACACCATTGCTGGCGGCAAGTAAACTAACCTCCTTGTGCCAGAGCTGGTAATTCCCGACCATATCATTTTTAAACCTAAAGAACTCCTGTTTTCTAGAACGTTTAATCTCATAATGAAATATGGCAGGTACAAATTCAATTTCGTAACCAGCTTCCAGAACACGCTTAGACCATTCCTTGTCTTCAAAGGTAGCAACGTCCTCTCTAAAGGGGTGCTTCTCCCATACGGAACGCCTGAACGCAGATCCAGAAAATATCAATCCTGCTCTATTCGGATTTTCTTTTGCCTTTAAATCGGTTATATAGGCACGATAGTCATTTGTACTGTGTAGGCATCTTAATCCGGCCAAATTCTTATTTCCTTCAAAACCTTGCTTAATGAGTTTAAAAAAGTCGTGGCTTACAGGATATGAGTGTGCACTAAAGATGACCACAATATCATTTCTAGATTCGCGCGCTGCGATGTTTGCACTCCCTCCGTAACTAAAGTTTTCAATCGTTACGAGACGGGCTCCGTAGTCTTTACATATTTGGTCACTGCCATCTGTAGATAGGTTATCAACGACTATAATCTCGTCTATATCATCTACATACCTTCTCGTTAAATTGCCTAGAAGAAACGAGAGTGCATCTTTTTGATTTTTTGTACGTATTACGACTGAGATCATAGGGACAATTTACTTTTTGTTTAGGATGCGTTCTAAAATTCGATACGGTTTTAGTATAATTTTACCTAGTCTGTATTCCAGTGAATTTTGTAGACACTGTTCCTTTTTTCTACTCGTCGTAAGATAATGCGTAAATACCTTTATGCAGTTGTCAAAGTCCTCTATATAAATATCGCGATGCTTGTGGATGATATACTCTTTCACACGTTCGGCATCCCTACTTATGGTCGTAACTAACATAGACTTCTTCGCTTTTCTATAATAAAAGAGAGGTTCTTCGAGTACCTTATACTTCCATCCTCTTTTTGTTACAGCGAGCCAAAATTCCCAGTCTTCAAAACCTTTCTTCATCGTTTCGTCATAACCTCCCACTTCGTCCCAACATTTTTTTCGATAAAGAGAAGTCGCTACTAGCTGATTTACGTACAATAAGTAAGGATAGGTATCACCTTGTGGTCTTAATTGATGAATAACATTTTCTAAACTACCTTCAAAAAAAGTACTGTAGGTCGTAACAATGGCAAGCTCATTATTCTTATAAAGTACGGGTACTGTATATTCTAGATACCTCTTGTGTAATAGATCATCTGCATCCAGCGGAAGGATAAAGGTGCCGTTGCTTGCTTTTATTCCTGCATTCCTAGCGCTGGAAAGCCCTCCATTGTCTTTTGACACATATTTAAATCGATCATCCTTTTTGCACCAGTCATTAGCAACTTGGCCTGTATTGTCTGGACTTCCATCATTCACTATAATACATTCCCAATGTCCGTACGTTTGTTTAAGGACGGACTGCAAGGACTCCTTTAGAAAGTGCGCTTGTTTATAGCAGGGAACGATTATGGAAATAAGTGGCGTTGTCACTAGCTTAAATTATTTCGATAGACTTTTTACAAATCTAAGTGGTTTTAACAGAAGTAATCCTAATCTGTAATCTTTACTGTATTTATGAATTATAACTATTTTTCTCAATTTGATTAAATGATATAAAAGTGGGAAAGAACTATTGGTTTTAAATCACTTTTATTGAGAACTGATTATATCTATAATTTGAGCAACTGCTTTTCCATTTCCATAAGGATTTAAAGCATTTGCCATTTTATCATAATGACTTTTATTAGTAATGAGCTTGCGTACTGCTTCAACAATTCGATCTTTATCATTACCTACTAATAAAACCGCTCCACTTTCTACAGCTTCCTGCCTTTCTGTAAATTCTCGCATTACGATGACAGGTTTGTTGAGCGATGGTGCTTCTTCTTGAATTCCACCACTATCTGTGATAATTAGGAAACTACGCTGCATCATCCAGATAAACAACTCATAATCTAGTGGCGCTAGTAATTTTATATTGTCAATTCCTTCTAACTTTTGGCGTACTGGTTTGAGAATTCTAGGGTTTAAATGAACTGGAAATATAATAGTAAAGTCTGGAAATTCTTTTGCGATTACTATTAGTGCTTTGCATATTTCAAGGATGCCAGCGCCTTGATTTTCTCTTCGGTGACTGGTCACAAGAATAACTTTCAAATTACCAATTGATTTCTTAAAATCGAGTAGTCTTTGCGATGGTGAGTCCTTAACGATTTTTAAGCCTAGAAACAGGGCATCTATGACTGTATTACCAGTTACGGAAATGGATTGCTTATCTACCTTTTCATTTAGTAATTCTTGCAGTGATTGTTTTGTAGGTGCCATATGTAATGAAGCAAGCCTAGAAATAATTTGACGGTTTGCTTCTTCTGGAAAAGGAGAATAAATATTATGTGTGCGCAATCCTGCTTCGATGTGTACAATTTCCTTTTGAGCATAGAAAGCTGCGAGCGCCGCCATCATTGCAGTAGTTGTATCGCCATGCACAAATACATAATCCGGATCAAAATCATCAATAATAGCAGAGACCCCATCCATTAATCTACTGGATAAGGCTGCCAAGCTCTGATTAGGTTGCATGAGATCTAGGTCGCTATCTGAGGTTAAATCAAAGAAATCCATTACTTGATCTAGCATTTGTCTATGCTGACCGGTCAAGCAAACATGAGTATTAAATAAATCTGATCGTGTTTTAAATCCTTTGATCAAAGGCGCCATTTTTATGGCCTCTGGTCTAGTACCTATAACAACAAGTAGCTTTTTCATAAAATAAGTCTATCGAGGTTTGGTTCTAATTAATTCTATAATTTTTATTTTACTGAGATTCTTAAAATATAGATTTTACTAACCAACCTCTAATGTTATGCCTACTTTTTTCCTATCAAATCCAACTCAGGTAGCGAATATGATATTCAACTCTGACAAAGGTGTTGACTTATAAATACCTAATGTTAGATCAAAACACCTATTTATAAATTTTAACAACTAACCTTTTGATTCTTTTGAGTGTATATATTAATAACCAAATGAGAGTTTGACCACTAAGTTTATACCCCTTCACAATGTTGAAGCTCACCTTTAGCGATTTGATGGTGGCTAAAAGATCTAAAAGCTTTTCATAATGTTTGATATGAGCATTAAAAGTAGTATCCGCACCAAACTGAAAATAGTTTTGATGGATTTTAACTATACTCGCTATTAGAATTTTTTGATTTTCAAAAAGATACACAGAGGCCTCCTTCTTGTTCAAATGATTTAAGACTAAAAATCGTTTGGTTATTTCATCATATCCGAAATTAATCTGAAGCTTCGTAAACATACGTTCAATCAAATCACGTCTAAAACCTCCAGATGCACTTATCTCAGTAGTTAAAGAAGATCCGTGTACTCTGTATTTATATAAATTTTCTTCAACTCTATATTGTCTAATAAACGGAAGGTTAGTTAACCAAAATGCATAATCTTCTATTCTAAACAAATCAATATCATAAGTGTTTTTCTTAAATAGACTTGCTCTGCCTAAAAAACTTGGACCTATTACATTTTGAAAAAGTAACTCTTCTACTATTCCTACAGGTTGTTTTTTTATATGGTCACCGTCGTGATCTACAATATCATAATTAGAAAAAACGAAATCAGCCTTTGTTTGAATCAATTTATTTAACAAAGTCTCTAAAAAATTAGGCTTCAAAAGGTTGTCATCACTTGTCCAGGTAATATATTCACCATGAGCAACTTCAAAACCAGCATTCAAACTATATGGAAGCTTCTTATTTGTCTCGTTTTCAACAATTTTTATTCTCTTATCTATGGTCTGATAATATTTTGCAATTTTAAGACTTTGATCTGTTGAGCAATCATTAACAATAACAAGTTCCCAATTTTTGAAAGATTGATTCAAACAACTATCAATAGCCTGAGACAAATATTCTTCACCGTTAAAAACGGGCAATATGATAGAAATTAAAGGAAAAGTATTCACTTTGTTGTTATAAAATTCAATTGTATGCTTATTCTTATTAACTGTCAAAAACGCTTATATTGAACGCATTAATTACCATTTTCTTTTATGCCTTTCAATTACAATTTATAGATAAGTCTAAGGATTCTCCATTTGAAATGGACTTTGAGTACATCACTAATAAACAAAACATAATGTTTAAGATCGAATATACTTCATTAAAAAATAACCTTTACCCGTCATAAACGTTACTGCAAGTGCCAATGGGTACAGCAGACCTTTCGCGCCAAAAAATGTCGTAAGAAGCGAAGTTGTTTTCCATATCTTTTTAGGTATCACCTTTCCCCTTGCAAGTTCAAAATTAAGTATTACCTGGCTAGACAATAACCATCTAATCATCTCTACTGAACCAGTTTTTTTAAAATAATCTGCAGTAACAAGGTAATTATCAGCTGCAGTAATCTTAAACACATTCATATCTTTTTTTGCCATCTCAACCACTCCTCCATCGTGTATCCTTCGGTGCGTGAGTATTTCATTGATGAGATAACCATTTTCGGTAAGGAGTAAAAGTTTGATGTTATATTGATATTCTGTAGCCTGATCTCTAATGCCACCTACGAATGATATTTGATCTGCATATTCTCTAGAAACCAATAAATCATTTGTTATCCACGCCGTTTTAAATTGTGCAAAATTCATAGCCGATAAAACTGCTGTTTCTCGGTCTATTTCGTATGGACGCTCAAGAAATTCATCCTCATTGAAATTAATACAATCACCTACTACAAAATCATAATCTCCCTCCTTCATATGCTTTAAGCTGACCTCTAAATGATGAGGAAGCATCACATCATCGCTATCAAAAAACTTAATATATGACCCTCTAGCAAAAGTATAGCCATAATTTCTAGAGTAATTTGCACCTTTTGGAACAGAATCAGGACGAACAATATACCTAAAGCGCGCGTCAGTTTTTTCAAACTCTTGAACAATCTCTTCTGTATGATCTGTAGATCCATCGTCCACCACAATACACTCAAAGTCTCCGTACGTTTGATTTTGGATCGCGGTTAAGGTTTCGGCGATATAGTTTGCTCGATTATAAGTGGCTATAATTATTGAAATCATATTAACGTTTTGATATCAAGTTTTTAACGGGCGTTATTATTCTGCTTACGATAGAGGTTATGCTGTGCCCTAACTTGAAAGAAGTGGTATCCACTATTTTCTGCTTATCCTTAAGTAATATGTTACATTTCCTATGTAATTGTTCATAAATATATTTACCGTGCTCTCGGTAATCAGATTCATATTTTTCATAAATTTTTAACTTGAGAGCCAGGTCATTTTCATTTGCAGTGTATGTTCTAGAATCTAAGGTGTCCGTGTAGTTGAAAAGGATTTCATTTACGATTCCATAGTGATACCCATTCTTAAGTATTCTAATATTAAGATCCCAATCTTCATATCCCTTCTTAAAAGAAGTATCATAACCACCCGCTTTTACGATTGCCTCCTTCTTAAATATCAAACAAGAAAGTGCACCATTATGCAGTAAACACGATTGTAGTGTGATGGCTACAGGTATATATGGTAATATTTTTTTATCATTCACTACTCTTACGTAGCCACACATCACAGCACCATAAGAATCGTTGTCTTGAAATTTTTTAAGAGCCTTCTCCACAAACGTAGGTTCAAAATAATCGTCTGCATCTAACACGAGAATAAACGCACCCTTAGCCATTGCGATTGCTGTATTACGTGCACTTGAAACTCCAGCATTTTTTTGATCTATGATGACAAGTTCCCTGTGAGTGTGTTTTAATTTTTGAAGAACTGCTAGCGAACCATCTGTAGAACCATCATTTACGACGATTATCTCTCCAATTTCAGCAGTTTGCTGGAGCACACTTTCTACAGCCCTAGTGATAGTAGCCTCTGCATTGTAACAAGGAATGATAGCGGAAACAGTCATATACGAATGTAGGAAATTAAAAGGCCGAAGAAAAAAAGTAAGTCCATTTACTTATTACAATTTAAATGTAAATTCTAATTAAACCACTGTCGTTTTCTTTCCAAAATCCAACCAAGAAAAGCGATAACGGCATTGAGGATTTTTAGAAAAAAAGCGTTTGTTACAACGATATTTAATTTGTCATTTACCTGTGACCAGACACTATCTATCTTCATTTGCTTTTCTAAGACATTATCAAAGGTCTCATCATACAAGTCAAAATGTTCTTTGAGCACCTGCTTACGCTCTGCTTTATGAAGCTCCGTGTTTTCAGGTGTCGTAGAGACTCCACCTTCATAAAAAGTAGAAATTACCATATCCACTTTAGCTTGCGACACCTTTGCTTCACATAATACTTTTATAAAAAATGCCCAGTCAGAAACAATTTTTAAATCAGTTCTATAGTTTCCGTAAGTTTCAAAAAGTGATCTCTTTATAAAAGTTGCACCGTGCCCTAGAGAAGTTCTCTTAAAAAATGAGAAATCTACGCATCCCGGATAGGTATTTGTAAAACTATATCCATCCTCTTTCACTATCCGTAAATTACCGTATACAATAGCAGTACCCGTCTGTAATGATTTACAAACTTGAGACAAGGCTCCCGCATTAAAGAGCGTATCTCCGCTATTTATAAAAAGAATATATTCACCCGTAGCTCTTTCGATTCCCTTATTCATGGCATCATAAATACCGTTGTCCGGCTCGCTTACCCAATTTAAAAATTTACCTTGTGAGGTTTCGAGAAGTTCCTTACTCCCATCGGTAGAGCCTCCGTCTATGACTATATGTTCATAGTCGTCAAAATCCTGACACTGTACACTTTCTAGTGTTTTGATAAGACCACGGACATCGTTATAATTTACTGTAATGATGGATATGAGCATTTTTTTACTTTTGGGTTACTAAACTACCTATATTGGGACAAAGTAATTCATTATGCGGATGAAAGTCAAATTAACGTACCTTTAAAAAGTAAAAAATCATTAGAAACCCACGAGTGCGATGATACGAAAGTTTATTAAAAAGATGATTAAAAAGTGTATGCACCCTCATAACTTTTATTTGAGCGCAGTCACGCCTACTCACGTAGTTTCTGATTTTATTAAAGACTTTCGCCCCTATACCACAAACCAAGCACTTATAAGACTAGGAGCTTCTGGCGACGGAGGATATCTTGTTCCAGATGATTTAGAAAATATAGCAGCATGCTTCTCACCAGGAGTAGATCGCGTTTCTGAATTTGAACAGGATTGTTTGGGCAAAAATATGAAAATCTTTATGGCAGATGCCTCTGTAGACTTCCCTACTATTAATCTAGAGCCAGAAAAGTTTTCTTTTATTAAAAAGCACATTGGAGTCTTAAATAATGACCGATTCATTACTATGGACAAGTGGATCAGTGACTCAAAAGTTGATAAAGATGCTGACCTGTTATTGCAAATGGACATAGAAGGTGCAGAATATGCTGCTCTAACAAATATTAGTGCTGAAAATTTAAAGCGGTTTAGAATTATTGTGATCGAAGCTCACGGGTTAGACCACTTATGGGACACTGTTGCATTTGAGCACATAAGCACCCCTCTATATAGAATACTCGAGACCCACTATTGTGTTCATATCCACCCCAACAATGTTGGTGGCGCACTTACCCTAAATAATATAACAATCCCGAGACTTTTAGAATTTACCTTTTTAAGAAAGGATAGAGTAACTACAAAAACATTGAGTAAAGAATTTCCACATGCACTGGATGCTCAAAACACTATGGCACCCCCTCTCGATTTACCTAAAAGATGGTACGACTCCTGAAACCTAAAGCTGTAGAATTAACTTTCTGATCAATTTTCAATTTTTATTTGATAAGTCTATAATTTTTATCCTCTAGGAAAGGTGAAGAGGATCATTTAATACGAAGAGATCGTTTCAGTTTTTTCCACAACTTACCTAAAAAATAATGTCTATAAAGAATGACTTTTTGATTGTAAGGATGTAAATGCCAAAAAATATGCTTTCCCAAAGATTTTTCCAGATCGAAAATATCATTCACCGCATTTCTTAAATTAACAGCACTTGCTTGTTCCTCGTGTACTCGAAAAGATATTAATGTTTCATCTATGAAAGCAATATCTCCGTAATTCATTAGCCTATACCAATATTCGATATCCAATGCTTGTTTAAGCTCAGTATTAAAAGGACCTGTACGAAGCATAATATCTCTTTTAAGTAACGTAGCTGGTGGCTCACCTATTTTATTAACAGGTACTCCTAAGAGGTTTTTATTCTTTAAAAGTTCTCTTCCCTTATATACCTGATTAGGTTCGATTCTAATATTATGCCAATGAGTGTGCAATGATTTGTATTTTTCTACCCAATCCACATCCCTTGGATTTGCTGTATCATAAATAAAGTGACGTTTGCAATACACCATAGCTATGTTTGTATCACTTAATGCAAGGCGAACCATTTTTTCTGTACAATCTGAGCGCAAAACGTCATCCTGAAAGAGAAATTTAATATACTTTCCATTCGCCTTTTCAACAGTATTATTCCAGTTTGCTCCAATTCCAAGAGGCTCGTGACTATATATATAAACAGGAAAGGATACGCTTTCGCGAAAGCGTTCTAATATCTCCATCGTACAGTCGCTACTTTGATCATCACTAATGACCACTTCAATATTTTTGTAAGTTTGATTTTTAACGGAAGTTAGTGCTTCCTCGAGATAAAGCGCTCCATTGTATGTAGGAATGCAAATAGAAACTAAAGGATCCATGTGAAATTATTTTATAGTGAAAAGTGTAAAGCCAAAAAGCCTTTTAGTAAGGTTATTTATTAAAAACTTCTCACTCTTGAGTTTACTTTCAAATCCCTCTTGCATTACATCGAGTTGCTTCTTACTATGAGCAATATCGTTTAGTTTTTCTGCCAATTTACGATGATATACTTTACTATACTTCTTTACGATGTAATCTCGATTTGCTACTAACATTTCGTCAGTAAATGTTCTAATCATCGAATTACTAGAAACAAAATATTTGAACGTAATTTGATGTAAATGGTGAAATTTTATATTTCTCACACCGAGAGCAATCCAAAATTCCCAATCTTCGTGACCTTGATAGGGCATTCTTTCATCGTAACCACCTACTTTTTCCCACAATTCTTTTCTGTAAATGGCACAAGCATCGATAAAATTGCTTATCAACATCCTGTCAAGATTAAATTCACTAATCCCCCAGACACCACTCTTTTCCCCAAAATATTCGGCATTTCCGTGAACTACTCCTATTTTACTATTGGAATTTAGTAAATCTATCGCCTCTTGTCCAAACTCTTTAATTACTAAATTATCTGAATCTAATGGTAAAATATAATTCCCAACAGCTTTCGAAATGCCAAAATTTCGCGTCTTACCTAAACCTTCATTAGGTTTTGAGAAATACTTAAAACGTTTATCTTTTGCTACCCAAGCATTAGCAGTAGCTTCCGTATTATCAGTAGAGCCGTCATTTACAATAATTGCTTCCCAATTTTGAAAATTTTGATTCAAAACAGACGCTAAAGTTTTCTCTAGAGTTTTTTCTGAATTATAACAGGGGATAATTATACTTAGTTCAGGATTCATTATTTGATATTAAAACGACGGTGTAAATAATAGAGTCTTTTTAAAATTGGACTAGTCGGATATCTCATCTTGGCAAGACTACTTAAAACTTCTTTAATTTTTATGCGAACGATTATTTTTTCAGGATCATTTAGGTAAGGTGAAACTATTTTATAAAAACTTAAGTAGTTTTCTTTTTCTTTAAACTTATCTAGTTTTGACCATAATCCCTCATTATGAATTCGATAAACGCTCATTACATCATCTAAGCATTTTATTTTTTTCCCTTCTGCACATATTAAATATAATCCCATATCGCCAAAAGGAAGTTTATTAAACCAAGTAGAAAATTTAATTATATCAGGCTTTCTTGTAACTACACTTGCTGTTGTAATAAAATTATAATATTCTAATAAATCTTTATAGATATACTCTCCATTACTAGAAATATCAGGTATTGGATGAAGACTCAGGTCATTAGAATTTCTTAATAAATTAGCTCGGTGGAAACAGATATTAAAATCTTCGTTTACGTCTAAAAAATCCACCTGCTTTTGAAGTTTTAATGGGTCTGTCCAATAATCATCACCATCTGAAAGGGCAATATAATTACCCTTTGCTTTTTTTAGACAAAAAACCCACGGTTTTTTACCTTGAGAATATATGTTTTCTTCCTGATAGATTGGTTTTATTAATTGAGGATATTTTTTTTCGTAATCTCTTATAATTTGCGAAGTTCCATCTGTGGAACAATCGTCGTGAATTATAATTTCAAAATCAAAATTACATTCTTGCATTAAAAAGCTATCTATAGCTTGAGAAATATACTTTTGCTGATTGTAGGTCGCACAAACTATTGAAACTTTTGGTATAGACGTCATATAATTTCTATAGATTTGAATTGTATCCTATTTGCCGTTTTGATTTTTAAATGGTCCGTCTGATTTTTTTGGAGCCAATCTATAATAGCTTTAGGCAAATTTACCCCAGCTGCATGTGTAAAGGGATAGCCTCCACCAAATCGAGCATTAAATTCTAACACCTTAAATTTATTGTCTTCTACTAAAATATCAACATCTAAATTTCCAATATGTTTGAGTTTAGCAGAGATAGCTTTTCCTATTTCCTCCAGTTCTCTATGGTTTGTTATCAGTTCTGAAATATCTGTTTCTCCAGAACGCATGGCAATTTTTCGCTTTACAAAGGTTCCTGAATAATTAGTATTTAAATCGTTAATAATGTCCAGTCCATACTCTTCACCAGCAATCATTTTTTGAAAAATTACTCTGTTATCTGGAGTTAAACTAGACTCATATTTTAAGTAACATTCGTTTATTTGTTTCTGAATGTATTTATTAAAAAATAATAATTCTTCCATATTGTCGGCTCTATAAACACCTATAGACCCCATTCCCCATCTTGGTTTAAGGATGAGAGGGTAATGAATTAGATTTCTATCTAAATCACTTTTAAGAAGCGATATTTCTATATAACTTTTAGGAGTATCAAAGCCATTCTTTGTTAAAAAATTATATGTTAACCACTTATCGTTACATAACTCAATAATTTGAGCATTCGAAACAAGTACCGTAATTCCATTTTTTAAAAAAACCCTTTTATTTCTAGATAAGACGAGTAAATCGATATCAAATAGAGGAATAACAAGAGTAATTTTATGCTTTCTGCAATATGATAATATTACTTGAATATATTCTTTATCGTATATTTGAGGAGAGACTAAAGTATGATCTGCAAATTTAAAGGACGAACATAGTTCAGTCGAATTGGACACGTGTAGTTTTCCAGCTAAAGGTTCAATAGCCTCTTTAAAGTATTTAACCAAATAACTTCTTCTTCCAGCACTAGTTAAAAGTATATTCATTTTGTTATACTTTGAAGTATTTAGTAAACTCAGTCTGCGGATGAAGGGATTTTATATACGATTCTTTATAAACATACACAGTAAATTCAAATAAAGCATAGTTATGCTTTATTTCAAAAAATCTACTTAGTTCGTCATTAATGAAGTTTAATATTTTTGGTAAGTTGGCATAATAGGACTGTGTTTGGTAATAGTCCACAAAAGGAGAAACAAAATTAAATGCAATACCTTTTGTACACATATCAAATGCGTTTTTTAATAAATTCTGGGAAAAACTTTCCCATTCTCTAATTGAGCTTTCCCCTCTTTGATGAAAAACCCCACTAAGTACCACAAAATCGTAAGTATCATTGAAACTTGACTCCGCAATATCCCTATGAAAAAAATTAAGTGAGGGAAATCTGTTTCTGGATTCCTTGACATATTCTTTAAGAATTTCTGACCCACTATATATTATTTCTTTATCCGGATAGTTATCTAGAATAAATTGCTGAAGATCTGCCATACCCATACCTATCTCGTGTACGGTTATATGATTTTCTTCTTTGAAAATTCCACAAACATTAAGAAACCTTAATTTTTTATGCTCAATAGATTCTGAGCTTACGGCCATAGGAGTGCCTTTAAAACTCTGATAAAGCTTTCTATAAATTTTTTCTTGTTTTGTTCTGGTTGGATTATTATCCATAAAATTCTCTTTTCAAAATTGAATAAACTAGTTTATTTTCATAACTCCTATTCGAATAATAGTGCTCTCTTAAAACACCGTCTATTTGAAATCCAAGCTTCAAATACATCTTATTTGCTTGTAGAAATCGTTCTGAAGTTTGCAAAAATACCTTATTCAAATTCAATCTTTCAAAGGCGAAATTTAAAATCAGTCTTGTTGATTCCGAGCCCATTCCGCCAGATCTATTATCGTTTGTAGCGATAAATATATTGAACATACAATGCCTATTGATATAGTCAATATTTCCCAAGCCTACATTTCCAATATGCTTATCGTTGTCGATTCGACAAATCGCGAAAACATATCTCGTCTTATCATTTTTTATAGAATCATACCATTCTAGCTGATTTTCAAAAGACAGCACCGGCAGATAGCCCATAATTTCGCTAATTACTGAATCATTTATCCACTTTTGTGTCAAATGAATGTCTGTTTTTTCAAGTATTCTTAAGTAAACTTTATCACCCTTCATATCAGAATATTTTAGCCGTTTTTGTTTTATTATTTCTTGTTTGAGGATAATCATTGAATAGTTTAGGATTTATAAGGCAAATACCCAAGATTAGTGCTAGTTGCATAAATCCGGGAACGCCTGTCAAAAACAAGAAAAAATGCATACTCAATATTAAAAATATAATAATCTTATTATATCTATTTGTAAAAAGAATTATGATAACTGACAGTTCAACTATTATTGAAAGAATGGAAAGAATGGAAAAAATATAATTGTTAGAAGAATAATCAAAAAATGGCTCATTAAATGTATAGTGCAAAAAACTGTCTAGAAAACGTTCGTATAAAATATTCTGACTTGTGCCTCCTTGCATCCATTCTATTAAAGTCGTTACCGGGAAAATTTTAGCTAAACCCGCAGAAAAATAAATATATACAAACCATGCAGAAACTAATTCAATAGGCCATCTATACGAATTATATTGAATATTTTGAGTTTGTAATGTCTTTCCAAAAACTAAAGCATCTAGTGATATATTATCAGAGCTTTTGCTAAAGCAAATTATTAGTAAAGGAAACCATATATACAACCACGGAACTGGAGCATCAAAGTTGATGTACCAAAAATCAAATAAAAACAAAAAAGAAATAAATAATAAAGGAGCCACAAATCGTGTTAAAAATCCTAATATTAACAAAACACTTAGGACTGGAACAATTATTTGAAGATAATCTACTAGGGTTGAAGCAATAAGTGTATCTAAAAAAGATGGGAAAATTGTTACTGTTTCTGAAGTTCCACCTGCTACTTGTAATAAATCGATTAGTTTACTATTTGACGAGTAAAATATTTGAAGTCCAAGTAGGATTCTAAAAATAGCCAACTGATTTCCAGAGCCTGCAAAATTTATTCTATTTAAAATATTATTTTCAAAAACACTATAGCTCATAACACTTTTGTATTTGATAGTTCGGTATATAAACTTTACCGTAATATCGTTCATCAGTATTCAAAGTTATCGCATCACATATATCTGGATTAAATGTAACTTTTCTAGTTTCAAAATTTACACTTTGAACTCCAACCCAAAGAGTATCAATTTGCGCGTCGACGAGAGAATTAAGTAAATAATCAAAATTCTCTTTTTTTCCTTTATTATGAAAAGTTGTTGAAAACGTGTATTCGTGAGTGTATCCCAATCCTAATTTATCTGACAAAAAATAGAAGCCCTCCTTTCTTACATCTAAAATCTTTGGCTTGTTTTCTTCAAAATAGTAATATTTTAATCTATAGATTATCTTGCTTTTAGAATCACTATCAAAGTAAGATCTATTGCTGAACATCCCAACATTTGAAAAAGGATAAACAGTTTTACCTAATAAGACACAGATAAAGTTCCCTACAAATACAATGATTATAATTAACTTAACATTATTTGGTATATTTAATTTTTTACTCTTCGAGTAGATTTTTCTAATAATACTATCCCTTTTTTTAAGGCTTTTTGAAAGTAAAAAACTAATTAAGACCAATGCTAAAAAGTGAAGGGAATAGAACAACTTTATTTTAAACGAACCTTCAAAAAAACTAGGTAAAGTATTAGTTTTGATTAAGTTTGATAAGATAAAAAAAATCAATAAAGCGTATATCAAATCTGCGAGGTACTTGAATTTATCCAGAATTTTATATTTGCTATTCATTATTTTGAATAATTTTATTTATAATATTCGAAATAGTAATTATTGCATTATTTTCTAATCCTACATATAACGGCAAGCAAAGAACTCGATTAGATACATCCTCGCTAGTAGGACACGCTACATTATCTACATAAGGTAATGTATTTAGGGAAGGAAAAAAATAACGTCTGGGATAAATATTATTTCTTTTTAATTCCTTAATTGATTTCAAAAGTTGTGACTCTGTATTAAAAATTAAAGGATAATAGCTATAATTCCATTCGGTATTGTCCCTTAATTTGACTTTTTTTATTTTAGAAAAATCGAGGAGCTCATCATAAAATTCAACAACTCTTTTCCTTTGAGCTAGAATCACATTAAAATATGGGAAAACTGCCAATCCCATTGCCGCACTCAACTCCGACATTTTTGCGTTAATTCCTACGTGATTAAAAGTCTCTGACGTGATGTGTCCGAAATTGCACTTTTGCAGTAACACATCCCGCATATCTGTATTATTAGTTGTGATACAACCGCCTTCTCCTGTATGGAAAATTTTCGTAGCGTGAAAGCTACACGTGCTTATATCTCCGTAGCTTAATAATGAGATGCCTCTGTAAGTAACTCCGAAAGCGTGCGCAGCATCGTAAATCACTTTCAAGTGGTGCTTCTCAGCTATTTTTTGGATAGCATCTGTTGCACACGGGTTTCCAAAAACATGAGTTGCTAAAATCGCTGTGGTATTTTCAGTAATTGCGTCTTCAATTTTCTGTTCATCAATAGTCAGATAATCTGGATGAATATCAACAAAAACTGGCTTGCAATTCTCCCAAACGATACTTGAAGTAGTGGCGACATAACTAAAAGGTGTAGTAATGATCTCTCCCCGATTACCTAAAAAATTTAAAGCAATTTGGATCGGTAACGTACCATTAGCAACTGCTATAATGTGTTCAACACCCAAAAAACTTTTCAATTTCTGTTCTAACTCTAAAACTAACTCACCTCTGTTAGTAAGCCAACCATTATCCCAAGCTCTTTTCAAAATGTTATTATATTCATTTTGTGGTGGTAAAAAAGTTTTTGTTACGTTCATATTGTAGAAGAATTATCAACGATATATTCAGCATTGAGTAACATTGGCTCCCAAACTTGATCTGTATTAATTATTTGAAAATTAAAGCAACTGTTTGAGCGATAGATAGGCTGCTTAGTTTTAATATCTCGTACAGCTATGCTAATCGAATAGATACCTTTAGAGAGTTGCAGATTTTTATGCCTTAGCGTAAGTTCTAATTTATTTTTTTTAATTAATAATTGTTGTGTCGAACTATTTCGAAGGAATGAAGCAACAGGCCTCTGTTCCTTATCAGAAATAATAAGCGTAAATTGAAAATTAATATTGTCAGAACTGGTATTAAATTTTATTTTTATAATGAAATCACTATTCCAATTTAATTTTGGCAAATCAGTTAACGAATTTTCTACATTCAATAAAGTTACAGAATCGAGTGCGATTTGACCATCATCAAAAACGATATTACTTTCATTGCCTGTCTGAAATCGCTCATAATACAAATCTATTCCTTGAGAAACTTGACTTCCGATAAACTTTGTTTTACCTGAATCCAGCATTAAAATTTGTGTGGCAATCCTAGAAACCATCGGCATACTATGAGAAACAAAAACCAGGGCTGTGTTAGGTAATATCGTATCAATCTGCTTAAAACATTTGAGTACAAAGCCTAAATCTCCTACCGCCAAAACCTCATCTATCAATAATATATCCGGCTCCATTTGTGCGGCCACAGAAAATCCCAAGCGTACTTTCATACCAGAACTGTAATTCTGTACGGGCATATCTATAAACTCTCTTATTTCTGCAAAATCAATTATACTTTCTACCTTACGATCGATCTCTTCTTTTGAAAACCCTAATACTGCACCGTTATTATAAATATTTTCTCTTCCTGTCATAATAGGATTAAAGCCTGCTCCTAGCTCTATAAGAGCCCCAACTCTACCTCTCATCGTTACCTTACCATGATCTGGGTTAATCAACCCATTAAGGATTTTAAGCAACGTACTTTTACCAGCACCATTATGTCCAATAAGACCCAAACATTCCCCACGTCTCACCTCAAAGTTGATGTCCTGCAAGGCGTAAAATTCATCAGGCCTTAACTCATCACTAGACTTCTTCCCTCTTAGATTACCTAAGAGATCATAAACGCCATACTTCAAACTCTTCTTAAGACTTTTAGAAAACTTTTTTGAAAGCCCCTCTACTTTGACTAATACCTCTCTATCCATAGTTATGCGCTAAAACGTTCTATAATTACGGGAATAGAAACTCTGTAAATTACTAAAGCAATTAAAAAAACAGGAATCATTACAAGTGCAAGTATGCCAAAATATGTTAAAAATTGAAAGTCTAACCCCAAGAGCACATTGCGGTTAACAAGAATTAAGGGCGTTAAGGGATTTATTTCCATAATAGTCTTGAGGATTCCAGATTCTGGGATCACATATACCACCGGCGTAACATACATAATAAATCGTAACCCATAAGAAATAAAAGTAGCTACATCAGTATAAAGCATCCCTAGAGGGGTGATCAATAATCCAAGTGATACTCCTGAAATAATTAAAATTAAGAAAGTACAGGGAAACAGAAGTAGAGACCAAGAGGGAACCACTTCATAAAAAAACAGAAAAAAAACAATGAGTATAAACTTAAACGAACTATTAAAAAGCATCTTATATAAGCCAGATAAAATAATAGCTTCTTTCGGAATATTAATTTTAGAAAGAATCCCCTTTGCTCCATTAGTATTTGACAAAGGCATATTAATAGAATCTAATAATGTAGACCACAACAACGTACCACAAAAGACATATAAAGGGTATGGCACACCCGTGTCCTCTAAATCTACCGTACCAGAAGAGCTTAGGAAAATCCACACAAACGCTGTAGAAAGTGGAGCAATAAATGCCCATACAATCCCTAAAAGAGACTGTCTATATTGTGATTTTATATCCCTAGTTGCTAGCTGCCTAGCCAGAAAACGAGAACCGTACAAATCTCCCAATGAGGACTTTATAAGTTTCGAAATACTTAAGGAATTACCTCGTTCATATATTTTAGTTTCCAGTTCCATGGTATTCTCCTTATCCTATTTTCCTTTATATTATCCTTTATTGCTTCCTAGAGTTGGTCTTTATTTAAGATGAGTACGTAATTTATTTAATAAATTCTTCATCTTGCGCTCTAACCAGTATCTATGTCCCCTAAATGTTTTTGAAACTGGAGTATTCTTTTTACTATGCTTTATACAGGCTATTATAAAGTCTAAGAGATTTTCTTTATAAAAAAAATCAGGAGTTTCCCCATCCTTAAATATGGGTTGAGCCATCATATCGACATACATTTCATCGTCAGAATCAAGTTCCATAATATGATGAATAAGCGACTCAGTATCAGAATAATCGTCATAATTAATAAAACGATGCTCATTAAATACTTCTTTTACCTTAGGATCTCCGTAATAAATAGGGATTGCGTTACTTAAAAAAGCATCAGTAATCTTTTCCGTACAATATCCCTCTTCTTTTTCATTTTCAAAGGCAAATACGAATTTATGTTTATCGCAAAACTCCTTTTTGTCTGCAACAGGGCCGTTCACATTATTTTGAAATTTTCCTCCAGAATTAACCTTTTTAATCCTATTTAAATCATCATAAAAATCGTTTCTAACCGTTCCCTCAGGGTTTGAAACCACCGTACAACAAAAATGCTCCTTAGCTTCGAGCACCTGCGCTGCCTCTACTTTAGAAAACACTTTCTCTAAAGCGTGTAATTGATTAGACTCCAGAACCCTTATTACGTAATGTGGTAGTTGATACTGCCATTTATGCGTTAAGTTCTCAAAACTGATAGAGTAATCACAAGCATTAAAATTAGTCTTGCGGTTTTCACCTGTATAAAACAGCTTAGCACAATTGTACTTTAAATGTGCTGTTCCAAAACAAGAAAAGATCAACAGCTCAGGATCACTTGATATAATAAGGTTGTAACGTTCAGAAAGTAGATAATAGAAAAAATTATTTTCTTTATCAAAATCACGCCACATATCAGCATAATCTATTTTTAATGATTCCTTATGTTGTTTATTACCTACAGCACTCATTTACTACATTTATCCTCAAAAAATTACAACAGGAAATCTTTCTGTTCCTTACCTCTTTCAGTTAATACTTAAATGGGACAAAAAGGATTATAAAAGCAAAGGGGTCCTATTCTGTCCTACCTAAAATAAATATTATAACATCTAATCATTCGAGATCTAGGTACGCCATTACTTTCGTTTTATAAGTCTTTTTAACCAGCTACGCCGCTCCTCCTCGTGATAACCATTATTATAGGTACCATAACCATAGCCGTAGCCATAACCATAGCTAGATCCAGAGCCGTATCCGTATCCGTATTTACCTTTTTGCTGGAAATAATTAAGAACAAAACTTATATGTTTAATTTCTCCTTTTTCAAATTTATCATTTACTAATCCCAACATATCCTTTTTGGTATACCCCTGACGCACCACATAGAGTGAGGCATCTACATAAGGCATGAGCTCAAAAGAATCGGTAACCAGACCTAGCGGTGGGGTGTCCAGTACAATATAATCGTATTCCTGTTTCAATTGTTCGATAAAATCCCCCATAGCGTCACTTATAATAAGCTCAGAAGGGTTAGGAGGAATAGGGCCAGATAATATAACATCCAGGTGATCAATCCCAGAAGATTGTTTGATCTCATTCAAAGTTGCATCGCCTATAAGATAATTTACGACGCCTTTATCATTCTCTATATTGAAATCGTCAAAAATTTTCGGCTTACGGAGATCCAGCCCCACGAGTACGGTTTTCTTTTCGCTTAAAGCGAAAACAGAAGCGAGATTAATTGAAGTAAACGTTTTCCCCTCACCACTCACACTTGACGTAATGAGAACCGTCTTTGCCCCTGTAACCCCTTTCTTTTTATATAAAAATTGAAGCCCAGATCGTAATCCTCTAAAGGCCTCTGCAATAGCCGACCGAGGATAATCACGTACCACAAGCCCAGAACTGCGTTTACTCTTGCCTATGACTCCCAGAATAGGTATCGCCGAACGCTTTTTAACATCCTCTGGATTGCCAATTTTTGTGTCTAAAAAGAAAATCACAAGAACGAGTGCAAAAGGAATTGCTAGACCAAATACTGTTGCCATTACATTATTGAGTCGTGTATTAGGGCCTATAGGTCCCCTCCCCACATCCTTTGCTCTATCGATAAAAAGTATGTCAGAAACATTAGAAGCCTTAATAATTTCTGCCTCGCTACGCTTAGCAGTATATAAGTTGTAAGCCTCTTGACTAATAGTAAAACGTCGTTGTATGGCTGCGAGTTCCTGCTCTTCTTTTGGGAACTGTCTCAACTTTGCTTCTGCCTCTCTGATATCCTGATTGAGCTCTCTTATCTGAGCATTTATTATCGCTTTACTTGAATTTATATTTTCAAAAAGAACTTCTTTTTCAGCATCTATGCGCCTATCAAGATCTCTGAAAGCTGGATTCCCTTCCTTTGCTGTATATGCTAAGTTACTGCGCTGTAGCGCCAGCTGGACAATATTAGATACTCCAGCAGATATACTTCCCTCGTTTATAAGTGACACAGACGGTGCTGGAACATTAGAATAATCTGTGCGCGTGCGCAAGTAATCTTCCAGTTGCTTATTGTAAATAAGTTGATTAGAAAGTTGATCCTTTTGAGTATCATACTTTTGTAACTCTTCGCTTATCTGCTCTGCTCCTCCAGATAACGTAATAGCATTGTTCTTACTCTGAAAGGCGTTAAGATCTGCCAGCGCCTTATCTAAATCTATATTACTATCCCTGAGACTGCTGTCTATATAAGCAATCGTTTTTGTGGCAAATAGGTTTTTTTGTCGTAGTTGTTCTTGCGTACGTACTTCAATACTTGCATTAAGATAATCTATAAGCCTTTTCTTATTAGTACCCACAAGACTTAATTCTAAAATAGAACTTCCTCGAGGAGTCTGCTCTACCCCAATACCCCGATACCTACCTGTAATACCATTAAAATTACCTAGGCTCACGTAATACTCCTGCCCTTCTTTAGGATAAACTTCCGTAGGCATTAAAGTTCCTTTTAAAAAAGAAGTATTTATAGTATCACCAAGCTCAAATACGGCTTCATAATCTGAAGCAGGAGCTGGCACAGTCGAAGGTCTTAATGTTTTATAGTTATAGAGTGATGCATTCCCTCCATTAAATGGTATTTTAACTTTGAAAGCACCGTTTCCTTGATCTATAAAAGTCATTCGCTTCCCGTACAGCTGAGGAAAAGAATCGTTAAGTTTTAGTACAAATGGTGTGTATCCATAAACGTCCTCAATAGCATACTTTCCTTGCTTTTGATAATTTATATAATACTGAAGGTATTGCACCACCCGCTCCGTATGCGTTCTTGACTTTAATAAAATAATACTAGTCTGGACTTTATCTGTAGTCCCTCCCCAATTAAAAACAAGACTCGTATTACCGGTAAATAGTGGATTTTGATCATCTTTAATAGAGATCATACTCGTTTCTCTAAAGATGGGAACCTTGCGCACATTTACGTAGCGGGCAATGGCAAAAGCAATTCCCAATGAAATGATAAATAACCACCAGAAACTGAGCAGTCTAAATAAAAAGCCCTTAAAATCGAAGAAACCTCCAGAAGCTTGTCCATCAAATTCTTCTTCCATCTATAATCGTGTTGATAGTAATATAATTGATGTAAGAGTCGTAACTACAGTCAGTATTGTTGTAAATGTCTGTAGCCCAGTAGTACCAATTCCTAATGCTTTTTGAGGTCGCGGATTTACCGTAATAATATCGTTGGGTTGTATGTAATAAAATGGTGATTGCATCACATCAATCGTTGTTAAGTCTATATGATGTATACGCTGGCCGCCAGGGTATTGCCTTATGATAATTACATCTGTTAGATCTCCTGTAAGTGGTACGCCACCAGCATTTGCAATAGCCTCAAGTATAGAAACCTTCTCGGCGAGTACATTTCGAGTTCCAGAGGCTCCTAATTCGCCCACTAGCGTATATCGAATTCCTGGCAACTTTACTGTTACAAAAAGATCTGCCTCATCCTTAATATAATCTTTAAGAAGCCGCTTCTCAATAATTTCTCTTATTTCCTCCGTCGTTCTGCCTAGTACATTGATTTCGCCTAGCTCAGGCACACGGATATTACCGTGGCTATCTATGGCAAATCCATCATAATAAAACCCTTCGTCTAACGAGACTCCACTATTACCGCTCGGATTAAAAAAATCGACAAGTTGTTGGTCTAGCGCTTTTAAACGTATGCTCAAAATATCTCCTACCTGCACCCTATACGGTGGTGGTTGTGCCTGCAAGGTAATAAGACTATCCTGAGTCTTTTCAGTTTCTCGTAGATAGGTAATGTCTTTTAGAGGCACACAAGACGCTGCGCACACAATAAAAGCCAATAATATTATTGCAAAAATGTTTCTCATTTAGGGTTTTCTTAACAGTACAAATATAGGCGTTCATCGGTAAAAAGCAATAATTCATCGGTACTTAGACAGATTTTATGATTTAAGATGAATGTATGAGCCAGTTAGTCTATCTGCATTGCGTTGCGATTGTTATTTAAAACGCTCGTACTGCTCTAATAAAGACAAATAATGAGTTATACCAAGTGCAACTAATAGAAAATGACGTATCCATTTTTTAAGTATTGAATACGCCATACTATTAAATTCATATACTCTTAAAGAGCAGATCAATGGTATGTCTAGCGTAAAGATTGCTTTTTTACTTTTTTGTAAATACGTCTTCAGCGTATCGCGAAAGTGTAAAACACAACCAAAATCAATCCTACGTCGAGATATAAAAAAACGAACCCGAACCCTAGTCGCAGACGAAGGGTAAGACTACCGCTTCCTTTCCCGTTTCTCCTGATACTCCTCAATCGCTTTCTTGCTTGTATACCACACACGTCCTTCTTTATAAGCGGTAATTTTACCACGACGTGCGAGCAAACTCACATACTCCTGACCGTAAGGAGCATTAGGCTCACTCACGATATCATTTATAGGTTTAAACCCATTAGAACTGGACCCTAAACTATTTAAATAAATAGAAAGCGAACGCTCTGCCGCTTGAGCAACTAGTAAAAAGAGCTTGTCATAATCACCCTTATTTGAAGCATTGAGTGAAGCATAGTACTTCTTACGGTCTACTTTTAAAATAATAGCAGGTGGAAAACCTTCACTCATTAAAAGTAAATTGAAAATCAATCTTGCCGTACGTCCATTTCCATCAAAAAAAGGGTGAATCCATACAAAACGATGGTGAAAGACACTGGCACGTACGATAGGATGTAATTGCTGTCCATCTGTATTGTACCATTCTATAAGCTCCTCCATAAGCTCCCGAACGACAAGCGCGTCCGGAGGTGTAAAATTTGCCCCTTGAATCCTCACTTGGCCTGTACGGTATACACCAGCGATTTCCTTGTCAATCTTGTCGAGAACCAAAGCGTGTACCTCTAGAATATCTCTCTTTTTTAAGAGATAGCCTTTTTGAGCCAACTCCTCAACAAAACCAATGGCCTCATTGTGATTTACCGCTTCAAAATGTTCTCGTAGGGATTTTCCAGCAATTGTAAGACCGTCTTTTACAACAACTACAGTCTCTATGAGTGAAAGCGTATTTCCCTCTATACTGTTTGAGTTGTAGGTCCACTCCATCGTAAGACTGTCCTTGATGCTCTTTATTTTGTAGGCAGGAATAGGCCGGTAGGTATCTAGACGCGCTTTCTCTGCATCCAGTCTATCTAGCAGTTGCTTAAACTCATAGGTGGTTCTAACATCTCTCCATTCCATTCCCCAAAGCTACAAATTCTTTTACTAATATCGGATAAAAGTATTAATTTATTTAACCGATATTAAGCTTTTGCAGTACGCTCCATTCTAGCATACTCGTTTTCCCAGTCTCTAGAGATATTTTCTTTAAGAAGTTTAGCGGGAACACCACCTATGAGTATGTTTTCTCCGTGTTCAGAATAATTTTTGTTTGTAAGTGACATTGGAGCAACGGTACAAAAATCTAGTGTAACGGTACCTTTTTTAATTGAACATCGATAACCGATAAAATTATTGTTTCCGATATGAACAGAACCTACAAGAGGATGAGCATTATTAGTCTCCTTATCAATCATACGGTGGAAATCTGTATCATATATTTGACACTCAGCAGAGATCCTTGTCCAGTTCCCTAAGGTGATGCTGTTCTCTACGACAAGATGGGAACGACTTGCAATACCTATCATATCTCCAAGAATGCACTGACCTTTACTCCCCACGTAGACAAAAATGTCCTTGCCTAATTGGGCTCGACCTTTGAAGATAAGGCTACCCAAAATATTTAGCTCGACTGCACTTCTTCTCACGGTATCTTTCTCATAATTATATCCTATACGAACCATACCCTTTTGTAATGGGGCGTCTACAAATATTGTTCCAGAGATATTTGTAAATCTTACAGGTCCGTAGAAGAAAAAAGGAAGCTTTCGAGCTTCACTAAAAGGTAATTTCTTAAAATTGAAGTAGTACGTTTTATACCAATTAATTGCCCAAAAGCGTCTCCAGCGGTTACGGAGTTTCCTGATGGGGTTCAAAATCGTACTCATTGTTTTTTCTTTTTCAGGATAGAAGTTACTAAAGTTTTAAAGCCTACCTTCTCATCCAGTAACCTATAAGAGTACAAACAAGAGAGTGCAGTTATAAAAAAACCTAAGCTATATCTCAAATATAAGGCTTCTATGTAAGTGACAGCAAAGGCCCCTGCACAAAACAAAATACAAATGAAGAATGCTCTATAAAATCCGCTCGCCATTTTAAATCCATAACGGTAACTAGTGAGCCATTTTACGGTAATAAAATGAAGGACAAAATAGGCGAGCAAACTCATCCCTATGCCCTCCAGCCCATAAAAATGATAGCCAATTAAATTCAAAGCAAGCAAGATACTATTAAATCCTACCGCCGTTTTCATGAAGAGACTACTATCTCCTTTAGCAATAATGATGTATCCCATTGACCAAGATACCGCCTTGAATAACATCCCGAGGATTCCCCAGCGTACTAGGCTTACCGTAGGAGCAAACTCTCCAGAATACAAAAGCTCAATTAGTAGTGGAGCAAATCCTACAAAGAAAATAACAATGGGCGTAATGAGCAATATTGCGATAAAAGCTTGCTCAAAAACCGTTTTCACCACTGCTAGGCCATCATCACATATTGCCGAAAGTCTAGGAAAATAATCTGTGGACATCGCATTGAAGATAAGTCCCACATATGTATTCAAAATGACGATTCCCGCACTATAAAATCCAACCTCAGACTCACCACCTTGATGACTGATGTAAATTTGTACAAGGTAAGCCACCAGTAAACCTATCAGAGTACTAATGCTCAAAGTTACACCTAGTTTCATCATTCCTCGACCTTCGGAGAAAGCCTCTTTTGATGACAGATTATTTGTAGCAATATTTTCTACCGCTTTGCGCGAAAAGTAAATCGCAAACAAAAAGATGAATCCAGAGGTTAGTATAATAGCAGGTAATATCCCGTCAATTCCCAAAGCGTAATACAAAGGTATGGTCACGAAAAGTCCCGAAATAGCCCCGTACAGGTTTGACTTTGCTAAAAATTGAAGCTTTCTCAGCCCCTGAAGAATCGCAAGCCTACTAGCAGATAATTGATTAAAAATCAAAGCAAGTCCTAACCAAATAAAGGAAATCGTATACTCTCCAGAATCGAAAGACCACTGACTCAAAAAAGGAGAAAAAGCGAGCATTAACAATGCTCCCGCTATTGCCGTAAACCAAGCGAGTCTTTTTAAAATGCTAATACTTCGAAAAACTTTGAGTTCGTTTTCGTCCGTTGCGTGACCTGCAATTTCTTTGACTGCACTCTTATCCAAACCTAGATTCGTAGCAGTTGTAAGCAATCTCAATGGCGCTAGAAACAAGGAAGCAATTCCCATTCCTTCAGCGCCCACGAGCAGGGCGATAATCTTAGAACGGGCAATGGTGATTAAAATGTGAATTACCTGAACTCCGCCAAAAAGCGTTGTCGCCTTCATCACATTTTGATATGATTTTTGCTCTTCCCGCATTAAAACGCATTTAAAACCAAAATCACCTTCCCTACCTCCTCCATCGTCATCACCGGACTTAGGGGAATACTAATCACCTCCCTATGAATCCGCTCCGTAACAGGAAAATCCAGTTGTGCAAAGGCTACAAGTGCCTCTTGTTTATGAGGTGGGATGGGATAATGAATAATCGTACCCACACCATTTTCGGTCAAATACTTTTCCAGCGCATTCCTTTCCTCACAGCGTATCACAAAAAGGTGAAACACGTGGTCGTTACCATCAGACCATTGTGGCAAGGTCAATTTAGGATTCTTAATTTCGGCGAGGTAGCGACGGGCTATGACGCGACGCTTTTCATTGTCTGCATCTAAGTTCTTTAATTTTAAGCGTAATAAAGATGCTTGTACCTCGTCCAGTCGCGAATTTATCCCCAAATATTTAGAAACATAGCGCTTTTCAAAGCCATAGTTTCTTAGGCTTCGTAAGATTTCGGCGAGTTGTGGGTTGTTTGTGGTGATGGCGCCACCGTCTCCTAGTGCTCCCAGATTTTTTGTGGGATAAAAGCTAAAACCACTGGCGTCTCCCAAACTCCCACTGCGTTTTCCTGAGGCGTCTTTTGCTCCGTGGGATTGCGCGCTGTCTGTTACGACGAGTAATTTGTGCGCTCCCGAAACAAGTTCGGGACAAGTTTTCGCGAAAGCGGAAACCTTCTCCATATCTGCCAGTCGTCCATACAAATGGGTGGGCATTATAACCTTAGTAAGCGGAGTCACTTTTCTAGCTAAATCGGCAAAATTGAAATTGTAGGTGTTGATGTCTGCTTCAACCAAAACAGGTATCAATCCCGCTTGTTTAATTCCTAAAATCGTGGCGATATAGGTGTTGCTGGCGACCAAAACTTCGTCACCCTCATTGAGTTTCCCAAGTATCTTATAACCCTCAAGTATCAAGCGCAATGCATCCAGACCATTTGCAACACCCACACAATGAGAAACACCGCAATAGTGTGCAAACTCCTCCTCAAAAGCGCGCACTTCATCGCCCAGCACATACCAGCCTTTCTCCAGAAAAGCCTGAAACTTCTCTTGAAAAGCCTCTTGGTACGGAGCGTTTATTTTCTTTAAATCCAAAAATGGAATCATAGCAATACGTCGTCTAGAAGTGAATGACTGCTGGTGTCAAAAGCATATACCGAATGTACAAAGGTGCGCGCGCCAAAACACTCTTTCCAGTAATTTAATCCTTTATTGAGGTTTCTGCCGTCATTTTCATTAGAAATCCCAAAATCAAAATAACGCTTATGGGCAAAAACCGTCTCGATTAAATGTTCAAATAAAAAATCCAGCGTTCCCCACTCCTGTTTATGTTCTCCTGCCGAAATATACTGTACGTGTGCGGTAATTCCAGTTTCAAAAATGGTGGCTCCGCCTGCTATTGCCCCATCTTTTAACACGTTAAACTGCTTGATATTCTCGGGAAAACGCTCCTGTAATCTTGTAATTTCAGCAAGTGTGTGTGTAGGTTTTGCCCCGTGCCGTTCGGTGAGGTTTGGCTCTAGGATGTTTTTCCAGAACTCGGAAAAGTCTTTAGTCTGTACGATGGTCAGTCCAGCGCGTGCTCCTTTTTTTACGCCTTCCTTTCGGTTGGACTGTATCGCAATTCGGTTTTTATTATCGATGACCGAAGCGACGTCTACACGAGTTGTTTTGGCATTGCATAAAAACGCGAGATAGTCCAGCTCCTGCGATGGCAAGGAAGCGTAGAATATGGGGAGTTGTTTTATGATAAGAGAGGTAATCCCTTTCGCTTTAAGCGTGATTAAAATTTCTTTAAAGAATGGAATGATCTCAGTTAATTTTGATTTATTTGAAAGCAACAATCCGCCGTAGGTTAGTCCTTGATGACTATGTATCGTATTATCCACCTGATTTGCAGGAAGAATAGCAACGAGGTTTTTTCCTTTAAATATAAGTTGTGAGGCATCTTCAAAACGGTCTTTATGATACTCCATAAAGTCGCGGTGCATCAGAAAGGTGGCATTCTTGCTTGTTGCGACAAAGTCGTTCCACAGCCAGCGGTCCTCAGGAAGATATGGGCGTACGGTATAAATGGTTTTTGTTTTGGTGGTTTATGATGGTCTAAAATACTACAATCCTATCAATCGTATACCTTAATCTTCAAGTCCAGAGTTCGAAAGATTGCTCGCTCTTCGGGCGCAATTCCCTCAAACTGATAGGCAACAAATTTTTTGAAATGAAGTCCTTCATAAAGTAAAACGCTGGGTTCTCGTGGTTCGTATGCTTGCCAGGTTTCAGCTTTTGGTACGGGATAGAAATAGCAGGCGTTTACAAGTTTGAACGTCTCGGGGTTTTCTGCTTTCTGCTGTTGTTGCTCATAATTAGTTATCATAGACCAACTGTTTCCGAGTTCGCAGTGTTCCTCATAAATCGCATCGGGATGGTTTACTTTAAAATTCCACGCGACGTCCAGCGGGTAGTCGTATTGAAGGTAGTCGGTCAAGTGCAGTCCGTACATCATCACGCTAATTATGGCAATCACGGTTATAGATAATTTAAGCTGTGCTTTAGGTAACATTTTGTAAAGCACCGCCACTAGAAATAGACAAAATAATGGCATCATCTGGTGAATCAACCTTCCATAAAAGGTCACTTTTTCAAAGAAATATCCTGCGGTGGCATACACAAGTAACAAGGCAACACTTCCCACAAACAACAATGCCAGTGAATTTTTGAACAATTCCTTGTCTCTAATCACTTTAAGCAAAATCACAACATAACCTAAAATTCCCACACAAATCAAAACGCCCAGCGTTCCCTCGACTTCATATAAATATCGGGGCAGGAAAATATAGGATTCAGAAAACGAACCCTGAATGATACTGGTAGACAGATTACTGGAAATTGCGAGATAGGAGACGTTGCCCAGTCGCGATAACAGCTCGGTTGCAACGAGTAATATTCCACCAGCGAGTAAGAAAACAGCAATATTTTGTATTCTATTTTTCAGTTTGAATTTGTTTAGGTTATAGACTAAAAAGAACCCTATGAGCAGTGTATAGAATAAGATATAGCCTGGATAAATGAGAAATGCAAAGAATGCCCACAGGCCTAGTTGGAAAGACCGCTTTCGCGAAAGCGTAACCTCTGATTTTAATAATTTCCAAAGCACAAAATAAAAGATAATCAAACTCTTATCGTACGGCAGTGCGTGACGCAGGTACACATAACTGTTAGTCAAACAACAGAATATCAATACTCCCAGCAACGCCCCTGTCCTATTTTTAAAAATGAGTATCGCTATTTTAAACTGTAACCACAGGATACCGATATACACCGCAAAATTTACCAAGAAAAACGGCCACGTATTTACCGGCTGAAAAGTCGAAAGCCCAAATATCTTCCCCGTTGCATATTGCACGCCCACGGGAAGCAAGTTCATAATAACTTGTCCTGGACGGCCTTTGGTAGAGAAAACATCTGCAATGGCTTGGGTGATGTTTCCGTCGGCGAGGCTGTTTATTAGGTTTGCCGATGCAAAGACACGCGTCTCATCTGGGAATGCGAGCATTCCTTTATTTATGAGCAATAGCTTAGACAAAGCCGCAATTACAATGGTTGCAAATAACCAAAAATCCAGTGTACGGTACTCTTTAATTAACGCAGGAAGTTTCATAACTCAATTTTAAAAGTTAGGCTTGCGCTTTCTTATCTGGGAAGATTAGTGATAGTAGCACGTACAAGAGGATAATCAACGGCATCGAGAGGAAATGCAAAAATATGATGAGCAAGACACTTACGATTAAGAAAATGTACTTCACGGCATTTTCGGCAAAACCGTAGGATTTAAATTTTAGTGAGAATAGTGGCAACTCTGCATTAAGTAGGAAACAGGACAACGCAGTGATGGCGATGAGGACGTAGGTATTTTCTAATATCGCTTTCGCGAAAGCGAACTCTCCATAAATTAAAATAAGTGGCAAACTGAGGATAAAAAGCGTATTTGCAGGAGTGGGCAAGCCTATGAAAGAGCCCGTTTGCCTATCATCCACGTTGAACTTTGCCAGTCTGTATGCGGAAGCACAGGTAATCGCAAACCCTACATAAGGTAACGGTGAGCTGAAAGCCTCAAATTGTGTTCCCCACGGCAATCCGCTCGCGTGGGCGAGTAGTTTATACATCACAATACCGGGAACGACGCCACTTGTCACCATATCTGCAAGAGAATCGAGTTGTAATCCTACCTCGCTCTGTGCGTTAAAAAGACGAGCAAAAAATCCATCAAAAAAATCAAAAAATATCCCCAAAGCGACAAATGCGGCCGCATATTCCATCTGGTCATTTACCGCAAAAAGTACTGCAATACAACCACACAATAAATTGCACAGGGTAATTGCATTAGGAACATATTTTTTTATGGACATTTCGAATGGTTTTGTGTAAAAATAGGAAAGAAAACCATTTTGCTCCCGACAAAGGCAATATCTCTTGTTTATTAAAGTTTTCTTTCTGTAATTATATCGGATATTTGCGCGACAAAATAGCTATTTGAAAAAGACGCTTACCATACTTATCGCATTGTTCACTATCGCTGCCAGCGCGCAAGCGGTACGTCCCTATTCGAACGAATTTTTAAACATTGGCGTGGATGCAGCAGCACTTGGAATGGCAAATGCTGTTACGGCAACTACGCGCGATGTGAATTCTGGGTACTGGAATCCTGCGGGACTGGTGCATCTAGAGGATAATCAAATCTCGTTGATGCACGCGGCTTATTTTGCCAATATTGCAAATTATGATTATCTCGCTTTTGCAAAACCGCTGGACGATCAGAGTGCCATCGGGATCTCCCTTATCCGTTTTGGAGTAGATGATATTTTAAATACTACCCAGCTCATAGACGAACAAGGAAACATAGACTACAACCGAATTTCCCTTTTCTCTACAGCAGACTATGCCATGACTTTTTCCTACGCCAGAAGGTTACCGCTGGATGGGTTGAATGTAGGAGCAAATGCTAAAATCGTGCGCCGTATCATAGGCGACTTTGCGAGCAGTTGGGGTTTTGGACTCGATGTAGGTGTACAGTTTAAAAAAGGTAAATGGGATATAGGGCTTATGGCGCGTGACATCACGACGACCGTAAACGCGTGGAGTATAGACGAAGAAGAATTTGCCACAATAAGCGAGGCTGTCGAAGGGCAAAATCAAGAATTACCAGAAAGCACAGAAATTACAATACCTAAATTGCAGTTTGGTGTGGGGCGTCTTTGGGAATTTCATCACGATTATGAACTCCGTGCAGAAATTGATCTCAACTTCCGCTTTGTACAGACTAATGATATTATTTCTTCATCTAGCGTGAGCGTTACCCCCGCGCTGGGATTTGAATTTGGTTATGCACAGCTTGTGTACGTGCGCGGTGGTGTAGGAAACTTTCAGAATATCACACAACTGGACGGCACAGACAATATCGGTTTTCAACCTAATATAGGTGTGGGTTTTAAATTTAAAGGCATCCACGTGGACTATGCACTCACAGACATAGGCGACCAGAGCGCTGCGATTTATTCAAATGTTTTTTCTGTAAAACTAGACTGGTCTCTCTTTGGGGGACGTGGGCGTTAATAGGGCATTGCTTCGTATAACAACCCAGATTCTGGACCGTAAGGATTCTCTCTTGTATTTCTAAAATTATGTGGCACCGATTGATATGGATACTCCCAACCTCCCTGTGTTATTACAAAATGTAAATGAGGATAGCCAGCAAGACCCGTTGCACCACTAAGGCCTATCTCCTGACCCGCCGTAACTTGGTCTCCTACTTCCACAATTGCACCATCCTTAGTTAAGTGCATATATTGAGCGTAAGTATTTCCAGACTTTACAACCACTAGATTATTGGGAAAACCGAAATCCCCACCAGATTCCTCCACGTGAACTACAGTACCTGCTCTACTTGCTGTAAGCTTAGTTCTTATGGGCATTGCAAAGTCTACCGCAAACTAGTCGGGTTGTCCAGCCGCGTGATATGAAGAACTGCATTGATTTAAATCTACACGGTACGATTGACCTACTTCGTAAGGAAGCATATAAGGAGACTCAGAAAAAGGTACGTACACGGCATTACTACAATTAATTTCGGACAGACCCTCTTCCTCAATCATCGCAAGATTACCTAAATCATCATTCTTTTCATTACATCCTGCTATCAGGAGTGAACCTATTAATAAATACGGTAGTAATTTCATTTTTTTTAGTTTACAAGCTACATTAATTATTGTCTTCTCATCTTTAATTTTAAGTTTTGATAGATAAGAATAATTAATCTTATTTGCTTTCTGTGTAAATTGAACTAATCTGCATTATGGAAATATTACGTCATTTGATATTGTTGTTTTGCCTGTTCGGATTTTTCATTTCGGGGGGCTTTTTTTTAGTAAGAAGTCAGTCGGGAACCGATTCCTCTCTCTTTTTATTATTACGCTTGTTCTCGACCAACTCAATTTTCTTTACGAAACAAGTGCTCTGGTACAGCTTTATCCTCAGTACTTTCTTTGGATATATCCTATATGTTTACTTTTTGGTCCATTGATTTGGTGGCATTTTAAAAAAGTTAGGAATCCAGAGAAAAAACTCGCCTACAAAGAGCTTTTACATTTACTTCCATTCGTACTCTTTATTGTTCTAGGTCTATTCCCCCTATATGAACTATCAGGTGCGGATAGACTACTCTTTGCGCGAGAACATTTTATGGAATACGTGGTGCCCCTAAATTATATAAGATCCACGCACGTCTCTGTCTACGCTTTCCATCTAGTCTTTCTTATTGTGAAAAACAAACTTTACAGTACAGATACTCAAGGGTTGTATTTGACCATCATTACACTAGTTTTTGTCCTGGCGGCGCTCGTGCAATCTTATTTGACTGCTTTTGCAGATGATTATGGACAGTTTGCCATTTACTATACTTTGGTCGCTATTCTCGTAGTTATTCCGGGCGTTATGCTTTATTTTTTTCCACATATTATCGAACGGGTACATCACAAGTATTTTCATAGTAACCTTACCCTTAAGGACAAAACACGTATTCTACAGAAGTTAGAAACACTTAAAAAAAATACTGCCTATTTTTTGAAAAGTGACTTAAAACTTAGGATACTAAGTGATGATCTAAACGAGAAACAGCATCATATCTCTGAAGTATTATCCAAGGAAATGAACTCTTCCTTCATCCAGTATGTAAATAAACATCGTATTGACTTCACAAAAGACCTTCTCGCCCTGCCTGAAAATAAAAAAACAAAACTACTAGCTATCGCTTTTGATTCTGGGTTCAATAATACTGTAACTTTCAACAAAGCTTTTGTTAAAGAAACTGGGCAAACTCCAGGAAAGTATCGTAAGCATTTCTCAGATAGTGATAATGACTTAAAATATTCAAATAAACTCTCATAAACATTCTTAACCATCCACGAATAACTATTATTTAAGATAGTTAAAGCTTAGATGAAATAATAATTATAATTATATACTTAAGAATAGAAGAGAAGTGGGTACTCGCCAAAACCTTATGACAGCTTGAAAGTGACCGCGCTATGCACTCCTGAGCTCCACTTGCTTTCAATGCGTTGTAATAACCTGCAGAGTAATCGCTACAATCGCTCTTGTATTTATGTGGATTCCTTTGCTCCAGAGAACAGCTGCCCTTAGCAATGACTCCCCTTTGAACGTGCGGTATTTTGGTATCGGTCCAGAGAGCGTGTGGAGGGCAGTCTTGGCCTTATTTTTAGACATAAAAAAAGGTCCAACCGATTTCTCGATTGGACCTTAAACACTGAACAATTTTCAGTGTAAAAAGGCGGCGACCTACTCTCCCACGATTGTAGTACCATCGGCGCTGGCGGGCTT
>NZ_REFV01000012.1 GCF_003688895.1 Dokdonia sinensis
TGATCGTTACAGTTCCGTTCATAGGATCTGTTACCGAAGTTACTGTCGTAGGACCGCTACCGATATCATCGTTGCCGATCACATCAATGTCCACAGGAGTATCCTCATCAGTTACTGCCGTATCATCTTCAGCATCTGGCGTTGGAGTCACATTTACAGTTACTGTAGCTGTGCTCGTGTTTCCATTGTCATCCGTGATCGTGTACGTGAAGGTATCCGTTCCATTCGTATCAGGATCTGGAATATAAGTTACCGTACCATCTCCATTGATCGTTACAGTTCCGTTCATAGGATCTGTTACCGAAGTTACTGTCGTAGGACCGCTACCGATATCATCGTTGCCAATCACATCGATGTCTACAGGAGTATCCTCATCAGTTACTGCCGTATCATCTTCAGCATCTGGCGTTGGAGTCACACTTACAGTTACTGTAGCTGTGCTCGTGTTTCCATTGTCATCCGTGATCGTGTACGTGAAGGTATCCGTTCCATTCGTATCAGGATCTGGAATATAAGTTACCGTACCATCTCCATTAATCGTTACAGTTCCGTTCATAGGATCTGTTACCGAAGTTACTGTCGTAGGACCGCTACCGATATCATCGTTGCCAATCACATCGATGTCTACAGGAGTATCCTCATCAGTTACTGCCGTATCATCTTCAGCATCTGGCGTTGGAGTCACACTTACAGTTACTGTAGCTGTGCTCGTGTTTCCATTGTCATCCGTGATCGTGTACGTGAAGGTATCCGTTCCATTCGTATCAGGATCTGGAATATAAGTTACCGTACCATCTCCATTGATCGTTACAGTTCCGTTCATAGGATCTGTTACCGAAGTTACTGTCGTAGGACCGCTACCGATATCATCGTTGCCAATCACATCGATGTCCACAGGAGTATCCTCATCAGTTACTGCCGTATCATCAACAGCATCTGGCGTTGGAGTCACATTTACAGTTACTGTAGCTGTGCTCGTTTGACCGTTTGAATCTCTTATCGTATACTCAAAGGTATCTGTACCGAAGAAATTAGCGTCTGGAGTATATGTAAAAGTACCATCACTATTTACAACTGCAGTTCCATTTGCAGGTTGAGTATTGTTTACAACTGTGGTTGGTCCTGTTCCTATATCATCTGGTCCGTTTCCTCCGTTGTCAACAAAGATATCTCCCATTACTGGTGTGTCCTCTAATGTAGTAAACTCATCATCTACAGCATCTGGTGCCCCTTGAACAGTAATCGTAACGGTGTTATTGTTAGTACCATCTGTCGAAGTATCTTGATTCCCACTAGCATCTACAGTATCAATAATAATCGTAGCTGTTCCTTCAAAGTCAGGTGTAGGCGTGAATACTGCGCCTTCTAGGGCGGTATTAATATCTGTTAGACTTCCTCCTGTGATCGTAATAGACCCAGATCCATCACCGGTTACTACTAAACCAGGTACATCTGTAAGGTCGAGCGTACCGTTAGTCACATTAATCGTAACCGTTTGAGTCTGTCCATCACCATCAGTGATACTCAATCCATTACCACCTGCTCCAGTAAATGTAAGGGTTGTGTCCTCTGGAATGGTTTCCGTAGGCATCGCTATTACCACTACTGGTGCTGTATCGTTGTCAATAATATCAACAGTTGCAGGCGTAGTATCTACCGTGATCTGAGGATCACCAGCGGTAATCGTGCCTAAGGTCACAATAACCGTTTCATTCATTGCTCCTTCCACCTCATCATCATCATTCACCTCAATAGGTATCACAGCAGAAGAAGATCCTGCAGGAATCGTTATTGTGAATGTCATTATTTCTGTATAGTCCGTGCCATCATTTGAAGCGGTACCTCCTACAGTGAATGTCACGGTTGTAGGTGTGCTACTTACTATAGGATCTCCATTTCCATCTCTAAGCGTTACGGTAAACTCACCATCTACTGGTCCGGTTTCATCTCCAGTAGGAATAGTGGCTTCAATACTTATTGTTGCCGCATCATTATCCAGTACATTACCCGTGGCGCTACCTCCATCTATATTCAGGTTTGTAGCATTTGCTGGGTTACTGTCTGCTTGGAAAATCAATGTTTCTGTTTCCTCAATGATATCATCATCTAATACAACAAGGGTTACGCTTCCATCACTTGAGTTGTTTGGGAAGGTAATTTCAGTAGGGAACATCGTAACAAAGTCCGCTTGTTCAGCCGTACTACCTGCTCCGAAAGAGATATCTGCAACGATATCCATTCCTGTGGTATTCGTTAACGTCGCATTTGTTGCTTGATCGATTAGGGTAACTGTGTACTCTAAATTAACCTCATCACCAGGATCTGTTGTAGGTCCTTCACTTCCATCGTTTGGAGTTACAACAACAAGGAATTCAATGTTGTTATCGTTGTCCGTTATTTCGCCTTGAGCTGTATTAAGAACAGTATCTATGTCAAGTGCCTCTGTAGGGTCTGTAGGAGTTCCTGTAAATGCAATAGAAGCTATAGTTACGTCAACTGTTTCAAGATTTTCAATATTGAAATCATCAACCACATCAAGATCAAAAATAAACCCAGATGTACCTTGAACAATAGTTCCCGTGATCGTTGTACTGATGTCTTGAGTAACATCTGCGTTTTCTGCACTAGTTACTGTAAACGTAAGCTCAACATCTATATTACTGCCTGTACCATTTATAACCGCTAGTGGTGTCATTGCAGCTGTGCTATCTCCATTATAGAGATTTATAGCAAACCGTACTGAAACCTCATCACCCATAGTGGTCAACGGTCCTTCACTACCGTTCCTAACTAGTTCAATGCGGACACGTAAATCATCATCATCATTATCACTTATACTTCCTGTTACCACATTTGTGTTACCCGAAATCGTAAGATTTGTTCCTGTAAAAACACCTGTTTGCTGGAGATCGAGTGTCTCTGTACCCTCGGCAATACCATCTTCATTTACGTCTAGAGTAATGCTTGTGCTACTTGTTGTATTAGCAATACTAATTACCGTGCCTCCAGGAGCTGGAATATCTCCAGGAGTTAAGAAATCGGCTGCAACAGCACTTCCAGTTCCTGCATCTGCAACTTCGGTGGTTATCGGTGCTCCAGTGGCATTAGTCAATACCATACCACCCGGATTAGTGAGTGTTACATCGTATACAACTGCAACCTCGTCACCCACAGCAACAGGATTGAGCGTTGTACCTTCAGCACCACCTTGAGTATTGCTTAATGTGATTACTATTATGTCATCATTATCAATAACACTTCCTGTAATTGTATTTGTCCCGAGAGTTTCTGTGCCATTTCCACCCATAATATTACTTAAGGTGGCGGTGAGCGTTTCATCATAAATTCCTGCGGTGGCAGGATCATCTGTCTCGATGAGTAAATCGTCTGTTACTGGAAGAGTAATTGTTGTTTCCCCTGTCCCGCTTGGAATTGTAATTCCTGTAGGGAAAGCTGTTGTAAAATCAGGTCCTGTTGCCGTTCCTGCGAATGCAACATCTGCTGTGATAGCTACTCCTGTTTCATTTGTAATTTCAACTCCTTGATCATCTGTAAGGAATACACGATACACTAAATCAGCTCCATCTTCTGTACCATTTTGAACAACTTCAATGTTTAAGGTAGTTCCCGTTACGTCAGCATCGATAATGTTACCTGTTGCAGTATAAATATCTCCTATGTTTGCCGCTGCAGGCGGATTTGCAATGCCTATAATCAGGGTTTCTGTTCCTTCGACGAAATCATCGTTATTAACAGCTACGTCAAAAACAACCTCATTACCCGTAGCACTATCTCCTTGTCCATTAGGGATGGTCACCGTAGTAGGAAGTGTTCCATAATCTGCTGCTACAGCTGTACTGCCGGCTGGATATGTAAGATCAAAGGTAAGATCTCCACCAGTTGTATTATTCACTGGCATAGTTCCCGCAGCATCTGTACTTAGATATACTTCATATTGGATCGGGCTGGTTGCGCCTGCATTGTTCTCCATACCATCCATAAATGGTACGATTTGAACAAAGTAACTTTGAACCGTTAACAATGCTTCACGACTCATAATATCTGTATCACAAGCAGAACCTCCACTAACAGTCACCTTATAGAGATTGCCATTAAATGTGAAGGGGATATTTGTAAGTGTTAGCGTGGCTGTATCTACTCCACTATACACTCCACCGTTTACTAATGGTGTAAAGCTTGTTCCTCCATTCGTGCTCTCTAGCCATTCATATATTAGACCTGTACCAGAAAAATCACTCGTGAACGTTTCCGTACTTCCTACAATGGTTAAAACATCTGCAGGTAGTGCGTTGTTTTCATCTGTAACAGGGTTCGTAACTTCCTGATAGTCTGCCGTATTATTTACATCTACATCAGCTGGGAAAGGGTTTGCAACTGAAGTTGCAGGATATCCAGCAGCCTGAACTGTTCCGTTAGGTTGTGTAGGTACGGGAGCAGTATCATCTCCACCTCCAAACTGCGCATCTTGAACACCATCCACATCTCCATCATAAGCCTCGTTTGCATCGCTACAGCCATCTTCATCACTATCATAATCCAAGTAATCTGGTGTACCTGCTGTCGCTCCACTATCAGTAGGTGTGTTGCCCGCTCCTGCTGAAGTAGGAATACCATCTGATCCTGTGTTATCGACATTGTTGTCGTCATCATCTGCAAAACCGTCGTTATCTAAATCAGTTCCTCCAGACTCCGTAACATCATAAATACCATCATTGTCTGCATCAAGATCTAAACTATTAGGTTGACCATCGCCATCAAAATCGGCAGCTTCGTTACAAGGAATTGCAGTAATTCCGAAATCATCAAACACCGCTTGATCCAAAGTATCTGCAGGAGCATCATAATGATAAACTCTTACCCAGTAACTACTGTTTTGTTGCAAGAAGTATACTTGATCTAAATCTAAGAAACTAAATCCAGTTGTAGTAGTTCCAATCACAAAATCAGATAGTAAGACCTCTGGATTTGTAAAAGCAGCATCTGTTGCAATTAGGATCGCAATCTTATGATCATCAAAATAATCGTTCGGGTTTGCTGGACCATTGAAATCCTGCTCTCTGTTATTTTCTGAAAACTGCGTCAATCTTGCATTTTCATAATTGGTATTTGTCGTAAAGTTATACTCTACATAGTCTCCATCTGCAATTGCCCCAGGAAGTGATCTTTGATCTACATTTCCTAAAGTAACAAAGGTCTCGGTTTGAGGTACATTTGTTACTCCTGGTCCAAAACTTAACGGACTTGTAGAAGCAATCATATTCTGACCCTGTTCTGCAGGAGTTGCCGACTCATTCAAAGGAGGAGTTCCGCCCGGATTTCCATTAAAATCATACTTAGGATAGTAAGAGAAGCCTGCATTACAAGTTGGTCCCTCAACAGTGTCTAGGATACCATCATTATCATCATCTAAATCGTCTGCATCTTTAACCCCATCATTATCAAAGTCTGGTCTATCGTCTATAGGATCACAAGCATCTGCAATTCCATCTAGATCTATATCTGGACCGAATGTCGTTACATCGTCATTTGTACCCGGATATGTCGCTGCAGCATCAGCCACAGTTCCATCTGCATTGACACCGCCGTTTGCAAATGTGAGGGTACCAGTACCAAATTCACCGCCGTCACCGCCGTCTGCATTTGAATCCCCATACGCTTCATTTGCATCACTACAACCATCATTATCGCTATCAGTTTCAAAAGAATTAGGAATACCGTCACCATCTACGTCTCTATCACATCCAAAAACGCGGAGGTTCGACCCCATATTAGAAGGATTTGTACCACCTGTAAATGCAACAGCTGAATATTCTATCACAATACGATTTACAGCTCCTAGTGATAGTAGCTCCATATTGTTGTCAGGGTTATTAGATGTGTCTCCACCTCTATAAGCTGTGAACTGATTTCCTACTTGTCGTATATTACCTCCTATTTCGATAACATCATATCCTACTGGAGTTGAACCAACAAACATTGTTATATTAAAAGACTCACCGTAATCGCCACCCATACTCTGGTCAAAATCAGTAAACCTAAATTTCACATTCTCTAATGTAAGATCAGATACGTATTCTATCGTATTGCTTTGAGAGAGGTCGCTAAAATTATTTGTAATAGCAAAAGAATCCCCCGCACCACTAATAGTTGCATTTGTTAAGGTTCCTGGATTTGGTTCCGTAATATTCGTGGTAATTGTAATTCCTTGCTCTGAGGTATACATACCACCATCTGTAAGCGTCTGGTCAGCAGCATAAGTGAGTTGCACACAAGCTTCTTCGACAGTATCAAGAATTCCGTCATTATCATCATCCAGATCGACATTGTCAGGAATACCATCCATATCAAAGTCCATCGTTTCTCTAAAGTCTACTTCAGGAGTACCTGGAAGATCATCGTTATCAGTATTTGCCGCTCCGCCGTCAAGGTCATTGTTTACGTCCCAAGCAAAAGGATCTACCGTCACATCAAAACCATCATCCAGACCATCATTGTCATCATCTACTCCCGTAAATATTCCAACACCAGCCTCGTCGATATCCGGCACACCATCATTGTCAGAATCGGTATCCAGATAATCTGGAATTGTGTCTGAGTTTACAGCCGTACCATCAGAATTTGTAAGAGTAGAAAGAGGTGTGCCTCCCCCAAAGTCAGGATCATATTGATTATCTATTCCATCAAAATCATCATCATTTCCAGAAGGTGGTTGATAACCAGCAGTTGTTTGAGCCTCTACATTATCAGGAATTCCATCATCATCTGCATCAATATCATATGGGTTTGGATATGGGCTGTTATCTGTATTTGTAAGTGGTCCACTTACACCAGAACCGTCTCCAGCGTCTTCAGAATTATCTGGGATACCATTTGCTCCTACTGGGCTGTCATCACGACCATTACCGTCAGGATCATTTGCTGTATTTCCTGCCTCTACAATATCTAAAATACCATCACCATCACTATCTGCGTCAAATTTATTAGGCACACCGTCCCCATCAAGATCACATTCTGTGAATACACGTAACGAAATATCATCTAAAAATAGATCATTACCAAAACCTCCAGGAGCGTTATTAATGAGTTTAATCACTAATTCAGTTTCTTGAGCTTCGAAGCGAAGTTTAGTCTCAATCCAACCAGTCCCCTCTGCTTGAGGTCCAGATGTGGCCGTCTCATACCGAACTCCTGTTGTAGACTCTACAACAACCTGAACATTAGGTAAAATAGGATTATTTGCATCACTACCATTTTTGAGCCAAAAGACTACTTCGTAATCAGAGCCTACTAATAGACCTGTGGAAGTTCTTTCGTAAAAAATACCAGGCTCAAAGGCCGCATTTACGACAAGCGCTCTTCCATCTGTATCTCCTTCGGTATGATCTGGCTCAGTGTCTATCCAGAAACTTCCAGAACCATTTGCCGCTAGATTATCTGGATCATCTATGGCATACTCGCCATCAAAAATACCATTTCCTCCAGCACTCGTTCCTGGCTCATAAGAATATGAGGCCGACACAAAAGGATTAGTTGTTCTTGCTCCAGTTCCAAAATCTTCTGCAAAAATAATTCCAGACGCAGGTAATGGCTGGCAGTACATTTCCTCTTCTACGTCAGGAATACCATCATTATCATCATCTTCGTCTACATTATCCGGAATACCATCACCATCAAAATCCTCCGTAGGATCTCTATAATCTACTTCTGGTGTTCCAGAGTTTTGCACATTTGGTAAGGTAGAAGCACCCGTGTCTAAATCATCGTTTGAGTCAAACGTTGCATTATTATCATCATAAGCATCTAGAAGCCCGTCGCCATCTGTATCTGTAGTTGTACTTGCAGGTGTATACCCTGCTTCAATCACATCATTTGCTCCTTCATTATCTGAATTTGTATCTAAATAATCTGGCACAAAATCACCATCTGTATCTACAGGTGTAAGACCTTCATCGCCAGCACCTTCAAAAACGTCAAGCAATCCATCGCCATCCGTATCTGCTCCCGTAGGTGCTATGTAGGATGCAGGATCTGTAAGCTGCGCTTCTACATTATCAGGAATTCCATCATTATCTGAGTCGATATCTGCCTCATCGGCAAAACCATCTCCGTCACTATCGATTCCATCTCTAACTACATAATCATAGTCGTTGCCCGCTGTCGCAAAACGGGTTACCCCACACACATCAAAACTTAATGATGTGAAGTTAGTATTTGGGCTTGCCGTACCATTTACTGCCGAGGCTGTAAAGTTAAATTCTGATTGCTGGAAGTAAGCAAAATATACTGCAAGGTCTGTCCTAAGATCTACTCCTGTAAAGGTTGACATAGGGCCTTGAAACTCTACTCCTCCCGTTTCATTATCACGTATATCTAGCTGGGTAGCGTCATCTACCACATAAACCCCTGGCATTTGTAGGGTAATCGTCTCGTTTGCATTTGCGCCGTCTATATCGTTAAATGTACCCGCAAATCGTGGTAAAGGAAATACAGTATTTGTTCCTTCAAAAACCAAACGCACATTAAAAGTCATTTGCGCAGTTTCTCCAGCAGGAACATTATATTCTGGTTGCCAAGCATTAGGATCACCTTGACCTGGCGTATCATTATCTATAGTAAATGTCGTAATATTTGTTGTAGCACTTACTACAGTAATTAATGCATCAAGATTAGTTCCCTCAATATTAACCACATCTTCAAAACGGTATACGTCTCCTTCAAAACCAGCACCTGCATCTGTTTCGAGGGTTACCATCGTAGCATCAAAATTAGGCGTAGGGAAAATACAAGATGCAGGATTTGCTGGATCAAAAGCTAGCGCTTCAACAATATCCAGAATACCGTCATTATCATCATCAATATCTATAAGATCCCCTATACCATCTCCATCAAAATCTGGAGTAGTCCTGTAATCCACATCCGTAAGATTTCCATCTGCTTCGGTATAATCTGTAGCTGGATTTGTCACATTACCTTGCGGTGTCGTATAAATAGCTGTATTGTTAGATGGTTCATCTGCAGCATCATCTAGACCATTACCATTAGTATCGGAACCAGATAATGTAACACCTGATTCTTCTGTATCTGTAATTCCATCACCGTCTGAATCTGTGTCCAGATAATCTGGACTTCCTGTTCCATCAGTATTAGGTAAGGTAGCGTCAAAGGGATCTGTTCCTACAGGGTAAGGCAGCCCTGGAAAGGGATCACCTACCTGCTGTACATTTGCCGTATCTGGTGCTGTCCATCCTGCAGTTGTTTGTGCTTCTACGTTATCTGGGATCCCGTCATTATCGCTGTCTAAATCAGTATAATCTGGAATTCCGTCTCCGTCTGTGTCAATTAACTCACAAGCCTCAACAATAATTTCAAATGCATCACCACCGTTTCCTTCAAAACCTACTCCAGTCCAAGTAAACACAATTTCATCAAATACACCTGCTACAAGTATTGAACCTGCCGCAGCGCCTCGAGTTCTAGACTGATCTGCTTCTGGATTTGCATCTTCTACCACAATACCTGCTTCTCTTCTTACGGAAGAAGATGTTACTATAAAATCATCAGTTCCAGATAATTTATTAAGTGTTCCAGGAGATGCTAACGTAAGCTGTATTGAATTAGATAAAAATTGACTGGTACCGCTAAAAAAGAACGTACCGCCCAATCTATCTAAATGAATTATTGGATTCTCAACAGTTTTGTCAAATGTAATTGTAATGGTTCCTGACCCTTTATCATCACCAGGAGCATCGATGTTTGTATCTGGAGATTCCGCATTGCCATCCCAGTTCAAATCAAGGACTGCACTAGAAGCTCCGTTGAGTGGTCCATCATTGGATTGATAAAAGTTAGCACCAAAATTACCTGATGAATTACTTGCAAAATTATCTGCGTTTCCATCAAAGGTTACTGATACTGCAACATCTACTCCAGATGCCGTTGTAGCGTTGAATGTAAATGGCGTTGACCCTCCAAACGGTGTCGACCCCGACCAAGCACCAGTTGTAGAAGGTGTACACAAGCCCTCTTGAACATCTGTTATCCCATCATTATCATCATCTACATCTACAGCATCTGGAATACCATCCATATCAATATCTGGTAGGGATCTATAATCTACATCGCTAGTATTTCCATCGTCTTCAGGAAGTGTTGATGGGTCATCTAATGTTCCTTGAGGTTCTGCATAGGCATCCATTATTGTATTCAGGGTGCCGTCCATAAAATCATCTAGACCATTTCCATTTACATCTGTATTCAGCAATGCAATATCTGCCTCTATATTATCAGAAATGCCATCATTATCGCTATCAAGGTCTAAATAATCTGGAGTTGTTCCATCACCATCTGTATTTACAGGAGTAAGTCCTCCAACAGGAAAATTATCTGGTAATCCTGGACTTGCAAAACCTTGTTGATTTACAGTGTCTGAAGGTGCTACAAAGCCAGCAGTAGTCTGGGCCTCAACAGTATCTGGAAGACCATCATTGTCTGAATCTAGATCGAACTGATCAAAAACTCCATCGTCATCAGAATCTCTTCCTGATTGACATATTACAAACTGCGTAGAATCAAATGCTCCAACAGAATTCACAATATCAATTCTTACAGAAACACCCCCTATATTTCCTGTAGAGGAAACATTATAATCCGCAAAATCTCCAGGATTTCCGCCTGATACCGTAAAGGTATCATTTGTAGAATTTGTTGTGCTAAAAACTATAGTAGTAGTAGCCCCTTGACTTAATATGTTCCATCTAAAGTTAGGACCTGGATCTAAGGCTACAAAGGTTACTGTTTCAGAACTACTCATATTGGACTGCTGTCCCGCAAAAGATGCTGACTGAGGATCGGCTATGATAATAGGAGCTTTATCCGTAAAAGTAAATGTGTTTTCTGCGAAGTCGCCAGTAGTCGTTGTATTGTTCTCAAAGCGTACGATACCGTCCGTATTTTCTGCAACATCATAGTTTGTATCGTTAGAACTTAGAGGGCTCACAATCAAACCCTTAACAGGATTTCCGTTAGTTGCACTAAACGCACTCCCTCCTGCGTCGCTCAAGGAATTATAATTAAATGTGTTCACAGTATCTGCAAACTCAACGGTATCAAGTATCCCGTCATTGTCATCATCTACATCAACACTATCAGGAATACCATCATTATCATTATCTGGTTGATCATCTGTTGTATCTCTGTAATCAACATCCCCAGTAGTTAAGACATCATTATCTGTATCTTGCAAAGTCGTAGGATCATCTAAACTTCCATTAGGATCTGTCCCACTAAAAGGCCCAAAAAGTCCTAGGGCCTCTTGACTATCAGTCAGTCCATCCTTATCACTATCTACATCTCTATAATCCTGAGGGTCATTGCTCAACCCATCTGTATTTACTGGCGTTATAGGAGATCCGTTGGTATCGTAAGCGTCATTTACACCATTACCATCTGTATCTGCTTCATTAATGTCTGGGGTCGTGGGGTCGTCTTCAATAGGTGATATGTAACCTACTGTAGATTGCGCTTCTACATTATCAGGCAGTCCATCTCCATCTGAATCCCAAGAGATATAACTACGCTCACCAGATGGACCTACTGTAGGAAATGTATTATACTCTACAAAAGGATCTACAACACCACCATTACCATCGTCTGGTCCTTCTGCAATACCGTCCATATTTGCATCTGTACCATTTTGACCTGGTATTAATCTGTTTTCAATAAGGTCATATATTCCATCGTTATCTGCATCTAGATCAATTGCATTTGGAAATCCGTCAGAATCAAAATCATCATAAGTTTCAATTTCGTCAGCTATACCATCGTTATCACTGTCTATATCCTGGAAATTATATCTGGTAAAGTCTCTACCAAAAGCTGAGTATGTATCGCCATCTATGTTCGCTTTCGCGAAAGCGGTACCACCATCATCACTATCTACTATATTACTCCATCCATCTCCGTCTGTATCTGTAATCGTGGTTCCTTCTATAGTACCATCACCATCCGTATCGGCAGTAGCTCCGAGCACTTCGACGATGTCAAAAATACCGTCACCGTCTGCCTCTGTGTCTATATAATCTGCACCATCAGTACCATCTGTATTAGGAACTGGTAAGAAACTATTTGCATTTAAGGCAGAACCATCACGATTGTCTATGGGGTCAAGCGCATCTATTAGTCCATCTGCATCTACGTCATTTGTTGCTCCAGCACCAAAACGACCATCATCATTATCATCTGTTCCACCAGCTTCGATAGTATCCGGGATTCCATCGTTGTCCGAATCAATATCTAAAAGATCATTTAATCCGTCTCCGTCAAAATCTTCAGGAATAATTCGTATTGAACTCCCTGCTACGACTGGACTTCCTAAGGCATCTACATTTGTGGTTATCAATCCTGTTCCGGGCTGACCACTACCATCAGGATCATTAGTCCCTCCGGCTTCTCTGTAATCTGTTATACCATCATTATCGCTATCTAGGTCAAAAATATCAAGTATACCATCGCCATCTGTATCTATAGGCTCACAACTAAAGCCTCCAAAGAAAAATCCGTCAGCGTTATTGCCATTACTTGATATGGTAAGATTTTGAATAGGCTGTAAGAACTCAATAGTACCACTTTCATCACTTCCACCGGGTAAAACAGGAACACCAACACTATTTGCCGTAGGAGAAGTAAAGTTGGGCTGACTGATAATTATATTTAAGTTACGTGCGGCGCCACCTTCTGTAAAAGTCAATGTCGTACCGTTTAACCCTTTTAAATTCAATCTCAAATTATTAACAGGTCCATTTGGAAATGAAAGTGTGGCCTCGATTGCACCATTAAAAACTGCAGCCGTTGGCGCAGTTCCTGCTGGCTCAAAAGCATTAGTATCTGTAAAATCTACATCTGTAAAAAGCTCGCTTCTTGTACCATTAGTTACAGCAAGTGTAAAAGGCTCTCCATTAAATGACCCTTGAAAGGTTCCTCCAGGATTTGCAGATACTGAGGTAAATGTAAATTCATAACACCCTTCTCGACCATCTGTTACCCCATCGTTATCATCATCTATATCTACACTATCAGGAATACCATCTCCATCATTATCTGGCATTACCAGCTCACGCCAGTCTCTCTCTGTAGTTCCTGCATTCTGATCATTAGGTTGTGATTGTGGAGTTTGACCTCCATTAGTAACGTTCGCAATAGACGTATTTCCGCCAGCATTTAAATCAAAAACATTTGCTATACCATCACCATCTGTATCACCTGCTGCAATTGACCCTGAGTCCAAAATACCGTCATTATCATTATCTGTCTCAGAACCCGCAAGTGTTCCGGAAGGCCCAAAAAAGTTTTCACTTAAGTCATTAGGATCTCCGCCTGCACCGTCCTGATCATCTGCATTTGTATCTGCATAGTCTGGCGCGCTTCCTCCGTCTGTGTTTGCATAACCGTGAGCGACACCACCTTGTGTAACATCATAAGCATCATCAAGCCCGTTATTATTTGCATCTATATTGCTAGGTGGAACATACGAAGTTGTAGGCAGTCCCTCAATATTATCTATAATACCGTCATTATCTACATCGAGATCTAGGTAATTTACAATACCGTCCCCATCACGGTCCTGGTTAAATCCAAATCCGCCAATTACGTTTCCAGGTGCATCAGGGTCATTGCTATCTGCAAGACCATCGCCATCACTATCTACTGGAATTCCAGCACCTACTATACCATCATTATCACCATCTACAACCTGAAAATTCCCCTCAAAAGTATCTGGCAATCCATCACCATCACTATCAAGGTCACAGTGATCAGGAATTGCATCATAATCACTATTTGCCACAGTACCATTCCAAGCGGCAGTTGCAGTATTATCCCATCCATCACCATCAGCATCAGAAATTGAAGTTCCACCTATGGTCCCATCATTATCTGGGTCGCCTAAGGTAGCATTGTTTACCCAAGCTTCTTCCGCATCTGTAATACCATCGTTATCTGCATCTTTATCCTTAAAATCTGCAAGCGCATTTCCTTGCGCATCTGTATCACCGTCCTTATTTGGAATTGTATAATTTATACTCGCACCGTCTGTATCATTTGTTTCTACAAGATTTGAGAGTCCGTTTCCTCCAAAAGGACCGTCGACCAAGCCGTCACTATCTCCATCCTGACCGTGACCTGCTTCAAAAGCATCTGGGATACCATCATTATCACTATCTAAATCCAAATAGTCTGGAATACCATCCCCATCTGAATCTTCTAGGATACAATACTCCATATCATAGATTTGCATCGTCACATTACCAGAGTTACCATTGTTTTTACCTGCAGTAAGTACTACTTCTGTAACCGGCCCTCCAAACTCTATCAATACAGAATTGCTAGGCGCATTAGCCCCTCCTGCAGAACTTACGATTGAATTACCACTTATAGCTGCATTACCGCCCAGATTGACATCTACAATTCTCGCCCCTTCAAACACACCATTATTAGTAGCCTCTACATCTAATCTATCCTGATTATCTATTCCCCCTACTTTAAACTCTAATTTATAAACAGGTTTAGAGAAAGTAAGTGTATACTCTGCCGTCGAACCGTTTGGAAAATTTGTTTGCCTAGGCTGCACATTGATATAACTACCATCTGCACCTAAAGAACCATTATTTAACGTTCTAACTCCATCTGCCCAAGTGGCACTCCCTTGGAGTTCATAATTAAAATCGACCGTTACATCTTGAAAACCAAACAGTCCCGTTTGTGTTCCTGGGTCTGCCTTATTTGCAAATGTTTGTCCCACGGGTACCGCACCAGGAGTACAGATATTCTCTTCGCCATCTGGAATACCATCATTATCGTTATCTAAATCTGAAATATTAGGCACACCATCCCCATCATCATCAAAATCAAAAGCGTTATTAAAGCTAAGATTTGCGATACCGATACGTTGACTTGTACCTCTATTGTTATCTATATTCGAATACACAAAATCAATACGAACCACTTCTTCAGGAAACGTAAGATCGAGAATACCTCCCGTATCACCGCTACCAGCATTACCGTTTATCCCTAAAAATCTATTATTACCTGTGTAAGCGACGTGAAAACCAAGTGTTCCACCATAATTTGCGGCAGTAATAGGTATCGTAGACCCATCTGGTCTAATCGCATTTACAAAAATTTCATCCTCAAAACTTCCTGCAATCTCGTCTATATCTTGCATAGAGAAGGTTAAGTTCCTTACAGGATTAGAAAATGCAAATGAAGTGGTAGATCCACCTATGCTACCTCTTTTATGCTCAATCTCCAGAATATTACCAAAACCAAAACCATTTACGACAGAGATTTCACTAATAGAGTTGTTTGCATTATCGTTAGAAACTGTCACCGTCGTCCCATCAGAAAAGTCTGACGTAACCGGGAAATCATTCTGCCAGTTTGCTCTTGTTCCAGAGAAACCAAAATCAGACTCCCAAGCTATTGAACCAGAGCCTGCAAAAGGCATTAGATTCAGATAACTCTTTCCTAAACTAGTTTTTCCTAGCGACGTATTTGCCGTTACAAAAGCTGTGATGATGGCAAATGTAAAAAGCCCTAGAATAAAACGCGTTGCTCGTACTGCAAACGCCTTACTAAGGACTTTCGAAAAACGTGATGTGGTGAATAAAGTAATTTTTTTCATACTATTTCAATGATTATGTCTATTATATGATCTTATATAAAATGAAGTATTTCTCGACAACATAGTTTCTATAATTTACTATTTGTAAGAAAAATGACATTTTATAAATGAACGCCACACTAGAAAATAATACTGGGTTTGTATTATAATTATCTTAGTGTTATGTCGTTGAAGTATATTCTTTGGTTGATTAAATATACGCAATGTTAAAGATAACTTAATTCTACTTTTCTAAACAACTGATATTGAAACATTTTTAATTTTTTAATTGACTTATTATTTTTATCGACAAAAAACACAAATTAATTGATGAAATGCATAAAAACTCCCTCTGCCATTGTTTCATTTGTTAAATTTTATTTAAAAAATTACTACAACTATAAAATTTAAAAACTTAAATGGTTTTAAAAATGGTTTCTCAAACTCTGGGTTTAATTTGTTTTCGATGAAATACACAATTTAGTATCTGAGTAAAATAGAAAATACGCTATTACATAAAATTCCAACTTTTATTAAATCTGTCTATTCCATAACATTTTTTCAAAAAATCAATTTTAAACGCATTTAAAAGCATCTTAAAGAACAACATACGTATACATATACGGCTATTGCAAAACCTTCTTAAAACCGCCTAAATCAATTCATTTTAAATAGAAATAAACTATAAATAAATATGCTGCTATAATTAATTACTATGTAACATACTTTCATTAATGTTTGAAACTTTAGAAATTATATATATATTTACATTATGGAATATAAAGAGGCAAAAAATAAATTTATTCAGACCTGGGGGTCTCTTGGTTCACAATGGGGGATTAATAAGACCATGGCACAAATACACGCACTACTTATGGTGTCAAGAGACGCCCTAAGTATGGAAGATATTATGAGCGAATTGCATATCTCAAGAGGGAATGCCAGTATGAACTTACGTGCACTTATAGATTGGGGTATTGTTTTCAAGGAATATAAACCAGGTGAGCGCAGAGAATACTTTGCCGCTGAGAATGATATAGATGAACTTGCTAGAAAAATTGCCAAAGAGCGCAGCAAAAGGGAAATAAAACCTACCATAAGAGTTCTTCAGGATGTAAGCTCTATCGAGACGAATAAAAGCACCGAAGAGGAACATTTTAAAGCCAAAACACAAGAGCTATACGATTTCGTTTCAAAAGCAGATAATATGCTCGAAAAAATTATTGCTCAAAAGGAAAACTGGATTACAAAGACCATAATGAAACTAATGTCCTAATTTTTTTTGAAAATAAATTTCAATAGTTTCTGAAACTTTAGATCAATTTTCAACTAGTAAAAATTAAAGATGAAATATTCTATTCCTAATTGGCTCATAATTGCTGGCGGTGTCGGTCAGATCTTTACCGCACTCATTTATCCGTACATAAGACATCAAGTTTTTGACTGGTACAATGATGTGAAACAACTTAAACCGCTCAATCAAGAAATTGCAAAAACGTACGGGAGATATATTCAAGGGCTCAATTTTGCCTTTGGTCTGATCGCAGTATTACTTGCAGACGAACTTCAAAATCAGTCTAAACTCGCCATCGCGATTACTGGACTCATCGGAGCATATTGGGTGGGAAAAGTCGCAACTCAGATTGCCTATTATCCTATGTATGATATCCCAAAAAAACTTCATTTTAAGATAGGTAGCTACTTTATGAACTTCCTTTTTTGTGGTTTTGCGGTCATCTTTACTTGGCTACTCCTCTACAACCTTTCTGCAACACTAAATTTCTAGTATTATGAGCACCGTCACGATTCCTTCTAAAATACAGATTACACAAACGGAAAATGCCTCTCCAGAACGCATTCAGCATTTTTATGATGAAGCAACAGAGGATTATACCTTCTGGAGCAAGGACTTCAATATGCATTTTGGGTACCATATCTGGGGAAAGACCAATCCATTTAAAAGAGACTCAATGCTCAATGAAATGAATGGTCAAATCTTCAACAGATTACAACTACCCAAAAACCAAGCCCTCGTTGCCGATTTGGGTTGCGGGATGGGTGGCACAATGCGTCATTTCCTCAAACAAAAGATCAACCTTAATATAATAGGTGTGACGCTCTCAGACTTTCAAGCGCGGGAGGGGAATAAAATGCTTTCCGGGACTAATGGTATTATTCTCAAAGAAGATTTTACAAAAACGACCTTACCAAGTAACCAAATGGATGGCTGTGTAGCGATAGAAAGTTTTTGTCATACGGGTCACAGTTACAAAACGCTTCAAGAAACCTTCCGCCTACTCAAACCTGGCAAACGCCTCGTCATTGCAGATGCGCTTCTTAAAACACAACCTGAAGAATTATGCCCAGGAAGCTCGTATAGTTATAAAGGCCTTTGCAAAGGATGGAGTCTAGATGGTCTGGGCGTGATAGATCAAGTAGAAAAAAATTTACTTGATATCGGTTTTTCAAAGGTTACTATTGAGGATGTATCGATGCACGTGGCACCATCTGTATTACACGTTCCTTTTGCCATTCCAGCATTTATCTTAAAACAACTCTTTACATACAAACGCATCAAGCCTCAAAGCTGGAACAATCTCAAAGCGTCCTTTTATGCGCTGGTTTCTGGACTGCACCGCAAGGATTTTGGATACTATATAATTACTGCAACTAAATAAAAGATTATGAAAAAACTGGTCATCGCAGGAGGAACGGGTTTTCTCGGCTCCGTAATTATTAAACATTTTAGCACACGGTTTGAGGAGATAGTTTTGCTTTCGCGAAAGCGAACTAGTGAGCTTCACGACCAAAGGGAGAGCACAGCGGTAAAACGTAAACCTAATAATGGCAATGTGCGCACCGCAATTTGGGATGCCAGAACATTTTCTGGCTGGGAAAAGGAACTCGACGGGGCAGACGTCCTCATTAATATGACTGGCAGATCTGTAGATTGTCGCTATAACCAAAAGAACAGAGACCTCATCTTGAATTCTAGAGTGGACAGCACAAAAATTCTGGGGGAAGCCGTTGCGCAATGTGCACGTCCGCCCAAAGTTTGGTTAAATTCCTCCACTGCTACTATATATAGACACTCGCTGGACAAAGAAATGAGCGAAGCAACTGGAGAAATAGGTTCAGGATTTTCGGTAAACGTTGCGACTGCTTGGGAGAACGCTTTCTTTAAAAGTAAAACACCCGCAACGCGCAAGGTTGCCCTGCGTACTTCCATTGTCCTAGGGAAAGATGGCGGAGCCCTGCAACCCATCAAGCAAATCACAAAAATGGGCCTGGGCGGAAGACAGGGCAATGGCAAGCAAAAATTCAGCTGGATACACGAGGAAGACTTTGTGCGCAGTATCGATTTTATCCTAGATTCCGCACTCGAAGGACCCATAAATATCGTCGCGCCAAAACCCACGACAAACAGCATCCTTATGAAAACGATGCGAGAAACTTTAAATGTACCTTTCGGGATTCCTGCCCCCAAACCCATTTTAGAAATTGGTGCGTTTACCATCCGGACAGAAACGGAATTATTATTAAAGAGCAGGAATGTGATACCTCAGCGACTTCTGGAGGGTGGATTTACGTTCTATCATCCTAAGCTTAAAGAAGCCCTTAACGACCTATTATAATGACTACTATAAGCCTAACCACCCAAATCAACGCTCCTATTCTTGAGGTTTTCGAACTTTCCCGAGATATCGACTTCCATAAAACGTCGGTTTCTGATACTCAGGAAGAAGCCATTGCCGGAGTCACCTCTGGGAAAATAGGAATGGGTGAAACGGTGCGGTGGCGTGGGAAACATTTCGGCGTTTTTCTCACCCACGAAAGTAAAATTACCGCGTTCCATAGCCCGTCGTTATTTACGGACGAAATGATTTCTGGCAGGTTTAAAAGTTTTAGACACGAGCACCGCTTTCGCGAAAGCGGAAACAAAACAATTATGGAAGACATATTAACTTACGAAACACCTTATGGAATCTTCGGTAGGCTGTTCGACACCTTTTTTCTAGAAAAACACCTCACAACATTCCTGCAACAGCGCAACTTAAATCTAAAAAAAGCTCTGGAATCTTAAAGTACTCTTAAATTCGTTATTTTTGAGAAAACTTACGACAAAGGCCCTATGCCATCACATAAAATAGACGCTACTAAGTGGGTAGACGCATATTCGGACTACCTCTTTAATTACACCATAACGCGGGTAAACGACCGTGATGTGGCGCAAGACCTCATTTCTGAAACATTCCTCGCAGGATTAAAGTCTATGAAGAACTTTAAGGGCGAGGCGACAGAGCGCACGTGGCTCATATCGATTTTAAAGCGTAAAATCATAGACCATTACCGCAAGTCCAACAGTAAAAAAGGAAAGGCAGAGGTACATATAAATTACAAAGACGAGGAGAGCGAGGGCGACTGGCTGGAAGAACGCGTAGCAGACCCGTTCGACAAGACAGCAGAGGATGAAATTGAAAATGAAGAATTGGGCCAGGCCATTTTCTCCTGCCTAGATAAATTACCAGAAAAACAAGCCCGTATTTTTAGGATGAAAACCATCGATAATTTTGATACAGAGGCTATTTGTAATGAATTTGACATAACGCCGTCTAACTTTTGGGTTATCATCCATAGGGCGAGAACGGCAATGGCAAGTTGTATGGAAGAAAACTGGTTATAAAAAAATTTGAATAAAAGAAAAGTATGAATATTAAAGTAGAGTGTCACGAGGCAAATCACATCTGTGACAAGAACCAATATAAGGAGGCGACGTTTTGGGAAAAGGTAAAACTTAACTTCCACCTCATCTATTGTCGCGCCTGTCGCAAGTATTCGGCACGCAACAACAAACTTACTAAGGCTATTAAAAATCCTAAAGTGCAAACCGTTTCGATGTCAGAAAAAGAGGCGATGAAGCGTCGACTGGAGGAGCAATTAAGCAATTAGATCTTCGGCGATCGACAGCAATATCACCCAGAAGATTGGAACTGCCTCGACGATAAAAGAAGCGTAGTATTTGGGTTGACGCTTTCGCGAAAGCGTAATCAAAAACCCCAAAATCAATAACACAATACATAATATCACAATCTGTTGTATTTTAAAATCATCGATTGTGTATTCCAAAAGAAAACCTATTACTAAAAGTGAAACTCCCAAAAGTTTTACTTTTTTTATACCCATCACTTGCGGAAGGGTATGTAACGCCATCGTATCATACGCTAAATCCCGAATCTCAAATGGAATCATAAGTGTAAGGACAATCAGGAAGCGCTGTAATGCTATAATATAGACATCCCAATATAACTCAAGACCATTTTCTACCACTGGCAAAACCACTGTAGTTCCAGCCCAGACCAGCGCAATAACAAACACTTTTATCCCCGCAATAGACCGCAAATTCCGCTTAAGTAGAAATAGTGGAACAGCATAAAACAAGGTAAACAATGCGAGAATCGCACAGGTAAGCAGTGTTTCCCAGCGCAAGACCAGTCCCGTGAATATCATTCCCAGACCACACATCACAGAAAAAACCTGAATACTGCGTAATGAGCGCGCAAGACTCCTATGATGCAATCCCGCTACTGATGCATATTTTACAAAGTTGTATCCCGAAACACTACTGCAAAAGAGGAAAATCAAAAAATAAACATCAAGCTTAATACTCAAAGAAAAACCCGTGACTAAAGCTAGCGCAACCACCGCAAGACTCACGTGGATGCTACTGTTTATATAAAAGTCAAAGGCTTTTTTAAGCATTGTCATGCTGTAAAAATAAGCGAACTGTTAATAACCCCATTTTTTCGTGATAAATAGTGTCTGCCAGAAGGGTTAAAGTGCTGAAATTTTAGACTTATATATCGTAATTTTGCAACGCTATAAAAAAAATCCCTATGAATACAGATTCATTTGCATTACGCCATATAGGACCACGCCGTCACGACCTCCCAGAGATGTTAGAAACAGTAGGTGTCGCGTCTGTTGAGCAACTTATTTCTGAAACTATTCCAGAGAACATACGCCTAGATAAAAAACTCGAACTGGACCCTGCGATGAGTGAGCAAGAATATGCCGCTCATATCACAGAACTGGCAAACCTGAATCAGGTATTCAAATCATATATAGGCCTAGGCTATCACCAGGCGGTTACTCCAGCGGTGATACAACGCAATATTCTTGAAAATCCAGGATGGTATACCGCATACACTCCTTATCAAGCAGAGATTGCTCAAGGTCGCCTCGAAGCGCTGCTCAATTACCAAACAATGGTTACAGACCTCACAGGTATGGAGCTTGCAAATGCCTCTCTTCTGGACGAATCGACCGCGGCGGCTGAAGCAATGGCATTATTATTTGCAGTACGTGAGCGACAGCAAAAGAAAGACAACGTTTGTAAGTTCTTTGTTTCTGAAGAAATTTTACCACAAACACTTTCATTATTACAAACGCGCTCTACACCCATCGGTATAGAGCTTGTGGTAGGGAATCACGAAGAATTTGATTTTTCAAAGGAATTTTTTGGAGCTATTCTTCAATATCCTGGTAAATCTGGAAATGTATATGATTATGCTGGATTTGTAGCTAAAGCAAATGCGGCAGACATTAAGGTTGCCGTTGCTGCAGATATCTTGAGTCTCGTGAAGCTTCGTGCTCCGGGAGAATTTGGGGTAGATGTGGTTGTGGGAACGACGCAACGTTTTGGAATTCCGTTAGGTTATGGTGGTCCTCACGCAGCATATTTTGCGACTAAAGAAGCCTACAAAAGAAATATTCCAGGACGTATCATCGGCGTAACCAGAGACACAGATGGTAACCGCGCCCTGCGTATGGCCCTCCAAACGAGAGAGCAACACATTAAACGCGACAAAGCAACCTCTAATATTTGCACAGCGCAAGTACTTCTTGCAGTAATGGCGGGGATGTACGGTGTGTATCACGGCCCAAGAGGTCTTCAAAATATTGCAGATAAAGTGCACAACAGCACCGCAACACTTGCAGATGCTTTGGAGAAATTAGGATTGTATCAAACGAATGCGACCTACTTTGATACTATCCAGGTAAAGGCAGATGCAGAGAAGGTTTACGCTTTCGCGAAAGCGGAAAACATCAACTTCCACTATCCAGATTCAGAAACCGTTTCTATCTCATTGCACGAGGCCACAACCCTAGCAAATGTAAATGAGATCATCGCTGTTTTTGCAAAGGCTTTAAACAAAGAAACCATCACCGTAAGCGAAATTACCGAAGGAACATCCATAGGAAAAGACGTTGCTCGTGATACAGATTTTCTCACGCTTCCAGTTTTCAATACCTATCATTCTGAAACAGAATTGATGCGTTATATTAAAAAACTGGAGCGCAAAGATTTATCGCTTAATCATTCTATGATTTCGCTAGGTTCCTGCACGATGAAGCTCAATGCTGCCTCAGAGATGTTACCACTATCTGATCCTCAGTGGGGCAATATGCACCCATTTGCACCGCTAGAACAAGCACTGGGCTACCAAACGATGCTCAAAAAGCTAGAAGACCAACTAACAGAAATCACAGGTTTTGCAGGTACATCCTTACAGCCTAACTCTGGTGCACAGGGAGAATATGCAGGACTAATGGTAATTAGAGCCTATCACGAATCTCGTGGAGACGCTCACAGAGACATCTGCTTAATTCCATCTTCTGCACACGGAACAAACCCAGCGAGTGCTGTTATGGCGGGAATGAAAGTGGTCGTGACCAAAGCACTAGAAAACGGAAATATAGACGTAGATGATTTAAGAGAAAAAGCTGAAAAGCACAAGGACAATCTTGCCGCTCTAATGATTACCTACCCTTCTACACACGGAGTTTATGAAAGTGCTGTAAAGGAAATCACTCAGTTAATACACGATCACGGTGGTCAAGTATATATGGACGGGGCAAATATGAACGCTCAAGTGGCACTCACTAATCCTGGAGCCATAGGCGCAGACGTATGTCACCTTAACCTGCACAAAACATTTGCCATTCCTCACGGAGGTGGTGGCCCTGGTGTAGGACCAATTTGTGTAGCAAAACAACTGGTTCCCTTCCTACCTACAAATCCAGTGATTGAAACTGGAGGAGAAAAGGCGATTACAGCAATCTCTGCGGCACCTTGGGGTTCTGCATTGGCTTGCTTGATATCTTATGCATACATCACTATGCTGGGAGAAAGTGGCCTATCCCGTTCTACGGAATATGCGATTCTTAATGCAAACTATATTAAAGAGCGCCTTGATGGACACTATCAATGTCTATATACTGGCGAAAAAGGTCGCGCGGCACACGAGATGATTATAGACTGCCGTCCATTTAAAGCAAATGGTATTGAAGTAACAGATATTGCAAAACGTTTAATGGACTACGGTTTCCACGCGCCTACGGTTTCTTTCCCAGTCGCAGGAACGATGATGATAGAGCCTACAGAAAGTGAAAGCAAAGAAGAACTAGACCGTTTTTGTGATGCGATGATTAGCATACGTAAGGAAATAGACACCGCAAATGCTGACGAGCCCAACCATATCATGAAAAACGCACCACATACGATGCAAATGGTTACTGCAGATGCTTGGGAATTTCCCTACTCAAGACAACAAGCAGCTTACCCATTAGAGTACGTGGCAGACAATAAATTTTGGCCTACCGTACGTCGTGTAGATGACGCTTACGGAGATCGTAATTTAATTTGTACTTGCGCTCCTATTGAGGAGTATATGGAAGCTTAGTAATTAGTTGCAGTAATAGTTAAAAAGGTCAAGGGCGTAAGTCTTTGACCTTTTGGCATTGTGACAACTGGGTTAACAGGAGTAGGAAAAGATTTTTTAAAGGACGATTTTACGAAAGTATCTTTTGAAATTATCAATAATGTAATAGAATGCTGATTAAGCCTTAAATTACTTTGAAAATTTTTAGTTATCGCATTAGAAATATGGATTTCACAAAGGAAATTACCAGAACCACTATTAGTCGCTATCCCGATCCGTTTTATTAACTTTACAGACTAGAATATACCCTATTATGGCAATTAAAATTACAGGTTTAGGAAGCTACGTCCCAGATGTAGTTAAGAAAAACGTCAACTTTTCGGAACATAAGTTTCTCAATATGGACGGCTCTAGCATTAAATCTGAGAATGAAATAATCATAGAAAAATTCAAAGCCATTACAGGAATCGATGAGCGGCGCTATGGGAGTGACGCAATGACATCCTCGGATATGGGAACTATTGCTGCACAAGCTGCCATAGACGATGCTAGCGTAGATCCAGAAACCTTGGATTACATTATCTGTGCACACAATTATGGTGACGTGCAAAAGGGATCTAACTTTAGCGATATTGTACCTAGCCTAGGTTCTCGAATTAAACACAATTTGCGCATTAAAAATCCCAAATGTGTAGCCTACGATATTCTTTTTGGATGTCCAGGATGGATAGAGGGAGTAATACAGGCACAAGCTTTTATTAAAGCGGGAATGGCAAAAAAATGCCTTGTCATCGGTACAGAGATGCTTTCTCGAGTTGTAGACAATCACGACCGTGATAGTATGATTTACAGCGATGGCGCTGGGGCATCTGTCATCGAGCAAGACGATAGTGACACAGGAATCCTCGCTTTTGAGACAGCAACTTTTACCTATGATGAAGCCTATTTCTTATTTAATGGTTCGTCTTATAATCCGGATGCGGAGCAGGCTACGAAGTACATTAAAATGTATGGTCGTAAAATTTATAATTTTGCACTAACTCAAGTACCCCAGGCAATGAAAACGTGTCTTGAAAATAGTGGATGTTCTATAGGTGATGTGAAGAAAATTTTTATTCATCAGGCTAATGAAAAAATGGACGAGGCCATTGTAAGTCGCTTTTACAAACTGCACGACTTAGAAATGCCAGAACATATTATGCCTATGAGCATAAATAAACTAGGAAACAGCTCCGTGGCAACTGTTCCTACCGTTTTTGATATGGTGCGCAATGGCGATCTAAAAAATCACGAAATAAACAAAGGTGATGTATTTATTTTTGCAAGCGTAGGTGCCGGAATGAATATTAATGCGATGGTTTATCGCTACTAAGGTACAAGGTACGAATAACAATATTTTGATAAACATTAAGGATGCTGTGTAGATAAAACTAAAACAATTTTACAGTTTAACCTGAAACCCAAAACCCTTCAAACCCTTTCTATCCTTGTACGAAAACACTTTTCCCAATAAGCGATATAAACATACCTTAGAATTCCTGAGAAAGGTGGTGCCAAACACAAATACCGCTATTCTTGATCTAGGCGTCCGAAATCCATTTGTAGCATATATGGAACGTGAGGGATATGTCGTATCAAACACCTCTGGCGAGGATCTTGACTTAGATACTACTGCTGTGCAAAACACCAATGCACAGGTTATTACAGCCTTTGAAATTTTTGAACACCTGCTCGCTCCATTTAATGTTTTACGAGATATTAAAGCAGACAAAATAGTCGCTAGCGTGCCCCTCAAATTGTGGTTTTCTCCTGCCTATCGCTCTAAAACGGATATGTGGGACAGGCATTATCACGAGTTTGAGGACTGGCAGTTTGACTGGTTATTTGAAAAGGCAGGCTGGGAAATTAAAACTCGTGAGAAGTTTACAAACCCTGTTCGTAAAATTGGTCTTAGACCAATACTCCGCAAGTTTACTCCGCGATATTATTTAGTTTATGCTGAGCGTAAATAAATGGATTTCTACATTGTCATACCGTGCCATAATGAGGCTCAACACATAAAAAAAACGTTAGACTCTCTAGTAAATCAGACGTTATTACCCAAAAGGATTGTGGTTGTAAATGACCAAAGCACGGATGAAAGTGAAGTTGTTATTTCTGCTTTCGCGAAAGCGTACTCCTTCATATCCTACATCAACATAACAAGCAGTGAAGAACATTTACCAGGGAGCAAGGTCATACGCGCATTCCAAAGAGGTTTAGATACACTGGACGAAAATTATGATATCATCTGCAAATACGATGCTGACCTTATTTTTCCAGAAGATTATCTCAGCACTATAGCCGAACATTTTGTCGAAAACCCGAACATCGGAATGGCTGGGGGTTTTTGCTATATTGAAAAAAATAACGTCTGGAAACTTGAAAATTTGACCAATAAGGATCATATACGTGGAGCATTGAAGGCCTACCGAAAATCTTGTTTTAAAACTATTGGCGGTCTCAAAGCAGTAATGGGATGGGACACGATAGACGAACTCTTAGCCATATATCACGGGTGGCAGGTAAAAACAAACGAAAGGCTGCACGTAAAACACTTAAAACCTACGGGTAATATTTACAATAAAGCCGCAAAATTGAAACAAGGAGAAGCATTTTATGGGATGCGCTATGGATTTTGGCTAGCGTTCATTGCTTCGTTAAAATTGGCATTTCTAAAAGGAAATGCAATCTTCTTTGTGGATTACCTCCACGGCTATTTTCGCGCAAAGCAAAAAAATCAACCTTATCTGGTAACCGAGGCAGAGGGTAAATTTATCAGACAACATAGGTGGAAAGGAATTCGTTCTAAGTTTAAATTGTAGGATTCTTAACGTAATCTTTAAATAGTCGAGGGTCTTTAATTCTTATTTTTGATACCTAACTCTCAACAAATGCCATTAAAACCACTTTTTAGACTTTTTACATTAGGAGCATTTACACTATTTGCCTCGTGTGCTACGACTACCACCGCACAAAGCGCTAAAGAATCCAGTAAGCCTAAGAATATCATCCTGATGATTGCAGATGGAACTGGGCTTAGTCAGATTTCGGCGAGTCAGTATTTTAGTTCTCAACCCTCTAATTATGATCGATTCAAGCATATAGGCCTTATAAAGACTTCCTCTTCTAGTGACCTTGTAACAGACTCCGCAGCTGGTGCTACAGCGTTTTCGGCTGGAGTAAAAACGTACAACGGTGCTATAGGAGTGGACAAAGACACAATTCCTGTTCCTACTATTTTAGAACAACTTGAGATTAAAGGTTATGACACAGGAATAATAGCGACCTCAACAATTACTCACGCAACACCTGGCAGTTTTTATGCGCACGTAAAAACGCGTAAAATGGAAGAGGAAATTGCAAATAACCTAGTCTCTTCTAATATCGATTTTTTTGCAGGCGGTGGAGTAAACTTCTTTACAAATCGTGTTGATAAAAGAGACGTTGTGATGGAGCTTAGAAAGAAAGGATATGTTATAGACACGACCAGACTGAATAAGACGGCAAAACTGGACAAAAATAAGCGTTATGGCTATCTCCTCTCCGAAGGCGGTATGCCTAGCATTCTTGATGGACGTGGATCGTTCTTATATGATGCTACAAAAATGGGTATAAACCGACTATCTATGAACAAAAAGGGGTTTTTCCTTATGGTAGAGGGCTCACAAGTAGATTGGGGCGGACATAATAACGATGCAGATTACCTCATAAGTGAATTAATAGATTTTGATACAGTAATAGGACAAGTGCTAGATTTTGCAGGGAAAGACGGGAACACTTTAGTGATCGTTACTGCAGATCATGAGACAGGTGGTTTTACACTTGCCGCAGATGATGGGGATTATAATAAAATTAAGCCTACATTTTCTACTGGTGGTCATAGCGCCACGATGGTGCCGGTATTTGCTTATGGGCCAGGTGCTTCAGAATTTTCTGGAGTGTATGAGAACACAGAGATTTATCACAAAATGAGGATGCTTCTTAATTTGTAACCCTCTTAAACCTATCACAATTATACAAAGCTATATTTTTAATTTGTTAATTTAGCACCTTATCAAACAAGCTTAATGACGTACCTCCACTCCATAGGTGAATATTTTATAATGATTAAAGATGCCTTTGTAAAACCTACTAAGGGTAAAGTCTTAAGAGATTTAATTTTTAAGGAAGTTGACGACTTAATCATTGGCTCCCTAGGTATTGTAGCATTTATATCCTTCTTTGTGGGAGGCGTTGTTGCTATCCAGACAGCACTTAATTTGAATAACCCCCTGCTCCCAAAATCCTTAATAGGATTTGCAGCAAGACAATCTGTAATTTTAGAATTTGCACCTACGTTCATCTCTGTGATTATGGCTGGAAAAGTAGGTTCATTTATAACTTCCAGTATTGGAACAATGCGCGTTACCGAGCAAATAGATGCCTTAGAAGTAATGGGTATTAACTCGATAAATTATCTTGTTTTTCCTAAAATTGTCGCAATGATGATTTATCCATTTGTTATTGGTATTGCTATGTTTTTAGGAATTATAGGTGCTTACACGGCGGCCGTTTATGGTGGGTTTGCACCCAGCGAGGCATTTTTATCCGGCATGCAGGAAGATTTTAAACCTTTCCAAGTATTTTATGCATTCTTTAAAACATATCTTTTTGCTTTCTTACTGGCAACAATTCCAGCATATCACGGTTATTTTATGAAAGGTGGTGCTCTTGAGGTAGGAAAAGCAAGTACATCATCCTTTGTTTGGACAGCAGTCGCTATTATCATTGTAAATTTTATAGTCACTCAATTACTCCTGAGCTAATTATGATAGAAGTTAAAGAAATACGCAAGGGATTTGGCGATGTAGAAGTGCTGAAAGGTTTCTCAACTACGTTTCAAAAAGGACAGACTAATCTTATCATCGGCCAGTCTGGTTCTGGAAAAACAGTATTCCTTAAAACGATGCTAGGGCTTCATAAACCAGATAGTGGTCAAATTATATACGATGGTACACCGTATTCTAATTTAGACGAAGAAGACCAAAGAGATTTACGTGAGCAAATCGGAATGGTTTTCCAAGGAAGTGCACTTTTTGATTCTATGACCGTAGAGGAGAACATAGCTTTTCCGCTAAAGATGTTTACAAAAATGAAGAAAAGCGAGCGTATAGAGCGTGCAAATGTTGTTATAGACCGTGTTAACCTAGAAAATGCAAATCATAAACTACCTTCAGAGATTTCTGGTGGTATGCAAAAACGGGTTGCAATTGCCAGGGCCATCGTAAACAATCCAAAATACTTGTTCTGCGATGAACCAAACTCGGGCCTCGACCCCAATACTGCTACTATTATAGACAATCTTATTAGAGAGATTACTATCGAGTATGATATTACTACAATAATCAATACCCACGACATGAACTCTGTAATGGAAATAGGCGACCATATTGTATATTTACAGAAAGGACATCTTGCCTGGGAAGGCGATAAAACGCAGATATTTAAAACAGATAATGAGGATGTGACAAATTTTGTTTATTCTTCAAACCTCTTTAAAATGGTGCGTGAGGCACAATTATCAAAAAACAGTATATAAAATTAATTATATCATATCCAACACTCGCTCCATTGCCATTCCACGAGAGCCTTTTACAAGTATTACTTTATTCTCACTGCGAGTTCTCAAGCCTTTGAAGGATTCTTGAAATTCTTTAAAACTTTCATAACTAAATACAGATGGTCCTAAATCTGCTATCGCCGCAAAGTGTTTTCCAACCAAATATATTTCATCTATCCCTAAAGAAATAGCAATACGAGCAATATTCTTATGTTCTGCTTGGGTCGTAGCACCCACCTCGAACATGTCTCCAAGAAAAGCCACTCGATAATCTGCTGGTTGTGCACTAAGACTACGTAGTGCAGCCTCCATACTTGTTGGGTTTGCATTATAAGCGTCTAAAATTATTGAGGCACCTCCCTTTTGTATTATTTGAGATCTATTGTTTGATGGTAAGTAATTTTCGACACCTTTTCTTATTTCCTCGATTTTTACTTCAAAATAGTTCCCTATTGCAATAGCGGCAGCGATATTAGTCCCATTATACGCACCAATCAACTGACTCTTAATTTTAATTCCTTGTAACGAAAGACTAACGTAAGGATTTGCATTTTGATCATCTATGACAATATCACTATGGGTTACTCCAAAAGTGTAATTTTTACACCCCTCTGATTTCTCTATTTGCTTAGTATCGTCATTATTTAAGAACACGAGACCCCCATTTGACCTTAGAAAATCATACAATTCACTTTTACCTTTAATCACTCCTTCTACCCCACCAAAACCTTCTAAGTGAGCCTTCCCAAAATTTGTAATATATCCATAATTAGGTTTTGCAATAGCGCACAATTGAGCAATTTCACCTTGATGATTTGCCCCCATTTCTACAATTCCAATTTCAGTAGTTTTATCCATTCCCAGCAAAGTTAATGGAACGCCAATATGATTATTAAGATTTCCTCTGGTTGCACTGGTTTTAAACCGTTGACTTAAAACCACATTTATTAATTCCTTTGTGGTTGTCTTTCCATTACTTCCTGTGAGCGCAATTATAGGCAAGCCCAAATAAGCTCTATGGAAAGATGCCAGCTTTTGCAGGGTTTCCAATGCATCATGAACTAGAATAGTCTTCTCCTCTTCAAACCCAGGCTCGTCGATAACTGCGTATGATGCGCCTTGCGCTAAGGCAGCTTTTGCAAAAACGTTACCATTAAAATTCTCACCCTTAAGTGCAACATAGAGATTACCTTCCAAAAGCTTTCTAGTATCAGTACAAACTCCAGTACTTTCTAAAAAAATCTTATGTAATTGTGCTATTTCCATAGTTTTATAGTACTAAAAAAGCCCTACAAGAGGGCTTTTTATGTTTGAAAAATTGTTGTTTTATCTTGGTCTTTTACCTCCTTTAGACTTAGAACCTACACGTGACATTGCATTTCTAAACCCAATATCATCTGTTGCCATACCTTGCGGTAAAAAGCGACGGTTTGCAGGATCTAACCAGTAAGCCCTATCTCTCCAAGAACCTCCCTTATAAACTCGTACTTCGTCATTTATGAGTGTTGTTCTGTCTGAAGATTCATCATATTGTCTGTCCAAGCTACCAGAAGCGCTATCTGCGGTCACACTATGCTTTGGCGAATTATACATACGTTTACCAGGCTCCTCCTCTCCCTCATCATCTCCGAAAGATTCAAAGTACCTAGAAGAACTCTTATCACCATCTCTAAAGTTACGGTTATCGCTCGTAGAGAACTGAGTACGTAAATACGTTTCTTCTTCGTCTACAGGAACTTGTAGAATTTGACCTGGAAGGTTGCGAGCAATTACACTACCATTTGCCAGAGTATCATAGACTATAGAATCTACAGTAACAGTCTTAATTTTACCATCTTCACCTATTGCGTTCTTCGTATAGACATTCCCACGGTAGTAATTAAAGTCATTAAACTCATCATCTACTATAGGACGATAAACATCTGCAACCCATTCTGACACGTTTCCGGCCATATCATAAATACCAAAATCATTAGGCTCATAAGATTTTACCTCTGCGGTAATATCTGCATTGTCATCAGACCATCCAGCTATACCACCGTAATCTCCATCACCTTGCTTAAAGTTTGCGAGGTGGTCTCCACGAGTTCTTCTACTAGAAGAACGTGTGTAAGACCCATCCCAAGGATATTTTTTACGTCCTCTGTATACATTATAACTTCTTAATTCTGTAAGTCCAAGTGCAGCATATTCCCACTCTGCTTCGGTAGGTAGTCTATACTTTGGAAGTAAGATTCCATCCTTACGTTGTACAAAAATGTCCGTGCTATCGTTGCGTTTCATCCTTTGGTCAGATGACTTCCCACCGCGAGCAAGACTATCGCTCCCTCCATAGGCAAGTGTAGGCGCATTAATATATGTTTCTGTATCAAATGTAGATGAAGCATCTACATCATATCGAGCACCTCGAGCTGTAAATCCTTCTCTTTCCAGAATAAACTCATTTACTCTATTAGAACGCCAGTTAGAGAACTCAACGGCCTGCACCCAACTCACTCCCACTACAGGATAATAAGCATAGGCAGGGTGACGCAAGTAATTTTCTGTCATTGTCTCATTAAAACCAAGACGGTTTCTCCAAACCAATGTATCTGGGAGTGCGCCTTTGTATATAGCGCGATAATTCTCATCATCTGGAGGGAAGACTTCTTTTAACCAGTCTAAATATTCCGTGTACATAAAGTTGGTCACTTCAGTTTCATCTATGTAAAAAGACTGAACGTGCTGCTGGTTAGGTGCATTATTCCAATCGTGCATTACATCATCCTGAACCTTACCCATTGTAAAAGTGCCACCTTCTACAAATACGAGTCCTGGTCCAGTTTCTTGCTCCTGATAGTCTGCCACACCACGTGGCCCGCCTTCCTTAGCATTTACTTTCCAGCCTGTTGCGCGCGAATTATCTTTGTAATTGTTAGACTTGCTACAGCTAGCTACCAAAAGAGAAAAGGTAGCAATACCAAGCATTCTTAGTGCAGTTTTTTTAGTCATGTTCAAATTTTCTTAAGCAGATTTGGGATTGCAATATAACAATTAACGCTAAAACAGCAATATTATTTTGCTCATTACGCATCCATTATCGTGGTTTATTAGGTTATGATGACCCATTAGTAACGACCACTATTATTCTTTATTATTGTAGTCTTAAAAAAATGTTAGTTTTTTTCCTAATTTCATACTAATCATCACGCTTGCCCGTTATTTCCTAAGATGAGAATATTCTACATAATTTTTCTACTATTTATTAGCATTGTTACCTACGGGCAACAGCGGCACATCGATATTATTTGGGCAGATCAGAACCTTACAAAAACAACGCCGGATAAAGCGCTGAGCTCCGAAAACCTATCGGTAAACCCAGAAGGAAACTGGACCTATGCCCAGCAATGGAAAGACGTAAATAAAGTAAATCCTGGGACCGCCAGGCTTACAAACGTGAGTTACAGCGATGTTCCCGCAAAACTGTTAGCACAGCTTAAGGATGTTGCTGTTCCTTCGGCGCTAGAATTTTCTTTGAACTCTAGAAAAGGACGGGATATTATATACACCGTGCTTTCTATGAACCCCATTATTAAAAAGGACGGCAGGTTGCAACGTGTGATGGGTTTTGATGTAGAGTACGCTTTCGCGAAAGCGCAACCCGCCACCTCAAGAATGGCCATTACAAATTCTGTACTTGCCAGCAATGATGTTTATAAATTTTTTATCGAAGAAACGGGAGTTCACCGCATTAACCGAAGTTTTCTTCAAAGTCTAGGAATGAACACAAATAACATCAACCCTGCTGAGATTAAGGTTTTCGGGCTAGGAGGTGCTCCACTCCCCTTTCGCAATAGCGACAATACAGAATTTGATCTAGGCGAGATTGCCATACGTGTGGTGGGCGGAGAAGACGGGAGTTTTGACAACAACGATTACATTCTTTTTTACGGCACAAGCACTAAAGGATACATACCTGATATGGACACGTTTGTAAACCCGTATGCAGACCGCTCCTATTATTATGTCACCGTAAGTCCTGGCAACGGAAAACGTGTACTCCCGATGGAACAACCCTCTGCCCCGGCGACGACAACGTTTACAACCTTTGACGATTTGCAGTTTCACGAGGAAGACCTCACCACTTTAGTTCAGATAGGAAGACGATGGATGGGAGAACGTTTTGGGTTTGAAAATGAGCAAACTTTTGAATTTACAGCGCCCAATCCAGTAGGAAATATCCCTGCCAAATTACGAGTTGTTGTAGCATCTACCTCAGAAAGCAACACTTCCTTTGACGTGGCTGTAAATGGAAACATTGTAGGCAATGTAAGTATCCCAGGTATAAGTGGAGAGACTTTTGCTCGCTCGCAAGAGCTTGAAGTAGATGTCCCTATAACCACCGAAGAAATAGCAGTGACCCTCACATACAATAATGGGGGAAATCCTGCGAGTCAAGGTTATCTGGATTTTATAAGCTTAGACATCCCACGCAGTTTAACGGGAACAGATGGACCTATAAATTTCACAAAAAACAGTACCGCAACATCAAGTGGTATTGCTGAGTTTGCTTTCTCAAACGCCAGCGCTTACAGTGAGATATGGGATGTAACACTTAAAGACGATGTAAGAATCATCGAGAACATTGATAATCAAGGTGAAATACGCTTTAAAGCAACGCAAGGAACCAGAAGAGACTATGTAGCCGTTCATAATTCAAATTTCCTAGTACCAAGACGCGAGAGTGGCAATACCAGAGTTCCTAATCAGGACTTAAAGGGGAACACCCTAAGCGATGGTAATGGAAATTTTCAGGATGTAGATTACCTGATGATCACTGGAGATGAGCTTTTCTCACAAGCTTCTCGCCTTGCCCAACATAACAGAGATTTTAGAGGATTAAACGTAAAAACTGTCAGACTTAGTGATATTTATGAGGAGTTCGGAGGCGGCAAGCAAGATATAGGTGCGATACGCAACTTTGTACGCTATGTATATGAAAATGCTTCTTCACAGTCTAGACGATTGCAGTACGTTTGCCTTTTTGGCGATGCTTCTGTGGATTATAAAAATAGACTGCCCAACAACACGAACTTCGTACCCACTTTTCAGACTTGGAGAAGTTTCAATCTCGTGAGCTCTTTTATGAGTGATGATTATTTTGGCTCACTCGACCCGGAGGAAGGATACATAGAGGACTCCCAACAAGTACCACACCTTGAAAATAACCAGAGTGGTGGTTCAGACAAACTTGATCTTGCCGTAGGAAGAATTGTTGCAGATTCTCCAGAACGAGCGCGTGTTGTTGTAGATAAAATTTTAGAATATGACACTCGAGACTCCTTTGGGAGATGGAGGAATAATTTTGTACTTATTTCAGATGACGTAGACGAGGAGTTTGAGTTTAATGCTTTAGAAGGAAATCTTGACCGCTTAGGTGATCGCATATCAAGTGAGAAACCTTTTGTGAATGTTATTAAAATTCATAGTGATGCCTTTCAACAGGTTTCATCTTCTGGTGGAGATCGCTATCCTCAAGTAAACGATGCTATCGCAAACGCTATTGAGGTAGGTGCTTTAGTAGTAACATATCTAGGTCACGGGGGAGAAGACCTCCTAGCGGCTGAGGCTATTGTGACTCAAAACGAAGTCAAGAGATTAGATAACGGCAATAGATTACCCTTATTGGTAACTGTAACTTGTGAGTTTACAAAATTTGACAATCCTCTCAGAGAAACTGGTGGAGAACAATTTATTTGGAATCCCGATGGTGGTGCTGTCGCATTAGTTGCGACTACTAGAGAAATAAGTGTAAGGCTAGGAGTTCGGTTTAATGACGTACTGGCTGAAAAGTTATTCTCCTTTGGCACAAATACCATAAAAAGCGTCGCAGAAAATCTACGCGAGTCAAAAAATGAAATTTCAGATCCACTACGTCGCGTAATATTTTTTCTAGGCGACCCTGCGATGAAACTCGCATTTCCCAAACAAGATATTAGGCTTACCGCATTAAATGATATTCCAGTAGGATCTACACTCCCTAACCTAAGAGCTTTAGACAAAATAAAACTCAATGGAGTGGTTACTACCCAGTCAGGACAACCACTAACATCTTATAACGGTAAAATTGCAGTCACTCTATACGACAAGGAAATTGACAGGCAAACATTAGGAAATGATGGCACGAGAAACGGAGATGGAGAACTCTTAATTCTAGATTTTAAAACCCTAGGTAACATCTTATATCGTGGTCAAGCTTCGGTAGAGAACGGAATTTTTGAAACAGAGTTCATAATGCCTAGAGACACTTCTATACCACTAGGAGAAGGACGCATAAGCTTTTACGCAGAGAGAGAGAGTATTTTAGAAAATCAAACCGGTGTAAACACAGATATTATTATAGGGGGACTTAATGAGGATGCCCCCGTGGATAATCTTGGACCTAAAATTCGCTTGTTTATGAACGATGAAGGTTTTGTAAACGGAGGTATTACAAATGATTCTCCCTTTATACTTGCTAAGCTGGAAGACGAAAACGGAATTAATACTGCTAGCGGTATAGGCCACGATATAGTTGCCATAATTGATGGAGATGAAACCAACCCAATCGTAATGAACGACTTTTATGAGACTGAAGTAGATGACTTTATGCGAGGAACCGCAAAAAGAAAAATAAGGGACCTAGAACCCGGACCGCACACCTTAACATTTAAAGCCTGGGATGTGTACAACAATTCATCTACCGCAGAGCTCCAATTTATTGTTATAGACAATCAAGAATTAGAGCTCAAGAATGTTCTCAACTACCCTAATCCATTTGTAAATTACACAGAATTCTGGTTTAACCACAACAGACCCTTCGAGCCATTAGATGTTCAGGTTCAAATTTTTACAGTGAGCGGTAAAGTGGTTAAAACCATAAACCAAGTAGTTACTAATGACGGCTTTCTATCTCGAGACATTGTTTGGGATGGATTAGACGATTTTGGGCAAGCCATAGGAAAAGGCGTGTATGTGTACAAGCTTTCTGTAAAATCTACGTTAACAAACAAGCAGGTGGAAAAATTTGAAAAGCTTGTTATCCTGTAATTCTCAAAAAAAATTAAAAGGCTATATTTGCCGAAATTCAATCGTCATATGAAAAAAGTTCTATTAGTATGCTTGGGGGCATTTATGCTATTTAGTCAACAATCTAAAGCGCAAGACCAACCAAATACAATAACTACCGCAGTTCCGTTTGTACTTATCTCTGCAGATGCAAGAGCATCGGGAATGGGAGAGCAAGGAGTGGCAACAAGCCCAGATGCTTATTCTCAGCAATGGAACCCTGCAAAATATGCATTCTCTACAGAGAAGCAAGGTGTTGGGGTAAACTACACACCATATTTGAGCCAACTGGTAAATGATATTTTTCTAGGGAATCTCACTTATTTTAATCGTATAAACGAACGAAGTGCTTTTGGGGCAAGTTTAAAATACTTTAGTCTTGGAGAGATAGAACTTAGAGAAGACGCGATACAAGACCCACTACTTGTAAATCCTAACGAATTCACCTTTGATGTTTCCTATGCCTTAAAATTGAGCGATCGTTTCTCGATGGCCGTTGCTGGGCGCTACCTAAACAGTAACCTTAGGATCCCTGGAGTAGATGGAGACTCAAGCGGGTCAGGTTCATTTGGTATTGATATAGCTGGGTACTATCAGTCAGAAGAAATCTTATATGACAACTTTGACGGAAGATGGAGAGCTGGTTTCAATTTTTCCAATATCGGCCCTAAAATCAAATATGACGACGCCGGTCAAGAAAACTTTATTCCTACAAATATGAGACTAGGTGGAGGTTTTGATTTCATCTTGGATTCATATAATAAAATAGCTGTTGGTCTTGAATTTAATAAACTTTTAGTGCCTACTCCTCCACGTCGTGAGGGTCAGCAGGGATTTACTGGTGACCTAAATGGGAATGGTGAGGATAATGACGGTATGATAATCGCAGGTCAAGATGACGATGTGAGTTTCTTTTCAGGAATATTCCAATCCTTTGGTGATGCACCAGATGGTTTTAGCGAAGAGTTAAAAGAATTTACCTATTCATTAGGTGTGGAATATACATACAACGACGTTTTCTCTTTGAGAACAGGGTATTTTAACGAAAGTGATATTAAAGGAGCACGTAAATTTGCTACTTTGGGATTAGGTTTTGAGTATAGCTCAATTGACATCGATGTTTCTTATCTATTCTCAACTGGTGCGGTAAGAAGTCCACTTGAGAACACGCTTCGTTTTGGAATTACGTTCTACTTTGGAGACGAGTATGATGAGTACTAGGATTTAAATACGCTTTCGCGCCCGCCTGTCCGGCCGGCAAGAAAGCAAAAAAAGATTTCTGCCTTTGCAGAAACTAAAGATGAGAAAAATAAAAATAGAATCGTTTCTGGACGTTTTCCCCACTATGGAGGAACTTCCAGAAGCGATTTTTTCTTTAATGGAAGCCGCTATTGTTGCGCGAGAAAAGGCTTATGCTCCATATTCCGATTTCTTTGTAGGAGCAGCCTTGCTCTTAGATAATGGAGAAACCATTGCTGGAAGCAATCAAGAAAATGCCTCTTACCCATCGGGATTATGCGCAGAGCGCACGGCCATTTACTATGCAGGAGCAACCTACCCTAAAGCACATATAAAAGCCATTGCCATTACAGCACGGGCTAAGGACAAGCTCACCACGACACCCATCCCTCCCTGCGGTGCCTGTCGTCAAGCCATAGCAGAATATGAAATCAAGCAAAGGTCTCCTATCCCACTTTACTTTATGGGAGAAAGTGGCGAGGTTCTAAAAAGTGAATCTTTGGAAAATCTGCTTCCACTCCTATTTACTTCTAAATATCTATAAGCTTTAAAAAATAAAAGAAGTTATAAAGTCTAAGAACATTACATAATTCTTAAAAAACAAGGCATTATCATTATTCTTTCTACACTAAGGATCAATTAAAAATATCGCTACCGCACAAGTTTGGAGTGCATTAGCTTTCGGCAATGATGACTAAGCAACTTGTCTCTATGGTATATGTACGCTTTCGCGAAAGCGTATTCTCAACTAATTCTTAAACTACCTCGTTTTCGTAACTTTTCCACACATTGGATTTTAATGTATGGTTTTGAAATGGTATTTTTGTTATCCGCCTAAAACTGGGTGGCATTTATACGCTATTTAGATGAAGAAAGTAACTAAAGAAACTTACCTCAATTGGTACGAAGAAATGCTCTTCTGGCGCAAGTTTGAAGACAAGCTCGCACAAGTATATATTCAACAAAAAGTACGTGGGTTCCTGCACCTTTATAACGGTCAGGAAGCTATTCTCGCTGGGGCACTCCACGTTATGGACCTGTCTAAGGACAAAATGATTACTGCATACCGTAATCACGTCCAACCCATAGGGATGGGTGTAGACCCTAAGCGCGTGATGGCAGAGTTGTTTGGAAAAGCAACTGGAACATCGCAAGGGCTGGGCGGATCGATGCATATTTTCTCTAAGGAAAAGGGCTTTTACGGAGGTCACGGTATCGTAGGAGGTCAGATCCCTTTAGGAGCTGGAATGGCTTTTGGCGATAAGTATCATAAGCGTGAAGCGGTAACGCTTTGTTTCTTTGGAGACGGCGCGGCACGTCAAGGTTCCTTGCACGAGACATTTAATATGGCAATGCTCTGGAAATTACCAGTTGTTTTCTGTGTAGAAAACAATGGATATGCTATGGGTACTTCTGTAAAGCGCACGGCAAACCACGAAGATATCTGGAAATTGGGACTTGGTTATGAGATGCCTTGTGGTCCTGTAGATGCCATGAACCCTGTGGCAGTTGCAGAGGCTATGGACGAAGCCATAGACCGTGCACGTCGCGGTGATGGACCAACTTTCCTCGAACTTAAAACGTATAGATACAGAGGTCACTCTATGTCTGATGCACAACATTACCGTACCAAAGATGAAGTTGCAGAGTATCAAAAAATAGACCCTATCGTTCAGGTAAAAGACATCTTACTTGAAAAGAAATATGCTACCGAAAAAGAAATTAAGATTATAGACAAGCGCGTAAAAGAGCGCGTGGCCGAGTGTGAGAAATTTGCAGACGAAAGCCCGTATCCAGATAAGAGTGTGATGTACGATGTAGTATACGAGCAAGAAGATTATCCATTTTTATCTCATAAATTGTAAGCTATGGCAGAAGTAATCAATATGCCGCGATTAAGCGACACGATGGAAGAAGGAACAGTTGCAACTTGGCTTAAAAAAGTGGGCGACAAAGTGGAGGAAGGAGATATCCTTGCAGAGATTGAGACTGACAAAGCCACGATGGAGTTTGAATCCTTTAATGAAGGTGTGCTCTTACATATCGGTATAGAAGAAGGAAAAACAGCAAAGGTAGATACCTTACTTGCCATCATAGGTGAGGAAGGGGAAGATATATCTGCATTGCTAGAGGGTGGGGATGATGATGCCGCTTCCGCGAAAGAAAACGGCACTAAAGAATCATCCCAAAATAAGGATTCAGAAAAAGAACAGTCAGAAGATGAATCTTCTGACAATGATGACACTGAAGAAGAGAAAAGTGATGACTCTGATAATTCTGGAGGAGATTTACCTGATGGAGTCGAAGTCATAAATATGCCTCGACTTTCTGACACGATGGAAGAAGGAACGGTTGCAGCTTGGCTCAAAAAAGAAGGGGACGAAGTTGCCGAAGGAGACATCCTTGCAGAAATCGAGACCGACAAAGCCACAATGGAGTTTGAATCTTTCTATGGAGGTACGTTACTTCACATAGGAATACAAGAAGGTGAAACTGCAAAAGTGGACAACCTTCTAGCCATCATAGGCCCAGCGGGAACAGATGTTTCTGGTATTGTCAAGGCTGGCGGAAGTAAAGCTAAAAAAGAAGCTCCAAAGAAAGAAGAAAAAAAGACAGAAGAAAAAGCTTCAAAGCCAGCAAAAGACGAAAGCCAAGACGCTCCAAAAGTTGACACAAAGAAAGAGAGCAAAAGCTCATCTTCAAGTTCGAGTTCGAGTTCTAACGGAGGACGCATATTTGCCTCTCCCCTAGCAAAGAAAATCGCCGAAGAGAAAGGTATTAACCTGTCACAGGTTAAAGGTTCAGGAGAAAATGGACGCATTGTAAAAAGTGATATTGAGAATTTCACACCTTCTACGGGAGGTTCGGGAGCATCTGTACAGCAGTTTGTTGCGACAGGCGAAGAAAGCTTTGAAGAGATTGAAAATTCTCAAATGCGTAAGGCTATCGCTCGCGGTCTTGGAAAATCTAAATTTACAGCGCCGCATTACTACTTGAACGTAGAGTTCAATATGGAGAATATGATGGCGTTCCGCTCTCAATTTAATCAGTTGCCAGATACTAAGGTGTCCTACAACGATATGATTATTAAGGCAACAGCCATCGCTCTAAAACAGCATCCTCAAGTAAACTCGCAATGGTTTGACGATAAAATGCGTTTAAACCATCACGTACACATCGGTGTAGCTGTGGCTGTACCAGATGGATTAGTAGTTCCAGTCGTAGAGTTTGCAAACGAAAAAAATCTACAACAGATAAATGTAGAAGTAAAAGAACTGGCCGGAAAAGCGCGAGATAAAAAATTGAAGCAAAAAGAAATGGAAGGATCTACCTTTACTATTTCTAATCTTGGAATGTTCGGAATCACAGATTTTACTTCAATAATTAATCAACCCAACTCGGCAATCCTTTCTGTAGGAGCGATTGTAGAGAAGCCTGTTGTAAAGGATGGAAAACTTACCGTAGGACATACCATGAAGCTCACACTCGCCTGCGATCACCGTACGGTAGACGGAGCGACTGGAGCACAGTTCCTACAAACACTTAAGATGTATATAGAGAATCCTGTACTTATGCTAGCTTAGTTCAGGCGCGAGATACTAGATTAAATCCCATCTTTACAGGTGGGATTTTTTAGTTTAAATGGAATCTGACATACGGCTCTTATGGCTTTTCCATATCTTTACTTTTATGAAAAAAATAATTGCAATTTTAGGTATATCCACTCTAGTCTCTTGTGGTTCCGGTCAATTAATCTCGGTAAATGAAGACAACGCTGGACAGCCTATAACAACTCAATCTACAACTGCTACAGAATCATCAGGGATTACTAAAACGGAGCAAAAGGAACTTACGCCAGCCCCAGGAATATTGGGTTCTAGCAAAACGACTTCGGTTAGAAAAACAATGGAGTTTTTAGCCTCGGACGACTTAGGAGGACGAGATACAGGAAGTCCAGGAATCCAAAAAGCTGCAAAATATATCGAAGGTAGATTTACGCGCAGCAACATAAAACCCTATTTTAAAGACAACTACAGAAGTATTTTCGAGGTAAATGAACAAGAGGCGTTCAATATTGTTGGCATGATTGAGGGAACAGACCCTAGGCTCAAAAATGAACTTGTCATTATAGGAGCTCATTATGACCACATTGGGAATAATGCAAAAGCTGTAAATGGTGACAACATCGCAAACGGAGCAAATGATAATGCAGCTGGAACGACCGCAGTACTTGCAATAGCAGACCACTTTGCAAAAGCAAAGAACAACAAACGGACCTTAGTATTTGCACTTTTCTCAGCCGAAGAAAAAGGTTTAAAAGGTTCGGCAGATCTTGCTAGAAAAATGAAAGCACAAGGCGCAAAACCTTATGTAATGTTCAATATAGAAATGATAGGCGTGCCGATGATAGGAAAAGACCATCTCGTATACTGCTCTGGTTACGATCTTTCAAATCTTGCAGAAAAGTTCAATGAATACGCAGACGAAAAGGTGATTGGTTTCCTACCTAAAGCAAAGGAGTTCAACCTTTTTAAGCGTAGTGACAACTACCCGTTTTACACTCAATTTAAAATACCCGCACAAACAATCTCTAGTTTTGATTTTACAAATTATGACTATTATCATCACGTAGACGACGAGGCAAGCGAGATGGATTACGTTTTTATGCAAACTGTAATAAATAAAGTTGTCCCAGGAATCGCTAAGATGGCAAATACTCCTAAGAAGGAGATAAAAATGAATGAGTAAGTCTTAAACATGGAGAAAGCAATGAAGCGCATTATTATTACAGGAACTAGCAGAGGCATAGGTTTTGAACTTGCAAAGCAATTTGCGGCAGAGGGGCACCAGGTACTTGCGCTTTCGCGAAAGCATACCCCTTGCGCAAACCTTAATCTACCTAACCTTACTGCTTTCCCTTTTGATATAACTGACGTTGCACACTTTCAAAAAGTGATTGATTTTATTGAGAGTGATTGGGAAGGTGTAGACATATTGATAAACAATGCCGGAGCTCTTTTAAACAAACCTTTTGCAGAAACCTCCATCGCCGATTTTGAAGCCGTTTACAATGTTAATGTTTTTGGCGTTGCAGAGCTTACCAGAACCGTAGTACCTTATATGAAATCTGGCGCTCACGTAGTCACAATCTCCAGTATGGGCGGTATTCAAGGCAGTATGAAATTCCCAGGGCTTGCAGCATATAGTAGTAGTAAAGGAGCAGTAATCACGCTAAACGAACTCTTAGCCGAAGAGTATAAAGAGCAGCATATTGCATTTAATGTTCTTGCACTAGGCGCAGTTCAAACAGAAATGCTTGAAGAAGCCTTCCCCGGATACAAAGCACCTCTCAATGCAAGAGAAATGGCAGACTACATCTTTAATTTTGCACTTTCGGGTAACCAGTTTTACAACGGAAAGGTTTTACAAGTCTCGGCGAGCACCCCGTAAACTATGGTTGATGTCCTTAAAAAATACATCCCAGAACAAGCAGCGGCACCAGTTTTTGAACTTATAAAAGCAAATGCTGTTGCACTTAAAATTGTAAATGAGCGACTTACTCGTCACGGAGATTATCGTAGGATGCCCAACGGGCAGCACCAGATTACAGTAAACGTAAGCCTCAACAAATATCGATTTCTGGTAACACTCATACACGAGATTGCCCATCTGGTTGCCTTTGAGAAGTATGGGCGTTTTATAAAGCCGCACGGCAAAGAATGGAAAATTACGTTCCAGCATCTAATGATACCGTTTATAAGACCTGAGGTTTTCCCTATGGACCTCCTACCCTATCTTGCAAGGCATTTTAAAAATCCAAAAGCAAGTAGTGATACAGATGCATCACTAGCGGTAGCTCTTAAAAAGTACGATCCCCCCAATGATAAAAATTATATCTTTGAATTGCCTCTAGGTACAACCTTTCGTATTCCTAATGGTAAGATTTTTAAAAAAGGAAATAAACGTAGAAAGCGGTATGAATGTGTAGAGATAGCTACTGGAAAAGTTTATATATTCCAACCCAATGCGGAGGTCGAGCAACTGGACTAATTAGATACAATGAGTGCAAAAAATGAAAATTATTACGCTTTGCTTATGGCAGGCGGCGTTGGGTCACGGTTTTGGCCAGTGAGCACTGCAAATTTCCCTAAGCAGTTTCACGATATGTTAGGAACGGGTGATACGCTTCTTCAAAAAACATTTCAGCGGTTAGCAAAGATTGTTCCTAAGGATCAAATATTAGTTCTCACAAACACCCGCTATAACGATCTTGTAAAAGAACAACTTCCTCAAATAGCTCAAAAAAATATCGTCCTAGAACCCGCGATGCGCAATACAGCACCTTGCATATTGCTCTCGGCGCTTAAGGTAAAAAAGGAGAATCCTGACGCAGTAATGATCGTTGCGCCCAGCGATGCCTGGATTGAAAATGAGAATGCTTTTGTAAGTGATCTTCAGAAAGCCTTTGATAGCGCACAGAACGACAATGTGATCGCCACTTTAGGAATTCAACCTACGTTTCCAAATACAGGATATGGGTATATAAATTATGATAAGGATGATAGCGCTTTTGCGAAAACAGTAAAAAGATTTACAGAAAAACCAGATTACACAACTGCAAAAGACTTTATCTCTAGTGGAGAATATTTATGGAATGCCGGAATGTTTATTTGGAGTGTAAAAACGGTGTTAGATGGTTTTAAATCGCATTTACCAGATATGTTCAGTCTTTTTGATCAAGGAATGGTAGTTTACAATACACCAGAAGAACAAGCTTTTATTAATAACCACTACCCACGCGCCGAAAATATCAGTATCGATTATGGGATTATGGAAAAGCACGAAAACGTTAAAGTAGTTCCAGCAACCTTTGACTGGAATGACCTAGGTACCTGGGGTTCTCTGTATGAAAAACTGGACAAGAGTTCTGAGAATAATGCTGTAGTAAACGCGCTATTGCATACAGAAGGTGCGACAGGAAATATCGTGCGCACTACAAATAAGAAAATCGTCGTGCTCGATGGGATTAAAGACTATATCATTGTTGAAGAGGATAATATTTTGCTTATAATGCCTAAAAGTAAAGAACAAGAAATTAAGGAAATACGAAACGCCGTTCAAGCAAAATACGGCAACCACCTAGGCTAATGGAAAATAAAGATAATATAGGAGCAAATCCAGACCCTAGAAAGTCCGAGCTTATGCCCTCAGATGACACGCAGATTCATAATAACGCGCAAGGACTCTGGCAGAACATAAAAAAGTTCATTCACGATCTCTTAGACATAAGGGATGACACAGACCGTAATGCAACCATAGAAGCAGTGCGCAAGGATATTCCTTTTAAAGGACATACCTCGTGGATTCTTATTTTTTCAATATTTATAGCAAGTATCGGACTTAATGTAAGCAGTACTGCGGTCGTTATTGGGGCAATGCTTATCTCCCCACTTATGGGACCTATTGTAGGCATAGGATTATCTGTCGCCATAAACGACGGCACGATGATGAAACGATCCTTCCTTAATCTCGCTGTAATGATCGTTCTTAGTGTCCTTACTGCGACATTATATTTTTGGATCAGTCCGCTTAAAGAAGAAACACCAGAGCTTCTATCCAGAACGTACCCGACCATTCTCGATGTTTTAGTAGCTATATTTGGTGGACTTGCATTGATTGTTGCAAAAACTAAATCAGGAACTATTGCTAGTGTTATTTTTGGAGTTGCGATCGCGACAGCTCTTATGCCACCTTTATGTACTGTGGGCTATGGACTAGCTATCGGAAACTTAGAATATGCAGGAGGAGCAGCTTATTTGTTTTTTATAAATGCCGTTTTTATAGCACTTGCAACTTTTGTAGTGGCAAAATTACTCCGTTTCCCATTAGTCAAATATGCGAACCAGAAAAAGCGTAAGAGGGTCACGGCAATCGCTACGCTTGTAGCCATATTTGTACTGGCACCATCTATCATCCTCTTTGTAAACTTGTTGCAAAAACAGATTTTTATAACTAAGGCGCAAGATTTCGTATCAAACACAATTAAATATGAAGGTACTGAAGTTGTAAAAGAAGTAAAAAATCCTGAGACTAAGAGAATCGATGTCTATCTGATAGGAAATCTGGTTCCTCAAAATGTTATAAGCAACTGGCAAAGGCAACTTCAAGAAAAAGAAGGCCTAGAACAATGCAATCTAGTAGTACATCAAGGAGCAGATCAAAGCGGTGAGTTAGCCGCAAAACTAAGCACTGAAGTCCGCTCGGGAATTTTAGAAGACCTTTATGTAAAAAATCAAGAAGCAATGACATCCAAAGATGCTCAAATTCTACTCCTAGAAGAACAACTTACAAAATTACGAGCCTCAGCAATACCTTTCCAGTCTGTAGGAAATGAAGCAAAGATTAATTATGATGGACTCCAACGTTTTGGCTACTCCACCTTAATAACATCAGATTTTTCTACAGAAGCAGATACGCTTACCTACATAAAACTACAATGGGCAGATTCTATCCCTAAAGCAAAGCGACTTCGGCAAGAAGGTAAGATGAGTGAATGGCTAAAAGCAAGATTTAAGCTAGATACAATCGTTGTAGAGGGGAATTAAAGCTGGGAGCTGGGAGCTGGGAGCTGGGAGCTGGGAGCTGGGAGCTGGGAGCTGGGAGCTGGGAGCTAAAGTTTAGCTTTTTTGAGTAAAAACCATTACTCAATTTACTATGCTCAAAACCAGTCTTCACGAGCAAGCAAAATCCTTACCGCTTCCTACAACTGAGAACTGCCTACTAGAAAAGTGGGTAGTACTGGATTCGAACCAGCGACCTCTGCAATGTCAATGCAACGCTCTAAACCAACTGAGCTAACCACCCTTTTACAAGTGTAAATATACATAAAGGTGTAGCTCAAGAAACAAAATTATTTATTTTTTCTAAGTCCAAGACTCACATTTGTTCTTGAGTAATCAACGGTACTCAAAATGAATTAGCTACAGTTTTCACCTACGCTTAATCTTTTCTACACACTTCAAATTTCATTTGTATTCGCTTGCATTAAAATGGGCATAGAGAATGAGAAATCGTTAACTTTAGCTTTCGCAAAAAAATGACTCCACAACTATGTCCAAGAAATACATCATTGCATTTGACCAAGGCACGACCAGCACCCGCGCCATAATTTTTGACAACAAAGGAAACATCTGCAAGATTGCCCAAAAAGAGCTTACCCAGCATTACCCTAAATCAGGATGGGTAGAACACGACCCCGAGGAGATATTTCAAGCTCAAAACGAAGTTTTTGAAGAGGTGGTACACACCTCAGACATTGCTATGGAAGATATTGCTGGGATTGGAATTACTAACCAGCGAGAGACAACCGTAGTTTGGGATAAGACTACTGGAAAACCCATTTATAATGCCATCGTTTGGCTGGATAAACGTACGAAGGGCATCTGCGAGAATCTCAAGTCGCAAGATCTTGAAGAATACGTAAAAGAAAATACCGGACTCATCATAGACAGTTATTTTTCGGGGACAAAAGTGAAGTGGATTCTCGATAATGTTGAGGGCGCTTTCGCCAAAGCGGAAAAAGGAGAACTCCTCTTCGGAACCATTGACACCTGGCTCATCTGGAAATTTACTAACGGAAAAGTACACGCCACAGACCACTCCAACGCATCGCGCACGATGTTGTACAATATAAAGACATTGAAGTGGGACAAAAAAATGCTCACGGCACTCAATATTCCGGCGTCTATGTTGCCTCAAGTGCAAACCTCTGCTTCAGACTTTGGAACCGTTGAAATAGATGAGCACAACATTCCCATTTCGGGAGTTGCTGGAGACCAGCAAGCATCCCTTTTTGGACAAGGCGGTTATAAATCGGGAATGGCAAAGAACACCTACGGAACGGGTTGTTTCTTACTTATGAATACTGGAAAAAAACCCGTTACTTCAAAAAATGGGTTGCTCACTACCTTATGCGCCAGCTTGCCAGATGGTAAAGTAAAGTATGCACTCGAGGGCAGTATTTTTGTGGGCGGAGCTTCTGTACAATGGTTGCGGGACAAACTCAATGTGATAGATAAAGCCAGCGACACAGAGGAAATCTGTAAGAACACACCATCGTCAGATGGACTTTATGTGGTACCCGCTTTTGCTGGGCTGGGCGCCCCTTACTGGGATATGGATGCAAAGGGTGCAATTTATGGACTCACACTCGATTCTGGAAAAAATGATATCATAAAAGCAACGGTAGACGCACTCGCTTATCAAACCCGTGACGTACTAGATGCAATGATTGAGGATAGTGGTAAGCAAATGAAAGCGTTAAAAGTAGATGGCGGTGCTACGGCAAACGATTATCTAATGCAATTCCAGTCAGACATTCTCAATGTAGAAGTAGACCGCCCAAAAATGCTAGAGGTAACCGCCCTGGGCGCCGCATTTCTTGCTGGAATACAAGCGGGAATATGGAATAAAAAAGACATCGCAAAAATACGTAGAGTAGACACCATCTTTGAACCCAAAATCACCGAACACGAGCGGTCAAGAAAATATACAGGCTGGAAAAATGCGGTTGCCAGAACGAAGAGCACAACAAACCAAATGTTGAGCACACAAGAAGACGGCCCTATACGTTTTTCTGTGCTCGATAGGCAGACGCAAATCGCCCGAGCTAGCCGCGAGAAATACGACCTCATTGTTATAGGTGGTGGAGTTACAGGTGCAGGGATTGCGCTGGATGCTTCTTCCCGAGGAATGAAAGTATGCCTTATCGAGAAAAATGACTTTGCCTCAGGCACGAGTAATAAGTCCACCAAACTCATACACGGAGGTCTGCGCTACCTAAAACAAATGGAAATAGGACTGGTAAAAGAATCTGGTAGCGAGCGAGCCATCGTACACACCCTTGCACCGCACCTTGTGGTTCCAGAAAAAATGTTGCTCCCCTTAATAGAAGGAGGAACTTACGGTAAAATGATGACTGCCATAGGACTAAAAGTATATGATTTCCTGGCAAATGTAGAAGGCGACGACAAACGAAAGATGCTAAGCGCCGAAGAAACCGCACAAAGAGAACCATTGCTCAATGAAGCAATCTTAACAGGCGGAGGATATTATGCCGAGTATCGCACGGACGATGCAAGACTTACAGTAGAGCTATTAAAGAAGGCTGCGAGTTTTGGGGCGACGGTCATTAACTATTGTGAGATGCGTTCTTTTACGTATGATGATGGTAAGATTAAAAATTTAAAATGTTTTGACCATAACAACCAGCAGTCATTTACTTTAAAGGCGCAACATTATGTGAGTGCGGCAGGGCCTTGGGTAGACCTATTAAGAGAGAAGGACCACTCGATGAACAACAAGCATTTACATTTAACTAAAGGCGTGCACATTGTTTTCTCAAAAGAGCGTTTCCCGCTCACACAATCTGTTTATTTTGATGTGCCGGATGGGAGAATGATATTTGCCATACCCCGTGGACGTTCGGTTTATGTAGGTACTACGGATACAAATTACAATGGCAATCTCAATCGAGTTGTGGCAACAGAGGAAGATGCAAACTATCTTCTCGAAGCTACTAATAATATGTTTCCCTCTCTAGATTTAAAAATTGAAGATATAGAGTCCAACTGGGCGGGACTGCGACCACTCATACACGAAGATGGCAAAGACCCCAGCGAGCTTAGCCGAAAAGATGAAATCTTTGAATCTAAAACAGGCTTAATCTCTATCGCTGGTGGGAAGCTCACAGGATACCGCAAGATGGCCCAGCGCGTTATAGACCGTGTTTTAAAAGATGTTCCTGACAAGAAAAAGGCGCATCTCGTTAAATCGTACACGGAGAAAATTCCGCTTACATCAGAACCTTTAAAAGACAGTAAAGCTGTAGATGCCTATCAAAAAGAAATTACAAAGCGGCTCAAAGATTTGGGCATTGAGAACGAGTATCAGGGCTGGTACCTCGCCACTACTTACGGAAAACAGGCCGATGCTATCATAGATAAAATGGACTTCTTTCTAAATGACAGTCCAGAGGAACGCCTCATAAGAGCAGAGCTCTGGTACAGCGTACACCACGAAATGACCAATGCCCTGGTAGACTTTTTTGTAAGACGTACGGGCCGACTGTATTTTGACATACATTCCGTACACCAGTATAGACTGCTGGTTCAAGAGGATATGATAAAGTATCTGGGGTGGGATGAAGCGAGAGTGATAAAAGAGAATAACTATCTGGATATGCTATTGCAGGATGCGAGTGAATATTATGAGGAGGAATTTGCTTAATTATTTCGCTTTGGCGAGAGGAAATAAAATTTAAAATTCCGAGCTGAAATTCATAGGATGCCCGCTTTCGCGAAAGCGGAATAAACAACCTCGATGAGAGCCTACGGGTATTAAATTAAAAAATACGTTTTCCAAAATCCAAAGGAAGATAAAAAATACAAGCAGAAGGGAAATTGAATTCTCAGGGATTTGAAATCGGAAGGATTGTTATTCAATAGAAATGGTTTGAAGAGCATCACATTTTTACGAAAGCGTCATCACAAACCTTAATATTGTCTTAAAATTACATATTTTAGAGGCTTGACAAATTAACAACAACATATATGGGACTCATTACATTTCTAGGATTTACTTTGCTCGTTGCGGGCTACGCTTGGTGGAAAACACGCGGTACAGATGAAAAAAGTGCAGACGGATATTATCTGGGCGGTCGAAGCCTCGGAGCACTTACCATTGCGGGTTCTTTATTACTCACAAACCTCTCTGCAGAGCAAATTGTAGGGCTCAACGGGCAAGCATTTTCCGAAGGAATCTTAGTAATGGCCTGGGAAACACTAGCAGCAATTGCAATGGTCATTACGGCTGTGTACTTCCTTCCTAAATATATGCATAAAGGGATCACTACAATTCCAGAATTTATAGAAGAGCGTTTTGATGAAAATACAAAAGCTATATTGTCTATCCTTTTTCTTATCGCCTTTGGAATCGTGCTTTTACCTACCATTCTTTATTCAGGTTCGTTAGCCTTCAGTACAATGTTTGATTTACCTGCACTATTAGGTCTATCTGACGGGGCGACGATTACTGTTTGCGTTTGGACCATAGGTATTATCGGGATTATATATGCGATTTTTGGAGGTTTAAAGGCCGTGGCGGTTTCTGACCTCGTAAACGCAATTGGATTGTTAATAGGCGGATTGTTAATCCCTTATTTTGGTCTTAAACTTATAGGAGATGGCAGCATGGTAGACGGTCTAGATATACTCTGGACAGAAAATCAAGATAAATTTGATGTGACTGGAGATGTCACCTCCTCTATTCCTGTAGGAACTATTTTTACAGGAATGATGATTGCTCAGATGTACTATTGGGGAACAAATCAGGCAATATTACAACGTGTTTTTGGTGCAAAAAGTTTAAAAGAAGGTCAGAAAGGAATGATGCTCGCTGCCTTTGTAAAATTTCTTATCCCCATTATTGTTGTGCTTCCAGGTATAATAGCTTGGCACGTTTTTCAGGGCGATTTGAGCTCGGCAGATAAAGCATATCCAGAACTTGTAAAAGAAGTACTTCCTCCTGCCCTAGTAGGATTCTTTGCTGCTGTTCTCTTTGGGGCTGTACTAAGTTCATTTAATAGTTTATTGAACAGTAGTGCGACATTATTTGGTTTTGATCTTTATAAGAAGTTTTTTAATCGTGAAGCTTCTGAGCATCGTGCAGTGCGTGCAGGGAAGTTCTTTGGACTCGGGCTAGCCATTGTTGCAATGATTATTGCTCCTTTTATTGCAAAGGCTCCTGCAGGACTTTTTGATTACATCCAGCAAGCATTAGGAAGTCTGAGTGTACCTATTCTGGCAGTTGTTCTCGTAGGAATTGTAACCAAAAGAGTTCCGGCTCTCGGGGCAAAAATTGTGATGATTGCAGGGGTGATTATGTATGTTGCTACGATATTTATGAGACCTAGTTATCAAGAAGCTGCACTTGCAGAGGCCACAGCTGCTGGCATTTCAGATGTGGCGCAACTCGCGGTTATTAAAGCCGAAGCCTTCCCACACTTCCTACACGTAATGGGAATCCTGTTTGTAGTAAATATTATCATTATGCTCATCGTAGGAGCTGTAAAACCTAAAACCGATATTTACGTCCCTAAACAAACACAAGCCATAGATACCACTCCGTGGAAGTATGCTTGGATAGTGGGTGGACTGATTGTGTTACTGGTATTGAGCACTTATTTGATATTTTAAAAGGTAGTCGGTAGTCGGTAGTCGGTAGTCGGTAGTCGGTAGTCGGTAGTCGGTAGTCGGTAGTCGGTAGTCGGTAGTCGGTAGTCGGTAGTCGAAAAAACTATTTTTTTGCTTGCGAAAAAAAGATTTTGAGATTTTGTAAACAAATATTGAGCTTAGGGGATGAGTCCCGATAGTTATAGGGATTGCCGTAGCGTATATTAAATTGAATGCAGAAATAGAATGAAAGTTATAGTCACAGGAGGATTAGGATTTATAGGGTCGCACACGGTCGTAGAGTTACAGAACAAAGGCTATGAGGTGGTCATTGTAGATAATTGCTCTAACTCCTCAAAAGAAGTCCTTAAAGGAATAGAAAAGATAACTGGCATTGCACCTGTTTTTGAAGAGTTTGATTTACGTGAAAAAGTCAAAGTCCAAGAGTTTTTTGAGCGTCATCAAGATGCTTCTGGATTAATTCACTTTGCTGCGTCAAAAGCAGTAGGAGAAAGCGTAAAAGAGCCTCTCCTCTATTATGAAAACAATATAGGAACGCTAGTGTATCTTTTACAGGAACTCAAGAAAAAGGAAAGCGCAAACTTCATATTCAGTTCTTCGTGTACGGTTTATGGACAAGCAGATGAGCTTCCTATTACTGAAAATGCTCCTATCAAACCTGCCGAGTCCCCTTACGGAAACACTAAGCAAATAGGAGAAGAAATCATAAGAGACACTTGTAAAGTGAATCCACAAATTAAAGCTATCGCCTTACGCTATTTTAATCCTATAGGAGCACATCCTAGTGTGGAGATAGGTGAACTTCCTCTAGGCGTACCCGCAAACTTAGTTCCTTTTATTACGCAAACAGGTATTGGGCTGCGAGAGCAGTTATCTGTTTTTGGCAATGATTATCCTACCCCAGATGGCACCGCGGTGAGGGATTACATACACGTTGTAGATCTAGCAAAAGCTCACGTCATTGCGTTAGAACGATTGATAAAACAAAATAATAAAGACAACTACGAAGTTTTTAATATCGGTACAGGTACTGGAAGTTCTGTGCTTGAAGTTATTAGATCTTTTGAGAGTGTATCTGGTAAAAAGCTTAATTATAAGATCGTAGCAAAACGCTCTGGCGATGTCACCGCAGCTTATGCTGACACTTCAAAAGCAAACAATGATTTGGGCTGGAAATCGCAAAGCACTCTAGATGAAGCGTTAGCTTCGGCTTGGGAATGGGAGCAAAAAGTACGTGGCTAATTACCGGGAATGTTTGCAATCAAGAAAAGATTTTTAGGAACCTTTACAGAAGTTTTTCTTGAGGATATTAATACAGGCGTTTGTGTGAGCTGTATTCCCGATCACGGGGCACAGCTTAACCATCTTAATCTTTTAAAAAACGGCAAATCACACGCCTTGCTTTGGAGTGCACATACTGCTCATGAATTTACAGAGCAATCTATTCCCTACTTCTCTGGCTCGCATTTATTCCCCTTTCCTAATCGGATAGATGGTGGTCGCTATTCCTTTAATGGGGATAAATTAAAATTAAATTGTAATGAAACTTCAAACTACAATGCATTGCACGGTTTGATTTTTAACAAACCTTTTGAACTACAAAAAACTGAGACAGATTCTGCTTTCGCGAAAGCGGAATTTTCATACTCCACAAATACTCGTCATCCTGGTTTTCCGTTCCTGTATACCATTGCAATTACTTACACAATTTTTAAAAATAAGCTGCTCGTAGAAACTCGGGTTCGCAATAATGATGACAAGAAATTTCTTTTTGGATTAGGCTCACATCCTTATATTAATACAGGTACATCAATAAACAAATTGTTGGTGCAACATCCAGGCACCTCATCTTTAGAACTCAACAACCGAATGATCCCTACTGGAAATACAACTCCAGATTTGAGATTTTTAAAAGCCTATACCTTAGGTACAACAACGCTAGACCATTGTTTTGTACTAAGTCCTAATCATAAGATGGCCGTAACGCGTATCATCGACCCTATTAAGAACCTCAACATCGAGATCCGTCAGGAAAATTCTGAAGGCCGTTATAATTTTTTGCAACTATATACTTCGCCAGACAGAAATAGCATTGCGGTAGAGCCTATGACTTGTGCGCCAGATGCATTTAATAATGACAAAGGAATTCTATTTTTAGAACCTGAAGACACTTACACGTCTTACTTTGAGATTGCCCTTACTTGAGTAGACTTCCTTATAAAAACGAGGCCTACAGCCTCGTTTTTATAATTCTTACTCTTAAAACTCTTAATGCTCGTGGTCATCGTGATCGTGCTCCTCTTCTGGTATAACGTCTAACGCTTCCTTTAAAGTGTAAGCTGTAAGATTACTTCCTTTGTAATTTGTCACATAAAGCTTATTTTCTCTCACTAAAACATCCGTAGGTTTAGAAATACCATCCTTGATCTCTTGCTTGAACCGTCCGGCCATATCAAAAACTACAATACGATTATTCTCAAAATCAGTAACAAAAATCTCGTTTTCGGTTACAAAAATTCCAGTCGCAGCATTTAAATCTTGGTCTACACCTACTGTTCTTATATGCGTTCCATTTTTTGTAAATGATTGTACTCTATTATTATAAGCATCTGCTACCCAAATTTCATTTTCGGTAATTTGAACATCCGTAGGATAATAAAAGTCTCCATCTGCTTTACCTTCTTTTCCAAAGGTCATCCAGTCTGTCCCGTTACTAGAGTAATGGATTTTATTGTTATAAAAATCGGCAATTGCGATTTCATTCCCACGCACATCTACGCCAGCGGGCGCGTCTAAGCTATCTTTTGTTGTGATTACTGTTTTTGCGCTTTCGCGAAAGCGTATTACCTCATCATTACCATATTGCGGAATAATGATCTCATTTCCTTCTGTGGCAATATGCATAGGTCGGTCTAATGAGTCTATAACCTTTAAAGTTTTCCCATTATCATCTATTAACACCACCCGATTATGGTCTCCATCGCTTAACCATATCCCATTATCGCTAGCTGCTATACCTATGGGATTTACACCTTCTAGCGCAATGGTTTCTGATAGTTGCCAAGTTTGATCTTTATCCTGAGATGTGCAACCCGCTATTATAAAAGCGAGAATTGCTAAATTATATATTTGTTTCATCGTTTAAATTCTTTAAGAAGAATGGAACCGCAACACTTGGGGGAAATGCGCAAGTTCCATTCGTGCCTTTTAGGGATAAAAGGCATTAATACTTATTACTGTAAACGTTGGTATTTACAACACGCCGGCAGATCTTTATATGCCTGCTTTGTTGCTTTATGGGCTTTTGTATCGTGACCAGCTTGCGCGACTGCTTTCTGGATAGCATCCAGCGTCGTCTGGCTCTTGTCAAAGGTCACCTCAAGCATATTCTGTTCTTCTTTCCAAGATGCTTCGGTCACTCCAAGAATACCGTTTGAAGCTTTCTCTATACGAGCCTCACACATCCCACATTTACCAGCTACAAGAATCTTTTGAGTAACAATCTCGCTGGTAGCGGAGAGCTCTGTGTTATTTGCCTTTGAAGTTTCTACACTACCATTTGCTCTTGTGATTTTAGAGGTTATGGGTGTGTAACCCGCCTTCTCCACTTGCTTTGTAATGTCATCCATAGTAAGGGCTTTTTCGGCAGGATACTGGAAACTAAAGTCTCCCGTCTCAATATCTATAGCCACCTTTTTAATACCCTTAAATTCTTTGAATTTTTTCTCGAGTCCGTAGGCACAAAATGGACACCCCAAACCGTCTACTTGGATTTCAAATTGGTCCATTGCTTTCTGCGCTTGCATCCCCATCGTGGTGAATAGCGCAATTACTAAAGTTATCATTGTTGTTTTCATAATCTTCTTCTTTTATTTTTTAAAATGTGTAACGAGCCCCAGCAAAAATGCTATAATTAAGCTCTCTATCATTAGGCATATTCTGAATCAAAGGCAATTGTACAGCAAGGTCAAAAGTCATATTCTTCCCTGCATATTGTATCCCCTGTGCATAGAGCAATTGATACCAATCCCGCTCTACCAAGAGCGCATTTGTATACTCAAAATAAAGATTTAACTGCTTGTTGGGGTATTGCGGTTTTAGAAGTGGTAGCCCAAAACCTAGTTTTGCTCTAAATTCATCTAAGGTTCCGTCTGGCATCCAGTTGTATCCTACTTCAGTAGAAATTCCATACTTCAAGGTTTCGTAGCCCGATACAAGACCGTAATATCCAGCATATTTTCCGGTGCTGAGTTCCATAATATCGAGTTCTTCTCCGGTGGGCAATGTTTGTAATGTCTTTGCCACCATTCTAAAGGTCTTACCCGTAGCATCTTTTCTAAAGAATTGATACTTCCCTAACACCTTAATATCGGCAAGAGCATTACCTCCTGCTGCCCCATCTTTAAAATCGTAATCTATATAAGGTAGATGTACTGCTACAAGAGAATTAGACGTTGGTAAATAGTGTAGCATAAGCGGCACGTAAAGCGCCGAAAGCCGCTCCGTATCCCTATACTCTATTAATGTTTTTGTTGTAAAACTATTACCTCCCAGCATTATAGGCTTATCTGCTGTAATAGGAGGTCCTTGTGAGTACGCTTTCGCGAAAGCGCAAACAAGCATAATCCCTGTTATAATATATTTCATAATTGTGTTTTTGATTATAGTTTCTTAAAATGGAGACTACACAAGAAGTGGAGTCCCAAGCGCGCACATTTCTGTTTAAGGTATGAACGCCATATTAAGTCCGCAATCGCGGATGCTAAATCAAATCAAATACTGCTCGAAGAGGCTTTGGAAGTCGTGCGTAATCAATGGTGGCGGATAGCCGTCAAAAGGAACAAAGTATTGTTCTAGCCCTTGAAATAAATCTACGTAAGAATACGTAAATGCTGAAACAAAAACGATTTGGTCTAAAGAAAATGACTCAAATTGTATTTTGAGTTCATCTTGACCTTCTATAATTATCTTCTCATCCTTGCAACAGTCAGATTTTACTTCTTGGTCACATCCGTAACGGTTTGCTAGTGCCATTTCCATTGCACAAGGCTGGGCATCACCAAAATACGCCACATCCATCAAGTGTCCTCCACAGTAGTGCTTTGCAATACTGAAAGAAGATGTAGACCCGACCACAAGAAATGCGAGTAAGAAAGCTGTTATCTGACGTAAGAATTGTTTCATTTAATGTGTAAAATTACAAAAATCGCGCCTAAAGCAAATTAATTAGCATTAATTTATGCTTAATTCCCGAGGCGTGAGGTATTTGCATAAAAAAGAGACTTATCTCACGATAAATCTCTTTTTCTTTAGGGGGTTATTTACTAAGCGGGATCCGGTCTTCCCTTCAATCGCTTCTCTATTTTGCGCTTTTTTTCAGTGAGACGTTTCATAACGTCCATTAATTCACTGTCTTTCGTCGTTTTATAAACCTCGTTCAATGCTAATATAAGACGCTTTGCTTCTCGAGAAGCTACAACTCTGTCACTGGTAGACATGTTGCTCATCTTTTCATTTTCAAATGCGAGGGCTTCATTTAAAATATCCATGTACAATAATTTTGGACAAATTAAGCGCTTATTAATATTTTGACCAAATTAATTGCATAGATTCTTGCTATGTACAGAAATTTTTCTTTTATGGAGGACAGAATTGAGCATTCATTATGTTTAAAACGCGTAATTTTAGCTAAAACCAAACTATGAAAAAGAGGCTTTTCTTAATATTTTTAATGTGCATTGCCGTATCCTGTGCGCAAAGCAATGATGAGTCCACTACAAATGATGGTACCACTGGCACTACCCCAAGCATCACCGGTGTAGTGGTAGATGGTGTGGCAAATGCTTACACCTTTAATGTAACAGTTCAAAGTCCAGATACAGGTTGTGATCAATATGCAGACTGGTGGGAAGTACTATCTCTCACTGGCGACCTACTTTATCGTCGTATTCTGGCACATAGCCATGTGGATGAGCAACCTTTTACACGCTCTGGTGGTCCTGTGGAGATTGACGCAAACCAAACTGTACTTGTACGCTTACATATGAATACGACTGGATACAGTGTAAACGGTTTTCGGGGTTCTGCCGTAGGAGGTTTTACAGGGTATACCTTTCCCGATGGATTTGCCACAGCATTAGAGAATAGCGCGCCACAACCTGCAGGTTGCGCTTTTTAAATAGCTACACCTGCTGTTTGATAGTAATTTAAAATTCTTACTTGAAGCTCATACTCGTACTTTGCAGTTGCCAAGCTCACTTGAGCATTCTCTAGATTATTCTTGCTAGCAATATATTCAACACTTGTAGAAACTCCATTTTCAAAACGGATCTCATTAATCCGAAAAGATTCTGCGTAGGCTGCAACCTGCTTTTCTAAAACATTATAGCGATCATATGCGGCTTGCATCGTATTATAAGATTGCTCGATGGCTTGTTTAATCTCTATTTCCGTTCTTTCTAGAGCAACCTGAGCTTCTTGCTTTTTAATTTTTTCCAGAGCGATATTATTTTTCGCTCGAAAACCATTAAATATTGGTACACTGACAGCTACTCCCATTACCGAATTGAGGTTATTATCAAACTGATCTCGGTATGTAATTTCCTCTGCAGTAAATGAAGTCTGATTTGTAAGCACTGGAATCGTCTGGTTATCCAGATTTACAAAGTCTCCAGTCTCCTGTATTGCGGTTCCGCTCTCTGTAAATAAACGCGCCGCACTCGAGTAGTTTGTACCCAAATTTGCAAAAACGTTAATTTCTGGAATATACTGAGCACGGGCCACTGCTACTCCTTTTTGAGCCGCTTGAACTCTCAAACTACGCGCTTTAAAGGTTGGGAAATTCTCCTGTGCGCTTGCAAAAACTTCTTGCACGGAAGCTTCATAGGGTTGAAAATTAATGAGAATATCAAGTTGAGAAGCCTCTATTTTTTCGGACGTATTCAGTAATTGGTTCAGATTGAGTGTTGCCGTTTTCAGATTATTTCTTGCTAGAATAAGCGCCGCCTCGTCATTAGAAATTTGCCCCTGCAGGTCGCGAAATTCAGCTGGATTTCCAGTTTCTTCTGCAAACAGTGTTTCTAATCGCTTTACCTGCTCATTTGTACTTTCAAGTCTCGTTGCCGTGAGGCTTACAACGTCTCGCGCATTAAGCACTTGAAGAAAGGCTAGAGTAACATTAATGGCCAAGTTTTGCTTTGCCTCAGCTGTTTCCATCTCACTTGCCGCGCGGTTGAGCTTGGATTGTTTAAGGCTATTCAGTAATCGAAAACCGTTAAAGACTACCGCATCTAGACCCAATCGAGCATTTGAAAAAGTGAGTTCCTCGTTTACAAAGTCATTTGTAAACGGGTCAATGCTCCGTCCTCTAGAAATACCGAGATTGTAATCTCCATTTATACTAGGCAACAGGGCGTTGCGATTTTGCTTATAATTTACACTTGCTGTTTCATAAGTAAGCTGTGCTGCTTCCAGATCAAGATTGTTTTTAAATGCAATCTTGAGGCAATCTTCGAGTGTATATGTTTTGCTTTGCGCAAAAATGTGAGTAGACCCAAAAAGCACAAGCCCTATTAAAATTCTATATTTCATCCTGATTATTTTTGATTGACGTTTATCCTCTATTCCTTCGAACGGTCCCGCATCCCATCTAAAAGATGAATCGTACGTGTCCCATAAGAAGCATTAGACTCCGAGTGTGTTGCCTGAATAATGGTGACACCTTCTTTATTTAAGTCTCTAAAAAGTTCCATAATCTCCGTACTCTGTTGTGAGTTGAGATTCCCCGTAGGCTCATCTGCCAGTATGAGTTTGGGCTTTGCGACGAGTGCTCGCGCAATTCCTACGAGTTGTTGTTGCCCTCCACTTAATTGGCTCGGAAACAGATCCTTTTTTCCCACGATATTAAAACGGTCCAGCATATCTGCCACCAGCGCTTTGCGTTCTGAACTTTTTACATTTTTATAGAGCAAGGGCGTCTCAATGTTTTCGTACACCGTAAGCTCATCGATCAAATGGTATTGTTGGAAAACAAAACCAATATATTCCTTATAAAGTTTTGACCTGCTCTTCTCTTTCATCGCGTGCACAGGCTCGTCCAGAAAATCATATTCTCCTTCTTGAAAACCATCCAACATCCCAATCACATTAAGCAAAGTAGATTTCCCAGAGCCAGAAGGCCCCATAATGGAAATAAACTCGCCCTCTTGTACCTCGAGGTTTAAATCATTTAAAAGAAAGATTCTTCGGCCACCTTGTGTGACCCATTTGTAGATGTTTTTTAGTTGTAGTAGCATAAGTGTATTTTTGTTGTCATTTCCGCGTAGGCGGAAATCTCATCCCGCCTATCACGATTATTATTTTCATTCTAAAGTTTTCGATACAAGCCTCGCTTCCCTTCCGACTCACGCTTCGGCTACACAGTGCAGGCGCTCAGGGGGCGTCGGGATCACTCAACCACCTTTGATTTGGCTATATCCGCGAAGGCGGATATCTCTTGCACCTTAGTGTTGTGCTTTTTATACACTTTCGCTAAAGCGTACTCAAAATTATTCTTTCCTTAAAGCACCTATTGGGTTTCTGAGCGCGGCTTTTATACTTTGTAAACTCACGGTGAGTAACGCCACAAATAGTGCACAAAGTCCTGTAAAGATGAATGGCTCCCAGCCTATAGAAATACGATAGGCAAATTCCTGTAGCCAATTATTCATCACATAATATGCTAGCGGAAAGGCAATGATTAACGCTATTCCCACGAGCTTGATAAAGTCTGTAGATAGTAGTTTTGTAATGCCAAAAACACTTGCGCCTAGTACTTTACGTATACCGATTTCCTTGTCGCGTTGCTCTGCGGTAAATGCTGCTAGGCCGAAAAGACCGAGACAGGCTACAAAGATGGCTAGGATAGAAAAAATAAGTCCTATTTGCGCTGTACGCTGTTCGGCTTCGTAAAGTTTTTCTGTGTTTTTATCTAAGAACGAATAATCAAATGCTCCGCCAGGAATGATCTCTTTAAAATCTGCTTCAAAAGTAGATAATGTTGTTGAGAGGTCGCTTTCGCGAAAGCGTACCAATAAATAGTTTTTATATTCTCCTATAGGCCTATTATGAAAAGCATAAGCGCCTATGGGTGCACGTAGTGAGGTGAAGTTAAAATCGTCTACCACGCCTCTTATGTAGGCATTACTTCCTAACTGTGCGTTTATTTTTTTACCTATGGCTTCTTCTGGACTAAGGCCTAGATATGCTACCGCTTTTTTGTTTAATAACACCTCTACAATAGTATCTGAGCGTTGCTTTACTCTGGGCAACGGTTGTCCAGCAAGTAGCTTTAAATTGAGTACATCTACAATGGCTGCATCACTATGATTGGTTTGGAGATTGGTCCCAGATTCATCTTGGTCGTTTTTACGCAGTGTGCGGCCACTTACACCTAGTCCCGGGTAGCCCTGTGCGAGTGATACACTCTGGACTATAGGGTTGTTTTTAAATTTATTAAGGAGCGCATCTTCAGACTTGTTCTCTAATGCAACTGTTGCGTTTATGGCCAAGACTTGATTAGGGTTAAAACCTAAGTCCTTCGTCTGCATAAACGTCATTTGTTTGTACATAACAGCAACGCTCACAATTAATATGACTGAGGCGGCAAACTGCACCACCACAAGTCCTTTGCGCACTAATTTTGCTGCTCCCTTTCTAGCTGGAGAGGGGTTCATTATTTCTTTGGGTGAAAATTTAGAGAGATGTAATGCTGGGTACGATCCAGCCACTAGCGTAGTAATAATCCATACGCCTAGGAGCAAGAAAAGAAAGGTAGGAGAGAGTACCTCTGCTACAACTATCGTTCTGCTTGTAATATCGTTAAAAAATGGTAGTGCAACTATAGTGAGTACAATCCCAAGTGCAATAGCAATCCCAGTAATTAAAAATGTTTCCGTATAAAATCTGAGTATGAGGCTTTGTGTAGATGCTCCTAACGTTTTACTTATGCCTACATCTTTTGTGCGCTTTTGAGAGCGCGCTGTCGTAAGATTCATATAATTAATGCAGGCAATAATAAGTATAAGAAAAGCTAGTAGTGTGAGATTGCGCACTTCATTAATATCCCCGTCACGCTTGCTGTAACTATCCAGGTAACCTCCAGAATATAAGTGGACCTCCTCCAACGGTTGTAAGCCGAAGGAGTACCATTGGTCTTCTTTAACCACATTCTTATTTAAAGTTGTTTGGATCTTACTTACAACCTCATCTATGTTTGTGTTGTCTACTGTATATATGTAGGTTTCAAAACTAGAATTACTCCAAGAAGGGTTTTTATAAAAATTGAGGGTTTTAAAAGAGCCTACCATTGCCGCATCTAGGGTGCTGTTGCTAGGCAAATCTTCGTATACTCCGGTCACTTCAAGTTCGAGGCCATTATCTATGTTTAGGGTTTTCCCTATAATATCTATCGTTCCAAAATACTGTAAAGCACGACTTTGAGAAAGTGCAACTGCATTAGGCTTATCTAACGCTTTTTGACCATTGCCACGCAGGAAGGGGACATTAAAAATTTGGAACAACTCGGCGTCTGCCCAGTACAAATCCTTTTCTATAAACTGCTCGTCTCCAGCTTTTACAAAAGCATTTCCGCCAAAGTTATGACGATACATACGTGATGCTTTCTTAACCTCAGGAATGTCTGCCACAATTGCTGGAGCGAGGGCTGCGGGAGCGTTTGTCCACGTTTCTTCGCCCTGGTCGCCATCTGTAAAGAGAAGGACACGCTGTATATTTTCTTTTTGAGCATACATCGTGTCAAAACTGCGCTCGTGACTTATAAATAAAAAAAGCAGTAATGTTATCGCTAGTCCCACAGAAAGGCCTAGAATATTGAGTACAGAAAACTTAGGGTCTGATCGTAAGTTTCGCCAAGCAATTTTAATGTGGTTCTTAAACATAGTTTTGTCTTTTATGCGACGTCTGGAATTTCATCCCATTTTTCACTAGTGTTATTTCCTTTTAAGAGGTGTGATATTACGCTTTCGCGAAAGCGGAAAACTACCCATTTCCCAATCTGTTCTAATAAAGGTAACAATGATGCCAAAACTGTAAGTTTCTATTTATCAATACTTTACAACTAAATCGAAAGAATAGACTGTTCGATAATGATACACTCGCGTTCGGTAGTGATACAGGTTGTTTTTCTGGATACGCTTTCGCGAAAGCGAACTCAAAAAAACACGACCAAAGAGAGAGCACAGCGGTAAAGTGTAATAAAGCCAAGACCAAGCATCCCCCCTTTTTGGCTAAAGTATTTACTCCGTTTTCAGACTTTCCACAGGATTTTTCATCGCGGTGGAGATGGTTCTTATACTCATTATGACGAGAGCCACAACAACCATCGCAATACCGCTCAGGGCAAATACCCACCAGCTCATTTCGGTTTTGTAAGCATAGTCTTGAAGCCAGCTTTTTATTCCCAGATAAGCCAATGGTAGAGCGATAATAAATGCAATACCTACTAGTATTAGAAAATCTTTACAGAGTAAGGTGTTTAGTTGTAGCAGAGAAGCGCCTAAAACTTTGCGTATGCCTATTTCTTTGGTTCTCCGTTCTGTGGTGTGTATAACTAATCCGAACAAACCTAGACAACTAATTACTACTGAGAGTCCTGTGGACCAATTTAAGAGGTTTGAGATTCGTTGTTCTCTCGCATAAAATCTAGCTATCGTTTCATCCATAAATTGCACTTTAAATTGTGCCTCGGGATAAATACTTAAGTATTTTCCTTCGACACTTGCAAGTATTTTTTGCCAGCTTTCTGTATCACTTGCTGGTAAGGAGAGGTGTACATTTTTATACATAGAGCGCCAGCTCCTTTGTAGGTCACCGCTAAAAACCATAGGTGATACGCCACTCCTTAATGAGCGCTGATTAAAATCACTCATAACCCCTACAATTTCTATATCCTCTCCATCTCTTTTTAAAGTTTTTCCAATAATATCGTGAGGATTCTGAAAACCAAACTTTTCAAGCCCAGTCTGATTAATTACAAACTCATTTATTGTATCATTTAAAGGTTTACGACCAGCTAAAAGTTGTATATCGTACAATTCTAGATAACGGTGGTCACCATAAATAAGCTCGACCTCCATACGTATATCCTTATCCCCATCTAATAATTGCATCCCACCAGAATGCTCACTGAATGATGCTGGAGGTGAGCCTCCTAAACTGACATCTTTTAATCCGGGAATCGTCTTTATCGCATTTGCGAGGACTTGCTTCTTTGTAATTCCAGCATCGCTCCAGGGGGTTTGAATGTAGGCAATAGCTGTAGTTTTAAAACCCATATCCTGACTCATTAAAAAATAGATTTGCTTACTTACAAGTAAGGTTGCTATAATAAAAATCTGAGCAATTGAAAATTGAAATACCGTTAGGAACTTGCGTAAGTTGTTTTTGTCGCCCGCACTAACTTCTTGACCTTTTAATACTTTCGCGGGTTGAAATCTTGATAATACCAGACTCGGATAAAATCCAGAAAGTATTGTAACAATGACTAACAAAACAATTATAGCGGTAATTACTATAGGATTTAACAAAAGACTAATATCGAATTGGGCGGGTACAAAATCACTAAAAACCTGTAGTAACCAAATGGCGAGTATGATAGATACAATTGTTGCTATTAAGGTGAGAATAAATGTTTCTCCTAGAAACTGCGCAATGAGTTGTTTTTTAGAACCACCTAATGTTTTGCGTATTCCTATTTCTTTTGCTCGCTGTGCCGCTTGCGCGGTGTTAAGGTTAATAAAGTTCACGCAGCCTAGAAGCAGAAGGAATAGCGCAACGATAGCAAGACCTACTAGCGTTTCTTTGTTTGCTTGTTCTTGATTATAATCATAAATCCCATAGTTTTCATTAAAATGAATATCACTTAGAGGCTGTAGTTTAAAATATTGTTTCTGGTTAAATTCCTTAGCATATTTATCCCTATTTTTTAAAGAGATTTCTTCTAGTTCACGTTCAATAAGTTCGATACGAGCGGCAGGTGTTAACTTTACAAAGACTTGACTTGACGAGTTTGTCCATCCCCATTGCCCGTCTACAACGGCATCTTTTTGTCCCGTTTGTATAGCTGTAGGAAGGGAGATAAATTCTTCAAAAACGATGTCTGTACGTTTGTCAAAATTTGCTACTACACCTTTGACAACTGTTCGTATGGAATCGTTATAGACAAGCTCCTTACCGATAATATCACTAGGTTCTTGGTTAGGGAAATAACGTTGAGCTCGTTTTTGCGAAAGCACCACCTCATTGGGATTTTTAAAAAGTCCTTCCTTAGTTCCGGCAAGCCACTTATACGTAAAAATGTCAAAATAGTCTGCCTCTGCAAACACCATAAAAGTAGGCCTTTTGAACTCCTCGTCCATACTTTTGGATTTTACAGAATTAGCGTTCCAGGTATAGAAGTAACCTGCTGCTTCTATTCCAGGAAGATCTGTTTTAGCAGTTAGGCGAAGTGGTATCGGGACGCCCGGGTTATAACTCAAACCATCCGGTGATTCAAAGTCAGAGACTATTCTATAAATTCTATCCCCGTCTTTATGAAACGTATCGAACGTAAAATCATAATACACCATCATCCCGATGACAAAAGCCGCGCTTAATCCTATAGAAAGGCTAATGATGTTAATTGCAGAAAACACTTTGTGCTTCCACAGATTGCGCCACGCTATTTTGAAATAATTGCTTATCATATTTTTTTTCACTTCCGCGAAGGTGGAAATCTCATTCCGTACTTCGCAATTGCTAATTTTATTCCGGAGGTTTCGATACAATTTTATGATTTCGCTTTCACGAAATGATAAAATCACTCAACCACCTTTGATTGTGCTTATGTTTTCACTTAATATCCGTGAGACGGATATCCCGTCCATCTTAGTGATATTTTCTTTTTACGCTTTCGCGAAAGCGTAATTCTAACTCCCCCATTTGTTCCCCTTTGGGGCTAGAGGAATTATTCTGTTTTTAAACTCTTTACAGGATTTGCTGCTGCAGATCTGTATGAAACAACACTGACAATCGTTGCGGCAAGTGCTAACACAGCGAGTCCTACGAAAATGAACGTAAGTGGTTGTATATCTACGCGATATGCAAAATTATCTAACCAATTCTGAGTTACCCACCACGCCAGCGGCGTACTTACAATGAGAGCAATGACTACAAAAGAAACATACTCCCTAACAGAAAGTTTTAAAATTTGAGGAATCGTCGCTCCAAGCACCTTACGTATCCCAATCTCTTTCGTTTTACCCACAATTAAGAGTAGCGTAATTCCTATAATCCCAATACTTGCGAGAAAAATCGCTATACCGTTAAGAACAAAAACGAGTGTTGCAGTTTTTGTATCCGTCTGGTGCAGTCGTTGAAAATTCTCATCGAGAAACTCAATATTCAGCGGGAAAGTATTATCCATTTTTTCATAGGCAGCGTTGATTTTGGCAAGTGTACTTTCAGTTGCATTAGTATCATAAGAAACAATGCTCATCCCACCCATCCGAACTCGATCTGAAACTGTAATGAAATAGGGCGCCACAGATTCTCGTAAAGAAAACACATTGATATCTTCATAAATACCGTCTATGGTAAATGGGAACCCGTACGAACCATCTTCATTTTGATAATCAGGTTCTGTTATGATTTGCGTTCCTATAAGTTGATCAGTAGAGATTCTTTTGAGTTTTGCAAAACGGGTAGCCGCAGACCTATTAATTAGTGTCCGGCGAGTATGCTCTTCTATGTTTTCAAAAACGGAAGGCGCCAGCGTTGTCTTTAAGTCATACGCTTGCACGGCATCATAATCCAGATAAAACTGATTAGAATCCTCATAAATTGTTTCTAACCCTTCCAGTTTATAACGTATGTTGTTGAATGTTTCAATTCCAAAAGAAGAACCGTTTCCCACCTTTTTAATTTCAGGAATCGCCTCTAATTGTTGCTGGAAAACATCAATATTATCGGGAGATGAATAGGCAAACAAGATTCCTTCTTTCTGAAAACCGAGATCTTTATTCTCAATAAACTGGATTTGCTTATACATAAAATATGAAACCGATGTCACCCCTATCAATATTGCAAACTGGCTTACGATTAAATACTTGCGCATCGAGAAACGTTCGAACTGCTTCTCACTAAGTTTTTCTTTAAAAAGGCTTAGCGTATTTTTAGATGATAAAAGAATAGCAGGTGCCAGACTTGCTAAAATCCCGACAACCAACGCAACGGCAAGCACTATTGCAAATACTCCTATATCAGAAAATGGATTGCTTGCTAAAGCAACTCCCATAAAGTCATTAAAAAATGGAACGGCTACAAAAATGGTTATAAGTAATACTGGAAGCGAAACCAACACAAGTATAACAGCTTCCATTAAAAATTGAGATGCAATCCTATTACTAGAAGCGCCTAACACTTTACGTACGCCTATGACTTTAGACTGTTTGGTTTTAAGCGCAAGTGTGAAATTTGCATAATTAAATAGCGTGATGAGAATTATTAGAATCCCAAAAGCACCTATTAAATACATATAGTTAGCATTACCTGGAGGCTTTAATTCATAGAGAATATTAGACTTAAGGTGGATGTCTGTAACTTTTTGAAGAAAATTTCCCTTGTAGGTTTTATTTGTTGCAAGTGATGGGTCAATTTTCAGCATTTCAGCATTGTAGCCTTTTGTGACAATATCAGGGTTAGTTGCGGGTAGCAACTGTACATACATATGACTTCCCCAATAATCTATTCTTTCTACATTTGTCGCAATGTTATAGTCAAAATGTGAGTTTGCTGGCACATCCTTGATTACAGCGGCAACTGTAAACGTTTGACCTGCGATGGTAACTGGTTCGTCTATGAGGCTATTTAAATCTGCTTGACCTTTGAGTTTATCTGCCGTAGTTTCATTTAGAATTACAGTATTTCTTAGATTTTTAAATCTATCAAAACTACCCGCGAGGAGCTCCCACGTAAACATCTCGACAAATCCCGCGGCAGCATTTGTGGATAAAATTTTATCTTGTTCAATCTGCACATTGTTGTAACGCAAGTACTCCGTATCGTTCGTTACAAAAAACTGAGTCGCATTTTCAATCCCAGCGACATTTTTAATTCCCGCTATTTGCTTTTGCTGTTCCTCACCTACAGATGAACTATAGTTGCCAAAACCTACTACCGCATAATCTTGGGCTCGGTAAGTTCTCCCCACACGATATAAATGGTCGCTATTCTGGTGAAATTCATCATAACTATTTTCAAACTTGAGATATCCTATCGCGATATATATCACGAGCAAGCCCACTACTAGACTAGTTATATTTAATACTGTAAAAAGTGGATTCCCCTTTAAACCTCTAAGTGCGATACGTAAACTGTTTTTGAACATAGTCTTTATAATTTTTGCCCTTCGACTGCGCTCAGGGCTCGGTTTATTCACTTAATATCTGCGGAGGGGGATATCCCATCCACCCTAGCGGTGTTTTCTTTTACGCTTTCGCGAAACCGTAAAATTCATCCTCAAATTTTCTCATCTTCTCATCTTCTAATTACCTCATTTGCTCATTACTATTCCGTCCTCAAACTCTTTACAGGATTTGCAACCGCGGCTTTAATCGCTTGAAAACTCACGGTTATAATCGTAATCAATAACGCACCTGCGCCAGCAATTAAGAATATTTCCGCCGAAATATCTGTTCGATACGAGAACTTCTCTACCCATCCGCTCATAAAATAATAAGCGAGTGGCGCTGCAATTAATAACGCAATCCCAACGAGAATTACGAAGTCTTTTGAAAGTAGTATCCAGAGGTTAGTAACCGTCGCGCCCAATACTTTACGCACGCCTATTTCTTTGGTGCGCTGTTCGGCAACAAAGGAGGCGAGACCAAATAATCCTAAGCAACTTATGAGAATGGCGAGGAGTGTGAATATACTAGAAAGGCTGGCGATGCGTTCTTCTGCAATAAAATTTTGTGCATACTCATCATCTACAAAATCGTAGGAGAAGGGCAAATCAGGAAAATTAGATTTGAATATGTTTTCAATCGTTGATAGGCTCTCACCTATTGCTTTATCTTCTTTTAATCTTACAAAATAATAGCCTCCTGTCCCGTGACCAAATAGATACATTTGTGGGTAAACGGGCTCATAAGCGCTTTCATTAACTACATCCTTTACTACGCCTACAATTTGCATTGGTATATCGTTAGGATCAGGATCTTTAAACCTAATAAACTTACCTACTGGATCTTCAATCCCCATATAGGCGACGGCTGTTTCGTTTAGAATGACAGAAGTAGAGTCTGTTGCAAAGTCACGCGAAAAAAATCTGCCTTTTGCTATTTCCATCCCAACAGCATCCATATAATCAAAAGAAATAGCCATCTGTGCAAAGCTCTCGTCAAAATCGGCTGGCTTCCCATCCCACACAAATCCAGAAGAATAATTCCATATTGTAGTACTCGGACTCGTACCCCATCCCATTTGAGAAACAGCGCCAGATTGTAAAAACTGATTGCGCATCATTTCATACTTTTCTGAAAAATCCTGACTGGAGGTCGGTATTTGAATCAGCTGCGCTGTGTCGAGCCCGACGGGTCTGTTTTTACTGAAATCTATTTGGTTTTTCACAACCAGCGTCCCGATAATAAGCGCTATTGAAACTGTAAATTGTGTAACGACCAGCACCTTTCGCGGAAGCGAAGCATTTCTACCCATTTTAAATGTTCCTTTAAGCACTTTTATGGGTTTAAACGATGATAAATAGAATGCAGGATAACTACCCGAGATAAATGCTGTGAGTATAATAAACAATATAGAGACTCCCCAAAAAACTGGATTAGTCCAAGGGAAACTCACCGTCTTACCCGCTAGCAAATTAAAAGAGTTAATAGATAATAAAACCAATCCTATAGCAATGATATAAGCAAACACCACCACTAAAAATGACTCGCTCAAAAATTGATTTATGAGTTGGCTACGTGATGAACCTATGGACTTGCGAATCCCAACTTCTAGCGCGCGCTTTTCTGAACGAGCGGTACTGAGGTTCATAAAATTAATACTCGCCAGTATAAGCACAAAAAGACCAATCAGACCAAATAACCAAACGTTATCTATTCTCCCTCCAGCCTGCACACCATTTTCAAATTGACCATATAAATACCAGTCCGTCATTGGGAACACAAACAACCTCGGGTCAAATGTATCTCCCCTAGGGTCATTGTCCTTTTTTACATTCTCGATTCTCGTATTTACAGCAGTTAAATCTGCATTTTCTGATAGTTTTACAAACAGGTCAAAGGAGTTATAATCCCAGTTTGTATCCTGATTTTCTAACCAGCTCCATCGGACATCCTTGTAATGCTCAAAAGTCATTAGGAATCCAAGATCTGTAAAGCTATTGTTTGCGGGAATGTCTTTATATACCCCCGTGACTTCCATACTGTGCTCGTTATTTGAAACAATGACCCTACCTACAGCATTGTCATTTCCGAACAATGATTTTGCTGTAGTTTGAGATAATAAGATGGAGTTCTTAGCTTTTAAGCCACCACGAGTTCCCTCGATCATTTCTAGTTCCAAAAGGCTTGTAGCACTTTCTTGCATAAAGCGACCTCTGCTCGATATTACCTTGTCACCTACAGACAGATACCGACCGTTATTACGGGACGACATCACAATATTCTCAAACACATCGCCAAAATTATCGCGCAACTGAAATTCTAACGCTAGTGGGATGGTCTCATTAGATTGAACCTCTCCGTTAACCGTTTGGTGTTGCATCACTCGAGCAATGCGATGTTTATTTTCAAAGTGATTATCGTAGTCAAACTCATCTGCAATCCACAGACCTATTATTATCGTTACAGTGAGACCTAAAGCAAGGCCAAAAATGTTTATAAAAGAATACACCTTATTGTTTCTAAGGTTTCTCCAGGCTATTTTTAGGTTGTTTTTGAACATAATTTTTTATTTCATTCTGGAGGTTTCGATACAATTTTTTAAAAAGCCTTTAGCTTTTTGAAAAATCACTCAACCACTTTTAATTGTTCTGTTCCTTATTATTTTTTATTTACACGCTTTCGCGAAAGCGTGCTCAAATCAATTTCATTCATTCCCTTTTGGGGTAGGGGCTTACTCCGTCTTCAAACTCTTCACGGGATTTGCTGTGGCCGCTTTAATGCTTTGATAGCTTACGGTAATAATTGCTATGAATGCGACTAAAACTACCGCGCCCACCAAAACTTCCCATCCTATGGTTGTACGGTATGAGAAGTCCTGCAACCAGGTGTGCATCGCGTACCAACCTAATGGCAGTGCAATCAATGTGGCAATCGATACGAGTTTTAGAAAGTCAAGGGTAAGTCCGACGGTAATCTGGCTCACGCTGGCGCCCAAGACTTTGCGCACGCCTATTTCCTTAAAGCGTCGTTGAGCATTGAAAGTGGCCAATCCAAATAGCCCGAGACAGGCAATAAAAATGGATAATCCCGTAAAGATGAGTAGTATGGTGCTGATACGACGGTCTTGGCTATAGGTTTCTTCAAAATCTTCATCCATAAAGCTGTAATCAAATGGCTGTCCGGGTGCTTGTTGCTTCCAGAGGTTTTCTATGAGTGCGATGGTACTGGCATAGTCTTCAGATTGCATTTTGACAGCCATCATTCCGCTGGACTTGTCTAGAAAGAGTGCAAGTGCTCCTATCTTTTCTCGCAATGGTTCGTAGTGGAAATTCTTGACCACTCCTACGATAGTATATTTTACAGGCTCATTACCCGAGTCCAGCTCGATGATTCTGGAACCTAAAGCCTCTTGTGCATCTAAACCTATAATATCTAGACTTGCTTCATTAATGATAACCCCTTCTGCGTCTGTCGTGATGCTTCTGTCAAAATCCCTACCTGCGACCAACTCTAAGCCAATTGTATTTAGATAATCATAATCTACCGACCACTCCTGTATCTGTATAGCATCCCCTTGATTTGTTTTTCCTTCTAAAAAGTAGGTACTATTAGACCGGTCTGACGGTGTGGGCATTTGGCTACTTATGGTCGCACTTTCTACGGCACCTATTTTTTCCACCTCAGCTTTAAATGCGTCCAGTTGATTGCCAGCCGAAAAGACATTGTCAATAAGCAGTACCTGTTCTTTTTCAAAACCTAGATCCTTATTCTGTATAAATTGGAGTTGTTTAAAAACGACTAGCGTACCTACAATCAAAACAACAGCTACGGTGAATTGAAAAATGACCAGGCCACTACGAATGGCACCACCACCCACGTTTCCTTTAATTTCTCCCTTGAGCGTATCCACTGGATTAAAACGAGACATAAAAAATGCTGGGTAGCTTCCAGAAACAAATCCCAACAAAAGTGTCACCGCTAATATTACTACCCAAAACAATGGATTTGCAAGAGGTACACTGATGTCCTTCTGGGCAAGTTCGTTAAAATGGGGTAAGACCAAAAAGGAAACTGCTATCGCAATAACCATCGCCACAAGAGCGACCAATTGCGACTCACTTATAAATTGCCAAATCAACGTACCCTTACTAGACCCCAGCGTCTTGCGTATTCCTATTTCTCTGGCGCGTCTGAGAGACTGCGCGGTAGAAAGATTCATAAAATTGACACAGGCCAAAAACACGAGAAACAAACCGACAACCCCTAGAATGTACACATTCTGAATGCTTCCTGTCTCGCTCATTTCGGCCTCACGGTCTGAGTGCAAGTAAATATCTTTAAGTGGGATAGTATGGTACTCTATATAATCGCCTGAAGCCTCAAAGGCTTCGGGAGTCATCCCTGGGAAGATTTTTTTGGCCCACGGGAGCATATAGGTTTCTAGCATCCCAGCAACTTTTTTGTCGAACGCTTGTATATTGGTTCCCGGTTGCAATTTCACGTAAGTGTAATAATTCATACTTCCCCAGAGGTCGCCTTTAGAGTCAGGATAACCGTCCATCGCCATAAAGATTCCGTGGTCTTTGAGGAAAGAGTTTTTAGGAAGGTCCTTTAAAACGCCGGTGACTTTGTAGGTGTTCTTATTACTCAACAGTACCGTTTTGCCTACTACATCTGTGGTATTGAAAACGCGCTGTGCGACAGTTTCAGAAAGTACGAGTGTATTTGCGTCATTAAGAGCCGTCGCCGAATTACCCGACAGCAGTTGAATATCAAAAAACTCAAAAAAGCTGGGGTCCACAAACGTCGCATCGCTTCCCTTAGTGTTCTCCTGTGTTTCGGTACTGCGTATGAGTAACTCTCCTCGGTCTCGGAAACGAACGGTTTGCTCCACTTCTGGAAAATCCCGTTGCATCGCTCCAGCCATTGGGGCAGAAGCTTCGGCCGTTTGGATTTCGGCACCACCAAATTTTACATCTGTGTCGATACGATAGATTTGGTCTACATCTGTGAACATTTTATTGTAGCTCAACTCATCGATTATAAAAAGGGCAATGAGTAAACTCCCCACCATCCCGACAGCAAGTCCCAAGACGTTAATTCCCGTGAACAGCGGTTGCCGTTTAAGGTTTCTAAATGCTATTTTGATATAATTCTTAATCATAATTCTTCGGTTTTTGATGTTGCCCTTCGACTACACTTCGACTTCGCTCAGTGCGAGCGCTCAGGGCTCGGTATGTTTCATTCAATATCCACCAAGGCGGATATCTTTTTACTAAACTGATTAGGTTTAATAGGTCTGTTCGTTTGTTGATTATTCTTTTCGTTTCGGAGGTTTCGGTACAATTCTGACTTCCCTTCGGCTTCGCTCAGGGGGCGTCAGAATCACTCAACCACCTTTGATGGTGCTTTTGTTTTCACTTCATATCCGCGAAGGCGGATATCCTATTCACCCTAGTGCTAATTTAATCACGCTTTCGCGAAAGCGTAATCAAACCACTGTTGCCTTCTTATACTCCGAAAGCACGTTTTCTGTCACTTTCTGACCATCCAACATGCGGATGATGCGGTGGCTGTATTTTGCGTCGTGCTCGCTGTGGGTTACCATTATGATGGTAGTTCCCGCGTCATTGAGCTCTGTGAGCAAATCCATCACTTCGTTACCGTTGCTACTGTCCAGGTTACCTGTGGGCTCATCGGCTAGGATGATTTTTGGGTTGTTTACCACGGCTCTGGCGACGGCGACACGCTGTTGCTGTCCTCCAGATAGTTGCTGTGGGAAGTGCTTACGGCGATGCATAATCTGCATTTTCTCAAGGACTTCTTCTACTCTTGCCTTGCGCTCGCTGGCAGGCACTTTTGTGTAAATAAGCGGTAGCTCCACATTTTCATACACTGTAAGCTCGTCGATAAGGTTAAAGCTCTGGAATACGAAACCGATGTTGTGCTTTCTGAGTTCGGCGCGTTTGCGCTCGTTGTAGCCCGCGACTTCTGTCCCATTAAAGAGGAAGCTGCCACCATCTGGGTCGTCCAGCAAACCGAGGATGTTCAAGAGCGTAGATTTCCCGCAACCTGATGGCCCCATAATGGCTACAAATTCTCCTTCTTGTACGTTAAACGAGAGCTTGTTGAGCGCTACAGTTTTGACTTCTTCCGTAGCGTAGTACTTTTCTAGGTTTGTTATTTTTATCATAATTCAGTAATTAATTGTCATTTCCGCGAAGGCGGAAATCTTATCCAGTCAAGGGGTTTTCTTATTATTATTTTATCTACTCATTTCATTCCGGAGGTTTCGATACTATCCCGATTGCTATCGGGATCACTCAACCACCTTTGATTGGTCTTTTATTTTAATTCTTATCGACTTCTAACTGTTGCGAACATCTCCCTGACTCCCTCTTCAAAGAGGGACACTGTTGTGAGAAAATTTGTCTTTCCATTCAGACCTACAAGGAGACCCTCGTGCCTCGGGTGACACCTCGCAGGTCGAACGTGTTCATTCATTTGTTTCATCGCCAAGATTTATGTCATCCCACTCATAACTCTGAACTCATAACTATTCCTTCAAAACTAATTCCTGCACATCTCCATAATTATCATAACTGCTCGTGATAACTTTATCTCCAGGCTCTAGCCCTGATAGTACTTCGTAATATTCTGTATTTTGTGAGCCTAGAGTGATGTCCACTCGGTAGGCGGTGTTTCCGTCTTCGCTTACTTTAAAAATCCAGTTACCTCCTGTTTTTTGGAAGAATCCTCCTTTTGGGATGAGTAAGGCTTGTTTTTCATCGCTGAGTGCGAGACGTATCTGTAAGGTCTGCCCACGGCGGATGCCTTCGGCTACTTTTTCGAAGACCATATCTACTTGGAATCTTCCGTTTGTGACTTGGGTGTATACTTTTTTGATTTCTAAAGTGTAACGCTCACCATTGTAGTTAAAACTTCCCTTCTGCCCTGTGTAAATTCTAGAGATGTAGTGCTCGTCGATATCGGCTCTTACTTTGAAACCGCTGAGTACGTCTATTTGTCCGAGGCGTTCACCTTTGTTTTTGGATTGCCCTATTTCTGCATCCAGTGAAGTTAGTTGGCCATCTACTGGGGCTCTTACGACAAGGTCTGCAACCTTACGACGCATTAATTCTAGGGCGTTCTGCGTACGGGCGTAAGAATTTTGCGCTTGTCCGCTTTCTATTTTTACGGCGATGGAATCCTGAGCGAGAATTTGCTTGCTCAGTGCCATACGTTCTTTTTGGTAGTTATAATTATTTTCTGCTTGTATAAGGTCCTGGCGGGCTACAGCGTCCTTGTCGTAAAGTTTCTTATTTAAATCGTACACACGCTTTGCTTCGATGAGACTGTTCTCTACGTCTGTAAATTGATTCACACGATTAATAGTATTTTGACGTGCCGCGTTCTGAGAGATTTGCATCTGTGTTAGGAGATTATACACCTGCGTTTCTTGGTTTACCAAGCTAAGTTCCAAATCTGTATTAGACAGTCTTAGAATAGGGTCTCCTTTTTTCATTATCGCACCGTCCTCCACAAATTTTTCTTCTACACGGCCGCCCTCCAGTGCATCTAGGTAAATGGTGGTGATAGGAAGGACAATTCCGTTTACAGGTATGTTTTCTTGAAAAACGCCTTGCGTAGCATTTGCTATACTAATGCGCTCTTTTTCGACATTCAGCTTTGAGTTTCCTGTGCTTGAAATCAAAACAAATATGATCAGCGCTAGGATGGCAAGTCCTCCTATAATATAGCCTATCTTTTTAGCGTCAAATCGTTTCTTTTCTATTGGTATATCCATTTCAGTTCTATTCTGTCGTTTAATTCTGCTAGGTCTATTAGGAAGAACGTGCCAAAAAACTAAACATCTGTTTTACAGTATTTTACATATATTTTGACGATTTAAAGTGTTCGGTTTTGATACACATGCTGTGCGATGGCGATACAGTTTTGGGGGATAGTAAAATTTCTGATTACGCTTTCGCGAAAGCGTATCCTAAATTTGTAATATTGTAACAATGCTGCTTAAAAACGCAAACATATTAGTTATAGATGACGACGAAGATGTGCTCGTGGCGTTGCGACTATTGCTTAAGTCAAAGGCAAAAGAAGTTGTCACAAACAAGAATCCTAATGCTATTATAGGACTTCTGGAAAAGCAAAAGTACGATGTCGTTGTCCTAGACATGAATTTTAATGGGCTTGTGAACACAGGTAATGAGGGAATTTTCTGGCTAAATAAGATTAAGAAGTATAATCCAGACATCGCCGTGATTTTGATTACAGCCTATGCAGATATTGACCTTGCCATACGGTCTCTTAAAGAAGGTGCTTCGGACTTCCTTGTTAAGCCTTGGAAAAATGACAAACTCTTAGACACAATAAGCGAAATCCTGAATAAAAAGACAGGAACGTCAAAACACAATTTACAGCTAGACTCAGAAACTAAAATCATAGGAGAAAGTGCTCCGATGCAGGATGTTTTTGTCAAATTAAAAAAAGTTGCCCCTACCGATGCAAACATTCTTGTACTGGGTGAAAACGGCACGGGTAAAGAACTTATCGCTCAAGCAATACACGATAACTCATTGCGTAAGGACAAACCTTTTGTAAAAGTAGATGTAGGCGCACTTACGGAATCGCTTTTTGAGAGCGAACTTTTTGGTTATAAAAAAGGAGCATTTACAGATGCGCGCGAGGATAGAAAAGGGCGTTTTGAAAGTGCAAACGGCGGCACCTTATTCCTAGATGAAATAGGAAATATAACTTTGCGCCAGCAAGCGCGACTTTTAAGCGTATTACAAAATAGAACAGTGATACCATTGGGATCAAATGTTCCTATTCCTATAGATATCAGACTTATTTGTGCAACCAACCTCAACTTGAGCGACTTGGCAGATGAAAACACCTTTCGCAAAGACCTTATTTATCGCATCAATACAGTCGATATTACCATACCACCTTTAAGAAATCGTGGGACAGATATTACATTACTAGCTCATTATTTTATAGAGATGTATGCTCTAAAATATGGGAAAGCACCATTAAAACTATCGCCGAGTTTTATTTCTAAATTAAAGAGTCATTCCTTCCCTGGTAATGTACGTGAATTACAATACGCTCTTGAGCGTGTTGTTATCATGGCAGAAGATACAGTTCTAGAAGGTTCTGACATCGTTTTTTCTTCTATTGAAAAATCTCAAACTACTTCCATTCCAGAGCACACAAACCTGGAAGAAGTAGAGAAACTTACTATTCTCAATGTTATCGAAAAGAACAATGGTAATATTTCAAAAAGCGCAAAGGAGTTAGGACTCACTCGAACGGCACTCTACCGTAGACTAAATAAATATGATTTATAGAAGCTATGTCATCTCCCTATTGCTAAGAATTGCTTTACTGCTTCTAGGAATGGTTGCATTAGCTTTTGGGATTGTCAAGGGGGAACTTTATATCCTCATTACAGGTGGTTTAATATCCATCATTTTAGTATTTAATCTCATACAGTTTGTAATGAAACGCTTCGTTGCGATGGATGATTTTTTTGAATCTGTAAAGTACCGAGATTTTTCAAGATGGTTTTCTGAGAAGCACGGCACACAAGATGTCAGACAATTACATAAAGGTTTTAACCTCGTAAATAAAACTATAAAATCTATAAATAATGAACGCCAGGCGCAGTTTGTCTATCTCCATAAGATTCTCGAAATGGTAGACGTAGGGATTATAGCCTACAATCTAGAAACTGGGGAGGTACTTTGGTCAAATGACTCTTTTCTTAAAATTATGGATTTCCCATCCTTTAAGAATGTACATTTTGTCGAAAGTCGAAAACCAGAGTTATATGATGAGTTGTTTGAAACCTATCACCCTACTGCAGCATCTGTCATTCTTAAAGTAAACCAAGAAAGTATAAAAGCACTAATCTCCGATACGGTTTTTGAAATAGAAGAAGAATCTTTTAAACTTGTTGTTGTTCAGAACATAGATGAAACTCTAAATAAAAATGAGAGCGAGGCATGGAAGAAGCTACTTAGTGTAATGACGCACGAAATTATGAATAGTATTGCTCCTATTTCTTCTCTTGCAGAAACACTACAAGGACACATAAAGGATGTGCAAGAAGCTCCTGAAGAGCATACGCTGGAGCTAGAAGACCTTTACGCGGGCATTTCTAGTATCCAAAAGCGAAGTCAAGGTCTGATGAAATTTGCCAAAACCTACAGAAGTCTCAATAAGGTTACTAAAGTTCACCGTACCTCCATACTGGCAGTCGAACTTTTCCAAAATATAGAAGACCTTATGCGCCCCACCATTATGGAAAAGGAAATCGAGATAGCATTTCATTGTGAGAATCAGAATTTAGCACTCCAGATAGATACTCATCTTATCGAACAAGTTCTTATAAACCTTATTCTGAACGCCATAGACGCAACGTCTGCAATACAAAAGGCTCAGATTACAATTACTGCCAAAACAAATACCAAGGGCGCACCTCAAATTTCTGTTAGAGATAATGGAAAAGGGATCCCAGAAGAGGTTCAAGAGAGTATTTTCATTCCGTTTTTTACCACAAAAGCCACGGGAAGCGGTATCGGCTTAAGCCTTTGCAAGCAGATTATGACATTACACCAAGGCAAGATTGCGATAAATAGTCAAGAAGAAGTAGGTACTGAGATTACTTTACTTTTTTAAGCACATTACGATACAATAGCATGTTGATTCAATTATTTTTAAGTAGCAATTCTCTGCAATGTGACTATTTAATTAAGATATTGTTATGCTTGGACTTGGACTTGCGCTTTCGCGAAAGCGTAATGCGGCATTTTCTATCATATATGCGATCTGAATGTAAGTTCTAAACGTAAATAAAACAGTACCAAAACAGACTTTCTTTATATTTATAAAAAATTTAAGTATGAAAACTACAAGTACCCTATTAAAATATACTCTGATATTCTTGTTTAGCCTCGTGACATTAGGTTGCACAAAAGATGATAGCTCTGAAGTCGAAACAGTAGGACAGGAGGAGCAACAGGAAGAAAATCCTCCAGTAGATACAGATCTGTCTATTGCGGGTACAATTAGAGATATTTCATCTTCTGCTTTAGTTGAAGAAATGGGTGTGGGCTGGAACCTAGGAAACAGCTTAGATGTGGAGAGTAGAGATAAGACCGCTTGGGGAAATCCGCTACCATCACAGGCTATTATTGATAGGGTGTATGCGATGGGATTCAGAACATTACGGATCCCAATTACTTGGAGTTACAATATGCAATCTACAGCTCCATTTACAATCGAAAATAGCTACCTGACTACCGTACAAAAGACTGTAAATTATGGAATAAGCAAAGGAATGCACGTTATTATAGATGTGCACCACGACAATAGCTGGATAAGACCAACGCAGACAGATGCTACAGCTGTTAAGGCTCGTCTGGGAAGTCTGTGGACCCAAGTAGCAAATAGATTTAAAACCTACGGGGACAAGCTTATTTTTGAAACGCTTAATGAGAATAGACTTCTCAATTCTCCAGAAGAATGGACAGGAGGAACCGAAGAAGGCAGAGCGGTATTAAACGAGTATCACAAAACGGCTCTCGATGCCATCCGTGCAACGGGCGGTAACAATGCAAACAGACACATAATGATAAGCACGTACGCCGCAAGCACATTACCTGTGGCTATGGATGGTCTTGTAATACCTAATAATGACGAAAGAGTGATTATCTCTCTGCACACTTATTTTCCTTGGCAATTTACGGGAGAAGAAGGAGGTGTATCGACTTGGGGAACTGACGAAGAAAAAGCAGCTCTCGAAGCAGAATTTGACTATATCCGTGATAAATGGATTATTCAAGAGCAGCGTCCTGTTATTTTAGGAGAATGGGGAGCTAGAGATAGAAACAATCTGAACGTCAGAGAAGACTACTTCCAGTTTTATGTAGAAAAAAGTTTAGAACGCGGCTTACTGCCTATTGTTTGGGACGACGGAGGTAACTTTAGAATTTTAAATCGTGCAAATCTTCAATGGCATTTCCCGACACTTGCAGAGACTATTATTGAGGCAGCGAATTAATTATTTTTGTTTATAGAAAAAGTGAAGCCCATCAAGCTCTTGATGGGCTTCACTTTTTTGTGCTTTAGCGAAAGCTAAAGCCCCCTTAATATGTTTATTGCGCGACAGAATAAAATTTTGAGGTAGCGGCAAAATCACTTATCCAGTCGTTTTATATTAAAGACCCTCATAACAATAGCAAGGACAAGTACCGCTGTAGTAATTTGTGCTGTTTGAACTAATGGCTCCTTAAACAGGAATGCTAGAAACCAAAATATCAATGTAAGTACAGAAAAAATCTTAACTAGTTTCATAAATGTATTTAAGAAGAGTGACAAAAATAAATGCCACCCTTCTACCTGGATAATAAATAAACTTAAGCTTACCGTTTAATGATCTTCTTAACGATTTGCTCTTGGTTAGGTGCTATTATAGTTAGAAAATAAACACCTGCTCTCTTAGACGATAGATCAATAAATGCGTTATCAATTTTCTTCAATTTCCCTTCGCTGATTATGGTCCCAAATTGATTTTGAATACGGTAATCCACCCCAAAATCTAGGGTACTTTCAAGAGTAAACTTTCCATTATTTGGATTAGGATACAAGAAGGTGTGCTCTTCTAAGTCTTGAGAAAAGGAAGCAGTAGCATTCCCACTACAAGGCACAGGTGGATTATTTATGCATTGCGGAGTATTAATTACGGTTAATGTAATTTCATCTGATGCTAATTGACCATTATTGCAAGAGTCGTCCAGCACAACTTGAAATGTTGAGGATTGTGTGATCTGAAACTCTGGGTTTATAACTAATGTTGGATTTTGAGGATTACTGATGTCATAAAAAGTTATACTCGCTGTGGGGCAGAAACTCTCTTGATATACGATATAGTCATTAAGATTTATACACGTTTTATCGCATATATCCTGATCTCCTTGCATCTCAATATATGGACTGCAATTATCATCTATTGAGGTTTGTGAATCAAGTTGCCAGTTTTGATATAGGGAAGCATTATTAGGATTATCTACCTGGACACAGAAAAGATCTGCATTGTTGGAGGCGTCCATAGCTGTAAAATTAGCATTATTGCCATTTTTCGCGTTAAGGACTTTCAACTCATTTTTTGTACACGTAAGTGAAGCTAATTTTACGTTAGAAGAAACATCCAAATCTATAAGGCTATTATTGTGAATATTTAATTCTTCAAGTTCTAGCAACGCACTTGTATCCAGACTTGTTAAGCCCATTTTTATAAGACTAAGACTTCTTACCTCTGGATTATTGTCAAGTATTGGATTTGAAAATGTAGCATTCTTTGCTGTAATATAATTCAAGACAGGGTTATTCTTGATTTTGAGGCTCGTAAGCGCAGTGAGCTTCTTGAGCTTAATATTTTCTAACTGATTATACCCCTTTAATTTAAGTTCAGTAATAGGTAAGTCTGCAAGAAATATCTCCTCTAAACTTGAACTAACGGCCTTAGGGAGTTTTAATGTAGTAAGATTGAGGCAACTTAGGACAGTTACTTTTTTGAGATCATATAAATCCTTTAAATCTAAACTAGAAAGATTAACTGCATTCTTCACTTTAAAGTTCTCAAGACTCGAGAAATCTTCTAATCCTGTAAAATCTTGTATGGCTGTATTATTTAAGTTTAAAGTAACAATATTTTCTATGTTTGAAGTGTAAACCCAATCATCTACTACGCCATTTTCTGGAGTGTTTGATATTATCCATTGTTCAAAGGCATCATCTGGAACATACGTAAGACATTGGTTTGAATATGTCGCTGTAGCATCTTTTTGCCAGTTAGAATATGGGAGCGACTGCCCACTAGAGGCTTGCTGTGGGTCATCTACGTTAATGCACACTAAATTAGGACAGCCTGTTAACGCAAGATACGTAAGCTGGGAATTGTTCCCGTTTTTTACAGAAACAACTTCTAATGTATTGTCCTCAACTTGAACTAAATTAAGATGAGCATTATTGCTTAAGTTAAGCCTATCAATATTATTGCCTCTCAATCTGAGCTCTTTAAGTTTAGGGAGCAAGGTCGCGTCTAAATCTGACAGACCTATATTTTGTCCCGTGAATCTTTCAACCATAGGGTTGTTTCCCATTTGTAAGCTCAAATTAGGTGAATCCTCTAATAAAAGATATTCTAGGGATGTATTATTCTCGACTGCAACGGTGGTCAATTGTGCATTATCATTAAGCTTGAGCTCTTGCAGATGATTGTATCCGTCAAAATCTATATTTGTCAAATTAGTAAAGCTTATCTGAACATTTTCAAGACTGGAATTTGCATAGGCCGGGGGAAGAAAAGATGTTATCTGACTAGCGTTTGTTAAAGTAAGATTTTTGAGGTTTTCGTTTCCAGAGAGATCGAGTGACTGGACAGGACTATAAGACAGAGAGAACGTCTCTAGATTTATAAAATCTTCTATCCCTGTATAATCTTGCACTTGGCTAAAGAAAGCACTATAATTCGTTATTGAGGTAAGATTGCTTGTTTCTACCCAGTCGTCTATGGGTCCATTTTCTGGGGTGTTATTTATTACCCATTGCTCAAAGGCATCGTCTGGGATGTAGGTGCGGCACTTCCAAGTATATGTAGCAGAACTATCTTTTTTCCAGCCAGAATATCCGTTTGTTTGATTTTGAGCATCTACTGGACTATCTACAGAGATACAAGCATTAGGATTACCTCGAGCATCAAAGGATATTGCATTAAGATTGTTTGCAGTTATATTTTCAAGATCGTTATTAATTATATTGAACACTGCTCCTCCAGGCATCAACGTGACGTTTGAAAAATCAAGCTCTTTGAGGCTATTATTCGAAAGGTTCACGTATTGAACTCCCGTAAGATTATTGAGATCGACTGTTTCTATTTGACTACCACTAGCTACTAGCCACATTATATTACCAGAAAGCTTAAGATCTTTGGTCTGTCCACCACTAATACCAATAGTGTATGGATTAGGAGTATTATTAAATTGCCAATTAATATTTTCTAACTTGCAGTGTTGAGCAGTTATACTTGCCCCATCCATATTATCGGGAGCCAGCTCCATAACTTCCAGATTAGAACTCCCTGAAACACTTACATTTATTATTTTCTTATTATTAAGGAGGTTAAGATTTGTTATGTTCGTATTTCTAAGTTGTAAAAATTGCAGCTCTAATTTATCCTGTAAAGCGATGCTTGAAATAGAATTAGAAGAGAGGTTTAAAACTCGAAGCTCGTCATTGTTAGTAAGATCCACGCTGCTTAAGTTATTACCCTGAAGTTGTAATCTTGTTAAATCTACATTGTTCGAAACATCAATAGTTGATAAAAGATTATTCTCCAATAGTAAAGTGCCTAGTAAAACATTTTTTGAGACATCTATATTCGAAATAGAATTATTACCAACTTCTAACTGATTCAATAATAAATTATTCTGAACATCTAATGAAATGAGCTGGTTATTATTAACAAAAAGTTTTTGCAACTGAGATTGCTGACTTAAATTCAAGTTTACTAAATTATTATCATTGAGCGATAGAATCTCTAAAACACTATTCAATGGAAGAATAATAGATGTCAACCCAAAATTAGCCACCGGAGTATTTACTCGGACTATTTTGAGATTAGAATTTAATGACAAATCTAACGAAGTGAGTTTGTTGCCACCTGCATTCAATCTTGTAAGTGCACTAAAATGCTCAATACCCTGGAGATCAGAAATATTTTCATTCATTACCACTAAAGTGGTCATCTGACTCACCTCACTTACCTGAATTACCCCGTCCTGATTACTGTCAAAATTATTTAAACAGTACGCTTCAAAAACAGGATCGTTAAATTGTACCGTCTGTGCCTCGACAGAAGTTACAAAAAGCAAAAAAGCGATTAATACGTAGAATGGCCTCATAGTCAGAATTTTAATTTCTCAAATATCTATCAGAAAATGATTCATCGTCCCACCCTAAAAAGGTAGGTTTGTATTTTTTTCCTATAGATTTTTGTTTTCGGGACGATTAGATTTTCGCTTTAAGCGAAAAAAAACTTTCAATTTGCTTTTTTAATTATTTAGCTCCCAGATTTGTCTCTAAAATGGCTTGTAAAGAATCTGACTTTATACATCTCGCAACTATTATCCCTTCACTATTAATCAAGACATTATCTGGAATAATATTTACCTCATATATGGCGGCGCCATTATTCTCTTCGCCTTTAAGCTCGCTAAGATTTGTCCACGGTAATTGCTGGCGGTTAATCGCATTAATCCAAGCCTCCTTACTCGCATCGTGGGAAATCCCTATGATTTCAAAACCACTCTTATTATAGGAATTGTAAAGCGCTATTAAATCTGGATTTGCCTTAATACAAGGCGCACACCACGAGGCCCAAAACTCAATTAAAGTATATGTATCCCCTGAAACATCTGAAATTTTTACAATCTCACCTGCAGCATCAGGTTGCGCAAAGTCTACATATGGATCACCTACTTCTGGTTTTAGAGACTTTGCTATAAATTCCTGAATAAGCTTCCCCTTTTCGGTTGCCTTTGAGTTTTCATTCATTAAGTCGTAAAGCGCCGCTGTCATTTCTTTTCCAAAACTGAATTTGTATACATTCAGATTATTAAGGCTTATAGGACTGTTAGGAAACTCGGCGATAAAGGCAGCTGTTATACTATCTATCTTAAATTTTTTAAGCTCCATCTTTTTCTTAAGCCTTTTTATCTCCTCCCGTCGCGATGTATAAAGTGATAGACTTTCTAGCTCGACAATCTTATCGCTGGTAGCATAATAAATGTCTTTCTCTTTTTTAAGTCTATTTTTTAAAATCGATGATTGCGCGTTGAGTTTGGACCCAGTTATTGTTGCCAATTTTAACTGATCACTATTTCCAGAAATTCTAATTTCTCTCGGCTCTAACCAAAGTGACTTGTAATTTGCAGTCCCTTTTATGAGTAAAATTGCCGATGTAGGTTGCTCGATCACACCTTGAAATTCAAAATTTCCGTCTTGCACTAGACTAGAGTCCATAACCTCATTATGCATCATAAGTAGTACTGTAGACTCATCTTTGATATCTTTGAGCTGTCCATAAACTTTGAACACTTGATCATTTTTTTCATTTACACAAGACGACAATAAGAATAATAATGAGATGACAATTGACAATTTCATAAAATGGTCTTATACTCTTTTTTGGATTGAGTGCACTTAAAATATTGTAATAATGGTGATGTGGTATTCTTACGCTTTCGCGAAAGCGTACTTACCCCTATATCCATTTCCTACAGTTTTAAGGAACTCAAAAAAGATTCCTGAATCCTACTTAGTCGTGTGCACTCCGTACTAAGATCTGCATTAGGCTCCTTTAGAAATACCGCAGCACTGTGCTCCCCTATCTTCTTTATACGCTTGACCATCGATTTATTGAAACCATCTGAAAGTAAATTAGTTTCTAAAGCATCAAGTTCTTTTCTCAAATCTGTGTAAGCTGGATAAGCAACACTTTGAGAAGTAATTACCACTTTTTCTGACCCCTCATTCTTACAAAAAGAGGTTGTTTTTTCTAGAAGTCCTAGGACAAGTTGTCGCTGGATAGAATCTTTCTTTTTCTTAACATCGCTTTTGAGCCCTTTTACTGCGTCATTTTTTAACTTCTTGAGCCCAAATTGTGCGTTTGCATCTTGAGTATTTAAAAGGATGCAAAATAGAATACCAGTTAAAATTGTGAGTGATTTTTTCATTGGAATGTGGTTTTAAATTCACTTACAATGTCTCCAATAATTAAAGTATTTGTACTACCCGAAATGGGTGGTTGAAAACAAATGTCTCATTTTTAGACATTTAAACAAAATAATTTACTCCTATAATCTATAATGCTTATAGATTGCAAGAACTTACAAACCATATTTCTTCTTCATTTCTTCCATAAGCCTTAAAGCATCTTTTTGTGCCTTTTTTGCTTCTATCTCTGCCTGTCTGACTTGATCGTTTGCCTCGTCTATAGCTCTCTGCTTTTCTGATGCGATACGATTTTTTTCTTCGTTGCGTGCAAGTTCTGCTTGCGCTTTCTGTTTTAAGGTTTGATTCGCTTTTAATGTAAACCACGATAATATTTCCTCTTCTGAGGCAATATTTCTTTGCGCAGCCAATAATTTTTCTACATCAATGTCCTCTGGGCTGGCGAGACAAACACGTTTTAGTTCTAGAGCTAATGCTCTAAAATCAGCTTGCTTTTTGGTATCTCCCACAATAGCAAAGAATACAACTGGTAAATCGACTAGATTATAAGCAATTGCTTTCCCTAGTTGAACAATTACTTGTTGGTTATTGTTTTTATATTCGGCTATAATCTCTGCCACATTGTTTTTATTTGATTTCAGATCAAGCTCGACCTTAGTTATACCGTCAAACCGATCTTTTTGTCTTTTTAGACCATTCCAAAATGCTTTTTGTTCCATCTTACTGCCTTCAATTGTTATAAGCTTAGATTGATTATCCAATGCAACATCAAACATTTTTTGGGCTGTGAGAACTGCCTCTATGAAATAATTAATTTCAACATTTTCTAAATTTTGATGATATACTCCATTCGAAATATAGAGGCCGTGAGAGGCTTTTTGAGCAATTCCTATATACTCGCTTAATTTATCTTCAAAGATCGTCGTTGCCATAATTATAATATTGTTGGATCTATTTTGGATTTACTATGCGCTATTTTTATTAGTGTATCCCCCCAACCATCATCTGCCCAGTTTTGTGTAAATGTGAACCATTGCGAGTAGTGGGCACCATCTTCCTCAAATATTGCTGCGGCAATCCTATTGCGTTCTATTAGTCTATTAAATTGGTATTCTCTTATCCAATCTTTGCTACCGTTAATAACAATTTTTGCTCCCTTTATGGTGGGGTAATTTTTCTCAAAAACAGTTAAGAATTCCTTATTTAAAGCAGGATCATTAGCAATATCTACCGGGAGTTTTCTCACGAGTCCAGAATCATCTATACCAAGACCAACACTCTCTGCTGCTTTCTGAATTGTGCTTCCTATTAACTCCAGACCCTTATCTCTAGCTTCAAATCCTTGTCCGATGATTTTCTTTAAGTTTATCATAATTCTATATTAGATTAGTTCACCTTATCGCAGGTCACTCGTTCTTTCATAATGCGACCACCGCTTTTTTGTGGTTTAGACCAGCCCCCCACATAGTCAGATCTGAACACAAACTCTAGATACCCACATTTTCCCTCTGGCGTTTTGTAGGGAAAAGCTGCATAAAGTTCCCTGTATTTTTCTAGTGGTCGCTGTATGACCTTCCAGTCTCTTGTTATTATAGTGCGGGTAAATTTTTCTTTGAACCCTTGATTATTCATAATACTGAGTAACTGTGCTTCGAGACCAGCATTTCTGGTGACGGCTCTAGGTAAGTTGTTTGCCGCGATAAACACTTCTTCCTGCTTCACCTCAACTTTTTGATAATATTCAGGACCCTCACCTTTTGATAAATCTACCTCAAAAGAACCTTTGTATAAGACTGCTCCTGTTTTTGCGGTGACTAATGCCACCTGTGCATTCCATTTCTTTTTCCTTGGAGATTCTTTAGATAAACCACGAGCCATTTGCAATGGTGTGATATTTTTATATTTGGCCTCTTGTTTTAGGTCTGTTGTTAGATTTGGGACAACGATAAATTGATAGGTTGTGGCAGATGCGTCCCAACCTGGAAAAATGAGCATTGTCGTATTCTTTCCAGAATCATCATCTGTAAAATAACGGTCTAGCGTTAGGCCGGCAGCATCCCTTACCGTAAACTCGCCTCCAGTTCCCATAGGTTTTCCTGATGCACTCAATGTGTTGGGATCTCCTACGGCATCCATTATTGTAGCGCCAAAGTAGATGGTACCATATATCGCATCACCAGGCTCAAATACTGGATTAATTTCTACTGATGCTTCATTGCCTGCTTTATACGGCACTTTTGTAAAGACAATCTCATTTACGTGTTCTTTGTGGAAGTCTCCCGTATATATAGAAGCAAGTTCTTCTTCGGCTGCTTCGAGTTGTCTTTCGGCGGCATTTTTTATATCATTTAAGGTAGGATTATCTCCTCCTATCGCGGCAAATCCTCTTACGACCTTGAGAACTCTTTTTGACATCTTACTCTTTTTAACACCATCCATCGTGTTTACTTGGTCAAGTAGTGTGTAAAGATTTGTTGGGATCTGATATAAGTTCAAGGTTTCATCTAGATTCTCTAGTTTACTCTTAAGCTGCTTACCTTGTCCGTCTAGTTTCCCAGCCGCTTGTGCTTCTGACATTTGTTTCATCATCGCCGCTCTATCAAATGACAACACCTCATCAAAAACGTTGTTCTGCTCTGCAAAGCGCTCATTTTCAAAAGTACCTCCTGCAAAATTCTGGTAATTATCAATAAAGAATGTAAAATTGTAATTTGCTTTTGCAAAATCTGCCTTATTTGCACTTAATGCCTGACTCGCTTCGTTAAGTTTGTTCAATCTATCACAAGGAACAGATAAGTCTGCTTCTGGCTCTTTTTTTATAACAAAGTCCATATAGCGTCTAGCATTCTTTAAATTATTTTCCATTTTAAGCAATTCCCCTTGCTCCTTTGCTTTTTCTGCTAGGTCTAATTGTTTATTTAGATTTTTAAAAGAAGTAGCCGCACGACTTTCTGATCCCACAGTAACAGAACCAGAACCACCGACGCAAGGGTTTGCTTGCTGGGCTCTTAGACTGGGATCTGTAAGCGAAAAACAAAAAATTAAAATAAATGGTAGGTGATATTTTGATTTCATTGTATAGTGTATTAAGAACTAAAACTAGCGACAATAATCTCATAGAATACTACCCAAAACAGGTAGGTAACGTAAAAAGGGCTACCCAAATAGGTAACCCCTCTTACTTCCAAAACACTAACTACTTAAAAAGTACTTTTACTATTTCTTAATTAATCTTTGATTAGTCTCCTCACCATCGATCATTGTGCATCGTACAATATAAACTCCGGCTTGTAAAGTTGATATATCATAGGACTGATCATAATCATTAAAAGTCTTTACTAGACTTCCTTTCATATCATATACAGAGATTTGAATAAAATCTTCCTCTGTAAGACCCTTTAACTCAAATGTATTTTGAACTGGGTTAGGATATACAATGATTTCATCATATTCTATTACATCGTTTGATTCTTTAATTGAATTTGCCCCTAACGTAGTTACAACAGTTCCAGAGGTGGAAGGTAAGTTTCCTCCAGTAATCCCTTCAATAAGCGTGGCATCGACAAAAATCTGATCTCCATTTCCACTTGCATCACAACGCAATCTCAATCTAGAGTTTTGAGAAAATGCAAAATCGCTGTTTCTTATCGTTGCATTCATCTGGAAATCGCCGTTGTTAAATATCTCAACATTATTTACGAAGTTAGAAACAACTTGCCATCCAGATCCATTATTGAATTCTAAGAAGAAATTTTCTTGACCTTCAAAACTGAAAACGTGAACGAGAAATTCAAAATTCATATAATCGTAAGCAGTTAAGTCAAACGTAGGTGATATCATACTAGAGTTTTGCCCAGAATTATCTCTTAGTCTTATACTCCTATTCCCTTCTAAGGATCTCGCGTCTGTTCTTCTGTGAGCATCCCAGCCTCCATCTATCCATCCGTCCCAACTGGTCTCAAAATAACCTTGGTTTAATGTCACACTTGTCATTGCACCTTGGGTAGTAGCGGTAACGGTATTACTTTCCCCCGAAAAGTTACCGCCTACATCCCAAGTTAAAATTTCAAAATTATAAGTGATCCCTGGCGTTAAATTGCCTATGGTATATTGGTTTGTTCCTGCTTGCCAAATATTTGCCCACACGCTACCATTTACTAATAAAAGTTGAGAAAATATCCCTTCATTATCTGTTGCTGGTGTCCAGCTTAAGGTAGCCTCTGTAGCCGTATTACTCACTAGTGAAAGATCTGTAATCGTAGATGGCGGGATTAAATCTAGAGTATCACCATTTGAAACTCTCAAGCATATTTGATCTGTCTGCCCGTAAATTATATTACTTCCAGAAGTCAATACATTATTACCATCTTTTAATTCGTAAGAAGTTCCATTTGAACCGAAATCCACAAAAATGAAGTTGTAATCACCATCAGGTAATGTTGATATATCAATGTTTTCTGTAAGCGAACTTCCTGGCGTTTGATTATAATATTGACCATTTGCACTAGCTTTCACGACCACATAGTTTGCGTCCTTTATTATCCATTGTAAAAACTCTGGATTAGTTCCAAAGGTCATTTCTAATTGTAAGGACTGCGCACAAGAACTGGCAGCAGTAGTAATGTTGAGCACAGCACTTTTTGCAGACTCATTACCAGCGCCATCATAGGCCAGCACTTCAAACCCATAAGCAGTTCCTGTTATAAGTCCAGTAACCGTAGCCGCGTTTGAAGATACATCGGCAATTTGAACTCCGTCCTGAAATACTTTATATCCTGCTACCCCAACATTATCAACAGAGGCATCCCAGCTTAAGTCTAGACTTTGCTCAGCCACATTGTTTGCTACCAGATTTATAGGTATAGAGGGAGCCTGACTGTCACAAGAAGCACCAGTAGTTGTAAAAGTGATTTTACCGCCTGGCGAGGACACATTGTTATCAGGATCTGTAGCAAAAGCCACCACCGTGTAGGTTGTACAAGGCAGAAGTCCTGTAATAGTTCCTGTGTTTCCAGCATAGTAAGGCTGTATCTGCTTATTTAAATATAAATAAGAAGCGACAACAGCTACGTTATCTGTATACGTTCCCCATTCAAAATCTGCAGTAGTGTCTGAAACACTTGTTAAGTTAAAATAGCTAGGTCCTACGGGCTGTTCAAAATCAAAAACTCTAGTTCCCGCATTGCCCACGCAATATTCTGCTCCTTTGGAAAAGTCGAAGTTATTTAGCTCCATTAAAATATTACCATTCAAATCCTTCATTCTAAACCCACCAGAATAACCCCCGGTTGTTAGACCGTCACCATCTAAATCGTAAATATGTATTTTATAAGATCCCAAAGATGGTAGTGCGAGAGGTTGACTCACATAGGTAGTCCCTGGTACTTCGTTTTCAAAACTTCCAGGACCAGCGCCTACAACAAGTCCACCATTTTGATCAATTACGTATAGCATTATATCCTGTGGATTACCGTCAATATCTATTTCAAAAATAACATCTGCAGGGCCACAAGTAATTGAAGTCTGTCCATAAGCTGGCCCCACTCCTACTGTATGCCACGCATCTGTTACGGCAATTTCCTCTGGACTTCCTATCCCATATAAATCACGAGCAGCCTCAATACTTCCCACTCTCGAGTCGTGATATTGTGAGCTGGGCGAGAGGTAAACGGTTAGATTTCTGTAAGCAATAGCTGCGGCTTTATCTGGACCTATTCCCGTAATATTATAAGTATTTCCAACTTCGTTTGTACCAGACTGACCTTCAGTAATTAAATAAAACCAATGATTCTGGACACCGCTATTTGTGTGAACACCGCCATTATCTAAATTAAATGGATCATCTGTCCAATGGGTGCCGTGATAAAATTTAGGGTCAAAATGAATATTTGGGTTTTCCATATTTCTAAAACCCTCCGTAGGTTTAGCAGGATCGAGGCCTCGTCCAATTTCCCAGTCTTTTACATTTATAGCCTTATACTTAGACATAAACCCAAAAATATCTGCAAAGCTCTCGTTGAGTTGTCCCGACTCATTACTATAAATTAAACTTGCCGAATACTGAACAACACCGTGACTAAGCTCGTGCCCCGCGACCTCAAGATGGCTCAGCGGATTTGACGTACCCGAAGTTCTCGTAAAATATATCTGATCTTGGTACCAAAAAGCATTGTTTACATAGCCAAAATCTGCAGTATTTACTGTGCTTCTAATTTTTGTTCCATTGCCATCAAAGGAGTTTCGGTTGTGCTCGTTCTTAAAATAGTTATACGCAGACTCCATCCCAAAATGCGCTTGCACAGCACTCTGATTATTAAACACGGTACTTGTACTGGTCACAGGAGCCGCATTAAAAGCAAGAGAGCCTTGAGCATCTTTGGTTTCGATTTCTGCTCCTAAAGACGTATTACGCAATTCATAATTTCCTGGAATATATTCTCTTGCTGTAAACTGCACAAGGCCATTATAAACACTCTGACCTTGAGCTGGCGTGTCCTGATGGTAGATTAATGCTTTGCTAAAAACAAAATCTCCAGTAACAGCATCTATGTAAACCACCTCTCTATTTACGGGTTTCAAACTCATCATATCAAACGCGTATACAGCACGAGATTGATCACTTATTCCAGCAAGTTTAGGAAGAATAGTAAGTGTACCCTCTGGCTTTGTATATCCCATTTTCTTGGACTGCTCGCTGTCTTCCCAGGCATAATTTTCAGAAGGAAAAGCATCCTTTGCTTTAAGGAATGCTGTTGTTTTTGCAATAAAGTTTTGGTCGGTATTATAGACGTTCATATCAGGAAGGTCATTTATTACTTTCTTAATCACACCATCCTTACTTATGACTGTCGTAGTAGAAAAAGCGATAGGAATCCCATTATAAGAACTGCTATATTTTTCAATTTTAAAACCTAGTTCATCTGTGGACTCAGATTTCTTAATAAATTTGAATTTATCCCCTTTGGTTTTTGTTAGACTTAGCAGCGCTCCCTTACTATCTGTCGAGTTAAAAATCGTCTTTCCATCCAGATGAATTACTGAACTTGACTTGTTTACTTCCTGACTATATAGTGTGCTACTGTATATGAGTAGTGCAAATAATAGCGTAAAGGATTTTAAATAATTTTTCATCATATTTAGAATTGATAGTTAATACGATGTTAAAATTAGTCTGTAAGGTGGTGCCTTGTCCTACCCGCAAAGGGTAGTAAATCAAATATTTAGGCTATTGATCCTTGTAGGACGACGGTAGTACCTGTGGGAAGTGTATCGATATGGAACGTGAAGTTTATTTTTGATGCTCGCTCTTTCATATAGGATAGGCCTCTTGTTTTTTTTGCTTTCGCGAAAGCGTACCCTTTGCCATTATCGATACATTGCATCTTTACCAAAGGATGGTCGTACTGAAATTTTAAATGCACCATTGTCGCATCTGAGTGCTTTGCCACATTTGTAATGGCTTCCTTAAAAATCAAGATGATCTGTCTGTTATAGTAGTAGGGTAATCTGGGATTATTAGGTATATCCTTTTCGATCTCACACTCTATATTCCAACTCGATAAATAGTCTCGCGAGAAATCAATGATATAATCTACCACCTCAAGAAGATAATCACTATCAGGTTGCAAGGAAAACATAAAATCTCGAGTTCCCCTATAAAGATCCTCAGCATCTGTTTTTACCGTAGTGAGGGATTTATGGGTAAAGGAGTCTAGAGCGGCATCTGTTTCTGAAAGAATGTGCTCTGAGACCATTGTTATTCTAGCAAGTTTATTTCCCATCTCATCGTGAAAATCTTTTGCCATTCTATCACGCACCTGCGCAAGTTCTTTCTCTAGCGTTGTCTTTGAAGTAATTGCCTCATTAAGAATCGTATTTCTCTTTCTAGTATTCTTAAGCTTAGCAGAAATAATAAGTATCATAAATAATGAGAGGATTGCTGTGCTCCCTATCAAAAACACAGGCTGCATATACCACGGGTCTCTAAGCTGGAATTGAAATGTGTCACTATATCCCCAGACTCCATCTATTTTCTTTGATCGAAGCTGGAAGTTATAATCACCTTGTTCCAGATTGTTAAAGTCTAAAACAGTCTCTTTTGTACTAATCCAGGGGTCATCATTGATCTGGTATTGAGAAATTAGAGCATCAGCCCGGTTATAGGAAATAATATTAAGGTCAAATTTATTTCCGCTTTGATTAATATGTATGAGAGGTGCCTCCTGATACTGAATATCCATAGTATTATCTATACTATATCCCCCATCATTTGTTCCGAACCACATCTCTTTACCTGAATCTTCATAAAAACTTGTGATGTAAGAAGACCCCAAACTGTTTTTAAGATAAAGTCGCTCCAGCTTTTCGTCTTTATAAATTACGATTCCGTTATTTGTACCTAACCAGATTTGACCTTTAAAATCTATGGTTACTGCATTTATTTCTAATTTCTCTGTTCCTTCTATTTGGGTTATATTTTCATTCTTATCCACCACAAAAAGACCATTACTAGTAGCCATAAACATCTGGTCATCGTCTTTGTAAAATTGATGTATCTGATAGTCTATTTTTGGATAGGAAAGAAGCTCATTATTACTCTCAACCAGAAGCCCTGAATTAGTAGCAATCATCAACTTGTCGTTAAACACCACCATATCATTCATAAGTAGCGCTACAAGTTTTCTGTCTTTGATGAGTTTAGTATCATTAGGAAATAGTAGTGTATCCTCTTTTATTCTATAAACGCCTTGTTGCGTTTCATAAGCTATAGACTCTATACCTATCTCAATTTTAGGAATCGATATTTGGTCATTTAAATCCCTCTCAAAAACACTTAATCTTATTTTATTTTCAATTTTTGAAATTTTGTTAGGTGAATTTTTAAGAGATCTCTCCATCTCTAACTTATGATCTTTATAAATAAATAAACTATTATCTGAGAGCAGAAATACTTGGTCATCGAGACCTTCTATATCTTTTATCAATTTATTTCGTGTCCCTTTATATTCTTTAAAAGCATACTTCTCTGGAGCAAAAAAACAATATACTCCTTGTCCATAAGAAGAAACCCAAATATTTGACTCGTGATCCAGCAATATGTCAGAAATGTTCGTTTTTATATTCAATGCTGCGGTAACATCCTGAATCTTATTGCCTTCCAGGTCGTAGGTTACTAATTTTTGAGGTAGTGTACTTTTTCCACTCAGGATTAAAATCTTATCAAAATAGCGTATCGCTTTAAATAGCACGTCATTAAAATCCTTCAGTACTATTTTTTTAATGATTCTATTGCCTTGGACCATCATTATAGTGTTTCCGCTACCGGCATAAATGATATCATCCTTGTAGGAAAGTGTGGAAATATTAAACTCTTTAAGCGCGTTAAATGCCCTTGTGAGCTCTAGGTTTTGGCTTATTTCATACACCCCATTTACGGTGTTTTTGATAGGATGATTCCTGCCTGTTATGTACAGTTTATCCTTAATTTTATGAAATTGTATAGGGACTTGTACGGGTTTCTGGTTTACAACTATTCTAAGTGAATCGTTCTGAAAGCTCAGTTGAAAATTTGTCTTTTCGTAAACTCCATTATTATTTTTTCTAAACAGGAAATTATCAGATATAGAAGTACTCCAAAGAGCACCGTAAGCAGAGACAAGATTATTTACTTTTGACAGGCTGTCTCGTGGCACTAATCTTCTGAAAGACTGGTTGTCAAGCTGATACAATCCTCGTCCCCATGTACCTGCAACAAGATTGTTTTTGTGTAGAATAGGTGCTATTACATAATTAGAATGAAAACCTTGACCCGTTCTAAAATTTTTAAAAGTGTTCCCGTCAAACTTAGATAAGCCATCATCAGTACCAACCCAAATGTATCCTTTATCATCTTGCTCCAAGCCATAACATAAATTATTAGGTAGACCGTCTACGGTTGTAAAATGAGCAAAACGATTTTGACTAATGCTGTTGTAAAAACAACAGAGGAAGATAAGTGTAATGTGGTAACGCACTAAAGAGTATTTGTATCTAAAAGTAATCAAATAAGCTTTTGATCAGACGCGATCTGGATAGCACTTTCCTTATCATGCACCTGTAACTTATCGTAAATATTCTTTATGTGAAATTTTATGGTATTAGGACTTACATCCATTTTTATTGCTACACCTTTGTAACTGCTTCCTTGTGACAGCAAAGTAAGCACCTCCGTTTCACGGTCAGTAAGAATACTTTCTGGAGCTTTCTGGAAAGAATTTACGACCATTTTTGCTATTTGAATACTCATAGGAGCACCTCCTTGAACAGCTTCATTTAAGGCATCTTCTATTTTTGAGCCTGTGGCATTTTTTGTTAGGTATCCACAAGCTCCTGCACATAAGGCATCAAAAACGTAGTTAGAATGCTCAAAAACGGTAACCATTATTATAAGCGTACTAGGTTTTATTTTCTTTATTTCTTTAGTGCCTTGAATCCCGCTCATTCCCGGAAGTTCTATATCCATTAAAACGATATCTGGCGCGTCGTTTCTAAAATTTTCTATGGCGTCTTCGCAATTGAGATATGTCGCCGCAATCTTAAAATTATCTAACTTATCTACACTCCTACTAAAGACTTCATTTAGTGTCTCGTTATCCTCTATAATGACTACTTTATACATAAAGCTATGCTATTTTAAGAATTTCAAAATCTGGTAATTGTCCTTCAAATTTTATTTCCGTTCCTGAGTCGTTTGAGACTACTGCTAGACTACAATGAATCCTCCTTGCTCTATGGACCATATTATTAAGACCATTTTTCCTAGAAAGTTTCTCTTGTTTAAACCCTGCTCCATTGTCCTTAATGGTAATGAATAAGAAATTATTCTTAAGTATAAAAGATAAAATAATTGTCTCACAATTACTGTGTTTAATGGCATTGGTTATTGCCTCTTTACAGATAAGTATGATTTGCCTGTTCCAATAATAAGGGATTTGAGGATTAGCGTCATTTTTAAAAATCAAATCTATGTCCTTATCAAAACTATTAATATAGTCCAGAGCAAAGTCTGCAATGTAAGCATACACATCCTCTAGGGTATCACTCTCTGCACGTAATGAGAACATAAAATCTCTGGTACCGCTATACAACTCATTTGCATCTCGCTTAATAATTGTGAGCGCATCGAGAAAGTCTGCTTGGGTTTTTGTTTCTTTTTCTTGAATAATATGGTCCGATATTGTTGTTATACGAGCCAACTTATTCCCCATATCATCGTGAAAATCTTTGGCAATATTATCTCTTACTTCCTTAAGCTCGATAAGCAGTTTTGACCGATTATTTATAAGTGACTTTAATTGCTTATTCTTATTTTTTGACTTACGCAATTGCCATATAAACAATACACTTAAAATTAAAATGGCGATGATTACGACAACTAAAATTAGGTTGTTTTTATTTGCAATTATAAGTTCCTGTTGAGAATTTTGTGCTTTCAATTCTGCGTTTTCCCTTTCTTTTTTTTCTGCCTCGTATTTGGATTCGATCTCGAGAACATTAGCTAGTCGTTGCTCATTATTAAAGCTATCTCTAAGTTTCACAGCCTCTTGTTGAACAGAAAGTGCATCTTTATATTTTCTTTGAGCTTGGAGTATCTTGCTTTTAAACTCAACCCTTTCAATATAGGCTGGATCTTTTTTAAGAATATTCATTAGCGACAACGCCTCATCTATATCGCTAGCGGCAAGATTATATTCACCTAAATGGAAATACGCTTGTGCTCGATAAAAAATAGCATCATCTTTTTGAGTACGCTGTATGATATCCCAAAAATCATTTTTGATACTCTTTACTAGTTCTATAACCTCAACATATTCACCTTGTAATAATTTATTTTTGGCTAAAAATTTTAAAACTGCTGCTTCTAGAAATCTAATTCCTTTTTCCTTGCTTAGTACTCTTGCCTGTTTTAAGAGAAGTTCAGATTTTTCAAGTTGGTTCAGACTCAAATAGACACTCCCAAGGTTAGATATTGTTGAAACATAGATCTCCGCATCCTCCTCTAAAGTAACTTCTGACAGTAGAGTTTTGTAAACCTTCTCTGCTCTTTCGTATTCATCTATTTTAGACCAAATCATTCCCAAATTATTACTTAGATCTAAATAGGTTTGTCGTTTTCCTATCGCTTTCGCTAAATCGATTGCCTTAATGACATTATCTGTAGAGGCCTCATAATCTCCTTGAACAAAATAATAAAAACCTAATCTGTCAAAGACTTGCAGTTTTAAAGAATCTGATTTTTCTCGTTTTGCAATGGTATCCATTTCCTGTAATAAATGGAAGGCTTCTTTACCATTACCACCACGCAATAGTATACTTGCGCTGTCTTTTAATTTCTTAAAGGTTTGAGCAGATTGAGAGTTTACGGGTATCGTAAATAAAATAAATATGTATAAAATGAATCTGCCGTTTTGCATAGGCGTAAATCTAAGTCCTCCTAGAACAAATGAACCTACCCAAAATGGGTAGGTAACACTAAACCCCAGCTCGCGCTGGGGTTTTTACACAAATAACTTATTAACTTGATATGAGAAAAATTTAAACTTTAATTAATTTCATTACTTGTGCGTTATCGTTTTCACTTATAATTTGAATAATATATATCCCTGAGCTTAGATCTTGAATATTATAATTTTCCTCCTTTGTAAAACGCTTTATTTTACTTCCATTTAAGGTATACACCGTCACCTCTTTTACATTAAAGTTTGATGTTTCTATTGAAAAGAAATCTGAAACTGGATTTGGATATATCCTTGCAGTACCATTAGAAGAAAAATCATTGAGACTCAGAGAGCTTGTTGTAAAACTCAATACATCGCTAAACTCGGTATCAGCCCCATTACACAATGCTTTGACATAAACATCATACTCGGTCTCGATTTCAAGAGAAGAAAATGCAAACATTGTTTCATCCGTTAGACCTGTTTGAATAGGTGTATCTGTATTAGGGTCATCACCTGTTGCCATCAACACTATTTCAAAATCAACAGCATCACCTTCTGGCCCTGTCCAATTTACAACAACACTATCTGATGATATTTCAGAAACCTCGACGTTTACAGGTGTTGTACAAGCAGCGGTTGTAACCTCTGTAACTTCAGAAAAACCACTATCTACACCATCACATTGAGAAACTATATAAACATCATAAGCAGTATCAGCATTTAAACCTGTGATGGATGTCGCAGTACCCGTGGTGATAAAGTCCCTTATAGGAGTATCCATACTAGGATCTGCTCCATCTCCCATAATAAGAACTTGATACGTTCCTTCATTGTCCGTAGTACCTACCCATAAGATATCAAAACTATCTGTTGTAACATTCTGTATAGATATATCACTCACCACAGTACAAGCAAGCGTTGTAAATGAAACCACCGTAGAGAATGGACTGTCACCGCCAGCACAAATAGAGCTCACATAAACGTCATACGTTGTATCTGCTTCAAGTCCTATAGTATCTGTAGATGTTCCCGAGGATACTAAACTAGATTGTACTGGAGTATCCATAGTAGGATCATCCCCCTGCGCCATTATTAATACATTATAACCACTATCATTATCTGCCGTGGCATCCCAGGTTACGGTTGCCCCTGTTCCTGTGATGTTTGAGATTGATACATTTTGGGGCGTAAGACAATCTGCTTTTGTGATGCGTAATCTAGGGGAGAAATCACTTGTTCCCAGGCTACAATCACTACGCACATAAATATCATACTCCACTCCTGGAGTGAGCCCGATAATAAACGAGCCATTTTGCCCTTCTACCTCGGTAGAAACTGGGGTGTCAAAGTTAGGATTCTCTCCACTTAACATCGTTGTTATTCTATAGATTCCTGTATTATTTGGCGTGGCAGGCCAGGTAACTGTTATCCCGTTAGTACTTTCAGAAACAACAGTTGGCGCTTCTGGAGCATTACATTCGTCTTCAAACGTGAGCGTATATAATTCTCTACCAGAAGTTGCCGTATTTGCACTTATAAATAAGCCTGTCCCGGTTGGAAAAAACAAAGGATCACTTCCTGTATTTGCAGTTGTATTTATGTCAGATACTAATCGAACTAAATCATTTGATGATTTATATTCATATAACTCGTTGCCAATTGCATCATCTTGAAGCGCATTGAAATATAAACGATCCGTAAACAATGTAATTCCGCTGATATCTGAACCGTTCATTCCTAAATTCAAATCATTTACCAGTACGGCATTACCCCCTGCATCTATTTTGTATAATTCTCTTCCTAAGCTATTATTTGTACTCGCACTAAAAAAGATCTCGTTATTGTAAAGCGTTAAATCCCTAGGAGAAGTAATTAAACCATTCCCAGATGTTGGAAAATTAACTTCACTAGTAATTCCTGAAGATAGATCTGTTTTATATAGCAATCGTAAATTACTAGATCTTCTCGCAGAATAAAATAGTTCATTTCCTAGTTGCGCAAACAAGCCAGGATTTGCTCCTGAAAAAGTTAAATCAGAAACCAGTTCAACAGATCCATTATTTTCTAAATCTATACGATGAACCTCAAAATCTTCGTTGGTATCACGTGCTGAAAAGTATAAGTAGTTATCAATTTGTTTAAAAGCAGCTGGACTTGCTCCTCCAGAAGTATTAATGTCCGTGATTTGAACAGGAATATTAAATCCATCACCCATAAATAGTTCCTCACGAAACACACCATTTGTAGTTAAGAATTGAGAAGCTACATAAATTTTAGAACCATCATTTTTTGTAAAAACATAAGCAGATCCATTACGTCGGGCAGAGGTAGAGCCTGATCCAGTAGGTGCAATCTCCGTAATAGTATTTCCATCAGTAGCATATAGTTGAACTCCTGGTGTATTTACGCCTTCAGCTGTAAAGTATAGAAAGTCATCAGTAGCTAGAAATTGAGCAGGTAGACTACTTCCACTCGGTCTGAGATTAACTATTGAAACTGCTCCCGTAGTAATATCATATATTCCCAATTCAAATTCTGAAGCGCTTAGTCGAACTGCGTAGTAGACTTTATCTTTGAATACTGCAAAATTTTGTATGTCACTAGATGTAGGATTTAAAAAGACTGGCACAATGCTGGCGCTACCTGCTGGATCAACGGGAAAAGTTCCTGCCAAAGTTCCATCCGTTTGATATAATGCGCCATCATTTATATTATTACTGTTAGGCCTTACCCCAACAAAATAAGTAATACCATTGTCTGCTTGAAAATAGTCTGGGGACAGATTACTCGCACCAAGATTGTTGTCTCCTAAATATATAGGAGTAGACTCTTGGTCAAACATTTGGGCTAGCAAACCATTAAAGCTTAAAATAAAGCTCAACATAAATAGTAATTTTCTCATAATTATAAGTTTAAGATTAAGTTCCAAAACTAGTAGGGTAAATCTTACACTGAACTACCCAAGATGGGTAGGTTTGGGATGGAAAAAATCAAGCGTCTTGTATTTGAGTAAAAATGATGTTCTCTTGATAGGATATTTAGAGTTAGTTTCATTTCCGCTTTCGCGAAAGCGAAACGTCTACTAACAAAAAAAGCTCCCATTTCTGGAAGCTTTATGTGGGCAATGAGGGATTCGAACCCCCGACCCTCCCGAAGTAAATTCGGGATGCTCTGAACCAACTGAGCTAATTACCAATCAACTTCTCAATCATTATTCGGCTTTTCCACTTCTTAATCTGCCGTTCTCGAGCGTAAGCATCAACCTTGCTATCGTACTCTTCAGTATGTACAACAAACCAATCCTTTGCCTTCCCAGTAAAACCTGTATGATCCCAAAGATGTTCTTTCAACCGTATGTCAATATCCCCGGTCGAACCAATATAATAACGGTCTAAGGCCTTTGAATATAATATATAAGTGAAGTATTTCATAAACAAAAAAAGCTCCCATTTCTGGAAGCTTTATGTGGGCAATGAGGGATTCGAACCCCCGACCCCCTCGGTGTAAACGAGGTGCTCTGAACCAACTGAGCTAATTGCCCTAACTCGAATTTTGAACTATCCGTTCTCGTTCTTTGTGTTAGCGGGTGCAAATATACAGCTGTTTTTAATTCCCGCAAATAAAAATCTAAGAAATTTTGCAAATTATTTGAGTTGTTAAACTTTGGTTGATGTCTGCTGCTATTGCGAGGACTTTCTATTATTTTGCAATTACAAAACATAGCGTATGCTTCAGAAAAAAAAGGAAACAATATTGCGCACACTGCGCACTATTGTTAGAGTGATGAACTATTTAGGATTAGCACTCATACTCTTCATACTTACCGTTTATATAGGTATTTGGGGAGCACTCCCTTCTAAAGCAGACCTTACTGAAGTCTCGTCTTATAAACCATCACAGATATTTGATATTAACAATGAACTTATAGGAATATACTACCTCAATAATCGTGTTCCAGTGTCTCTGGACAGTATTCCTCAGCACGTTGTTCACGCATTGATAGCCACAGAGGACGCCCGTTTTTATGACCACAATGGCGTTGATGCTAGAAGTGCATTAAGAGTAATTGTAAAATCACTTGCACTTCAAGATGCGTCGTCTGGAGGTGGTAGTACACTTACCCAGCAACTAGCTAAAAATATGTTTGACCGCAAAAATTTAAGCTTTCTTACTCTTCCCGTCGCCAAAGTCAAAGAAATGATCATCGCCCAGAGAATAGAGAAACTCTTTACTAAGGAACAGATTCTGGAGCTCTATCTCAATGCTGTTCCTTTTAGCGGGAATACGTATGGGATTGAAAGTGCCTCTCTCAAGTATTTTGGCAAGTCTGCTATCGACCTTACCGTAACCGAAGGAGCAACGCTCATAGGAACACTTAAAGCAACACACTATTATAATCCCCAGCGTGCTCCTGCTAGAAGTACGCAAAGAAGGAATACAGTGCTTAATCAAATGGCAAAATATGGATTTTTAACTGTAGACTCACTCGACATACTTAAAAAAGAAGCTCTCGAACTTGACTTCAACACCTATGATGAGCAACAAGGCGTGGCGCCACACTTTCGTGAAAACTTAAGGCAAAAGATGGTAGCTTGGTGCAAGGAAAACAGCGATAGTGACAAACCTTTTAACCTGTACACGAGCGGTCTAAAAATTTACACGACCATAGATCTAAAAATGCAACGCCTCGCCGAAACCGCCGCACAAGAACATATGCAAAAAATGCAAAGTCAGTTCGAAAGCGAATATCCAGCCTCTAAGGCACCTTGGAGAGACAAGAAAACGGTAGAAAGCAAACTCAAACAATTAAAATCCTACCAAAAACTAAAAGCCAAAGGACTTATCGAAAGCCAAATCATAGACTCTCTTTCTATAAAAAGGAAGATGAAAGTCTATACTTATGATGGTTATAAGAAAGTAAGATATAGCACTATCGATAGTTTAGAACACTACCTCAGGTTCCTTAATATGGGAATGCTTGCAATAAATCCACAAGATGGTGCTGTAAGTACTTGGGTAGGTGGTGTGAATTTTGAAAAATTCAAATACGGACACATTGAGAGCAAGCGTCAGGTAGGCTCTACATTTAAACCTATCGTTTATGCGACCGCCTTAGAAGAAGGACAATCTCCTTGTCAGTATTTTTCGGCGAGGGAGGTTTCTTATGAAAATTATGACAACTGGAGTCCATCTAACAGCGATCAGGCAGATTATTATTATCAGAACGTGAGTATGACAGGTGCTTTGACTCGGTCACTTAACGCAGTATCTGTAAAGATTCTTGAAAAAACAGGGATTGAAAAAGTCATTGCAATGGGTAAAAAACTCGAAATTAAAAGCACACTCCCAGCTGTTCCCTCTCTAGCACTAGGAACTGCAGAACTTTCTGTAAAAGAACTTGCGGGTGCTTATGCAGCATTTGTAAACGAAAGTAAACCCGTTAAACCCTATTTCCTTTCGAGAATAGAGGATTCAAATGGTAAAATGCTAGAAGAGTTCAAACCAAAAAACAAAATCAAACCAGCCTTCTCAGAAAACACAAGACAGACGATGATTACCATGATGGAATCTGTCATAGACAAGGGTACTGGAAAGCGTTTACGATCTACCTATGGCGTACGTATGGATGTAGCAGGTAAAACTGGAACCACTCAAAACAATAAAGACGCCTGGTTTGTAGCCGTTACTCCAACACTTGTTGCTGTCACTTGGGTAGGACACGACGACCACCGCATTGGGTTTAGAAGTACAAGAGTGGGGCAAGGCGCAAATGCAGCGCTTCCCATTGTTGCAAAATTCCTTCGGAAAATAGAGCGAGATACATCCTTCGACACTATCACTAAAACGAAATTTAAACCGATGAGCAATGATGTTAGCGTAGCGATGGATTGCCCAGACCTTGTAAGAGATGGTTTCTTAAAGAGACTATTTACAAATCCAGAAAAAAAGAAAACAAAAAATTTTAAAAAGAAAAACTAAACCACTTCAGCCACTACAAAGGTACTTCCGCCCACAAAAATCAAATCGGCAGGGCTTGCTGTCTTTTTTGCTGTATCTAATGCTTCATTTACCGAAGCATAAGCTTCACCAATTAGTTTATGACTTTTGGCAGCTTCACTTAATTGCGCTACCTCCATTCCTCTTGGAATGTCTGGTTTGCAAAAATAATAGGTCGCATACGTGGGAAATATTGGTAATACTTCAACCAGATCTTTATCCGACACCATACCTAGAACGATATGTAAGCGCTCAAATTTTTCTTTAGAAAGTTGATCTACCACGTAGTGCAAACCTTCGGCGTTGTGGCCTGTGTCGCATATCACTTTTGGTGATTCCTGTAATGTTTGCCATCGCCCTAAAAGCCCTGTATTTTTAACGACGTTTTTTAAACCTTTTGCAATATGCTGTATCCCAACGGCAAATCCCTGGTCCTGCAATACAGAAATCGCAACTTGAACGGTACGCATATTCTGTTTTTGATATGAGCCCAATAGGTCAGACTCCATCGGCATTAGATTAAAATCATAAGCTTTGTGTAAGGGAGCATTACGCTTTCGCGAAAGCGTACTAAAAACCTCCTCCGTTTCCTTTTGATACTCGCCAATGATTACGGGAACTCCTTCTTTTATGATTCCAGCTTTTTCGGTTGCAATCTCTGGGAGTGTATTTCCTAAAAACTGCGTATGATCCATCCCTATATTAGTTATTACAGAAAGTTCTGGCGTAATGATGTTTGTCGCATCAAGACGTCCTCCCAGTCCTACTTCAATAACGGCTACGTCTACCTTTTTTGAAGCAAAAAAGGCAAAGGCCATACCCACGGTCATTTCAAAAAATGAAAGTTGATGTGCTTCAAAATAGGCTTTGTGCTTTTTTACAAACCCTATCACAAATTGTTTAGAAACCACTTCTCCATTAAGCCGGATGCGCTCTCGAAAATCCTTGAGATGGGGTGATGTATACAACCCGACGTTATATCCTGCTTCTTGTAAAACCGAGGCTAACATATGACTCGTAGATCCCTTACCATTAGTCCCTGCAACGTGAATGGATTTAAATTCCTTTTGCGGGTTTTCTAGATATTGGGCAAGCGCCTGAATTTTGTCTAGATTTATCTTATAGTTTGCTGCCCCCTGACGTTGGTACATTGGGAGCTGAGCAAATAGCCAGTCTAGTGTTTCTTGATATGTGATAGTATGATGATTTAAACGTAAAAATATGTCCTAATCTGAAAGACTGAAGCGGTACACAATTTTCCCAATTTGCTTGGAAGGAGCTTTAGAATCTGCATTAAACTTCGTTGCAAGTGCAGCAGCTTTTGCAGGTTCTGTAAGACATCTGGAATTGTTTGTCGTACCACGAACACCAGGAACAGCTTTTATCACTTTCCCGTTACGATCCACTTCTATACTTACGACGACAATTCCTGCTTCATTACAGTCTTGCTGGCGTTTTGGTTTACCTAAAGCTTTTCTACCGCCGAGTTGGTAGTTTCCGTCACCATCCAAACCTGTTCCTGTCCCGTAGTAGCTTGAGGCGTTTGGGTCTCCGTTTGGGTCGCCTTTATCTCCTCCAGAGCTATCATTACCCTGTCCTTGTTGGGCTGCACCATCACTTTTGGGACCATTAATGAGTGCATCGAGTGCACTAGTCGTAGATTGATCCGGCTTTGGATCTGGCTTTGCTTCTTCCTTAGGCTTTTCTACAGGTTTATCTTTTGGCTTTTCAACCTTGGGTTTTGGAGTTTCTTTAGGTTTCTCCTCAATTACTGGGGCGTCTTCATTATCCTGAGTGACGACCTCATCCTTTATTTCTGGTTCCGGAGGTGTAGGTTCTGGTTGCGGAGCAGTATTTTTAGGTGCAGACGCAACAGGTTGTGTAGGCTGTATATCCCCCGACCCAGTATCTGAGGTTCCAAAATTAACTGCAATTCCTCCTTCTATAGGTGGGTCTAGGTACTTCATTCCTACCACAAACATCAGCAACAAGATAATTGCCATAATAATGCTACTTATGGTAAAGGATTTACGTTTATGTACGGTGTCTAGGTATGCCACTATTGAGTTATGAGTTGTGAGTTGTGAGTTGTGAGTAAAATTAAATCTTCTGAACTGGTTGTAATACTTGATTGATTTTGAGTACGCTTTCGCGAAAGCGTAAGAAGTACCCTAATTAGGCCTCACCGCCAAAACAATCTTATACTTATTCCTGTTTGCAATGTCCATAACTTTAACGGCATTTTCGATGGGAACTCCCTCTTCTGCCCTTAAAATTATAGTAGGCTCCTCAACTCCTCGCAACTCACTTGTGATGAAAGCCTCAATGCCGTTCTCGCTTACACGTTCCTTGTTTACATAGTAATCTAAATCCTTTGTAATACTTACGGACAGGTTTTGCTTGTTGCTTGTCTTTCCTTTTGCCTTAGGTAATATGAGGTCTAGTGCGTCTGGGGTGATGGCCGGGGAAGTAAGTAGGAAGAAAACCAACAACAGGAAAACAATGTCCGTCATGGAACTCATACTGAACTCTGGGCTCACTTTATTTCTTCCGCGTAAATTCATATTAGCTCGGTTCGTTTAACATATCAAGGAAGTCCACCGCATTTGCTTCCATAGAGTGCACTACTTTATCTGTACGCACTACAAGGTGGTTATATCCCATATAGGCAATAATACCTACAATAAGACCGGCCACAGTTGTTGTCATTGCTGTATAGATACCTTCGGCTAAAGTTCCCATTTCTGCTTGACCACTGCTGGTTGCAAGCGTGTGGAAAGCGAGTACCATCCCAATAACAGTTCCTAAGAAACCGATCATAGGCGCGGCGCCTGCTATAGTCGCTAGTACTGAAACGTTCTTCTCAAGTTTATATACTTCAAGACGTCCTTGATTCTCTATGGCAGTATTAATATCCTCAAGCGGACTACCGATACGTGAGATACCCTTTGCCGTTAGTCTTGATACGGGAGAATTAGCCTGCGCACAGTAAATCTTTGCAGATTCGATATTTCCAGAAGCGACATTATCACGTATCTGATTCATAAAGTTGCTATCTATTTTTGAGGCAGCTTTTATCGCAAAGAGACGTTCAAAATAAATGTAAATCGCCACAAATAGCAACACAAAAAGTACAGCTATAATAATTATCCCTGCCGTACCACCGGTAACAAGCAAATCGATAATAGAAAGTGTCTTTTCAACAGGTTCTTCGGTTCCAAGTGCATCTGTTGCATCTTGGGCTCCGTCTTGAATTAGGGTATAAAGCATATTTTGTTTTAGTTGAGGCTTTAAAGTGAAACGATGGTTGTATAATAAAATTGTATGTACCTATGAAGCCATAGTTCCTCCAGTAAGTAAGATAAATACCAATGCTCCCGCCGCAAAGCCTAAAAACGCGAGCCAAGTTATTTTCTTTAAATACCAGATAAAATCGATTTTCTCCATTCCCATCGCCGCAACTCCTGCCGCAGATCCTATGATGAGCATACTACCTCCTGTTCCTGCCGAGTAAGCAATGAAGTGCCATAGTAGACTATCTGTAGGCGCAGTATACATACCCATAGAAGCTGCTACAAGAGGAACATTGTCAATAATTGCAGATAACACTCCTAGAATCGCTACAACGATATCCTGATTAGGAATTGCCGCGTTTAGAATCTCAGCCACATAACGTAATGTGCCTACTGGATCTCCAGATTCAGACACACCATACACTAAACTCTCTAATCCTGCTACCGCCATAAGAATTCCTAGGAAGAAAAGAATGCTTGAAATCTCTATACGAGATAATGCTTTGTGAGCGCTATACAGGTGCTTGCGCTCCTTTGTAAAGTCTTCTTCAGGGTGGATGTATTCTGAAACTAACCAAACAACTCCAAGAGCTAACATCATTCCCATATACGGAGGAAGATGTGTCAACGTTTTAAAAATAGGTACAGAAACGATCATCCCTAATCCTAAGAAAAGCATTGTCTTACTACTTAGTAATCGTTCTGCCTCCTCGTCTTCGGTTGTGTCTACTATAATATCGCCTTTAAATGCCGGTAAGTAGGTTGCAATAAAAAATGGTAACGCAAAACAGATAAGAGATGGAACTACAACGTACTCTATAAGTTTCATCGCCGTTACGTTATCTGCAATCCAAAGCATTGTAGTCGTTACATCCCCAATAGGTGACCAAGCACCACCAGCATTTGCAGCGATTACTACCATAGCCGCAAACCAAAGACGCTGATCTCTGTTTGTTATTAACTTGCGCAGTAGCGTAATTAGTACAATAGTAGCCGTAAGGTTATCAATTATCGCCGAAAGAACGAATGCAAGGATTCCAATAATCCATAATAATTTTTTCTTACTTCTGGTACGTACCGCTCCTTTGAGCACTTCAAAACCTCTGTGTAGGTCAATAATCTCTACGATAGTCATCGCCCCAATTAGGAATATGAGTATTTCTGCTGTTTTCCCTAAGTGATGTAGTAAGGTATTCTTAAACCCTTCGTCTGCAGCCTCTGCTGCATCTCCTGTAATTAGACTTCCGTCAGGAAATAAGCTCCAAGCGTGCTCGTGTGTGTCAATCACATCAAACCAACCTGCGTGGAAACCTACAGCAAGAACTGCCCAAATCAGGGACGCCATTATTAGCGCCGGTACTGTTTTATCAAGTTTTAAAGGATGTTCTAAGGTAATGGACAAATAGCCTATTACGAAAATGAGAATAATTACTGATTCCATAAAAGTTGGTTTTAAATTTTATAGTAGCTCTTTAAGAGCGATTTCAAAAGCGGTTTTACTTATGTTTTTCTTGTCGCTGCTATTATCAAAGGTATTTTGAATAGCATTTTTTATTGTGATCGATGTATCGTTAAAGATAGCATCATCTGTCATTTGCACCTTACGTTCCATAAAATAGGCAAAAACGCGTGCCATCCCACAGTTTGATATAAAATCTGGGATAAGACTTACCTGAGCATCTGTATGTTCCATAATAGAACCAAAGAAAATCTCCTTATCTGCAAATGGCACGTTTGCCCCGCAGGAAATCACCTCTAACCCCGTGCTTATCATACGGTCTATCTGGTCTTGGGTAATAAGTCGCGACGCAGCACAAGGTGCAAAAATCTCCGTCTCAAGATTCCAGATACGCTCGTTCATTTCGGAAAATGGAATTAGATTGTCCTTCCCCAAGGTATTTCCATCTTTATTAAGATACAACTCCCTAACCTCTTCAAAAGAGAACCCGTCTTCTTTTATAAGACCGCCCACGATGTCTATTATTCCTACAATCTTTGCGTCCATCTGAGCGAGATAGTAAGCTGCAGCAGCACCCACGTTTCCAAAACCTTGGACCACCGCACGTTTACCTTTTATACTACCCCCATAAATATCATAATAATGATGAACAGCTTCGGCAACGCCATAGCCCGTAATCATATCTGCCACCGTATATTTTCTCCGCACGTCTGGAGAAAATGCTGGATTTTCTATAACCTTGATCACACCCTGGCGCAATTGCCCGATGCGGTTAATCTTATCTGCCTCAGAGGGTTGAAAATGACCGTTAAACACGCCTTCTTGAGGATGCCACACGCCACTTTCCTCGGTAATTGGAATCACCTCGTGTATTTCATCTACATTAAGATCACCTCCCGTACCGTAATAGCTTTTAAGCAAAGGTGAAACTGCTCTGTACCAACGCTCTAGAACGCCCTTCTTACGAGGGTCTTTCGGGTCAAAGTTAATCCCTGATTTTGCTCCACCTATAGCGGGACCAGACACGGTAAACTTAACTTCCATCGTTTTAGCAAGTGATAGTACCTCGTTCTTATCAAGCCCTTTGCGCATACGCGTTCCGCCTCCCGCGGCACCGCCACGTAGGGAATTTATAACCACCCAACCTTCGGCTTCGGTTTCTGGGTCGTTCCAATGGAAAACAATTTCTGGAGATTTATCTTCGTAACGCTGGAGGAGTTCTCTCATTAAGTTTGGTTAGTAGTTGAAACACAAATATAATAAACTTGATTGCCAGCACCCGAATTTTACATTTATTTAATATTGAGGTCAGGAACGTAGATTTTTCCGGAACTGTGATCCTTTTTTGCGCCTGTCACACTCGCTAGACAATTATCATCACCTTCCATTTTTAGCACGCCCAGTAATGCAAACACGAGCGCTTCTTTAAACTCAACGAGCTTATTTTCAGGAACGATAATTTGTACGCTCCTGCCTGCCGGCGAGACAGGTTCGCGAAAACGTATTTCAGAATCGTGCAACTTCTTTACTCGTTCTACCAGATATTCGTTAAAAGCTCCTCCTCCAGTAACTAAAACTTTCCCGCCATTGCCGAAATTCTGAGCCAGCTGAAACGCTACGTGCTCCGTAAATGTAGCCAGCACATCATTTGCCGAAAGCTGAAAAGGCTCGATAATCGGAAAAATATGCTGATGGACCCACTCGATGCCCAGCGATTTGGGAGCGGGTGCTTCGTAATACGGCAAGGCGTTTAATTTTTCAAACAATGGGGTGTGGATGTTTCCCGCTTTCGCGAAAGCGCCACCTTTATCATAATCTGCTCCGAGTTCCTTTGCATATCTATTCAGTACCACATTAACAGGGCAAATATCGTATGCAATGCGTTTACCATCCTGCTCTGTCGAAACATTTGCAAATCCGCCCAGATTGAGGCAGTAGTCATATTCCGAAAACAATATGCTGTCTCCTATAGGAACTAAAGGCGCTCCCTGACCACCTAGTCGCACGTCCTGCTCGCGGAAATCACAAACCACTTTATGACCGGTAATCATAGAAATTTTAGGTAAATTACCTATCTGCAATGTGAATCCCTTGTCGGGCTGATGTAATACCGTGTGTCCGTGGGAACAGATGGCATCTATATCTCTTAGATTGTTTTGGTCTATGAAATTATTTATGATTTCGCCTAAATATGCAGTGTATTGGACGTTTAAAGCATCTCTTTCGGCTTTTGGGAGATTGTGGGCTTGGGCTAGTTTTTTTTGCCAATTTGCCGGATACGGAATCGTTTCGGCAAGCAGGATTTCGGCGGAATAGGTTTTGGTTTTAACAATTTTCGCGTAAGCGCAATCTACCCCGTCTAGACTTGTGCCACTCATCACTCCGATAACGTTGTAGATTTTTCCCTTCATCACGTTAAATCTATTGAAGAAAACGCAAAAATCAAGTATCTTTGTGTGCTTTTTTTACATAAATCATAATAAAACCACGATATGGATTTTGGCTTAACCGAAGAACATTTAATGATACGCGACGCTGCTCGCGATTTTGCCCGAACAGAATTACTGGACGGCGTTATAGAACGCGATGAGAAACAATCGTTTCCAGACGAGCTTGTAAAGAAAATGGGTGACCTGGGATTTATGGGCATTATGGTAGACCCAAAATACGGCGGAAGCGGTATGGACGCGATCTCTTATGTGCTAATTATGGAGGAGCTTTCTAAAATTGATGCCTCTGCCTCTGTAATTGTTTCGGTTAACAATTCGCTGGTGTGTTACGGATTAGAGTCTTACGGAACAGAAGAGCAGAAGCAAAAATACCTTACAAAACTTGCGACTGGTGAGTTTGTAGGCGCTTTTTGTTTAAGTGAGCCAGAAGCTGGATCTGACGCAACTTCACAAGCGACAACGGCAATAGATAAAGGTGACCATTACGTAATAAATGGAACCAAAAACTGGATTACAAATGGAGGACGCTCTGACGTTTATCTAGTTATCGCGCAGACAGATAGAGAAAAAGGACACCGTGGGATAAACGCTTTTATCGTAGAGAAAGGGATGGAAGGTTTTGAAATAGGACCTAAGGAGGATAAGTTGGGCATACGTGGGAGTGATACGCACACTTTACAGTTTAACGATGTGAAAGTTCCTAAGGAAAATCGCATAGGAGAGGATGGTTTTGGGTTCAAATTTGCGATGAAGACCCTTTCTGGGGGACGTATCGGGATTGCTGCTCAGGCACTCGGGATTGCTTCTGGTGCTTATGAGCTTGCGCTTAAGTATTCTAAAGAGCGTAAAGCCTTTGGTACGGAGATTTGTAACCACCAGGCCATTGCCTTTAAACTAGCAGATATGTTTGTGGAGATAGAAGCAGCACGTCACCTTGTGATGAAAGCGGCCTGGGATAAAGACCAAGGAAACAACTACGACCAGTCTAGCGCAATGGCAAAACTCTACGCCTCTAAAGTTGCAATGGAACAATCTGTAGAAGCGGTGCAAATACACGGTGGTAACGGTTTCGTAAAGGAATACCACGTAGAGCGTATGATGCGTGATGCTAAAATTACTCAGATTTACGAGGGAACCTCAGAGATACAGAAAATTGTGATTTCTAGAAGTTTGATAAAGGGGTAAAACAAATGAGTTTCTAAATAAAAAAGTCGGATGTTTCAGAACATCCGACTTTTTTTTCAGGTATTAAAAGGACGACCTAGTTATCGTCGTTTCCTTCTATTTCATCTTCTACTTCTTGAGCTGCGTTTTCGATAGCAGCGCCAGTTTCCTCAGCTGCATTTTCGATAGCATCACCGGTTTCCTCGGCTGCATTTTCGATAGCTTCTCCTGCGTTTTCTAATCCATTTTCTATGTCTTCTCCAGCAGACTCTGCCGCGTTTTCCATTTTTTCTTGTGTTGTCTCTCTACAAGAAACAGTCGAGAATGTGAATGCTGTTAATGCTAGAATTACAAATACTTTTTTCATGTTGTTATGGTTTTTAGTTATATACGCAAAGTATGAAATATTGGACTACGTTGTGCTTAAGATGTCGTTATTTTTAACTTAGCAAAATCTTAAATGTATCTTTGTGCAAAACCATTCTTTTGCTCAGAGGAGTCATTTATATGCTCATTGCCGCTTTCGCCTTTTCGTGGATGAACCTGTTTGCAAAATACCTCGAGAACTTTCACCCGCTTCAAGTAGTCTTTTTTAGAGCTTTTGGAACTTTTATTTTTATATTTCCTTTTATGCTTTCGCGAAAGCTTCCTATAATCGGTAAAAATGTGTTTTGGTTAAGTTTTAGAGGTGTACTAAGTTTTGTATCACTTGCACTTTACTTTATTGTAATACAAAGAATACCGCTAGGATCTGCGGTAGCATTACGATATACCGCTCCTGTTTTTAGCGCAGTATTTGCATTAATATTCCTAAAGGAGTACGTAAAATTTTGGCAATGGATTGCCATTGCAATTTCCATTGCAGGTGCGTTTGTAATGAAAGAAGTTGATTTAAGAATAGACACTTTGAGTTTTACACTCGTCATCCTCTCATCCATCTTGGTAGGTGGTGTGTTTACGATTGTCCGATATCTAGGATCTCGTGAGCATTACCTTACGATCATTAATTATTTTATGGTTTTTTCTATAGTTGGTAGTCTTTTCTTTTTAAGTAAGTGGCGTATGCCTGTAGGTCAAGAATGGTGGTATGTTTGTGGTATCGGTGTTTTTGGGCTTTTTGGTCAAGTATTTCTTACCCGCGCATTTCAACTTGCAGATACAGCTACTGTGGCGCCCATAAAGTATATGGAACTAGTTTATGCATTGCTATTAGGCTATTTTATTTTTGGAGAAACCTATGGCTTTTACCCAATGATTGGGATGGGACTACTCATTTTTGGAATGCTACTTAATTTGTGGGTAAAGCAAAGGGGGTAATCGTATTAACGAAAAAAGCAGGTCAACTGACCTGCCTCTTACTATCTTATTAGGATACCTTCTTAGTTTTGCTCATCTATAGCAGGAGTAGTAGCCTCTACTTCTCCTGTTACTTCTGTCTGAATTTCCTCAGTACCTTCTACTTCCATAGTTGGTGCATTTTCTATCACTTCGATAGTAGTTTCTGAAGACTCAAGAGCAGTTTCACTAGTAGCTTGAGGAGCAGTCTCTTTGCAAGCAGCTAGAGACAATACAGTAGCTGCGATAGCCACCGAAAAAAAAGTGTTTTTCATTGTTTTATTTCTATTAAAAAAAGTGGGCAAATATAATTTTATTTTTGACACGCATAACGTTTTTAAAAATTATTTCAAATTATTTTTTAGCATCTAACTACTTGTGATTCAATTTTTTAGATAACCTAGAACTATCAACCATCATTACATATAGAAGAATAGACACCCTTTTTTACAAGAAAACTACTTAAGCACTATTAATCCAACGTAAAATTTCTTTGCTCGTCGCACAGGACATTGTAATTTCCAGAAAATTTAACCATTTGGAAGAGATACGTCTTAAGCTGGAATACATTAAAAACAAATAGGAAAGTATTATAGATAGGTAACCCATTTTTACATACCGACTGATCTTCAGACCCAAGTGCAGTACTTAAATAAGAAATGGAAAAACCACGTCAACAGTCTAGTTTAATGCAAAGATCATTGAAGAGCTCATAGAAACCTATAAAATCAGGCTTAATAAAGCACCATAAGCTCAAAGACGCAAACACTCTAAAAGCACAGAACCTGCATCAAGGCAGGTTCTGTGTTTGAGTAAGTGTCATAATTCTATTAAGAAGCTGCTTTTAATTTATTCAGGGTAGATTTATTAAGTTTAGACTCAGCGTAATCTCTTGACACCGTAAATTCTGTCTCCTCTGAACTGGGTAAGTCGAACATTGCATCTGTAAGCACTGCCTCACATAAAGACCGTAAACCTCGGGCTCCAAGCTTGTATTCAACTGCCTTTTCTACTAAATAATCTAACGCTTCGTCAGAAATAGAGAAGGCTATATCGTCCATTTTGAACAGCTTAGTATATTGTTTTATAATTGCATTTTTAGGCTCTGTAAGAATAGCTCTAAGTGTCCCTGCATCTAGGGGATCCATATGAGTTAGTACTGGTAGGCGGCCTATGATTTCTGGTATTAACCCAAAATCCTTCAGATCCTTAGGGATAATATACTTAAGCATATTATCCTTCTCTAACTCATCATCTGTTTTGCTGGCAGCAAAACCCATAGCTTGCATATTGAGACGCTTAGAAATATGACGCTCGATGCCATCAAAGGCTCCACCGGCTATAAATAAGATATGTTCCGTATTTACTTCTATAAACTTTTGATCAGGATGCTTGCGTCCACCTTTTGGCGGGACATTTACTACTGTTCCTTCAAGTAATTTTAACAAGGCTTGTTGCACTCCCTCTCCACTAACATCACGTGTGATGGATGGGTTATCACTTTTACGCGCAATTTTATCGATTTCGTCTATAAAAACAATGCCGCGCTGTGCTTTGTCTAGGTTATAATCTGCTGCTTGTAATAGTCTCGTTAAAATGCTCTCTACATCTTCCCCAACATAACCTGCTTCGGTTAGGACGGTTGCATCTACAATCGCGAGAGGCACGTTAAGCATTTTTGCAACTGTTTTTGCAATTAGGGTTTTTCCAGTACCCGTCTGACCAACCATCACCACATTACTCTTTTGAATCTCAATATCATCATCGCTAGAAGGCTGCAATAAGCGCTTGTAATGATTATAGACTGCGACAGAAATTACTTTTTTTGAAAACTCTTGACCTATGATATATCCGTCAAGAAATTCTTTTATCTCATGCGGTTTCTTCAGTTTAAGTTCTCCTGCAAGATCGTTTGTCTGAGTATCCTTTGATTCTTCGATAACAATACCGTGAGCCTGTTCTATACAACGGTCACATATATGCGCATCTAGACCTGCAATTAAGAGGTTAGTCTCTGGCTTTTTCCTTCCACAAAATGAACATTCTAAATCTTCCTTCGCCATATTGATTCTTTATAATAAGGAGTACGCTTTCGCGAAAGCGCACAAAAATTTATTTTATTCTCTACGTAACACTTCGTCTATCATTCCGTACTCCAGGGCCTTATCTGCCTTCATCCAGTAATCTCGATCACTATCCTCGTAAACTTTATCGTATTCTTGGCCTGAATGCTTTGCTATGATCTCATATAGCTCTTGCTTAAGGGTAATAATCTCTCTCGCCGTAATCTCAATATCACTTGCTTGACCTTGTGCACCACCTAATGGCTGATGAATCATCACACGAGAATGAGGAAGACCGCTACGTTTACCCTTAGTTCCGGCACAAAGCAACACCGCACCCATAGATGCTGCCATACCTGTACATATCGTTGCTACATCAGGCTTGATAAACTGCATCGTATCATAAATTCCCAGTCCTGCATAAACGCTACCTCCAGGAGAATTAATATAAATCTGTATATCCTTGTTTGCATCTGTACTCTCTAAAAAGAGGAGTTGTGCTTGTACGATATTTGCAACTTGATCATTAATACCCATTCCTAAAAAGATGATCCGATCCATCATCAATCTAGAAAAAACATCCATAGAAACAGCATTCATCTGGCGTTCTTCTATAATATTAGGCGTCAGTCCTACTGGTGTCATAGCACTTGTAATCTGATCGTAGTACATACTATTTATACCCTGATCCTTGATTGCAAAATCTTTAAATTCTTTTCCGTAATCCATATCTTTAATCGTGCAATTTTTTATAGTTAAAAAAGGCGCATTACTGTAAAAGTAGCGCGCCTTAAAGATACTTATAAATCAATTAGTATTCTAATTGTATACTTCTTTGACAAAGTCATCAAAGCTTACTTTCTTAGTCTTTAACTTCACGTTTTCCTTAAAGAAATCGAGCATTTTCTGGTGCATAAGCTGCTCTGATAGACGTTTTACCTCTTCTTGGTTACCGAGTATGCGTGCCGCAATATCGTCCAATTCTTTCTCCTCTGGGTTAAGCTGACCAAACTGCGCCATCTGGCCTTTAATCATCTCCTTAGCGTAAGCCTTGAGCTCCTCGAAAGTTACTTGTAAGTTATTTTCCTGAACGATCTTACCTTCTATTAACTGGTAACGAAGTCCTTTTTCAGATCGGTCGTATTCTTCTTTTGCCTCTTCGAGACTCATTTCCTTTTCTCCGGTAGATTGAATCCAACGCGACAAGAATTCACTAGGTAAATCAAATTTAGTCTCATCTATAAGACGCTCTGTAACATCGTTTAATAACTGCTGATCGCTCTGCTGTTTGAACTGACGCTCTGCATCTTCTTTTATCTTATCCTTAAGTTCGGTTACAGAAGTTACTACTCCTTTACCAAAAAGCTTATCAAAAAGCTCTTGATCAAGATCTGCAGCCTCTCTTTTGTTAATTTCAGAAATTGTGAAGGTTACCTCAGCATTGAGATCATTTGCCTCATCTTGGGACATTTTAAAGGCATTCTGAAAATCTCGAGCCTCGGCAAAAAGACCTTTTGTCTTTACGGTAATAATATCCCCAACTTTTGCTCCGATAAAGGCGTCTGTATTTTTCTTCCCTTTAAGCGCTGCCACTTCAAAAGTTGTCGTATTTTCAATACCAGCCTCATCGTTAAAAAAAGTTCCTGTTACCTCACTATCTTTTGCAACCTCTTTTTGAGGAGATAATTTCCCATATTGCTTCTGAATGGTAGTAACTTGATTCTCAATCATTTTTTTATCTGCCTCAATCTCGTAGCTGACTACCGCCTTTTTAGGCTGTAAGTTTACTTCAAATTTTGGCGCCATTCCTAAATCAAACTCAAAGCTGAAATCATCTGCATCCCAGTCAAACTCTTCCTGATTTTTAGGCAATGGATTTCCTAAGACATCCAGCTTTTCTTCAGTCATATATTTACCAAGGGCATCTTGTAAAAGCTTATTTACCTCGTCTACAAGAACTGCTTTTCCATACTGCTTTTGCACAATCCCCATAGGAACGTGTCCTTTTCTAAAGCCAGGAATATTTGCAGTCTTTCTGTAGTCTTTTAAAATCTTATCTACTTTTTCTCTGTAGTCATCCTTTGCGATTTCTACTTTAACCACAGCGTTAAGCTCGTCTATTTGGTCTCTCGTGATATTCATATCTGTCTTAATTTAAGGACGGCAAAAGTACGGATTTTTTATCCTTTTGACAATCTTTTAAATAGTTGTCTTCTAAGCGATTTAATTGTCCTTAAGAAAGCTAAATAGAATGCTCTGGAAGATACTGAGCAGGATGCTAAAGAGCAATGCATACAGAAATCCATCTACAGCAAAGCCGTCTACAAAATAATCTGCAAGGAGAATAATAAATGCATTTATAACAAAAAGGAACAATCCAAACGTCAGTAAGGTAATAGGTATCGTTAATATCACGAGTATAGGCTTTACAATAAACCTAAGTAATGCCACTACAATAGCGACAACTATTGCTCCAACATAACCAGAAACCGCAACTCCGGGCAAAATATAAGCTAGCACCATAACGGCAACCGCAGTAAGAAGAATTTTTAGAATGGTATTCATAATATAAGTTTTAATGGTTATCCTTATGCTTTCGCGAAAGCATAAAAAAGATACAAATAAAAAAAGCACCAAGGTCGCCCAAGGTGCTTTCTTAATATTTAAGTCTAATGCTTAGTTTACATTATTTGTAATATTTACGGTACTGTAGTCTCCTATATTTACTTTAGGAACCGTAGCGCCATACTTAGCATTTATAGCGTCAATGATTGAGTTTGCTGTAAGAGCATATCCTCTAGGTGATGGGTGAACTCCGTCAAGAGAAAAAGCACCACCTGTTACAAACGTAGAAGTAAGCGTTCCTCCGTCAAAAACAACACCACTACCAGCAACCTGCTGCAATTGTGCTCTTGCATCTACATAAGCAAGATCATTTGCCGCAGCAAGACCCTGAATGGTTGCATTGTATGAAGCTTGCGCTGTTGCAACACGTCCTTGCTCAACAGCTGTAAGCACAAACTGATCTGCAAGTGGCACAGAAACACCATTTATTAATTGTGGATTATCGTTTACAAGCGTTCCTAAAACCCCAGCAGCCGTAAGCGGAAATAAGTCACTATCATTAGCCTGACGCAAAGTGCCTAATGTAGCAGCTGTAGCAGCATCTAAACCGAAAGGAGGCCCTTGCAAAATTTGAGAAATATCTGTAAGATCGTCATCGCTCATTGTAGGGAAGTTTACTCCTTCTGCAAAGTTAATTTGACGTGCAGCAGCTTCTTCGGCCGTAATGATTCCAAACTGAACTAATCCTGGTAAAACTTGCTGATTATACAAGGCAAAATTACTATTCAAAAATGCAGCCGTAGGAGCATCAAGAGGTATGGATTGTGCTGGTACGGTTGTAAAAAATGGGATCGAAGTTACATCTGCAATGTTTACCAAAGCCCCTTTTGCACCAGTCCCTACTAAGGCAGCAACTTGTTGAGAATACACAGATGCAAAGACGTTAGGATCTGTAATATCATTACCACCGTAAGTAGATGGATCAAGATTTCCTGTTTGATCTGTCCCTGCTCCTCCAGAAGTAGCGTAACTTAATACATCATTATTTCCTATCCACAAGGAGAAGAAAGAAGGATTTTGAGCAACTGCATCTGCAAGAACAGTTGCATTAGGCTCAGAGGCGATGCGAATAAAGTATGGATTTGCGGCAGCTGGAAAGTTTGCCACATTACCATAACCCGGTGTTACTAAATGGAAAGATTTTGCACCAGGCACTCCCATATTATTAAATGGTCCTGAAAGCACGTTGCTTATATCTGTAGTAGGCGTACCAGCAAGAACGGCAGGCCCAGGATTACCATTTGCATCTGTAGCAAGTACAAATCTATTTGCTGTTATTTGGTTTCCTCCTAGAGTAAGACCTCCTAAATTATCGTTTGTAAGCGGCTGAGTAAATTCTCCACCTCCCGCAAGCGCAAATTGTTGCGCCATAATATTTGGGTAAGAATCATTTTGAGCTGTTCTGTAAAGAGCACCGTCTGCAAATCCAGCAGTAAGTGAGTTACCTAAAGCGACATAATTAGAAAAATCTGCTTCGCCACTAGTGAAAAAGTTATCCTCTTCTATTGGGTTGTCAAATTCTGGTTCACAGGCTGCAAATGCAATTGCAAGTACTGGAAGATATTTTATATATTTTTTCATCTTGATAACGTATTATAATTTATAAGAAACTCCTAATCCAGGAATGAAAGCACTAGACTTGTAAGTACCTCCGAAAGGGACTGTCTGTCCGTTCTCAGTATAACCAGTATATTCTGCATCTACCTCTTCGAATCTTAAATAAAGGAATGAAGCATCTATGGACAACTTCTCTCCTATATTAAAGGAAAGTCCTCCTGTGAAACCGTGAGAATCATTACGTGGTGTTTCTGGAGCAAAGAACCCTTCTGTTACAGGAGACTCATCAAAGTAATATCCCGCTCGAAGCGTAATAGCTTTTACAGCCTCATACTGAACCCCAAAACGATATGTTGAAGCGTCATCATAGTTACGAGGGTTAACAGAATCTGGCACATCTTCTGGAGCAAAATCGATGTCTAAAGACTCATAAGCACTCCATACGGCAAGATTATAATCAAATGCAAACATCCACTTACCCCAAGTGTAAGAAGTACCGATAGACCACTCTGCCGGCAGAGGCAATGAAGCAGCAAACCCTACAGATCCATTTTGAACGGGAGCTAGTGGAGAGTTTGGAACGTTCTCAAACGTAGCAACTCCTTCATCTTGCTCAACTTCTACGTCAATTCTAGAACGATAATTCATCCCAAAACGTAAATTTTCAACTGGATTAAGCATAAAGCCAGCAGACCAACCCCAAGCAGAAATACCGCTGGCGTCTATAGTAACATTGGAGCGATTTCCCTCTTCATCTGTGAGTGTTCTGTTCAAATTACGATTAAAGTTTACAGACCCACTTACATAGATAGGTCCACCTCCAACACTAAACACATCTGCAAGTTTTACAGACACCAACGGCTGAATGTAAATTGCTGCAAGGTCTATGTTATTTACAAGGTGTGATCCAGCCCAGTCGTCTTCGTAAGAAACTGCACTACCATAAGGTGTGTAAGCAGCAAGACCTAATGTCACGTGATCAGAAACTGCATAACTCCCGTAGAAGTAAAAAGGAGTTCCTGTTGGACTATTAGTTTGGGCAGACTGTCCAAATTCTGCATTCTGAAATTTCACATCTGAGAACACAGCACTTACACCACCAGCAATGTTCAACTTATTTTCTAAGTAAACAAGTCCAGCTGGATTAAAAAACGCAAGCTCTGCATTATTTACCACAGCAACACCAGTATGTCCCATAGCAAGAGAGCGCTGCCCCTGAAGGCTCACACGGTAACCTCCTGCGTATGTCACAGCACACACTAGTAAGAGTACCAAAACACTAAATACTTTTTTCATAATTTAAATTTAGTTAGAGGAATTTTTATTGATTCTTTAATGATAAGCGACTAAAATTACGATAAATTCAGCCACTCGATAATTTTTACTATAATTTACTATGCGTACATAATAAATAATTCACGACAATGTTATAAAAAATTTAGGACTTCTTTCAGGAAAACTTTGGGATTTTCTGCGTGAAGCCAATGACCTGCTTTAGGAATCGTTTTTAATTCTGCTTTCGCGAAAGCGGAATGAATCAAATTTTCATCTTCTTCCCCTATATAATCTGAATGCTCACCTCTCAAGAATAGGGTCTCTGCGCTGTACTTCTTCTCTACTGGAAGAGGCTTCCCTATTTCTTCTATATGAGTAATTAAAGCTGAAAGATTCATCCTAAGCCCAAGCTCACCTTTTTCTTTCCAATATAAGTTTTTGAGCAAAAATTGCCGTATTCCGATCTCAGGAATATATTGCGACAGGAAATTATCTGCCTCACTTCTTCCAGAAAGCGCCTCTTTATCTTCCGATAAAGCCATAAGCCCCTTAAGAATAACCTGATGATGTTGAGGATATGCTCGCGGACTAATATCTGCAATGATTAGTTTTTTTACGACATTCGGATAAGTCGTTGCAAAGAGCATTGCTGTCTTTCCGCCCATACTATGCCCTAAAAGTACAATCTCCTTCAAATCCTTTTTATCACAATAGGCTTTCAAATCCTCAACAAGAAGCTCGTAGTTAAAATGCTCACTATGAAAGCTCCTGCCGTGATTGCGCTGGTCTACAAGATGGACTTCATAACCTTTATCTGCAAACTGCCCTCCGAGCGTTTTCCAGTTGTCACCCATACCTAAAAACCCGTGCAGAATGACAAAAGGAATCCCTTCTCCTATGATTTTAGAATGTAACATCTATGCTAGTTTTTTGAGATATTGTTGTATGACGCTATCAAAACCAAAATACAATGATTCTGCAATAAGAGCATGTCCTATTGAAACTTCTAACAATTCTGGAATACTATCTTTAAAAAATTCAATATTCTCTAAAGACAAGTCGTGCCCAGCATTTATACCTAACTGCAAGTCATTTGCTAGAAGTGCTACGTCAATGTAGGGCTTAATCACATCTTTATTCCCTTGAGCATAACCTTTAGCATAGTCTTCTGTATAGAGCTCTACCCTATCAGTTCCAACTGCTTTTGCTCCTTCTACCATTTCCATAACAGGATCTACAAATATGGAGGTTCTAATCCCATAAGACTTAAACTCTGAAATAACTTCTGTTAGAAAATTCTTGTTCTTGATTGTGTCCCAACCGGCATTAGATGTTATTGCATCTACAGCATCAGGAACAAGAGTTACCTGAGCGGGCTTGCACTCCAAGACTAAATCAATAAATTTTTGAATAGGATTCCCCTCTATATTAAGCTCTTTAGCAACTATTTCCTTTAGGTCTCTTGCGTCCTGATATCTTATATGACGCTCATCTGGCCGGGGATGTATGGTTATTCCCTGAGCCCCCATTTTTTCGAGATCTCTCGCTACCTTTACTACGTTAGGAAAATCTGCTCCACGGGAATTACGGAGCGTTGCAATTTTATTTACGTTTACACTTAGTACTGTCATTGTGTCCTTGGTATGAATTGTGCTACAAAAATACAAAGACGCCCGTGTGGGGCGGCTATTTTTTCATTATTTTGCAATATGCTCATTACAGATTATATCATAAACGACATAAAACCAGTTTCAGAAACAGAACCTGTCTCTGCTGTACAGTCTATCTTTAGTCAAACTACGTATTCACACGTGCCTGTCTCTAAGGACGGCACGTATCAGGGCTCCCTTGCAGAAAATGACGCGCATTGCTACGAAGGAAAAACAACCATTTCTGAATATCGACATTCTTATAGTCAGTTTTTTGTGAGATTTGACACTAACTGGCTAGACGTTTTAGAGGCATTTGCTCAGAACAGTACAAACATAATGCCTGTGCTCGATGAGCATAATAGTTATTTAGGATACTACGAACTGGCAGATGTGATGAATTTTTTTAACAGCACTCCATTCATAGCAGAATACGGAAGTGTCCTTATTATTGAGAAAGGAATATTAGATTATAGCTTTAGTGAGATAAGTCAAATTATTGAATCTAATGACGGAACGATTTTAGGAGCTTTTATTTCGAAAATAGAAAATGACGTAGCAGAAATCTCAATTAAAGTAGGAAAAGCTAATTTTAATGATCTTCTTGCAGCTTTTAGAAGATATAGTTACAATATAGTCTCTAGTCATCAAGAAGATACCTTTGTAAGAGATCTTAGAGAGCGTTCACAATATCTTGAAAAATATCTTAATATATAGGCACTATGAAAGTAGGCATCTTCGGCCAGTTTTATCATCGTGACTCTGCACGATATGTCCAGGAATTGCTGGATATTCTGGACAAACAAAATATTGAGGTAATTATAGAACGTAATTTTCTTGAACTCATTCATAAGAATGAGAATATTAATAAAAAATATTCTCATTTCTCCACCTTTGAGGAATTAGACAAAAGCTACAATCTTTTCTTTAGTATAGGTGGTGATGGGACTATGCTCAGAACTGTCACCTACATAAGAGACCTAGACATCCCCATAGTAGGTATTAACACAGGAAGACTAGGATTTCTTGCAACCATTAAGAAAGAAGCAATAGAAAAATCTGTTCTTCAAATCCTCAAGAGTAATTACTCGCTTTCTGAGCGATCACTACTGTCTGTAAAAGTAGAGGGTAATGCTGAGATTTTTGGCGACATGGACTTTGCGCTTAACGAGATTGCGGTAAATAGAAAAAACACAACCTCGATGATTTCGGTAGAGACCCATATAAATGGGGAACCACTTACCCACTATTGGGCAGATGGTCTCATTGTGGCTACACCTACAGGATCTACAGGTTATTCCCTAAGCTGCGGGGGACCGGTAATCGCACCGCTCACCTCTAGCTTTGTTCTCACCCCTATTGCACCTCACAACCTAAATGCTCGCCCTCTAGTGATTCCTGACAATAGCATTATAACACTTACCGTTTCGGGTAGAGAAGAGCAACACCTGATTTCGCTCGATTCCCGTATTACAACTTTAGACAACGACACTACAATTACAATCCAAAAATCACCTTTTACCGTCAAACTAATTACACTAGAAGACGAGAGCTTTCTTAAAACCCTACGCAAGAAACTACTTTGGGGAGAAGATAAGCGCAATTAGGCAATATTTAAGTAGAAAGACTGTTAACCAAATGTACCTCGAGATGGTATTTTTTTATGCGCTTTCGCGAAAGCGTATAATCCACACATTTACGTGTCTAATTACAGTTAAGAGTACATTATTATTATATTTGCAAACTTTTGAAGCTATATGAGGTATTTGACGATTATTGCAATCGCCATTTTTTGGAGCAATACAATAACCGCACAGCAGTATGAAGCAGGACTTTATGCTGGTGGTGCAAATTTTATAGGAGATGTAGGAAAAACTACATTTATCGCTCCTAATAGCCCCGTTATAGGGGGAATCCTTAAATGGAACCGAAGCTCAAGACATTCGTTTAGACTCACCGCATTATTTGCACAATTAGATGTAGACGATGTTAAAAGTGATGACCCTAGACGGCTAGAACGAGGTTATAGTTTTAAAAACAGCGTAAAAGAAGTCTCTTTAGGACTGGAGTACACATTTTGGGAGTTTGATATGTTTAAGGCTAGAAATCCTGCATCGCCTTACTTATATACAGGTCTTACTTATTTTAACCACGATGACTTTGCCTTAGATACTAGAAGAGACGAGCTTGTTAAGACTGGAAGCTCTTGGGACGTAGCAATCCCAATGGTAATAGGTTACAAAGCAGCATTTGGCGGAAGGGTTGTGCTGGCATTTGAAGCTGGTGCTCGCTATACACTATCTGACAATCTGGACGGGAGTGCCCCAAAAGAAGGAGATGGCTTAGCAACAACATTTGGAAATAGTAATAATAATGACTGGTATATGTTTACAGGGGTCACCCTGACATTTACTTTTGGACGCAGACCTTGTTTCTGCGCATTCTAACAAAAGAATGACCGTAATAAAAGACATCAAAGCTGGGAATCTCCCTAAACACATAGCCATCATTATGGATGGTAACGGTCGTTGGGCAAAAAAACAGGGACTTTTGCGTGCAGCAGGCCACGAACGTGGGACTAAAGGCGTTAAGGAAGCCGTAGAAGCTTGTGCCGAGTTAGGTATAAGTTATCTTACGCTTTATGCTTTTTCTACAGAAAACTGGAACCGACCTAAAATTGAAGTAGACACTTTAATGCGCCTACTCGTTTCTTCTCTCAAAAAGGAAATAAGTACCCTTCAGAAAAATGACATTTCTCTAGAGACCATAGGAAATATAAATACATTACCTAAAAAAGCACAACAAGAGCTAAAAGAGGTCATTGAGAAAACAAAAAACAACAAGAGACTCAAGCTTACCCTAGCCTTAAGTTATGGAGCAAGAGAAGAAATAACACAAGCAGCTCGAGAAATTAGTCTTAAAGTTAAAAATAACATAATTTCGCCAGCCGAAATTGATGAGTCTTATATAAATAAGCATCTTTACACGCACGATTTGCCAGACGTAGATCTTCTTATAAGAACAAGTGGAGAGCAACGTGTGAGTAATTTTTTGCTTTGGCAAATAGCATATGCCGAGTTTTATTTTACGGATGTGCTATGGCCAGATTTTACTAAAGCTCACTTGCATGACGCAATTTTTAATTATCAGAAAAGAGAACGCCGATTTGGAAAGACAAGTGAACAAATTAATTAGAATGAACAATACTGCAATGTTGAAAAAACTTGCCTTTTTAGTGCTTTTTCTTGCCGCAACAATAGCACAAGCGCAGCGAGAACTTCCCCTTGACCGAAATACTCAATACGAGATCGCCTCGATTAAAGTTACAGGAACAGCAACTTATAATGAGGGTACTGTAATTGCTTTTACAGGACTTCGTGTAGGCGAAAAATTGTATTTGCCTGGAGAAAAGTTAAGTAATGTCATAAAAAAACTATGGGACCTTGAACTTTTCTCAGACATAAATCTATACGTAACTGGTCTTGATGGTATAAAAGTAGATCTGCGCCTAGACATTCAAGAAGTGCCTGAATTGAATGAAGTTAAAGTCCGCGGAATTAAAGAGAAAAAAGCAGCCCCATTCATAAAGGATAATGGCTTAAATAAAGGAGCTAAGGTTACAGAAAATTTAATCACAACGACAGATAACTATATTGAGAATTATTATCGCAAGAAGGGTTACTTCAACTCTAAAGTAATTGTAAATACAATAGATACACCAGACTCTATTGCTGGCAACAAAGTAAATATGGTTATAAGCGTGGATAAAGGTGAGCGCGTTAAGATAGACGAAATCATATTTGAAGGAAACGAAAAATTATCTGACAAGAAGTTGCGTAAAGCAATGAAAAAAACGAAAGAGAGAAATCCGTTACGCATATGGAAAAGATCTAAATATATTAAGGCAGATTACGAGCTAGACAAGGTTGCCATTATTGATAAGTACAAGGAAAAAGGGTTTAGAGATGCACGTATAATTTCTGATACAATTATTAAAACTGAGGATGATAGGATATCTTTAAAACTTAATGTCGAGGAAGGCAACAAATATTATATAGGTGATATAAAATTTATTGGCAATACCGTGTATAGTGACGCCCAACTTGCAGCAAAAATTGGATTGACCCGTGGCGACGTTTATAATGGTATTGTTCTAAAAGAACGCATTGAGCAGCCTGGTGACCCTGATGCAGATGATCTTGCTAATCTTTATCAAAATAGTGGATATCTATTCTCCAATATAAATCCTGTAGAAGTTAATGTAGCTAATGACACCATAGATTTTGAAATAAGGATACAAGAAGGGAAGCTAGCCTATTTTAATAAAATTACTATTAAAGGTAATGACAAAACTAAAGACCACGTCATTTACCGTGAACTACGTACACGTCCAGGACAGCAATATAGCAAGCAAGCCGTTGTTACTACAATTAGGGAACTAGGTCGCCTAGGATTTTTTGATCCTGAACAACTCACTCCAGAATTTAAAAATGTAGATCAAAATAATGGGACATTAGATTTAGAGTACAACGTTGTCGAGCAAGGAGCAAGTCAGATAGAACTTCAAGGAGGCTTTGGAGGTGGTGGTTTTGTAGGAACTCTTGGCCTTTCATTTAATAATTTCTCCATTCAGAATATATTTAATAAAGACGCGTATCAACCTCTTCCTATGGGAGACGGTCAGAAGTTCTCATTAAGAGCTCAAGCGAGTCAATTATTTCAGACATATAGCGTCTCGCTAACAGAACCTTGGTTCGGAGGCAGGAAACCTGTACAGCTATCTGCTTCATTCTCACATACCGTACAGTTTTTATTTAATAGAACACCCGGTCAGAGAGGTTTTGATGTAGACCGCGACAGAAGGTTCCTGATAACAGGAGGATCTCTAGGCCTAGCAAAACGATTGACTTGGCCAGATAGAAATTTTACACTCTCACACGCTATAAGCTTCCAACATTTTGATCTCAGAAATTATAATACTGGATTATTTACTTTCGGTAATGGATCTTCAGAGAATCTTGCTTACACAATAGGACTAAGCCGAGATAATACATTTACGAACCCTATATTCCCATTAGGAGGTTCAAAATTTAGTATAACAGCAAAAGTTACACCTCCGTATTCTTTATGGAATGGCGTAGATTATGAACAGTTAGATGGAGAACGTCAGCAAGCCGTTTTAAATGGAGATCAGACAGAAATTGGGATTATTGATCAGAAACGTTTTGATTGGTTAGAATTCTATAAAATAAAATTTAACGGAACTTGGTACACACGCCTTTATGACAAACTCGTTCTACAATCTAATTTAGAATTTGGATGGCTAGGAGCCTACAATCAGAATAGAGGAGTGCCGCCGTTCGAACGTTTCTTTTTAGGTGGTGACGGACTAGGTGGATTCTCTCTAGATGGCCGTGAAGTTATACGACTAAGAGGATACCCTAACCAATCTGTAACTCCGCTCGATCGTGTTAATAACTCTGCTCTTACCTCTAATGATGGAGCAACAATTTACAATAAATTCAGTCTAGAATTACGTTACCCAATAAGCTTTAATCCACAAGCAACGATTTATGCACTTACCTTTGTAGAGGGTGGATCCACTTATGACAATTTTCGGGATTATAACCCGTTTCAATTAAATAGATCGGCTGGAGCGGGAATTCGTATATTTATGCCTGCTTTCGGATTGTTGGGGCTTGATTTTGGTTACGGTTTTGATCCCATCCCTGGACTTACATCTCCAAATGGGTGGGAAACGCACTTCATTATCGGACAGCAATTCTAATTTTTGGCACGATTATTTCTAACCACACTCTGAAGAATTATGAGAACGAAATTTTTATTACCTATTGTCGCAATTTTCCTGATGAGCTATACTGTCTCAGCACAACGTAGTCTTCGCATAGGATATATAGATATGGACTACATCCTTGAAAATGTCCCAGAATATCAAGAAGCGTCATTACAACTAGACACTAAGGTTAATAAATGGAAAAGTGAAATCGAAGTTAAGCTCGGGGAAGTCGAACAGATGAAAAAGCAGCTTAATAATGAGCGCGTTCTTCTCACAAAAGAACTTATAGAAGAGCGAGAAGAGGAAATACAGTTTGAAGAAGAACAAATATTAAAGTACCAACAAGATCGTTTTGGACCAGGTGGTGACCTTATGATTCAAAAAAGACAACTCGTTGAACCAGTGCAAGACCAAGTCTTTAATGCAGTACAGGAAATTGCCACTAATAAAAAATACGATTTTGTTTTTGACAAATCATCAGATGTAGTAATGCTCTACACTGCAGAGCGTCACGATATAAGTGATCAAGTTTTAAGAAGTATCACTAGAGCCGCAAAACGCAGTCAGGTAAACAGCCGCAAGGATAAAGATGAATTAGAGAGAGATGAGGCTCGAACGGTAGAGGAGGATAAAGAGATTTCAGAACGCCAGCAAGCCGTCGAGGCAAAAAAAGCAGAGCGTGAAGCTGCACTAGAAGAAAGAGCAAAAGCAAGAGAAGCACAACGTGAAGCTCGAAAAAAGGAATTTGAAGAAAGAAGGGCTCGTCTTTTAGAAGAAAGACAACAACGCAAAGATAGTTTAGACGCCATAAGAAATGCAGAAAAAGATCAAATTGCAGGAGCTACTTCCGAAGAGTTAAAAGAGCAAGCCAGACAACGTTTAATTGAGGAACGCCAGCGCAAAAAAGACTCTACACTTGCAGTTAGAAAGAGAAAAAGAGACTCTATTATAGAGTCTAGAAAAAATAGAAACAGACCGCCAGGAACACCAGATGGTGATGATGGAGGAAGATAACGACCCTATATTTATACACTTAAACAATTAAATTAGATTACCATGAAACAAATTAGATTAGTAGTAATAGCCTTAGCTTTGGTTCTTGGAACAACAGGTTTTGTTCAAGCACAAGATTCAAAAATTGCTCATATTGAGACTCAAACACTTGTAGAGGCTATGCCCACATATAAGGCAGCTCTATCCGAGTTAGAGAAGTTGCAGAGATCCTATGATGCCCAAATAAATGAAATGGGTACAGAACTGCAAAAAACTGTACAGCGCTACGGTGCAGAAGCAGACAAGCAAACAGATGAGACAAATTTAAATCGTCAAAAAGAACTTCAAGAAACAGAAAGAAAAATTCTTGAGTACCGCCAGAATGCATTAAAAGATCTTCAAAAGAAAGAACAAGACCTACTTAAGCCTATTTTAGAAAAAGCTCGTGTAGCAATTCAAAGAGTAGCTCGCGCCAAGGGTTTTAAATATGTTATCGATTCAACTCCTGGTGCTGCTGGAGTAATTATGGCAGACGGGTATGATCTTATGGCAGATGTAAAATCTGACTTAGGAATCTAAAAATAAATTATAGTTACGCTTTCGCGAAAGCGTCTTAACAATAAAAAACTGTTTACATTCGTGTAAGCAGTTTTTTATTTTCTGTAACTCAGGTGAGAACACAACAACACATAGGAATATTTGATAGCGGTGTAGGTGGCACATCTATATGGAGGGAAATAGTCCAGCTCCTACCGAATGAATCTACACGCTATCTAGCCGATAGCAAAAATGCTCCCTACGGCGACAAATCACCACAGGACATAATTAAACTTTCTATTAAAAACACAGAGGAGCTGCTTTCTTTAGGAGCAAAAATTATTGTTGTGGCTTGTAACACAGCTACTACAAATGCAATAGAACACTTAAGGGCAACATACAATGTTCCTTTTATAGGAATAGAACCTGCTATAAAACCAGCAGCCCTAGCTTCAGAATCTGGAGCTATAGGAATTCTAGCCACTCGCGGAACATTAAGTAGTAAGCTTTTTGCAAGTACATCGGGGAAATTTACTGAGCATCTCAAGGTTGTTGAAGTCGTGGGAGAAGGGCTTGTCCCAATTATAGAATCTGGTGATTTGAGCAGTACCACCCTGCGCAACTTACTTTGGGACTACACCAAACCTATGATTGCTGCAAATATTGACCATCTAGTACTAGGATGTAGCCACTACCCTTATCTCATTCCTATTCTTAAGGAAATACTTCCTCCTAACATTAAAATAATAGATTCAGGCCAGGCAGTCGCAAGACAAACCAAATCGATTTTAATAAAACATAATCTTATTGATCAGGAAGCATCTCATAATGTGAGGCACCTGCTTTATTCTAATAGAGATATAATCACTCTCAAAGAATTATTACAAGATTTTAATGCTCCAATGGAGTTTAACGTTAGAGACTTTTAATTATTTAAAATGTGCTAGGAGATTAGCCTTTTGGGAGGCAGAGACCATAACTTCCTTTCCAGAACTCAATACTACAGATCCTCCTTTACCCTTACGATATCCTACAACTTCGTTTACATTTACCAGATAAGACTTATGTATGCGAGCAAACCCAAAACTAACTAGGGCTTCTTCAAAATATTTTAGCGTTTTACTGACAAGCTTCTTTTCCCCAGATTCCATAAAAATCAGGGTATAATTATCATCTGCCTGACAATATAATATCTCTTGCGCTACAAGAACTTCAAATCCATCCTGAACGGGAATAGTGATCTTACCTTTACTACCTATATCGGGAGTTGACAACACTCTATTTTCTAGAGCCACTTCCTTTTCATTAATTTTTGCAACATAGTCAACAGCCTTGATGAGCTCATCTATAGATACTGGTTTTAGTAAATAATAAGAAGCGTGAACGTTGAGAGCGTCTACTGCGTATTGATTATATGCCGTTACAAAAACGGTTTCGAAGGTACGATCGCCTACTTGTTCGAGTAAATCAAATGCATTTCCGCGAGGCATTTCTACATCAAGAAAAACCAAATCTAATGTGTTATTTCTTATAAGTGTCAAGGCCTCTTCAATATTTTCGGCCTCTCCGACAAGATCTACTCTTGGACAGTATTTTGCAATATAATTGCGCAATATCGCTCTGCTTGTTTCTTCATCTTCTACTATTATTGTTCTTAATTGCATTGTCCTAATTTTTTTTCAAAGTTAATATCACCTTAGTCCCTTCACCAGTATCAAAAACATCTGAAACAGCAACGTTTATCCGATCATCGTACATCTCATTTAAAATATCGATACGTTTTTTGATATTCCCCATTCCTTTAGACTTTTGCTTTTTCTGGTTTTCCGTTTTTAGCGCCTTACTCTTCTCCCTACCTACACCATCATCTGTAATAGAAACAAGAGCTGTTTCTTCATTTTTTTGAGAGAAGTGAATGTGCAAGTACCCTTTCTCTTCTTTATATCTCAACCCGTGCCAGACAGCATTTTCCACATATGGTTGTAATAACATAGGAGGGATTTCAAAATCATCTAAATTTAAGTTTTCATCTACCGTAAAAGTGTAATCAAACTTATCCTTGAACCGAAAATGTTCCAGCATCGTATATTTCTGTAGGAGTTCTACTTCATTAGACAATGGGATAAAGTCTTGTTCACTATTTTCAAGTACTGAACGCATAAGACTGGAAAAATCTGCCAGATATCTATTTGCTGTGCGTTCATCATTAGTCGCTATAAAACTATTTACAGAGTTTAGAGCGTTAAATATAAAGTGTGGGTTCATTTGTGACCTTAGGCCGCGAAGAGCGAGTACATTATTTGCAAACTTCTGCTGTTTATTGCTCTGATGCATTGTATAAGCTGTTATCATAAGCAATAAAGCAACAAGCGCAAGTGCGCCAATAATTAATTGCTGCCGTGTATTACGCACGTTTATGAGCTCCTCCTCTTGCAAAAATAGTTGATACCTACTCTCATTTAGTTCTCTATCCTTTTCTAGACTCAAGATTCTATTTTGCTTTTCGGCAATGTCTTTACCAAAACGACTTGCTTGTGATATTTCTTGTTCCTTTCGAGCATAATCTTCATCAACGAGAGCAACATAACGTTCATAACTTGTTGCCGCTTTATCAAAGGCACCCATATCTCTATAGAGTTCAGAAAGTCTTCTCGTTGCATCTTTTTCGACTATGACATCTTCCTTCTCGGCAGCTTCGGAAATACTTTTTTCAAAAAAGGGTATTGCCTCCTCTAATTTACTCTGCGCAGCATAAGCATTTGCTATTTTGTAGTTCTGTTTTTGTGGGGTAATAGCATCACTATTATTTATGGTATCGGAATTTATTGTCGTAAGACTATTTAAAGCTTTCTTACGCAATTCAATTTCCTCATCATAAAGCTTATTACGACTAAAAAAGTCTGCAGCTTGAACTTTTGCACGAGTAGCGCCCTCTGTATTCTGGAATTCAGAAAGTTCAAGCGCATCGTCATAATATGTGATTGCTTTATCCTTTGTTCCGCTAAGCTCGTAAGCCTCTGCAATCTTAGTATTTAATCGAGTAGCAGCCTCAATGTTAGTGTTTTGAGAAGCGATCTTTTCGGCAATCTTATAATTCTTAATCGCCTGCATATAATCGCCAGTTGCAACGAGCGCATTACCCATCCCTTCAGCTATCGTACGCTCTTGTAGGGATGTGACTTTTTTTGCTTTAAGCTTTTGGAACAATGCAATACTTTCTTGATAGTTCTTACTATTATTAAAGGCAATTGCAAGAGCTATCTCGACATCAATACTCGGAACATTTTTGAGACTCAGTCTATAGTTTGTTACAGCGAGATCATATTGTTTCCAGTAAGTATAAATATCTCCTAAGACTTTAAAAGCCTTTGCCCTCTGTTCAATTCCTAATGCGTCATCTCTTACTGATTCTAGGGCAGTAGCAATATTTTCTACCCCGGCTGTAGCACTTTCCTTATAGACTAAAAGCGCCTTAACCATAGATTCGTCAAAACTGTTTGATAGTTTTTTAGGCAACGGAGTCTGCTGTACGAGTGACTCTTTCTCCTCCTCGTCATAAGATACCTCGCTAGGATTTGGTTTAACCTGTACTTGGATACGCTGCGTATCTTTTATGGTATAATAAATGGTCTCAAAGCTCTCGTGGCGTATCACCAGCTCATCTCCTCTTCGAGCTCTTATACGGAACTCCCCATCGTTTAAGGTAGTTGTATAAGCGCCGCCGGTGACCTCTACATTAACCCTACTTACTGGTTTCTGTGACTCTAGGTCGGTTACAGTTCCAGTAATAGTGAGCAATGGACCTTCACTCCGAGCATAACGATCAGGAATACCCTGAGCGTTGAGACTAAAACTCACACAAAAGAATACTACAACTAGATATATATTTTCTTTCAACTTTTTCATTACCACCAAACATACCGCAATAATTTTACATCAAAAAATAGCCATACCCACGAGAAGTTGATTAATTAGTTATTTAAACTGTATTTATTCACGTTTCCTAAACAAAATAGTACGTTAACTCATTAAAACCCTCGCTCCACTCATTGTTCATTTTTTCAAATATTTCTTAGACGTACATTTCGACATTATTCATCAAAATATAGAAACTATGAACGTTAGAAAACATCTTTTAGCAGCCCTATTCCTTGTTGTTATTACAAGCTGTAAGGGAAATACGGTAAATGAGGATAAGTACGCTTTCGCGAAAGCGGAGACACAAGAAAACATCACAGCATCAAACCTTAAAACTGCTCCTTACTCTATCCGAGTCGCCTTACTCCTAGACACCTCAAATAGTATGGACGGACTCATCGAGCAGGCCAAGTCGCAACTATGGGAACTTGTAAATGAACTCTCCTATGCCAAATGCGGAAATGATACTAAACCAAGCTTACAAATTGCACTCTATGAATATGGTAATGACAGGTTAAATGCCAGAGAAGGTTATATAAAACAAGTAATTCCATTAAGCTCCGATCTAGATGAAATATCCAAACAACTATTTGAACTCACAACAAATGGTGGCAACGAGTACTGTGGCCAAGTAATTCAAACTTCTTTGGAGCAACTCAATTGGGGAAACAGAGATAATGACCTAAATCTTATTTTTATTGCAGGAAACGAACCTTTTACGCAAGGCCCCATACGTTATCAAGACGCTGCTGCAAATGCCTGCGAGAAAGACGTAACCATTAATACTATCTTCTGCGGAAACTATAATGAAGGTGTAAATACAAACTGGAAGAATGGAGCAGATCTTACTAAAGGATCTTATATTGCAATAAATAGTGACAAGCAAACCGTACACATTCCATCTCCTTATGACGACCGTATACTTGAGCGCAATAAAGCATTAAATAATACCTACGTTGCTTATGGATCTTTAGGAACTCAAAAACTTCAAGAACAGAGCACGCAAGACAGTAATGCAAACAATTATGGCGAAGCAAATGCCGTAAAAAGAGTCGTTAGTAAAAGTTCGCATTTTTATAAAAACGAAAGTTGGGATCTTGTAGATGCCGAGGAAAATGAAAACTTTAGTTATGATAAGTTAGACACGTCTACCCTACCGAAAGAATTACAAGGTAAAAACAAATCAGAAATAGTAAAATATGTTGCTACAAAAAGACAGGAGCGAGAACGCATTCAAGAAGAAATCGCTTTATTAAACAAAATGCGACGTGATTACGTAGCAAAAAAGCAAAAAAAGGGAGAGAATGAACTTCAAAACGCTCTTCTCAATGCTATAAAAAAGCAAGCAAGAGCAAAGCATTATTCTTGGGATAATTAAACCCCCAATATTAGAAACAAAAAAATCGGCATATGCCGATTTTTTTGTTTCTAATATTCAGGTTAGTTTACCGCTGGACAATTACAATCATAAGGTTCTCTTCCACTTCCGAAATTATATCCTAAGCTAAGTTGGTGAAAACCTCCATTACTAAGTACGACAGAGTTGTTCTGATATGAATACGTATACCCAAAAAGGAACTTATCATAATTCACTCCCAGAAATGGAGTGATATATTGCAATTTTTGAATCTCAACAGTTTCACCATTTGGCGTAAACTCGGCTCCATCTAGACTTCGTCTATAAGAAAGTCCTCCCCATAACTTACCCCAATCAAACTTGCGGTATGCTTTAGCATTTAAATCTACTGTAGCTTCTCCCGTTTGATCTGTTGCCTGAAACATGGCAGATGGTTCAAAACTCCATTCGCTATAAAGTGGTGATATCGCATATGCTAAAGAAACAATGTAACGACGTTGATTATTTGGCTCAAAATTCTCTGAAAAAATATCCCTTTTAACTGGAATTGCATTTTTAACCGTTGCGTGTGCAGAAAAGTCCATAAAATTATAGGACATCCCAAAATCAACATTAAGGTAAGAATCACTTTGTTGAATACCCGCAACTACAGGATCAAAATCTGTCAAATCAAATGTTGTTTCATCCAACCTACCTTGTATTACTCCAACACTCATTCCAAATGAAAGTTGATTAAGATCCACATAATTCCTACCCATTAAAAGATGGTATGCAAATGTTGCATAGACTCCACTTTGAGAAAAATACCCATTACTATCATTAAAGAAAATCCCTCCTATTCCTACTTTTTCACCAGCACGACCATTAAAACTAACAGTTTGTAAGTTGGGTGCATCATCCACATCAAACCATTGCTGGCGTGCTGTCAATCTCAATTTACTTACAGTCGAAGCGCCAGCCATAGATGGATGCAATAAATATAAATTATCAGATAAATAATCTGAGTATGTAGGTATTCCCTCTTGTGCCTGCATAAATGGAGACACGCAAGCTATAAGTAGGATTGATAAATATTGTTTTAAGCTCATTGGGTTAACGTTTTAGTGCAAAATGTCCAGAAAATTCTTTTTTGACAAGCTCTCCGTTCTCATCTGCTTCATTGTATTCCACTCTGAACCAGTAATCGTTAGATGGCATTGGCTGTCCGTTAAAGGTACCGTTCCATCCCGGGCTTGTCGGGCTTAGCTGCTTTAGCAGTTTCCCGT
>NZ_REFV01000013.1 GCF_003688895.1 Dokdonia sinensis
TCTTACGGGAAGAGTAGAGATTACGCAGATAGGCATAGACCAAAATCTTCAAAAGGTCACGTGGATGGTAGCTGGAAGTACCGCCACCTTTGTAGGTTCTCTCGATGGAGCTGATATCGATTTGATCAATAATAATGTTCACTATACGTACCGGATGGTTCTCCGGAACAAAATCATCATAACTTGGTGGGAGAAGACTCAACTGGGACTGGTTGTTGGTCTTCCAGACAGGACTGACTTTCATACCATGAAGATACGAAATACTGAAAAGTATTCAAAAAAAAGAGACTGCCTTTTAAGACAGCCTCTTTTTATTATTTATTCTTTAAGCTCTAATTTTAATGATGAATATAATCTTGATGATTATTATTAATTTCTTATCACTTTTCTAGTATTTTAGACCCAATGAAAGATACTACCCGCCATCAAGGAAAACGAAGACAACTCGCCAAAATCGTCGAAGAAAAAGGTGTAACAGATACCAAAGTACTCGCTGCGATTGCAAAAATACCAAGGCACTTTTTTATGGATAGTAGCTTTGAGGATCACGCATACCAAGACAAAGCATTCCCCATTGCTGCAGACCAAACCATCTCACAACCTTACACAGTAGGGTTTCAGAGTGAGTTGTTGCAAGTTAAACCTGGGGATTCTGTTCTGGAAATAGGAACTGGAAGTGGATATCAAACGGCCGTTTTGTGTGAACTAGGTGCAAAAGTCTATTCCATCGAGCGCCAGCAAAAACTGTATAAAAAAACGAAACTGTTCTTAAATAAAATCGGATATCGACCTAAGTACCTCAGTTTTGGCGATGGATATAAAGGACTGCCAGAATATGCACCTTTTGATAGTATTGTGGTAACCGCAGGAGCACCGTATGTGCCTAAACCATTGCTGTCACAACTTAAAATAGGAGGGAGGCTCGTAATCCCAGTGGGCGATGATCCGCAGATTATGACCCTCTTTATACGCACTACAGAGCTCCAGTTTGAGAAAAAAGAGTTTGGAGAGTTTCGGTTTGTACCGTTGCTGGAGGATAAAAACTAGTATACCAATCCCTATCTTTGTGCAATGGAATTCTCCTCAAAACTACTTGAAAATGCCGTCTATGAAATGTCCCAGCTCCCTGGAGTAGGAAAGCGCACGGCATTGCGACTTGTATTACATTTACTAAGACAGCCAGAATCACAAACACACCATCTTACAGAGGCGCTCAACACGATGCGCGACACTATAAAATTTTGCAAGAAATGTCATAATATTTCAGATGTAGATTTATGTGAGATTTGTGCAAACCCTAACCGTGATGAAAGTATCGTCTGTGTGGTGGAGGATGTACGGGATGTAATGGCAATTGAAAATACGAGCCAGTTTAGAGGATTGTACCACGTACTGGGAGGAAAAATAAGTCCGCTGGATGGTATTGGACCTCAGGATCTAAATATTTACAGCTTAATAGAAAAGGTTAAGCAAGGCGTTGTTAAGGAAGTGATTTTTGCCCTTAGCTCTACGATGGAAGGTGATACTACAAACTTCTATATCTATAGACAGCTTGAAGAAACGGAAGTTGTCACGTCAACAATCGCCCGCGGTATCGCCGTGGGGGACGAACTGGAATATGCAGATGAGGTCACGCTGGGAAGAAGTATTTTGCACAGGATTCCCTTTGAGAATTCGCTAAAGAATTAGAATACACACTTCAAAATTTTCACTTGAAACAACTCTCCATCATCATCGTAAACTATAATGTAAGGCACTTTCTTGAGCTTTGCCTGAGTAGTGTTTACGAGGCTTTGCACAATCTGGATGCCGAGGTGATTGTGGTGGATAATAATTCGCCAGATGATAGTTGTGCGATGGTGAAAGAGCGTTTTCCAGAAGTAATTCTCATTGAAAACAAAGACAATACAGGTTTTGCCACGGCAAACAATCAGGGCGTGGCCATTGCAAAGGGGGAATACCTTTGCATTCTCAATCCAGATACCATAGTTGCAGAAGATACTTTTGATAGATTATATGCATTTGTCACAAATACTGATGGCAGTTCGAGAAAATCAAAAAAAGAAATAGGTGCTATCGGCACGAGGCTTGTGGATGGTACCGGGAAGTTTCTGCCCGAGTGCAAGCGCAACTTACCTACGCCACGTGTGGCGTTCAACAAGATTTTTGGTAACGGAAATGATTACTATGCCCGCCACGTAAAGTATACGGAAAACGGCGCGGTCCCAATTCTCGTGGGTGCTTTTATGTTTTTGAAAACTGAAATTTATAGAGAAGTCGGTGGCTTTGACGAGCAATATTTTATGTACGGAGAAGATATTGATCTGTCGCATACGATTGAGCTCGCTGGATATAAGAACTATTACCTTGGTGAACTTCCTGTCATTCATTTTAAGGGAGAAAGCACGGCAAAGGACAGTAAATACAGGAAACGCTTTTATGGCGCAATGCGTATTTTTTTTAAGAAGCATTTGCGCACGAATATGTTCCAAGACCTTGTCGTGAGTATGGGATTGTTTGTGGCTACGCTTTCGCGAAAGCGGACTGAGCAACCTCCCCAAATCGCACCCTCAGCATATTTTATAGTGACTCAGAATAAAAATTTGCAAAAAGCGCTTTCTGAAACCCTAAGCACGAGCGTTGTCATAGTCGAGGATTTAGATAGTGTGCCCGCGGGAGCCGAAGTAATTTTTGATGCCAATACAATGTCTTACAAGGCGGTCATTGAAAGGCTTATGGAGTATCAAGACAGATCACTTACATTTAAAATCATTCCAAAAAATAGTACTTTTGCTCTAGGCAGTAATAGCAGTGACGGACGTGGGTCTATGATTCAATTTATGGCTCTTTAAATAAGTTATTGTCGCTTATGGATTGTTTTTATTGTTATTTTTGCAATCCAAATTAAAAAACACACTCTTAAATTACGAATATGGCAAAGTTTGAACTTAAGCTACCTAAAATGGGTGAAAGTGTTGCAGAGGCAACATTAACCTCTTGGCTCAAAGAAGTGGGTGACACCATTGAGGCAGATGAAGCAGTACTTGAGATTGCTACAGATAAGGTAGATAGTGAAGTGCCTAGCGAAGTAGATGGCGTTCTTGTAGAGAAATTATTTGAAGTAGACGATGTTGTTCAAGTAGGACAAACGATTGCTATAATAGAAATAGAAGGTGAAGATACTGGGGATGTAGCTGCTCCAGAAGTAGAAGTAAAAGAAGAAGCTCCGGCTCAAGCTGCCGCAGTTGCTCAAACGGTAACCGCAGCAAAAGATGCTGTGAGTACTCCAGTAGTGAGTAGCGAAGACCGTTTTTATTCTCCACTGGTTAAGAACATGGCTCGCGCCGAAGGTATTTCTCAAAGCGAACTAGACAGCATCGCTGGAACTGGTAAAGACGGCAGAGTTACTAAAAATGATATGCTCGCGTATCTTGAAAATAGAGGAAACGCAAAAGCAGCTCCAGCCGAAACGAAAACAACGCCACAACCACAATCACAGACGGCAGTCTCAAAACCTGCGACCCCAGTAAGTGTAAACGGTGAAGATGAAATTATAGAGATGACCCGTATGGGGAAATTAATCTCTCATCATATGGTAGCCTCTGTGCAAACGAGTGCACACGTACAATCGTTTATCGAGGCAGATGTTACGAAGATTTGGAATTGGCGTAAAAAAGTAAAAGATAGTTTTGCAAAGCGTGAAGGAGAGAACTTAACCTTTACTCCCATATTTATGGAGGCTGTTGCAAAAGCGCTACGCGACTTCCCGATGATGAATATCTCATTAGATGGAGACCGTATCATAAAACGTAAAAACGTAAATCTAGGAATGGCAGCTGCCCTGCCTGATGGAAACTTAATCGTTCCAGTTATTAAAAATGCAGACCAGCTCAACCTTGTTGGGATGACTAAGGCCGTAAATGATCTTGCAAACCGTGCTCGCAACGGAAAGTTAAAACCCGACGACACACAAGGTGGAACGTACACGGTAACAAATGTGGGGACTTTTGGTTCAATAATGGGAACGCCTATTATTAACCAACCACAAGTGGGGATTCTCGCGCTGGGAGCTATACGTAAAGTACCAGCAGTAATTGAAACTCCAGATGGTGACTTTATTGGTATAAGAATGAAAATGTTCTTATCACACTCTTATGATCATAGGGTTGTAAACGGAGCACTAGGAGGACAGTTTGTAAAAGCTGTTGCAGATTATCTTGAGGCTTGGGATACTAACCGAGAGATTTAGATTTTTTTGATTTAAAGAAGAAACCCGTATCATCAATTGTTACGGGTTTTTATTATAATTAAATATCGTAATTTCTAAGACTGCCCAGAAAAGATTCTAGTAAATCTATTCCAGGATGCTCAAAATTTGATAGAGGAGATTTAAAATAGTGCTGTTTGTCTAAGGTTTTGTACCCAGTAATATCAGTATATTGATTAGTCGTTAGCTCTTCATAGGCCATACTCCAGTCCCCGTAATACCTATTATCTATTTTTCCAGAAGCCAGCTTAACCACTTGATTGTGTCTGCTGTCCTTTTCTATTTTTTTATAAAGTGTATCAACTGCATCTGCGGGTCCCTCTACATACTGCGTAAATACTCCTTCAAAAAATATGAGAAGTCCGGTGATACCAACAGCCTCGTTATTTTTACGACTATGCTTTAATAATCGTTTGATGCCATCATCACTAAGATTATGAGCCTGATGACTTACATATGATACGTACTTGTACAAGAAACTTTTTTTATAAAAATATTAAAAATTAACAATTTTAAAAAATAAAAAACCAAATCAGTTACTTGAGACCAGACCAGTCATATTTTTTTATGAAATCCGGCATATCGTTTATACTCCAGTGTTTTCGATTTTGATACATAATTACGGGCATTCCAACCATGCCGCTTTTGTAACCTCCTTTTTTAAGATGGTCAAACATAAATTCACGTACCTTGTAATGCGTGTGAATGTCCAACTTGCGGTACTTATAATGATTTTCATTAAGGAAGTTCACCAGCAATTCGCACAGAGGACAATCTTCTTCTACAAAAATGGTAAGTTCTTTTGAATCGAGGGGTCTTATGTTAACATACTCCTCTTCACCCTCACCTTTGCGACGGCTTACGGTTTGTAGTGCTTCTTCTTGAAAGGTAAAAATCTTGGTGTAGGTAGGTTCGACTCCTTTTATTGGAATAAGCGTTATCATAAGCACTTTACTGCGTGGTGGCACCTTCTTTATAGTTGGTCTATCTGCACTACGACGGAACCCTTCGCCTTGTACAAGTAGGAAAGCTTCTTGCATCTCGTCTGTATTGTTTTGAGCATAGAGATTCCAGCGTTTGGGCTGTTTTTCTTCTATGAGTTCTACGGCTGGTGGGGTTTGCGCTTTCGCGAAAGCGGATACAAACAGCAATAATATCGTTATTATGATGGGTAATCTTTTAATCATCTGCTCTAAATAGTTTTAAACTTTCTACCACCGAATTTTCTGATTCAAAAAAGTGAATGTAGCGTTTCTGTTTCACTTTGCGTTTACTGCGTGGCGAGGGCATAAAAAGGCGGGCTTTTGCGCCGTCAAAGTTTATCTGATATTTTTCGTTTATATCATTATCCACGTCTAAAAAAGTAACTGTTCTCCCGGAAACCTTCCAAGTCCCACCTCCGTAAAAGTTCTCTTCGTCCTGATGGGGTAGTTTCCTAAAATTATGATATTCAAAAGTCCCGTCTAATTGCAGGGTCAGTTTCCACCAATGCTCTGACCCATCTTTAAATTTGGCTTCTTCAAGCGAATATTTATCCACGTAGATGCCTGCGACATCTTCTATTGTGGCATTGGTTTGTGCGGTAACCGCTTTCGCGAAAGCGAACCCAAAAACGATAAAAAGGAGTAGTTGTTTTTTCATATCACAATAGCAATCAAAGCGTGTACCAAGATAAGGAATCTAAAAATTTTATTTGATCGCTCTGAGTTTGTGCATTGTGAGTGTTAACGCTATTTTTGTAGCTCTAACAATATCATATGCAACTCAATATCACACGGCCTATTTGCTTTTTTGACCTGGAAACCACGGGGATAAATGTTGCCAAGGACCGTATTGTCGAAATATCAATACTTAAAGTTTTTCCCGATGGTCGCGAAGAGGAGTTTACAGAACGTATCAACCCCACCGTCCCCATTCCCGCCGAAACTACCGCAGTACACGGGATAAGTGATGCAGATGTGGCAGACAAGCCTACCTTTGCAGAACGTGCAAAGGATATACACGATATCATTAAGGATTCTGACCTTGCGGGATTTAATTCAAATCGTTTTGACATTCCCTTACTCGTCGAAGAATTGTTGCGGGCAGATATTGATTTTGAAATGAAAAACCGCAACGCTATCGATGTGCAGAATATCTTTCACAAGATGGAACAGCGCACGCTGGTCGCTGCCTATAAATTTTACTGTGATAAGGATCTTACAAATGCGCACAGCGCTGCGGCAGACACTAAAGCGACCTACGAAGTATTGAAATCGCAACTCGATCGGTATGAAGATTTACCTCAGGACATGAAATCCCTGGCTGAGTTTAGCTCTCATAAGAAAAAAGCAGATTTTGCCGGATTTATAGGTTATAATAAGGAAGGAGAAGAGATTTTTACCTTTGGTAAACATAAAGGAAAAAAGGTTGAGGAGGTGCTGGATAATGAGCCTGGATATTTTGGCTGGATTCAAAATGCAGATTTCCCACTGTACACAAAGAAAGTGCTCACTGCAATTAAATTGCGTAAGTTGAATACAAAACTATAAGCAATGAAACTCATTTGTATAGGTCGCAATTATGCAAAGCATATAGAAGAACTAGAGAACGAACGCCCTACAGATCCTGTCGTTTTCTTAAAACCTGACTCTTCTATCCTTTTAAAACAGCACCCATTCGTAATACCGCCATTTTCAAACGATGTCCATTATGAGGTTGAGATTTTGGTAAAAATTAAAAAGTTGGGTAAGTATATTGATAAGAAATTTGCGCCCACATACTATGACGAAATAGGACTGGGGATAGATTTTACAGCGAGGGATTTACAGAGCAAACTAAAAGAAAAAGGACTACCTTGGGAAAAGGCAAAGGGGTTTGATGGTGCGGCAGTAATAGGTGACTGGTTACCCAAGGCAGATTTTGATAGTGTGGACGACATTTCTTTTAAACTAGAGAAAAATGGAGAGATAGCACAACGCGGAAATACTCGTGAGATGTTATGGAAAATAGATGAATTGATAAGTTATGTATCCCAGTTTTTTACCCTTAAAATAGGAGATATTATATTTACAGGTACACCGGCTGGAGTAGGCCCTGTGGCGATAAACGACAAATTAGTAGGGAAAATAGGAGATAAGCAACTATTTTCTATTAATGTGAAGTAATATGGAAGAAAGACATTATGACCTCGTAAAGGTAAGAGAAATTGCCGGTGGAGATGATAGTTTTGTTGAAGTTATTGTGACGACTTTTCTTGAGGAAATACCACCAGATATGGCTTCTATGCAGGAAGCCATTGAGAATGACAATCACAAGATGGCCTATCAGTTTGCACATAAAATGAAGCCTAATCTCGATATGTTCGGTATAGACCTCTTAAAGCAAATTGCCGCTATGGAAAAATGGTCGGATTCTAATAAGACCAAGGATTTTATCCAACCGCAACTGGACGATATCGTTAGTACGCTTACTCTCGTAATAGCCGAGCTTAAGCAGGATTTTCCTCAATAAATGAAAGCGGAAATTATTACCATAGGTGATGAAATTCTCATTGGGCAGATTGTAGATACAAATTCGGCTTATATCTCTAAGGAGCTTAATAAAATAGGAATTTCTGTATATCAAATTACTTCGATACAAGATGATAGGGAGCATATTCTTGAAGCATTTGCCTTTGCAAAAGCTCATGCAGAACTAGTAATCGTAACTGGCGGATTAGGGCCTACTAAAGACGATATTACTAAACATACTTTCTGTGAATTTTTAAACGACGAGCTGGTTCTCGACCAAAATGTTTTAGACCACGTTACACATCTCTTTAAAACATATATTAAGAAACCAATGCTTGCAGCAAATAAAACACAAGCCTATGTGCCATCTACTGCTGAAGTCTTATTAAATCAATATGGAACCGCACCAGGAATGTGGATGGAAAGTGACGGAACTATTTTTATCTCGATGCCTGGCGTTCCTTATGAAATGAGAGGGTTAATGGAAAATGAAGTTATTCCTAGACTGAGAGATCGTTTTAAATTACCTTTTATTTTACACAAAACATTCCTTACTTACGGAATGGGAGAAAGTGCTATAGCCGAAATCATAGAAGATTTTGAAAACGAGTTGCCTTCAACTATTAAGTTGGCTTATCTACCGTCATTGGGTAGAGTGCGCCTACGGCTCTCTACCTATGGTGATGATCAGGAAATAGTAAATAAGATGATACGTGAGCAGTCTGATAAGCTATTACCTCTTATTGGAGATATATTCGTAGGTTATGAGGAGGAAGGAGAATTTGAAGAACTCATTGCAAACTTACTTATAGCGCAAGGAAAAACACTCGCGATAGCTGAAAGCTGTACTGGTGGACAAATGGTAGAGCGTTTTACATCGAAATCTGGAGCATCTCGATATCTTAAAGGAAGTCTCGTTACCTACGCTACTCAATCTAAAATTGATATTTTAAAAGTTGATGCCTCAGTTATAGAGGAGCATTCTGTAGTTAGTGCCGCTGTAGCGGAGCAGATGGCAACAAATGCACGTAAACTGTATCAATCTGACATTGCGATTTCAACTACTGGTAATGCGGGTCCTACAAAAGGAGATTCAGATGTTCCTATAGGAACAGTTTTTATAGGGATTGCCACAGAAGATGGTGTAAGATCTTATGAATTTATGATGGGTAATCATCGGGAACGGGTCATGGGCAAAACTGTAAATAAGGCGATGGAGTTGCTCAAGGGTACTTTAGAAGATCATCAATTAAAAAAATAAACGTTTGGGCTTTGGCAAATGTTGCTGTCATAGGTTGTTTTCAGTGAGTTTTTTGAAAAATTTCCAAAAGCAAAAAAAAACAGTGTAAAAAACTCTAAATAAGTTTTGTTGTGACCTTTAAAATTGCGTAAATTTGCAGCCTGTTTGAAATAACTATTTAAAGTTTATAGAAATGTCTAGAGTTTGTGAGCTTACTGGTAAGAGAGCGATGGTTGGAAACAATGTTTCCCATGCTATGAATAAGACGAAGCGTAAATTTAACGTGAATCTCGTTAAAAAACGTTTCTATCTTCCAGAAGAGGATAAGTGGATTACTTTGAAAGTATCTACATCTGCATTAAAGAATATCAACAAGAAAGGAATCGAAGCGGTGATTAAAGAAGCGCGCGCTAAGGGTTTCTTAACTAAATAATCCCAAAAAGATACACCGAGATGGCAAAGAAAGGGAACAGAGTACAAGTAATCTTAGAGTGCACAGAGCACAAAGCAACTGGTTTACCAGGAACTTCAAGATACATTACTACAAAGAATAAGAAGAACACACCGGACCGTATGGAATTAAAGAAATTTAATTCTGTGCTTAAGAAAATGACGGTTCATAAAGAAATTAAGTAAGTTATGGCAAAGAAATCAGTAGCATCGTTACAGACAGGATCTAAGCGTCTTACAAAGGCGATTAAAATGGTAAAGTCTCCTAAGAGTGGAGCTTATACTTTTGTGGAGTCAGTAATGTCTCCAGAACAAGTAAACGACTTCTTAGCTAAGAAATAATTTACGCTTATAAAATTTATAAAACCCGCTCCTTTTTAGGAAGCGGGTTTTTTATTAGTGTTTCATCAACTAGATTATGACGTGGAGCAATAGCTTTTAAAGTATTCGGATAAAAAAAATCAATCTCTATCCCAAACCACGTAATCTCCCACTTCAAGTACCCATTCCTCAGCAAGTCCTCCATTGAGTTCTAATACGTACTGAGCAGGAACCTGTGATGGTAAAGTCGTTTCTTTAAGAGGCTTTGCCTGTTCTACAAAACTGACAATTCTACCCTTATCATCTATGTAAATGATATCTAGCGATATCAACGTATTTTTCATATAAAAGCCACGCTGTGCCATATCGGGAAATATAAAAAGCATCCCCTGATGTGTTTCCATTGAGGCGCGATGCATAAGCCCCGTCTCACGCTCGTAGTCATTATCGGCAATTTCGATATCTATTGTTCTTATTTTGGTGCTATCAGATTTATAAAGAGATAACTCTCCTTCTTTTTTAAATTTAATAGCAGTAGGAATAATTTTCCTTTCCTTTTGCTCTGACTTACAAGAGCCAAAGGTCAACAGAAGCGACGTGGCGACAATAAAATTTCTGAATTTAAATAGCATCTTCTTTCTTTTTTGCTGTAAATACAAAGTAAAGCCCAATTAGAATAAAAGGAATACTTAATAGTTGACCAGTATTCAATCCCCAATCTCCACGTTCCATAACCTGCGGTACTTTGAAATTTTCTACAATAAACCTTACGGTCATAAGTAATAATAAGAAAAGCCCAAACAGGAACCCAGGCTTCTTACGAGCGTCTGTTTTCCAGTATAGAGTAAAGAGTATAAGAAAGACAAAGATATAACCGAAGGATTCCATTAATTGTCCCGGATAACGATAAGGAATAGCACTTATAACTTCTGCAAATTGAGGATCGTCCGTTAGAGCTTGATAAGCTTTCCCAGGATCTTTGATACCAGTAAGATTTACAGCTTGTCTTTCGGAAATTTCATCTTGCACAAACTTTATCCCTATTGGATTGTCAGTTTTATGTCCTACCATTTCAGAATTCAGAAAATTCCCAATACGTACAAATACAGCACCAGAAGCGCAGGTAATTACTACGCGATCAAGAATCCATAGCCACGTTTTTTTAAGTATTTTCTTATTGTATAAATACAATGCGATAGGAACGGCTATTGCCGCTCCGTGGCTTGCTAGCCCTCTGAAACCAGTAAATTCAAATTCTGGAACTGTTCGTATGGGAAGAAAAACCGCTAGGGGATCTTGCCATAATAAATCAATTTGATAAAATAAAACGTGACCAAGCCTCGCTCCTAACAAAATAGAAACCACGGCATATATAAAGAGGCTATCCAGCTTCTCTGGAGCAACTCCTTCACGTTTAAAAATATGTTTCATAATTAGGAAGCCTATAGAAAAAGCAACCACAAACATCAAGCTGTAAAAGTGGATTGTAAGAAACCCTAGGTCAATTCCAGAAACAGGATTCCAAGTAAATTTTAAGGGCAGAAGTACTGAATGCATAAGTCCTTTTTAATATTCTGGATAAAGATAGCAAAGTCACATTGCCTACAAAAGGAATGCTATTTTTAAAAGTTTTCACTTTTGGGAGGCACAGGATCATAACCTTGTCTACCCCAAGGATGACAGGAGAATATTCTTTTTATGGCAAGTTTGCCACCTTTTAATAATCCGTGTGTTTCTAGTGCTTCTTTAGTGTAGTGGGAACAGGTGGGAGTAAAGCGGCAGCTGGATGGCGTCCACGAGGAAATAAACTTCTGGTAGAACCAAATCAATCCTATAAAAGGTGCAATAGCTATATTTTTTACCTTAGACATTTTAGATTACCGTAAATGTCGTTCCCTCACGCCCATCTTTCAGTTGTATGCCCAATTCTAGAAGTTCATCACGTATTTTGTCACTTGTAGCAAAGTCTTTGTTTTCACGGGCTTCTTTGCGTAATTTAATAAGCAACTCTACGGTGCCAGAAAGTTTTGAGTTGTCCGCTTTCGCGAAAGCGTCGCCATCCTCAAGACCCAGTACATCAAATACAAAAATATTTAAGGTCTCTTGCAGTGTCTTTAAGTCTGCTGCCGAAATGTTTTCTTTTCCGTCCTTAATCAGGTGAATATACTTTACAGCTTCAAAAAGTTGCGCAATGAGCATTGGGCTATTAAAGTCATCATTCATAGTTTCGTAGCAAGAAGCTTTCCACGCAGCCACATCAAAACTAGAGGTGGTTCCTGTAGGTAAACCTTTTGCAACTTTTAGAGCTTCCATAAGTCTATAAAAGCCTTTCTCGCTCGCAACTAAAGCTGCATCGCTAAAATCCAGAATGCTGCGATAGTTTGCCTGGAGGATAAAAAATCGAGCGGCACTCGCTGCAAATCCTTTGCTCAGGTGCTTGCTATCTCCAGAGAAAATCTCGCTAGGATTAATGGAGTTTCCAGTACTCTTAGACATTTTCTGTCCATTAAGGGTAAGCATATTAGTGTGCATCCAGTAATTTACTGGGCTTTTGCCTAGAGCAGCTTCATTCTGGGCGATTTCACACTCGTGATGGGGAAACTTTAAGTCCATACCGCCGCCGTGTATATCAAACTGTTCTCCCAGATATTTTGTGCTCATTGCAGTACATTCTAAATGCCATCCCGGAAAACCATCTCCCCAAGGGCTGGGCCAGCGCATAATATGCTGAGGTTCGGCTTTTTTCCAGAGTGCAAAGTCTTGAGGATTTTCTTTTTCGTCCTGAGCATTAAGAGCTCTAGTGTTTGCAATCATATCTTCTAGCTTTCGGCCAGAGAGTTTTCCGTACTCGTGATCTTTATTAAATTTTACAACGTCAAAATAGACAGAGCCATTTTTTTCGTAAGCATATCCCTTATCTATAATTTGCTTGATAATTTCTATTTGCTCGATGATGTGCCCCGTGGCAGTAGGCTCTATGCTAGGCGGTAGGAAGTTAAACTTGTTCAAAATATTATGAAAGTCTACCGTGTATTCTTGAACCACCTCCATAGGTTCAATTTTTTCTAGTCGTGCTTTCTTAGCAATCTTGTCTTCCCCTTGATCTCCATCATCTGTGAGGTGTCCAGCATCTGTAATATTACGTACGTAGCGCACTTTGTAGCCTAGATGCTTGAGATATCTGAAAATCATATCAAAGCTCATAAACGTACGAACATTTCCTAAATGCACATTACTGTATACCGTAGGTCCACAAACATACATCCCAATATGTCCTTCGAGAATAGGAATAAATTTTTCCTTTTTTCCAGTTAGGGAATTATAAATTTTTAGTTCTTGATTTTGGTATAAAGCCATCAGATAATGTATTTCTTAAACGAAGATATTCATAACCTCCGTAAAACTCAAAAACGGCGACACTTTGGTCACCGCTGTATTAATTGTGTTACGCTTTCGCGAAAGCGTACTAAAACTCGGTGTCTAGTTTTATGTAGTCTAGGAACTCGCGACGGGTTTCGGTATTTTTAAATTTCCCGCCAAACTCGCTTGTTACCGTACTGCTCTCGATATCGCGTATACCACGACTATTTACACAGAGGTGTTTTGCATCTATTACGCAGGCGACATCATCTGTCCCTAATACTTTTTGAAGTTCTTGCACGACTTGCATCGTCAGACGTTCTTGTACTTGCGGGCGTTTTGCATAGTAATCTACAATGCGGTTCATCTTACTTAAGCCCACAACGGTGCCGTTAGAGATATATGCGACGTGCGCGCGGCCTACGATGGGTAGTAAGTGATGCTCACAAGTAGAGTATACTGTAATGTTCTTCTCTACAAGCATTTCTCCATACTTATAGTTATTCTCAAAAGTGGAGGCGCTCGGTTTTTTGGCAGGGTTTAAACCTCCAAATATTTCATTTACAAACATTTTTGCAACACGATTAGGAGTTCCTTTAAGACTGTCGTCAGTAAGGTCCATTCCTAAAGTCTCGAGAATACTGGCAACGTCCTTCTTAATGCTGGCTATTTTCTCACTATCACTCAGTTTAAAGGCATCGTCACGCAAAGGCGTCGTTGCACTAGAGCCTATGTGGTCATCGCCCATCATTTCTATTTCTTCTATTTGTCTCTCTAAGTCTGTTTTCATCTATACAAGCCTTTATAAATATGGCTAACTGTTCTTTAAAATATCTTAGTCGCAAGCTATTTTAAGGCTTGCAAAGATACGAATTTATTGAGGCTATTTTTAATCTTGATCGGTTACAGAATCTCTTATTATTTTTAATCTATGCAAAATAAAGACATATCGTATGCCTATCGCAACCAGTAGAGGTAAAAGCGCATAAGCATATTGCTGTACACCCACTATCCAATGAAAACCTAGGAGCACAATCATGATTAAAGCGAGCTTCATATAAGGGTATATCCATCTGGGAGGATCTTTTTTTGCAACGACAAAGGCTGCCAAAATATGAAAAGGAAAGGCCCACAATAAGTTATAATTCCACTTAGTGGCCGTGTGGTCTGTGGCAAACCACAGTAGAAGCACAAAAATCCCTATAATTCCTGTTGTGAATAGTACGATGCTGTCCAGATATGAAATGACCTCTTTACGTTTGTAATCCTGAGTCGTTTTGTAAAAAAGGAGAATAGCCAGCAGCCCTAGAATCATTAGTGGACTCAAAAAGAAATTGGGGCTTCTGTCTATCGGTTCTGTTGGTGTAAACAAATCGTTTGTTTCTGCAACAAGAGGTTTTGTGGTTGTGGAGTTTTCTAATTTTGCTTTGGCAAAAGCGTTCTTAACATATTCTGGCAAAAATAGATATTCTGGAGGCGCTGCCTTTCTGTCGATTACAGAGCCTAAAGCAATATCTATTCCTAGGCTTCCCCAGGAGTTCCAATGTACAAACTGATGAATTAAATCCCGATGTGTGAGTCCTTCGGATTGATGGTCATAGGTGAGCGCTAAATCATTTTCGGTGATTTTATAAACCGCATCTACAGGACGTGTAGCGCAGTTGTCATAAAAGAAATCGTAGAGGTAATATCTATTTTCTGGCTTGTAATTGTTTTCTAAGAAATCAAATGTGCGTTGCACTTGCTCTGGATAAAAATCAAATACTTGCTCTGTAATCTGTCTATTTTGATATTTATAATTTTCAAAAAAATCTTGAAAAGCATTACGTCCTATTTTATAACGGAGTTTTCCTTGCGCAAATTTTGTGTAAAAATTTGGGGTGTCAAAATCATAGACTCCATAGTTGTATACCACATCAATACCACGGGCTCTGTCTTTTATACGGAATGCGGTATGGCCAAAAGAGTCATTAAGCTGCGCACCCGGACCCATTGTAAGCAAGCTTACGCTAGCATCTTCAGATAGTTTTATTTGACAGAAAAGTGTCCCAGAAATAAGAATTGTAAGCAGAAAAAGAATTTTCTTCATAGCGGTTTTTTCAGTCTTAAGGGGTTTAAAGATATTAATGATTAATGCTTTTGAATTAGGGTTTCTTTATTTGTTAATTATCTACGATAGTTATTCAAAAGATTGCATCGCCACAAGTTTGTGGTAAGCTCCTTTTATCTCAAGTAATTCTTGATGTTTGCCTTGTTCTACGATTTCACCCTTCTGCATTACGATAATGTTATCTGCATTCTGAATAGTAGACAGTCTGTGAGCAATTACGATAGAGGTTCTATTCTTCATCATATTCTCTAGGGCTTGCTGTACTAAACGCTCACTTTCTGTATCGAGCGCAGAGGTTGCTTCATCCAGAATCATAATGGGTGGATTTTTGAGTACCGCTCTGGCAATAGAGAGGCGTTGTTTTTGACCGCCGCTTAACTTGTTGCCGCTATCTCCTATATTTGTGTCTAATCCTTGGGGTAGGTCTTTTACAAACTCCCAAGCATTTGCCACTTTTAAGGCTTCAATTATTTCTGTTTCTGTGGCATCTTCTTTGCCTACAATGATGTTTTCTCGAATGCTATCATTAAAAAGAATGGCATCTTGTGTGACTAGACCCATCAGATTGCGCAAGGAACTTTTAGTAATCTTCTTAATGTCTACGCCGTCTACGCTTATGCTTCCTTCGTTTACATCGTAAAAGCGGGTAACAAGATTTGCAATAGTACTTTTTCCCGAGCCAGATTGCCCTACAAGTGCAATTGTTTTTCCTTTAGGTACTTGTATGGAGAAATTTTTGAGAACCGTGTCTTGCTCATATTTAAAAGATACATTTTTTACAACGACACCATTTGTAAACGCTCCAACGTCTATAGCATCTGGGGCATCTTTAATTGTAGACTCCATTTCCATAATCTCCAGAATTCTAGCAGCGGCGGCATCTCCTTTTTTTAAGCTGTAAGAAGCTTTACTTATTTGTTTTGCAGGTGTTAGAATTTGATAGGAAAGACCTAAAAAGGCAATAAACGTAGCAGCTCCCATAGATTCTTCTACAAGTACCATCTGACCTCCAAACCACAGTATGACTACTATTACAAAAATTCCCAAAAACTCACTCGTAGGTGAAGCCAGATTTTGTCTGTTTACCAGATTGTTTAAAATACTGCGCAAACGTCCAGTAGAATCTTCGAACTTGGTTTTCATGCGCTTCTCTGCATTGAATCCTTTAATGATTTTAAGATTAGATAGTGTTTCTTCTACGATAGAAAGGAAGTTTCCATTTTCTTCCTGTGCAGCTGTAGAGCGGCGCTTTAGTGATTTACCTATACGAGAGATTACAAATCCAGAAATAGGTAAGAACACAAAAACAAATATAGTCAGCTTAGGACTGAGCAGTATCATCGCAATGATAGTAAAAATGATGGTAAGCGGTTCTCTAATGATAAGTTCTAAAACCGATAGAAATGAGTTTTGAACTTCATTAACATCTGCGGTAATTCTGGATATGGTGTCTCCCTTCTTCTTTTCAGAAAAATAGGAAATAGGCAATTCTAGGAGTTTGTTGTAAATATTGTCACGTACATCTTTCATAACACCATTGCGTAAAAATGTCAAAAAGAAATTTGCGAGGTAACCGAAAAGGTTTTTAAGAAAAAATAAAATAACAACAATGATACAGATATATATAAGCGCGCCGATCTCATCTGAAGCTACACGCTCACTCACATTATAGTAAAATGTGTTTACGGCATAGTCCTTTACGTTGCTCCATCCTTCCCAAACTGGTACTTCTGAAACACGTTTAGTTTTATCAAATAAAATTTCTATAACCGGAATAAGTGCAAGAAAAGACAACGTGCTAAAAAGCGCATAGAAGATGTTACAAATAATACTTAGCACCCCAAAACGCTGATATGGGAGCGCAAAGCGCATAATTTTTTTAAAGTAATTCATAAAGAATTTTTATGACTGTTTTGACAGCAATGATAGCTTTCGCGAAAGCGAAAACCTCCTTAAACCCCTAGCGCAGTTTTAATGCCAGCAATGCGTTCATCCAGCCTTTCGGAAATTGTGTCATAGTCCTCAATGGCATCCAGATGCGCGTGAACACTGATGTAGAATTTTACCTTAGGTTCCGTACCGCTAGGTCTTGCAGCAATTTTACTGCCGTCTGCCGTATAGAAAATAAGCACATTAGATTTAGGAATATGGATGTCATACGTACTGCCATCTACAAGGACGCGACCCTTTGAGCTTTGATAATCTTCCATAAAAGTCACGTCACTTCCATTGATTTCCTTCATCGGGTCCTTTCTCAAATCGGCAAGCATTTGTTTGATTTCTTCGGCACCGGATTGTCCTTTTTTCACAAGCGAAATAAGAGACTCTTTATAAAAACCGTGTTTAACATAGAGTTCTTTAAGTTTTTCAAATAACGTCTGTCCTTTTGATTTTACATCTGCCGCGAGTGTGCAGGCGAGTAGGGTAGCGGTGACCGCATCTTTATCCCGCACAAAATCGCCCACCATATACCCAAAACTTTCCTCACCACCACCTATAAAATGTTGTTGCGGGTGATCTTTAATCATTTTTGCAATCCACTTAAAACCTGTGAGTGCGGTCTTACATTCAACATCATAAGACGCGGCAAGTTCGTCCATCATAGGTGTAGAAACAATGGTCGAACCTACAAATGGGGAAGCGTGTTGGTTTTCGCTTTCGCGAAAATGTGCCAGCAAGTAATCCGTCATTAGTATCATCGTCTGGTTTCCATTAAGAATGGCCAGTTTCCCATCATCACCGCGCACGGCAACTCCAAGTCTGTCACAATCTGGATCTGTTCCTATGACGATATCGGCATTGTGCTTTTCGCCCAGTTCGAGCGCCATTTTTAAAGCAGCCGGCTCTTCTGGATTAGGAGATTTTACCGTAGGGAAATCACCGTTAGGTTCGGCTTGTTCTTCGACAATGCGCAGGTTGCTGAAGCCTGCAGCTTTTAAGGTATCAGGAACAAGTGTAATCGAAGTTCCGTGAAGTGAAGTAAAAACAATCGACAACTCCTTTTTTGCTTCTGCCGAAACTCCCATTGCTACATTCTCAACACTTGCCTTTATAAATGCTTCGTCTACATCTTTGTCAATAAGGGTGATGAGGTCTGCGCTTTCGCGAAAGCGGATATCTGAGAAGTTAAGTGATTCTATTTCTGCTACTATGGCTTCATCTTGAGGTGGCACGAGCTGTCCTCCGTCTTCCCAATATACTTTGTAACCGTTATATTCTGGTGGGTTATGGCTGGCCGTGAGTACAATCCCGCACTGGCAGTTCAGGTGTCGCACGGCAAAGCTAAGCTCTGGGGTAGGGCGCAGGTCTGAAAAGAGATATACGTGAATCCCATTTGCCGAAAATACATCTGCAACCACCTTAGCCAGTTCTTTACTGTTGTGTCTGCAATCGTAAGCTATGGCTACCTTTACTTCCTGGTCTGGGAACTGTCCTTTTAAATAATTTGAAAGTCCTTGTGTGTTCTTTCCAAGGGTGTATTTATTAATACGATTTGTCCCAGGGCCCATAATACCGCGCATTCCACCTGTTCCAAATTCTAAGTTTTTGTAAAAACTATCTGCAAGTTCTTCTGGATTGTTTGCAATTAGTTCTTTAATTGCTGTAGTTGTTTGCTCGTCAAATGTGTCTGTGAGCCAACTGTTTGCAGCGTCTAGAATTTCGGGTTTGTGGTAGACCATAGTTTTAGAGTATTTGTATAGTAAAAATACAGATTTGGAGTCGTTTCTGTATACAGCTGGGCAAAGAAAGCTTAGGATTGTGTTTTTTCGGCAATGCGATAGCGTTCCTTATCTCTTTGAGAGCGCAATACTAGTTCGCCTAGAAATCCAGCAATAAATAATTGGACACCCATAATCATACTCACGAGCGCAATATAAAACTGGGGACGCTGGGTAATAAGCCTACCCGATGGGTCAAGAAATAGCTTGTCTATCCCTAAATAGATAGCAAGGCCAAAACCTATGACAAACATCAATACACCAAATGCGCCAAAAAGATGCATAGGTCGTTTCCCAAAACGGGATAAAAACCAAATCGTAAGTAGGTCTAGAAAACCATTAATAAAACGTTCCATACCAAATTTTGTCTTTCCGTATTTACGTGCTTGATGCTGTACGACTTTCTCGCCTATATTGGAGTAGCCCGCATTTTTTGCCAGCACTGGGATGTATCTGTGCATTTCTCCATACACATCTACATTCTTGATGACTTCCTTTTTGTAAGCTTTGAGCCCACAATTAAAATCGTGCAGTTTTAAGCCACTGGTTTTTCTGGCGGCGGCGTTAAAGAGTTTACTGGGGATATTCTTTGCAATGACGGAGTCATATCGCTTTTTCTTCCATCCAGAAACAAGATCATAGCCTTCCTCAGTTATCATTGTATAAAGCTCAGGGATTTCCTCAGGATTATCCTGCAAGTCTGCATCCATTGTAATCACAACATCACCCATTGCGGCCGCAAACCCAGCGTGTAGCGCTTGTGACTTTCCGTAGTTGCGATTAAAACGTATTCCTTTTGTGGTATTATGCTTACGCGAAAGCGTACGTATCACATCCCAAGATTTATCCGTACTGCCATCGTCTATAAACAGGATTTCATACGAAAAACCATCGGCCTCCAGGGTTGCTGAAATCCAATGGTGTAATTCTGTGAGAGATTCCTCCTCATTAAGAAGTGGAATGACAACGGATAGTTGCATAAAGTATTTACTGATTTACTTGAGCGTAAGGATCTTCTTTTTTCATTATAAGCCCCACAACAAGTGAAATTATAAACCCAAAAAATAATGAAGCTAGCAGCCCAACAGTTGCTGTGAAAAATGGATTAGAAAACCCAGACATCATCTCCATTGTCGAGTCCAACTGTTCATCTGTCATATTAGGTTGGGCTTCAATCATCGCGTCACGTTGAACTTGTAACATATTCTCAGCATAATTAGGATCTAGAACATTGGTCATTATTAATTGCCAGAGAATTGAAATAACCCCAGCGATAAGTGATATTCCTAAACCTATTTTTAAAGCTTGACCGAGTGATAGTACATTGCTATTCCCTTCTTTAAATGCCTTGATGCCTAAAGTTATGACAACAATATTAATTGCAAACCCTAATACTCCTAATGACCAATGCGGTGTGTAGTGATTATTAGTGACAAAGAGAATTACTCCTAATACCACAGAGACTACTCCGAGGACGAGTCCATAATTAATCATGATTCCCTTGGAAGAAATTGTATTTTGTATCATAATCTGTATTTTTTGTTACATCAAATTAGTACCCAAAGATACCATATTGTTACAAACAGAACTTTAAATCTTGCGTGTGCGCAAAAAATCTTTAATTTTAAAAATTATTTTACAATAGAGTAGTTGCACAATCTAAAATTATATGTAAATTTGCACCTCGAAAATTGCGACATTAAAAGCTTATTAAGATGAAACAAGGTATCCACCCTGAAAATTATAGAGTAGTAGCATTTAAGGACATGTCTAACGACGAAGTGTTCTTAACAAAGAGTGCTGCAGACACAAAAGAAACCCTTGAAGTTGATGGGACTGAGTATCCATTAATCAAATTGGAAATTTCTAGAACTTCACACCCGTTCTACACAGGTAAAGCGAAGTTAGTAGATACAGCTGGTCGTATAGACAAGTTTAAAAACAAATACGCTAAGTTCAAGAAGTAATCTAGCGTTACTTGATATAGTAAGAAAGCCTTCCGATCGGGAGGCTTTTTTTTGTTTGAAATTTTAAAGGTTAAGTTTTAGGAGCCTCAAAAAGTCTGAAGGTCTAATTATATCTAATCTTTAAAGAAATATTGGGCGTAAATTTTAACGCTCGTTCTCTTATGGTTGTGGGCTGACCGTCGGATAAAAGGAAATAGCTGTTTACAATATTTTCATTATTTAAAATGTTCCAAACAGATGCGCCAGCCTCTCCTCTTAGTCTTCCACCTAGATTAAATGTATAGGTTCCAGAAACGTCAAAACGGATATAACCAGAAAGGTTGCTATTATTAGGACTATTAAAGTTGAGCCCATTGTTTGCTACTTCATTACCTGTTACGAGTGTGGTAATAGGTTTACCCGAGTGCCAATTTACTCCTGTTGATAACCTTAACTTCTCACCAGTATAGGCTAATGCCGTTTTCAGGCTGTGTTGCACATCTACATTGTTTGGAAAATGAGAAGTGATGTTATTCGGAAGGTTATTAAATGTGTAATCATTGTTTGCCAGAGTATATCCTGTTCTAAAACTTAGTTTCTCCCAGCGTTTGTGTACGAGAAATTCGATACCATTTGTTTTATAACTGCCCACACCACGCACAAACTGCAATTGATTCTGAAACCCCTGTCCCTGCACTGTAATACCATCGACCTCTTTGTAGTAGCCCTCTGCCGTTACGAGCCAACTGTTCTTTTTATACGCTAGTCCTATTGAGCCTTGAGCGCTTTTTAAAAGGGGAGCAGTAGTGCCATTTGCAAGAATCCACCGTCTGCTTTCTATACCTAGAAAGTCGCTTTGAAAATTTACAGTTTGCGATGTTGCTTGACTCTTTAGTTCACCAGAGACCGAAAGTGTGAATCCTCGCGCTAAGCGTTGTGAGAAGAAAAGCCTTGGTTCGATACGTAAAACATCCAGCTTGTCATAATATTGACCACGCAGTCCTCCCGTCCATTGCGTTTTACCGTTTTTAGAGCTATAATCCAGCGTCCCGAAAACACCGTGAGAACGTATAACCTCTTTTATAGAAGATCTAAAAACGGGATTATTTACATCTTGTATGTTTGTCACTCCAGTCTCATTAAAATGGTACCCGAGATTATACCTTTTTCTGGACGTAGCGATAAAATCAGCTTCCAGTCGTAGTCCATTCTCCAGTACATCATTGGTTTGTAAGAGTCTCTGGTTGTTTACGAGGTCAAAATTTGTCCCTTCCAGCGTATAGTTAGACCCATAAATTTGGATCATAGACGTCCATTTTGGATTCCAGATATGGCTGTATTTTATACTTCCCGCTAAATTATTCTGTGAGGCGCTATTTTGCTGTCGTTCATTTATGTTGTTTATGAGTGCGCTTTCGCGAAAGCTAATAGCATTATCCACCACAAGTCCATTGAGCTGTATGATATCCCTAGCCGAAGGTTTGTAAAGTAGTCTCAAACTCGTATCGTAAAAAGAAAAAAGTTCATCATCTGTAGTGGTCATACTATTGGAACCGCTACGAATGACCTCCGTATCTTGAAATACACGGTCAAAATATTGTCTATAAGTAGGAGTCTCTAAAACATCGCTAAGTGACTGCCTCGCCGAAATTTGTAGCGAAGCCTGAGATCCTAGAGGTACATCTACAAATCCTCCTGCGTTTATAAGATTTACTTCTAGTGACGCTCTTAAGGAGTCATTTACTTGTTCTGAACTCTGCATTTCGATTGTTCCAGAAACACCATCGCTATATCGAGCAGGCGTCCCGTTCTTGTAAATGCGCACCTTATCCGTAAGATTAGGATTTACGGCAGAGATTAAGCCAAAAAAATGACCGCTCTGATACAGGCGTATGCCATCCCAAGCGATGAGATTTTGATCCTGTGTCCCGCCACGTATGTTGAGGTCGCTCACACGCTCATTTACACTTTGAATACCGGGTAGGGCTTGTGAGGTTAACAACACATCAGATTCGATAACCCCAGGAAGTATTTCCATTTTAGGGAAATTTATCTCTATGCCACCGTCTCTTTTTATGTCTATACCACGGGCGATATAGTTTGTTATCACAACTTCATCTAGAGGTAAAATCGTTTTGTCCAATCTTATAGTGATACAGGGCGAGGATTTGAGACTTCCTATGGCTAGCGATTTTGACTCATAACCGTTTGCGCTCAGCTGTATCTCGTCAGAATTACTTGCGTAGGGAATTCTGAAAAAACCATCTTCGTCAGAACGTAGGGTCTTGTTTGAAGAAGTTATTAGAACATCTTTTAGCGGATTTTGAGAAGGGTCTAAAATAATACCACATACCGTTCTTTCCTTTAGGATCGGGCTTATCGCGACCTGTCGTTTGCCGGTAAAGGTGTAGGTGAGGGGAGTGTTCTGTTTGAGGTAGGTTACGCTTTCGCGAAAGCGTAATAACGCATCAGGTGCCTCAATAAAAATATCTTTTACCGAAGTATCTGCATAAGAAAATCGAGCATTGTATTGTTGCTCGATTTGTTTTAGAACTTGCTCTAAAGGTTGTTTTTTGACATCTTGACCATAACTCGTCCCAAGGGAGAATATCCAGAACAAGCCGAGGTAGAGGAGCTGTTTTATTCCTGCTCTAGTTTTACAACCTTTCCTGTTACCGAAAACTTGAGTCCCATCGGGATGGTTATATTTTCCAGCGCTTGGAAAAGATCGGTATGTGTGAAACTTCCGGTGAATAATTCGTTTGTTTGAACGGTTGATGCTTTGATTGTAATATCGAACTGACGCTCCATTTCGGCGATGACTGCACTATATGGCGCACTATCAAAAGTACTGATTTTTTCTGTCCAACTGGGAGCAGTTTTTTGCAGCTCTAGTTCTCGCTTAATGGTTTTGCCATTGTAATCAAATATACCATAGCCTGCGCCGATATTCCCTGTAAAATTATCTGTCTCTACACGTACTAACCCTTCAAAGGTGGACACGCTAAACATTTTATCACGTTCTTGGACATTAAACTGAGTACCAAGAACACTCACGGTACCTTTGTCTGTCTGTACTGTAAATTTTGAACCTTTTGCAACCTTAAAATATGCTTCTCCGTCTAGCATTACAGTACGATTTTCATCCCAGGTATTTTCATTAAAGGCGAGGGATGACATTGCATTAAGAATTACCGTTGAGTTGTCTGGTAGTGTAATCGTTTCTTGTTGTGCAATGGCCGTTGTAATTTCCTTACTAGAACTAGCCTGTGTAAAAAAATAGGCGCCCGCAACTAGAAAAGCCAAAACAGCGACCATACTTAGCCAGCGTTTTGAAGAATTCTTTTTAAGATTTTTTCTGGACTCAATACTATTAAAACAAGCATTTGCATCAAAGTCAGGAGCCCTGAAAGCCTGCGCATAGTCGGATAAACGCATGTAATCCCCATATTCGGGCAATTGTTTAAATTGCTCAAGCTCTTGCGGGGACAAGGTGTTGTCCATCCATTTTGATACGAGTATCTCTTTGATCATTTTTTATTCCTAACTGCTCCTAGAACAATTTACTCTCAAAAGTTCCTACCTCTAGAGGGTAAAATTTCTTAAACACTATCACAATTCTTTAATATCGACTCTCAACTTGTCAATTGCTAGATACAATCGTTTTTCTACCGCTTTGCGTGAGATGCCAAGCAGTTCTGCAATTTCCTTGTGCCTTTTACCTTCTATTCTGTTCATTAGGAAAACCTCGCGTTGTCCTTCGGTAAGCTTGGATAATGCCTTTTGATATTTAATGAGGTATTCTTTTTCCTCTAAAAGAAATTCAGGATTATGATGGTCTCTATCTTGTGTTGGTATTTTCTGAAAGTTCAGTTTTACCTTCTCGTGTTTGACCGCATTGAGCATCATATTATTTCCTATCGTAAAAAGGTAACTCTTTGCCTTAGGTGGAGCAACTTTTGCACAATTTTCCCAAAGCTTGATAAAGGCCTCCTGTACTTTATCACTAGGATTAAAATTACTGCCAAACTTATAGTAAAGAAAATTATGCAAATCCTGTGCATAGCGATTGTAGATTGCCTTGTACTGACTCTCCTCACAAACGTTATCTGCAATACTTTTAGGCATAGAAATACTCAATTTGAGCCAAATGTAAAAAAAATAACTCCTGTAGGGTAGGAATAGTAACTCTTGAATTGTTTTACTTTTAACAGCACATAATTAAAAGCTGTTCTTATGAAGCAATACGTACCTATATATGTCCTCTTTTTTGTTCTAGCCACTCTGTTTGTAGGGTGCCAGAGTGAAAGTTCTGAACTTCTTACTACTGAGCAAGAAAGTACAGCGCTTACATCAGAGACGGAGACATTACTTGCTAAAATCTCCTTGAATGATGGTTCTCAAGATAACATTCTCGATGGAGCAAGTTGCTTAGAAATTGTATTGCCAATAACTGTAAACGTTAATAATACTCCTGTTACCATAAATAATCTGGATGATTTACAGACGGTTGAATTACTCACAGAGGAGCACGACGACGACGAGGATGTTATTGCTATAGACTTTCCCATAGAAATCACATTAGTCGACCATACAAAGGTTAGTGTTAATAGTATTGAAGAATTAGACGCACTAGCGAGTGATTGTCACGGCGATAATGAGGAAGATGAGGATATTGAAAGTGTAGATATGCGATATCCACTATCCTTTCCTGTTTTTGATCCGGTTACCTCAAATACCGACGTAAGAGTTGTCACAAATGATGCTCAACTGCACGGGTTAATGCAATTAATGTCACAGAGCAACGCGATTGTAGGACTTGAGTTTCCAGTTACATTGATTAAGGACGATGGTACTTCAATTGAAATTGTCTCTTACGATGCATTAGAAAGTACTGTTACAGCTCTCGATGCTGGATATGATGAAGATGATGATACAGATTATAATGATGATGATACGGTGATAATATCGCAAAGTGATTTTATAGATACGATTACACAATGTGGTTATGTTATAGACGCGCTGACCATTAATGGACAGTCACTAGAGAATACTTTTAATGATTATCATTTTGAGTTTTATGATTATCAAAATATTGTAACCGCTTGTATCGGTAACATTTTGTACTCGGGAACGTGGGAAGTAAGTACAGTAAATGGTAATATAAAATTAGCTTTAGATATTGAAGATTTACCACATATCAATAGAAACTGGATTGTACACGAGTTTACAAATGATAATGGTATCGTAGATTTTAGTTTAAGATTGGGCGAGGATACTCTCGATTTTAATATGGATTGTATTGATCAAACACCGGATGTCCTCGCTCTTCTTTCTAACGGTGATTGGGGTGTTTATTTATTTTATATCGGTGGGGTAGATGTAACAGTAAATTATTCTGACTATACGATAGATTTTAATGCAGACAGTACAGCTGTTGCACTTAATACGACTACTCAGCAAACAACAGACGGAGACTGGGAAGTCGCAAACTTTGGATTGGAATTGGGGCTTGATTTTGGTCAAGTGGCTCCTTTAAATGAATTTAATAATGAACAATGGCGTATTGATTATTTTGACCAGAATGAGATACATCTTTATGATTATAATACTGGAAATTTCCTTTTGTTAGAAAAGCTTTAATCCTACTAAGAATGCTAACATTAGTAACCGATATGTAAGACACAAACTACAACACAATCAGTACACCCAAGATAGATTTCTATCTTTTATAATTTGGTTGGTTATTATCCTGTACTGTTTGTGCAGTCTTGCATATCGCATTAAAGATCACACTCTCCCTAAAGTGTGATCTTTTTTTTTTGTGATTATCCTGTCGGAATAACTACCACGATGCTCGTTAAAAACCGCTTCAAATTCTTAAATTTGCAATCTTCAAATTCAGATTAAAATTATGTTTGATAATTTAAGTGATAAGTTAGATAAAGCACTACACGTCCTCAAAGGGCACGGAAGCATAACAGAGGTAAACGTCGCCGAAACACTCAAAGAAGTGCGTCGCGCTCTCATAGATGCCGATGTGAATTTCAAAACTGCAAAGGATTTTACAAATCGTGTAAAGGAAAAAGCGCTTGGACAGAATGTATTGACCTCACTCCAACCGGGACAACTTATGGTAAAGCTCGTAAAGGATGAGCTTACGGAGTTAATGGGTGGCGATGCTACTGGAATAGATTTATCTGGTTCACCATCTGTTATTTTAATGTCAGGTCTACAAGGTTCTGGTAAGACGACTTTTTCTGGAAAGTTGGCTAATTATCTCAAGACTAAAAAAACCAAAAAACCACTTTTGGTTGCCTGTGATGTGTATCGTCCAGCAGCGATAGATCAACTTCACGTCGTTGGTGATGCAATTAAGGTTGAGGTCTATTCTGATAGAGATGAGAAAAACCCTGTAAAAATTGCTCAAGATGGTATCGCTTTCGCGAAAGCGAACGGACATAACGTAGTTATTATAGATACAGCTGGTCGTCTCGCCGTAGATGAGGCCATGATGACCGAAATTAAAGAGGTACACAAAGCTATCCAACCACAGGAAACACTTTTTGTTGTGGATTCTATGACAGGTCAGGATGCCGTAAATACTGCTAAAGCCTTTAATGACATCCTTAATTTTGACGGAGTTATTCTCACAAAATTAGATGGAGATACCAGAGGTGGAGCGGCAATATCCATTAAATCTGTGGTCGATAAGCCTATTAAGTTTATAGGAACTGGTGAAAAGATGGAGGCTATAGATGTTTTCTATCCATCACGTATGGCAGACCGTATTCTGGGGATGGGTGATGTAGTTTCCCTTGTGGAGCGAGCTCAAGAACAGTTTGACGAAGAAGAAGCACGTAAGTTGCAGAAGAAGATTGCAAAAGATCAATTTGGTTTTGATGATTTCTTGAAGCAAATTCAGCAAGTCAAGAAGATGGGTAACATGAAGGATCTAATGGGAATGATCCCAGGAGCCGGAAAAATGATGAAAGATATAGACATAGATGATGATGCTTTTAAACATATTGAAGCTATTATTCACTCTATGACGCCTGGTGAACGTACGGACCCATCTAGCATCAATGCAAGTCGTAAGAAGCGTATAGGTAAAGGTTCTGGAACCTCTGTACAACAAGTAAATCAGCTCTTGAAGCAATTCAACCAAATGAGCAAGATGATGAAGATGATGCAAGGTGGTGGTGGTCGCAAGATGATGCAAATGATGAATAGAATGCGATAATCTCTGAGTGTCAATAAAATTAATCCAGCAAACTAAAGACGTTTCAAATGACAATTCTCGACGGAAAAAAAACCTCAAACGATATTAAAAACGAAATCAAAGCCGAAGTTGACAAGATGAAGGCAAATGGCGAAAAGGTGCCTCACCTTGCTGCTGTAATTGTCGGGAATGACGGCGCGAGTTTGACCTACGTGGGGAGTAAAGTTAGGGCTTGTGAGCGCATTGGTTTTGAGTCTACACTTATTAAGATGTCTAGCACAACAAGTGAGATTGAACTGCTAGATAAAATTGAAGACCTCAATAATAATGATGATATCGATGGCTTCATCGTTCAATTACCATTACCACCGCAGATTGATACTCAAAAAGTATTACTGGCTGTAGACCCAGATAAAGACGTAGACGGTTTCCACCCCACGAATTTTGGAAAGATGGCGCTGGATATGAGTACTTTTATTCCTGCCACTCCTTTTGGAATTTTGGAATTAATGGAGCGCTATCAAGTGGATACTGCAGGTAAGCACACCGTAGTTATAGGTCGTAGTCATATTGTAGGGCGTCCTATGAGTATTTTGATGGGTCGTAAAGGATTTCCTGGAAATTCTACAGTAACCCTAACACACAGTCATACTAAGAATATTACTCAGATTACTTCACAAGCAGATATAATAATTACAGCGCTCGGTGTCCCAGGATTTTTAAAAGCCGAAATGGTAAAAGACGACGCCGTAATTATTGATGTAGGAATTACAAGAGTTCCAGATGAAACGAGAGAGCGTGGTTACTATATCACGGGAGATGTAGATTTTGAAGAAGTAAGTAAGAAAGCATCTTTTATTACACCAGTTCCTGGTGGGGTAGGGCCTATGACCATCGCGATGCTACTTAAGAATACTTTACTAGCAAGAGAGCGTCACAGAGCAGCATCTAAAAAGAAATAGAAGATTAATTTTTAAATTAAAAGCGGGGAGTAGATTGAAAATTTGCTCCCCGTTTTATTATTCTTTTGTTAGAGTAAGATGTAAACTTAAAATCATAAGCTATTTTAAATAAAACTGTATTGAAGCATTTAATAAGAATAGGATTCCTAATAATGTTATGATCCAGTTATACTTCTTAAACAATAATCGAGATATCCCGTAGATAGCCAAAGTTATAACACCCACGATTAAAGGTATCCAGGCAATGACTAGCAAGGCCATACCGCGACCATTAGAAAAATCTCCATTTACTACGAGCATAGTGGATGCCGCTACCACAAATAGTAGGGATATAATATTCCATTTAGGCTCGTTAACGTAGGTCATCTAAGATTCGTCTGCATCTTCGGCAGAGGACTCCATTGTTGAGAATACGTTTTGTACATCATCATCTTCCTCTAGCCTGTCTATTAATTTATTTACGTCCTCTTCCTGTTCTGGTGTTAGTTTTTTTGTGACTTGAGGAATACGGTCAAAGCCAGATTCCAAAATTTCAATACCCTTTTCTTCTAAGGCGCTCTGAATAGCTCCAAAACTCTCAAACGGTGCATAGATATGAATGCCGTCTTCATCTTGAAAAACTTCTTCAGCTCCGTAATCTATAAACTCAAGTTCTATTTCTTCTACATCTTGCCCCTCAGCATTTACGCGAAAGGTACACGTGTGATCAAACATAAATACTACTGATCCAGAGGTGCCTAGGTTTCCATCACATTTATTAAAAGAGGCACGCACATTTGCCACAGTACGGGTATTATTATCTGTAGCAGTTTCTACTAAAATTGCGATTCCGTGCTGTGCATATCCTTCAAAAATCACCTCTTTGTAATCTCCCTGAGACTTATCTGATGCTCTTTTTATGGCGCGCTCTACATTATCTTTCGGCATGTTTACAGCCTTAGCATTTTGTATTACAGCTCTTAATCTAGAATTACTATCTGGATCTGGACCGCCTTCTTTTACAGCCATTACAATATCCTTCCCGATACGTGTAAAAGCCTTGGACATTGCGCTCCAGCGCTTCATTTTACGTGCTTTTCTAAATTCAAATGCTCTTCCCATAGTATGGCTAACAGTTGCCTAATGCAACTTTATATTTAAAATTCTGTTCTTTTTTACAACAAGCTCTAAGCTAAAAACGCCCAGTCTTTGCTGAGCGTAAAAATAGGAAAATCGATTATTTTTTAAAAGCCTAAGCGTTTAGGATATCTTCTATGGCGCTGGCCAGGTCAAAATCTTTTTCAGTCACCCCATTTGCATCGTGCGTACTTAAGGAAATATTAAGTTCGTTGTACGTATTACTCCATGTAGGATGATGATTGAGGCGCTCGCACTCAAAGGCGATACGCGTCATTGTAGAGAACACTTCTCTAAAATTTTCAAACTCAATGGTGGTGTGAATCGCGTTTTCATCATACTCCCAATCTGAAAATTCTTCTAAACGGTCATTTATTTGTGCTTCTGTAAGTTTCATAAGATAAGGTTTTGATTAATACGTATAAGGTACATATTTCCGCTTTCGCGAAAGCGTACTCCAGCAAATTTTCACAATAATTTAAGGGGTAATGAGCTTTTTACCTGTGACAGTATCTATTGCAACGAGCTTATAGATTTTTACTACCAGCTACAACCTCTTCGTTTGTAATAGCCAAATGTTTGGGCAGCGCATTATCCCGTGGAAGTACGGCGAGATACCGGTCAAAATTACTGGTATACACATTTTTATACACAGGTTTGCGCTTAAGATCCAGCATTGTGACTAGCTCGTGTACAAACTCTTTGTGATGAATTAAATCTTTACTCCCCAGATGAAAAATCCCGCTCAATTTTCGGTTAATAATATAATGGAGTTGCTGGCTAAATTTGGCTTGCGTCGTAGTATTGATAATAAGGTGCGGAAAAACCTCGATGGGTTCATCGAGTAGGAGTGCGGTTTTAATTTCGCGTAAGCGGGGAGATTGCATCCCAAAAACCATAGGCAAGCGGATAATGGTATATTGTTTTTCAGGTAAATTGCGCATCAGCGCTGTCTCACATCGTATTTTTAGTTTACCATATATACTTTCAGATAGAGTTTTGTCATTTTCATAACTAGGATAGTGGGAAAATGCGTCAAAAACATTGGCACTAGAAATAAATACAAGTCGGCAACCGCTTGCAGCAGCATACTCAACCATTAACTGGTGAGCCTCTAGCTGATCTTCAAAAGACCCACGTAATGCCGATATTACCACAGAGGGCTTCAACGCCTTCAGCAATTCAAAAATGTCGTCCTGCTCCAGACTATATTTTATAAAGTGCCTGTTATCTGAGTAAATTCTGCCCGTGTGATACGTGCCATAGGTATCATAGTAGCGATACAGTTCTTTATACAAAGCGCCGCCCAGAAAACCGCTGGCTCCGAGAATAAGGATTTTATCTTTTGACTTTTTGTAAGCGATAACTGTCTGTATAAATTTTCAAATCCCAAACTCCAAAAGGCTAACCTTTGGAATTTGGGATTTGAGATTATTGTCTCTATATCTTTATTTCTTGTAAAAAGGTGTCTTTACAACGGTGGCAGGAATGACTTTCTTGCGTATCTGTATGTTAATATTTGAGTCTGTTTTTGCGTAAGCGATATCTACATATCCCAGCCCAATACCTTTATCTACAGACGGACCCATTGTTCCTGAGGTCACACGACCTATTCTATTCCCCTCATCATCTACAATGTCATAACCTTGTCTAGGGATGCCGCGCTCGTTAAGCTCAAACCCTACGAGTTTTTGAAGTAAACCTGTTTCTTTTTGATATTTAAGGTGGTCGCTGTATACAAAATCTTTTGTAAACTTTGTGACCCAACCTAGTCCCGCCTCCAGAGGCGATGTCGTGTCGTCTATGTCATTACCGTACAAGCAATACCCCATCTCTAATCGCAAAGTATCTCGAGCTGCTAGACCAATGGGTTTGATATCAAAATCGGCCCCGGCCTCAAGTACTTTTTTCCAAAGTTGCTCGGCTTCCTCATTTTTACAATAAATTTCAAAACCTCCGCTTCCAGTATAACCCGTTGCACTTATAATAACGTAATCTAGCCCCGCAAACGGTGCCACTTCAAAAGAATAGAACTTAATAGAAGCAAGGTCTACATCTGTAAGTGATTGCATTGCCTCAATAGCTTTAGGACCTTGAATTGCAAGTAAGGAATGTCCTTCAGAAATATTGCGAAGTTCTGCCTTAAAACCTTTTAATGTTTGTTGTGCGTTTATCCACGCCCAGTCCTTGTCTATATTACTTGCATTAACTACAAGCATATATTGGTCTTCTTTAAGTCTATAAACGATCAGGTCATCTACAATTCCTCCTGTATCGTTAGGAAGGCAATTATACTGTGCGCCTCCAATATTAATTTTTGATATATCATTAGAACATACCCATTGTAATAGATTGATAGCATCCTCTCCAGATACTAAGAATTCTCCCATATGGGAAACGTCAAAAACACCAACACCTGTGCGCACCGTCTCATGTTCTGCATTTACACCTTCGTAAGAAACAGGCATATTGTAACCTGCAAAGGGAACCATTTTTGCTCCCAAAGCTTCGTGTATATGTGTAAGGGCTGTATTTTTCATATATAATATTGTGGTCTAGTTTAAGTCACAAATGTATGAAAAACGAAACCCTTCTTAAAGAGTGAAGGATAATTTAAGATTAGAGGATTGCGACTATATTTTAGCCGATATCAGTTTTTCCATAACTAGATATCCAGCTTCCGTGCAATGAACCCCATCGTAAGTCAAATCGCTTTGCATCCCGTTTCTTTCGTTCTTCATTGCGGTGTGATAATCTACATACGTATGATTATTTTGCGCAGCATACGTTTTAATCATACCGTTTAAATCTATAATCTTTTGAGCGGGTTCGAGACCTGTCTCCCACGGATAGTCGTACACAGGAAGCACGGAACAAAGTACAACGCTAATATTGTGCGCTTTAGCCAAGTCTGCCATTGTAAACAAATTATGCGCAACAGTTTCTATTGAAGTCTTTCCGGTATTACCTGCAATATCATTAGTTCCAGCTAGAATAACTACTTTTTTAGGTTTCAAGGCAATAACGTCCTGTCTAAAACGCAATAGCATTTGAGAAGTGGTTTGGCCACTCACACCACGATTAATAAATTCAGGGTGCGATTCCCAAAAGTCTGGACTAGTTTCAAGCCAACCTTCGGTAATGGAATCTCCCATAAAAACTACACTGTAATCATTATTTTGATCAACAAGTTTTTCATTTTCCTCCTTAAAGCGATTTATAAGAACTTTTTCCTCAAATTTGAGCCATTGTGGTGTACAATCGTCATTTGCATCTTCCCAGGTATGACTGTAAATCCAAGAAAAGAAATCTGGTTCGGAAAATGCATTGTCCCAGCTATTATGTTTTACATTAGGATAAAAGGATATTTTGGGAGTTGCTTCATTGCGCATTAGTGCCTCAGTAATTAACTTAGAATATCGAGCGGGAACGACACCATCATCTTCTCCGTGAAAAATCCAAATAGGCGTTTTACTTGCCCAATTTTTAATATTTGCTAGATTACCACCACCACATATAGCTGTTGCTGCGGCAAACATATCTGGTCGTCTATGGAGCATTTCGTAAGTGCCCATACCGCCCATAGATAGGCCACCTACATAAATTCTGGACTTATCTACATAGACTTTTTTTACCATTTCATCCATAAGAGAAATAACCGCACCCATCGCCCACGTAGGTTCACTCACTTCTGGAAAGGAGAAAATATTCTCCCCCATTTGCTCATTTCGAGTAATATCAACCTGTGCCCAGTAATCGTCCTTAGGGCATTGTGGGAAAATTATAATGGCAGGAAATTCATCGTTTTTCTGTACAAAGAGTTCGCTTCCGTGAGTAAGCTGCGCCGTGTTATCGTCTCCGCGTTCTCCAGCTCCGTGCAGAAATAGGTGTACCGGATATGTTTTGTTGGGGTCAAAATTCTTAGGCTTGAGCATCTGGTAACCTAGTGTTTTTCCTTTGTGCTCAAAAGTTTTGGCTTCAAACCCAGTGGACTTTTTGAGTGAAGAGGATTGTGCGGTTGCCGCTTTCGCGAAAGCGCAAAAAAGTATAAAAATCATTATCCTCATTATCGTTTTGTTTAATTCATATCCCTACGCAGTTCATCCTTTGTAGGAAATTTAAGTTCTCCACCGGAGTAGGTTGTTCCAAAAGTTTTAATCGCCGAGTAAAGTTGTGTAAAAGCATTCCTGAATTGTGACTCTGTAAGCTTCTTAAATGGATGTATGTATGCTGCGTACAACATCCCGTCACTCATCGCATATTTCACATCGAGCACGGTATGAAAATTTGCTTCCATACAAAGATTCATGATATCCGGAGTAATAGATTCTGTTGAAGTAATAGGAGCATAAATGCGCATACGATTATGCATTTCATCTGTATAACACGTCATAGAAACCCCCTTTACGTTAAGTTCCCAGTGCCCGAAACCACCCGAAACTTCACCTAAAAGGTCTTTGAAAATAATGGCCAATTGAGAATTACGCATCGTTTATGATTTGGTAGGCTAAAGTTAAACAAAAACCTAATCTACTGTACCAAAACCATATTTTTTATTGTAAAAGACTGAAGCACGCTTGCGCGAAAAACGTTAACTCCTTAGCAAATAATTTTTTAAATCCGCATAGCTATTTGCGTTTATGGATTCCTTTTTAGCATCCATTAAAACAGCAATTTGTTTAGGAAGATCTGTTATCTTTCCCACCACTGGCTCTACAGCGGGAAGAAATTTAACAGGATGAGCCGTCTCTAGAAAAACTCCATAAGCATCAGGTTCATTTTTGAGGTAATCCTTTAGTCCAAGATAACCTACCGCTCCGTGAGGATCTGCGGTGTACTCTAAATTACTATAAATGTGACGCATCGCACCTCGCGTTTGTGCGTCACAATATGAAAAAGAGGTAAATTTTTCAGAAAGTAAATTTTTATCGTTTTCAAACAACTGTAAAACTCGAATAAAATTACTCGGATCGCTTACATCCATAGCATTACTTATGGTTGCAACCGTAGGAGCTGGTCTATATTTTCCAGACTCCATAAACCGCGGAATAGTAGTATTGCTATTTACAGCTGCAACAAATTGTTTTACTGGCATCCCCATAAGGTGCGCTACCATTCCCGCACATATATTCCCAAAATTTCCACTAGGCACAGAAAATACCAAATTGTCTGATTTTCCTTGTTCTTTGAGTTTTTTAAAAGCAAAGAGATAATACAGAGACTGCGGCAACCAGCGTGCAATATTGATGCTATTGGCAGATGTAAGCTGGCGCTTATTCGTAATGGCTTCATCTAAGAAAGCTCTTTTGACCATTGCCTGACAATCATCAAAGTTACCGTCTACCTCTAGCGCCGTGATGTTTTCTCCCAGCGTTGTGAGTTGCTTTTCTTGAACTTCAGAGACTTTTCCAGAAGGGTAGAGGATGACCACTTTTATTCCAGGAACTTTATAGAAGCCTCGAGCAACGGCACCGCCTGTGTCGCCACTTGTTGCCACAAGTACAGTCACTTCTTCTTGTTGCTTGTTTTTCTCAAGAAAATAGCCAAGACATCTTGCCATAAAACGAGCACCCACATCCTTAAAAGCCATTGTAGGTCCGTGAAAAAGCTCTAGCGTAGCAACGTTTTTCTCTAACTCAACGAGAGGAAATTCAAAAGAAAGGACATCAGCGATAATTTCTGTTAAGGAATCGTCATCTATGGTGTCACCTACAAAAGGTTTCATTGCTGTGTACGCAATTTCATCTTTGGATAAATGCTCTATATTCTCCCAAAATGACACTGGTAACTTAGGAATGGATTCAGGAAAATACAATCCTTTATCTGGCGCAATCCCGCGGATTACGGCTTCGTCAAAGGTAACGGCAGGGGCTTTTTTATTTAGGCTATAGTATTTCATTTTGTCATTTCTGCGAACCTGCCTGCCGGCAGGCAGGGGCGGAAATCTCACCGAGAGAATCCCAAACTCCTTGTTTATTGTTCTACCGAAGTAGATAGATTATTAATTCAATTTTCTTATTTCAATTCAGACCTACTAGGAGCGCGTCGTGGCGGGAACATCTCGCAGGTCGACTTAACCAATCACCCGACACCCTTCACCATTAATTCGGCTAGAATAACTGTCTACTTTTAGACCATTACTTATATATAATGCAACGCTTTCGGTGAGGTAGTTTTCTATGTCCGCTTCCGCGAAAGCGAGACAAAACATACTAGGCCCGCTTCCAGAAATCCCGTGTGCAATGCACGAATTTTTCTCCGAAATATGCTTCACTTCATCAAAATGGGGAATGAGCTGTTTCCTATGAGGAGTGACCAGAGCATCCTTAAGACTTTCCTGAAAAAGTTCTTTGTCCCACTCGTATAATGAAGCTACAAAACTTGCCAGCGACTGCGACTGTGCGATCGCATCTGCCAGCGGAACCTGTTTGGGTAGTATCGCGCGTGCCTCCTTGGTTTTAATGGTAATGTGTGGATGCAAAATCCCGACATAAACGGTGTCCATAGGAGGAAGAGCAATTATTTTAAACGGGTCATAACCTGTTACCAGTGTTGTCCCACCATAAATACAAGGCGCAACATTGTCTGCGTGTTCATTTCCACTAGCGAGTGCTTCGCCCTTCATCGCATAACGTGTCAATTCAAGATTGTTGAGGGGATTTTCCAGAAACTGATTAATCCCAAAAACAGCTCCTGCCGCGCTCGCACTGCTGCTACCTATACCAGAGCCGGAGCGTATCTTTTTATGTATTTCTATCTCGACTCCAAAATCTGCGCTCACGGCTTCGAGCATCGCATTCCCCGCAACGCCTGCAACATTCTCGTGGGCTTCCATCGGAAGTTTTTCTCCTGTGATTTTTGTAATGGTGACACCTTTGGTTTTGGTTTTTCGGAAAACCATTTCGTCACCTATGCCCTCGAGTGCAAATCCCAGAGCGTCAAAACCACAGTTTACATTTGCAACCGTGGCAGGGCAGAAGATTTTAATACTTTTAGAATTCATTTAAAATATTGATTTTAATCACAAATCACAAATCACAAATCACAAATCACGAATCACAAATCACAAATCGCAAATCACGAATCACAAATTACAAATCGCAAAAATTTAGTTTTAATTCTTTCTTTTTTCGATGATTGATGAAAAAATTCGTTTTAGTTCATCTGCCTCTTTAATTAAATCACTTAGGATGTCTCTCTTATTTTCATTAAAGGGATTTCTGAGAAGTTTCAACCACAACACAGATTCCTTAGCTTCTTTACGACATATTTTTGCCCTAAAATTAAAATCTTTATCGCTGAGGTGCTCATTGGCTTCAATATAATTTGCTGCTACGGATCCTGATGAACGTACAACCTGTTTCCCATCTTCGGTGTTCGGAATACTTTTGCCTAAACTATAAATCAAAGTTCTCACCTCTTGAGCAAATAAAAAGGTTCTTTCTTCTAAGTCATAAGGTCTATTTTTCATTTTATAATTTGAGATTTGGAGTTTGTGATTTGTGATTTTTTTCTTTTAGTCCTGTCTCAACCTAATAATATCACTGAACAATCCGCTAGCAGTAACATCACCACCTGCGCCAGCTCCTTTAACAATAAGTGGTTGTTCTGGATAACGTTCCGTGTAGAAAAGTACGATATTATCTGATCCTTCCAGATTATAAAACGGACTATCGGGACCCACTGATTGCAGTCCTACGCTAGATTTCCCATTATCAAGCTGCGCCACATACTTTAATCGTTCTCCTTTTGACGAAGCATCTGAGACCAGTTTTTCAAAATGAGATGCATCTTCTTTTAAAGTTTCAAAAAAGTGAGGTACGTCTGTGCTTTCAAGATTATTTTTAGTCAAGAATGGTGTATTTACGATGTCGTCCAGTTCAATGGCTTGCCCGCTCTCTCGTGCTAGGATGAGAATCTTGCGAGCGACATCCACACCGCTCAAGTCTATGCGGGGATCTGGCTCTGTGTAACCTTCATCTTTGGCTTGTTGTACGACATCGTAAAAGCTGTCACCGCTCCTAAAATTATTAAATACAAAATTGAGACTTCCAGAAAGTACGGCCTGAATTTTTACAATGCGATCGCCAGAAGCAATGAGATTTTGTAAGGTGTCAATAATAGGTAGACCTGCGCCTACATTAGTCTCAAACATAAACGGTGCGTTGTACTTTCGGCTCAAGCGTTTGAGGTTTGAGTAGTACGCATAGCTTCCCGCCGCCGCGATTTTATTACAGGCAACGACCGAAATGCTATTGCGCATATATTCCTCGTAGGCCATCGCCACTGGTTCGTTTGCTGTAATATCTACAAAAACGGAGTTGCGCTGATTAAGGGCGATTACGCTTTCGCGAAAGCGTAAGATGTCAGCATCTTCACCACCTGCAAGCTGTGATTCCCAGTTATCTAAATCAATCGGTTCCTTAGAAACGAGCATTGTGCGGCTGTTTGAAAGTCCCATCACTCTTAAGTTGAGATTCAGGTTATCTCTAAGGAATTTACGTTGTTGTTTTATCTGTGCGAGAAGGCGACCGCCCACATTTCCCACGCCCATTATGAACAGGTTAATTTGCTTTCGATTACCCTCAAAAAAGACTTCGTGCAAGCTGTTTAATGCTTTCTTCACATCCTTCTCAGCAATTACTGCCGAAATATTTTTCTCACTCGCGCCCTGAGCAATCGCTCTGATATTCACATTGTTCTTACCCAGTGTAGAAAACATTTTCCCAGAAATCCCCTGATGACTCTTCATAGATTCTCCCACGAGGGCGATTACGGCAAGTTCCGTCTCGACAATGACAGGATCTATCCTGTGGAGAGAGAGTTCGTAGGCAAACTCAGTTTCTATTGCTGTTTTTGCTCGTAGCGCATCTGCCTCCATCACTCCTATGCATATGCTGTGCTCGCTGGATGCTTGGGTGATTAATATAATATTCACTTGTTGTTGTGAGAGTACTTCAAAGAGTCGTTTTGATATTCCAGATGTGCCGACCATTCCAGCTCCTTCCAGCGTGAGCAAAGCGATATCGCTTATATGGGAGATTCCCTTAATGGGATTTCCGTTTGCTTGTTCTTGTTGTCCTATGCGCGTTCCAGCTTCTTCTGGAGCCATTGTGTTTTTAATGTAGATAGGGATATTCTTGCTTAGCGCAGGAACGATAGTAGGCGGGTAGAGGACTTTTGCGCCAAAATGCGATAACTCCATCGCCTCGTGATAGGAAATATCGTTTATGGGTTTGGCCTGTTTTACAAGTTTAGGATTTGCAGAGAACATCCCACTTACATCGGTCCAAATTTCAAGTTGGTCTACGTTTAATGCCGCAGCAAGTATAGCGGCCGTAAAATCTGAACCACCGCGTCCTAAAGTACTGGTTTCTCCATCTCGTGTGCTTGCGATAAAACCTCCTAGAATGGTGATTTTACTTTTACTTTCGGCAAAGTAGGAGGTAATATTTTGATTTGTTTCGGCATACAGAACACTTGCTTTTGTATGTTGCGCGTCCGTTTTTATAAGCGTCCGGCTGTCCTTGAGTTTTGCCTCGATGCCTTTGTGATTAAACGCTGCCGTGATAATCCTACTACTGGTCAATTCTCCGAAGGCCGCAAGTTTGTCTAAGGTTTTAGGAGATAGTTCATTAATAAGGAATATCCCATTCAACAAATCATCCAAGTGCGACATCAATTGACCTATGTCTGCTGTGACTAGGGTGTCTGTTGCTGTTAACGCTTTCGCGAAAGCGGTATGCTTCTGATGAATCTCTTGAAAGACATCTTTATAGGCTTCATCCTTTTGAGCGGCAAGAGTTCCAGCTTTTAGTAATAAATCTGTAATACCACCCACGGCAGAGACAACAACCGCAACTGGTTGCAGTTTGGATTGATTTGCAACAATGGCAATGACCTTTTCTATATTTTCAACACTCCCTACAGAAGTGCCACCAAATTTTAATACGCGCATAAATACTTTTTTTGTCATTTCCGTCCTTCGGCTATCGCTCAGGATAAACTCTGGTGGAAATCTCATAAGTAACTCAGAATAATGTGTTTGAAAGAAAGCTCGAAAAAACGAGCAACGGAATGGATGATATGTAACACTTAAAACCCCAATGGGGTAATTGTAGCCGTCGTTATCGTTGCTAGTATAAAATTTATGTATGGTAATGGGTTCATATCTGTGACTAAAGTAGTGTTAATTCCTCACGTCGCAAGTGCGCAAGTTCATTTTTGAGAATATGGTAATCTGAGTCCTCAATATCCAGCCATTTTATGAATGATGTGGTTAGAATGTCCTTGCGTTGAAATATATACAAAAAGAAAAAGCACCTGCGATTGCAGATGCTTTTCAATAGAAAATCTAATTTTTTATTTAGTCAATAATTGCATTGAATGTAGCGCTAGGGCGCATAGCTGCAAATGTCTTTGCGCTATCTACGCTGTAATAACCGCCTATATTCATAGCTGTTCCTTGAGCGTCGTTGAGCTCCTGAATGATTTGCGATTCCTTTGCTTCCATCTCCTTTGCGATAGGTGCAAACTCTTCTTTCAGTGCTGCATTGTCGTTTTGACTGGCAAGTGCTTGTGCCCAATACATCGCGAGATAAAAGTGACTGCCACGATTGTCCAGCTCATTAACCTTACGAGACGGCGACTTCTTGTTCTCTAGGAATTTGATTGTAGCAAGGTCCAGAGTATCTGCAAGCACTTTTGCTTTTGGATTATTAAATGCCTCAGCCGTGTGCTCTAGTGAAACAGCAAGTGCAAGGAATTCTCCTAGGGAGTCCCAACGCAAATGTCCTTCCTCCAGAAATTGCTGGATATGTTTTGGCGCAGATCCACCTGCTCCTGTTTCAAACAATCCTCCACCGTTCATTAACGGAACGATAGAGAGCATTTTTGCACTTGTTCCGAGTTCTAATATAGGGAAGAGGTCTGTGTTATAATCACGCAATACGTTTCCAGTTACAGAAATCGTATCCTCTCCAGCTTTCATTCTCTTAAGGGTAAATGCAGTTGCTTTTACAGGAGACATAATCTGGATGTCCAGAGCGTTTGTGTCGTGGTCTTTTAAGTAAGTGTTTACTTTTTTGATAAGTTGAGCATCGTGAGCGCGATCTTCGTCTAGCCAGAAAATAGCAGGAGCACCCATTGCTCTTGCACGGGTTACGGCAAGTTTTACCCAGTCCTGAATAGGTAGATCTTTTACCTGGCACATTCTCCAAATATCACCAGTTTCTACGTCGTGCTCCATTAAGGTATTTCCGCTGTTGTCTACCACGCGTACTTTTCCATCTGCCGGGATTTCAAATGTTTTGTCGTGAGAACCATATTCTTCGGCTTTTTGAGCCATCAGGCCTACATTAGGTACTGTTCCCATTGTTGTTGGGTCAAAGGCGCCGTGCTCTTTACAAAAATCTATTGTCGTCTGGAATACTCCAGCGTAGCTACTGTCTGGAATAACCGCTTTTGTATCTTGTTGCTTACCCTCTGCATTCCACATTTGTCCCGAAGTACGGATCATCGCAGGCATAGAAGCGTCAATAATCACATCACTAGGAACGTGTAAGTTGGTAATCCCTTTATCAGAGTTTACCATAGCAAGATCAGGACGATCTGCATAGCAAGCATCTATGGCTGCTTTGATTTCATCACGTTTATCTACTGGTAATTCTTCGATTTTGGCCAATAAATCGCCAAAACCATTATTTACATCTACTCCTAATTCATCAAAGGTGCTTCCATACTTTTCAAAAACTGGTGCAAAAAACACACGTACTGCGTGTCCAAAGATGATAGGGTCTGATACCTTCATCATTGTTGCCTTCATATGGATAGAAAATAAAATATCTTTCTCTTTTGCATCTTTTACCTGAGCCTCTAGGAAACTCAATAGCGCCTTCTTGCTCATTGCTGTGGCATCGATGATTTCTCCAGCAAGAACGGGTACTTCTGGTTTAAGAACGGTTACATTCCCGTCTGCGCCTACGTGTTCAATCTTTACACTTCCCGCTTTCTCAATAGTAACAGATTGCTCATTATGGCGGAAATCACCGTGATCCATCGTCGCTACGTGCGTTTTTGAATCACTGCTCCAGGCACCCATAGAATGTGGGTTGTTTTTTGCATATTGCTTCACTGGCTTAGGTGCACGACGGTCAGAGTTTCCTTCACGAAGGACTGGATTTACAGCACTTCCTAAAACCTTTGCAAATCGCTTTCGGTTTTCTTTCTCTTCTTCGGTTTTTGGCTCTTCTGGAAAGTCCGGAATGTCATATCCATCTTCCTGTAATTCTTTAATTGCAGCCGTAAGTTGTGGTACGGAGGCACTTATGTTAGGCAATTTTATGATGTTTGCTTCCGGTTGTTTTGCAAGGTCTCCCAGCGCTCCTAGTGCATCTTTCTGACGTTGTTCTGGTGTGAGGCGGTCAGAAAAGTTTGCCACGATACGTCCTGCAAGGGATATATCTTCAAGCTCAAACTCGATGTTTGAAGACTTTGTAAACTTGTTTATAATAGGTAATAAGGAATGCGTAGCGAGCATAGGCGCCTCATCCGTAAGCGTATATTTTATGGTTGCTTTAGTTGTAGCCATAGAGGAAAAAACATTAAAATTAAAGTACGTTGCAGGCCTTCCCTGCAAGCGGATTGCAAATATACAGATTGAGATGGGATTTTAACAGTAGGGGAGCATTATGGGTTTGTTAAGATAGTTGGGAGTTGGGAGTTGGGAGTGGGGAGGACGCAAGCGGGCTTACTGCTAGTTTGTTGGAGTCTATTCAAGAATTCTTTGTGAAATATCATTTTTAATCAAGGATGTTTGGGGATTATGCTTTCGCGAAAGCGTAATCCATCCATTCTAGTCGTGAAAATATTTTAAAATCGACAAGTCTAAGCATCAGGAATATTTCTATTTTCCAATGTCATTTTTAAACCTTAAAACTAGACCTGTATCACACCAAGATTAAAAGGCCTCTCAATAGGAGCGTGGTCTGCAGCTTCGATTCCCATAGAAATCCATTTCCTAGTATCTAGCGGATTTATTACACCATCTGTCCAAATTCTTGATGCAGCGTAGTATGGAGAAATCTGCTCATCATAACGAGCCTTTATGCGGTCGTAAAGTTCTTTTTCAACTTCGGGAGTGATTTTTTCTCCCTTCTTTTTTAGGGACGCGGTTTCTATTTGCAATAACACAGTAGCGGCAGATTTTCCACTCATTACCGCAAGCTCTGCGCTAGGCCAAGCGGCGATAAGTCTTGGATCGTAAGCCTTACCGCACATCGCGTAGTTTCCGGCGCCATAGGAATTACCAATGACAATTGTAAATTTAGGTACAACACTATTTGATACAGCATTTACCATCTTTGCCCCATCTTTTATGATTCCACCGTGCTCACTTTTACTTCCTACCATAAAACCAGTAACATCCTGAAGAAATACCAGCGGAATTTTCTTTTGGTTACAGTTGGCTATAAATCGAGTCGCTTTATCTGCACTATCTGAATAAATGACACCACCAAACTGCATTTCTCCTTTCTTGGTCTTCACTAACTTTCGCTGATTTGCAACAATCCCCACAGCCCAGCCATCAATGCGCGCGTATCCCGTAAGGATGGTTTGCCCATACCCTTCTTTATATTCGTCAAATTCTGACCCATCTACCAGACGTTTTATGATTTCTCGCATATCATACTGGTCTGCACGAGAAGCGGGAAGGATTCCGAAAATTTCGTCGGGGTTCTCTGCTGGCTTCTCTGGTGCTTTTCGGTTGTAACCCGCTTTGTCGTAGTCGCCTATTTTATCCATTAATTTTTTAATGGTGTCCAGGGCGTCTTTATCGTCTTTAGATTTGTAGTCTGTCACACCGCTTATTTCACAGTGTGTTGTGGCGCCCCCTAACGTTTCATTATCTATTGTTTCACCTATGGCCGCCTTTACCAGATAACTTCCTGCGAGGAAAATACTTCCTGTTTTATCTACGATGAGCGCTTCGTCGCTCATTATTGGTAAATAAGCTCCACCCGCAACACAACTTCCCATCACGGCACTTATCTGTGTGATTCCCATACTGCTCATTACTGCGTTGTTGCGAAAGATGCGTCCAAAATGCTCCTTATCCGGAAAAATCTCATCCTGCATCGGGAGATAAACGCCTGCACTATCTACCAGATAAATTATAGGCAGCTTATTTTCTATAGAAATTTCCTGCGCTCGTAAGTTTTTCTTTCCAGTAATGGGAAACCACGCGCCGGCTTTTACCGTTGCGTCATTTGCTACGATAATACACTGCTTTCCAGAAACGTGACCTATTTTTACCACCACGCCACCACTAGGGCAACCACCGTGCTCCTCGTACATACCCTCTCCAGCAAAAGCACCTATCTCAATACATTTTTCAGGCTTGTCTACAAGATAGTCTATGCGCTCTCGAGCGGTCATTTTTCCTTTTGCGTGATGTTTTTCGATGCGTTTCTCGCCTCCACCCAGTTGGACGCGGGCAAAGCGACTACGCAGGTCAGAAAGAAGTAATTTATTGTGGTCTTCGTTTTTGTTGAATTTTATATCCATAGGAAAATATCTAATGTCTTTTGTGCGAATCTTAAATCTTAAACGCCGTAATTTTCGGTAACAATGAGAACTAAATATGTGCAATATTTGAAGCAAATCATTACCAGCCCCGAATTTACGAAAACCTTATAGTATGCCCATCCATTCATTTCTAGAATTTACACGATATTTGTAATTGACGATATCGGTATTTGCAAGGAGATGAAGCTGGGAACGACCGATGCAAAATATAGAATTCTATGGGAATGAATAAAAATACGGTGCTCGCTTGGGCAACTACGATAATGATCATTGTTGGACTTGGACTTATTGGTCTTGGTGCTTTTAGGTATAATGAGACTGCGGGCTGGGGCTTTGCCTCAGTAGGGATTGGGTTTCTAGCAAATGCTTGGGTTTTTAATGCCCTCAAAGGGCGCGTATAGCCTTAAAACACTCTTGTGAAGGCTCATTTTGAAAAACATATCAGGGAGCACTTCCCGTTTCTTTTTAAAAGCAAAATTTTACTTGCCGTAAGTGGTGGGCTAGACAGTACGGTGCTCACACACTTGTGTCATAATCTTGGGCTAGATATAGGAATTGCACATTGTAATTTTATGCTTCGGGGAGAGGAGAGTGATGGGGATGAAGCTTTTGTGCGGGAATATGCGAGTGGGCACAACATACCTTTCTACGTTAAAAGGTTTGATACTTCCGCTCCTGCCTGCCGGACAGGCAGGTTCGCGAAAGCAAATAAAACTTCCACCCAAATTACCGCTAGAAACTTACGATATGAATGGTTCGACCATCTCCTGGACGCCGAAGGATACGACTACTTATTAACCGCGCATCACGCAAATGACAGTCTTGAAACGATGCTCATCAATATGGGGCGTGGCACGGGAATAGACGGTCTTACAGGAATTCCAGAAGTCAATGGAAAGACGGTAAGGGTGTTGTTGCCTTTTTCGCGAAAGCGTATAAAAGACTACGCCACTTCGCATAATATAGCGTGGCGAGAAGACAGAAGTAATGCCTCTGACGATTATTTGCGCAATCACTTGCGTCATCACGCGATTCCAGCATTAGAAGATGGAATTTCTAATTTCTTGCAAGGTGCCTCAAAAACACAGGAGCATCTCAAACAGGCACAACAATTATTATCAGTTTATACTCAGGAATTAAAGGTAAAATTTACCCAACCGTATCTTCTAAATAACGTAACCGCTGGGGTAAGTATAGATATTAAAGGAATACAATCTCACCCTGCTCCAGAAGCTGTACTTTATGCACTCCTTAATATGTATGGTTTTACAGCTTGGGACGACATAAGTGCATTGATGGACGGGCAAACGGGAAAGCAAGTTTTTTCGGCGACGCATCGCTTGTTGAAAGACCGAACACGTTTATTGCTACTTCCCATTCAAGAAGAAAGTACTGAAGCGTATTTTTTATGGGAAGAAAATGAAGCGCAACAAGAATTGCCCTCGGGTGTTTTGCATAAAGAAATTACCAAAAGTGATGAGGTTGCCGGGCGCAATTCAATTATTGTTGATGAGAGTCTTTTACATTTTCCGCTAACGGTTCGCAGGTGGAAAGAGGGAGATAGTTTTCAACCTTTTGGGATGGATGGACGCAAGAAACTGAGTAAATATTTTAAAGATGAAAAGCTATCTTTGATTGAAAAGGAGAAAATTTGGTTATTATGTGCTGGCGACGATATCGTCTGGATTATAAACCAAAGAGCAGACGACCGATTTAAGATTACAAAAAATACAACCCAACGACTACTAATTACATATAATGATACAACGCATTAAAATCCTATTCATACCTTTTTTATTGTTGCTCGTCACGGCAAGTAACGCTCAAGTTTTCGGAGGTGGTACGCCTACTTTTGACCCGGTTTCTTGGACGGCTTCTGTTGAGAAAGTGAGTGACACAGAATTTGTATTGCACTATGAGGCTGAAATCGAAAAGGACTGGCATATCTATAGTCAGACTACTAAAGCAGGAATGCCTTTCTCCTATGAATTTCAAAATAGGGAAGAACGTTATACCCTTAAAGATTCGGTAAACGAGGGTGAGACAGAAACTGCTTACAGCGAGGTTTTTGAGGAATATGAGACTTTTTTAAAAGGATATAACCCCAAAACAACACAGCGCATTATCCTTTTAGACCCAACGGTTTCTGTTATTAAATCTGTAATTACGTATCAAGTATGTAAAGAGGTGTGCATCCAGCAGGACTTTTATATCGTGCACGATCTTAAGAAAAAGGCAGGTTTCGTTTTTAGAAAATATGAGCCTTTTGAGAATTATGTGAGTGAAGATGCAAATGAAAAAGATGAAGCAACCACAACAACAGTAGATGATGATTTTGAGGAAGACGAAAACAAAGGTTTGTGGACAATATTCTTTCTTGCCTTCGGTGGTGGTCTGGTCGCTTTACTTACGCCCTGCGTTTTCCCGATGATTCCTATGACCGTAGGATTCTTTACAAAACAAAGTAAATCAAGAGCAAAAGGAATACGCAATGCTATTTTTTATGGACTCAGTATCATTCTTATTTACGTAGTTCTGGGACTTACAGTTGTGGCGATTTTTGGGGCAGATGCGCTCAATGCACTCTCCACGAGTGTGGCGTTTAACCTTATTTTCTTTGTGATTCTGGTGATTTTTGCCATATCCTTTTTTGGGGCTTTTGAGATTCAGTTGCCTAACTCGTGGGCAAATAAAGTAGACCGTCAGGCAGACCGCGGGGGTCTTGTAGGTATCTTTTTTATGGCGCTTGCCTTGGCGATTGTAAGTTTTAGCTGTACTGGACCTATTGTGGGAACCACACTGGTTCAAGCTTCTTCTCAAGGTGGTATTGCTCCTATTATAGGTATGCTCGGTTTTTCTAGCGCCATTGCAATACCGTTTGCATTATTTGCAATGTTTCCAGCTTGGATGAAGTCTTTACCAAAATCAGGCGGGTGGCTCAATTCTGTAAAGGTTATTTTAGGATTTATAGAACTTGCTTTGGCTTTCAAATTCTTGTCGAATGCAGATCTTGTGCTACAAGCTCACTTCCTAGAAAGAGAGCTTTTTATCGCCATCATCATCGCAGTAATGACTGGACTTGCGATATACTTATTTGGCGGAATTAAGTTACCACACGATAGCGAGATGCACCACATTTCGGTAGGGAGATTGTTGCTTGGACTGGTAACGTTAACCTTTGTCGTTTATCTCATTCCAGGATTGTGGGGCGCTCCTCTTAAGTTGATAAGTGGTTTCCCACCACCTATGAATTATAGCGAATCCCCTTATGGAGTAGGAGGTGGCGAGAACGGCATAATGAAGGGTGACGAAGAATTTCCAGATGATGCAGAGGTAGGACCTCACGACCTATTGTCTTTTACAGATTATGAAGCGGGAATGGAATATGCAAAAAAAGAGAACAAAGCAGTCTTCCTTGATTTTACCGGAGTTGCTTGTGTAAATTGTCGTAGGATGGAAGAGTTGGTTTGGTCTGACCCAAAAATTCTGAATATTCTGCGTAATGATGTAGTGTTAATTTCGCTCTATGCAGATAAGCGTGATGTGTTGCCTAAAGATGAGCAATACATAAGTGAGACTACTGGAAAACGTATTAAGACGGTGGGAAATAAGTGGAGTGATTTTCAGATAAAGCACTATGGTTTAAATGCTCAGCCATATTACGTACTTTTAGATCACGATGGAAAAAAACTCAATAAACCTGTAGGTTACACGCCAGATATCAAGATATATGAGCAATGGCTCAAAGAAGGAATTACACGATTTAACAATAACTAGATGAAGCAATTTTTTGGAGTACTCGGAATATTTTTTGTTTTTGCTTTCGCGAAAGCGGACTTAAAAGCACAAGAAGCAACCTACGAAGTTTCTGAACATTACGATAAGAAAGAGGTGCAGATCGAGATGCGTGACGGTGTAAAACTACACACCACCATCTATATGCCGAAGGATACCACAAAAGAATATCCTATCATTATGCAACGCACGCCGTATAGTTGCAGACCGTATGGTGAGGATGAATTCCGCTCTAAAATTGGGCCTAATGAATATATGATGAAAGAGGGGTATATCGTGGTGTATCAAGACGTGCGCGGTCGCTGGATGAGTGAAGGAAAGTATGATAATATGCGCGCTTTTATACCGAATAAAACGGGCGACCAAGTGGACGAAGCGAGTGATACATACGATACAATAGACTGGCTCGTGAAGAACGTTTCAAATAATAATGGAAACGTGGGAACGTGGGGAATATCGTATCCTGGGTTTTATGCCACCTATTCACTATTGAGCGGACATCCGGCGCTAAAAGCTTCATCGCCACAAGCGTGTATAGGGGATTTCTTTTTTGACGATTTTCATCACAATGGTGCGTACCTATTGAGTTACTGGCGCGCAACGGCAGTTTTTGGATATCAGAAAGATGCGCCTACTAAAGAAGCTTGGTATGAGTTTCCTCAATTAGATAGTGATGACCAGTTTGATTTTTTCTTAAAAACGGGTCCGCTTTCTAATCTGGACAAATATTATGATGAAACTAATGAATTCTGGACACAATTAAAGGAGCATCCTAATTATGATGAATTCTGGCAATCGCGAGGGCTCATCCAGCACCTAGAAAATATCAAGCCAGCAGTAATGACGGTAGGTGGATTGTATGATGCGGAGGACTTATACGGACCTTGGGAAACATATAAAAATATTGAAGCACGTAGTGATAATTACAACACCGTTGTTTTTGGCCCGTGGAGTCACGGCGACTGGGCGCGAAATAAAGACAGACAAGCTGTGGGTAATGTATATTTTGGAGATAATATTTCAGAGTATTTCCAGAAGGACATTGAGACGGAATTTTTTAACCACTTTCTTAAAGGAGAAGGTGATGGTGATACAGAGCTTCCAGAGGCACATATTTTTGACTCAGGAAGTAAAGAGTGGGAGTCTTTTGACACGTGGCCACCGGCAAAGCTTAAAAATCGCACTTATTTCTTAGGCGATAATAATGACCTGACCACGACATTACCAGAAGAAAATGGCGCAGAAACGTTTGTAAGTGATCCAGCAAACCCAGTTCCTTATGCCGAAGGCAAAAAGATGGTGTTTACCCCCAGAAAATATATGAGCGACGACCAGCGATTTGCTGGAAAGCGCGATGATGTTCTCGTTTATGAGACAGATGTGTTAGAGCGTGATGTGACACTAGCAGGAGAAATTCTCGCAAAACTTCTGGTCGAGACCACAGGCACAAGTGCAGACTGGATTGTAAAAGTAATCGATGTCTATCCAGATGACGTTCCTAATACAGAGGAGACCGAGGAAGGAATGCAAATGGCAGGATACCAGCAGATGGTGAGAAGTGAAGTGATGCGAGGACGCTTTCGCGAAAGCTTTTCTGACCCAAAACCCTTTGTACCTAACCAGAAAACTGCTGTAAACATTAAATTACAAGATGTCCTGCATACTTTTAAGAAAGGACACAAAATAATGATACAGGTTCAGAGCACGTGGTTCCCGCTTATAGATTTAAATCCTCAATCGTATGTGGATAACATATTTGAGGCAGAGGAAAAGGACTTTACAAAGCAAACACATAGAGTGTACCACGCGTCTGAAATTCAAGTGGGAATTTTGGACTAAGATTAGTCATACTCAACAATAAGAGCGCATTTGAGGAAATCTCAAATGCGCTTTTTTGTTTACGATAAGCCCTAAAAAAGAAAAACACCCCCGCAGATGCGGAGATGCCTTTCACCCCTAAATTTATGATTACAATCTTAAAACTGCAATCAAATGTCTTCTTGAAAAGACCTTGCTAAGATAATTCTTTACTTGTAATAATGAAATGCTAATTATTTAAAATTGAGCAAAATATACTGTGCGTGCATTGTAAATTTCTGTAAAAAAGAAAAACACCCCCGCCTAAGCAAGGATGCCTTTCACCCCTAAATTCTTAAGAAAGTCCGAAATCTAAATAGTCCCCCAACTATGATTTCTTGTTTCTGAATAAACTAACCTAAACAAACCTTGTGATTTGATACTGTAAATGTAGGTCGTTTCTTAAATCCTCAAAAGGGGTAAATACCCCTTTTTCAATATCATTTTAGACGAATTTGATGCAAAAACTGGGTGTTTGCCCCTTTTTTCTAGATTTCATTAATGATTCGTTTTTGGGATAGGATGTGAAATTCTATATTTAATAAAATTTTACATATGCTCACAAAAGTTTTTGGAAGTGCTGTTTTTGGGGTGGAGGCCACCACAATTACCGTTGAAGTTAATGTCGACAAAGGCGTAGGCTATCATCTCGTAGGACTTCCAGACAATGCCATAAAGGAAAGTAGTTATCGTATTGCTGCCGCACTTCAAAATAATGGTTACAAAATTCCAGGAAAGAAAATCATCCTTAATATGTCTCCAGCAGACCTCCGCAAGGAAGGCTCTGCCTATGATATGACCCTTGCCATAGGTATCCTCATCGCAACAGGACAAATACAAGGTCCAGATGTAGACAAATACATTATAATGGGCGAGTTGTCTTTAGACGGCGGGCTTCAGCCTATTAAAGGTGCGCTCCCTATTGCCATAAAGGCAAGGGAAGAAGGCTTTAAAGGCTTTATACTCCCAAAACAGAATGCAAAAGAGGCCGCAATTGTAAACGATATTGATGTTTACGGTATTGAAAATATTAGTGAGGTGATAGCTTTTTTTAAGGAGGGCACACCGCTTGAGCCCACCGTGATTGATACTCGAGAGGAGTTTTATAAAGGATTGGAACATCCAGAATTTGACTTTGCAGATGTAAAAGGGCAGGAGAGCATAAAGCGCTGTATGGAAATTGCAGCCGCAGGCGGTCACAATATTATCTTGATAGGCCCTCCAGGGAGTGGTAAAACAATGCTGAGTAAGCGATTGCCGTCTATCTTACCACCTATGTCCTTGCGAGAGGCTTTGGAGACCACAAAAATTCATAGCGTCGTAGGACGTGTAAAGGAAAACCAAGGTTTAATGAGTGAACGTCCATTCCGATCGCCGCATCATACAATATCTGATGTCGCTTTGGTCGGTGGTGGGGCATACCCGCAACCTGGGGAAATTTCCTTGTCTCATAATGGTGTACTTTTTCTGGACGAATTACCAGAGTTTAAACGCTCCGTTCTGGAAGTAATGCGACAACCGCTGGAAGACCGAGAAGTGACTATCTCTCGCGCCAGATTTACCGTTACATATCCCTCCAGTTTTATGCTCGTAGCGAGTATGAACCCGAGTCCGGGTGGTTATTTTAATGATCCAGATGCACCTGTTTCGAGTTCGCCGGCAGAGATGCAGCGGTATTTGAGTAAGATAAGTGGACCTTTATTGGACAGAATCGATATCCACATAGAAGTCACACCGGTCCCTTTTGAGAAACTGAGTGACGAGACAAAGGCAGAGTCTAGCGTCGAGATACGCAAGCGTGTGACCGCAGCGCGGGAAATACAGGTAGAACGCTTTCGCGAAAGCGAGACCATAAACTACAATGCCCAGATGGGTGTAAAGCAAATCCGAAAGCATTGTGCCTTGGACGAAGCCTCCAAAGAACTCCTTAAAACGGCAATGGAACGTCTCAACCTAAGTGCGCGAGCGTATGACCGAATTCTAAAAGTAGCCCGTACCATTGCAGATATGGATGCTAGTGACAAAGTCACGGGAACTCACATCTCTGAAGCGATACAGTATCGCAGTCTGGATAGAGATGGCTGGTTGGGGTAAAATAATCACCTTATGACTAAAATAGAAAGTAAATAAGGTGTAAGTAACATTCAAAAATGAAAAACCCATTTAAAATCTCTGGTCCTGGCGTCCTTATCGCCGCAGCATTTATAGGTCCAGGAACAGTTACGGCTTGTACTAAAGCTGGAGCGCAATATGGTTATGTTTTATTGTGGGCAATGGTGCTTTCTATTATTGCCACGATTGTATTGCAGGAAATGGCAGCGCGCATCGGGTTAGTTACTGGAAAAGGACTTGCAGCTGTTATTAGAGAACATAGTGCGAGTAGGATAGGAAAACTGCTAGCAGTGGTGCTTATTCTCAGTGCTATTGCAATAGGTAATGCAGCTTATGAAGCTGGAAATATAAGTGGTGGTGTTCTTGGAATCGAAGCACTTGGAATTTCTGGTTCTGTGGGTGGTAAGTTTAATTTTTGGAGTGTAGGGATAGGGGCTTTGGCGGCTGTCCTTTTATTTATTGGGAATTATAAGTTTTTAGAAAGAGTGCTCGTTGCCCTCGTCCTTGTGATGAGTGTCGCTTTTATAGTTACGGCAATTGTCACAAAACCAGATCTAGCTTTGATTTTTAAAGGAAGTCTCATTCCTTCTATTCCCAAGGATGGGATTTTATCTGTAATCGCATTGGTTGGAACTACGGTAGTTCCGTATAATTTATTCTTGCACGCATCGCTGGTAAGTGAGAAGTGGCAAGGATCAAAAGATTTGACCGCGGCACGTCGAGATACATATGTTGCAGTAATTTTAGGAGGATTTGTTTCTATGGCAATCATCATATGTGCAGCAGCAATGGAGGGAAGCGCTATTACAAATGCGGCAGATCTTGCTCAGAGTTTAGAACCACTTTTTGGCGACTATGCACGCTACTTTGTGGGACTCGGGTTGGGAGCAGCCGGGTTAACCTCTGCAATAACAGCACCACTGGCAGCAGCCTATGTTGTGCAAGGATGTCTAGGGTGGAAGGCAGATTTGAAATCGGCGAGATTTAGGTTGGTATGGGGAATAATTCTCATCCTTGGAGTAGTCTTTTCTTCGCTAGGCTACAAGCCCGTGGCTATTATTCAATTTGCGCAAATTGCTAACGGAATTTTACTCCCGATAATAGCAGGATATTTAATTTGGATTGCAAACAAGGAAGATCTTCTGGGTCAGTATGTGAACAAAACGAGCCAAAACATCATCGGGATTATCATCTGGATTATTGTATTCGGTTTAGGCCTGCGCAGTATTCTTTCAGTATTAGGCTTGATATGATTAAGGCTATAGACATAAATAGTGATGTGGGCGAAGGCATAGGCAACGAGGCGCAACTGATGCCGTATTTAACCTCCTGCAATATCGCTTGTGGCGGTCACGCAGGAGATGAAAAGACGATTGAAACTGTCATTTGTTTGGCGATGAAACATAGTGTAAAAATAGGAGCACACCCCAGTTATCCAGACCGAGCAAATTTTGGGCGTAAAGAGATAGATATTTCGGACCTGGCTTTAAAGGCTTCGATAAAGGAGCAGGTGGAGCGGGTTGCCGCTTTCGCGAAAGCGTACAAATCCCCACTACACCACATCAAACCACACGGCGCACTTTATAATAAAGCTGCGCGAGATGAAAAGACAGCAAGGCTCATCGTCGAAACAGTGCTTGAAATAGACGAAAATTTAGTGCTCTACGTACCTTATAAATCGGTCATAGCAACCGTGGCACAAGGAAAATTAAAAACCTTAACGGAAGGATTTGCAGACCGTGCATATAATAAAGATTATAGCTTAGCATCTCGTACTACTGAAGGAGCGGTACTGGATGATGTTGCAGACGTCATTAAACATTGCTTCCAAATGATTTCCAATAAACTCGTAACTATAGAAGGGCATATTTTGCCGTTTTATTTAGATACATTATGTGTGCACGGCGACAATCCTCAAGCCCTATATATTCTGGAAAAATTGACCACAGCCTTAAAAAGGTCAAATATCAAAATCTGTTAATGACAGCGTCTGTACCTAAAATAAGGCCACTGGGAGATACAGGTACGCTTTTGCAATGGGAGGAAACGCCCTCAGAACAGCTCTTACATTATATGATTGCTGTTAAGAAACATCTTTCAGAGCAGTTACAATGTGAAGTTGTCCATACTTATACTGAGTTGTTGCTCAAGAAACCATCTCCAACTGTTACAGCATCTGAAATTAAGAAATTACTAGAAACTGTTGAAGTGGAGACTACTGTCCGGCGTAAACTATTTACCATTCCTGTGTGTTATGGAAGAGGTTATGGCGAAGACCTTGAAGCACTTGCATTGATGAAACAACTATCCGTTAAGGAATTTATAGCGATGCATACGGCTCCAGAGTACCTTATTTATTTCATAGGATTTTTACCTGGATTCCTTTATCTCGATGGACTACATGAGCGATTAGTTACACCTCGTAAAGCAACACCCAGGCTTAAAGTAACCTCTGGAAGCGTAGCCATAGGGGGCAATCATACGGGAATTTATCCGCAAGAAAGCCCAGGTGGGTGGCATATTATAGGTCGTACACCAATAGATTTATTTGATGTCCGTAGACAAGAGCCTTCTCCGTTTAAAGCAGGAGATAAGATTAGATTTGAGGCAATTAGTATCACAACTTTTCAGAAAATAAAGCGGCAAGTGGAAAACGGAATCTATAATTATAATGTAAAAGTATTTTGAGCGGAGCCATCACCATCTTACAACCTGGTATTTACACTACTGTTCAAGATGAGGGACGTAGGGGATATGCACATCTTGGCGTTCCAGAAAGCGGGGCTATAGATAAAAGGGCAATGCGTTTGGGCAACCAGCTTATGAATAACCCAGAAGGCTCTGCTGTGCTAGAGATTACGCTCGTCGGACCTACCATCCGGTTTGAGTCAGGAACACATTTTGTACTTACTGGGAGTCAGGTAACTGCGTTTCTTGATGAAGTTGCGATTGATGTGGGGGAGACCGCTTTCGCGAAAGCGAACCAAATACTCTCCATAAAAAAAATCCATCCAGGCATTCGAACGTATCTATGCATCGCTGGAGGATTACAAACAGAAAAAGTACTAAATAGCCGAAGTTATTATGCACCCTTAACTCAGGCCACTGTTGTCAAAAACCAGCAAATAACGCTCGGAAAGTCGAACTACGGAACCAGCAAGTTTACTAAGGTAAGAAGCCAAAAGGCTGTGACTGGGCTAAAAATTGGCGTTGCCACTATTCCTGTGTTCCGAGGTCCCGAGTATGAAGCTTTGACCACTGCACAGCGAGAAGAACTATTAAATACCATCTTTTCAATCTCTAAAAATTGGAATAGAATGGCGATACAAATTTTAGAACCACTTGACAACAAGCTCAAAGCCATTAGAACATCGCCAGTACTTCCGGGTACCGTGCAATTAACGCCCAGCGGAACACAAATTATTTTATGTAACGACTGTCAGACTACGGGCGGGTATCCACGTATTTTACAAGTTTCTAAAAAAGGAATGCAACTTCTGAGTCAAATGGGAGCTGGGAAAAGCTTAAAATGGGAATTAGTTTAAGACACTTTTTCTTGACTCTGCAAAAACATCACTTAATAACTGAATCGCGTCTCCCGTACCAATGGCTTCCTCTATTTTTTGCGCTTCCGGACGGAATTCCTCATTTGTAAGCATCATATTCCACAAGGCGTGTATAAACTCGGCGTATTCTAAACCATCATTCCATACGGCGATTCCGCGAGATTTGCATTTAGAATAGAGTCTGTGAAGTGATAACTTACTGGAATTTATAGTAGAAGGAAGTACAGCTGCTCTGGCTTCCATTAATCGTTCTGAATTTCTTTTAATCCCCATATCATCAATATTTTATCATTGCTAAAGATACGTTGTCTGTTGTATGTATATATGGGGCATTTGCCCCATATTTAAAATTTGACCGTTATTTGAAATCATAGAAAGGGTAGTATCTCTTCACTAAATTTGCAATTAAAAATATAAGCACCTTACTTTGTACGCTGTATAAAGTAAGATTATATCCTAATTTTAAAAGTAGTATTGTAAATGGGTTTCATAAAAGAGTTTAAGGATTTTGCTATAAAAGGCAATATGATTGATATGGCGGTGGGTATCATTATCGGTACCGCCTTTAATAATGTGGTGAACACCCTTGTTAAGAAAGTAGTGATGCCACCGCTCTCTCTGATGACAGATGGTGTAAATATGGCAGATAAAAAGTATATCCTCCGAGAGGCAGCAGGTGATTTAAGTGAGGTGGCCATAGGTTACGGGGAGCTGTTAGAAGTCCTTATAGATTTTCTGATTATTGCGCTCACGATATTTGTAGTGATTAAATTCATAAATCGATTTAAAACAAAGGCAGAAGACCCCAAAAACAAAGAGGTAGCTACTCCAAAAAACATCGAACTGCTCTCAAATATCGAAAAACTTATGGAAGAGCAGAATACGTTGTTGAAAGCAAAAAAAGGGTAAGAAATAGTCTTTACGCTTTCGCGAAAACTGCCGTTACTACAAAGCCCACTCTCAATAATTAACCGAATCAAATAGAATAATTTGATTATGTTTGCGTTTAATCACGAAATAACCCAAATCCTGATGAAGAAACTATCCTACTTAACCTTCTTTATAGCTGTGTTTACGGCATCTTTTTTTACATCCTGTGAGAACGAACCTGTAACAGGGGAATTCTTTACAACGCCAGACGGGACAGATGGGACAGACGATGGAGAAGTGCAGACAGAGGAATGTGCAACAAATTTTGATTTACTGGCAACAGCACAAGCAGCTTTTGCTACTGCAGATGAAGAATCCTACACAGAAGCCTGTATCGCTTATGCAACACTACTCGACTTTCTTATATTAGAATGTGGTGACGCAGATGGTTCTTTACAAAACACGCTTAACAGTCTTGGAGATTGTAGCGCACCAAATCTTTGCTTACAAGCCATAGCTAGAACCGAAGCTGCAAGAATTACCTTTGAAAATGCAGACGAAGAATCCCAACAAGCTGCTTGTTTTGCATATCTAGTTGCCTTAGAAGCTCAAATTGAAGTTTGTGGAGATGCTGGCGGTGTAGCACAAGCTATTATTGACGGTCTTCCTTGTGACAATGATTGTGAGAACGCCACGGCTGCCACGACTCAAGCACAAGAAGTGTTTGCAATGGTTGATCCGCTGGATGAGAATGCTTATGTTCAAGCCTGTAACACATACAAAACTTTGCTAGAAGCACAAATTGCAGCCTGCGGCGACCCAGACGGAACATTATTAGAAACAATACAGTCTCTGGGAGAGTGTACGCCACCAGAAGAGCCAGGACCATTACAGATGACCATTAATGGTGAGTTTAAAAACTTTAATACGCTTCAAGTTACTTCAACTTCTGGTACAACTCAGAATATTCTCGCTAGAGATGAGGATACAGGTGATACATTTTTCTTTAGAGCCGTAGTACTTCAAACAGGCGAAAACACAATACAGGATGAACTATTAGTTCTTGATGGTGTTGAATATACTCCAGTAGTTGAAGGAATGGCATACAGTTCAAACTTAGTATTTAATGTGGATAATCGTTTTAGAGGCTTCTTTTCTGGTCTTATGAGAGATGGAGAAGGAAATGAGATCACAATCACAAACGGACGTATAGACAACGTGGCTCCTATAGTAGCCCTTCGTTTTAATGGAGCAATAAATGCGTTTAATGATGTGAGTGTTACAACTGTAGATACAGATAGAGAGTATGTAGCAACGGCTACAAATGGTGATACATTCGAGTTTAAGATTGCTATAGATGCAGTAGGTGACAATGTTATAGAAGAGGCAAAGCTCACAGTAGGAGGAACAGAGTATGATGCTGGAGCATCCGTTACTTCTAATATAGCCGTAAATTCTGGAACGGTTTTACTCGGAAATATAAAAGGAAGATTTGCAAACGGTGGGAGTGAAATCAATGTTGTTTTAGGATTGATTGACCTTGAATAACCGTCTGAAAAATTAATATTAAAACAGCCTGCAACTTGCAGGCTGTTTTCGTTTAGGACTGTACAGCTTTTTTTTATAAATGCTCGTGTAGTTAAATTGATATTAAATATGTTATAAAATTTGAAACCCAATCTACATTTGCCTAAATTTTAGAATATGAAAAAAATAGTTTTTATAAGCCTTTTATTGGTAACTGTATCCGTATTTGGTCAACGCAAAGGGAAGATTACTGGGAATAAAGAAGTTGTTGAGACTCGAGGTGATTTAGATGCTTTTCACGGCATTGAGGTAGGTGATGAGCTTGAAGTTTCCATAAATCAGGGAGCTACCTCAAGTTACACGTTGCTCACAGATGAGAATCTAGTGGATAGCGTAATCTTTCAAGTAAAAGATAGCATCCTATCCATTTATACTTCAAACAAAATCACGCGCAGTAAGAAGCTCGATATTCTAGTAAACACGAAGTCGCTGGACAAAATTATGCTTTCTAACAAGGCAAAACTTTCGGCGACGTCTACAATTCGTACAGATGCTCTGATGGTTGACCTTAAGGAAGGATCGGAGCTTGAGATGGATGTGAAGGCAGATAGCCTCACGATGAGTATTTCAAATAACAGTCGCGCAGATTTTCAATTTAAAGGTGACCGACTGGAAATGAATATGGTGGATAACGCTTTCGCGAAAGCGGACATTAACACAGCAACCTTCCATTATAACGCAACGGGACGCGTAGATGCTGAGCTTAAGGGAGTCGCAATGGCAGTCATCATAAACTCTCAAGATAGCGCGGAGTTTAAAGGAAAAGGCTTAAACACAGATGTAGCAACCATCGTAGGAAGCGGAAGCACAAATATCAACATCTTTGCAGATAAGGATGTGGATGTAGACTTAAAGGATAAAGCACAACTCTACCTCTATGGAAAACCAGAGGTAAAGGTCACAAACCTATCTGATGAGGCAGAAATCTTAAAAAGAGATTGACCATTCCGTCAGTAACAAAAAAAGCCCGTAAACTTAGTGTTTACGGGCTTTTTCCAATTATAGGAATTCTTACTTTTTAAAATCTATACTGAGCGAATTTACACAATAGCGCTGTCCGGTATCAGTAGGCCCGTCGTCAAAAACGTGACCCAAATGTGAACCGCAATTAGCACATAAAATTTCCGTACGAACCATACCTAGAGTTCTGTCTCGCACATACTCTACAGTTCCCGGAATAGATTTGTCAAAGCTGGGCCACCCGCAACCACTATCAAACTTTGTCGTGCTTTTAAACAATTGAGCGTCACAAGCACCACAATGATAGGCGCCATCTTCCTTGTGTAAATTGTATGTTCCAGTAAAAGGACGCTCCGTACCTTTCTCTCTAAGGATGTGATACTTCTCTGGCCCTAATTCCTTGAGCCATTCTTCTTCTGTTTTTTCTACGGGGTACCTTTTCATATTATTCTGATTTTTCGGGAACAAAGATGAGCGCATCCCCATTAATACAATGTCTTTTACCAGTAGTCGCTCGTGGCCCATCGTCAAAAACGTGCCCCAAATGCCCACCACAAGTCGCACAATGCTCCTCATTGCGCGTGTAGCCTAGTTTATTGTCAGTACCGTAAGCTACGTTTCCTTCAATAGGGCGGTCAAAACTAGGCCATCCAGTACCACTATTAAATTTGTGCTCTGTTTTAAAGAGTGGCGTGCCACATCCCGCACATTTAAAGGTGCCAGGCTCCTTTATATTGTTCAATTCGCTAGAAAATGGACGCTCTGTTCCCGCTTCTCTTAGGATATAAAATTGTTCAGCCGTGAGTTCTGCTTTCCACTCGGCTTCTGTTTTTTGAACAGGATAATCTACTTTTTCAGTTTCTTGGGCATTGCTTTTGCAACTTTGGAGAAGTCCTATAAAGGCAAATGCCAGTACTATCTTTTTCATAATTTGATTTTGTATAAAATTAAACGTTAATCTGGCAATAGGTCGTTAAAGTCAAGCTAAAATGACAGGATTATAGGTACGCTTTCGCGAAAGCGTAACCCAAAATCACTACAACGTTATTTACGATTTAAGTGTATTTTAAGTTTTCAAATAGGGAGATAGGCAATTTATATGTTAAATTTAACTCGTATCAAACTAAACAAACCAAATGACAATTCTTCACGTAAGCGCCGAATGTTATCCCGTTGCCAAAGTAGGTGGGCTGGCAGATGTGGTGGGCGCCCTTCCAAAATATCAAAATAGAATAGGACACAAAGCGAGTGTCGTGATGCCCTATTATAAGACAAATTGGGTCGAACGTGCATCGGGAAAAGGTATATTTAGGCATAATCTGGTCGTTCTAGGTAAAACCTTTTTTGCCGAAGTTCTCGAAGTAGACAACGAGCTGGGCTTTCCGCTATTTTTAGTTAGAATAGCAGACCTTACAGATCGTGAGAAGGTATATGGTTATGAAGACGACAGCTTGCGGTTTATCGCTTTTCAGCGCTTGGTGTTGCAATGGTTGCTTACTTTAAAGAAGAAACCGGATGTTATAAACTGTCACGATTATCACACAGGATTGATTCCATTTATGATGCAAAAGTGCCCAGTTTTTACAGATTTAAAGGATATTCCAACAACGCTTTCCATTCACAATGCCCAGTATCAAGGAGAATTCTCGCACAATTGGGGAGGACTACTACCAGAATTTAATCACAGCGACTTAGGTCTGCTGGACTGGTACGGGAAGATAAATCCGCTGGCGACGGCCATAAAATGTGCTTGGAAAGTAAATACGGTTTCTCCATCGTATATGGTCGAGTTGCAGGAAAAAGCAAATGGGCTGGAAGGTCTCTTGCGTCAGGAAAAAGCAAAATGTGTAGGGATTTTAAACGGCATCGATACGGAGACTTGGAATCCATCTACGGACGAATACTTGGTAAAAAATTACAATATCCGCACTAGAGTTGCTGGACGTAAAAAGAATAAAGAAGCACTTTGTAAAGAATTTGGGCTTGACCCATCTAAACCACTGTTTGGTTTTATAGGAAGATTGGTCTGGGAAAAAGGCGCAGATCTCCTTCCAGAAATAATAGATACTGCTTTACAACAACACGATGTTAATATTATCCTTTTAGGAAGTGGCGCACCAGAAGTTGAATATCAACTCGAAGCTTTAAAAGACAAATACCCAGGTCGCTATAATGCCTACATAGGCTATGAAGAAAGAATGTCACATTGGGTATATTCTGGAGCAGATTTTCTCCTGATGCCCAGCAGGGTAGAACCGTGTGGATTGAATCAACTCTACAGTTTGCGCTACGGTTGCGTGCCCATAGTTAGAAGAACTGGCGGATTGAAAGACACCGTCATAGACGTAGGAGATGGTGGGAATGGAATATGCCACGATCAGACTTCTGTATTTGATGTAGTATATAGTATAGGTAGAGCTTCAGTACTATATCATGAAAAAAAGTTCTTTAAAGAGAATCAGAAACAAATGATGGAGACAGATCACAGTTGGGAAAACGCAGCTGGAGAATATGTATCTTTATATGAGCAATTAGTAAAAACGGCAAACAACCGTAAAACCTCAAAAACCAAAAAGTAATGAACAAGAAAGTATTAGCTGTCATTTTAGGAGGCGGTCAGGGCACAAGATTATATCCACTTACGGCACAACGATCAAAACCAGCTGTTCCCATTGCAGGAAAATACAGACTTGTGGATATACCTATTTCTAACTGTATAAATTCTAATATTAAGAGAATGTTTGTTTTGACACAGTTCAACTCTGCTTCACTTAATAAGCATATCAAGCATACCTATCAGTTTTCTTATTTTTCAGAGGCTTTTGTAGATATTCTTGCCGCGGAGCAAACTCCAGAAAATAAAGGTTGGTTCCAAGGAACGGCAGATGCTGTGCGCCAGAGTTTACACCATTTTAAGGGTTACGAGTCTGAGTACATTATGATATTATCTGGTGACCAGTTGTATCAAATGGATTTTAATAAAATGCTCAAAGCTCATATTCAGTCTGAAGCAAAAATTACCATTGCTTCTTTACCTGTGAATGCTAAGGATGCTACTTCTTTTGGTATTTTAAAGACAGATGACAACAACACCATAACGTCATTCATAGAAAAACCGTCGGAAGATTTACTTCCCGACTGGCAATCTGAAGTGAGCGATAATATGAAGGCTCAAGGTAAGAATTATCTCGCGTCTATGGGAATTTACATCTTTAATAAAGATTTATTAATAGAACTTCTCGAGGGAACAGATACAATGGATTTTGGAAAAGAAATCATCCCGCAATCCATTGAGACGCATAAAGTCCTTAGTTATCCCTATGAAGGATATTGGACAGACATTGGGAACATAGAATCATTTTTTGAGGCAAATATCGATTTGACCTCAGATATGCCCCAGTTTAATCTATTTAACAAAGGAAAGTCTGTACTTACAAGACCTCGTGTCCTGCCACCTTCTAAGATTTCGGGCACAACCTTAGAAAAATCTATCATTGCCGAAGGTAGCATCATACACGGAAGTCGCATCGCAAATTCTGTGATAGGAATACGTTCCAGAGTAGGAAAAGGAACCGTAATAGAAAATGCCTACGTTATGGGAAGCAATCGTTTCCTTGATCTGGAAGAAATTAATAATGCACGAGCTACAGGCGTTCCTCACGTGGGAATAGGCGACCGTTGCTTTATAACAAACTGTATCATTGATAAAAATGCAAAAATAGGTGACGATGTGCGCATTACAGGAGGAAAGCATCTAGATGATGTTGAGACAGAAACGTATGTCGTACGCGATGGTATAGTAGTCGTAAAGAACGGAGCAACTATCGAATCCGGAACCATCATTTAATGGGACACGTACAGACACATAGTTTATTTACAGATTTTGATATCAGCCTTTTTAAGGCTGGAAAACATTTTCGTCTACACGATAAAATGGGAAGCCATATATGTGAGGTGAACGGAGTAAAAGGAACCTATTTTGCAGTTTGGGCACCTAGCGCAAACCAAGTTTCGGTCGTGGGAGATTTTAATTTCTGGAAAGACGGAGAATATAAACTCAATGTACGTTGGGATTCTAGCGGTATTTGGGAAGGATTCATTCCAGAAATAGGTCACGGCGAAGTCTACAAATACAAAATTCACTCAAATCATAACGGAGTCATAACCGAAAAAGCTGACCCTTACGCTCGCAGAGCAGAACACCCACCACAAACGGCTTCTATAGTCTACGAAACTAGCCATAAGTGGAAGGACAAAAAGTGGATGAAAAAACGCCACAAACACAACAGTCTCAACGCTCCATATTCTGTTTATGAGGTGCATTTGGGTTCCTGGCGACGTAAGATTGAGGAAGGAAACCGTAGTTTAAGTTACTCTGAGCTCGCAACAGAACTTGTAAGCTATGTAAAGGAAATGAACTTTACACACGTAGAGTTTATGCCCATTATGGAATATCCCTACGATCCTAGTTGGGGGTATCAGGTTACGGGATATTTTGCTCCTACATCGCGTTTTGGTTATCCAGAAGAATTAATGACACTTATAGATGCTTTGCATCAAAATGATATTGGAGTCATTCTAGATTGGGTACCCTCTCATTTTCCAGAAGATGCGCACGGACTAGGAATTTTTGACGGAACAGCTTGTTATGAGCACCCAGATAAAAGAAAAGGATATCACCCAGACTGGAAATCCCTTATTTTTAATTACGAACGCAATGAGGTGCGTAGCTTTCTCATAAGCAACGCAGTCTTTTGGATGGAACACTATCACGTGGACGGACTCCGAGTAGACGCAGTAGCCTCGATGATATATCTGGATTATAGCCGTGAGGATGGCGAGTGGGAGCCTAATGACCAGGGAGGAAGAGAAAATCTTGCTGTCATCTCATTCCTTAAAGAACTGAATCAAGAGATTTACGGCTCATTCCCAGATACCCAAGTCATCGCCGAAGAATCTACAAGCTTCCCGATGGTGAGCAAGCCAGTTTTTGCTGGCGGACTCGGATTCGGTATGAAATGGATGATGGGCTGGATGCACGACACGCTAGAGTATTTCCAAAAAGATACCATATACAGAACACATCATCATAACGAGTTGAGCTTCTCGATGACCTATGGGTTTACAGAAAACTTTATGCTCCCACTTTCTCACGATGAGGTGGTGTACGGTAAGAAGTCCATTATAGGTAGAATGCCGGGTGACGAGTGGCAACGCTTTGCGAATCTCAGGCTGTTATACACCTATATGTATACTCATCCGGGAGGGAAGTTACTCTTTATGGGAAGTGAGTTTGGACAAGGAACGGAGTGGAATTTCAAAGATCAGTTAGATTGGTACGTGCTTAAATTTGATATACATAAGCAAATGCAAACCGCCTTTGCTGAAATAAATAAATTATACACGACCACACCCGCGCTTTACGAAAGACAATTTGAGCCAGAAGGTTTTGAGTGGATTGCTCACGATGACAGCCAGAATTCTGTGCTAAGCTACATACGCAAAGGTGAGGATGATAAAAAGGTGTTAGTCTGTGTTTTCAATCTCACACCAAACCCGAGAACGGAGTATCGCATAGGTTTACCTTTTAAAGGAAGCTTGCGCGAAATATTCAACAGTGACGATACCGCTTTTGGAGGGACAGGCGACTGGAAAAACAAAAAACTCAAAGTAACCGCCGAAAGCTGGAACGGAAAAACACATTCGGCCGAAATTACGATTGGACCTCTTGCAGGAGTCGTATTTGAACTCAAGGCATCGGCCACGAGAAAACCTTCGACTAGCAAGAAGATTAAGAAAGCGTAGCTCTTCTATTTATGGCGAGAGTTAGGTGGCTATTTTCCTAAAAATTAGACTGTTTATGTAATTACATTTTCTTGCAAATGGAAAGGTGGAGCCGACTAAAATTTTCGCGAAAGCGTAAAAATCAAACTTTTTAACCTTACGAAAACGTTAGCGTTAATAACTAATTACGATTTAACACGCTATTTTAAAAGGATAGCGTTTATTTGGATACCCTAATAAAAATACTATGATTGTAAATACGGAACTGCAACAAAAAGGCAACCAGTTTCCCAACCGAGTAGTTGACTTTAAGAAAGAAGTTGATACCCTATATTTCACCACCCAAAACGAAATTATTTTAGAACTCACCGTCCTTAGGGATAGCGTGATTCGCTTTAGATATGCAACAGGCGGTGTTTTTGAACGTGATTTTTCCTATGCGATAGATGAGAATGCCTCTCGAGGTTACAATCATCTTGAGCTCAAGGATGATAAGGAATACTACCACGTTCATACGTCAAAATTGCATATTCGCATTGAGAAGGAGAGCTTACAGACCGCGATTTATGATACGGATGGCAACCTGATTAATGAGGATGAAATTGGTTTTCACTACGAGGAGAGCTTCCATTACGGCGGTAATATCGTAAAGATGAGTAAGAAGGCGCAACACGCGGAGTCTTATTACGGACTGGGCGATAAGCCTATGCACTCTAACTTGAGAGGTAAACGTGTGCAAAATTGGGCTACGGATCAGTACGCTTTCGCGAAAGATCAAGACCCTATCTATAAATCTGTTCCATTTTACATCGGGCTTAACAACAAGAAGGCCTACGGTATCTTTTTTGACAATACGTTCAGAACCTATTTTGACTTTTGTCAAGAACGTATGGGTGTGACCAGTTTTTGGGCACAAGGTGGAGAGATGAATTATTATTTCATCTATGGACCTCAAATGTCTGATGTAGTTACAAGCTATACAAATCTTACTGGAGTTCCAGAATTACCACCTATGTGGGCTTTGGGTTACCAGCAATGTAAATGGAGTTATTTTCCAGAAAGCAATGTAAAAGAAGTTGCGGCCAAGTTCCGTGAACTTAAAATCCCTTGTGATGGCATCTATCTGGATATAGATTATATGGAGGGTTTCCGTTGTTTTACCTGGAATAAGGAATACTTTCCAGACCCTAAACGTATGGTTAAGGAGCTGGCGGATGATGGTTTTAAAACTATAGTCATCATTGATCCGGGGATTAAAATAGACAAAGATTATTGGGTGTATCAAGAAGGGGTCAAAAATGATTACTTCTGTAAACGTGCAGATGGGCCCAATATGAAAGGAAAAGTATGGCCTGGAGAATGTAATTTCCCAGATTATACAAATCCTAAAGTTCGCGACTGGTGGGCTGGATTATTTAAAGAGCTTATAAGCGACGTAGGTGTAAAAGGAGTGTGGAATGATATGAACGAGCCTGCAGTAATGGAGGTTCCAGATAAGACCTTCCCGCCAGACGTGCGCCATAATTATGATGGTGATCCTTGTAGTCACAGGAAAGCACACAATATTTATGGAACGCAAATGGCACGGGCGACGTATGAAGGTGTTAAGAAATTTGCCTATCCTAAAAGACCTTTTGTAATCACAAGATCTGCTTATAGTGGAGCGCAACGTTACACTTCGTCTTGGACGGGAGATAACGTAGCAAGCTGGGAACACCTATGGATCGCAAATATTCAAGTACAACGTATGTGTATCTCAGGAATGAGTTTCACAGGGACAGACATCGGTGGTTTTGCAGAGCAACCTACGGGTGAGCTATATGCGCGCTGGATACAGCTTGGTGTTTTTCATCCATTTTGTAGAACGCACTCATCTGGACATCACGGAGATCAAGAGCCTTGGGCCTTTGACGAAGGGGTAACAGACATCGCGCGTAAGTTTATAAACTTGCGTTATAGATTACTTCCTTACTTATATACAATGTTTTATGAGTATGTAGAGAAGGGCACACCGTTATTGAAGCCACTCGTATATTTTGATCAGGATGATGCACAAACGCACTATCGTACAGATGAATTTATATTTGGTCATCATATTTTAGTTTGTCCAATTCTGGAGCCAAATGCTAAAGGACGTCGCATGTACGTGCCTAGAGGAAATTGGTACAATTACTGGACAAAGCAAATGATCGCAGGAGGTAAAGAGCAATGGGTAGATGCAGATATAGATGAAATGCCACTTTTTGTAAAAGAAGGTACCATTCTACCTAAGTATCCTATACAACAATATGTGGGAGAGTTAACGATCGAGCAAGTCGAGCTGGAAGTGTATTATGGTCTTGGTAAGAACGCATCAAAACTTTATGAAGATGCCCAGGATGGTTATGACTATACAAAGGATCGATATAGCTACCGTACTTTTAAGATGGTAGGACGTGAAAAAGATTGGATCATACAGCAACACAAGCGCGGAGATTTTATGACTTCTTACGATACATTTAGAATCCATTTGATCGGACTTCCATTTGATATTAAGGAAATAGAGCTCGATAATGAAGTAGTCTCTTTTGAGGATGTACATTTTGACCCAGTGGCTTGTGCGCTAATCATTAACAAAGATTTCACGGAGTTGCATCTTACGGGAGCTTAACATTTTCGTAATTTTAGGTAACCTTAAAAATCAAGATGATGAAAATGAAAAATACACTATTACTTGTGCTCGCAGTATTTATGCTTAGTGCCTGTAAAACAAGTCCGTTCACGGGTAAAAAGACGCTTAATTTTGTGAGTAATGACCAGCTTTTTCCTATGGCTTTTCAACAATATAATCAGTTCCTTTCTGAGAATAACGTTGTAACCGGAACAGCAGAATCTGCGATGGTAAAGCGGGTAGGAGAGAAGATTGCTGTGGCAGCAGAGCGCTATCTAACGGCGCTCGGAGAACCTGGATACTTGAATGATTACAGGTGGGAATACAATCTTGTACAAGATGAAGCTATAAACGCTTGGTGTATGCCAGGAGGTAAGATTGTAGTGTATACTGGTATTTTACCTATTACGCAGACAGAACGTGGCCTTGCAATGGTAATGGGTCACGAGCTTGCTCACGCACTTGCAAACCACGGAGCGCAACGTATGAGCGCTGGACAATTGCAACAGCTTGGAGCTCTAGGAACTGCAGTTGCAGTTTCTGGACAAGATCCTGCAAAACAACAGCAAATTATGCAATTGTATGGTGTGGGTACTACCGTAGGTGGAATGCTTCCTTTTAGTAGAAGCCACGAGAACGAGGCAGATAAAATTGGACTTTTGATTGCGGCAATTGCGGGTTACGATCCTACGGAAGGAGCAAAACTATGGCAACGTATGAAAGCAGCCAGTAATGGCCAAGCCCCGCCAGAGATTATGAGCACACACCCATCATCAGACACACGTATTGCTAATCTTACGGAATTAGTTCCCTTTGCAAAACAAGAAGCGGCAAAATTTGGTGTGACTACATTTCAATAAGAATTAAGAATAATATTTCCTTAGAAAAGCTGTGCAGTCGCACAGCTTTTCTATTTTAGTAGGATGAAAGAAGTACTTCCTAAAGGTCATAAGAAATTATTAAATGCTTGGGCATTCTATGATTGGGCAAATTCCGTTTATAGTCTTGTAATCGCTTCGGCTATATTTCCTTTGTTTTACGGTGCTTTGTTTCGAGGGGCTGGCATTGAAGAGATAGAAGTCTTTGGGATGCTACTACGTCGCAGTCCCCTAATATTTTATACTACTGCCATTGCATTTCTCGTGGTTGCTATAATTTCTCCTATTCTTTCAGGAGTGGCAGATTATCTAGGGAACAAAAAGTTCTTTTTAAAGCTCTTCTGTTACATCGGAGCACTTTCAACGATAGGTCTATATTGGTTCAGTCTAGAACATATTTATTGGAGCTTACTTCTGTATCTATTGGGGCTGGTAGGATTCTGGGGCAGTTTGGTATTTTATAACTCCTATTTGCCAGATGTCGCTTTCCCTAAACAGCACGATGCGATAAGTGCAAAGGGGTATTCATTGGGTTACGTAGGAAGCGTACTTCTGTTAGTCGTTTGTCTTGCAATGATTCTAGGATACGAGTCTTTTGGATTTAAAGATGAAGCAATGCCCACTCGATTATCGTTCGTACTCACAGGAGTCTGGTGGATTGGATTTAGTCAATATACATATGCTTATTTACCAAAGGGAAACAAAAGTCGTGGCAAACTTACAAGTACGGTTTTATTTAATGGTTTTAGAGAGCTAAGAGGTATATGGCAATCTATGCAAAACCAGCTCCGACTTAAAAAGTATTTATATGCTTTCTTCGTATATAGTATGGCAGTCCAGACAGTAATGCTGGCCGCAGCTTATTTTGGAGAACAAGAATTAGAGTGGGGAAGTGATAGCGAGCGTACCACAGGGTTAATAGTAAGTATCTTATTGATTCAACTCGTTGCCGTACTTGGAGCAGTTCTTACTTCAAGACTATCTGCGCGAGTTGGAAACCTAAAAGCCTTAGTCATTATTAATATTGTTTGGATTCTCATTTGCGCTTGGGCGTATTTTGTATATACACCTTTCCAATTTTACTTTACGGCAGGATTCGTGGGATTAGTAATGGGAGGCATACAGTCACTATCCAGATCCACCTACGCAAAGTTTTTACCAAAAGATACGCTAGATACCACTTCCTACTTTAGCTTTTACGACGTCGCCGAAAAAATAGGAATTATCATAGGCATGTTCCTCTACGGCTTTGTAGAAGAAATTACGGGCAGTATGCGTTTTAGCATCGTTTTTCTGATTGTATTCTTTGTCGCGGGAGTAATATTACTCAAAAGAGTCCCTAGAGAAAGAACTGTTGTTTAGAGCCATTTTGTAAATCGTTTAAGTATACTGAGCTTGCCTTTGTAAGGTGCATAACGTACAGGGACATCCAGCCACGTCCCCCGCTTAACAACTGATTTTGCGTGACTAAAAGTGTAGAAACTCTGAGCCCCGTGGTAACTGCCTACCCCAGAATGACCTACACCGCCAAAGGGTAATCTATCATTTATGAAGTGAATGAGCGTATCGTTCATCACGCCACCGCCATACGAGAACGCGTTGTTAAACCAATTTTTAAAAGACCGCTTTCGCGAAAAAACATATGCACTCAGGGGCTTCTCAAAAGAGGTAAGGACATTTTCAATATCCTGCTTACTGTCAAACGTCAAAACGGGAAGAATGGGACCAAAAATTTCTTCTTGCATTACCGCATCCTGTAATGTCACATTCTCTAAAATCGTAGGTGCGATATATAAATCGGCTTTGTCCGTATTTCCTCCTTTAAAAACGGAAGCTCCATCCAAAAGTTCCGAAAGTCTCTCGAAGTTTTTTTCATTAATGATTCTTGCAAAATCAGGCGATACTTTGGGATCTGCGCCATAAGCTCTTGTGATTTCTATATCCAGTGCAGTAAGAAGCTCTTTTTTCTTTGAAGAATGCACAAGGATATAATCCGGTGCGATACACGTCTGACCAGCATTTACAAATTTCCCCCACACGATACGCCTTGCCGCCTGCTGGATTTTTGCCGTCTCGTCTATGATGCACGGACTTTTTCCGCCAAGTTCTAATGTCACTGGAGTGAGGTGTTCGGCGGCAGCTTTGTATACAATTTTCCCAACAGGAACACTCCCAGTAAAAAAGATATAATCCCAGCGTTGTGCAAGCAATTGTTGCGCAATTTCTTTATCGCCTTGTACCACAGTAATATGTCCAGGGTCAAAAACTTCACTTATGATTTTAGCCAATAATTCTGACGTTTTTGGTGTGAGTTCGCTAGGTTTCAGCACCGCTGTATTTCCAGCCACAATTGCTCCTATGATAGGCCCAACCGCAAGCTGAAAGGGATAGTTCCACGGGGCGATAATAAGTGTTGTACCGTAAGGTTCGTAATAAATGTAATCGCTACTGGGGAAATTGAGGAGTGAAGCTTTTACCTTCTTCGGTTGACTCCATTTATACACTTCCTTAATTGCCAGATTGAGTTCTTGGTGTACGATACTTATTTCGGTAGCTACCGTTTCAAAAGGCGGTTTTTTAAAGCCGGCCGTCAGGGCATCTATAATATGTTGCTCGTGCTTTTTTATGCTTTCGCGAAAGCGTACCAAACATTCTTTCCTGTAAGCAATGTCCTTAGTTTGACCTGTTTTAAAAAATGCTTGTTGCCGCTCTAAAATCTTTGGAATATTCAAAATGCGATGTTTTACTCAAAAATAGGTTGTAATCAGTTTTTAATTGTTCCGTTTATCAAAGTTTTAATAATCATACCGCACTTTCTGAGCTATAAAAATACGCGCAACATCATTTGTTTTATTTACAAAATATATAATCTAGAATATTATATATTTTATGGTTACGTAATTTGTAATAAACCGCTTCTAAATTGGCTAATCCATAAAAGTAATCGTGCTTTTAACTGCTTTGGGGTAATCATTATATTTATATTAAAACATTGTATTTCAGAGATATAGGTGTTTATTGTCAGGGTTGAGCACCGTGAAGGATTATGACGAGGAACGGGATAAGCATTATAATAAATTAATTTTATAACTCTAAAGAGCAATATACCCTTGAAGGAACTTAATAAATACAGCAAAGCGGTCACACAAGACCCTACGCAACCTGCAGCACAAGCCATGTTACACGCCATCGGTCTTACCGATGAAGATTTTAAAAAACCACTAATCGGTATCGCCAGTACGGGTTATGAGGGCAATCCTTGTAATATGCACTTGAATAATCTTGCACTGGATATTAAAAAGGGAGTGCAAACTTCTGATTTGGTAGGTTTAATCTATAACACCATTGGTGTAAGTGACGGTATATCTATGGGAACTCCAGGAATGCGTTACTCGCTACCCTCACGTGATATCATTGCAGATTCTATGGAAACGGTGGTGCAAGCGATGTCTTATGACGCGCTAGTTACCGTGGTAGGTTGTGATAAAAATATGCCCGGTGCACTAATGGCACAATTACGATTAGATAGACCTTCTATATTAGTCTACGGAGGAACGATTGCTCCAGGATGCCACGAAGATAAGAAGCTAGACGTCGTGTCTGCTTTTGAAGCTTGGGGTGAGAAAGTGGCCGGAACAATTACTGAAAAAGAATTTAAAACTGTAGTACAGAAAGCTTGCCCTGGTGCGGGCGCCTGTGGAGGAATGTACACGGCAAACACAATGGCTAGTGCTATCGAAGCATTGGGAATGAGCTTACCATATACCAGTTCAAACCCAGCAGTATCAACTAATAAAACAGCCGAGTGTGCCAGAGTAGGAGCGGCGCTTAGAAAATTAATTGAAAAAGATATCAAACCATCAGATATCGTAACACGCAAATCGTTAGAAAACGCCGTAAAGCTGGTAACGGTTTTAGGAGGCTCGACAAATGCGGTACTGCATTTCTTGGCGATAGCAAAAGCAGCGCAAATAGAATTTACACTTAAAGATTTTCAACATATAAGTGATACTACACCTTTCCTTGCAGACCTAAAACCTTCAGGTAAATACCTTATGGAAGATTTGCATAATGTAGGCGGAGTTCCAGGCGTGTTAAAATATATGCTCGAACAAGGAATGTTACACGGCGATTGTATGACCGTAACAGGTAAAACCATTGCCGAAAATCTTGCTGAGGTAGATCATCTAAAAGCGCATCAAGATGTAATTCACACCGTAGAAAACCCGATTAAAGAAACAGGGCACATCCGTATTCTTTACGGAAACATCGCTAGTGAAGGATCGGTGGCAAAAATTACAGGGAAAGAAGGATTGCATTTTACAGGAAGTGCCAGAGTTTTTAATGGAGAATATGAGGCAAACGCTGGTATTGGTGCGGGGAAAGTAAAGAAAGGTGATGTAGTTGTAATACGCTATGAAGGCCCACAAGGAGGCCCAGGAATGCCAGAAATGCTTAAGCCCACGGCTGCCATAATGGGTGCAGGTCTAGGTAAAGATGTAGCATTAATCACAGATGGTCGTTTCTCAGGAGGAACGCACGGTTTTGTAGTAGGTCATATTACTCCAGAAGCACAAACTGGAGGGGGAATCGCTCTAATAGAAGATGGCGACACCATCACTATTGATGCAGAAAAGAATACGATAAATGTAGAAGTGAGCGACAGCGAACTAGCAAAGCGAAAAGCAAACTGGACCGCTCCAGCACTTAAAGTAACACGCGGCTCATTATATAAATATGCACGAATGGTATCCTCTGCAAGTGAGGGCTGTGTAACAGACGAATTTTAAAGTAGTCGGTAGTCTTTAGACGGTAGACGGTAGTGAATAATTATGTAACCAATTGGACTCCCTTCCTTTGAAGGAAGGGCTGGGGATGGATGTTCGCAACAGTAAGAATAAACAACAAGATTTCCGCCTTCGCGGAATATTAAATTAAACGCTCAAAAAATGGACGTTAAAACAATAGATAAAAAGCAGTCTGCAGCAGCTACGACGACAAAAATGTCTGGTAGCGAGGCATTAATCCACTGTCTGGTGGCCGAGGGTGCAAACTTAGTGTATGGTTATCCTGGCGGGGCAATAATGCCTTTTTACGATCAGCTACATATCCATCAGGATAAGATTCAGCACGTGCTAACACGTCACGAGCAGGGTGCAACGCACGCTGCACAAGGTTTTGCGAGAGCAACAGGGAAAGTTGGCGTGGCTGTGGCAACATCAGGTCCGGGTGCAACTAACCTGATTACAGGTATTGCCGATGCGCAGATAGACAGCACACCTATGGTCTGTATTACAGGTCAAGTGGGTTCGCATCTGTTAGGAAGTGATGCATTTCAGGAAACCGACATTATCGGTATTTCTACACCAGTTACAAAGTGGAATTACCAGATTACGAGCGCCAAGGAAATTCCAGAAGTGATGGCAAAGGCGTTCTATATTGCTCGCTCTGGTCGTCCAGGTCCTGTTCTTATAGACATCACAAAAGATGCGCAGTTTGAAGAGTTTGATTACGCTTACGCGAAATGTGAACACATCAGAAGCTATACCCCAACGCCAGAAGTTCAGGAAGATCAGTTAAAAGCTGCTGCCGAAGCAATTAACGCAGCTAAAAAACCTATGATTGTTTGGGGACAAGGAGTTATCCTAGGTGAAGCCGAAGAAGAATTTAAAGCTTTTGTAGAAAAGTCTGGAATTCCAGCAGCTTGGACCATCTTAGGCGTATCTGCAATCCCAACTAGCCATCCGCTCAATGTGGGGATGGTTGGAATGCACGGAAACTATGGGCCTAACGTACTTACAAACGAGTGCGATGTACTCATCGCAATAGGTATGCGCTTTGACGATCGTGTGACGGGAAATCTAGAAACCTACGCAAAGCAGGCTAAGATCATTCACTTTGAAATTGATCCTGCTGAGGTAAGTAAAAATGTAAAAGCAGATTATCCAGTCCTAGGAAATTCTAAAGAAACCTTGAGCAGAATTCTACCCCTAATAAATGAAAAAACGCATACAGACTGGCACCAGCGATTTAAAGATCACGATGTCATTGAGTATGAAAAAGTAATCAAGAATGATATCCACCCGACTAAAGAAGGTCTTACCATGGGAGAAGTCATCGAGCTGATTAATAAAAAGACCAAAGGTGAAGCTATTATCGTGACAGATGTTGGTCAGCACCAGATGGTGGGCATACGATATGCAGATTTTAATCAGTCTAAAAGTAATATTACTTCTGGGGGTTTAGGTACTATGGGCTTTGCATTACCAGCGGCGATTGGAGCAAAAATGGGAGCGCCAGACCGTGAAGTTGTTGCAATAATAGGTGATGGTGGATACCAGATGACCATTCAGGAACTGGGAACCGTATTTCAAACCGAGGCAGCCGTAAAAATAGTAGTCCTTAACAATGAGTTTTTAGGAATGGTACGCCAGTGGCAACAATTGTTTTTTGACAAGCGCTACGCTAGCACCGAAATGAAAAACCCAAACTTCTGTAAAATCGCCGAAGCCTACGATATCGAAGCACAAAAAGTATCCAAAAGAGAAAACCTAGAAGCAGCTGTAGAAAAAATGATCGCCAGTAAAAACAGTTTCTTCCTAGAAGTAATGGTAGAAAAAGAAGACAACGTTTTTCCTATGATACCTACGGGAGCAAGTGTGAGTGATATTAGGTTAGAGTAGCCTTTGTCCGTTCGAGCGCAGTCGAGAACTACAATGATTAGGAATATTAAATAGTAGATTTAAGAATATAGAGCAAAGATCATAGAATATAGACTTAAGAGAGCATCTATATTCTAAATTCTTTTCTCTTTTATCTATAAGAGTAATGAGTGAGAAAATAAACACATACACCGTAACCATCTACACCGAAAATAATATCGGATTGCTTAACCGTATTTCCGCAATTTTTCAACGTCGTAAGATTAATATTGAGAGCCTTTCGGCCTCAGAGAGTGAGATAGATGACGTCTTTAAATTTACACTCGTGGTAAATATTACAGAGCACCAGATGGAAAAAATAAAAGGGCAAATAGAGCGCCAGGTAGAGGTGATCAAAGCTTTTTACCACACAGATGAAGAAACCATCTTTACTGAAAGCGGTCTCTTTAAAATCAAATCTGAACTACTTTTTGAAGAGCCACAGATTCAAAATATCATTAAAGATAGCCACGCACGCATCGTCACCGTAAATCGGGAGTTTTTTGTGTTAGAAAAATCAGGGCGTCGTTCAGAAATTGATTTGGTACACCGCGAGCTCAAGCCTTTCGGTATTATGCAATTCACCCGTTCAGGAAGAATTGCGGTAACTAAAACAGAGATGCCTATTTCCACTTTATTACAACAGATAAAGGATGAGCAGGAGGCTGCTTTCGCGAAAGCGTAACTGGAAATTAGAAAAACGATACCTCCGAAAAAAAATAACTAAGTAACAAACAAAAGAACTTTCTAGCTTCTCTCCCTCTGGGAGAGATGTCCGCAGGACAGAGAGGGCTTAGTCACCCAAGCCAGAATGATATCATTTTTGTTAAGTCAGGAAACTAGTACAAACTAATAACAATAGCTGAAAGCGGAACGAGATTTCCGCCTTCGCGGAAATGACAAAAAGAATTTTCAATGAGCAATTACTTCAACACATTACCACTTAGAGATCAACTTGCACAACTCGCAAAATGCCGATTTATGGACGCCTCAGAATTTGGCGATGGTATCGACGCAATTAAGGACAAGAAAATCGTCATCGTAGGTTGCGGGGCGCAGGGACTTAATCAAGGACTCAATATGCGTGATAGCGGTTGTGATATTTCGTACGCACTACGTGAAGGAGCGATTAAGGAAAAACGCCAGTCATTTAAAAACGCTTCTGAAAATGGCTTTAATGTGGGTACGTATGAAGAGCTGATTCCAAGTGCAGATTTAGTATTGAACTTGACTCCAGATAAGCAGCATACATCGGTAGTTAAAGCGGTGATGCCGTTAATGAAAAAAGGAGCAACCTTATCTTATTCTCACGGTTTTAATATCGTGGAGGAAGGAATGAAAATACGTGAAGATCTTACCGTAATTATGGTAGCACCGAAGTGTCCAGGATCTGAGGTAAGAGAAGAGTATAAAAGAGGTTTTGGCGTTCCGACATTGATTGCAGTACATCCAAATAACGACCCAGAAGGAAAAGGTCTCGCCCAAGCTAAAGCCTATGCCGCAGCTACCGGTGGTCATAGAGCAGGAGTTTTAGAATCCTCATTTGTTGCTGAGGTGAAAAGTGATTTAATGGGCGAGCAAACCATTCTTTGCGGAGTTTTACAAACGGGATCTATCCTTTGTTTTGACAAAATGGTAGAAAAAGGAATCGACCCAGCATACGCAGGAAAATTAATTCAGTACGGCTGGGAAACTATTACCGAAGCCTTAAAACACGGCGGCATCACAAATATGATGGACCGTCTGGACAATCCATCGAAAATTAAAGCCTTCAATTTAGCAGAAGAATTAAAGGATATTATGCGCCCACTTTTTGAGAAGCATATGGACGATATTATCTCGGGTCATTTCTCTAAAACAATGATGGAAGATTGGGCAAATGATGATAAAAATCTGCACAAGTGGAGGGCTGAAACTGGAGAAACGGCTTTTGAAAAGCAAACCATCACGTCTGATGAGATTTCTGAGCAAGAATATTTTGACCACGGCGTTTTGATGGTGGCGATGGTAAAAGCTGGTGTAGAACTTGCTTTTGAAACTATGACTGCCGCTGGAATTATTGAGGAGAGTGCTTATTACGAGTCACTCCACGAGACGCCACTTATAGCAAATACAATAGCAAGAAAGAAACTATTTGAGATGAACCGTATCATTTCTGACACGGCAGAGTATGGATGTTATTTATTTGATCACGCCTGTAAACCTTTATTGACTGACTTTATGAAGTCCGTAGAGACTGATGTTATAGGTGCCGCTTTCGCGAAAGGTAATGATGTAGATAACCAAGAACTCATCGCCGTAAACGACGCCATACGTAATCATCCTGTAGAAGAAATTGGGGCTACTTTGCGTAAAGCTATGGTAGCGATGAAGAAGGTAAAGACCGAGTAGAAGTAAAATGTCTGCTCGAGCGCAGTCGAGAGCTCTTTTATTAGGCAAGGGATTGCAATTCTCGAATGCGCTCGAACAGACAGACTGATTACTAAGTGTAAAATGCGGATTAGATTTCCGCCAAAGTTTATCCTGAGCGACAGTCGAAGGACACAATATGACAATAGAGACCAAAACATACATCCCATCCTTAAAATCTATTACTGACGCGGCAAATCGAGTCAAGGAGGTAGCGATTAAAACGCCGTTTATGCGCAGTTTTACCTACTCTAGTAAATTTGATGCTGAGGTGTTTTTAAAGCGTGAGGATTTGCAACAAGTGCGCAGTTACAAAATCCGTGGGGCATTTAATAAGATGAGCACGCTTTCTAAAGCCGAAAAAGATAAGGGAATCGTTTGTGCGAGTGCAGGAAACCACGCGCAGGGTGTTGCGTTGTCTTGTGCAAAATTGCAAATTCACGGCTCTATTTATATGCCTACCACCACGCCTAAGCAAAAGGTGGAGCAGGTAGAGATGTTTGGCGGCGATTGGGTAACAGTGATTCTAGAAGGTGATCTTTTTGATGACGCTTTCGCGAAAGCGTCTGAAGTCTGCAACACAGAGGGAAAGATATTTGTACATCCCTTTGATGATGAAAAAATTATCGAAGGGCAGGCTACCGTAGGATTGGAAATTTTGACGCAGTCTGAAAAACCTCTCGATTATGTTTTTGTCCCCGTAGGCGGAGGCGGACTCATAGCTGGATTGTCCAGTGTCTTTCATCATTTATCGCCTAAAACACAAATCATAGGCATTGAACCTGAGGGAGCACCTGCAATGATGCATTCGCTTTCGCAAAAGGAAAACATCACACTCGACGAAATAGATAAATTTGTAGATGGCGCCGCAGTACAACGCGTAGGAGACCGCAATTTTGCCATTGTGGAGCAACTCGTAAGCCGTATCGTAACTGTAAACGAAGGTAAAATTTGCCAGACCATACTAGACCTCTACAACCGTGACGCCATTGTGGCAGAACCTGCAGGAGCAATGACCCTCGCCGTTCTGGATCAATTTGCAGATGAGATTAAAGGTAAAAACATCGCCTGCATCGTAAGTGGTAGCAACAACGACATCACCCGTACCGCCGAGATTAAGGAGCGAGCTTTGTTATATCAAGGTTTAAAACACTATTTCATCATAAAATTCCCGCAACGCGCAGGCGCATTAAAAGAATTCGTTGCCGAAATTCTCGGCCCAACAGATGACATCACCTATTTTGAATATTCTAAAAAGACGAGCAGGGAACAAGGGCCAGCCATTGTAGGTCTAGAAATTAAGTCTCCCGAAGATTTGCAACCGCTTGTAGATCGTATGATCGCGCGTAAGTTTTTTGGGGAGTATTTAAATGATAAGCCGGAGTTGTTTCAGTTGTTGGTGTGATTTTAGAGTTTATAAATCAGTAATTTTTTCTGCCGATTCATAGGCAACAACAATAACTTCTTATCAGCGATATAAGCAATATCCCCAACGCTTTGTCCCACCTCAAGAATCTCTTTTGTACTTCCATCGTCTAGATTTAAAGTATGAATTTTCCCACTACGCCAGTCTGAGATAATAAGATGATTATCATCATACGGACGGACCCCATCTAGATTGCCTATTTTCTCAGTAAGTGGAGTGATTTCCTTGGTCTTCATATCGATTTTAGAAACCGCACCACCTTCTTCTGAGCCACCCCAGCTTGCTATATACATTGTGTTATCGTGAATCAGTATACCGTTAGGATTATCAAGTCCAGCATCTTTCAGCCAAAGGCTAAAATTTCCTTCTGTGTCTAACTCATAAATTTCTGAAGTACGGGTATCTGTTACATAAATTTTTCCATCTGGAGCAATAGTTGCATCATTGAGCATCCCGATACTAGGAAGCGTGTGCCGTTTTAGGATTTCCCCAGTTTTTAAATCGGCTTCTATGAAGACCGTGTTATCGCCTACATATAATTTATCACCTTGTATCAGGATTCCTTTCGGATCGTCAAGGCCGGAAATAAAGTTTTTATTAACCATTTGTCCGTCCAGACTTACAGTTGCAATTCCGCCATCACCAGCTTCTCTGCCACCCATATATGAAGTATATATAAGTTCGGTTTCTGGATGGTAGACTGCGCTTTCACAAGCGGGCAAGTCTATAACTTCGTGAAGGAGTGTAGGCGCTTGGGCAAAGCCAACTAATATGCCTATGATGCATAAAAAAATGGTGTTAATCGTTTTCATTGTGTGCAGTTTTTAATTAGGTCATATTTTATATAATATTCTTAGTCATTTTCAACAACAAAACCAAAAGACGCATCGCCCACAATCACTTTCCAACTGCCAGAATGTTTAACTACCTTCAAAGTATCGTTTTTTGGTTTATCAGCATCATAAAATACGGATATTGAAGTGTCTCCCACTTGAACATTCTCCAAACTTCCCGTTTTCCACGTACTAGGCATCTGGGGATTGATATAAATAGTTTTGCTCGCTCCATCAGGCTGTATGCCAAAAAACTGCTCTACAATAGGAACAGCATATCCATAAATATTCCAAGCCTGGGTAATCATTCCGTAATCTGGAGAGACTTCGTACATACTACCAGGTAAAGCGTAGGAAAAACTACGCGTCATTCGTTTTAAATAATCCAAAGCTTTGTCAGGATTTCCGTAGTTATTTTCTCCTATAATTTGCACAGCGGTAGGAAGCGTCATCACCGCGCCTGTATAGGAAAACTGCTTACTGCCTTTAAATGAACCATCATCTGTTCCTGCACTCTCGTCACGATCTATTCCTGTAACAAATACGCCAAAGGGATTTACAAACCGTTCTGCTGTTTGTAAGGCTTTTTTGGCTTTATCAGGAGGCGCTATTCCCATTTCCATCGGTGTGTTAACCACCCAATTGTGGTGCAATACAAAAGGTCTCGGACGTGACGAAGGATTTTTTAGGATGGCTTTTTTTGTTGCTTTCAGTTCGGCAACAGCCCAAGGTTTATTTAAGGTGTCTGCACGAACGATAGCATCTTCTATAAGGTGTAACGCTTGCTTATCGGTACCGATAAAGTCGGCATAACTCTGGAACTCTTCACTCCAAAATTCGGTGTTTATTTTGTCCTTTAGCGTTTGTGCGGTCTGCGCATACTTTCGCGAAAGCGTATCCATACCCAACACCCGAGTAATTTTAGAAGCATCATCAAAAGCTCTTTGCGTATACACCGCGACATCTATCATCTCGCTGTCCAAGCCGTGTATTTCCATCATTCCGAAACCGTCAGGAAAGCCATTTCCGTCCTTATCTTTTTCGGTCATTAGCCATTCCAGTCCTTTTTTTATGGTAGGGAAGTAACGTTCTAAAAATTCCCTGTCGCCATTCCAACGATAAGTATTCCAAATAAGCGAAGCAAATTGAGGCGTTTCATTTATGTTTCCCTTATTAAAAACGGCGCCATTCGTACTCATTTCGTGCAGGATGCGCCCATTACCGTTTATGGCGTTTGACACCGAATCCAGCAGGGCAATCGTGCTATACACCGCATCGGTTTGCCCGATGGCCATATAGCCCTTGAGCGCATACTCGCTGTCTACCCCAAACCACCACGGGTAATCAGGAATACCCGCTGTGATGCCTCGGCCTATCTCAGGTACTTCCTGTATGAGCCAGTCTGAGTTGTACTTAAGCCACTCAAAAGCCTGCTCGATTTTCTTGTCGGGAATGGTGAGTTTGGTCTGATTTGCAAGGGTGGCGTAGCGTTCTTTTTTTGCTTTCGCGAAAGCGTACGAATTCTCGTGAATAGACTCATAAGTAGCCATTGCTTCATCTTGAGAATGATAACTCCCAGCAATCACGAACGAAATTGTTTTCGAACCATTTGCAGGAATAGTGATAGGATAAATAAGCTCACCAGTTTGCTGACCATCCAAAATGTACTTTATTTGATTTAATGATTTTTGGTTCGCACCAAATACTACAAACCAAGGGTTATTGACATCTCCCGAAACAAATGCATCTATTTCTCTGTTGTAAGTAATGCTATCTTTAGCATTAATCATTCCGGTTTCTTCGCCGAGCCAAGTAGGTCTCAAATCAACAATGCCGATAAAATCTAGTTCAAAAGAATTTAATTCATTCGATGTATTATCAATCTTAAACTGAATAAAGATACCTTCTTTTCCATCGGGTACAAATTGCCATCTTGTTATATTTAGATTTGCTTCTTCAATTGTATAACTATGCTTGTTGGCAAACGGATAATTGGTGAATTGTTTTGCTTCATTCAACCCATAGGCTCCACCATCTTTAAGAATACCTACATCAAACCCGTCCATCAACTTGATAGGATGATTCCAAATTCCGCCCATTTCGTCCTTAATATGCCAACCGAGCTCAGGAAAACTACCGTCCTGATGTCCTACCATATAGACACGATCGCCAGCGGTGACCATTGGGGAGTTGAGGTAATCGGTCTTTCCTGTAATAGAAGGACTATCCTTTAAAAGTTCGGCAATGTTACTTGTATGCGATTCTTGTTTAGTGCAAGAAATAAGGATGGCGACGATAAATAATAGGTATAGTGAGCGCATCTAATAAATTTAGACCTAAAAGTAAGAAAGCCAAGGCATAAAATACCTTGACTTCCATTATTTGTATTTCTGCGTACGCTTTCCTGCCTACCGGACAGGCAGGCGCGAAAGCTGAAACAACTCTTTATTTCTTCATTTCAATAACTTCTGCACCGTCAGGCATCTCAAAATAAGCGCTCTTTGTTTCAGGGGCAAACGTAATATCAGAAACTTCGATGGTCGTGATATGCTCTCCAGCCTTTTCATCTTCGGTAAGCCAGTGGGTGTGATAGCCTGTGGCGAGCTCAATGCCGTTTACAATTGTAGTGCCTTGCAATTCCATTAATTTTTCAGGAAGATGACCGCCGTCTGGGAAATATTGCGGATACGAAACAATATAGCGTATTACCGCTAGTTTGTGATTTTCCTCGCCAAAATACAGTACATAATAATCGTCTGGCGCATCTCCAGTACCTTCGGCAAAGGTTACTTTTATGGCATCGTACGTCACGTCCTTATGCGTTTTATCGGCCAACTTTTCTAATCGTACGCCTTCACCGTCTAAAATAAACGGCTGACCTAAAAAGTAGTAGGGTGTAAGCGCCCAGAAACGCATATCAAATGGAAATGCTGTGCTGTCTTTTACTTTTTTCCAGGCTTTCTCACCCGTCCAGCCAAATTCCTGAGAGCGATCATCTACATTTTGGTGACGAGCTTTGTTGCTCCACGTATCTACGGTTTGATAGGTATTACGACGCGTGCTTCCATCTAACGGCACGTAATCAAAATGAAAAGACAACGGTCCGTTCTTATACCAAGTGTCCAGACCACCGTGCGCTTCCATCGCTTGCCAAACGATTTTTCCCGCTTCGCTACTGTTCAGTTGTTTTTCGGCTTTAGAAACGCGGTCTTTTATCCACGAGTCGGGTTTTAAGGCTAGATTTTCATTTGTGGTCTCTGCTTTATCAGTAGGTTTTTCAGACTTTTTTTCTTGGCAAGAAATACAAGCCAGCAAAGCAAAACCTATAACGAGAAATAATTTTTTCATTTTAATAATTTTGGTTAGTATGCTTATTTCAGTCTCATAAAGGTCGGCGTTCTTACGGTTTACCTTCTAAAAGTATTCTTAAATATTTATATTCCATTCGATTGCAGGGTATTCTATGGATATGATAATGAGCGTAGTGTAAAAATGATAATTTGGTAAAAGTTCGGAGGAGCGCTAAAATTTTCGCGAAAGCGTACATCACATTCATATAAGTTTCTATCTTTATCAAACAAAATGAACAAATTCTTTGCACATATCACATCAGTTTTCTCAGCACTTCTAGCTGAAAGACCCGCTGTGCAATTAATTCCCGTTCCTGTGCGCCGTTTCCGCCGTCGCCCGTAAGGGTGTTTTTATTTAGGGATGGCAGGTGAGTCCTATCCCATATTCCACTAGGAAACAGCAACTTTTCAAATTTTTATCCAATTTAAAATCATCGCTATGCAGATTGTTGTAGCCACGATTGCACATACGCCTTACGCACAGATTATCTGCGATACTATTGCAGAGTCGTCTAAGGTGCGCGGTACGGGAATTGCCCGTAGAACTCCAGAATATATCCTGTCTAAAATGGAGGCAGGCAACGCCGTTATTGCCCTGGAGGGCGATACGTTTGCGGGATTTTGCTATATAGAAGCCTGGGGACACGGCAAATTTATAGCCAATTCTGGTCTTATCGTCCATCCTGATTTTAGAGGACAAGGACTTGCAAAACGTATAAAAGGAGAGATATTTACGCTTTCGCGAAAGCGTTTCCCCGACGCAAAAATTTTCGGAATCACCACCGGTCTTGCCGTGATGAAAATCAACAGCGAGCTAGGCTACAAACCTGTTACTTTTTCAGAACTCACAGACGACCCAACCTTTTGGAAAGGTTGTCAAACCTGTAAAAACTTTGACGTTCTCACCAGAACAGAGCAGAAAATGTGTCTCTGTACAGGAATGTTATACGACCCGGCCAAAGCAAAAGCAGATGAAGAAAAAAATAAAGTAAAAGCCCCCGTTTTTAACCGATTAAAAAGAATAAAAGAACGCTTGTTTTTAAAAAAGCCGAAGTAAAGATTTGTGAACAAATGGCTCCCCGCCCACTTTGTGGGAGGGGAATGAATTGGCGACAGCCAAGAAAGGGGTGGGGTGTTTGAAAGCCCAATTGTTTTAAAAAGCTCAAGCCGAAATTAATACTAGCATAATAAAGACACCTCCGCTTTTGCGGAAGATAAAAAATAAGATCTCCGCCGAAGTTTATCCTGAGCGATAGCTGAAGGGCGGGAATGACAAAATGATGAGATTCCCGCCTTCGCGGGAATGACAATTAAAATTTAATATGAAAAAACTAATCCTAGCATACTCAGGCGGTCTAGACACCAGCTATTGCGTAAAATATTTCACCGCAGATTTAGGCTACGAAGTTCACGCCGTAAGCGTAAATACAGGCGGATTCTCAGAAGATGAAATCGCCAAAAATAAAGAAAAAGCGCTCGCGCTTGGAGCGACTTCGTATACGAATATTGATGCGGTTCAGACGTTTTACGACACGGTAGTAAAGTACCTGATTTTTGGCAATGTGTTGAAGAATAATAGCTACCCACTTTCTGTCAGTGCAGAGCGTATCGTACAAGCTATTGAGATCGCCAAGTTTGCCAAAGCCCAAAATGCAGACGCGATTGCTCACGGAAGTACGGGCGCTGGAAACGATCAAGTGCGTTTTGATATGACGTTTCAGACGCTTGTTCCAGAGTTGGAAATCATAACTCCTATTAGGGATAATACGCTTTCGCGAAAGCAAGAAATCGATTACCTACAAAGCCACGGCATAGAGTGGTCTTGGGAGAAAGCGCAATATTCCATCAATCAAGGATTGTGGGGGACGAGCGTGGGAGGTTCAGAAACATTGACCTCACATCAAACCTTACCCGAAGAGGCATATCCTAGTCAGCTTAAGAATGAGGGGACAGAGACTATCAAAATAGGCTTCACAAAAGGAGAGCCTACATCATTAAATGGAGTAGACGATACTCCCGTCGCCATTATAGAAAAGCTACAAGGCATCGCCAAAGATTACGCCATCGGCCGTGGGATGCACGTGGGTGATACGATTATTGGGATAAAAGGACGCGTAGGTTTTGAAGCATCGGCACCCCTTATCATTCTAGAGGCGCACCGGACTTTAGAAAAGCACACACTTTCTAAATGGCAATTGCAACATAAAGAAAACATCGCGCTTTGGTACGGAACGCACCTGCACGAAGGGTTATACTTAGAACCTGTAATGCGTGATTTTGAAGCCTTTTTACAGAGCAGTCAGTCCAGCGTCACTGGCACAGTAGAAATTGCTTTGCACCCATACCGCTTTGAGATCATCGGTATTCAATCAGACTACGACCTAATGCAATCTAAAGTCGCCAGCTACGGAGAAGAAAACCAAGGCTGGACGGCAAGTGAGGCCAAAGGATTTATAAAGATAATGAGTAATCAGGGGAAGATTATTCAGGCGGTTCAGAGTTCAGAGTTTTGAGTTCAGAGTAGTAACGAACCGACCTGCGAGGTGTCGTCTGAGGTACGAAGACCTCCTTGTAGGTCTGAATGAGACGGAAGAAATAATAATGAGTAGTAAAATAATAAGATTCCCGTCTTCACGGGAATGACAAGATTATGGTAAAAGTAGGAATCATAGGAGGCGCGGGCTATACGGCAGGAGAGTTGATTAGATTGTTAATCAACCATCCCAAGGTAGAAATCGCTTTTGTTTACAGTACAAGTAACGCGGGCAATCGAGTAGGTGATGTGCATCAAGATTTGGCGTGGCTGGATTTAAAATTTACCGATTATGTCCAAACGGATGTAGATGTCGTTTTTTTATGTCTGGGCCACGGAAATTCAGGTGCGTTTTTGAAAAAGCATTCGTTTTCAGATGGCACGAAGATCATCGATTTAAGTAATGAGTTTAGATTAAAGGAAGACGCACATTTTCTGGGAAAAGACTTCGTGTATGGACTACCAGAATTGAATAAAGAAGCCATTAAGAAAGCTCAAAATATCGTAAATCCAGGATGCTTTGCGACAGCGATTCAGTTGGCTTTGTTACCTCTTGCCCAATCAGGAAAGCTTACCACAGACGTACACGTAAACGCGGTAACTGGAGCTACAGGCGCAGGGACAAGCCCTTCGGCAACGTCTCATTTTCCTTGGCGTGATAATAATTTTTCGCATTATAAAGCATTCAACCATCAGCATTTGGGTGAGATCGGGGAATCTGTAAAGCAATTGCAAAATGACTTTGATAAGGAGATTTTATTCATACCAAATCGAGGCGATTTTTCGCGTGGGATTTTTGCTACGGCTTATACCGATTTTGATGAGACTCTGGAAGAGGCGTATGAATTATACAATGAGTTTTATCAAGGCTCACCTTTCACGAAAGTGAACCAAAAACCATTACACTTAAAACAAGTCGTAAACACAAACTACTGCTTCATTCATCTGGAAAAGCACGGAAACAAATTATTAATCACCAGTATACTAGACAACCTACTCAAAGGCGCCAGCGGACAAGCAGTAGAGAATATGAACCTCATGTTCGGTTGGGAGCAGACGGAAGGATTAAAATTAAAGGCAAATTATTTTTAAAAATTCGCAAAGATGACAAGATTCCTACCGGAGTTTATCCTGAGCGATAGCCGAAGGGCGGGAATGACGAAAAACACCATATATGAAAATAGCAATCATAGGAACGGGAAATTTAGGACTGGCCATTGCCAAAGGTTTAGTGATGGGCAACTCGGTGACGAGTTTGTATTTGACGAAACGTGATACGTTAAGTATCGAAAAATGGAATGAACACAGGGAAGTTACGGTTACGAACGATAATCGTGAAGCGGTCTCAAAAAGTGATATTATCATTTTTGCGGTGCAGCCCAGTCATTTCTCAAATATTTTAGAAGAGATAAAAGATTTACTTACGGAGAAGCACATTTTGATCTCGACAATAACAGGTTTTAAAGTACCTCAAATTTCGGCGATTGTGGGTGATGAGCAATTCATTATTCGTGCGATGCCCAATACGGCCATTGCGGTAGGTCAAAGTATGACCTGTTTGTGTAGTAACGAAGCGGGCAAAAAACGCATCGCGATTGCCGAAGCTATTTTTAATAAACTCGGTACTTCTATGATCATTCCTGAAAGTCAGATGCAGGCGGCCACGGTGATTTGTGCGAGTGGAATTGCATTCTGGATGCGCTTAATTAGAGCTACCACTCAAGGAGCAATTCAACTAGGTTTTGATGCGCACGAAGCTCAGGAACTTGCGATGCAAACCTGTCTTGGCGCTGCCACTCTCGTCATAAAATCAGGCAATCACCCTGAAGCCGAAATTGATAAAGTCACCACCCCAAAAGGGTGCACCATCGAAGGACTTAACGAGATGGAACATTCAGGTCTGAGTTCGTCGCTTATTAAAGGAATTGTGGCGAGTTATAATAAGATAAATGGAATCGGTAAATCAAAGGAGTTATGAAACTATTCGACGTATATACATTGTACGATGTGACCCCTGTGAAGGCAAAAGGTTGTTACGTTTATGATGAAAAAGGAACTGAATATCTTGACCTATACGGAGGTCACGCGGTGATGTCTATAGGTCATGGGCACCCGCATTATGTAAAACGGCTTACGGAGCAATTATCAAATATTGGCTTTTATTCCAATGCTGTTCAAAATCCGCTACAGCAGCAGGTTGCAGATAAGTTAGGTAGGCTTTCAGGGTGCGAGGGTTATGAGTTGTTTTTTGTAAGCTCAGGAGCAGAGGCTAACGAGAATGCATTAAAACTAGCTTCTTTTGCCACACAAAAACATAAGGTAGTTGCTTTTAAAAACGGTTTTCACGGGCGTACTTCGGCGACGGTGGCAGCTACAGATAATTTAAGTATTGTTTCCCCTCTGAATGCTCAACACGAAGTGGCGATTTTGGAACTTGGGGATGTCTCCGCTTTAGAAGAAACCCTTAAAAATGGCGACTGCTGCGCGGTAATTTTGGAGTTTATACAAGGCGTTGGTGGTCTGGATGAGAGCACGGCAGTATTCTACAAAAATGTGGAGTGCTTGTGTAAAAGGTATGTGGTAAAACTTATTGCAGATGAGGTGCAAAGCGGTTTTGGCCGTTCAGGTGATTTCTTTGCGTTCCAGAAATACGGGATTGAACCTGATATTATTACGATGGCAAAGGGAATGGGCAACGGCTTTCCTGTGGGTGGCATTCTTGTACACCCATCAATTAAAGCGAAGCACGGAATGCTGGGCACGACCTTTGGCGGCAATCACCTCGCCTGTGCTGCGACGCTGGCGGTGCTTGAAGTTTTAGAGAAAGAGCACTTAATGGCGCACGCTAGGGAAATGGAATCACGCTTTCGCGAACTGTGTTCCGAACTGGTTGCGGAAAGCGCAAAAAAACTCAATCTAAAAGTAAAAGGTCGCGGACTGATGCTCGGCCTTGACTTAGGATTTGATGTGAGTGAACTCCGTAAGAAATTAATTTATGAGCACTATATTTTTACGGGTGGCGCAAAAAATAAGAATGTATTGAGAATTTTGCCGCCGCTCAATATTAAAGAAGAACATTTTGATGTGCTATTTCAGGCTTTAAAGAAGGAATTATGAAAAATTACCTATCCATACATGACATCCCAGACCTTAATATGGCGATTAAGGAGGCGCTGTATATGAAGGAGTTTCCGTACGCTTTCGCGGAAGCGGGTAAACGCAAAACTTTAGGTCTACTCTTCTTCAATTCCAGTTTACGCACCAGATTGAGCACCGAAAAAGCAGCGCGGAATCTAGGAATGAACGTAATGACGCTCAATGTAAACAGCGATTCTTGGCAACTGGAATTTGGAGACGGCGTCGTGATGGACGCAAACAAAGCTGAGCATATCAAGGAAGCCGCGCAAGTACTGTCGCAATATTGCGACATTCTCGCAGTGCGTGCTTTCCCTGGCTTAAAAAACAAAAGCGAAGACGAATTGGAAATCGTACTGACGGCTTTTGAAACCTACGCAAGTGTTCCTATTGTCAACCTCGAAAGTAGCACGGCGCACCCTTTACAAGGCTTTACAGATGCGATTACTATTTATGAACTTACAGAAAAATGCCGAATAGAAAATAGAAAACCTAACGTGGTATTGACTTGGGCGCCACACCCCAGAGCGCTACCACACGCGGTGGCAAATTCGTTTGTGCAAACGATGCAACGATTGGATGTAAATTTTACGATTACAAACCCCGAGGGCTATGATTTGAGTTCAGAGGTTCGCAAAGAGACTAAGGTCAGCTATAATCAGAATGACGCTTTCGCGAAACCTGCCCTGAGCGGAGCCGAAGGGGCGGACATCGTCTACGTAAAAAACTGGAGTAGTTATGAGAATTACGGTCAAGTAAAATCTCAAGATAGAAGCTGGATGATTACCGCCGAAAAGTTGAAACAAACGAACAATGCCAAAGTTATGCATTGCCTTCCTGTAAGAAGAAATGTGGTGATTGCAGATGATGTGTTAGATAGTGCGGCGAGTGCTGTGATTCAGCAAGCGGGAAATAGGACTTGGGCCGCGCAATGGGTATTAAAAAACATTTTGAAAGATGGTGAATAAGCAACAACTTACTGTAGTGAAAATAGGCGGTGACATTGTAGATAATGACCAGTTATTACAAGAGTTTTACAATCATTTTAAAAAGATTTCTGGGCCTACAGTCCTTGTGCACGGCGGAGGAAATAAAGCTTCGGCATTGCAAAAAGAATTAGGGATTGAACCTAAAAAAGTAGATGGAAGACGCATTACCGATGCCGCTACGCTAGAAGTAGTAACAATGGTGTATGCAGGTTTACTCAATAAAAAATTAGTTGCTGGTTTGCAAGCCACAGGTAAAAATGCCATTGGACTTTCTGGAGCAGATGGGGATGCTATACGCGCTCATAAACGCTCTGTTGCCGATGTAGATTATGGTTTTGCTGGCGATATAGATCGCGTAAATTTTAGTTTCATAGATGAGTTGCTAAGTGGTGGCTACACGCCGGTATTTTCTGCCATTACGCACGACGGGAAGGGGCAATTATTAAATACGAATGCAGATACATTGGCTGCCAGAGTTGCCACAGCAATGAGTTCAAAATATAATGTGCAGTTGTACTATTGCTTTACAAAAGCGGGTGTTTTAGAAGATGTAGAAAATGGAGATTCGCTGGTGGAGCGAATGGATTCAACTATCTACGCCGCAATGAAAAGCGCTGGACAAATTGTAGACGGGATGATTCCAAAATTAGATACTGCTTTTGAGGCATTATCTTCAGGTGTTCTTCGCGTGCACGTCGGAACCATACAAATTTTAAGTGATAATACCCAAAAACATACGACTTTATGTCTTTAAAAGAGCAAACAGATTCGGCTATTGTATTGCTTCAATCACTTATTGAAACGCAAAGTTTCTCGGGTGAAGAGGACGGTACTGCCCAGCTCATTGCAGAGTGGTTAGAGAGAAATGGAATTACGCCCACCGAAGCCAGTTCGGGACGGGTTTCGCGAAAGCAAAATAATATCTACGCGTTCAATAAACATTTTGATGATTCTAAACCATTGTTGCTCCTAAACTCCCACCACGACAAGGTTAAACCAAATAAGGGATACAAACGCGATCCGTACAATGCTGAAATAATAGACGGCAAATTGTACGGTTTAGGAAGCAATGATGCTGGCGCGAGCTTAGTGGGATTGCTTACGGCTTTTGCTCACTTTTACGAGCGCGAAGATTTGAGTCATAATATTGTTATTGTAGCTTCGGCAGAAGAGGAGAGCAGTGGTCCTAATGGACTGAATAGTATGCTGGCCCATTTACCCGAAATTGAGGTTGCCATTGTGGGCGAACCTACATTAATGAATCTCGCCATTGCGGAAAAGGGATTGGTAGTTTTTGATGCTGCTGTAAAAGGAATCGCTGGACACGCGGCGCATATTAAAGAAAATATGGCGGTTTATAATTGTATTGAGACGTTACAATGGTTTCAGGAGTTAAAATTTGATAAGGTCTCTGAAACTTTAGGCGAGACTAAAGTTACGGTCACGCAAATCAATGCGGGCACGCAACACAATGTTGTTCCCTCTCAAGTAGATTTGGTTATAGACGTGCGTGTAAATGAGCACTATACCAATCAAGAAATCGCCGATTTTATGCAGGAAAACGCACCTTGTGATGAGATACAACCAAGATCGTTGCGATTGAACAGTTCGCGTATTGCCAAGGATCACGCTTTAGTTCAAGCGGGAATAGCCCTAGGACGAGAAACCTATGGCTCACCAACCTTATCAGATCAAGCTTGCTTGTCCTGTCCTTCTTTAAAATTAGGCATAGGCGACAGTACCCGGTCACATATGGCAGATGAGTTTGTATATGTAAAGGAGATTGAAGAAGGGATTGGGTTGTATATTGAGATATTGGAGGGGTTTTTATCCCACCCCTAGCCCCTCCCTGAGGGAGGGGAACAAAAATTTAGAAAATAATAAGATTCCCGTCGTCACGGGAATTAAAATTAGCGTAGGTGGGTGAGATTTCCGCCTTCGCGGAAATGACAAAAAGAGAAGTTTTATGAAAATCTGGGAAAAGGGAATACCGACTGATCAAAAAATAGAAGCATTTACGGTGGGCAACGATCGGGAGATTGATGGGCATATTGCAAAGTATGATCTGCTCGCGAGTAAAGCACACGCGCAAATGCTAGCAAAAGTTGGCTTGCTTACAAACGAGGAAAGTTCTTTGCTTTGTAGTGAACTGGATAAGATGCTATCGCTCGAGGCGAAAGGGGAGTTTGTTATAGAACCTCAATTTGAAGACGTGCATTCTAAAATCGAGCACGATCTTGTGCTTGCGCTTGGTGATACTGGGAAGAAAATACATACGGCTAGGTCTCGGAATGACCAAGTTTTAGTTGCGCTCAATCTTTACTTTAAAGCTGAGCTCTCTGAGATTAAATCAGGAATAGAAAAACTTTTTAAAACGCTAATAGATTTAGCTGAAACGCATAAAAATCAACTAATACCTGGCTACACGCACCTTCAGGTGGCGATGCCGTCCTCTTTTGGGCTTTGGTTTTCGGCCTATGCTGAGTTACTTATTGACGATTTGTATTTGCTCAATGCGGCTCAGCAAGTGGTAGATCAGAATCCTCTGGGGAGCGCTGCGGGGTATGGGTCAAGTTTTCCTATAGATCGGGAAATGACGACTGAAGCTTTAGGTTTTACAGATTTAAAATATAATGTGATTGCGGCCCAATTATCACGAGGTAAATCTGAACGTACAGTTACGCAAGCTGTGGCAAATGTGGCTAATACTTTGAGTCGTTTTGCAATGGATGTGTGTTTGTACTGCTCTCAGAATTTTAGCTTCATAAAATTCCCCGACGAGCTGACTACCGGAAGTAGCATTATGCCGCATAAAAAAAACCCCGATGTTTTTGAATTATTAAGAGGGAAATGCAACCAACTCCAAGCGATTCCTCAAGAGATGATTATGATTACTAATAATCTCCCGAGTGGATATCATAGGGATTTTCAATTACTGAAAGAGAATGCGATAAAGTCTGTAGAGGACTTAAAAGTCGTTCTGGACATTTTTGAGTTTGCTATTGCACAAGTAAAAGTGCAAAAGGTCGATCTGGCAGAAGAAAAATATCAACATCTATTTACCGTAGACGCGATAAACGATCTCGTAGCGGCTCGTGTACCTTTTAGGGATGCGTACAGGCAAATAGGAGAGCAGGTGGTAAATGGGACATTTGAAGCTGGCAATACTCGGGAGCATTCTCATGTAGGGAGCATTCATAATCTTGGGTTGGACAAGATTATGGAGAAGTTTGAGAGGGCTTTTCAGGGTTGATCACGCTTTCGCGAAAGCGAAAAAAAAACGAAATCAGAATTTCCGATTTCGCTTTTCTAATCTCTAATTTTTGCAGTTATTAAATAATCGTACTCTGCCCTACGTGAATATTCTTAAAATTACGATTTGTATCCTCTGGGTTCAAAATGTAATCTGCGATAAAGTCACCAACTTTTGAGGTGGACAAAGGATTTTTAGGATTAATATCTACTGTACTAAAACCGAGCTCTAGTGATTTTTCAACAGCCTCTTCTACACGATCTGCTTCTTTATTTAAATTAAGATGTCTCAATAGCATTGCAGCACTTAAAATAGATGCCAGCGGATTTGCAATTCCCTTCCCAGTAGCCTGAGGGAAAGAACCGTGAATAGGTTCAAACAGCGCATTCTCCTTACCCACAGAAGCTGAGGCAAGTAGACCTATAGATCCGCCGATAACACTAGCTTCATCTGAAATTATATCGCCAAAAAGGTTTTCGGTTAATATCACGTCAAACTGTTTTGGGTTCAGAATCATCTGCATTGCAGCATTGTCTACAAATAGAAAATCTAGCTCCACCTCCTTATAATCATTTGCAATGGCCGATACCGTTTTTCTCCATAATCGGGAAGTTTCCAGCACATTTGCTTTATCTACTAAAGTTAATTTCTTTCTTCTATTTTGAGCTTCTTTAAACGCGAGGTGAGCAATGCGACTTATCTCTTCCATAGAGTAGGTGCAACCGTCTGAGGCGACCTGACCATCATCACTCAAGTGCTTATCCCCAAAATAGATTCCTCCTGTAAGTTCGCGATAAATAGACATATCTGCTCCAGAGATAATTTCTCTTTTTAATGGAGAATTATCGATGAGTTGCTCGTAAGCCTTTACTGGTCTTACGTTACAAAAAAGCCCAAGACTTTTACGTAATCGTAATAACCCTTGCTCAGGGCGCACTTTTGCACTTGGGTCATTATCGTACTTAGGATGACCAATCGCACCAAAAAGAATGGCATCAGATTTCTCACAGATGTCAACGGTCTCTTCTGGTAGTGGGTTTCCTGTTTCATCTATAGCACAAGCACCCATAAGCGCATTTGTATATGTGAAACTGTGTCCAAATTCATCGGCAACGGCGTCGAGTGCTTTTTTTGCTTGTGCAGTGACTTCGGGACCTATTCCGTCTCCTGGGATGATTGCTATGTTATAGTTCATTGTGGTGTGTGTTTGAAATATTCAGGAAATCCCCGCTTTTGCGAGGATCTTCACTTTTTAATTGAGGGAATATAATTTTATTATTTAGACAAATAGGGTTCGATTATTTTCAAATGCCTCTATTTCTGTTTTCTTACTTAGTAAAAAGTCAATATCATCATACCCATTAATCATACATACTTTTTTGTAAGGGTCTATTTCAAATTCCGCTTTCGCGAAAGCGGTTTTGACAACTTGATTTTCTAAATCAATTGTAATCGGTAATTCGGGATTTTCTTGAATACCAGTCATTAATTGGGTTAAAAATTCTGGCGACACTTGAATAGGTAATAAGCCATTATTAAGGGCATTACCTTTAAAAATATCTGCAAAAAAACTAGATATCACAACCTTAAATCCATAACCCACAATCGCCCAGGCAGCGTGCTCACGGCTAGAACCACAACCAAAGTTGTCTCCAGCGACTAGAATTTTTGCTCCAGCATATTGAGGTTGATTAATTGGGAAATCAGCATTTAACGAGCCATCTTTCTCAAAACGCCAGTCTCTGAATACATTATCGCCAAACCCTTTTTTGTCTGTCGCCTTTAAAAAGCGTGCTGGGATAATCTGGTCTGTATCTATATTCTCTATAGGCAGCGGTACTGCCGTGGTGGTGAGTTTTGTAAACTTTTCCATTAGGCTACGGCTTCTTTTGTGATATCCACTATTTTTCCAGCAATTGCGGTCGCTGCAGCAACAAGAGGGGAGGCGAGAATCGTTCTCGCACCTTGTCCCTGCCGACCTTCAAAATTTCTGTTTGAGGTGGAAACACAGTACTCTCCAGCGGGAATTTTATCATCATTCATCGCGAGACAGGCTGAACAGCCGGGCTGTCTTAAGACAAACCCAGCCTCTTCAAACACCTCTTTAAGCCCCTCTTCTTCGAGTTGCTTTGCTACTTGTTGTGATCCTGGAACGAGCCAGGCGTTCACATTTGCAGCTTTACTTTTTCCGCGTACATAATCTGCGGCGATTCTAAAATCCTCTATTCTTGAATTCGTACAACTTCCTATAAACACATAGTTTATTGCGGTATCGAGTAATTGTGAACCTTGTTTAAAGTTCATATACTCGAGTGCTTTATCAAAAGTCATATCTCCTTTTTCGGGGATATTTCCGTTTATTTTTATACCCATTCCAGGGTTTGTTCCGTATGTGAGCATTGGGGCAATGTCTGCTGCGTCTATGTGATATTCTTTATCAAATGCTGCATCTTCATCTGTAGGGAGTGTTTTCCAGTAGGAGACCGCTTTCGCGAAAGCGTCACCCTGCGGAGCAAATTTTCTTCCTTCAACATAGTCAAAGGTAGTTTGGTCTGGCGCTATCATACCGCCACGGGCACCCATTTCGATACTCATATTGCAGACGGTCATACGACCTTCCATACTCATTTCTTCAAAGACGTTACCCGCATACTCACAGAAATATCCTGTACCAGCATTCGTTCCCAATTTTGAAATGATATATAAAATGACATCTTTAGGAAGAACATTTGGGGCAAGCTTTCCATTGACGTTCACACGTAGACTTTTCGGTTTATTGAGGAGTAAACTTTGACTCGCAAAGACTTGTCCTACTTGGCTCGTCCCAATCCCAAAAGCAATTGCACCAAAAGCTCCGTGCGTACTCGTGTGACTATCACCACATACCATTGTCATTCCGGGTTGTGTGATACCTAGTTCTGGCGCCATCACGTGTACGATACCATTGTACTTATGTCCAAGTGCGTATAATGTAATGCCGTGTTTCTCACAGTTTTTTGTAAGTTGGTCCAGTTGATTACGAGAAAGCGCATCCTTGATAGGAAGATGCTGATTTTCGGTGGGTGTATTGTGGTCTGCCGTGGCGACGATCTGGTCTGGACGGGCAACGGGAATACCACGCTCTTCCAGCTCATTAAACGCTTGCGGACTCGTAACCTCGTGTATTAAATGCTTGTCTATATATAAAATCTGTGGCCCGTTTTCGATAGTATCTACCACGTGAGCATCCCAGACTTTATCAAATAATGTTTTTCCTACCATTCTATTTTCCGCAGTGCGGTGTGTGTTTAAATAATAAATAAGGTAAGGCCTAATTAAGCCAGTGCTCCAGCTCTCATCTGGATACGCTCCATAATCATATGGATATCGTCATCTTTGACCTCTTTTTGCCTATCGGCAACGTTGAGGAACTGTTCGTAAGCAGCATCGAGCTGTACTTTAGTAAGTTCATAACCCACTTTCTTAGAACGGTAAGCAAGTGCTGCTCGTCCACTTCTTGCAGTAAGTACTATTGAAGTTTCATTTACACCAACGTCCTGCGGATTCATAATCTCGTAGGTATCACGATTTTTTATCATTCCGTCCTGATGTATTCCAGAGCTATGCGCAAAAGCATTTGCTCCTACAATTGCCTTATTAGGTTGTACGACCATTCCCATTTTTTCACTCACCATACAACTAGTGTCATAAAGTAGCTGGGTATTTATATCCGTATGTAGATTGAGGGTAGGATGTTGTTTTAAAATCATTACTACTTCTTCAAGCGAGGTATTCCCTGCTCGTTCTCCTATGCCATTTATGGTACATTCTATTTGACGAGCCCCGTTTATTACTCCTGAAATACTATTTGCTGTAGCAAGGCCTAAATCGTTGTGACAATGACAAGAAAGAATGACGTTTTCTATTCCTTTTACGTTTTCGCGCAAGTATCTCATTTTAGCACCGTATTCTTCTGGTAGACAATATCCAGTAGTGTCTGGAATATTCAGTACTGTCGCACCTGCTTGAATCACTTTTTCAAGTACTCTGGCTAGAAACTCGTTGTCCGTTCTCCCAGCGTCTTCGGCGTAGAACTCTACGTCTTCTACAAAGCTTTTTGCGTAAGCGGTTGCTTTTACAGCGCGCTCCATAATCTGTTCTGGGGTCGCGTTGAATTTATACTTCATATGTGACTCGCTAGTGCCGATTCCAGTATGAATGCGGGGCCTCACGGCATACGTCAGTGCCTCAGAGGCTACTTTAATATCATTTTCTACCGCACGCGTCAGACCACAAACGGTGGCGTTCTTTACCAGTTTAGAAATCTCCTGGACCGAAGTAAAATCTCCAGGAGAGGAAACAGGAAATCCTGCTTCAATTACGTCTACACCTAGAACATCCAGACGTTCGGCGATGGCGAGTTTTTCTTTTTTGTCTAGTTTGCAACCAGGGACTTGCTCTCCGTCGCGTAGGGTCGTATCAAAAATTTGAACTTTGTCGTTTTGCATAGCATAGGTTTATACACGAATTTATAACTTGCTACTTGTATTGGGTACGCTTTCGCGAAAGCGGTTACGATATCAACGTGAATTTTGTTGTATTTAAAATATTGAATATCAATTATTTATGAGAAAAATCATTACAACGCTTAATGATCATAATGATTCATTATTTATTTTAATCAAGTCACTTTCCAAAAGTGAAAAGCGCCAGTTTAAGCTCTATGTGGGCAGGCTGGGCGGAAATAGCGATGCAAAATTCCTGCAACTTTTTGAGTTTATGGATAAGCTTAAGACGTATGATGAACCTGCTATTCTGACCTCTGGCATTGTGACCAAAACACAACTTTCTAACCTTAAAGCGCACCTTTATAAACAGATTCTCGTGAGCCTGCGACTGGCACCTGCGCATCAAAACATCCGGGTGCAGATACGTGAGCAATTGGATTTTGCCACCGTTTTGTATCAAAAGGGTTTGTACAAACAGAGTTTAAAACTGCTGGACAAAGCAAAGTCAATGGCGCTGGAAAATGAAGAAAAAAACGTCGCTTATGAAATTGTCGAATTAGAAAAAGTCATAGAGACTCAATACATCACACGTAGTATTTCCACTCGTGCTGATGAGCTCGCCATACAAGCCAAAGAATTGAGCGAGCAAAATGTGATTACGAGTAAACTGAGTAATCTATCATTGCAGTTGTACAGCATTATGCTCAAGACAGGTTATGCAAAAAGCGAAAAAGAAAAACTGCAAATCACAGATTATTTTGAGGGTCATCTACCCAAATACGATTATGATACGCTTAATTTCAGAGAGAAATTATGGCTCTATAAAGCGCATTTATGGTACAGCTTTTTAATTCAGGATTTTCTTTCCTGTTATAAATATGCAGAAAGGTATATCAGGCTTTTTGACGATAATCCGCTTATGATAAAGCAGAATCCTGTGTTTTACCTTAAGGGAATGCATTATTTATTAGAGTCACTTTTTTACCTGAGGCACGAGTCTAAATTCAAGGAAGCGCTTAATAAATTATCTGAACTTCGCGCAAATCCTAACTTTCCCAAAGGAGATAATATAGACACCCTATTGTTTCTCTATATTAATAGTAATCGTTTTAATCATCGTTTTATGTTAGGCAATTTTGAAGATGGAGATGCGCTAGTAAAAGATGTATTACTTGGTTTAAAATCACCAAAATATCGTATCGACGAACATCACGTAATGGTGTTTTACTATAAGATCGCGAGTTTATATTTTGGCGCGGGAGAGAACTTAAAATGTATTGAATACTGTGGTAAAATAATCAATTCAAAGTCGCTTAAAACCAACGAAGATTTGGCTTGTTTTGCCAGAATTTTAAATCTCGTGGCGCATTATGAAGCAGGTAAAGATTATCACTTAGAGTCATTGTTAAGGAGTACATATAAGTTCCTAATTAAAATGAATGATCTGCACGAAGTACAAAAGGAGATGATCAAATTTGTTAGAAAATTAGGAGATATTTACCCAAGTGAACTCAAAGCCGAGTTCAAAAAACTGCACACCACACTTGAGAAATATGAAGACGACCCGTACGAGCGTAGAGCGTTTTTATATTTGGATTTGCTGTCGTGGCTCGAGAGCAAGATAGAAAACAAACCTGTTGCCGAGGTGATCAAGGAAAAAGCAAAAAGAATTATCAGATAACTCGACCTGCGAGGTATCGTCCGAGGCACGAGGACTTCCTTGTAGGTCTGAATGAGACATAGAGATTTGCAATAAAGATACTGTTAGTAGGATGGATGAGATTTCCGCCGAAGTTTACCATGAACGAAGCCTAAGGGCGGAAATTTAATGAAGAAAGCCGAAGGGCAATTTTAATGAAAAATCAGATCCTCCAAATAAACCTTGCAATGCTTTTCATTAGCACTTCCGGTGTGCTGGGACGTTATATTGCTTTACCGCCTATGGTTACAATAGGATTAAGAGCAATAGGCGCTGTGGTTTTACTCGGCATATTTATAAAATGGAGAAAAATTTCATTTACGCTTGCGCAAAAGGATACAGGCATCATCATCCTCTCTGGGGTACTTATGGGCGCACATTGGGTTACTTATTTTTATTCCTTGCAACTTTCTAATGTCGCGATCGGGATGTTGTCCTTATTTACATTTCCTGTAATGACGAGTTTGCTAGAGCCTCTATTTTTCAAAACTTCTTTCTCTAAAATGCATCTCTTTCTAGGATTATTAGTCATTGTTGGGATTTACTTTTTGGCACCAGAATTCGATACCGAGAATGATTATTTCCTAGCTATTTTGATAGGCTTACTATCTGCATTATGTTATGCGGTGCGCAATCTTCTCGTAAAGTCAAAAATCAAAAATTATAACGGTTCGGTCGTGATGTGGTACCAAGTGCTTGTAATTGCAGTAATGCTCGTTCCTGCTTATTTTGTTTTTGATTTGGAGGGTATACAATCGCAATTGCCTTATATCGGTATTCTGGCCTTGGTAACGACTGCATTAGGGCATACGTTGTTCCTATCGACCCTAAAATATTTATCTGTAACCACCGCAAGTTTAATGAGTAGTGTACAACCTATTTTTGGAATTATTCTCGGGATTATTCTCTTAAATGAAGTGCCCGGCTGGCGCACGGTGGTGGGCGGTGCGCTTATTTTAGTAAGTGTGGTTGTGGAGAGTATGAGGTCTGTAAGCAAATAATTAAACTGTAAACGCCTTCCACAAAGCATCCCCTTCAGGAACATTTGCAACAAAAGTCATTTCTTCTTTTTTTACGGGATGAATAAGAGTAAGCTTTCGCGAAAGCAAACTAATACTTCCATCCTCATTACTTTTATCATAACCATATTTTAAATCTCCTTTTATGGCACAACCTATGGCCGAAAGTTGAGCGCGTATCTGGTGATGCCTTCCTGTGTGTAAATCAATTTCTAGCAGATAAAAAGTCTTTAGCTTTTTAATAATACGATAGTCGAGAATGGCTTCTTTACTATCTGGCACTTCATTTTTGTGTGCGTAACTTTTATTCTGTTTAGGATTGCGTTTCAGAAAATGTCTGAGCGTCCCACTTTCTGTAGGTGGAGGGTTTCTAACAAGCGCCCAATAAGTTTTTTGGGTTTGCCTTTCGGCGAAAGCTTTATTGAGCCTCGGTAATGCCTTACTTGTTCTTGCAAAAACCACAATTCCAGATGTAGGTCTATCGAGTCTATGCACAACGCCCAGATAAACCGCACCAGGTTTGTTGTACTTAATGGCAATATATTCTTTTACCACTTCACTCAGTGGGGTGTCACCCGTTTTATCTCCCTGTACAATGTCGCCACTACGCTTGTTTACCACAATGATGTGGTTGTCCTCGTAAATGACTTGAAGGTTTTTTGGGGTGGATAGAATATTGTTCATTTAGAAACGGTCTTGTTGTTGACGTAGGACTTATCTCGCTTCGCTCGATTGACATAGGACGTAGGACTAAAAATTCTTTTTGCTCCTTGTGCAATAGTTTTTCAATTATGGATCAGGTTTAGTCTTACGTCAGCGTGTGTAACACGCCAGTCCTAGGTCTTTTCGCGAAAGCAAAAATTCAATACTGCTCCTCATCATTAGGAAAATCCTGCGACTTCACATCGTGGCTATACTGGCGGAAGGCTTGTGTCATCGCAGTATGCATATCCAGATACCTCCTCAAAAATCGCGGATTAAACTCGTGCGTCATTCCTAGCATATCGTGGGTCACGAGCACCTGGCCGTCAACCCCAGCACCAGCGCCTATTCCTATAACGGGGATGGTCAAACTTTCTGCTACTTCTTGCGCTAGCTTTGCAGGGACTTTTTCTAGAACGATGGCAAAACAGCCTGCTCTTTCGAGCATAAGTGCGTCGTCTTTTAATTTTTGGGCTTCTTCTTCTTCTTTGGCGCGTACGGTATAGGTTCCAAACTTATAAATACTTTGTGGAGTAAGTCCTAGATGTCCCATCACAGGAATTCCAGCATTGAGAATACGTTTAATGCTTTCTTTGACTTCCTTTCCACCTTCCAGTTTTATAGAGTGTCCACCAGATTCTTTCATTATCCTAATTGCAGAGCGTAGTGCCTCCTTCGGGTCACTCTGATAACTTCCAAAAGGTAAATCTACAACAACAAGACTCCGACTGATACCGCGTACAACAGAACTCGCGTGGTATATCATTTGGTCCAGTGTGATAGGTAGCGTTGTTTCGTGTCCCGCCATCACATTAGATGCGCTATCTCCTACAAGTATTACATCTATCCCCGCGCCATCTACAATTTGTGCCATGGTGTAGTCATATGCGGTTAGCATTGATATTTTTTCACCTCGTGATTTCATTTCGGTGAGGGATTTTACGGTAATGCGTTTGTATTCTTTTTTGGCTGTAGACATTTGGCTATTTTTTCTGACACAAAAATAGTAAATTAGATACCTATACTTAAACTTCTGGCGATGAGACTTAAATACTTAATTATTCCTATGGTTGTAGTGTTTGCTTTGTTCGCTTTCGCGAAAGCGGAACACACGTCATCATTTCAAGTCCAAACGGCCGAGAACGAGCAAGAAGTCCAGAAAGTTATTGAAACTTTTTTTGAAGGATTTCACAAGCAGGACTCGACTTTAATCAAAAAAGTGGTACACGAGAATGTGATGATGCAATCTATAGGAAAAGATAAATTAGGGGAGGTTGAGTTGAGCAAGCAAGACTTTGGTACATTTCTTTCCTCTATATGTGCCATCCCTGAAACCACTCATTTTGAGGAGCGCATCGCAAGCTACGAAATTAAGATGGATGGAAAAATGGCAAATGTCTGGACGCCATATGCCTTTTATATTAATGGTAACTTAAGTCATTGTGGTACAAACAGTTTTCAGCTCTTTAAACGCAATGGAGTCTGGAAAATCTTTTATATCGTAGATACTCGCGACCGTGAGGGGTGTGGTAAGATGCGAGGCTAATTAGTTAAACTTATAAATAAGCTGAAAATCAAGATTAAGTTCAAATCCTAAGCGAGAGCCCTCTCTGTCGTAACCGCTTATGATAAATCCGTCTGTATCAAATTGGTCAATTCTAGGATTTACTACATTAGTAAAAGAATTATCCTTAAAGCGTATTCCTGCGCCTATCGTCGTGCGTAAGGCTAACCTACTCGAGAAATTGATATATTCTCCATAATTAATTACAGCGCCGTATTTTGTTCTCTCAAAATCTGCTCGGTCGTAACGTATAAGTTCTATAGTGCCACCTTGATCATTTACAGGTTCAAACCTGCTGTTGCGTAGGGTTTCTCTATTTGATATGTAAAAGGTTTCAAGCCCCAGAAAATGTTGAAAACGACCTCGTTTTCCGAGATTGTAAATGAATTCTGGTCTAATTTCCCAGAGAAAATAATCTTCTTTATATGGATACGTAAGTGCGTTTGTTCCGATTCCTACAGAAGCTCCTACGGCAAATTTTTCATTAAGAGATTTTACATAGCCTATATTTATTCTAGGCGTATCTGTGGGCAAAAGGGAAACTAAATTTAATGAGATATAATCGTTTACGGGTAAGCTCTGCAGGCTGTCTTTTCTGGCTCTTCTAGCTTCTCTTAATTCAATTCTGAGTTCTTTAGGAGTTTGTGCTTGAAGCTCCATAAAAATGGGCGTAAGTAAAATCAGGACCAGAAGTATAATTGACTTTTTGTGCATAGTGGCTATTATTTATTTCATCTGTTAGATGGATGAAACAATTTTAGGTTGCGTTTTCCTAAAGGCAAAAGAGTGAAGTTTACACAATGATAATATAGGGACTAATAAACAACTGATTATTAGCAATCTGACATTCCGACATTTATTGCAAGTCCACCTTCTGAGGTTTCTTTATACTTTGTATTCATATCGAGTGCTGTTTGCCACATCGTATCTATGACCTTGTCTAAGGGAACTTTTGCATTTGCGGCATCTCCGTCTAGTGCCATTTCACAAGCGTTTATTGCTTTTATGGCTCCCATTGCGTTGCGCTCGATGCAAGGTATTTGCACGAGCCCGCCTATAGGGTCACAGGTGAGCCCTAGGTGATGTTCCATAGCAATCTCACTAGCCATAAGAACTTGTTCTGGTGATCCTCCCATAAGTTCTGTGAGTGCTCCAGCTGCCATTGCGCTCGAGACACCTATCTCTGCCTGACAACCTCCCATTGCGGCACTTATGGTTGCTCCTTTTTTGAAAAGGCTTCCTATCTCGCCAGCGGTGAGTAGAAATCTTTTAATGTCATTAAAATTAGCATCGTGATTTTCAATCACCATATAGTACATCATCACGGCTGGGATTACGCCCGCACTCCCGTTTGTGGGAGCAGTCACAACTCTTCCTAAAGATGCATTTACCTCATTTACAGCAAGGGCAAAGCAGGAGACCCATTTTAATATTTCGCGAAAGCGGACTTCCGTTCCTCGTATGGCTTCTACCCACTCATACTTATCTGCATAGGCTTTACCCTTTTGTAGTTTGAGGTGCGTATCATAAGCACGACGACGCACATTGAGCCCTCCAGGGAGTGTGCCCTCTGTGTGGCAACCTACGTACATAGAATCCAGCATCACATCCCAGATTTGCTCTAGGCGTTCATCGATATCTTCTTTAGTATTGAGGTAGAGCTCGTTCTCGTAAACGATTTCTGAGATGGACTTGTTCTCTTGTTTGCAATATTTGAGTAAATCTGTTGCTTTCTCAATGGGGCGCGGGAAGCACTCAAATTCTATTTTCTTACGCGCAGCGCGCTCGCGCTCTTCTTGCACGACAAAGCCACCGCCTATACTGTAAAAGGTTTCTCTAGTCGTTTTGCCACCAATTAAGGTTGCTTTAAAACGAATCCCGTTGGGATGAAAATCGAGAAATTTACGGTTAAAGATGATTTGTGTTTCTGGATCAAAATCTATGAAGCGCTCGCCGTCTAGGTGTACCTTCTTTTGGGTCTTAATTTTGGCAACTTCTAAAGGTATTTGTGCGATGTCGCAGGTTTGTGGGTCTGCGCCTGTGAGTCCCATTATAACTGCGACATCTGTAGCGTGACCTTTTCCAGTAAGTGATAATGAACCGTATAAATTTACTTCGATGGATTGTACGAGGTCAAAACGTTTTTTCTCCTTGAGCTTGCTTATAAAGCGTCGCGCGGCGCGCCAAGGTCCTAGGGTGTGCGAGCTAGATGGTCCCACGCCTATCTTAAGCATATCAAAAACGCTTATAGCCTCTATTTTTTTAGTCGGTGCGCTCATAGGTTAAGTTTTTACGCATAATATAATCGGTTTGTGGGTCTGTCCCGATGACATAAATATGAGTGTCTATTTTCTCATATCCGCACCGCTGGTACAACCGTATAGCGTTAGGATTGCGCTCCCAAACGCCTAACCAAAGATACTGCATATCTCTTTCCCTTGCATAGTTTTCGGCAAAATCGAGCAGTTGTTTTCCTATGCCTTTTCTTTGGTGTTTTGCGTCTACATAAATACGTTCAAGTTCGGCGCTTATGTTGGTTTTGTATTCGTTTTGGGCGATTTCTGTATTGATTTTAAGGTAGCCTACGTGCTGGTCACGGTAGTACGCAAAAAAGAAGTGGCAGTCGGGATTGGATAGTTCTCTTTGTAGTTGCGCTTTCGCGAAAGCGTACTCCAAGTACATTTCCAGATCGGCAGGATTGTTATCCTGATGAAACGCTTCATAAAAAGTACGCCGGCCGAAAGTTGCCAAAAGGTCAAGCTGTGTCTTCTTTATAGGAACTATTTTAAGCTTCATCTGTGTGAATGTAGCAAAACTGCTTATCTCGCCCAAATCATAATTAACACTACCACCCCATTATTAAGGGCGTGTAGGGCGATAGACCAGATGAGATGTTTGTTCCTGAGCTTGAGTAATCCCATCATCCATCCCGAAAGGATACGAGGAACAATGAGCATAAAAAGTGCCAGGTCTACTGCAAATTCGTCCACATAATTATTGATGTGTACAAGACCAAAGATGAGTGACGTTATGACTAATACTGCCCAAGCCTGCCTCTCTAAAAAGTTGCGCAGTCGTAATGTTTTTCTCTCAGGAATACCTTGTATTAACAGGTAATACACCGTAAACAGAAATACCGCAATAAAAACAATTTTTACCACCCAATGTACATCCACGGGAATAAACCGATTTACGTAAAAAATGGGCCAAGCTGTGATGAATAACATCAGGTCGTTATGCGAGGGACGAATCAAGGTGCGAAACATCATCTCTTCTATAATGGGTGCAAATATCACCGCCAATACAAATAATTGTAACGGACTCTCATCCAGCAATTTCTTAAGGAAGGTTTGCTCGTAATCCTCGTTCTTGAATTCAGGATAATAGGTTGCTAAAATCCCAAAAGCAATGGCAAACAATATGTAGAGTCCCCAGAGTTTAAAGTAGAAGGAAAAGAGGCGTTTGAGTTTTGTATTGTCTTGCAAGAAATGGTTTTGAGGATAAGACGGTAAAGATATTTAGTTGTTACGGATTTTTATGGATTTAAGTGAAGTTCTAAAAAATAAGAGCCTCCCGAGGGAGACTCTTATTGATAACTTTTACATAAAACGTCTTAAGAGCATCTCAAAAAAGACGTCGTTTTATTAAGGTTTAAAAAATGAGATTACCTAAAATAATGAGTACGTTAACCACCGTACTGATGGTGAGTAAACCGAAAATTAAACTTGGTTTTTGTACAGTAATGATGGAACCATTATGAATGCTACAAACAACTACCGTGAGAAACACAAGCAACATTTGTAAAAATGAGTGCCCGTGCATTAATGTTGTCATTATAGCGATTGAGCCTAAACAGGTAGAGAGTAAAATCCCTAATGAGGAATATCCTAAACTATTTTTGCTGAATTCTTGCGAAAGGTGAGAGTACGTTGTCATAACACTTGCTTTTTTGATTATGGTACAAATGTATGGAGGTGTCTCAGGGAGAAATATGACAATTGTCAGGTTTTGGGCAATTGACTTTTATTCTAGTGCCTTCAGTCCTTCGAGGTCCAGAATTTTGATGCGCTTTGCTTGCGTTTCTATAAATCCCTTCTTTTTAAAAGTTGCGATATGGCGTATGCAGGATTCTGTCGCTGTACCTATAACGCTGGCTAGATCTTCTCTTGTGAGTGATAGACTAAGAAAGCCATCACGGTCTTCGCCCGCTTGTGACTTGAGATGGAGGAGGGTATGGGCTAGTCGCTGGGTCACGGTTTTTGATGCAAAGTCTATAGTGCTGTTTTCTGAATTTTTTAAATCCTGAGCGAGCTGTTGCAGGAGTTCCTTTGTGAACGCAGGATTAGTGTAGATTTTGGCAGTAATTTCTTTTTTAGGTATAAAACACACATCCATATCCTCGAGGGCGGTGGCGCTTAGGTTTGCTTTTTCTTCGGCGATTAGGGAACGTTTTCCTAGGACCTCGCCAGAGCCGGCAATTTTTACGATTTGATCCTTTCCGTTTTCTTGGAGTTTTGAAAGTTTTGAAGCTCCAGAGCGTACGCAGAAAACACCATCTAGCGATTCATTCTCATCAAAGATCTTCTCTCCTTTTTTGATACGTCGCTCCGTTTTTGAATCAGAGATTGCCTTGAGCTCATCTTTTGATAAAGCTTTAAGGGCGTTTAACTGGCGAATGATACAATTCTCGCAACGGGACATTTATTAAGATTAAGGGTGATTTTAGAATACAAGTTACAAAACGGAAATTTTAGAATTCTTAACAGTATTTAGTTTCTCTTCCTAAAATTCCAATTATAAACATATCCTAGTCCAATTTCTGAAAAATCTGCTTGGCCTCCGTTACCATTTATAAACGCACCGATGTACATATTGTGTTTTGGAACATTTTCCGTTGCTTTGAGATAATATTTGATTCCTAATCTTGTAGTAAGAAGTTTTTTTAATTTGTACTCGCTATCAAATTCGCCAAATATCCAATAATCTGGTGGGTCACGAGGTATAAATTCCCAACCTCCATTAATACGCCAGTCTATGTCGTATCCTGGTTTGTGAAAATTGAAACCCGTAAGGATTTCAATACCTATGTGATTTAAGAGCAATTCAAATTTTACAAAAGCTCCATAATTTGTCGCATTATGCCACGGTTGCTTAGTATAGCTGTTAAATTCTTCGTTTTCGCGAACTAAAAACTCGCCGTTTTTTATGTAATCGTAGTAATGTTCATAATACCTATAAAAACCGCCAATTCCGATACTCATTACTTTATTAAAAACAAGACCATATTCCCCAGAAAGTGAATACACCCCTTTTTTATCATCTAGCGGGAAACTATCGCCTAGCGCATTGAGACCCAGTCCTAAACGTGCGCTTAAGTAGTGGTATATACTTCGCTCCCGCATAATAGGAATTGTTGCAACCGTATTCTTCTCTTTTGACTTGATAGCAGCAGCGAGACTTAGATGGAAGGTGTTGATACCATCATTAGGCAATCGCGTGTGCCCATTGCTATGATGCATAGCGCCTAGGCCTATACTATAATCAACACGGTTTTTTTCCAGAAATGTATATTGCAACACAGCTCTATTAGACCAAGTGATATCAGTACTAATGGAGCGATTTTCTATATTATCTTCAATGTCAAATTTATTAGTAAAATAGGAAGCTCCGTACCCTAACTGGAGCGACCACCTCCTAAGTCTCTTACTTTTTAATACCATAAACCCCATTGCCGAGAAAGCATATCCTCTACTGGAACTATTGAAGTCTGTAACTCCTACATTTATTCCAGTATGAGATACAGGAGACCAGTATTCCCAGGCGCTACTATTTGGAATTGGCTTTTTAGAAAAACTAACCATTACCTGTCTTTGGAAGATACTACTTTTAAGAAAGCCGCTAGATTGAGCTTCTGTTCCTAATGATATTTCTGGTGCAATGGTTAACCCTTCTTGACCGTAGGATGAACCGCCTTTAAATATACATATAGTAAAAATCAAAAATAGGATTTGAAAATGTCTAGAAGGTAAATTCATCTTTTGTTTAACGAAATATTTCTTGGGTAACAACGTAATCTGCAAGATAATGGAAATTGAGAAAGAGATTACAATTGGAGTTTTAATATGTTTCCGCTTTCGCGAAAGCGTAATAAAAAACTTAAGAATACGCATCGTTTGAACTTTCGAGAAAGCGAAAACAATGACCTCATTTCATATTTTGATATACTTGGTAGTTTCGATACGATTTTAACCTACGCTATTGCTATGGTTAAAATTAATTAACCATTATCTGTAATTTTTTCGTTTTCGCTTTAGCTTTTCCTAGATAGCTATCGGAGTCGAATTCGATTTCAATTGTGACACCTTGTCATACTTTTCCTGCTGGCACATTCCTTGACTTATGATAATCGTAAAAATTTTATAACACTTAAATACATATATAATGAGTAAGATAATAGGAATTGACTTGGGTACTACCAACTCGTGCGTTGCCGTAATGGAAGGTAACGAACCAACGGTAATCCCTAATGCAGAAGGAAAAAGAACAACTCCATCTGTCATCGCTTTTGTAGAAGGAGGTGAGATTAAAGTAGGAGATCCTGCAAAAAGACAAGCAGTTACTAACCCAACAAAAACGGTTGCATCTATTAAGCGTTTTATGGGAAACAAGTACAGCGAGAGTTCGAAAGAGGCAGATCGTAGTGCTTATAAAGTAGTAAAAGGTGACAACGATACGCCACGTGTGGATATCGATGGTCGTTTATATACACCTCAAGAATTATCTGCAATGGTGCTTCAAAAAATGAAGAAAACTGCAGAGGATTATCTTGGACAAGACGTTTCTAGAGCCGTAATTACGGTTCCTGCATACTTTAATGACAGTCAGCGTCAGGCAACGAAAGAAGCCGGGGAGATTGCTGGACTTAAAGTAGAGCGTATCATTAATGAGCCTACCGCTGCTGCATTAGCTTATGGACTAGATAAAAAAGATACCGATCAGAAGATTGTGGTTTTTGACTTCGGAGGAGGAACACACGATGTATCTATCCTTGAGTTAGGAGATGGTGTTTTTGAAGTACTTTCTACAGACGGAGATACACATTTAGGAGGAGATGACGTAGACCAGAAAATCATTAACTGGCTTGCAGAGGAGTTCTTAAAAGATGAAGATATGGATCTTCGTAAAGACCCTATGGCATTACAGCGTCTTAAAGAAGCTGCAGAAAAAGCTAAAATTGAGCTTTCATCTTCTACACAAACGGAAATTAATCTTCCTTATGTGACTGCTACTGCTTCTGGACCTAAGCACTTGGTTCGTACATTGAGCCGTGCAAAGTTCGAAGCGTTAATTGACGATTTAGTTAAAAGAACAATTGAGCCTTGCCAGACAGCACTTAAAGCTGCTGGGTTGAGCACAGGAGATATAGACGAGATTATTCTTGTAGGTGGATCTACTCGTATTCCTGCTGTACAGGAAGCGGTAGAGAAGTTCTTCGGGAAAGCACCGTCTAAAGGTGTAAACCCTGATGAGGTTGTGGCCGTAGGTGCTGCAATTCAAGGTGGAGTACTTACTGGAGATGTAAAAGATGTTTTACTTCTTGATGTAACACCACTTTCTCTAGGAATTGAAACTATGGGTAACGTATTTACAAAGCTTATCGAGGCAAATACGACTATCCCTACTAAGAAGTCACAGGTATTCTCTACCGCGGCAGATAATCAACCAAGTGTTGATATCCACGTGCTACAAGGAGAGCGTCCTATGGCAGCAGATAATAAGACAATAGGTCGTTTCCAACTTACGGATATCCCACCAGCACAGCGTGGCGTACCGCAAATTGAAGTGACTTTTGATATTGATGCAAACGGAATTATCAAAGTAAGTGCTGTAGATAAAGCTACTGGAAAGTCTCAAGATATCCGTATCGAGGCTTCATCTGGACTTTCTGAAGAGGAAATTGCAAAAATGAAAGCAGAGGCAGAAGCAAATGCTGAGTCTGATGCAAAAGCAAAAGCTACTGCAGACAAGATAAACGAAGCAGATGCAATGATTTTCCAAACGGAGAAGCAGTTAAAGGAATTTGGTGATAAGCTTTCTGATGAGAAGAAGAAGCCTATCGAAGATGCGCTTGCAGAATTAAAAACAGCGTACGAAACGAAGTCTGTAGATGCAATCACTCCGGCTCTTGATAAAATCAATGAAGCTTGGAAAGTAGCCTCTGAAGAGATGTACAAAGCACAAGCCGAAGCTCAAGGTGGCGCACAGCCAGGACCAGATGCAGGAGCACAGCCAGAGGGTAATGCAAGTGCAGATGTTGAGGATGTAGACTTTGAAGAAGTAAAATAAGCAGAGAACCGCTTTCGCGAAAGCGAAAACGCGTGAATCGCTTACCCCGACGTAGGTCGGGGTCCTTAAGACGATAATTTACATATTATAATTAAATCCCCGCAACTTAGGTTGTGGGGATTTTTTTGTGCGCTTTCGCGAAAGCGTACATCTATATAGTAATTAGAAAATCAGCATTCACCTCGTGCACCCCATCAAAAACTTCCACTTGTAGTCTATTTCCAAATAAAGAATTCCCTTTAATCTGTTGCTCCGTTTTACGAGCTTCGGTTATATATTCATCTTTGTTGCCGTAGAGGTAGGTAACGGGAGCTTCTGGAGATAGGAAATGAAAATCGCTAGGTTCCAATTCTTGAGGAATGGCGCCAGAGTGGAGTAGGAGGTAATCACATTGTATTTTCCTAAATGCCATCCAGCGGGTAACGATGGAAACGCCTTGAGAATAGCCCATAAATATGAGTCTTACGTTTTGGCCCTTCCATTTTGAACTTTCGGTGTGCCATACGGCGTCCATATAATTGTAGATATTTTCCTTTTCGAGGTCTGTATTTTCTTTGGTGAGCCAGCTAGCGCCTACATACTTAAACTTTTTATCTTGGTAGTATTTACTGGGAGCTTGGGGTGCGATGATATAGTTTTCTTCTGGGTCAAGATCTTTAAAATACTTAATGAAGTATTTACTCAAATATCCCATTCCGTGAAAAGCCAGCCATACTGTTGTAGTCTTTTCTGAATATGTATTTAGGGTTGTGTAGGAATTTGTATGATTGTAGGAGACTTGATTCTCTTGCATTTAAAGATCTTTAAATTTTGTCGCTTTTATTTCTGGCCATTCTTCTCTTAGGATGCCGTAGCAACAAGAGCTACGACGGATACCAGATTTTGTAATAATGTCCTTGCGTAGGATTCCTTCAAGGGTGGCACCTATTTTTTCGACTGCTTTTCGGGATTGGGTATTGCGCTCATCGATGCGAAACTCCACTTTCTCAAAGCTCAATTTTTCAAAAGCATAACGTAACATCAGGAATTTAATATGCTGGTTAAGTCCACTACCTCGAAAGTCTTTTCCCAACCACGTCCATCCTATATGAACGGTTTTATTCTTTCGGTCTATATTTCCAAAACGTGTGCACCCAGCAAAACTGCTATATTTTTTATCGAAGATGATGAAGGGAAGGGATAGGCCCTCTTCCCTTTTTGCGAAAGCGTCATTCATATACTTACGCAATTTATCTGGCGAAGAAATGTCTGAAGCGCCATATTTGTGAAGATCCACTTGCTTAGATAATGGGAGTAAATCTGGAAAGTGAAAGGTCTCAAGCGCCAAAAGACGCGCGCGATCGTTCTGTAAGATTTTTGCTTTCATAAAAAAAGGATGCTTGTATAAAAATACAAACATCCTCTGAGCTTTAGTCTATTTGGTATTAAATACCTAGGATTTTTGCATCCACTCTAAAAACTGTACGTATGTCTATATTGTGGTCTTCGTCTATGAAACCGTCTGTTGTGGTCATCGTGCGCAGTGTGTAACTGTCTGCCTTAATATATTCCTTGAGTTCGACGTTGTCCGTTTCCAGCTCGACACGACGTGCACCATTTTCAGGAAGGTCTGTTGCAGTCGCAATGGCAACTTCAGGAAGACCCTCTGCACGTATGAAGATGGTAATATCGTTTATAAAATTGAAGTTTCCGTCTTCTGGAGTCCTGAGATTAAGCGTGAGCGTTTTAAGTTTAATACTCTCGATGAGATCCTTGTTCGTGTCATTATTTTCAAACTCCTCTTCGGAGTTTGTTGTGACCTCCGGAGTGATGATATCAATAGGCACATCAAGAACTGTTGATGCTTGGATGGTATAATTTGTTGTGTAATCGAGGTCAAATTTTGTGAGCTCATCTACCGCGTCGCAACTTGTAATGGCAACTGTAATTAATACTAATAAAAGTGTCTTTTTAAACATAATGATGGGGTTTTGTCTTCTATATTAACGAAATTTGAAAGTAGAAAGTTTTCTCAAAAACCTTGTTTAACGTGAGTTTATGAAATTAAGTAGAGAAGAAATTTTAGACCGCCTTGCCGCCAGTTGTAAAAACACCTTGATGGAGACGCTGGAGATTAAGTATATCGATTTTGGCGAAGATTTTTTAACAGCGAGTATGCCTGTTACACCTAGAGTACATCAACCAGACGGAGTATTGCATGGTGGTGCGATGGTGGCACTGGCAGAGAGTGTGGGAAGTGCCGCAAGTTTTATGTTTCTTGATAATAAAGAGATGTTTGTGCGTGGTATAGAAATTAGTGCAAACCACATTAAGAGTAAAGTCGATGGAATGGTCTATGCCAAGGCCACATTTATACATAAGGGAAGAACCACTCAGATCTGGAATATTGATGTGGTAGATGAGGAAGACAATCTTATTTCAAAATGTAAACTCACAACGATTGCATTGCCTAGAAAATAATGGACGCTCCAGAGGTTTTTGAACATATTGCAACTCATTTTGACGAGGCACTTCCCTTTGTGGCGTATCGCAAACCCAATGAGAAGGACCTTAAAGTTTTTCTGCAAGAAGATGACACTTTAAACACCACGACAGATTATGATGAGAGTGGTTTTGTGTTTGCTCCTTTTGATACCGCTTTCGCGGAAGCTATTTTAATCCCGGATACAACTGCTATAACCGTTTCGCTTTCAGAGTTGAGTTTTGAAAATGGCGAGCCTCATCATACCCACTCAAATCCGGCCGACCAACAGCGCCATATTGCCCTTGTAAAAAATGGGATTTCATATATAAAGAAGAGTGGGGTGAAGAAGATAGTGCTTTCGCGAAAGCAAACTATTAATCACGCTTATGAGCACCCAATTGCCATTTTTAAGAGATTATTACACGCGTATCCCACTGCTTTTGCATACTGCTGGTATCATCCAAAAGTTGGACTATGGCTGGGCGCAACACCAGAAACCTTACTTTCTATAAGCAATCGAAAGTTTCATACGATGGCGCTCGCGGGAACACAACCATACAAGGATACGTTGAGCGTATCTTGGGGAACTAAAGAAATACAAGAACAGCAATTTGTCACAGATGCTATTGTCCAAAATCTTAAACCTATTCTTAGTGATATTAAGGTCACCCCAGCGCAAACTCATCGCGCGGGAAGTCTTTTGCACTTAAAAACAGATATTTCCGCTCCATTTAAAAGCACTGAAACTTCGCTCAAAACAATTATAGAAGCACTTCATCCTACACCAGCTGTGTGTGGACTACCTCGAAGCGAGGCAAAAGATTTTATACTTAAAAATGAAGTTTATGAGCGTAACTATTACACAGGATTTTTAGGAGAACTCAATCTCCAAGTAACGCGCAAGCGTTCAACTCATCGTCGTAACATGGAAAACCTCGCCTATGGGAGTATACAGAAGGAAAGCCATCTCTTTGTAAATCTGCGCTGCATGGAGATAGATGCAAAAGGTGCACAAATCTATGTAGGAGGAGGAATAACAGAACAAAGTAATCCAGAAGCAGAGTGGCAGGAAACGGTAGACAAGCTCAGTACAATGCTACGCGTTTTAGGATAATTCTCATTTCCGAATTCCGAATTCAGATTTAGCTTGTATTTTTACATAGTAAATGAAACACTCTAAAATACCCGTTGCCCAGTCCATCGTAAGCCTATGTCTCAGTAAAGGTATAGACCGAGTGGTAATTTCACCAGGATCTCGAAATGCTCCATTAACTATTGAGTTTACAAAAAATGACTCTATACAGTCATACAGTATTGTAGATGAGCGTTGTGCAGCTTTTTTTGCACTCGGAATGGCGCAACAATTGCGTAAACCTGTGGCTATTGTTTGTACCTCTGGAAGCGCACTTCTAAATTACTATCCCGCAATCGCCGAAGCTTTTTACAGCGATATCCCACTAGTGGTTTTAAGTGCAGACAGACCTGTGGAACGCATTGACATAGGGGACGGTCAAACCATTAGACAGAAAAATGTCTTCGAAAATCACATCCTCTTTTCGGCCAACTTATATTCTGAAGTTGTTCCTAGCGATGTGGTTGTTGATAAAAGAGTGGCGACCAAATTACAGGAGAGCAGGCGACACAATGAGCAAGAAATAAATAAAGCACTAAATACTGCTATTGAGGACTGTGGTCCCGTTCATATAAATGTTCCATTTTATGAGCCACTGTATGAAATGACAGATGAGACTGCACCGGCTCCCATACATATTTTTCCTAAAATTTCTGAAAAAACACTTACTGACTCTGAGCTTGCTTCCTATCAAAATACTTGGAACAATGCCAGAAAGAAGATTGTCCTCGTGGGAGTTTTGGCTCCAGATAGTTTGGAGCAACAGTATATAAACATACTTGCTGCAGACCCGAGCGTGATTGTATTTACAGAAACAACTTCAAATTTACATCACGACAATTTCTTTACGCGTATTGATAATATCGTAGGTGCGCTGGACGATGATGGCTTTAGAGCTTTGCAACCTGAGGTACTACTGACTTTTGGAGGAATGGTAATTTCTAAGAAAATTAAAAACTTCTTACGTAATTACCAACCACAGCATCATTGGCACGTGGATCCCAAAAAAGCCTACGATACGTATTTCTGTCTCAATAGGCATTTTGAGGTTTCGCCCAACACATTTTTTAAAGCTTTTTTCTCTGGAACTAAAAAGGTAAAGAGTGACTTTCAAGAAGACTGGTTGGCTATCCGGACCTACCGCGATGTATTACATAATAAGTACATAAGCGAGATGCCTTGGTGTGACTTTAAGGCATTTGACGCTGTACTTTCGGCGATTCCAGATGGCACTTTGTTACAAGTGGGTAATAGCAGTGCCATACGATATGCACAACTTTTTGACCTCAATAAAACCTTGCCTGTGTATTGTAATCGTGGGACTAGCGGTATTGACGGCAGTACAAGCACAGCAATAGGAGCGGCAATAGCACAAGATAAGCCTACGACCCTTATCACCGGTGAGCTCAGTTTTCTATACGACAGTAATGCGCTGTGGAACAGCCATATCCCCAAAGATTTTAAGATTATCGTGATTAATAATAGTGGCGGAGGCATCTTCCGCATCTTGCCTAATCGGGATAAGGACACCGATACCTTTGACGAATACTTTGAAACAACGCATAACCTTTCGGCCGTGCAATTATGTGCGATGTATGGATTTAATTACCTGAAAGCAGAAAATGAGGAGGAGTGCGCTTTCGCGAAAGCGGCACTTTACAAATCAAACGAGCAACCCACCTTGTTAGAGATTTTTACGCCACGCACGGTAAATGACGCCGTATTGCTGGAGTACTTTGAATTTATCAAATAAATTTTAACGAAAGTTTATTTTTTCTTTTATCTTTAAGGACACAATTAAGTCGAATCAACAATTATAACTTCAGAACTATGAGCAAAAGAGATGACCTTATCGCAAAGTATGCGGACGATCTTAAAAACAAATGCGGAATGACTCCAGACATGGACTTCCTTACCAAAGTAACAATAGGCTGCGGTCCTTCAATCTATAATGCAGATGCTGCGACAGTTTCTGGAAGTGATCAAAGTGAGCTGGATACGGTTAAAAATAACTTTTTAATCAAAAAATTAGGTCTTAAAGATAGCGCAGATCTTGACAAAGCAATAGCTTCTGTAATGGATACTTACGGAAAATCAAATAGAAACAAATACCGCCCAGTGGTATATTATATGCTTGCTAAGCATTTTAAAAAGGAATCTGTTTATAAATAGTAAACCGATAATTAACCAACCAAAGAAAAAACGCTTTAGTCTAACTAAAGCGTTTTTTTATGAATGCGCGCCAACTTTTACAAGCGTAGCGCAGTAAAAGATGAGCAGCGAATTCATCCCGCTGCATAGCGGGATATCTTTAATGGTTATGCGCGCCAACTTTTACAAGCGTAGCGCAGTAAAAGATGAGCAGCGAATTCATCCCGCTGCATAGCGGGATATTTTTAATGGTTCTGCGCGCCAACTTTTACAAGCGTAGTGCAGTAAAAAATGGCGCTCATTCATCCCGCTGCATAGCGGGATATTTTTAATGGTTCTGCGCACCACTTTTTACAAGCGTAGTGCAGTAAAAAATGGCGCTCATTCATCCCGCTGCATAGCGGGATATTTTTAATGGTTCTGCGCACCACTTTTTACAAGCGTAGCGCAGTACAAGGTGAGCAGCGAATTCATCCCGCTACATAGCGGGATCCTTCAACTTTCATTGCTTTTTAACTTCATTACTTCTACAAGAACCCGTACTGCTGGACGATGCATATTTAGACAGTAAATTGTTTTAGTAATCGTATTTTTGCACTAAATAATTAAATAGATGCTTAAAATAGGAGAACACCAGATAATGCGTATAGATAGGGAGACAGAGCCTGGCCTTTTTCTTTCTAATGAAGAAGGGGATGATGTCCTGTTACCTAATAAATATGTCCCAGCCGAATATAAAATATGGGATGAACTCAATGTCTTTGTATATCTAGACCACGAAGAACGACCAGTTGCTACACTTTTAGAGCCATTTATTTTGCTCAATAGTTTTGGATATTTGCGTTGTACAACGGTTTCAAAAATAGGAGCGTTCCTAGATTGGGGACTCGAGAAAGAATTATTTGTTCCTTTTGCACAGCAGGCGAGACCTATGAAAGTGGGAAGCTACTATATCGTTTATATGTATCTGGATGAAAAGACCAATAGACTTGTAGCGACAAGTAAAACCATTAAGTATCTAAATAATGACAAGCTTACTGTTGAAAAATTTGACAAAGTTGATATTATCATTTCTCATATAACGGACCGTGGCGCAAATGCCATTGTAAATGGAAAGCACAAGGGCCTGATTTATAAAGAAGATATCTTTGAGGATATCCGTACCGGCGATAAACTGGAAGGATGGGTCAAGAAAATACGCCCTGATGGAAAATTAGACATAGTGTTACAAGAAGAGGGTTATCGTAGTATCGAGCCTAATGCCCAATACATATATGATGAACTAAAGGCTAATGATGGTTTCTTGGCATTGCACGACAAAAGTGCTCCAGAAGATATTCAAGCCCAACTCGGACTGAGCAAGAAAAGTTTTAAGAAAGCCATAGGCACGCTTTACAGAGATAGAAAAATCCTTATAAAGGAAGATGGTCTCCATCTCACGGAGTAGTATAAAACAAACAAGGCGCAAATCATAATTTGCGCCTTGTTTGTTTTTGTAACGTTATTTCCTAATTTCCAGATCTCGCGGCGTAAATTGCCGTGCAATAAGCATCTGCTATGTTACCTCTTATCGCCGGTTTGTAGGCAATATTTTTCACACCTTTTATATTGTCATCTTTTCCAAAAGCATAAATTTCTTTTGAGTTTAAAGAAGGCACTCTCTTATAGTAATCTTCCTGGGTTTCATATCTTACTACTGATGCACGGCTCTCTTCATAAATCATAGGTCCAGAGTATTGTTGCGTCTGTTCCTGAAAAAGCGGGCGCAAGTCAAAACGCGATTGAAAGGTTTCTTCTTTAAAATTTAATTTCAAAAGACGCTCTGGAGCATCATTCATTGCTACAGCTGTAATTTTAAATCCAATACGTGCAAAGTCTTGTGTCTGACTAAAAAGTGAAGACGTAAATATTAATACTAAAGCTGTAAGAAATGTTTTCATAAACAATGATGTGCAATCGTTTTTGATAAAGATATCAAATAATACAGCACTACAGCCTCGTTACTATAACATTAACAGGCTAGTTTAGAACTGGTGATGTAATCTAATGCTTGCCCCAGATTATTAAATACTTCTAACTCAAATGGCCAGAAATTACGCTCAAACTGAGCAGATAGTTGACCTAATTCGTTGTGGTGTACAATAGCTAGTCTAGGTTTATTAGGAATCAAGTCTTTTAAACGAGGTAAATCGGTAGGGACAAGAGAGTACGTATGAACGCGGTTTGAGATGTAACCAAATGTGGGCTTGTTCCCAAAATGTGATAGGACTATAGAGAGCAATATATCACAAGCCTTGTAATCTAAATTGACTCCTTCAACAATTTCTGAGACCATGAAGTTATCATAAATAGTAAATTTACCAATGTCTAGATTATAAACAGTATCTACTTTTTCCTCAGTACTAAAATGCTCGATATACATAAACTATATTTTTATGCTACAAATGTAGTGTCGTAGTCTAACTTGCAATAAATCAGTATGTAATCGGTTTTTTCGATAACGTTGTAGTGCATTTGAGTTAATCTATTGTGCAGTTTATCGATAGTAATGCCTGAATTTTTTAAAAATTTATTTTTTTTGATGTATCCTTGGCAAGACCATTCTTATGCAGGAGCACAGAAATCGCCTTTAGTTTTATGTAAGGAACACTCATGTAGACATAGCCATCATATTTGGTACGCCCAGGGTCTGTACCCCAAGAATTTTTTACCTTATAATAGATATTTCCGTTCTGGTCTTTTGCTTTTCCCGTAATATGCATCAGGTGATCATCTGTAGTATCGTAATTCTCAAATGCGTCTTGACGATATTGCTGGCTAATCTCCCTTTCAGGTTCTGGGCCTAAGACTGCAATCTTTTTGTTCTCATCATTTTCAGGAATTACAGCAACTCCGTGTTTTGAAGAAAATGTAGGCTCGCTCACATCGCAATCTAAAGTTACGGTAAACCCTTTTTTAAGAGCGTTGTCAATATTGTCAACAAATTCTTCTATCGGCACATTATACATCATTCCGTTTGAAAAGTTATCTGGAATGTTCAAGATAAATGATTCATAAAAAGGAGCGTGCGTAAAGGAAGTAAGTGTGATATAGTCACTAGCTTCTATTTTCATTGTCGAGGCAAACTCGTGAGGAGTGTAAGATTTGCCTTCATAGGTAAATTGAGTTAAGTTCTTTCCCAGATAGGTGTCGAGTACACTACTCACGGCTGTTTTCCATTTCTTGCTCAGCTGGCGACCGGGGTTTGTGATGTAAGCATCTAGCATTGCTTTTACAACCGCGACCATTTCGGCGTGATTGTGTTTATTTTCGGTAGGCGCAAGTCCCGTGTAGGCGTCCACAGGAACGAGCCCGTGTGTTTTTACACTATTGATTACATCGTGGGCGAGACCGCCTTCAGAGAACTGTGCTTTGCCCTGGCGCATCACATAATTTTCGGCTTTAATGGGATAGGTGTTCCTTACGGTATACATTTCAGACAGGTCTACACTTTTACCTGTAAGCCTTATGATTTCGCTTTCAAGAAATGATGAGGTAGAGAAACTCCAACACGTTCCTGTGACTCCTTGACTGATTACCGGGGTGGTTTCTAGGTTTATAATATCGGTAAAAATATAAGGAGCGGTGGTTTCTTGTGCGTAGTCCGCTTTCGCGAAAGCAAAAACAGCAACCATACAAAGCAGTAATCTTTTCATTTCTATGAATATTTAATACATTATTTTTGCTAAAAATAGCATTTTATGAGTCACGCCGAATGGAAAACTGCCAAAGAATATACAGACATCACTTACCAAAAATCCAATGGTGTCGCCCGTATCGCGTTTAATAGACCCGATGTGCGCAATGCATTTCGCCCAAAGACTACGAGCGAATTATACGACGCATTTTATGATGCAAATGAGGATACCAGTATAGGAGTAGTCCTACTTTCGGCAGAAGGTCCTTCTTCTAAGGATGGGGTATATAGTTTTTGTTCTGGTGGAGACCAGAATGCCCGTGGTAAAGAGGGATATGTAGGAGAAGATGGCTACCACAGACTCAATATTTTAGAAGTGCAACGACTTATACGTTTTATGCCTAAGGCTGTTATCGCAGTTGTTCCAGGATGGGCAGTAGGAGGTGGGCATAGCTTGCACGTGGTGTGTGATCTCACACTTGCGAGTAAGGAACACGCTATTTTTAAACAGACAGATGCAGATGTGACAAGCTTTGACGGAGGGTACGGAAGCGCGTATCTCGCCAAAATGGTGGGCCAGAAAAAAGCACGTGAAATTTTCTTTTTGGGAAGAAATTACTCTGCTCAAGAAGCTTACGAGATGGGAATGGTAAACGCCGTAATCCCGCACGCAGAATTAGAAGCAACAGCTTACGAATGGGCGCAAGAAATTCTTGCGAAATCTCCTATCTCTATAAAAATGCTCAAGTTTGCAATGAACCTTACAGATGATGGAATGGTGGGACAACAGGTTTTTGCAGGGGAAGCCACACGACTAGCATATATGACGGAGGAAGCGCAAGAAGGAAGAAACGCATTTCTAGAAAAGCGCAAGCCTAACTTTGAGAAAAAATGGATTCCTTAATTCAAGTTTTTAATAACCTTATTAAGTGATTGAGTAAATATTTCGGCTCCGCTCGAGTTGAGGTGGTTGTGGTTTGCAAAATCCTGAAGCTCATAACCTTCTGCGTTTTCTTTATCTAGTATAGTAAAATCATATTCCTTTTGTAAAGTATTTAAAATACTATCCCTGCGCGCTACCATTTTAGGGTTTCGAGCCTTGAGATGTTTTTGCGTTACCGGTGTCAAAGCGACGACTATCCGGATGTCTTTTTGAGAGCAGAATTCTAAAATTTGTTTTAGGTGTTTTAAATTCTGAAACCTATAGGATTCATTCTCATAGTTGCGAATGCTCAATGGTATATTCTGGATTGCGATGGGTTGGTAGTCCGCTTTCGCGAAAGCGGAACCCGCTTCACTACGAGCGTATCCAAACATATTATAATCAGGCCGTATTTTGTCAATATAATATCTCTCTATCTGGTCTGTATAATAACTAGGATTGCTTAAAAACAATAATTTGTCCTTGAAATAGGTGCTTCTATCCCAATTATTCACACCGTAATAATAAAAATACCCACGGTTTTTCCAATAGTTAGTAGGGTTAGGACGGGTATCAAGATGCGCAAAAGTCATAGGAATCACTACTGTAGTTAACCGCGGAAGGCGAGGAGATAGTTGTGAGAGAAGTGCGAAGTCGGTACGATAATCTTGATGACCAGAGGCAAGATTTATTGCAGACGCATCTAGATATTCTGGATTTACGGCAGATTGATTTTGGGATGCTCCGAGCACTAAAACTTCTATCAAGTCTTCTTGTTCATTTAAATAGTTGCTAATAACACGCTGACTGTTTTTAATATCACGGGTCAGATATTCTATACCCGTATAGATAAGCACAACTGGCACTAAAAACAATAGACAATATGAGACGTACTTTTTAATCATTAAAATTGAAAGTAAATGAATTCTTCCTGCGGTCCACCGTAGCGTATGATGAGAAATACTAACCCATAATATACTAACCAGCGCACGGGTTTTTTATAATGAGATTCTAGTTGCTGGAGCGGGTGATCCTTTGTTCTGGTCAAATATTCTGCAAGCAGTAAAATTCCTAGGACTCCTATTTTCCAGCCTATCACAAGATCAAAACCATCTATATCCCACGAAGTAAACATCCTCATTATCATTTCCCAAGCCGATGCAATATCTGCCGATCTAAAAAATATCATCCCTATAATAAGCATCAAAATAAAGTGAGTACGACCTATTATCGGGTTCTTAAATAAAAAGCTACGTACATTTTTCTTTGTCCCGTTTACTTTTATAGGAATGGATTCAAACCAAAGTATAAGCGCCTGACTAATTCCAAAAAGCAAAAACGTCCAGTTTGCCCCGTGCCAGAAACCCATAAGTGTCATTGTGAGCATAAGCGCGTTAAAACGGTTAATCTGTGTACGTTTTTTATTTTGTAAAAATGGAACGTAAACATAATCCCTAAACCATTTAGACAGCGTGATGTGCCATCTATCCCAGAAACTTGAGACATTCTTAACGAGATAGGGAAGTTTAAAATTAATACTCAACTCAAAGCCGAACATTTTTGCCGTCCCGCGCGCTATATCCGTATATCCAGAAAAATCACAATACATCTGGAAGAAAAACAGCAACGCACCATAAATGATTTCTGGACTTGAGAAGTTTTCTGGATGAGCATAAATGGCAAAGACAGCAACGGCGAGATTATCTGCCACGACCATCTTTTTAAAGAGCCCCCATAATATAAGGCGCAATCCTTCGGTGGCATATTGATAGTTAAACTTTCGTCTGTTTGCAAACTGTGGGAGCAACCTAGAAGCTCTTTCGATGGGCCCCGCCACGAGTTGCGGGAAGAAGCTTACAAAACATAAAAATTGAAGCAAATTGTCTGAAGCAGAAATTTTTCCTTTATACACATCTACCGTATAACTTATGGTCTGGAAGGTATAGAAGCTCAACCCAACAGGAACCAGAATATTAAGTGTGGTAAAAGTGTTCTCCGGAATATCGAAAAGCATTTTTAAATTGTCCAGAAAGAAATTATAATATTTGAAAATAAACAGTACGCCCAGGTTCCAAATCAGGCTGGTATATAATATGTAGGTCGCTTGTTTATCTTTTTTACGCTTTCGCGAAAGCGTAATTAATCTGCCCGCACCATAATCTACAATAGAGCTCAAGAAAATCAATATAAGAAACCTCCAGTCCCAAACACCATAAAAGAAATAGCTCGCTCCGAGAATGAGCATATTTTGCGCTCGCAATCGTGATGGTCCTATGGCCCAATAGAGCAAAAAGACGATCGGGAGAAACAGGCCAAAATCAAAGGAGTTAAATAACAAGTGTTCCAATTTGGGTCGCAATATACCCCAAAACAAAAAAAGCCCGAAATGAATCGGGCTTTGTAATCAATTTTTAAACATCATTCGAAGTAACTAAAAGTCTCTCCGTCCTTAATTGTGAGTAACGTCTCATATATAAGTTTAATGACATTTTCCACATCATCGCGATGTACCATTTCCACGGTAGTATGCATATAACGTAGAGGTAAAGAGATTAAGGCACTCGCCACACCGCTACCACTATAGGCAAAAGCGTCTGTGTCCGTACCTGTAGCTCTGGATAGTGCCGCACGTTGGAAAGGGATTTTATTCTTTTCGGCAGTTTCTGTAATTCTATCACGTAGTTTTTGTTGTACGGCAGGAGCATAGGCTACAACAGGGCCTTTACCTATTTCTGCATGTCCTTGTTTTTTCATTTCTATCATCGGAGTGGTCGTGTCGTGTGTTACATCTGTCACGATGGCAACATTGGGCTTGATGCGCTCTGCGATCATCTGTGCCCCGCGTAGACCTATTTCCTCCTGAACAGAGTTTGTGATGTACAGCCCAAATGGTAATTTTTTCTTGTTCTCTTTTAATAAACGCGCTACTTGTGCAATCATAAACCCACCTGCACGGTTATCAATTGCGCGACATACAAATTTATCGGAATTGAGTATATGGAAAGAATCTGGGTAGGTAATCACACATCCTACGTGAACACCCATTTTTTCTACTTCAGCTTTGTCCTTTGCACCTATGTCTATAAATATATTATCAGGTTTGGGAGCTTCTTCCTTTGATTTGTTACGAGTATGAATCGCTGGCCAGCCAAAAACACCTTTTACAATACCGTCTTTAGTATGTATATCTACAATTTTAGAAGGGGCAATCTGGTGGTCACTACCACCGTTGCGTATTACATAAATGAGACCATTATCAGCGATGTAGTTAACATACCAAGAAATTTCATCTGCGTGTCCCTCTATAACAACTTTGTATTTTGCTTTTGGATTTATGACCGCGACTGCAGTTCCATAAGTATCTGTTATAAACTCATCTACGTATGGTTTCAGGTAATCCATCCATAATTTTTGACCATCCCATTCATAACCGGTTGGTGCAGCGTTGTTTAGATAACGCTCTAAGAAGTCGAGTGACTTTTTATCAAGAATACTTTTTTTTGCCATTGAATTAATTTTTTCTAAAAGTACATATATTATAGACAATGTCTTTTCGTTATGGGAGGAACAATGTTTAATTTTGGTATAGTTTTCGCTTAAAGCGAAAGAGAAAAATGCGTAATCAACTCCTGTATATAGTAACCTTCTTGCTTCCCTTTTTAGGAATTGCTCAAGACACCATTGTCTCTCCAGACAATAATGAGTATGAATACTATATTATACAAGGCGATACGATCCCTCGGGATTTCATCGGGCTTGAGGAAGTCATTATATTTAAAAAACTTAAGTTTGATGGTAAAGAGGATCGCCGTCGCTATCTAATTCTCCGTAGGAAGACCCGTAAGGTATATCCCTTTGCAAAACTCGCCTCAGAGCGGTTAACCGAACTTAACAATCGTCTGGATAGTATAGAAGGTAAGCGCGCAAAAAAGAAATACACAAAAATTATCCATAAATATCTCGAAGGAGAATTCTCAGACCAGCTCAAGAAGCTCACCCGTACAGAAGGTCAGATTCTTGTGAAGCTCATCCATAGACAAACTGGAGAGACCACATTTGATCTCGTAAAAAGACTGCGTAGTGGTTGGAAGGCATTTTGGTATAATACTACGGCTAGTATGTTTGATATTTCGCTGAAGGAAGAGTTTAACCCCAAGGAAGTCGAGGAGGACTATCTTATAGAAGATATTTTGCAACGATCATTTCAATCGGGTATTTTGAAAGCTCAGGAAACAGCTCTTGATTTCACCTATATAGAGTTGTCTAATAAATGGAAGGACTTGCCCATAGAGAAGAATAAGGAGTAATTCCATAATTTTAAATCCTTTTCCCCGCTTTCACGTAAGCCCTTTTAGGTTTTGTGAAGTTTATGTTTTTGTATCTTTCTGTGGTAGAGTCTTTTATGTTGTTGTTTATTTGGTTTTAAAAATTTCACATATTTTCTTTAGTTTTTGTCTTGTGGGGAATTAAATCTGTGTTATCTTTGCCGTCCGTTTTGGCGGGGATGTTCTTAAGTTTTGTGCTGTTGTT
>NZ_REFV01000014.1 GCF_003688895.1 Dokdonia sinensis
CAAGACAAAAACTAAAGAAAATATGTGAAATTTTTAAAACCAAATAAACAACAACATAAAAGACTCTACCACAGAAAGATACAAAAACATAAACTTCACAAAACCTAAAAGGGCTTACGTGAAAGCGCAGTAACTATTACAGAAAGAAATTCCAAACAAGGCCAAATCGCACATTAAAGTCACGATAGGGATACCCAGGGGCACTAAAAAAGTCATTGCCAGTAAAGCTACTATTAAAATGTTCGGCTTTTAAGAATATGCGAGTTTGACGCACTTTTACATTAATAAAAAAATCAAGCAGCGGGAACGAACCAAGCTCTTGATCATTCTGGACGTAGAATTCTGCTAGGATAGGATCGTAGGCGTTCATATTATACTCGGTAAAGTATTTTACATTAAAACCTGTTTGTAACAAGAGCGCATTCTTAAAGATACGATCTGTAAAGTAGAGTGACCCTCGCGTAAGTATTTCTGGCACATTAAGTACATTTTCTGCTCCTGTTACCTGTTGAAACGTCACGGTTGCATTGAGACCGAATTTGCCATATCGTATATCTCTTTGTGCTGTGACCTTAAGATGGTTTACAGGACTACTACTCTGGAAGGAACTTACTAAAGTGTCTGCTGTAGAAAGTGCAAAATATGCATAATCATCAATTGTGGTAGCAGACACAGATGCATTTACCCACCTATCTGATTTCAAATCAAAAGACAATGTATTAGTTTTTACATTATTGTAGCCAGGGGCATTATGCCAATTATAATTTAAGTAATTGCTTTGAAAAAGCAGATGATTGTAATTTGCTGCTCTTGAATTACTATTAATAGTCGCCGTCACCTCACCTATCTTAGGGATGTCGTAGCCAGCACTTCCTGTAACATTATATCCATCGAAATCTCCAGCAATATTTACTTGCGCATCTCCTTGTATATTAAAATCTCCAATTTTATTCTTATACCTACCCCCTACTGCTACAATATCTCCTATAAGCTTATTCGGAATACGTTGTGCTTCTCCACCTTCTTCGGACTCCAGCAACAATACTGAATTATATCCATAATCGTAGTTTGTAATATTGCTCTGAAAAGTAAGCTGCCCTAAATTTTTATCAGAATAAACTAGATTTACCTCATTATACGTTTCCTCGTGATCTGTTCTATCTGAAAAGCTTCCCGACTCAAAAGCTTCTCCAAAAATATCCTGAGCAGCTCCTTGCCTGTATTCATAAAATTTGTTTTCACTATTAAATATATGACCGACCCGCAAAGAATAGTCAGAGATGGAATCATTTTTCTGAATAATATTATAGTAATGATTGAGATAAACTCGAGTACCGTCAAGGATATTCTCGGCATCTTGAAACTGCACTAATAATCGAGACCTATCGTCAAACTGGTCATCTCCACTAGTAAATTGCTCTAGAGCGACATCCTGCAAACCTCCGTTTTCTTGATTAAGCAAGTCTTGAGCCACCCAATGTGCTCTCACGTGATATCTATTATTTTTTGTATGATAACTAAAAGCCGACCTAAAATTACCCGTGCTCGTTAGCGCATTCTGATATTTCCCTAAACTACGTACTCCTTTATAAGCGATAGAAAAATTAAATCTAGGACTCGTATTCATCGTAAAAAAAGCATCAAGCTGTTGCCCCTGCTCGTAAGCACTTCTAAAATAAAGATCTGTAAGTGGCGTGGGAACGTGATAATAGGATATATCTCCTACCTCCATATAGTTAAAATGCCTGGCTTGCGCCATACTTTGAGGCATTGTGGCCGTTTTTTCAAAATCGTAAACTAAGGTATTATACGTTTGTCCTGTATTCCCAAAGGGCAATAGCTCATAGGTATCCTTGCGCAAGTAGTTAAATCGATATTCCTTATACATAGACAGCGTAGTATCTACGTAAGTAGTGTCATTTTTTATGGAAATAATTTTATAATCCTCAACAGGAGGTCTGTCAAAATCAGCAATTTTGTTATTGCTCGTTTTTCCTGTCTGGTTGCTGCCTCGATTACCTCCAGTTTGAGTGGGAAACTTAGTAATTTGCGCTGTGGCAATGAGTGGCAAGAATATAGTAAGGAGTAAAAGAAGATTGCGCATTTACGTATTTTAATCGGTCAAAGTTAATTTTTTTGTCGGGATAACCTTATTTTCCGCTTTTAAAAGGATGTTAAAGCTCAAATATCATACCGACCTCATCGAGTGCGGGACAGACGAAGCTGGTCGAGGATGCCTTGCTGGACCCGTTACTGCGGCCGCTGTTATGCTTCCTGACAACTTCTTAAACGATATCCTCACAGACTCCAAACAACTCTCAGAAAAGAAACGGGAATTGCTCAAACCTATTATAGAGCAGGAAGCCATAGCTTTTGGTATTTGCCACGTGATGATGGAGGAAATAGATGAAATCAACATTCTCAACGCCTCAATATTAGGAATGCATCGCAGTATTGAGGGGATGATAGGTACGCTTTCGCGAAAGCAAAAAAAACCCCAACACATCCTCGTAGATGGCAATCGCTTTAAACCCTTTCCTGACATAGACCATACTACCGTCATCAAAGGTGATGGAAAATACCTGCCTATCGCCGCAGCATCCATCCTGGCTAAAACAGCACGAGATCATTTTATGGAGCGCATACACGAGGAATACCCGATGTACAACTGGAAAAAAAACAAGGGCTATCCCACAAAAGAGCATAGACAAGCTATAAGAGACTATGGTATTACAAAATATCACCGCAGAAGTTTTAGGTTGTTGCCAGAACAATATTCTTTTGATTTTGATATCTTTAAATAGACCACTCATTGTTAAGAACCTCGTAGATAACTAGATGAAATAAGCGAAGCGTAATGCGTTCTTCTCTCTATTTTTGAAATGGAAAGTTGACTACGCTATGAAACAATTTCTATTTTTTACAATGCTGTTATTGTGTCTCGCCAGTTGCGAGACCCCAGAGACAACAGACTCATCATTAACACGATATATTCCTCGCAAGGCAGCGGTCATCATAAAAACCGAAGACCCAAAAGCGCTCGCCACATCGTTAAAAAACAATAATTTCATCACCGCAATGGATGCCACTGCGCTTTCCACATTTGTGGCAAAGCAACAGGCTTTTATAAATGAAACTACCATTGACGGGGAAACACTCTTTTGCTACACTCCTGTAGGAAGAAATGAATATGAAGTGAGTATCATTACTGAAGCGACCGCCTCACTTTTTAAAAATGACAGTCTTGCCCTCACGACCGATAAAGGCAAAATAAAAAAGACATCATCAGTTGAAAATCCTCTGTTTTATCTTATTGAAAATGAGGCAGCTATTTTCAGTAGTTCTCAATTGCTCCTGGAAAATGTAATACGAGAGCGCAAGGAGAAAGTTGTGCAAGATGAAGTGTTTCATCGAGCTTATGATGCAACAAGTAGTAATGCAATTGCGAGTATACTATTACGTGGAGAGGCCGGAGCAACGGTATGGCGCAATATTTTTCCAGAAGCAAGAAACGCACCGCTGGATAATGCTTTCAGTTGGCTCTCTGCAGATATTGACTTGAATGAAAACGACATCGTTTTAAGCGGTGTTGCCATTTCCCAAGACTCGATAGGCCTAAAACTCGAACTCCTCAAAAACACCCAACCCGTTCCCAACCGTATAGCGGAGATCACTCCACTTTCGGCATTGAGTGTTTCGGCGGTTACGCATCGGGACTGGGGAACATTTAAGGACAATCAGGCGCTTTTTCAGAAGCGGGATGCGGTGAAGTTCAATATAGACCAGGAAGAAGTCTTTAACACATTTCAAGAAGTTGGGATGATACATTTGCCAGAGAGTATTGTCGTTATAGGTGTTTCGGGAGATGTGACATTAACAGAAGGAGCGCTGGCGGGCAATGATATGATCACCACTTTTCGGGATATTGAGATACGTGAGATGGGTGCTAAGGCCGCTTTCGCGAAAGCGTACAAACCCCTACTCCCTTTACCAGAAGTTACTGTGTTTTGTAACGTGGATGACTTTTTCATTTTTGGCGAAAACCAGACCGCACTCGAAACTATCATTGCAAACTACCAAAATAACGCGACCCTTGCCAAAAGTGAGACTTACCAAAATACTGCGCGCAGACTCAGTAGTGCAGCCAGTTATTTGCACGTGGAAATCTTAGGAAATGGACATTACAAATCGTGGGTCTCTGACGATGGAAGGAAAAAACTAAGCAGTGCAAAGCTGGATGCCTATCCGTATCTCGCTACCCAACTTGTGCAGGAGCGGGATTTTATGCATTTTAACTTTGTACTTAATCAAAATGAAGCTCCCGCAGCCGCAGGAGCCGTGAGTCAAATTGCAAATGTGAAACTCAATGCAGATATCACAATGTCACCGCAGTTAGTAAAAAATCATCGTACCAAAGGGATGGATATCGTCGTGCAGGATATTAATAATACGCTTTACCTCATCAGCAATGTAGGGAAAGTGTTGTGGCAAAAGGAACTTGACGGACAGGTTAAAGGAGATGTCCAGCAGGTAGATTTATATCGCAATGGCAGATTACAACTGGCCTTTGTGACGGATAAAACATTTTATATTTTAGATAGAAATGGAAATGAAATAAAACCTTTCCCGCTAAGTTTTAAAGACCCGATCACCCAACCTCTTGCAATTTTTGACTACGAGAATAATCGTAATTATCGTTTTGTGATTGTTCAAAATGATGAAGTATTGATGTACGACAAAAAAGCAGAACCTGTAACTGGATTTAAGTTCTCCAAAGCCGAAAGCGAAGTTATTTTCCCTCCCAAACATATCCGCCTTGCAAACAAAGATTACATCGTGATTGCCACAAATAGTGGAAACGTCAATATCCTGAGCCGCACCGGAAAATCTAGAATCGAGGTGGAACAGAAAATTAATTTGGGCGATACGCCTCTCTTTGATGACGGAAATAATTTCCTGACTTATACCGTAAATGGAGATAAAATTGCTATCTCACAATCTGGAAAGATTACAGAAAATGCAACTGATATCGGGTCTGACGCCACGATACTTATAGATGGTAGAACGACCGTTTCTATGAGAGAGAATGACTTGAGAATAAAAGGTAAAAAGGTAGAACTTCCCTTTGGCACCTACAGCAAACCTGTACTTGCTACCGTGGGTAAATCCGAATATGTCGGATTTACAAATGTCGAGGCCAAAGAAGTGTTTCTCTACAACTCTAAAGGAGAACCTCTGGAAAATCTTCCAGTTTACGGTATCTCAAAACCTAGTCTAGGTTATTTAGAGCGCGGGAAGAGTTTTGGCTTTGTGACGCAGGGTGATGCGAGTTCCATATTAATTTATAAGGTGAATTAGCAATATTGTAACACACATCTGTTACGATAGGCACAGCGTTAAGTCATTGGTATTGTAATAATTACTACATTTAACTGGCATTTATATTAACACCCTATGCGTTCAAATGTTGTTTTCATATTTATACTATTTCTAAGTTCCATTTTTTATGGACAAACTCAAAAAAAAGTAGACTCGCTCAATCAGTTAATTTCTACAACTGCTTCCAAAGAGTATAAAGCAGAAGCCTATATTCAACTCGCCGATATATTTATAGATTCGCAAAGAGATAAAAGTGACGACTATCTTCGGGAAGCGTTGAAGCTTAATAAAAACATTAACAACGACACTTTACTGGGAAAAATCTATTATAAGTTGGGGGTCCTCAATTATAAAGACCAAAAGGATGACGTAGCTATGTCGTTTTTTCTAAAAATGGATTCGCTTTTTGATGAACGCAATATTGTAAATGAAGATTTAGTCCAGACAAAGTTCTATCAATCCCAAATTCTCAAATTCACTTTTACAAAAGAAGGATTATTACAGTCCAAACAGCATTTGGATAAAATGCTCAAATACGCAACCAAAATTGATGATAGTTTGTTATTGAACTGGGGATATCAAAAAATGGGCGGTTATTATGGAGTTCTGTCTGAGATAGAAAATGCAGAAAAAAATCTTGATACCGCGCTATTATTTTACAGAAAAGCAGAACGGTATTTCAGCGAAAACAGAGATTATGCACAATTAATAACCACTTTTTGGAGTATCGCTTCTTTGGAAGAACGTAAAGGTAATATCAAGGAAGCAGAGAAATACCAAGAACTTAGAATAGCTACCTCTGAGTATCTAGACGACAGCGCAGATAAAGGCATAATTTTTAAATCTGTAGGTGATTTTTACATAAAAAATAATAAACCCAGAGAAGGGCTTAAGCTATTAGAAAGGGCGAATCAATTGTTCGAGAACTATGGATATCCAAATGCTCACGACGAAGTCGAAATGTTGCATTATCAAGCTGAGGCACATTACAAACTAGGTGCTATAGAAGAGGCGTTCCGATTCAAAAATTTAGAATTAAAACTCAGTGATTCACTCAATAAAGCCTCTAACAAACAAAAAGCTCTAGAATTAGAAACAAAATATCAAACAGATAAAAAACAACAAGAAATCACCCTACTTAAAACAGAAAATGCCCTCGCCGAACAACAAAAGAAAAACCAACGTAATCTTTTATTGGGTGGGCTTGGACTAACTACCGTAGCGGGTATATTCCTTTTTCTAGGGTATAGAAATCGTAAAAAAACAAATGATATACTGCGTGAATTGGACGCCACAAAATCCAATTTCTTTGCCAATATCTCCCACGAGTTCCGAACGCCTCTATCGCTTATTGCAGGCCCCATCCAGGAACAGTTACAAAAACCTGACTTACCTGCCCGCGAGAAACAAAACTTACAAACTGCCCAGCGCAACTCACAACGCCTTGTTACTCTGGTAGACCAATTGCTGGATTTGTCTAAGCTGGAGTCGGGACATTTTAAGCTTAAAGTAAAACAAGGAAGACTCGCTACGTTCTTAAAATCATTAGGTTCTTCTTTTGAATTTCTAGCGCAGGAAAAAGGGCAAGATTACGATACTCAGGTTGACATTCCAGAAGACACGTATTGTTTTGACGCAGACGCGCTGGAGAAAATTACGACCAACTTACTTTCTAACGCCATAAAATACAGTCCTGAAAATGCAACCGTACACTTTAATGCAATACTCGTAAATGGAATATTGAATCTTACCGTAAAAAATTCTGGAACGACCTTATCTAAAGACGTTCTCGCAACGCTCTTTAACCGTTTTCAACGAGCAGATGAAGGGTCGGTTGGATCAGGAATTGGGCTGGCGCTTACTAAGGAATTGGTTGAGCTTCACAAAGGAACAATTGCCGTAAAAAATGAAAATAATGAGATGGTTTTTGAGGTGCAATTACCCGTTACTCGAGAAGCATTTACGGAGGAAGAGTGTTACGAAGGGATGATTGCAACGCCTATAGAAGACGAAAATGCCGGCACGTATGATGCTGCTACTTCGACTACGCTCAGCACAAGTTTCGCAAAAACGGAAACCTCAACCATACCCGAAACAGAAGAAAAAGACATTTTCTCAAAAAACACAAACCCTATCCTGCTTATTGTAGATGACAATGAAGACCTGCGCAATTATGTGCGCTCCATCTTTCAAGACAGCTACACCATTCATACCGCCGAAAACGGAAAAATAGGTTTTGAAATTGCCAAAGAAACCGTTCCAGACCTCATCATCACAGACTTAATGATGCCAGAAGAAGATGGCCTTGTATTTACTAAAAACTGTAAATCTACCGAGGCTACTTCCCACATCCCTGTCCTGATGCTCACCGCAAAAGCTGGAGATGAAAACCAGCTCAAGGGTTTAGAAACTGGGGCAGACGCGTATATCACAAAACCATTTAATACAGAAATCCTAAAAACAACCGCAAATAATCTGCTGGAGAGTCGCAAGCGACTTCAAGAACGCTTTAGCCAGGAAGTTGTTTTACTTCCTAAAGATATTGCTACAAATTCTATCGAGGAGAAGTTTCTCGAGAACCTACAAGCAGTTATGGACGAGAAACTTATTGAGTCGGACTTTAATACAGAAGATTTTGCACAGGCGCTTGGAATGTCCAGAATGCAATTACACAGAAAGCTCAAAGCGCTCACAGGACTTTCGGCTACAGAGTTCGTAAGGTCGCAAAGGCTCAAGCTCGCCGCACAACTTCTTAAAAAATCTGACATTAATGTATCTCAAGTAGGGTACTCCGTCGGGTTTAACAATCACTCCTACTTTACAAAATGCTTTAAGGAACAGTACGGCATTGCCCCGTCTGACTACGCAAAAAAGTCATAATCACCCCTAACTCTTAAGGGTGTTTACCCCTTTATAATCAGCTTGTTACATCTATTATAGGCTTTGTTACATCTGTTGCAAGGCACACAGCATCAGTTAGATAGCTTTGTCCCATCGATGTAGCAATAGCGTTTGCGTGCCCCTACTTCCTCCTGCGCAACCTTTTCTTTACCGGCTATTTCTTATCGATATAAAAGGTGTTATGAAGGTTACGCTTTCGCGAAAGCGAGAAAACAAATAGCCCTTTGTTACATATAAAACAGCTCTTGTTACATACAAGACAAGGAACTGAAAGTGGTGGAAATACATTTGGACAAGCGTTGATTCTCCCCCAAATAATACGAACCAAATGACCAAGCCAAAGAAATATGAAGGTAAACTTCCCGCGCTCCCCAGCGCCGAAATTTATCTCAATGTGGATCATTTGGAAAAAGGCGAGTATACGCTCAAAATCATACAGAAAAACAAACTCATTACTAAAACCATATTTAAAAAAGACTGATTATGAAAACAACAAAATTTCTTTTTGCACTCCTACTCACCTTTGGCACTATCACAATTTCTTGCGACACAGATGATTCTGACCGAGGACCAGGAATGAGCGACGACGACGGTGGTACCGATGATATGGGCGGTGGAGAAGAAGACCCGCTTTCCTTATTATTTACAACGCAAACGGAGGAAGACCAGATAGGTCAGTTTGCAAGCAATGCAATGGTCGAGTATGATGGTAGTGTATGGGTTGTGGGAGGTCACGTGGGTTTTGGTCCACCCTATTTTACAACAACGAGCCAAGTATGGCGTAGTGAGAATGGAGCAAACTGGCTGTCTGTTTCTACAAACCAATTTCCAGCACGGACGGGACATACGCTTAATGTGATAGACGGCAAGATGATTATGATAGGCGGCATAAATCTAGATGCTGGAGAAGATTATGGCGACATCTGGAGCTCTACAGATGGGTTGACCTGGACGCTTGAAAGTGCTTCTGCAATTTTTGGGAACGTTTATCACCACACGGTTACAGCGTTTAATGGTCGCTGGTATCTCACCTTTGGGAGCAATGTGTATTCCTCTAATAACGGAATCGACTGGGTTTTTGAGGCTACCACAGGCTTTGCTGCTGCAAATTATCAAAAGACGGTGATTCTCAATGACACTCTCTATGTTTTAGGAGGTCATACCTCTAGTACTATTCCCGTAAACGAAGTCTGGAAAACTACGGACGGAACTACTTGGGAAGAAGTGACGCTCGCGGGAGACATTTTCAACCCCAGAATCAATCATACGCTTACGGCCTACGAGGACAAAGCTTTTTTAATAGGAGGTCGAGCGGGCACCACCATTTTTAGAGATATCTACTACAGCGAGGATATGGAAAATTGGACTCAGGTTGAGCTTGAGGAAGATGAAGATGGCACGAGTGATGGGCTTTACGCTCACAATGTCCTCAATTACCGAGGGGCGCTCTGGATCTTTGGCGGTTACAACTCCACACAAGCGTCCAGCGAGATTCTCAGTATTACCATAGAATAAATCATTAAAACAACTATCAATATGAAAACGACACACATTATGATTGCGGGTATGATTTTTATTTCCGCTTTCCTGCCGGCCGGACAGGCGGGCGCGAAAGCGCAAACCCCCACCACAAATGAGAAAATACAGAAGCAGATAGACTCCACGGGCAACTTTAATATGCTAGATGCCCAGGCCGGAATCTTTGGGAACCTGTTTGGAGCAAGCGATCTAAATTTTGCTGGGGTGACAGACTACCGTTCGTTGCTCGCTAGGCTAGAAATAGACCCAGAGCAACGGGAAGAAATGCTCACGCAATACCACATTCACAGGTTGAGTCAAGATCCTGCAAAGCAAGATTCACTCAAGATTATGGTAACCAAAATGCTAGAAAAAGCGAAGCAAAAAAATCTGGATGATCCCAACCGAAACTGAAATTAAAATCGAAAACTGAAAAAGACGTAAGACAGGATGGCTGGCACCATCTGACGTAGGACGTAGGATAAAAAAATAGCACAATCTAAGGTGGTTGAGTGATTTTAAACGAAGCGACAGCGCAGTTTAAAATTGTATCGAAACTACCGAAACCAAAAACACACATTAAATAAACTCATTATGAAAACACAAAAATTAATCTTGTTGCTATTGCTCATCTTCAGCTTTTCGGGAGTGCAGGCACAATTACTTAAAAAACTAGGGAAAGCAGCCGAAAAGGCAGCCAAACGAACAGTGGAACGTCGCGTCGAAAAGGAAACCGAAAAGAAAACAGATGCCGGTCTGGACAGCATTTTTGACCGAAAGAAAGACCGTAAAAAGAAGAAAAGAGATAAAAGAAAAAAGAGCAATGACAAGGATAACGGTAGTCCCATTATAGGCAATGCACCACAACCCGACACTCCAACATATGAAGTAGCACGTGCATCAGACTTTACACCTGGAAATGTTGTGATTTTCGAAAACTCCTTCGTCACCGAAAATCAAGGAGATTTTCCAGCCCGATGGGATACGAATGGGAGTGGTGAAATCGCACTGGTTAACGGAGAAAAATGGCTTCGTCTAGGCGGAAATTCTAAATATCTCCCGATGCTAGATCAGCGTCTTCCAGAAAATTACACCATCGAGTTTGACTTACTAACACAAGGACTAGATGGGAAGACGAGTTCTCAGGCAATGTTCACGTTACTGCTAGAAGACAACACTGGTTTTCAAAAATCTAAAGACTGGTGTATGGTTGAACTTTCACCCTGTCAGTTCATAGAATCTCAAGGTGTTGTAGAGAAGGTAGAAAATGGAAAGCGCATCATACGCAATAAGATTGGAAAGGACTATAGAGAGGCCATTAACGGCAAATCTCACATCGCAATTGCTGTGAACAAAACACGTATTCGGGTGTGGATGAATGAAAATAAATTGGTCGATGTCCCCAGACTTGTCCCATCGGCGGCAAATGTATTTAAAATGCATACCCGCAGTCTACGCGATGCCGCTGGGATGGACGAACTCTATATCGCAAACTTTAAAATGGCAAAAACAGGAGAAGACAACCGTAGTAAGCTTATTACCGAAGGCCGTTTATCCACAAACGCAATCCTTTTTGAATCTGGAAGTGATGTTTTAAAGGACAGCTCTTTTGGCGTGATACGGGATCTGGTCAAGGTGCTGGAGGAAAATCCTGATGTCAACATCAAGATTATAGGTCACACTGATGCAGATGGGCCTGAGGATGGAAATGTTACGCTTTCGCGAAAGCGGGCAAACGCAGTAAAAAAGTCGATGACCCTTCAATATGGTATAGCCACCACCCGCATCACTACCGACGGGATGGGCGAAAGCCAGCCAGTAGCCCCAAATGATACTGAGTCTGGAAAAGCCCAAAACCGTCGCGTAGAATTTGTGAAGCTGTGATGAAGATGGAAGATGGAAGATGGAAGATGGAAGATGGAAGATGGAAGATGGAAGATGTGTAAGAATTAAAAATAAACTGAGGTGGATGAGAATTCCGCCTTTGCAGAAATGACAATTGAATATTTAAAACTCAAAAATTATGAAAACACTATTTAAAATTACAGGAATGTTCATCGTATTACTCACACTGGGTTGCGGGGGCAATGATGATGATGGTGGTACTACTCCGATGATGGAGGACGCATCTATAGTAGGTGACTGGCAACGAAATTCTGGAACAATCTTAGGTCTAGAACTCGATTATCTTTTAGTTAATGAAGACAATACGATTAATATTCTTAATGAAGATGCTTTAGGTTTCAGGGATAATACTTCTGGAAATTATACGGCTACGGATGAGCAGGTAACTGTTGATTTTAGCTTTTTCGGGACTAATCTAGTTAACTACTCGGTAACAGAAACTACCCTTGAGCTCAGAGAAAGTAACGGTAACCTGAGCACTTATACGAGAGTAAGTGATGCGCCTAATGTTGACTCGTGGATAACAAGAATCACAGTACTATCTCAAGGAGATGCTCCTTGGGATGAAGATGCAGATATTGCGTTTAATGGCAGTCACATCTTACTGGGCAACGGCTATGAGGCAGAAAGCATAGGCCTAGTAAATACGGAAACATTTGCTCTTGATGGAACTATCACTACAACGGAGTCTGCATTTGCCGTAGAGGTCGAAAAATTTGACGTGCCGGATAAGTATATTTTTCAATCTAATAACGGTTTTAGTGGATTCACAGCTTTTACAGAAGACACGAATACAGAGATATTTACATCTCTAGAAATGGGTGCCTGGATAAAAGGGCTTGCTTCAATAAATAGCACACATATTTGGGCTTCTAGCGGGAATGAAGACACGCTCTACCTACTAAGTTATAACAGCTCCGGGACAACACAGGTGATTGAGCAAACTATCGAACTGGACCGTGATGTGCAGGGATTGGATTATCAAAGCGGTTTTCTATATGTATGCTCAAATGGAAATATCTATAAATGTGATGCGAGCGACTCTTTTCAAGTCGTCGAGACTATCACGCTAGAAGGTTACAGCGTTAACGGAATCGCGTTTGACGGTACAAATTTCTGGGTTAATGCACGGTCGAGAACGGGCGGTCCTAGACAAATCATACAAACAAGTCTCACTTTATAATCTAAAACCAATGAAAACATTTTTAATCGCAATTGCGATATCGGCTATGATGCCGGTAGTCGCCCAGAACTCCTGTTCCCAGTTTTATCCTACTGAAGAAGGAAAAACTCACATCATCCACCAGCTAGACAAGCGAGAACGGCTATCTACCATTGTGGAATATACCGTGACAGAAGCTAATAACAATGAGCTCACCATCGCAATGAAACTCAAGGACAAAAGAGAAAAGCTGATAACCGAGTCTTCATTCAAGGCACTATGCGACGGCGGAACGACACGTCTAGATCCAGAATCTATTATGAGTGCACAGATACAGCAATATGACGGAATGGAATACAGCATTACTGGAGATGATATATTCTTTCCCAATACGATGAGCGTGGGGGAAACACTTCCAGATGCTTCTGTTACTATGAAGGTAGATGCAGGAATGATGAACATTACCTCAACGGTAGCAATGACAGATAGGAAGGTAGCGCGCAAAGAAAGTGTTACCACTCCCGCTGGCACCTTTGACTGTTATGTCATTACATACACAAACACCCTCAGAATGGGAATGTCCAGAACTATGCACACCACGCAGTGGATTGCTCAAGGCGTAGGAATGGTAAAGGAGGAAACCCGAAAAAGCAATGGAAACCTCATAACAAAAAGTGTTTTACAAGCCATTAATTGAGGTTGAAATCGAAATCAAATAAGGACGTAGGACTTGATGGCTGGCGCCATCTGACGTAGGACAAAATCTTGAACCATATTTTTTTAGTCCTATGTCATACGTCAGGCAAGCGAAGCGCGCCCAGTCCTACGTCAAAAAAAAATAAAAACAATGAATCAAAAACAAAAACTAAAAATTATGAAAACACTACTCATTACAACAATCGCAATCTGTTTAGGATGGAGCGCATTTGCACAAGAGGATTTTAACGCTACGGCACAAGGAAATTATTTAGTTAACGGCTCGCTGTTCATAAACAGCACCACCAGCAAGACAAAACTCGACGGTGAGGCTCGGGATGACTCAAAGACATTTGAGGTTCGCGCTTCTCCCAGAGCGGGATATTTTGTTATCGATAATCTAGCGGTGGGGTTAGATTTATTTGTGCAAAGTAGTAAGACCACTTTTGAAGGAGCAGACACTGAAGTTAAGAAAAATGGCTTCTCTGTTGGGCCCTTTGGTCGCTACTATTTTGGCAATGGTTTCTTTGCCGAGGGAACAGTAGGTATAGGAAGCTCAACAACATCCAGCGCATTTCTTCCTGAAGATATCAAGTCCTCCATTTTTGGATGGAGAGTTGGAGGTGGATATGCGCTTTTCCTAGGAGAACACATCGCTTTGGAACCTACCATTTTCTATTCCCGAGAATCTCAAAAAGCAAAAGACGCACCAGACAATGCTCCAAAGAATATTGTGAGCTCCATCTTCTTAGGTGTTGGGTTTACGGCCTATTTGTAAGTACGCTTTCGCGAAAGCGGAAATCGAAACCGAAAAAGACGTACAACTTGATGGCTGGCGCCATCTGACGTAGGACAGCGCTTGAACCGCAATTTTTAGTGCTACGCCTTACGTCAGGCAAGCGAAGCGCGCCCAGTCCTAGATCAAAAAATAAAATACTAAAACTCAATATTATGAAAACAATTAAAATTTTATCCGCATTGCTTTTTGCAATTACTTTAATATCCTGCGACACAGATGATGATGGCGGTGGATCACCACCAGAAATTGACCTTGAGGCAACTGAAATTACTTTTTCCATTGCAAACCGTGACAATTTTGTGGCAGATGCTACGATTACCGGCACCGTGACAAATATAAAAGATGATTTTAAGTCTGGAGAAAACCAGCAAAGTGTGCTTTTATATGAACGCTCGCTAGGAACTCCATCTGGAAACCCCGGAAATCTTGTGGCTCAACAAAATTTTAGAAACCTAGATGCCGGAGCGACCATTACCGTAAGCTACACCCGTCGCTGGAATGCTTCCTCACCCGCCGAAGGTGAATTTCCACCAGATTATATTCTCGTCCTAAGTTATGATCCAGATTTATTCATAGATGGAAATGAAGATAATGATGATACAAATACTGATAACAATCGCGTAGAGCGGAGCGGACAAGGCATTAATATGCTCTTTAATTAGATAAATAAAATTCAAACAGAAACACTTAAAATCAAAACTATTATGAAAACAATAAAAATAATGAAGTACATAGCACTTATGATGATTGCAGTTTTAGCTCTCTCTTGTAGTGCAGAAGATGGAATGGATGGTGCAGATGGAGTGGACGGTATAAATGGTACCCAAGGAGTTCCAGGTGAGGACGGAAATGCAAATGTTATAGGACGCACCATTGACCCTTTTCCCGGTTGGGTAGCTGGAAGCTATTTAGGACAGGACGCAAATACGGTGCAAATAGACGAGCCTTTACTAGATGTAGCCACCACGGAGAATGCACTCGTTTTGGTTTATTTTCAACTCTTTGGCGAAAATATATGGTACCCTATGACCTATTCTTATGTTTATAGTGCTGGAGGTGGAGAGGTGATCACATTTACTTATGAACCCAATCTCATAAGTATATTCGCCTTTAACGACAGTGGGATGCTAAACGCGGTTATCTCAAAAGCAAGATATTTTATTATCCCCGCAAATGATTCTGGAAGAAGTGCGCAGGGAGAAGATGGGATTAGATTGCTTTTAGAGCAAGATGGTGTGGATATTTCAAGTTATGAAGAAGTAGCCACCTATTTAGATATGCAATAACTGAAAATAAATACTTTAAAGAGAATTAAGACGGCTATCCATCATAGCCGTCTTTACCAGTTTAGGGCAAACACCCCTTGACATTCTGATAGTTAGATTGGATTTTTGTATTTTCAAAATCAAACCATTATGAAAACTGTCAAAATACTTTATCTCACAATCATCGCAATAGCGTTTACAATAAGTGCAAACGCTCAAGACTGTAGCACCTTCTATCCATTTTCTGAAGGCGTTAGCTGGGAAATAACAAGTTACGGCAAGAAAGGAAAAATCGAAGCCGTTACAAACTATAATGTTTCTCAAGTAAGGTCAGAAGGCTCAGAAGAAATAGCAACGTTTCAAACAAAAGTTTCTGACAAAAAAGGAGAGGTCATCGTAGAGGGTGGTTACGACGTAAAATGCTTTGGAGACACCGTTTCCATAGACTTTAAGTCGCTTATGAATGCTATGATGGCACAGCAATATGGAGAAATGGATGTGACTTTTACAGGAACTGACATCAACCTTCCTAACAATCTTACTGTGGGTCAAGAACTAGATGATGCCGATATGAAAATGAATATGAATATGGGAGGCATCGGTATGAACATAAACGTGGCAATGACTGATCGCAAGGTAATTGCTCAAGAAAGTGTGACCACTCCCGCAGGCACCTTTGACTGTTATGTTCTTACGTATACAACAAATGTAAAAACGGTGATGTCTCGTTCCTTTTCAGGAAAACAATGGATTGCCCCTGGAGTAGGGATGGTTAAACAGGAAGATTATAACAAGAAGGGAAAAGTGACGAGTAGTAGTGAATTGACAGCTTTTTCAAAATAGTCGGTAATCGAAGATTAATATAAATCGCTATAAATCATCACAGGTGCGGAATTAATTCCGCACCTGTGATTTTAGGATGCTACGTTCTCCAAAAACTCTGCCTCAAAAAGGGCTTTAAAATGTTTAAGAAGCTTAGCTTTCACTTCCGTTTCATCTGCTTTGGCAGTTCCTAGCTCTACATTTAGGGAAGTCACCGCTTTGTCTTTAATGCCACAGGGAATCATAAGGTCAAAATAGCCCAAGTCCGCATTTACATTAAACGCAAATCCGTGCATCGTCACCCAGCGACTGGCACGAACGCCCAGGGCACAAATTTTTCTAGCAAAAGGTGTTCCTACGTCAAACCACACTCCAGTTTCCCCAGGCGATCGTTCGGCTTTTAGTCCATATTCGGCAAGGGTGAGGATAACCATTTCTTCCAGAAGTCTCAGGTACTTATGGATATCTGTAAAGAAGTTTGCAAGGTCTAATATGGGGTAGCCTACAATTTGGCCAGGACCGTGGTAAGTAATATCACCACCACGATTAATTTTATAAAAGCTTGCATTTTTTTCGGCCAGTTCTTTTTCGCTGACAAGCAAATTAGACAAGTCTCCACTTTTACCCAGCGTAAACACATGTGGATGTTCTACAAGCAATAAATAATTAGGAGTTTCCAAGCCAGCATCCTCTCTTCTATTCTTGATTTTAGTGTCTAGAATTTCCTTAAAAAGTTTTTCCTGGTAGTCCCAAGTTTCTTTGTAATCCTTGTTTCCAAGGTCTAGTAAAATGATGTTTTTATTCACAGTACAAAGATAAGGAATTCAGTTTGCAGTAGCAGGTTTAAGTAGTACTCCAGAAAAAACCCTCCTTATTAAGGAGGGTTTTGTTATATAGTTCAGAAAAATCACTCCTTTTCTAATACGATATCAATATCATTGAGCAAACCTTCCTTATCATCCATAAGGGTTTTCCAGTCTACTTTAAAGATAACTGTTTTTCCATCCTCAGAGACTGTAGCTCCCTCTTGTGATACCGAAACCACCTTACGAGGAAAAACATATTCTAAGGTCATATAAGACTGTTCCAGCTGGGAAGTAAATTCACCCATCATTTGATCCATCATCATTTCCATTCCTAACGGTTCTTCTCCTTGACTTTGCTCTTCCGTTTCCTCATCCATTAACTCTTCCATACCTTCTTGCACTTGTTCCTTTGCTCTAGCAGGGTCTCTACGACTAAATGTAGTTCCATCATAAGCGTACAACACCTTATCCAGTGACATCAAATCATCTGCTGGATTTGGAGCTTCATCGGGGTTTTTAGATTCAGTTTTAGCCTTATTCAACACATCAGAAACTTCGTAAGCTACACGTTCTATATCGCTAAATTCAGAAAAACGTTTTTCTACGTTGATATAAAATTCACTAGTGGTCTCATCCATTTTCATGTTAAGTGTAAAATCTTTAAGACGTTCAATTTTTAACCGCTCTTCTGTAGGTAGCGCCGCAATACTATCTTTATACAACTCCAGAATTTCTGAAAAGACAATAGTTGTATCCTTTTTCTTTAATTCCTTATTAGTGTCTACCGGGCGACCTTCACTGGCAATTTGTAAAATAGAAGACATATCTATTGCTGTGGTATATGTGCCTCCCATTTGCTCATTAAAGACAATACGTTCATTTACACTACAACTCGCCACACACATAAGAACGACTACAGCTAGGCCTAGGAATAAATTCTTCATTATTTATGTTTTGTTATTTATTTGGATTGTTAAGTATTACAAGTGCGGCAATAATACCAGGCACCCATCCACAGAGCCAAAGTAAGAAAACAATAAGAATAGACCCACATCCTTTCCCGATTACTGCAAGCGGAGGGAAAAATATGGCAAGAAGCACACGCCAGAAACTCATTTTTGATTGATTTAATATTCGCCCTTGTAAAGAACGAGTTGATTGATTTATTTTTATAGGTCGTCGCCTTATGAGAATTGTTACAAGTATTTCATTTCTCGAGAGGCAGTCACTATCTTTGCCGCTTCAAAACTTACTGTATGCAACTGTCAGAACAAGAACAAGTACGCCGTCAAAAATTATCCCGCTTGCGCGAAATAGGAATCAACCCCTATCCAGCAGCGCTATATCCTGTTACTCACGCTTCCGCGAAAGCGAAAAAAGACTACTCCGAAGGTGAAAAGGTAGTAATGGCAGGACGTTTAATGTCGCGACGCATACAGGGAAATGCCTCCTTTGCCGAAATACAGGACGGAGAGGGACGCATACAGGTATATTTTAATCGCGACGAAATCTGCCCTGGAGAAGATAAGTCTAAATACAATGAGGTTTATAAAAAACTCCTAGACATAGGAGATTTTATAGGCATCGAAGGTGAAATGTTCACTACAAAAGTGGGCGAAAAGACCGTAATGGTAAAAAACTTCACCCTCCTGAGCAAATCCTTAAAACCACTACCATTACCTAAAACTGATGCCGAGGGAAATACCCACGACGGCTTTGTAGATGCAGAGATGCGCTATCGCCAGCGTTATGCAGACCTTGTGGTCAATCCGCACGTGAAGGAAGTTTTTGTAAAGCGCACAAAGCTTTTTAATGCGATGCGTAGCTTCTTTAACGAAGCTGGTTATTTTGAGGTTGAAACGCCTATTCTCCAGCCTATCGCTGGAGGTGCTGCCGCGCGTCCTTTTGTGACTCACCACAACTCGCTGGATATGCCATTATATATGCGTATTGCGAATGAACTTTACCTCAAACGACTCATCGTGGGAGGTTTTGAAGGAGTTTATGAGTTCTCAAAAAACTTTAGAAATGAAGGGATGGATCGTACGCACAATCCAGAGTTCACAGCGATGGAAATCTATGTAGCTTACAAGGACTACAACTGGATGATGGAGTTTTGTGAGCAATTGCTCGAGCATTGCGCGCTTGCCGTAAATGGCAAAACTAAGGCGACTTTTGGGAAGTACGAAGTAGATTTTAAAGCACCTTATGCCCGTGTTACGATGGCAGACAGCATAAAGCATTTTACAGGTTTTGATATCCTAGAAAAAACCGAAGATGAGATACGCACCGCCGCACAAGAGATGGGTATCGAAGTTGACCAGACTATGGGCAAAGGGAAACTTATAGATGAGATTTTTGGCGAGAAGTGTGAGGGAAATTATATCCAGCCTACGTTCATTACGGACTATCCTAAAGAAATGTCCCCGCTATGTAAAGAACACCGCGATAATCCAGAACTTACAGAACGTTTTGAGCTTATGGTATGTGGTAAAGAGATTGCAAATGCCTATTCAGAACTTAACGACCCGATAGACCAGCGCGAGCGTTTTGAAGCACAGCTTGAACTGGCAAAACGTGGTGATGACGAGGCTACCGCCTCTATAGATTATGATTTCTTGCGTTCCCTAGAATACGGAATGCCTCCTACTTCTGGAATGGGTATCGGGATGGATCGTCTTATTATGTTCCTTACCAATAACCAGTCTATACAAGAAGTGCTATTCTTCCCACAGATGAAACCTGAAAAGAAAGCGCTAGACCTTAACGAAAACGAAAAAGTCATTTATGACCTCCTTAAAAAGGAAAGCCCACAAGAACTTGGCGCACTTAAAACAGCTACTGGATTAAGTAATAAGGGCTGGGATAAAGGAATAAAAGGACTAACGAAGTTAGGAGCTGCAAAGGTTTCTAAAACGGATGACGGATTGTTTGTGGCAAAGGCAGAGTAAGTACTTGGTTAGTCCGCTTGCGCGAAAACGCAATCACGGTCTGAGTGCACTCACTTTTAACAAAAGCTGTTTAGTCAAATCAAAATTATGATTGTAAATATTGGGACTGGATGTGATTTACTGAGCTTCACTAAAATAAGATGGATTTATGATTCTTAAAATGAATAGGATATACGCTCAACTTTTAACTATTATAGTTATCATCACTTTATTCTCTTGTAAGCAGGAGGATAAGGTTGTTGTTGTAGATGACAAAGCACCAATAGGAAGCACAAAAAAGATGGTGGACGAATTAAAATCCATCGCACTCGATGAGAGTAATATTAATATATGGCACTTGAATAAATTGAGGGCTAATGCTATTGATAACAGCCTCAAAACAACCCAAGATCCAGGACAATTTATAAGCCTCACTTTCAAATCTGGAACAGAATGGCTCAATTCTGGTAATTATGACCTAGCTATAGAAAGATTCAGTTCTATCCTAGCCTATGTAGAGAACAGAAAGATGAAACTTCCAGAAGATGCTTCTTACACGATAAAAGAGATGTTAGGAATGGCATATTTACGCAAAGCTGAGATTGAAAACTGTTTACAGAATCACAATGCCTTCTCGTGCATTGTTCCTATAGAAAAAGAGGGGCAGCATGTTAAAAGAGATGGCGCCGAAAATGCACTCAAAATTTTTAGAGATCTGCTCAGTCTTAAAGATGCAAAATGGCAAACAAAATGGTTGTATAATATCACCCACATGACTTTGGGAAGTTATCCCTCTGGAGTAGAGAAAGAATATTTAATAAGTGAATCTATATTCAAATCTGATGTAAACATCCCTAGATTTAACGACGTTGCAATGTCTCTAGGAGTAGCCGTAAATGATATTTCTGGAAGTGTTGTAATGGATGATTTTAATAATGATGGTTATCTAGATCTCATGGTGAGCTCCTATGGCCTTAATGACCAACTACGCTACTTTCAGAATGACACAAAAGGTGGATTTACTGACCGCACGGAAACCTCTGGACTCAATGGACTTTGGAGTGGATTAAATATGGTCCAAGCAGATTATGATAATGACGGATGGATAGACGTTTTGGTCCTGCGTGGAGCTTGGCTCGGTAAGGATGGTAATCATCCTAATTCTTTACTTAGAAATAATGGTGATGGTACTTTTAAGGATGTGACAAGGGAGAGTGATCTCTACACCAAGTATCCAAGTCAAACGGCTAGTTGGGCAGATTTTAACAATGATGGATGGATTGACCTATTTATAGGTAATGAACATACTCAAAACAATAAGGCTCCTAGTCAACTGTTTCAAAACAATGGAGACGGCACCTTCACAAATGTCGCTCTAGAAAAAGGCATCGCTCTAGAGCATTTTATTAAAGGCTGTGTATGGGGAGATTATAATAACGATGGCCTTCCAGACCTCTATGTTTCTTTAATAAATGAAGAAAACAAGCTTTTTAAAAATGGTGGTCCCGATAAGGATTTTAAATTTACAGACGAGGCTCTAACTTCCAAGACTAGCGGACCCGAACGCAGTTTTCCTTGTCTCTTTTTTGATTTTAATCAGGACGGATGGGAAGATATATTTGTAAGTGGTTTTGACTTTGGACAGTTTGAATCTGCTGCAGGCGAAGTTGCTAAAGATTATCTGGGACTACCTCACAAAGCAGAACTTCCAAAACTATATGAAAACAATAGGGACGGAACATTTAAAGATATAACTACTAGTGCTAATATTGATAAGGTGCTATTTACTATGGGTTGTAATTTTGGCGATCTTAATAATGACGGCTTTCCTGATTTATATGCCGCTACCGGAACACCTGATTTTAGAGCAATAATCCCAAATAGGATGTTCTTAAACAGCGCAGGTAAGGAATTTTTAGATGTAACATCTGCAGGAGGATTTGGTCATTTACAAAAAGGTCACGGTGTTGCCTTTGGAGACCTAGATAGTGATGGTGACCAAGATGTGTATAATGTTCTCGGAGGATCCTACGATGGAGATAACTTTATGAATACATTATACCTTAACCCAGGAAATGAGAATAACTGGCTCAAACTAAAACTTATAGGTACTACTTCCAATAAAGCAGCAATAGGAGCTAGAGTAAAAGTAACCGCAGTCAACAAACAGGGTCTTGAGCGAGATTTTTACAGAACAGTTAATTCAGGAGGGAGTTTTGGAGCAAATCCTCTATTGATTGAATTAGGTCTTGAGAAATATGATAAAATTGTCAGTATCGAGATAAAATGGCCAGGGGACACAGCTTCACAAATCTTAGAGGATGTCGAAATCAACAGCTATATAAAAGTAATACAAGGAAATGAACAAACTGAGGTTATGAAGATAGCTCCCCTTGACTTTAATAAAAGTGAACATAAGCACAGTTAATGTTTTTCCCAATGTCATTTTTTACTAAAAAATAATCGAGGAACGATCAGGTATTCCTTCAATTAAAAAAGTAGCTCATAATACAGAAACATTTTTAAAGAGGTAGGGCGAGTGTAGAACAATTTATTTCAATAATTAATTACTTATTATCATTTATCCACACAAATTTTCAGAATTATAAAATAATTTTGTCTAATTCGATCCTACACAAATTAAAAGCATTATAAATTCTGTTTTAAGCATCTACAAGTAAGGTTCCTACATAATTGCGGACTGAGCGTGTATGAAAACTAAAAATCAAATCATCTTTGACGGAGAATGCAATCTTTGTAATGGTGTAGTAGGATGGCTGCTTAAGTTTGCTCCTAAGCAATATTTTGAGTTTATACCCTTTCAATCTCCTAAAGGACAACAAATTCTTTTAAAAATCGGAAAATCTACCGAGCAATTGGATACTGTTATACTCATAGACCCCGATGGATATCACACCCATAGCGATGGTTTTCTCAGAATTGTTTCAAAAATCCCTAGGTGGCAACGAGTCGCCGCATTACTTGCATTTATTCCGAGAATGTTTAGGGACTACGTTTATCGCACGGCTTCACGCAATCGAGTTAGATGGTTTGGAAAGTCTAAAACCTGTACTATAAATTTACAACGCCCCTAGTAATCATAATACCAATTGAACAAATCTGTTCTAAAACCAAAATTCACCCAAACTGTATTTGTATCAAAGGTCATAGCTGTTTGCGTCTCCGCCTTAAAATCTCTAAAGATAGGATTAACATACACTTTTAGATTTGTAGCTGGATTAAGCAAGTAACCTAATTCTAAATCTGCATAAAAGGAGTCTACTCTGTTTCCTTGAAAGAATTCAATACCCTCATCACTTGGTCTATTTTCATCGTTTCCATAAATGCTTCCGCCAAAGTAGGTCTCATCTATATCCCCTATTTCAAAACCTCTGGTTCCTAAGATAATTTTTGCGCTTCCGTACCACCTCTCATTTTCGTAACGCGCAATCGCAATGGCCTCTTTAAAATTTGCGCCCCATTGGTGTGCTAGTGATTGATTATTGTGTCCGTAATTGAGTTGTATCTCATTATTAGAATATACGTACGGCCGGACCTGATTGTACTCTGCTTGTAAGGTCAAATTTGGAACACCAAAGGCGTCGTAGTATTTAACTCCTACTTGGAATCCTTGTTTGTTTTTATAGCTCTGGTTACCGCTAAAAACATCTGCTCCAGAAAACTCATCTATGACGATTTGACCATAAGCATTAACACTATTACTGAACTTGTATTTTCCAGTAAGTCCTATTAAGGCATTACCACCTCTAGAACCTGTGGAGAACTCAATCGCACGATAAAAAATAACTGGGTTTAGATAATTAAAATCAAACCCACGACCATTATCATTCTCCCAAATTACAGACTCAAAAAGACCAATGTTAAGTCGTTTTGAAACGTTGTAACTCAAATAATGGTTAGCCATATACTTTGCACGAAAGGAACCATCTTCTACCACTTCTGGTCTCACGTCTCTTAACGACGTCCAAGTATTTGTGTATTTTATTTTCCAGAAAGAGGTATTTAACTTTATAAAAGGGAAATAACTTGAATTATCGCTTAAAAGTAGCGATCGGTATCCGTCTCCCACAAATTGCTTACCATGCCCTAGCTGAATATTAAAAAATGAGCTTGGTGTATATGATACGTAACCTTCTGCAGCAGGGTAGTCAAAATCTCCATTTCGCCCCTCTTTTGCGATTCCACGTCCCGGGATGATGGCCGGATTTCCGCCGTCAGGTCTCAAGGATATTGCGAAGTCATTGTAGTATTGCGCAAAGCGTCCTTGACTTTCATAAACCGCAGCAAAAAAATTAAGTTTTTTCCCGAGTCCTCCTTGCACAAAGACTGCTCTTGTGTTATTATAAGTGTAATCGTTTACTTTATTCTCATCAGTTTCATACCCTAACTGTAGGTCTGCAGCGGGGTCTAACGTAAACCAATAGCCGTCACCCTGCACGCGTAGCATATGCTCGTCAAAGAATTTTCGACCCAACCACGATTTTCGATTTTTGGAAAGCGCATTTGCCTTTTCTTCGAAGTTATAATATGGATTTACGGTTTCGTATAAAAATGGCTTACTTCCCGTGTGACTGTTTGTACCTACTCGATTTAATTGCGCATCAAAACGGCTATAGACTTGATGCGAGAAAGGAATGTTCAACTGGCTCGCATATTTATTTTGCCTATTAAATTCTTGATTTTTAATAGCATCATATTCTTCGTCTAGCGCATTGAGTTTAGTTGCTGCTGGTAATGTTGTGTCGGTTTTTAGTATTGGGGGTTCCGCTTTCGCGAAAGCGGACTCATCCTCATTTTTATACGTACCAATTACATTCCTATCTAACGGTATCTTAACAGGCATCGTAAATTGCATATATGCCGGCTCCGAATTATAGGTCGCGTGCTCAATTTTAGGAAGAGCATCAAAAACGGTTTGCATAGCATCCTTAAGCTCTTGATATACTGCCTCGGTGTGGAGTAGTTTAAATGCTCCTTTTTTAGTCACTTCAAAAAGTACAACCATCTGACCATCGTATTGCTCCTCAGTCACCTTTTCTGGCACTTCCAGATTGTTTACTACAAAAGAAATAAGTGTCTGGTTAAAACATTCTGGCAACTGTGCAATTGGGGTAGTTTTACACTCTGGGAAAACGGGATACTTTTCATAGTCGCTCAACGTGACCTGACTCATTAGTGTAGGTGCTATAAAATAAGCAAATAGAAGGAATAGGGATGTGCGCATCATAGTAGGTGTAGTGCATTTCTGGGTGAAAGATAGGCAATTTTAACGCAAAATTTATAGGATAGCGATCTGCCAGAAATGAAAAAGACCAAAAGAAAAAGACACGCTTGCTCTTTCTTTTGGCCCTGTTTTATGTTAAAGAAAACAATCTAATTGTCTACTCTAAAGGATATCGGTAAAGAATAAATAACATTTACTGGAACACCTCTTTGCTTTCCTGGCTGCATTACCGGAAGGAGATTTATAACTCTACTAGCCTCCTTATCTAGGGCAGGATGCGGAGCTCTTGTTCTAACATCTGTCACCCGTCCCGTTTTGTCTACCTTGAACTGTACAAAGACTTTATTTACACCGGTAAGACCAGCATCATCACCTACAGAGGTGTTAAATTTCCTACTAACGAGTTTAGATATTTTCTCACTCATACAGTCCTTACGCTCTGTATTAGTTTTTAGACCTTCACATCCAGGATATACAGGAACAAACTCTACAGCGACAAAGGGAACATCATCGACGGGAGTTGTGATTTCCGTGATTTCTATTACCTCAACCTCTGATGGCCTAATTGGCTCATCTGTAGGCTCTGTATCTGGAAACAAATCATTTTCTAGATCTTTAGTATGATTATCGTCTATGATAAATGTTTCTGGTTCTTGTAGTGCTGGAGGCTGCTCTACAAACTCTTTAATCTCCTGTTTTGGCTCTTCGACCACTACAACTTCTGCCCACTCAGGATTTTCTAGATTGTACTCAATTGTGGGAGCTGCTTGTGCCTTTACAGGCATACGCATCTCAATAAAGACAATGCACACAAGGAGCGTTAAGATTAACCCAATCTGAAAGTGTAGCGTGGGATTTCTCTTTAAATTTGCATCGGTTTTGCGTGTTGTTGTGTAAGCACTGTTTTGACGAACGGTCTTACTTTCTTTTGATTTTTTCATAAGAAAAGGTTTTAAAAATGTTGAACAATTTTTATAACACTTCAACAAGCATACCAAAACAAGAAAACCCGATCGCTATGCGACCGGGTTTTCCATTTTATATTAAATAAGACTTAGTCTTCTACTTTAAAAGTAATAGGTAAAGAGTAAAGCACTCCTACTGGCTTTCCTCGCTGTTTCCCAGGAGTCATTTTAGGTAATAATCTGATCACACGCTCAGCTTCTTTCTGAAGACGTGGGTGTGGCGCTCTAGATTGAATATTTGTGATATTACCACTCTTATCAATCTTAAACTGAACAAAGATTTTATTAATCCCGCTAAGCCCAAGCTCTCCACCTAATTCAGTATTAAACTTTCTATTTACGAGCTTACTTACTTTCTCACTCATACAGGCCTTACGATCATTGTTATTCTTCATAGACTCACATCCAGGAAAAATAGGCACATTCTCGATTACGGCAAACGGCACATCTGCAATTTCTTCTTCTTCTTCTGCAACCTCTACTTCTTCTACCTCAACGATTTCTTCGTCTTGGGAGGTTTCGGTAGACTCAATTACGGTTTCTTCTATTTCTTCCTCATCCTCAACTACCTCAATAATTTCCGGCGCTGGTGGTGGTGGTGGTGGTGGCGGTGGAGGTGGTGGTGTATTTAACTCAACGATTGGGATATCTTCATCGTCTAAATCTAGTGAGATTTGCGTTGTGTTAATTCCAGAATCATCATAGTTCTTATACTCGATAACTTGCCAAGCGACAAATAACATCACGATAAGACCTAGTTGAAAGAACAACAAGCTTCTCCTAGATAGGTCTGCTTTTGGATTTTTCTTCGGTTCCATAATTTTGTTTAATTGAGAGCCCTAAAAATAGGTAATTATTTATCTAAAATAAAACTAAAACTTAGATTTGAGTGACTCAATATTGTTAATAAATAGGTGAAGTACTAGTACACCCAGTAAAACACCTGTCGTGTTTGCGAGAATATCCCATCCATCTGGAGTTCGATAATCTGTTAGCAGTCCTTGACATACTTCAATTATAATGCCATAAGCAACAGCTACGACGGCGGTTATGGTCATAATTTTTCTTAAGGACATCATCTTTTTCTTTCCTACTAGATCGCGTCTCACAAAAAGTTGCCATACTGACCATAACAAAAAAAGACCAAAGTAAGCAACGAGATGCATTACCTTATCCATAGATTGAAACGGTCTATCTACAATGGTAACAGGTTTTATAAGCGAACCCATTGTAAGCGCTACGGTATATAGAAGCGCAAGAAACAAAATAAAATTACGCCCCAATGAGCTCGCCATAAGCAGCTGCATCAAGTAGTTCTTCTATCTCGCTTGGAGTACTTATTTTAACTTTTACCATCCAGCCATCACCATAAGGATCACTATTTACAGTCTCTGGAGCATCTTCTAGTGCTTCGTTAAAAGCGATAATCTCTCCTGATAAAGGAAGAAACAAATCAGATACTGTTTTTACAGCTTCTACTGTCCCAAAAACTTCATCTTTTTCGAGAGTCTCATCTAGTGTTTCTACCTCTACATAGACAATATCGCCTAGTTCTCCTTGTGCAAAAGCAGTAATTCCTACGGTTGCTACATCCCCTTCCAGACGCACCCACTCGTGGTCTTTTGTATATTTAAGTTCTGCAGGTATGCTCATTATAATGTATTATTAAGATTAGTTATTAGGTTGAGTACGCTTTCGCGAAAGCGTAAATTTAAACATTATTAATTCCCAAAGTTGTATCGTAATGTAATTCCAGAGCGAATTGTCGTTTGAGGAAATGCTGTCGATATTTTATATGTGGAAAACGTATGATCGTAAAAGAATAGGGCTGTGAGATTTTTACTTAGAGCATAATCTGCCGTAAATCGTAATCCATAAATATCTTGCCCAGCAGTTGTCTGGCTGTTATCAATATCAAGATAGCGTATAATGGTCTCGTTGCGTCTCAATGAAAAATCTGCTTTAAAGTTCAGATCGCTCTTTAGTATTGTACGTTTTCCTCCAAAATTAGTTGCAAATGTGAGATCCTTTACACGGTATCCTAGTCCAAGAATATACTCATCACCTTTAATCTCTGTCATCAGGTTATTGTCAAAACTTAAACCTAATGCTCTATCTCTCTTTACTTCGGCTAAGATTTTTACAGAATTTTTCATTTCAAAATCCAATCTCACTAGCGGTGTAAATTGTTCGGTTAGTGTAACATTACTAAATAGATTTCTATTTAGGAAATTACCCGCTTGATCCGTTTGAGCTGTTTCTGGTTGAAAATCGGTACTACGGTCAAATGCTAAGTTGGTTTGAAATTGATTTATGGTATAACCAGCAGTGTAGCCGTGTTGTACTGAAAAACGCTTAAATCTCTTTTTAAACCATTTTAACTTCATTAATCCGGTATACTTGACATTCCAGTTAGGAAGCGGAATATCACGTAGCGGTCCGAGTTTTACATCTCCAGCGTCTTTTCCAGTATAAGCAGATACAAATGCCGGTAATAGTACCGCTTGATTTGTTCTGCCAAAACCGACTGGATAACCATCTGCGTCACGCTCAAAGGTTGTATTACCGTAAAAATTTTCGGCAAGTCTGTTTGCAACTGTCAATCTATTTTCTCTAAACTGATCAAACGCTTGAGAAACCTCTCCTGTACTCTGACTAAAGGCGGTTCCTATTAAAAGAGTTGAAATATTAAAGTTACCAAAAACATTTCCAGTAAGTGACTCATATTCTAAAGTCTCAGGATCGACACGGAAATTCTCTTGATAGCTTTCTTGATAAACTCTATTGAAATTAAGGTCAATATCCAAGTCTGGAATCAATCCTATTCTAGCCTGCGCATCAAATCTTCTATTCTCAACTTCACGATACTGTTGGTTAAAGTCTTGGAAAAGTGTTAACCACCCATTACGAGCCGCGAGCTCACGTACTTCTTGCTGACTTCCAAAGACAAAACCAGCTGTAGGGCGAAGAGTTCCTCCAAAACCGATGCTCTGCGTATACCCTGGAAGGTAAATACCGTTATCTTCTTGATAATTGAATTGTATACGTTTTAATGCAGTTGCGAGCCCTATTCCAGTATTTAATGCTCTATCGCCTCCACTTAATCCGTTTGTTGTTCCTTCTTCTTGTGAACCTTCACCTCTTGTACTTTGTACTCCTGATAAACCGTTGGATTTATCATTTCCTTTTTCTGCTCCATCATCTGCAGAAGGCACACCTTTACTTCTGTCTGTTTTAGACTGCGAAGTAGCTCTTTTTTTCTTCTTTTTAACCAGGCCTACATACTTGTAGAGGTTTTCCATATCCAAAGTACCATTAATGGCGTGGGTGTTTCCATTTTCTATAAAATTACCTAGATCTGGAACTTGCTCTATAGACCCATCAGGGTTCTGGATTTCGAGGTTTTCAAATTGTTGCGATCCACGTTGCCATCTAAAATTAGCTGTGTACGAATACTCTGCTGTAATCCAACTTAAGAATGGGATTTTTTCAAAGGGAAGGGTGTAGTTTGCTTGTAACGTCTGGAAGTGTGTATTAGGCTCTCCTATATCAAAGAACCCATCATAAATACCAAATCCCTCGAGAGCTACCTGCTCTCCATCTTCACCTTGTCCTAAGAAAAGAGGCGTACCGTCTTCTCCAAGGTAATTTCTTACGATACGGTTGTGTGACATATCATAATTAAGTCTCAATGATTTTGTTACGGGAAAATTTACACTGTATGCCCAATCAAAAAGGTAATTACGTTGGAACAACTTAGGTATTCCTAAGAAGCCTTCTTCTGCATTAATATCTCTAAATTGCTGTTGATTAAATTGTCTTGTAATATTAGAACTTACAGCAATATTTGAGGGTAAATAATTAAAATTGAAATCCTTTAGGGCTTTCCAATATTTTCCAGTAAAGAGAGAGTCATTCTTCTTAAATGGCTCTACAGGCTTAGGCTGGAAGCTATGGTTATATACTGCACCCGCCCTGACATTTTGATCTCTTGATTGCTCAATCTCAAAGTCTTTATGATCTGTCTGATTGTATGAATACGAGAGCGTGATATTTTCAATATCATAAAATTTAGGCTTCTTATCACCTGTGCGATCTTTACGAACACCTATAAAATTAATACTCTTCCGTCTTGTATAATCTATGGATTGTCCTTCAATCTGGTCTCTTTCTTCTTGTGTAGCTGCATTATCTAGACGCGTTTGAAGTTCAATATCTTTAAATTCAGGATCATACTGAGGTGTAATAATTTCTTCACCTATTGCATAATTAAATGGCAACTGGATTCCCCATTTATTGGGAAGTAATTGTCCCAGATTTACGTTTGTCACAACATCATATTGTTGGACGTCTTCTAGACTTCGCTCACTTGGTCCTTGTTCAATACCTCCGAAGCCTGTAGTACTCATTCTTCCTGTTGCTGAGACATCTGCAAAATCTGCAATATTACCATCCATATTGACGATTGCAGCCCAGCCACCTTCATTATTTAAATCTACTAGGCGTAATTCATTAAACCAAACCTCACCTCCTATTTCTTGAGTTCTAACAGTATTACCATTTTTAACACCTAACATTATAGTTCTGATATCCCCAAAACTTGGAAGTCCTTTGATCCCAATACGCTGTTGACCAACTTCATAACTCACATTTTCCGAGTTCTGAATAAGCGCTCCATTACTGTCAAAGAAGGCAATTCCATTAGGATCTAAATCTGGATTATCTGTATTTCCAGGTATCTCTTGCACTAAGTTTATTGTACCACCACGTGCAATAGACTTTATTGTTGCTAGTAGATCGAGATCTAACTCGAGATTATTAACCTCTGGCCAAATTTGATTATCCGATGTCTCTCCAAAATCTGTAAATTGTAATGGCACTTCAATCTGATAAAAGTTTTCTGTTATATCAGTACCTATTCTAATAAATGCAACTAACTCACCATCATCTGCTATAGAACCTAAGGCAAAACGCTCTGCATGCAAGAACATCTCCAGTCTTTTATACTGGCGCATATCTAAGTTGAAGTTTTTATATACTCCTCTAGAATCCCCTCCTTCTAGGTTATTTACTCTTAGGGATAGGGATTGCTCGTTCTGTCGTATGTTGTTATTGTTATTATTAAGTTGCTCTCGCTGTACACCAGGGGGAAGGACATAAGGTATCGGGGTGCGTGTTTCATTTGCCTGAATATTCACAGCTGCAGTTTCAAACAAAGTTCCATCATCCTCGGGATTATCGTTTACATCCGTGTCTAATGTCTGAACGTATCTTCGGTAATCACCGCGTACAAGATCCAGTGTTCCAAAACGTAATGTAGTCTGCTCTGTAAATTCGCTCATAAACATACGCATAAAACGTACATTCCTGAGGTTGGGGCTATTTATAAGATCTGTAGCCTGACTAACAGGAACACGGAACTGAACCCAGCGCACAGGTATTTGAGTCTGATTTTGTGTGGTTACAGTTAACTCACGAACATCACTTACAAACTCGTTCTCAATGTTTAGATTATTTCTGTTTATTTCTAATTCATACTGAAAATAGGAATCTACGGTGTTCATAGTATTATCCCTATTTACATCTTCTACATCTGGTACAGTCGTTGAACCTCTATTAGTTTGACCAACGTCAACAGGGCTGTTTCCTTGTTGTCCATTATATTGCTTATAACGTTCTAAAATACCACCAGAAGCATTTAAGAAAAAATCAAAGTTGTCTCCCGCGGGATCTGGTAAACTTGAGAACTCTGGAAACATTACTGCCTCCTGTGCATCATCAAGCCCATCATAACCCACATCTTGATTTGTTCTAGCTTGACCCTCTGTATCAAAAGTATAAACTAAAGCTTGGTTAGTAGGAACTTTACCCCATATCGTAGGAGAAGTATCCTCTATTCCACCATCCTCGGGAAGACCATTTTCGTATTGCTTTCGCCCATCTTTTAAAATATCTTCAGAGATACTTCCTAAGTTAAATGTTAACTTTCCTCCTTGATTACCAGAGTTCTCATCGTATATAAATGGGTCCATTAACCAAAACTCTATAAACTCAACATTAGACTGCTCAAAATCTGTAGAGGTAAGCTGTCTCATTATCCCACCAAAATTTTGACCTGGAGTTGTAATTATTCCATCTTGAGCATCTGTACTATAGTTGTATGCACCACGCTCCGTAGGATAATAGGCTAAATCCAGAGTAAACAAAGCTTGTGTCTGTCCAGCAACAATATCTTGTTGAGGAAAAATCTCATCTCTAAACACCCTACGAGTGGCAAAGCTGGATAAATCTGCATCCGAAATATCATCAGGTCTCTGGCTATTATAAAAAATTGGGTCTATCGTATACCAAGCTAATTTTGATCTTCTAAAACCAGAAGCGATATCTGTGTTAGACAACTCTCCGCCAAATCCAATGGGCGCAGATGATAAAAACCATTGTAAAGGTGCGCTCACATCGATACTTGTTTGCGATCCTTCAAAGTCATCTACATAAGACGTTGCCTCCCCTTGAAAATCTGTTCCCTTAGGCTGTCCTGGCAATAAATATGCGATTTCTCCTCTCACAGAAAAATTTGATGGAGCATCGGTATCTATATTAGGAAGCTTATTTGCAAGACGGGTTAAGAATGGAACCTCGGTTGAATATTGTGCTTGTAGACCTACGATAGTATTATTTATAGGTTCAAAGCTATACGTCGCCTTTTGTGTAAGCGGTCTTTCGTTTAAGTTCAAGAAAGTACCTCCGACTATGAAATTCTCGTTAAAAGTATGCTCGATATTAATTCCTGTAAAACGTTTGTTCTGCTGCCCAAAGGTTGCATTGTTTTCAACTCTCGCTGTAATTGGAATTCCTGAAGCTTCAAGAGACTTATCAAGAAGAATCACTCTCCCCAACTGGTAATTAACAGTATAATCCAGCCCTTCTACAAGTTGTCTTCCTCCGGCTGTTACAACAACAGAACCTTGAGGCACATTAAATGCCCCTAATGGTATTCCTTGCTCTGCCGTAGTTTTAAATCTACCCTTTAAGGCAAATTTATTTTTTTCGGCATTGTCTCTAGCGATCGTTTTTGTAGAGGTATATAACGTTTTGTAAACATATTCTCGCTGGTTGGAATTATAAGTAGCAAGCTCGCTATCCATCCCATCCATATTATCATCATAATCTTCGGTGGGACTCGTTCTGAGCTTGTCAAAAAGGTATTCCCCAAACGGTTCTACCGAAGTAAAGATGATACTTCCATTTTCAACCTTTACAGTAGTTCCTGGAACAAAATCAAAAAACCCGTCACCTCCAGTTTGTGGATCTCCAAAAGTGGTTAATCTATCTAAGTTGAAAACCCTTAAGAGTGAGGTGCCAGAAACATCATCAGGCAACTCATCTGGTCCGACCTGTTGAATGTAATTAAGCGGGGCAGGATCTGCGTAAACAATATTCATCCTAAAACCTTCTTGCTCTAGATTAAATGCACCAATAGGGTATATGTTTTTCATCATAAGGTCCCAAATAGGCTCATTTACATTAATAAGGTTAGACTTTAACATTTTAACAACTAAGTTCTGAGGACTTCCTATTTGTCCTGCCGGAATCACCGTATCTAGAATTCCGTTGCCGTCTCTATCCTGTCCTTGAACAACTCCATTTATACTAGCATCTGCGCTGTCCGTAATATTATCATTATCTACATCCGCACCTCCCACAAATTCAACATCTACCTCATCTGGCACTCCATTATTATTTACATCTGCACGAGCTCCTGTGGTTGCTTCGATACCATCATTTGCAAATTCTCCTACTTGAAAAACTTTTCCATTAACGGTATACTGGAAGGCAACTCCGAGAATTTCATCATTATTTAATCTCTGATTGAGCGAGATATAACCTAAACGTGGATTTAAATCATATTGATTAGGCTGTAGTTTCCTTGCGTTTTCCAAGAGTGCATAATCAACACCATCATTAACCTGTACTGAACCAAACCCTTGTTCTAAACTGGCGATATCCCTTATGTCATTTGTGAGAACTGACTGTATAGACCCATTATCAATACCGAAGGGGTTAAAATCATTATTTGCATTATCAGGAAAGGCATTAGGATCATTTACATTAATAAATCCTGATGGAATTACATCTAGACCAATGTTTGAAGGATTAGATTCTCCTATGTCCTGAATCGCCACAATATTACGCGCATTGTCAGTTAAATTCTGACGATTAGTTACCCAAACCTCAACCCTTGTAACCTGTACGTTTGAGTTTTCAAACGGATAATTTGCAAGTGTACGATCATAAGTATCTCTAAAGTAATGCGACAAGAAGAAGTGGCGGTCTTCGTCATAATCTAGGGCAAATACTTCGAAATCCTGAACTGTAGCACCACCTTCTGCAGTTACCGTTCTGGGTTGTGACCTGCTTTCTGAAAAAGCTGCAGTAACTCTTGTCTTACCGAACTGAAGTTCTGTCTTAACACCAAAGAGACTCTGCGAACCTTGAATGAGGGCACTATTGAGAGGCATACTAATATTACCCACCTCAATTTTCTGAATGATATCATCTTCTGTAGGCGTGTATTCTAATTTTATTTGATTTTGGAAATCAAAAGTCGACTCCGTATCATAGTTTGCCGTTATCTGTAAACGCTCTCCTACCTTCCCAAGTAAACTTAGACTAATTCTTTGGTCAAAATCGAATGAAATTCTTTCCCTATTTCTAGGAGAAAAAGATGGGTTATCTTGTTTCGTATACAATAATCCAAGATCCATCTCAACAGATCCCTGTGGGATCAACTCGATCTTATCTCCTCCAAAAATGGATTGAAACAACTCGCTTTTTACATAAAAATTAGGAAGTAAATTTTTCTGCCCATCCTGTCCTTCGTCTGTTCTTCCATCTAAAGCAGCAATTTTATCTTTAAAATACTTCTTCATTTGTTCCTCACGTACACGACGTTCAAACTCAGCGGGAGTAAGAATAAGCGGATAATCTATATTGAAACTTCCCAGCTTTTGCGTGTAGATATAACGATCTAGCAAGGGGTCATAAGTATAAACAGATTGTATACTGCTGGGATCAGGGAGCTCCAGTCGCCCCATCGAAAATCCAGTTTTAGTACTGTCTTGTGCTGTATTGTTTTCTTCATCTTGTGCTATTGCGGCAGTACTGCTTAAAAAAAGAAGTATACCTGCACAATTTAAAATCCTACGTAAAGTCGAGTAATAATTTGTCCCCAAAATGTTATTACAGTTTTTTCAATGCCTGTTTAATCAGCGTTTCCACCGTGGCATTAGGTTCATTTTTCAGTATGTCGCTACATACATTTTCGGCCTGCTTGCGGGCAAAGCCTAAAGTCTCTAAAGCAGATAACGCTTCTTCCTTGCTGGTATTGCTCGCAACAGCAGAATTGACATCTACATCAAATACTTTTAAAATCTTATCTTTCAAATCTAGAATGACTCTTTGCGCAGTTTTTGCGCCTATTCCCTTAATACTTTGTATAGTCGCCACATCATTTGTCGCAATGGCTTGCTTGATTTGTTCTGGATGAAGACTAGAGAGCATCGTTCTTGCCGTACTAGCACCTATGCCTGAAACTGAAATCAGTAAACGAAAAATCTCACGCTCCATTTTTTCTACAAAACCAAAAAGCGTATGGCTGTCCTCCTTTACCTGTAAGTGCGTGTAAAGCGTGAGTGCCTCATCAGCTGGTAAAAGAGAAAATGTATGCAAGGAAATATGAATAAGATACCCTACACCGCTGCAATCTATAACGACGCTCGTAGGGTTTTTTTCAATAAGTCTTCCGCTTATGTGGGTAATCATTTGCTAAGAAAAAGTTAAGGCGGTAAATGTAAGAAAATTATCTGCATACGATAAGGAAAATAAGGGCATTTCCAGCCATCATTACAATGCATTATTTTATGCGATTTAAGTGTTGATTTTTTCGCTTTCGCGAAAGCGAAACCCCTGTTAAAACAATTCTTAAAAGAAAAAGACGCCTTAATCCAAAAGCGTCTTCTATCTATTTTCTAAGTAAGTAACGGATGTTAAAGTTTACATGCCGTGCTTTTCCTTTTTCTGAGCATCTATTACTGCAATCGCTGCCATACTTACCATCTCATCTACACTCGCACCTAGCTGCAAAACGTGAACAGGCTTGCGCATACCCAACATAATAGGCCCAATGTTGTCTGCCTTTTCCAGCTCCTTTATCATTTTATATGTGATATTTGCGCTATCTATATTTGAGAATACAAGTGTATTTACTTTCTTTCCAGCAAGTTTTGAAAACGGAAATTTGCTCTGTAGCATATCTCTATTTAGGGCAAAATCTGCCTGAACTTCTCCATCTACAATAAGGTCTGGGTAATAACGATGAAGATAAGCTACCGCTTCTCCTACCTTTGTTGCCTTCTCATTTGTAGAAGAACCAAAGTTTGCATAACTCGTCATTGCCACAACAGGCTCCATCCCAAACATTTTCACTGCAGCTGCAGTCATTTGCGCAATTTTTGCAAGCTCCTTTGCCGTTGGATCTATATTAATAGATGTATCTGCTAGAAAGAGAGGACCTCGAGAGGTTATCATCAGGTTACAAGCAGCTACTTTTTGCACCCCTTTTGCGCGTCCTATTACTTCTAAAACTGGCTTTACGACTGACGGATAACTCCTGCTGTGACCAGAAAGCATACCATCTGCATCACCTTCACTTACCATCATTGCAGCAAAGTAATCACGCTGGCGCATTGTTTTTTGAGCTTCAAAAAGTGTTATCCCTTTGCGCTTGCGCATTTTCCAGTAAATTTCTGCATAGCGGTTTACGTGGTTTTTTTGCTCTTCCGATTTGGGATCAATAATCTCCACATCTGCATCAAACTCTATAGACTCTTTAAGCTCTAAAATTACCTCACGATTTCCTAATAATACTGGAATTGCGACACCCTCTTCATATACGATCTGTGCTGCTTTTAAAACATCAAGCTGGTCTGACTCTGCAAAAACAATGCGCTTAGGATTAGACTTTGCACGATCTAGGAGGAGTCTTACTATCTTATTATCGTCCCCTAATCTGTCTAGGAGTTCATCTTCATATTGTTGCCAATTTAATATGGGCTGAAGCGCGACACCACTATCCATAGCAGCTTTTGCAACAGCTGGTGGAATCGTCGTTATCAATCTAGGGTCAAATGGTTTTGGGATGATATAATCCCTACCAAAGGTAAAGCGTGTCTCACCGTAAGCAATATTTACCTGCTCCGGTACCGGCTCTTTAGCTAGTCCTGCAAGCGCTTGGACAGCAGCCATTTTCATCTCCTCATTTATCGCAGTCGATCTTACGTCTAGCGCACCACGAAAGATAAATGGAAATCCTAAAACATTATTTACCTGATTAGGGTGGTCAGAACGTCCTGTTGCCATGATAATATCAGGCCTCGATGCAATAGCGACGTTATAATCGATCTCTGGTGTAGGGTTTGCCATGGCAAATACAATAGGGTCATTTGCCATAGATTTTATCATCTCCCCCGTCACTATATTCCCTACAGATAGTCCTAAAAACACGTCTGCACCCTTCATGGCAGCGGCTAAATTTGGATATTCCTTTGCCGTTCTAAACTCTTGTTGTTCTGGAGAAAGGTCGTTGCGATGTGCTCCTAAAAGCCCTTCACTGTCGAACATTACCACATTATTCAAATCTACACCGAGTCTATTGTACAAACGCATACAAGAGATTGCCGCACTTCCCGCACCGGAGCATACAATACGTACATGCTCTATTTGTTTTTCTGCGAGTTCTAATGCATTGAGCAATGCGGCAGCACTTATGATTGCTGTACCATGTTGGTCATCATGCATAACTGGAATATCCAGCTCTTCTTTTAATCTCCTTTCGATTTCAAAAGCTTCAGGGGCAGCTATGTCTTCTAGATTTATACCGCCAAAGGTAGGGGCGATATTCTTTACTGTTTTTACAAATTCATCTACGTTTTTTGTATCTACCTCGATATCAAAAACATCAATACCAGCAAAAATTTTAAATAGAAGTCCCTTTCCTTCCATTACGGGTTTTGAAGCATCTGGCCCAATGTCTCCTAGCCCCAAAACTGCCGTTCCGTTAGAGATCACGGCAACTAGATTACCTTTTGCAGTATATTTATAAACGTTATTTACGTCTTTAGCAATTTCTAAGCAAGGCTCTGCAACACCCGGAGAATAGGCCAGGGCAAGATCACGCTGGCTACTATACTTTTTAGTAGGGACAACTTCAATCTTTCCTGGTCTTGGTTTTGCGTGATAAACAAGTGCTTCTCTGCGTTTACTATTTCTGTTCATAGTGGTTATTGGATTGTAAAAAACGAGTGGACAAAAATACGGTTTTCAAGATGCCTTACCATCTTTTAAAGTTTAATTAATATCCAATAATTGAGTGAGTAGATCTACATTTTGAGGCAATCTGCCCACGTTTTGAAGCTTTATTGCCGCTAGGGATAATGCAATTTTCAGACATCGTTCCAGCTCAAAATCTTTAGAATATGCAAATAAGAATCCGCTCCAGAAGGCATCTCCTGCTCCCGTTGCGTCTAAGATTTTATCAACTCTTGCGGCGGGTAGCGAAATGTTTTCTTCACGCTTTCGCGAAAGCGTAACCCCATCCTTCCCTAACGTTAAACAGACTATATCCACATTCATCTCATTATGGAAAAAGTCAAAAATTTCCTGATGGCTCTTCCTCTTGCCAAACAAGCGCTCCATATCATCCTCACTTACTTTTACAAGGGGATTGTAAGAGCAATATTCTTTAAAAGACTGAAGCGCCTGATCTCGGTCAGGCCAAATACGGGGGGAATAATTAAGGTCAATACTTAGGGTACATCCTGCTTTTGAGGCTTCCTTAGCTTTTGCCAGTATCGTTGCGCGTGCTGGATTCTTGCTCATTGCAAAAGCAGTCGTATGAAATAGTTTTGTACGCTCTAAAATTTCTTTTGGGATTTGAGACGGCACAATATGAACGTCTGCCTCTCGATAAGGAATAAAGTCTGGGGTACCCGTTGTTTTAGAAACCATAATGATACTTGTAGGCCTCTGGTCAAAACGGACTAGTGATATATCGACGTTGTTTTCTTTAAGTTTTTCCTTTACATAATCACCAAAACCATCTTTTCCCACAGTACTTGCTAATCTCACATTCATTCCCAATCGTGCCATATTCATCGCAACGTTAGTAGGGCTTCCACCCAAATATCGGTGGTAATCCCGCGTTTGATCGATGCGCGCGTCTACCTCGTGACCTATAAAGTCTATTAAGGTTTCTCCTATACAAAGGATGTCTATTTGTCTTTCTTTGCTCACTTTCTTTTTATTTTTTAAAACAATTCATCGGGAGATAACAGCGCCTCCAGCTTCTTTCTCAAGTCTGGAGATAGCAACGTAAGCCCGTACTGATAACTAGCGTTCATCCAGCCAAAACCGCTGGTGGTAATGTAGTCAAACTCGGTTCCTACGTTTCCATACTCTGCAAACACCTTGTGGGTGGTGGCTACCACATCGTATTTCTCTGGGATGACTCCGTTATAATCTACAGCATTTCTGGTAATCATCCAGAGCCAGCGATAGACGAGTTCCTGTGTTTCTTTTTCAAATCCAAATTGTAGCAAACCGCGCCAGACCATCATTTGATGCGGTGCCCAGCCGTTAGGATAATCCCATTGTCGTTGGGGTCCTTTGTACGCAAACTCGTCATTCATTTTTCTGGACGTTCCTGCGATGCCCCCTTTTTCTTTGAGCTGTGCCATCAAAGTATCTTTCATTGCCGAGGCCTGATCTTGAGTGCACAGTCCAGCCCAGAGCGGGAAATAATTGGAAGCACTTTCAAAATGAGTCTGCTCCTGCTTCTTAAAATTATAGTCAAAGTATTGTCCCTGCTCCTCATTCCACATCAGCGTATTCATCCTTTTTTTGCGCTCAGAAGCCTTGCTCATAAAAAAATCGCTTGACCTCCCCTGAAATGCCCCGTTAAAATAGGTGTCCACGAGATACGCAAAATCCACTTCATATTTATAGAGCAGGCTGTTCAAATCTACTACATTAAGGTCTGCACATACATCATCCAGTCGCCACGAGGTGTCGTGACCACTCTCACGTAAACTTCGGTCGTGGGTAAAATAGGCGTCCAGTTCGGGAACGGAGATGGTTCCGTTTTGATAAGCTTCGGCAAAGGTCCGTATTGTGAAGGGTTGGTGAATGTTTTGTTTTTTTGAGTACGCTTTCGCGAAAGCGGCCAACACCTCATCAAAATGACCTTCCTCTGTCTCTGGAGGGATACCGATGCCTTGGGCATAATACCGATTGAGTCCATTTTGCGTAAGCCGAACTCCCCGCTCCATCCAGACTGTCTCGTATTCTTTTATCGCAATGGCCAAAACTTGGGAGAGCCATACTTTACCTATCTCTGGGTGCGTACTATAGACTTCTCTTATAAATGAAGTCAAGAACGGTGGCTGGGTGCGCGTGAGGTAATAGCTTCGGTTTGCATTTAGGATTTTACCGTAATGTTGAATTTGATAACAAAAATTATCTATCATTGCTTTGGCGAGGTCCACGCGACCGTCCAGTAACAGTCCCACACCTTCAAAGTAGCTGTCCCAGCCGTACATCTCGTTAAACCTCCCGCCGGGTACGACAAAGGGCACTCCACTCTCATTTTCAAGGGCAAGCGCGAGGATTCCGGGCTTGTCGTTTATGGATTTTACGTATTCTGGGGTGATATTTTCGGGAAGCACCACGACTTCGAGATTGGGAAATGTGGTTGTGAGACTCTTGTAATAAGAAATTCCCTGCTCATCTGTAGCGGGTACGTAAAGTCGTTGTACGGTATCCTGCGCCTTTGAATCCGTCAGTATTTTTTCTATTCCTTTTTTATCTATGGTGCGGGTGAGGTCGTCCCAAAAATAATCCTTAATCATCCGAGATATCCGATTAGTAGGGCTTTCCTCTATTTTTGACAGGGGAATGACTGCTTCTGTTTTACCCAGTGCTTTTTCCAGCGCGAGTTCCTGTAAGAAATTGGATAAATGGTGGGTGCCTTTTATGATGTGTTTTTCTGCTTTGGTTAAAGCGTTATCATAAACCGTAATCTCAAAAGCTTTGGGACCCGTATCGTCTATCGTGATTTTCTTGTCTCCATCTGTATCCTCCTGCGCCAGTAGTTGCTGGAGTGTGGTTTCTATGTTACCCTTGAACTGCATTTTTCTTTTTTAATCTATTAAATAATATTACTGCACCTAATAATAGAGTCATAGGCACAAGTGATGCGTAAAATGCGGTCGAACCGTCAAAAAACTCAAAGACGTTGCCCGTGATAACTGAGCCTAGTGTACCACCTAGAGCCGAGAAAACAACAATGAGACCGGACATACTGCTGTGTGAGTGCTTAGGCAAAGAGCTTAGGACAACTGAGTTAATAGTCGGATAAATGGGCGCAAGAAAAACTCCCATAAGCGGAAATATATATGCTACTATTGGGGCATTGAGCCACGTTACGTTTTCTCCTAAATTAACCCCTTGAGCCAAGGGCAACGAAATTAAAACCAAAGAAGCCGAACCGAGTATACAAATAACCACAAGCGTAAACCAATGGACATATTTCAAAGCCGCCCCTGCAGCAAATCGACCTATAGCAAATGCGCCTGCAAGAACCGCTCCCGCTTGAACGCTCATACGAGCAGGTGCAGCAATTAAATCCTTATAGAACGTAGGTGTCCAAGTTTGGAAACTCTGCTCTATGAGAACAAACAAAAAGACACTTACAATAAAGACAATCACAAGAGGTAGTGCTATCAATTTAAGCATTGCAATAAAATCCTGTCTCGGAGAACGAGACTCAATTTTAGAAGGGCTTTCATCCAAACTTGTAAAGGTCAAAATCAAAAAAGCAATTAATGATAATGCAGACAAAACATAATAAAAGCTTAACCAAAATGTAGACTTAGGATCTGCATCGTCAATAAAGAGACTAAATACCACATTTCCCAGAAGTACTCCTATCATAAATACACCCTCTAAAGAGGACATAAAACTAGAATGTTCTTGAGTATCATCAGTAATCAGTCCGATGGTCGCAAAAACTGTGACCTTTATCAAAGCAAAGGAAACTCCAACGGTAAGAAATAACAACTTGAAGTACCAGAAATCATTTGTAAAAGGCATAACCAAACACATCGTACCAACTAAAAGTAAACCCAATTGCATTGACCTCTTCAATCCGAATTTAGGGAGTTGAGAAGCAAGAAAAAATGATACGATTGCTATGGGAATATCTTTAAATCCCTCTAATATACTTGCGACATCTTTTGTTATGTCATAGTTGCGCTGTACTTGAAGAATAACAGTTCCCACACTATTCAAAAGAATGGCAAAAACAAAATAATTGAGATAAAGGGAGAGTTTTACACCTAAATGTTTCATTTTTAAAACGTTTTAAAATTAAAAAAGCACCAACGTATGTCGGTGCTCTTTCGTTGGGTATTAACCACTTATCAGAACTCGGCGAGTGTTGCGACTGTTTAAGGAAGAGTCACTACATTCAAAGTTCTGTAAATCTTGGACTAAAGTGTTGCAATTAACATTTCCGGTCGTACAAGCAATACCTTTATAAATGATTAGCTGGTGGTCATCACTAAATCTAATTACAAAACTAGTTCTAAAATTAGTCATTGTTATTGCTACAATTTAAATTTCTGCCAACATATTTTCCTACACAATAGACCCTTTGAACAAATAATTTTATCGAGAGACTCTGATTTTTCTTACAAAAAAAAAGAAAACTCCCATTTATTCCCTTTTCAAAATACAGTCAAACAAATTACTTCATCTGTACTGCTGCCGACACACTTCTCTTAAGACGTAGCGCTAGTAAAGCTGCAATGATGAAGAATACTCCACCAAATAAAATAGCATTTACGGCATCATTGCCCAATAAATTTTTAATAATTGGTCCAAAGGTTACTGTTTGTATTAACATTGGGATTACGATCATCATATTTACTATTCCCATGTATACACCTCGTTTCTCCTCAGGAATTACTTTAGAAACCATTGCATAGGGGATTCCCATCATTGCAGCCCAACCTATCCCAAAGAGTACCATCGGGATAAGCAATGCATATTCATTTTGAATATATGGCATACTAAGCATTGCTATTCCTGAAAACACTAAGGACGCAACATATACATTACGAGATCCATACTTTTTTGCAAACGGCACAAGCATTAAGGCAACAATCATCGTGACAAAGTTGTAGGTTCCATTCATAAGACCGGTTTGAGCGAGCGCTTGCTCAGAAACTAATTGTATGTTTTGAGCAAAAGCAGTATCACCTGTTCCTACTATACCTCCAGAACGGCAGGCCTCCATTATCCCTTCAAATCTTGTATTGTCGTCATTTGAAATACCGAACATAGTCGCTCTGAGCATAGGGGTTACAAATTGCCAATACACAAATAATGCATACCATTGGAAGAAATAAACAGCTGCAAGTTTCCACATCATACGCGGCATACTACCTATGGCACCTGTAATTTCAGCAAAAGGCTCTTTTATTCTTTGGATAAAGGAACTTTCTCTGTGCTCTTTTTGCAATTGTGCTAGTTCTTCGTCGCTAGGCGGTATTTCTGGTGTTTTCCATACTGACCAAGCAATTGTTCCTACGGAAGCTATCGCGCCTAGGAAAAAAGAATAATACACCCACTTAGGAATAGCAGAAATGGTCTCAGTAGCAGTAGAACATAATGCAGCTCCTTCTTCTGCCGGAACTCCAAACCAATCTTGAAAGAGAAATAACGAGAAGTTTGCAATTGTAATCCCCGCACCCACAAAGAGTGCTTGCATCTGATACCCAAAAGTCAGCTGATCATCATTTAACTTGTCCCCTACAAAAGCTCTATAAGGCTCCATTGCTGTATTGTTTGCCGCATCAAGGATCCAAAGTAGTCCTACTGCAAACCATAAACTAGGACTGAAGGGAAATGCAAAGAGACACAAACTTCCTAATATAGCTCCTATGAGGAAAAATGGCTTACGCCTTCCACCCCATTTGGGCAACCACGTTTTATCACTTATAGCTCCTATGATAGGTTGTATCAAAAGTCCTGTAACAGGACCTGCCAGATTGAGCAGGGGTAACTCTGCGTGATCTGCGCCTAGAAATGAGAATATTGGGTTTATTGCCGTCTGCTGTAATCCAAAACTGAACTGAATCCCAAAGAATCCCACGTTCATATTCCAGATTTGCCAGAAGGAGAGGTTTGGTTTTTTTATAAATTCTCTTATGCTACTCATTTTCTCAAGCTTTAGAAAAACAATTACACTTTACAAACATTGTCAAGCACTTACCATTATCTTATTCACAAAAAGACCTGCATTTTCTTATTGAAATATATCAAAATACAGGATTGTGTGTTGTGAATATACAATAATGCCATCTATATTTTAGGAAAATGTTAGGGAGAGGAAGCTTTTAAAATTACGCAAACGATTTCGTAAAAAATCGGTTTTAAGGAATGGTTAGTAGCTTTCTTGTGGCTATTCCTATATTTAAAAAAGATTTCTGAGTTCGCTTTCGCGAAAGCGAAAAAAAATTTACCACTCATTTATTCTGTTCCCATCAAGCTTTACAAAAATAAACAGCAATATGGTAAAGCCCCAAAGCCCAGAACCTCCGTAACTAAAAAATGGTAGTGGGATTCCTACGGTGGGCAATAGACCGAGTACCATCCCAACATTTACTACAAAATGTACAAATAAAATTCCTGCAACGCCGTAGCCATAGATCCGGCTGAAGTCATTTTTTTGTTTTTCAGATAATTGAATAATTCTCAAGATAAGTCCAATAAAAAGAAGGACAACAAATGTGCTTCCTAAGAATCCCCACTCTTCTCCCACAGTACTGAAGATGTAATCGGTATGCTGTTCAGGAACAAACTTCCCTTTAGTCTGAGTCCCTTGTAAAAATCCTCGCCCTAGCCAACCTCCGTTTCCTATGGCAATTTCGCTTTGGGCAGTATTGTATCCTATACTTTTTGCATCTACCTCTTTACCTAATACTATATTAAAGCGGTCACGGTGACGTTGCTCAAATACGTTTTCAAAAATATAATTTACCGAAAAAGCAAATAGAGCACAGGCTGCGACAATCCCTAGATACAATCTCTTAGAAGGCCTTCGTTTTCTATTTTTGACAAATAAAAATATACCTATTACTAAAGCTCCAGCTCCTACATAAATAGGCCCAAATAACAGCGTAAGCACAAATAAGAGTACAACAGAAAATCCTAGAATGAGATAGGCTGCAGCGAGTCCTTCCCTATACAACGGAAAGAAGAATGCCGCATAAACAAGCGCACTACCAGGATCAGGTTGTGGTATGATAATGAGTGCAGGAAGTGCAATTATCACAAAAGCCTTTATTTGATCCTTGATAGATTTTATATTGGTCTGAATATCACTCAGATACTTAGCTAGAGCGAGGGCAGTGGCGGCCTTAGCAAACTCACTAGGCTGCAAACCTAATGATCCAAATTTATACCAACTCGTAGCTCCAGAAATAGTATTTCCAAAAACAAAAAGACCGAGTAGAGAAAGAAGCGATACTATATAAATAATACTTGAAAAACGCTCAAAGAACTTTGCATCCAGAAAAAGAACAAAGATGATAAGTCCTATTCCGAATATAATAAACAGGAGTTGCTTTATAAATAAGTTGTCCGTACTAAAGAAAGCAAGTGCGTCCGTATCGTAAGATGCAGAGTATATGTTAATCCACCCGCTGCCCACGAGCAAAAGGTATAATAGTATAATAACCCAATCAAAACTTCTAACATTACGGGAACTACCTATCATTATTTTTTATGTACTTTATCCTCTTCTTTTTCTAAAAGAAATTTAGCCACTACCTTTTTACCATCATTTATCGAAAAAGGTTTACCGCTTTGCGGCTTTGCATATTCATCTTCAAGACTATGCGTCATTACCCATTGCTCCAAATCCTTTCGAGTAACATTTCCTTTAAGATATTTTTCTATCATTACAGATGCTATTCTGCCCCCAAAACGTGAACCCCAATAACCGTTCTCTACAAAAACGGCAATAGCTATTTTGGGATTATCTTTTGGAGCAAAGGCAACAAAGGTGGAGTGATCTGTAAGTTGTACGCGCTTCCCGTCGATACGCGTATAGTTTTCTGCAGTACCTGTTTTTCCACAAATTTCTATTCCTGGGATTTTTAGTGTGGATGCTGTTCCGTAATTATAAACGCCGTGCATACCTTCTACTACCGGTTCAAAATATTTGGGATCAATAGTGGTTTGTTGTTTTTGTTGATATGCTGTGGGGATGGTATCTACTCCTTTAATTTTTTTTATGATGTGAGGTTTATAGTAGTGACCTCTGTTTGCTATGGCTGCTGTGAAGTTTGCCATTTGGATAGGCGTCATAGACACTTCACCTTGTCCAATGGCATTAGAAATTGTGGCAGTAGCGTACCAGCGATATTTAGGATATTGATAGCTCCTATTGTAAAATTCTGAATTGGGAATAAAACCTGGTCTTCCAATAGGAAGGTCATATCCCAAAAAATCTCCTAGACCAAAACTCTTTAAATGTGCTTTCCAATTGTCTATTCCTTCCTGTGGCGTTTTAAATTTCTCTATAGACCTTCTGTACACCGTTGCAAAATAAGCGTTACAAGAATTTGCGATTCCACCCTCCATCGCAAGTGGCGAAGCGTGGTGGTGACATCCTAGTGGTTTAGAACCTCCATAGTTATAACCACCGTGACATGATATACGTTCTGAGGTATCGATAACATTCTCTTGCAGTCCTATGAGCGCAGTTAGTGCTTTAAAAGGAGATCCAGGAGGATATTGACCTAAAAGTACTCGGTCTACTAAGGGCTCGGAAATAGAGTCGTAGTACATCTTTGTAAAATTCTTTGACCGTTCTCTACCTACAAGTAATGCGGGATCATAGTTAGGCGCAGAAACAAGTGCTAAAATTTCTCCGGTACTGGGATCTAAAGCAATGATACCACCACGCTTATTTGTCATTAATTCTTCTCCATACTTTTGCAGTTCTGCATCTATAGTGAGTTGGAGGTCATTACCTGCTACAGGCATTGTATCAAGAATTCCATTTTTATATGAACCTATGATACGGTTAAATCTATCTTTTTGAAAACGCTTAACACCTTTAACCCCTCTAAGAATATCTTCATATTGTTGCTCCACGCCCTGGCGACCTATTAAGTCACCAGATTGGTAATAAGGGTTAGCATCTATAATGCTCTGGTTTACTTCTTGGATATAGCCTAAGAAGTTTGCGCCAAAATCTATCTGATAGTCTCTTAATGAACGTTTCTGGATATAGAATCCCTCATATTTACGCATTTGCTCTCCTAGATATGCATATTCCTTCTTGGACATCGTAGGAACAATTACAGATGGTAACCTTGGTGAGTACACGCGAGCTCGATTAAGCTCTTTTACGAGCTTCTCCTTGTCAATATTTAATAGTTTACAAAATTCCAGCGTATCAAAGGGCTTTATTTCTCGAGGAATTGCCATAAGGTCATAAGATGGCTGATTAGAAACAATAAGCTTATTGTTACGGTCATAAATATGACCACGCTGCGGATAATCATACACCACCTTTATCGCATTATTCTCAGACTGTACAGCAGCAGACGTATCATATACTTGCAAGTAAAATAATCTCCCCACGAAGACTACACCTGTAAACAATACAATAGAAAGAAGTAATAATTTTCTCATTCTGAACGACCACTAAATAGAATACTGAAAAGGACGCAAAACAATGCAGTACCTACACTAGTAATCAACGCCTTTTTTAAGATATAAAGTATACTCGCAATGTTAAAAACCTCAAGACTGAAGAATACCAAATGATGTATAACAACAAGGATCAGAATAAATAAGACCCTTTCATAAAATGTACCTTTAGATAATTTTACAGCATTATATTCATAGCTCACACCATAAACAAAACGAGTAACTACTGGTCTAGAAAAAGCTACAAACAAACAAGCCGCTGCGTGTATGCCTCCACTATTGCCAAACATATCGAGTGTAAGCCCCGTTAAGAACGCCAAAAATAAATACAAAGATCTATTTGCCGAAAACGGGAATACGATTACAAACAGCACATAAGGCAAAGGATTTATGTATCCAAAAATATTCATATTATTGAATACATAGAGCTGGACAATAATAAGTCCTAGAAAGCGGAGAATATTCAGAACTATATTATTGCTCATTGATACTTGCTGCTTCTATGGCTTTGATTTCTTCTAGATCGTTATTTTCTATAACATATACGTGACCAAGATTAGTCATATCGTTAATTAACTTTACAGTAATCAAAAAGAAATTCTTACTCTGATCTAATTTAAAATCTTGTACCGTTCCTATAGGTATACCTTTAGGAAATATTGCAGATCTACCGCTAGTCTCGATAGTATCCCCTACCGCTACTGGTGCTTGCTGCTGCATATCGATAAGTTGTGCTAGATTAGGATTTCTTCCATCCCATTGTAGTTGTCCATAATGGTCTGTGTCTTGAAGCTGAGCATTTGTTGTAAAATTTGTATTGAGCACAGAAAGCACAGTGCTGTATTTACCTGAAACCTTATCTATCACACCCACAATTCCCTTACTGGTAATCACGCCCATATCTTTTTGAATACCTTCTCTACGACCTCCTTTGATGGTTAAAAAGTTATCTACTTTTGCGTACGAGTTATTAATGACTTTTGCGGGGATAAATTCAAATTGCGATATACTGTCTTTGTAAATATTAGAAAGCATAGACAAAGAATCTTCACTTGATGGAACTGTTGTTTTTGCTCGTTGTATTCTTTCGCGTAAGCGGGCATTTTCTTCTAACAACTGCTCATTATATGTTTTGAGCTTAAAATAATCTTGAACACCACCCACAGATTCGTACACTCCTCCAGACAGAAAATTAGCTGAATTTATAAACTTACTACGATGGTAAGAATGAGATTGTACTGTAAAAACGAGCGAAATCAATAATAAGAACAAAAACAGCAGAGCATTCTTGTAACGAATCAGGAAATTGATAATCTGCTGCATTACTGCTTAGAGTTAGGAGTGTTATTTTATAAGAACGCTCTTATATTTAGCAAGATTTTTAAGTGTGATTCCTGTACCGCGTACTACAGCTCTAAGGGGATCTTCTGCTATATATACAGGAAGATCTGTTTTTTGGGAGAGACGCTTATCCAAGCCTCTCAACATAGATCCTCCGCCTGCAAGGTAGATTCCTGTATTATAAATATCGGCAGCGAGTTCTGGTGGGGTTTGAGAAAGTGTTTCCATAACTGCATCTTCAATACGAAGGATTGATTTGTCCAGCGCTTTTGCAATCTCACGATAGGATATCTGAACCTGCTTAGGCTTTCCGGTAAGAAGATCACGTCCCTGGACGCTCATTTCTTCTGGTGGGACTTCAAGGTCTTCTGTTGCGGCACCGATTTGGATTTTAATTTTTTCGGCACTACGCTCCCCTACGTATAGGTTATGCTGTGTGCGCATGTAGTAGATAATATCATTTGTAAATACATCTCCTGCAATTTTGACAGATTTATCACAGACTATTCCTCCAAGTGCAATTACCGCGATTTCAGTTGTCCCTCCACCTATGTCTACTATCATATTTCCCTTAGGCTGCATAATATCTACACCGATTCCGATGGCGGCAGCCATAGGCTCGTGTATCAGGTACACTTCTTTACCATTTACCTTCTCCGCACTTTCTTTTACCGCACGCATTTCTACCTCCGTAATTCCCGAAGGAATACAAATTACCATACGCAATGCGGGTTGAAACAAACGTTTTTTAAGTGCTGGAATCTCTTTAATAAACATAGAGATCATTTGTTCACTTGCCTGGAAATCTGCAATTACACCATCCTTGAGCGGGCGTATGGTCTTTATGTTCTCGTGGGTTTTCCCTTGCATTAGGGCCGCCTCCTTTCCTACGTGGGTAATCTTACCAGTCACGCGGTCACGCGCCACGATGGATGGGCTATCCACAACTACTTTTCCATTGTGGATAATCAGCGTGTTTGCTGTTCCTAAGTCTATTGCAATCTCTTCGGTTAGGAAGTCAAAAAATCCCATAATCTACTAGGGGTATTAAAATTATTTTCGGAAGTAATATATCTCTTAAATGTACTACTAATATTTTGTTAGTTAAGGCTTTATTGAAGGTATGTTTTTACGCTTTCGCGAAAGCGTACTAAAATCCAAAATACTTCTAATCTAAAACTCTTAATGCTTAAAATGACGCGTCCCTGTCATTACCATCGCTACCTCATTATCATTACAATAATCTATAGTCAGTTGGTCCTTAATGGATCCTCCTGGCTGGATTACTGCTGTGATTCCTGCATTATCTGCAATCTCAACACAATCTGGAAAAGGAAAAAAGGCATCACTAGCCATTACAGACCCTTCTAGGTCAAACTTGAACGATTGTGCTTTGTCTATTGCTTGCCTGAGCGCATCCACACGTGAGGTTTGTCCAGTACCACTAGCACATAACTGCTTGTTCTTTACAAGAACAATGGTATTAGACTTCGTATGCTTACAAATTTTTGAAGCAAACATTAGATCTTCTAACTCACGGTCTGATGGTTTATTGTGAGTCGCGTGTGTTAAATCTGCAATTGTATCTGTCTTTGCATTACGGTCTTGCACAAGGACTCCGTTAAGGCAGGTACGAACGTTTGTGGCTGGAAATTCAAAATCTTTTTGAGCAAGAATTACTCGGTTTTTCTTTCCTTTTAAGGTTTCCAATGCTTCTTTGGTGTAGGACGGAGCAATCACCACTTCACAAAATAGTTTATGAATTTCTGTTGCGGTCTCTTGGTCTATCTCTCCATTTGCGATTAAAACCCCGCCAAAAGCCGATACAGGATCTCCCGCCAGCGCATCTACATAAGCCTGGTGCATTGTATCGCGTTGTGCAAGACCACAAGCATTGTTATGCTTTAATACGGCAAACGTGGGTGACTCGCCTTTAAACTCACTCATTAAGTTTACAGCAGCATCCACATCCAGTAAGTTATTATATGAAAGCTCTTTACCGTGTAGTTTATCAAAAATCGCGTCAAAATCTCCAAAGAAAAATCCTTTCTGGTGTGGATTTTCTCCGTAGCGCAATACTTTTCCTTTATTCTCGCTAATCTTTAAAGCAGCAATCGAGTGGTCTGCGTTAAAATAATTAAAAATTGCGCTGTCGTAATGAGAAGAAACGGCAAATGATTTGGCCGCAAAACGCTTGCGATCTTCAAGCGTTGTGCTTCCGTTTCCTTTAGTAATTATATCTAGCACCTCAGCATAATCATCCATAGAGGATACGCATAAGGTATCTTTAAAATTTTTGGCTGCCGCCCTGATCAAAGAAATACCACCAATATCTATTTTCTCGATGATGTCTTGCTCAGATGCTCCAGAGGCGACCGTTTTTTCAAACGGATACAAATCCACAATGACAATATCCAGTTGCGGGATTTCATATTCGGCCATTTCCTTAATATCTCCGTCGTGATCCTGACGGTTTAGAATTCCTCCAAAAACCTTAGGGTGCAATGTTTTTACACGACCGCCCAGAATAGATGGATATGAGGTCACATCCTCCACAGGAACAACAGGAATACCTAGATCTTTAATAAATTTCTCAGTCCCGCCGGTAGAATAAATTGTAATTCCGAGTTCGTTAAACTTCTGAACTAATGGTGCGAGACCATCTTTATGAAATACTGAAATTAAAGCGGATCCTGCTTTTTTAATGTTGCTCATTGTTGCGATTTATAAAGGTTTTCAAAGCCTTTCTTTGAATTCTCGCAAAAATAGGAATTTAACACTATAATATATGGCGTACAGAAGACAAATTATACTGGATTTGTAACATTAAACAGATGCAAGCGTCTTATCTTTAAATTTTCATAAAACCAACCTATGTTCAAAGGACTGAGCGCATTACAAGAGAGCTTTAGATTTGCAGTAAATGCGATGAAAAACAACATCCTACGCACCTTTCTTTCCTTGCTAGGAGTGACGGTTGGTATTTTTTCTATCATAGGTGTGTTAGCAGCGGTAGATTCGTTGGACAAAGAGATACGAGGAAGTCTTTCTTCATTAGATCAGAGCACGATGTTACTTACGCACGTCTCCTTTGGCCCCACTGAAGTTCCCAGATGGAAAAGAGAGCAATTTCCTGTGGTGACATACGAAGAATATCAATATTTACAACGTTCCCTACCTGATTTAAAAGCTATCTCTTATGGATTAAATGTTGCTCCACAAACTATTAAGTACAATGACGAGACACTAGAGAATGTACAAATAGGTTCTACGACAGAAGGTTACTATGACATTGAATCTATAGAATTTCAAGAAGGTCGATTTTTTAGTGAGCAAGAGTCTGTAAATGGAAATCCTGTTGTTGTAATAGGTGATGAAATCCGAAATAAACTTTTTGGACAAAATGGAAGCGCAGTAGGAAAAAAAATACGCCTTTACAGTCGCAAGTTTACCGTTATAGGTGTCATGAAAAAAGAAGGTGCTGGAGTATTCGGGCCTAGCAAGGATGAGATAGCGATTATTCCGGCGACTATTGTAATGCGTATTTATGGAGGCAACAATAGGTCAGTTTTCCCCATTATAACAATGCTTCCCGAAGAAGATGCAGATTATGATGGTTTCCTAGCCCAAGCCGAACAAAAACTACGTCAGAAACGAGGTCTTAAACCAGATGAAGTGAGTACCTTTTTTATCAATCAGCTAAAAGGGTTTGCAGCAGCCATAGGAGAAGTAATAGGCGTTCTCAAACTAATAGGTTGGGGAATAGGCGGTTTCTCGCTCTTAGTGGGAGGCTTCGGGATTGCAAATATTATGTTTGTCTCTGTTAAAGAACGTACTAACTTAATTGGAATTCAAAAAGCACTAGGCGCAAAACGTAGGTTTATTCTCTTTCAATTCTTATTTGAGTCTATTTTACTATCCGTTTTTGGAGGTATCATTGGGCTCGTTCTAGTATGGCTAATAACCTTAGTGTTGACCAATGCAATGGATGATTTTGAATTTGTACTGTCTTTCTTCAATATAATGCTAGGACTTTCAGTAACCTTCATTATAGGAATCATTGCAGGTATTATACCAGCAATTGGAGCTTCAAGACTAGATCCTGTGGAGGCGATTCGTACGGGAATGTAATACGAAGTTAGAGGTTAGCCGTTAGCCGTTAGCCGAATTTGAAAAAGTATGTTTTTGCTTTCGCAAAATTGAAACCAGACTTGTTTCAGGTTTCACCCTGAATTAATTTCAAGTTCATAGCCTTATCTAAAACTCCACTCCTTATAATCCATAGAAGCCTCAAGTTTATCTTCAAGACCGTCCTCTAACTGCGGAAAGAAATCAATACCCGTAAGTTTTTCTATTTGATCTACAGAAGTAACAAAGCTGTAAAGTGGTTTCTTAGACTCTACGTGATTCATTAAGAATGCCAACATTTTTATATTGTCTCCAGAACGGTCGTATACTATCTTGTAGAAGGACTCTGGAACTGTGACTTTCTCATCTCCTATCGTCCCTATTTTATCTTTAAGGATCCCGCCAGTTACAACAAAAACTCCATCATACTGTGATGCCCAGTAACGCACTTTTTGCTCGAGCCTATTCCAGACACCAGCATTAAAATCGTGACGTTGCGGAGTAATATTGCTGGTAAGAAATGTTTCTTCATAAGCCTGCTTGCTAAACTCACGATCACCAGCGGGACATAAATGACCACGGTCGTATCCAGACTTTTTATAATTGCGCCAGTGCGCACTTTTAGTTTTTACAGCAGGGTCTACTTCAAAATATGGGCGTTCAAAATCGCTGTTTTTGAGTTGGCTTTTCTTGAGTTCATAGGCCACCCATTCTGCTTGCTCGTCGGGTTCGCTGTAACTTAATGAGTAGTAATTATGATGCACTATTTGACCTGTAGTTGAAGTAGGTAAGAAATAGTCATTTGTATGCTCTTTTACTTCCATTCCAGCCTCAACAATGGGCTGATCTAGTTTTTCATTAGCATATTTCTCGAAGAAGAGATAACCTAGCGTGAGTAAGATCACGAGAAGTGGGTAGAGGTATTTTCTTTGCATATTGTAAATTTAAGCTTTTACATCCAGCGCATCCCTAAGCGCATTCCCTACAAGCATAAATGCCATTACCAGCAACATAATCGCCAGCCCTGGAATCACGGCGAGATACGGCTTACCTAAAATAATATAACTGTAGTGATCCTTAATCATTGCACCCCAGCTGGGCATAGGCGGTTGTGCCCCAATCCCGAGAAAGCTTAGCCCACTCTCAATTAGGATTGCACCAGCAAAGTTTGCGGCTGAGATTACAATGAGCGGTGCCATTACATTAGGCAAAATATGTCTTCTTATAATTCTAAAATCTGTGTAACCTAAAGCCCTTGCAGCAGTTACATATTGCATCTGTTTTACCCCCAGCACCTGCCCTCTTACCACGCGAGCGACCTCCACCCACATTGTAAGTCCTACGGCTATAAATACTTGCCAAAAGCCTTTCCCTAAAGCAAGCGTAATCGCAATGACCAGTAATAAAGTAGGAATAGACCAAGTGACATTAATAAGCCACATAATCGCAGCATCTACCTTACCGCCAAAATAACCTGCAAATGCACCTAACAAAACTCCTATAAGTAGTGATATAAAAACGGCCACAAATCCTATAACGAAGGATATTCGAGCTCCTACAAGCATTCTGCTCAATAGGTCACGACCATATTTATCTGTTCCTAGATGGAACTTTTTTGTTTTTAAATACGCTTTCGCGAAAGCGTTATAATCATCCACACCATCTAACTCCAGACGTTTAGGCATTCCTAAAGCGTCTGCTCCAGTGTACGGAACATACTCTAAGAAAATATCATCAAACCTATAGCTGGCGATGGGAATTTCTGTATCCCCGTTTTTCTTCCCAAAAAATAGTGCCGAAAAGGCTGACTGATCTACAACATCAGGTGCGGGAATGGTAAGCATCTGCACTTGAAAGCCTGGTGGTTGAGAATGGATAGATAGATGCATCTGATTAGCATTCTGACTATCATCAGGGGCAATTGCATAGGCAAATAGTGCCACTAACCCACAAATTACAATAAAGCTCAAACTCAAAACGCCCCAAAAATTCTTTTTAAACTTTTGGAGCGCTAGTTGAGTTAATGAATTGGGCGTTTGCGCCATAAATTAATCTTTTATGGATGCCACTTTACTTCTTCTAATATTATTGAGCTTTAAGTCATTGAGAACATTAATTGCCTCTTCTACATACACATCTTTTGCAAGACTCTTATGCCAGCGCTCGCGCTTTTCCTTTAGAATTGTATCTGAATCAAACAATGTTTCTTCATAAGGAAGAGACTTGTAAGACAATTTACTATCGTAATCATCTAGTGCGTCAAAACGCTTTGTTTTCTCCTCATTATCCTTAACCCGAGCTTTATAGTTTTCATAAGAAAGTGACCAGTCATTATCATTACGACGTTCACTAATCCATTTTGCATAATCGTCTATAAGTTTAAGTTGCTCGTTTTTAGACATACGTTCTTTACTCTCTCCTATGGTCTCGTCAAAGTTTGTAAAACCATCCCACACTTTATAATCTGCCGGGCGTATTGCATCCCAAGGAAGCGGATTTTTCTGATCTTTTTCTCCTATGTCAATGTAGCTGAAGCGATCTGGAACAACAACATCACTCTTTACCCCTTCTAATTGTGTAGAACCACCATTAACACGATAAAACTTCTGGGTAGTTACTTTAAGTGCTCCCATATCACCGTAATCGTTTTTACGCAACCATCTGTTAAGGTCTACCACATTCTGCACGGTACCTTTACCATAGGTTTGTTTACTTCCTATAATAATCGCACGTTTGTAATCTTGCATCGCAGCAGCAAGAATCTCACTTGCTGAAGCAGAAATTTCATTAACAAGAATAACAAGCGGTCCGTCCCAAACAACACCTGGATCTTTATCTTCTAAAATTTCTGGTTCATCATCACTTGACTTTACTTGAACTATGGGACCTTCTTTTATAAACAGACCCGCAATATCGACTACAGTTTTAAGTGATCCTCCACCATTACCTCGTAAATCTATCACTAGGCCTTCTACACCTTTTTCTTTAAGGCGCTCTATCTCGTCACGCACGTCTGTAGCAGCATTACGTTCTTTATAGTTCTCCATATCAAAGTAGAACTTAGGTAAATTTATAATTCCATAACGCCTGTCTTCCTTATCTACAAAGGCTGACCGCGCATATACTTCTTCGAGCTCCACAATGTCTCGCTCTATGATAATATTCTTAGTACTACCATCAATTTTCTTTTTTACATTAAGGGTTACCTTTGTTCCTTTTGGTCCCTTAATTAATTTTATGGCATCCTCAAGGCGCATACCTACAATACTAGTTGCTTCCTTTTCACCTTCTTGCTTTACCTTTAAAATGATATCCCCTTCTTGTAGTTCTTCTTGTCTCCAAGCTGGACCTCCAGAAATAATTTCTGTAACTCTAACTTCGCTGCTCTTCTTTTGGAGACGGGCACCTATTCCCTGAAATTGACCACTCATTTGTTGGTCAAAACGCTCCTTATCTACCGGTGCAAAATAATAGGTATGCGGATCATATTCCTCTACGACCGCATTTAAAAATGTAGCAAAGTAGTCTTCTCGCTCTTGCTCATAAGAGAATTCAAAAAAATCTGCCATGGTTTCCTGAATTTCTATGCGCACCTTCTCTTCAATCTCATTATCCGATAGGACTTCTAAGGGTTCTGAATCTTCACTATCTGTTTCGTCGTCATCCTCACTTGGCTTAGGAGGATTCTCTTGAGAATCTTTCCGGTCAAAATAGCTTCCTAGGGCATTTAATTTTAATTGCTTTCTCCAACGATCTTTAAGCTCTCTTTTATTTTTTACAAACTCCATTTTTTCGTAGTCTGTATTCATAGACTCCTCGACGGTAAAATCAAATGGCTTTTTTAAGACTTCATCTTTAATAGCCTCTGCCTCTTTGAGGCGTTCTGAGTAACGCTCAAAAGTTAGATTAAAAAAAGTAAGATCCTTTTCCCTAATCATATCATCTAACTCTGTGCGGTAAGCCGCAAAATCTTCGATGTCCTTCTGTAATAGTACGCGTTTAAAAGGATCTAACGCATCCATGTATGAATCAAAAACAGCCTCCGAAAATGCATCATCCATATCCTTTGCATCATAATGCCCTCTATCAAGGACATATGTGATTAAGTCTATAAGTAATTTATCTTTATCTGGGTCGTCAAAACTCTTTGTTGTAAAACTGCAACTCGCTGCCGAAAATAGGAGCGCAATGGCAATTAATTTTAAGTTCCTTTTCATAAATCTTAGTGTTTGCTTCATTAACAGCAATGTACATTAAAAATTGTGCCAATAAAATCTGAGCATTCGTAATGTTTTGTTAAACCTCTGCTTCCATTTTAGGACAGACAATTTACGTATTTTCGTGCATAGATACACGCCAGATATTATGAAAAAGAAGCCGCTTATTTTAATAACAAATGATGACGGAATCACAGCCCCTGGAATACGAGCCTTGATAGAGGTGATGTTAGAACTAGGAGAAGTGATTGTTGTCGCTCCAGACAGCCCGCAAAGTGGTATGGGTCACGCAATTACCATAAATGACACACTTTTTTGTGATCCTATAAAAATTGACAGCAAAGCCTCTCATAAAGAATATAGCTGTTCCGGCACCCCAGCCGATTGTGTAAAGCTCGCCACCCAGCAAATTTTAGATAGAAAACCAGATATTTGTGTGAGTGGGATTAATCACGGCAGCAACTCTTCTATAAATGTGATTTATAGCGGCACAATGAGCGCTGCTGTCGAAGCCGGTGTAGAAGGAATTCCTGCTATAGGTTTTTCCCTTCTGGACTACAGCCTCGATGCCGATTTTGAACCTGCAAAAAAATATGTGCGCGCCGTGACTGAAAATGTTCTCAAAAACGGTTTGCCTAAGGGTGTTGTACTCAATGTGAACATCCCTAAACTTGCACCATCAAAAATTAAAGGGATAAAAGTTTGTCGTCAGGCTAAGGCGATGTGGGTAGAAGATTTTGACAAACGCACAAATCCGCAGGGAAGGGATTATTACTGGCTCACTGGCGAGTTTGTAAATCAGGACAAGGGAACAGATACAGATGAGTGGGCGCTAGAGGAAGGTTATGTTTCAATAGTTCCTGTTCAATTTGACCTGACGGCACATCATTTTATTCAAGATTTGAATGAGTGGGAGCTTTGAGAAAAATGAAAACCGAAGGTTTAATTAGATAAAATTTGATTTGGCAATGACCCATTAGGTGTTTTAGTTTTTACGCTTTCGCGAAAATTTTAAATCCATTTCACCTAATGCTATGCTAACTAACATTTTCGCGCAAGCGGCACATTAATAACTCATGAAAAAAGAAATTACCATAGGATTTATTACAGGACTATGTGCAAATGCACTAGGGGTCCTAATTTACATACTGATGTTCTCAGAAAAAGGAATCGACGCCACGATAAAGCAAGCCATAGCCGAAGGTTTCCTAGGGAAGATTGTGACGTTAGGAGCCGTTTTAAATCTTGTTGCTTTCTTCATTTACATCAAAAAGAAGGAAGATTATCGCGCTAGAGGTGTGCTTCTAGCTACAGTTCTCATCGCTATCGCCACGATGATTCTTATCTTTATCTAATGAAATACTACATTCTTGCGGGAGAGGCGAGTGGCGATCTGCACGGGTCCAACCTGATGAAAGCGCTATTTAAGGAAGACCCAGAGGCAGACATACGTTTTTGGGGCGGCGATCTTATGCAAGCTGTGGGCGGGACGCTCGTAACCCATTATAAAGAGCGCGCATTTATGGGATTTGCAGAGGTGGTGATGAACTTACGGAAAATCACAAAACTCATCAAATCTTGTAAGCGAGATATCGCAAGATTTGAACCTGACGCACTAATTTTTATAGATAATTCTGGTTTTAACCTTAGGGTCGCAAAGTGGGCAAAGCCACTGGGTGTAAATACTCATTATTATATCAGTCCGCAAGTTTGGGCATCACGAGCGGGTCGCGTAAAAACGATTAAGGCTACGATAGATTACATGTATGTCATCTTACCTTTTGTTAAGGATTTTTATGATACTTACGATTACAAGGTGGACTTTGTGGGTCATCCCCTACTTGATGCGATCGCAGGGAGAAAACAAGCTAGTGCAACCGCATTTGCCAGAGAACACGATCTGGATGATCGTCCTATGATTGTACTCCTTCCTGGGAGTAGGAAGCAGGAAATCACAGCAATGTTAACGGTAATGCTTAGCGTTATTCCAGATCATCCAGACTACCAGTTTGTCATTGCCGGGGCTCCCAGTCAGGACCCGGAGTTTTATATGCCCTTTCTAAAAGAGCACGATGTAAAACTCATTATGAATAAAACATATGACTTACTAAGCTTTGCAAATGCTGCGCTAGTAACTTCTGGAACAGCAACGCTTGAAACCGCATTGTTTAAAGTGCCCCAAGTAGTTTGTTATAAAGGCAGTTCCATTTCTTATCAAATTGCAAAACGTATTATAAAACTGGATTATATCTCGCTGGTGAATCTTATAATGAACCGAGAGGTCGTCACTGAACTCATACAGGGCAATCTCAACAAAGAGTCACTAGAAGTCGCCCTTACTAAAATTCTAGACGACAACCACCGAGCGCAACTTTTTATGGACTACTACGAACTGGAAAAAAAGCTTGGAGGAAAAGGGGCTAGTGAAAAAGCTGCCAAACTAATCGTGGAACGGGTAAGAAGGTAGCTTTAGCCATTCAAACCAGGATGTTCTCTAAGAATTTATTGAACAAACCTTGAACTACTGCTTACGTTTTAATCGTACCAACAAAATAATCAAACATCTTTTATAGTTATCCCTAAAGCGCCATATTTGCATCACGCCTTTACTTACGTTTATGAGAACTCTATTCCTTGCCATTATTTCCATATTTCTTCTCACCTCGTGTGGGAGCTCTAAAACTGCCTATAAAAAACCTGCTTCAAACAAGACAGATCGCATAATCCAACAGGCACAAGCATTTGCCGGAACGCGGTATAAATTTGGAGGAACCACAAGTCGCGGGATGGATTGTTCTGGACTAATTTATGTAGCATTTCAAAAGGAGCAGATCGTATTGCCTCGCGTTTCTAGGGATATGGCGACTAAGGGAAAGCGCGTAAAACAAAGTAAAGTGGAAAAAGGAGATCTCGTATTTTTCCGCACAAATAAAAGTAGTAGACGCATCAACCACGTGGGGCTGGTAACAGCAGTTAACGATGGTCAAATATACTTTATACACGCCACTACTTCTAAGGGTGTTCTCACCTCATCACTGGATGAGCGTTATTGGCGCAATGCCTTTGTACAGGCACGACGCGTAATCTAGAATTAAACTAGTAAAAATTCACTATCTTCAACTTACCATAAATAAACTGCCCCCTCCAGTCGAAAATAGCGTTTCAAGTGCATCGGTTAAATTTTGCAGTCTTATTGATTTTACTTGGCTTAATTGCTGGGATTGTTTGTAGTCCTTACTTTCAAGTGACTTCCCTAGTTGCTGGCGGCCTTTGTATTCTTTCGCTTTTAGCTCTAGTCGTGATTCACATATGGCATAAGCGCAGTGATATCGCTAGTATTCCATTTTTATTCTCGGCCATAGCCTTGAGCTTTTTTATCGGGACGTTTGCCACCGCAATTCACAACCCGCTATTGCAGGAACACCATTATGTTCATAAAGCAGACTCCCTCGACCATACGGTTCATTTAAATATTGTCGAGAAACTCAAACCCTCTGCCTATCAGGATAAGTTTGTGGGCAGGGTATTACTTATGGATAGCAAAACCGTTACGGGCAAAGTTCTTTTAAATGTTTCTAAGGATTCACTCGCGCCGTCTCTTCGTGTGGGCGATAATGTTGTCCTGAGCAGTGCAATTGAGCCTGTCCCTAAACCTCGTAGTCCGTATCAGTTTGACTACGGAAAATACTTAAAATCGCGCCATATTTATGGACAGATGCGCGTGAGTAACGATGATATTTATAAACTGGGCGCTTCCTCTGGAAATATGTTGCTATTGTGGGCATCCCGCTTTCGCGAAAGCGTACAACAAACCCTTCAATCCTATCCATTTTCCGACCGCCAACTAGCCATTATAAATGCCCTATTTCTAGGGCAGCGCCAGGATATAGATAAGGAAATGAGCAGTCAGTATGCAGCGGCGGGAATGATGCACATCCTTGCTGTTTCTGGACTGCACGTGGGGATTATATTTATGCTCTTGAAAGTTCTCACAAAACCATTAGACCGAAAGAAGTGGAGGTGGCTACGCTCTCTGATGATTATCACTGCCATCTGGGCATTTGCGACAATCACAGGACTGTCGCCATCTGTAATGCGAGCGGCGACAATGTTTACATTTCTCGAGATTGGAACCATCTGGGGCGGAAAGAGAGCGAGCCCTAACGCACTTATTTATTCGGCATTATTGCTCTTACTTATTGATCCCAATTTGATTTACCACGTAGGGTTTCAATTGAGCTATCTTGCCGTGGCAGCTATCTTGTGGGTTCAACCATGGTTATTCGGGTTTTGGAATCCCCGCAATTATGTGCTTCGTATATTGTGGGGTACCGTTACCGTTACCACTGCCGCACAGCTGGGTGTCGTCCCAGTGAGTCTTTTTTATTTTCATCAGTTTCCGGGACTATTTTTACTTTCGAACATTGCGATATTACCATTGCTCACTTATCTCCTGAGTGTTGGAATAGTTGTGATTGTTTTGGCGATTTTAGGCTGGCTTCCTGATTCGTGGGCGCAGGGTTTTGGCAGCGCTATCGATGCTCTGAACAATTTTATAGCCTGGGTGGCGCGACAGGAATCTTTTGTCATTCAGGATATCACGATAGGTATTTTTGTATTGCTTAGTTCCTACGTACTCATTGTCTGTGTTGTGACTGTACTGAAAAAATACAGTTACGGTAAACTTATGTTATGCGGTATTTCAATAGTGCTTTTTGTGAGCGCCACACTATACGAGCGCTCCTTAATGCCTGAGGACCATTTTGTCATCTTTCAACAATCGCGAGGGAGTCTTTTCGGAAAGCTACAGCACAATGAAATGACACTTTACAGCAACGACACTACGTATGACGCCTCAAAAGATTATAAAGTAAAGAGTTACAGACAAGCGTTAACTCTTCATTCGGCAAGAGTGGATACGCTTTTTAATGCTTTTCGCTTTAAGCGAAATAAAATATTGCGCATCGATAGTTTAGGAATTTACGGTGTCCCTAACCTAGTTCCAGACTACATCGTACTTACGGAATCCCCTAAAATTAATCTAACTCGATTACTAAACTATTTTCCAAATGCTACAGTTATAGCTGACGGTAGCAACTATCGCTCTTATGTTGAACTATGGGAAGCCACCTGTCGTAAAAGAAAAATCCCTTTTCATAGCACGTATGAAAAGGGAGCTTTTGTAATTTATGAGTAGCTATTATTTGGATGGAAATGTGTATTCAAATCCGTCCTGATATGATTGCCATTTTTCTTGAGTTGTTAGCTCTTTATAATCGTCATTTGCAATCATCTTTAAGTAGATTTCGAGTTGACGCGGTGTTTTGTATCCTACTACTGGCTGAATATAATTTCCTTTTTCATCAAAAAATACAATACTAGGATAACCTCTAAGCTTCATCGCTTGCGCAAATTCGTGCTGACTATTACGTCCTCTTCTGTTTGGGTCGTGTCTCGGGTTAGTATAGATATTATCTAGGTAATTTATTTCTTCAGTTCCTTCTGCATTGAACTTTACAGCGTAATAATTCTCATTAATGAAGGCTGCCACTTTCTTATTCTGAAAGGTATTTTTATCGAGTAGTTTGCACGGTCCACACCAATCAGTGTAGGCGTCTACAATTATTTTTCTAGGTTCTTTTTCTTGAGCCGCAAGTGCCCCATCCATCGTCATCCACTTCACTTGAGCCGTAGCGCCCACCGCCATTAACAACACAAGGCTAAATATCAATTTCTTCATCTTAATAAATTTAAGGTTTCTGTCCCGTTACTGATGCATTTCTTACAAACAAAAAACGTTCCACAAGATATGGAACGTTTTTTATATGAGAATATTGAGCAAGAAAATTAACGTATTCCGTGCATCATTCTTAGTAGCGTTCTATTTAGAATAAGCATTAATATTCCAGCACCTACAGGAACAACAGTAAATATCATAAAGAAAATACTCATCCCGTACTCCTCTACTATTGGATCAATATAGCTACCTGTAACACCGGCCAAAGTATTTGCGATAAAGTTTGCAACAAACCATACTCCGAACATCAATCCTACTAATTTTACTGGAGCAAGCTTACTCACATATGAAAGACCGACAGGACTCACACATAACTCTCCAAGAGTGTGAAATAAATAAGCGAGTATCAAGAATATCATACTAACAGAAGCTGTTTTTGCACCTAGTGGTATACCCATAGATCCAAAAGCTAAAATTCCAAATCCAGCACCAAGCAATATCAAACCTATTGCAAACTTTACAGGTCCTGTAGGGTTCAATTTACTCTGCCATATTTTAGAGAAAAGTGGTGCAAATGCGATTATAAAAAATGAGTTTAATATTCCGAACCAAGAGGCTGGAACCTCAGCACTTTCTGCAACGAACTCTCTTTGTAGCATCCAGATTACAATTCCCCAAATAATTACAAAACTGGCTCCTAACAATAAATTAGATAGCGCGTACTTTGCAAAAGTTTGCTTAAAGAGCATTATGAGGACCCACGTAATTATAACAAGTGGTACGACGGTAAGAAGCGTATTAAACACTTTAAATACAGTCGCCCCGTCTCCTGTTAATACTCTATCTGTATAATCTGCAGCAAAGACTGTCATTGATCCACCTGCTTGCTCGAAAGCCCACCAGAAGAATATTGTAAAAAAAGCGAGTACTCCGATAACGATAAGTCTATCCTTCGTTACTTTAGATTTCTTAGCATCATCAAACACCTCCTCTATTACCTCTTTTGTATCCTCTAAAGAATCTTCGATGGCGTCATCAAAATCTTCTGTCCCTGATGGTGACAGTCCGATTCTTCCAAAAATCTTTTGAGCAAAGTGAAACTGCAACATACCGAAGAACATAAAAATTCCAGCAAGTCCAAAACCGTAATGCCATCCTACTTTCTCTCCTATGTAACCACATAAAAGAATTCCAAGGAAAGCTCCCGCATTTATTCCCATATAGAATATGGTATATCCCGCATCCTTCTCTTTCCCTTGAGTCTTATAAAGTTGCCCGACCATAGATGATATATTCGGCTTAAAAAGTCCATTACCTATGATTAAGAGTCCCAAACCTATGTAGAAGAAGAAATCTGCACTTACTTCAAGTGCCATTGATGCGTGACCTAACGTCATTAAAAATGCGCCTATAATTACGGCCTTTCTGTAACCAAAAATCTTATCGGCTAGTAGACCTCCAAAAATTGGGGTAATGTAAACCAAACCTGTATACCAACCATAGAGCAAGAGTGCTTCTCCTCTTTCCCATCCCCAACCTCCTTCGTCCAAGACGGCAGAAACTAAGAAAAGTACTAATAATGCGCGCATTCCATAATAGGAAAAACGCTCCCACATCTCTGTAAAAAACAAAACAAACAATCCCGAAGGGTGTCCCAGTACAGTCTTTTGATTGGTTTCAGAACCTCCAAATTTAAATTCCATATTCAAAATATTAGTTAAGTAATAATTAGGTTAGATTATCTTGGTTACAACTTCTCCTTAATAAAATCTGTCATTTTATTGTACAAGTGAAGTCTCGTATTTCCACCGTAAATACCGTGGTTTTTGTCTGGATAAATTGCCCAGTCAAATTGTTTATTAGCCTGAACGAGTGCTTCGATCAAGACCATAGTATTTTGTACGTGTACGTTATCATCAGAACTTCCATGTACTAGTAAGAAGTCTCCCTTCAACTTATCTACGTGTGATACGGGCGAATTCTCATCATATCCACTCGGATTTTCTTGAGGGGTTTGCATATAGCGCTCCGTATAAATGGTATCGTAAAATCTCCAACTCGTAACAGGAGCTACAGCAATCGCCATGCTAAACGTATCTGCTCCTTGGAAAAGACAGTTTGAAGCCATAAAACCTCCGTAACTCCATCCCCATATCCCGATACGGTCTGCATCTATATAATCTCGTTTTCCTAATTCTTGGGCTGCGCTTATTTGATCTTCTACTTCGTATTTCCCTAACTCTTTTTGAGTCATTTTCTTAAAGTCACGTCCTTTTAACCCCGTACCACGAGGATCAACACAAACGATAATATATCCTTCTTGTGCGAGCATCTGGAACCAATAATCGTTTGATCCACCCCAAGTATTTGCAACACTTTGAGAACCTGGACCAGAATACTGCGTCATAAACACGGGATACTTTTTTGAAGCATCAAAGTCTGCTGGCTTAATCATATATGCGTTAAGCGTAGCATTGTTTACTTCAATCTCAAAGAACTCTCTTGGAGAAACCTCGTATTCATTGTATTGTTTTTTGAGCTCTTGGTTGTCTTTAATGGTCTTGATTTCTTTCCCGTCTTTTGCACTATTCAAGGTAAAACGCCACGGTATTGTCGTACTACTATAAGAATTTATGAAATACGTAAAGTCTGCACTAAAGTCTGCACTGTTTGTACCAGCTTCTGTCGCTAATGCTTGTTTTTTCTTTCCGTCCAGCTTCACCGCATAAACACCACGATTTATGGAACCGTTTTCTACACTCTGGTAAAAAACACGGTTTGTCTTTTCATCATAACCATAATAATCTGTTACTTCCCAATTTCCGGAAGTGACCTGATTTTTGAGCTTTCCCGTTTTATCGTAGTGATATATATGATTAAAACCATCCTGCTCACTTGTCCAGATGAAACTATTGTCTTCTAAAAATGTAAGATTATCTGTCACATCTACATAGGCATCATCCTTATCTGTCATCACAACCTTTGAGGTATTAGTAGTTGTATCGTAAAAGGATAACTGCAAGATGTCCTGATGTCTATTTAAAGTTTGTACCGCTAGAATATTTGGATCTTTAGACCATTCAATACGTGGAATGTAATACCCTTCGCCAGTTCCTAGATCTACTGTGGCATTATTAGCCTGACGTACACCTTCCTGCCCTACTTTATGTACGTGTAATGTTACCTTTGCATTTGCCTCACCAGCCTTCGGGTATTTAAAAACGGTTTGTGTTTGATATAAATCCTTTCCGTAGACATCCATTGAAAATTCAGGAACATCTCTCTCGTCAAAACGAATATACGCCAGATGCTTTCCATCTGCACTCCAGTCAAAAGCGCGTACAAAGGCAAATTCTTCCTCATATACCCAGTCTGTAATTCCGTTTATGATTTCATTTTTCTTTCCGTCGTAGCTTACTCTTTCGACGTTGCCTGTTGCTATTTCAAAGATGTAGAGGTCATTGTCTTTTCCGTAAGCGATCTTTGTCCCGTCGGGTGAGAAGGTAGGTTCTTGAATTAGGTCGTCAGATACTTTTGTTAGCTTTCGCGAAAGCGTATTATAAACATAATATTCTCCCAACGTAGACCTCCTAAAAATGGATTGCAACTTTGTACTAAGGAGCACTTGCTCCTCTTTTGGCCCAAACTCATAACTTATGAAATAATCCAGACCGTCAATATCTGTAGTACTTACAGCGGTGCGCACTTTATCCCCAGATTTATAGTCATAAATATCAACCGTTCCCACACGAGTCTCACGGTCAAAATTTTGTACAGCATACTCTTTTCCGTTTTGCATAGAGTGTAATCTATCCAGACGTTCCATACGGAAGGTGCCGTCTTTCCAAATATCTTCAAGGGTAATTGATTTCTTTTGTGCTGTAAGGGAAGAAGTTGCCAGGAATAGGAAGGCAATCGCAAAGTGTTGTAATTTCATAAAAGTTAAAATGACCTTTTTAAAGTGTTCCAATTTTACTAAAAATAATGCAGAAATTGGGTGTTTAGTTGTTAATACTGTAATTCAGAAGACCTCAATTGCTATTTCTAAAGTCCTTTGCTTGTTACTATCTTTGTGTATTGACAAAATAACACCGAATGTCCAAAACGATTAAAGGGTTCTCAAAACTCGCTAAGTCCGAAAAAATAAAGTGGATTGCACAAACGTATTTTCAGGACGAGACTACCGCCACAAAAACATTGCATCAGTACTGGAACAATGATTTAAAGCTGCAACAACTGCACGATGAATTTATAGAAAACACCATTTCAAACTACTATTTACCTTTAGGTATAGCTCCTAATTTTTCCATAAATAAGGAGACCTACGCCATCCCGATGGCCATTGAGGAGAGTTCTGTAGTGGCCGCCGCAAGCAAGGCCGCAAAGTTTTGGTCAGAACGTGGCGGTTTTAAGACCACAGTTTTAGGCACTACTAAGGTGGGGCAGGTACATTTTACCTTTGACGGAGACCCTAAAGAACTTACTAATTTTATAAAGCAACTCCAGCCACAGTTTAGAAAAGATACTGCCTCTATTACCGCTACTATGGAAAAACGTGGTGGTGGTATAAAAGATATTGTTCTCGTAAACAAAACGGAAAGTCTAGAACACTACTATCAACTTCACTGCACTTTTGAAACAAAGGATGCGATGGGTGCAAATTTTATAAATAGTTGTTTAGAGCAGTTTGCAACTACTTTACGCAATGGTTTTAGGGAAGAAGTACGCTTTCGCGAAAGCGGAAACAATCTCAATATCATTATGTCCATCCTTTCAAACTACGTCCCAGACTGTCTCGTACGTGCAGAGGTAAGTTGCCCCGTGAACCAACTTACCGAAAAAGACATAGATGGAGCTCAATTTGCCGAAAAGTTTATACAAGCCATAAAAATAGCACACGTAGCGCCTTCTCGCGCCGTTACACACAATAAAGGGATTATGAACGGTATAGATGCCGTAATTCTCGCCACGGGAAATGACTTTAGAGCGGTGGAAGCTGGTGTCCACGCCTATGCGGCTCGTGATGGACAGTATCGCAGTCTAACCAATGCGTCGGTTGAAAATGGAGTTTTTAAATTTTGGATGGAAATCCCCTTAGCCTTGGGTACAGTGGGCGGACTTACAAAATTGCATCCTCTGGTACGATGGTCGTTGGAATTACTTGGCAATCCCTCGGCTAGCAGGTTAATGGAAATTGTTGCGGTGGCTGGGCTGGCACAAAACTTTGCAGCCGTAAAATCACTCACTACCACCGGAATCCAGCAAGGTCATATGAAAATGCACTTAATGAATATCCTTAACCAACTCAACGCTACGCCCACCGAAAAAGAAAAAACCATCACTCATTTTAAAACAGAAACGGTTACGCATAGTGCTGTGATTGCATTTATGGAGGACTTAAGAAATTAACGAGTAATTAGTACCTTAGTAAGATGGACAAGAAAGCACTGAAAGATAGACTCCAATACGAAATCGAAAATGGCGATGCGGCATTTCTCAATTATGTGAACGAGGCGGTAGAGATTTATAAATCAAAGCAGCCCGATACTTTTGAAGAATTGCCAGAGCACGTAAAAGAACTTCTTAAAATCAGTTTACAGCAGGCGGAGGATGGGAATCTTTTATCTCACGAGGGAGCGATGAAACGTATTGACCCGCGATTTCGTTTTGAACTATAATGAAAAGACTCATTTGGACTCCCTTAGCTGCAGATAGTTACCAAGAAGAGCAATTGTATATTTTACGCAAGTGGAATATAGGCGAGGTAGATAAGTTTACGAAGCTCGTGCAGGAAAATGTCGCGAATTTATGTTCAGGAACTAATGAAGGAGCTCCATATACTAATGACATTTCAAAGTTTGTAATCTCTAAGCAAACAACACTATTTTTTAAAAATAATCCCAACGACATCACTTTACTTCTCATTTGGAACAATCAAAAAGACCCTAATACACTTAATAAGATTCTCAGAAAATTAAAACTTTGACCAAAACTTACTACAGCCACGGCAAGCTCCTACTCACCTCAGAATATCTAGTTCTGGATGGTGCAAATGCCCTTGCCATTCCCACAAAACTAGGGCAAAAAATGACAGTTGCAGATACTGATAAATTAGGAATACGATGGAAAAGCGTTCCTTCTAATGGAAGCGTGTGGTTTGAATATCATTTTGATCTAGAAACACTTAATTCAAAAAATTTTAAATCTGAAAACCCTGTTGTTCAAACACTAGGCAATATTCTCATTGCCGTTCAGAATCAGGACGGTTCTTTTTTTGGTAAAGCAAACGGAGCTAGCATTGTCTCTACTCTTGAATTCCCCAGAAACTGGGGACTAGGTTCATCATCTACACTTATTGCAAACATTGCCCAATGGGCTTCTGTAGATGCATACAGGTTGCTAGAAGACACCTTTGGCGGTAGCGGTTATGATATTGCTTGTGCAACTGCAAAAAGACCTATAATCTTCAAAAAGGAGAATGAAAAGGTTCACATCGAGGAATCAACCTTTAATCCACCCTTTAAAGACGAACTGTTTTTCGTTCACCTTAACCAAAAACAAAACAGCAGAGAAAGCATAAACCACTACCGCACTACTCCAAAAGCAGATTTAAAGAAAGAGGTTGCGTATTTTTCTGAGTTAACACAAAAGATTATTCATTGTGAAAACATCTCAATTTTTAAAGCTCTCATAACCGAGCACGAAGAAAGACTGTCTAGAATCATTAAAACGCCAACTGTAAAATCAAAGTTGTTCTCTAAATATCAAGGAGCAATAAAAAGCCTAGGCGGCTGGGGTGGTGACTTTATAATGGTCACGGGACAAAAAAAGGATATGAGATATTTCGAGGAAAAAGGATTTCACACGATTCTTTCTTACGAAGAAATGATACTACACGAGCCTTCATCTCATCACTAACCCAAAAAACCCTTCCCGAAATAATCGGAAAGGGTTTTGTAATAAGGATAGAAAACTATCTTAGTTCTTAAGCCTCAAAAGGCTCTACAGAAACGTAAGATTTGTTGTTTTTCTTCTTAGTAAACTTCACAACACCATCCACTCCTGCGTGTAGTGTGTGATCTTTACCTCCATACACATTTTCACCTGGGTGATGTGTATTTCCTCTTTGACGTACGATGATGTTCCCTGCAATCGCAGCTTGACCTCCGAAGATCTTAACACCTAAGCGTTTCGATTCTGATTCGCGACCGTTTTTAGAACTACCAACTCCTTTTTTATGAGCCATCTTGTATTTTTTTTTATCCTGAATTTATTTCAGGATCACATTATACTTAGGAATATAAAACTTACGCTTTACCTCCGTCTAATTCATCCTGCCATTTCTTAAGCTCATCCCACTTACCATCTGCAGCCATTTGTGCTTGTGCTGGCCAAGTGTCTGTAACGTGGTTTCCACGTACATCTGAGATGATTTCAGAAATCTTAGCTGCATCAGTTTTTGCAAGCTCTGCAAAAGTCGTGATTCCAGCCGCGTTAAGCGTTTCTGCAATTTTAGGCCCGATACCTTCTACTTTCTTAAGGTCATCGCCTTTTGAAGTAGCTTTTTTGGCTGGTGCCTTTTTAGCCTCTGCCTTTGGTGCAGCCTCTTTCTTAGGAGCGGCAGCTTTTGGTTCAGCTTTTTTAGTTTCTTTCTTTGGTGCAGCTTTCTTTGCTCCAGAAGAAGTAATGCTTTCGATTACGATTTCAGAAAGTGACTGACGGTGTCCGTTCTTAACACGGTATCCCTTACGTCTCTTTTTCTTAAAAACGATTACTTTGTCACCTTTAAGGTGTCTTAAGACTTTTGCTCCTACTTGAGCTCCGTCTATAGCCGGGGCGCCTAAAGTGATGTCATCTCCGTCACCGATAAGAAGAACGTTGTCAAAATCAACTTTCTTTCCTTCTTCAGTAGACAGGCGATTAACAAAGACTTTTTGGTCTTTTGCAACTTTAAATTGCTGCCCTGCTATCTCTACAATTGCGTACATAGCTTGTGATTAAATATTGTTTTTACACTAATAATTGCGCTTACCTTTCGGTTTAAGCGGGTGCAAATATACTACTAATCTATTAATTTACAAACCCTCCAAATTCTTTTTATTTACGCTTTCGCAAAAAAATTCAGATACTTAAAAACAGTCTCTCTGTAAAATAATTCGCTATAATTTATCCAGCAATTCCTGAGCTTTTTCGTAATCTTCGGCATCAGACGGGATTTTATTGAGTATCGTCTTAGCCCCTTCTATATCCTTTCTTTTGAGATGTGATAGGCCATTATACCACAATGCTTTGTATTTATAGACAGAACCTCCTTGTGCTAGTTGTTCAAAAAGACTTTCAGCCTCCGCGTGCTTTCCTAGTTCTACTAGTGCTATTCCTTTATAATAGGCTACCTCAGCATTTTCTGGATCATTTGATAGTATAGTGTCAAAAAACAAAATCGCCTCCTCGTAGGATTGTGAGTTGAATGCTTTTTCCGCTTTCGCGAAAGCGAGCTCCCCACCACTACGTTCTGTCAAACTAATCGTCCCGTCAAAGGCATAATCCGCATAACTAGCCGACTGAAAATTCATCCAGAGCATCACGCCAAAAAATAGGACGACACTCGCCGCAACGAGATAGCGCCACGGTTTTAAAGCAATGACCTTAGACGGGCTATTTCCAGATATAGTCCCCCGAGGTGAGTTAGCATCTTCAAAATAAGCATTTGCCGAGCGCTCGATGGTATTTTTAAAATCGCTCCTTTCCTGAGAGAAAGTATGACTTAAATGCCCGTTTACTTCTTTAAAAATGGTAAAAGCATCTGCTAGCTCCGGCTCTTTTGCAATGCGCGCTTCCAGATCACGTTGCTCCTGAAGGCTCAAGACACCTTGTAAATAATTGTCAAATAATAGTATCGTCTTCTCGTCCATCACTATGCATTCTTTAGATCTTGATACTGTGGCGATGCCTGTATCATTGTGGTTAATTTTCCCACACAGAGGGATTTTTTCTTCCGCGCATAAGCATAAGAGACGCCTAGTTTTTGAGCCACTTCTTCCATTGATTTAATGGTAAATGAAAGCTTAATAAGCTCGCGACATTTCTCTCCCATACTGGCAAGCATCGTGTTAAAAAGTTGCGTACGTGAGTTGTAACGCTCTGTCTCCTCCACTTGCTCTGCCAGCTGTGCATCTATAGATGTGATTTCGTCATTAATTGTTACCCCTTCTGGTTTATTTTTTTTGAGCGTATTGAGCCACTTGCGCTTACAGATAAGGAAAAAATAAGCGTCAAAAGGACAAGTAAGCGTGAGCCCCTTCGTTTTGGCCTGATCATAAATGGTCATCATCCCCGCTTGAATGATATCTCGCGCCTGTGCTTCGTCACCGCTATTCTTTTTAATGTACCCAACAACCTTGGGCGCAAACCGATTGTATATTTCGGAGATGAGCAGGTTATCATTATTGAGGAGTGCCTCAATATAACGTTGATCTTTATGCTCATTTTTCTCGCTCATAAAAGACTGATTAGACACCGAATATAAATAAAAACAAACTCTTGTAATCCAAAAATCTTTTCTAGGCGTACATTACAATGTGCCTCTGCAGAAGCACATAAGAAATCTGCGCTACTCAAGCGCACCTTTTAAAACAGCTACGGCCACGCTGATTTTGAAAACTAATCCTAACACACTCAATAGATGAAAACGATTAAAATAATTTCAAACCTATTTTTATTCCTAGTCATATTTGCTTCTTGTCAACAAGATGAAATTCAAGAACTAGAGCAAACGACTACAGATACAGATGTTCTATCATTAGAACAACAAGAAGGCGCCGAAGAAGCCTTCCCTGGAAAATCTGCCGACTCAGAAACTCTCTTTTACGGTTTAAGTGAACTCGAAGTAGCTCCTGTAGATGGGGTATATGTTTTTGAAGGAGATATCATTTTTAACCCAAATCAACTCGTTCAAGAACCCTCAAATACGCTCACACGTAGTGTAGGTCGTACCGGTGGTCGCTGGCCTAATAATACGGTATATTACGCCATCAACCCCAATCTTCCTAATCAGTCCCGTGTGACGCAAGCAATTGCAAACTGGGAAGCAAATACTTCTATACAGTTCGTACAGCGCACTAATCAATCTGATTATATCTATTTTACTCCAGGTTCTGGATGCTCCTCTTATGTAGGACGTATAGGTGGACGTCAAAATATTACACTTGCTAGTGGATGCTCTACGGGAAGTACGATACACGAAATAGGTCACGCTGTAGGCTTATGGCACGAGCAAAGTCGTGTAGACAGAGATCAATACATCACAATAAATTTCCAAAATATACAACAAGGATTAGAATACAACTTCCAGACATACGTCCAGCAAGGACAAGATGGAGATGAATATACAGCACAACTAGATTTTGGTTCTATAATGCTCTACGGTTCGTATGCTTTCTCTAGTAACGGGCAACCTACTATAACTAGAACCAATGGAAGTACTTATAACGTAAACAGAACATCACTTTCTGATGGTGACATTTCTGGAATTGACCAGATGTACCCCGGAGACGGCGGTGGCGATGGTGGAGATAATCCGTGTGCCGGAGTTCCAGAATGGTCCAGCACTACCTCATATAGTATAGGAGACCAGGTGGTTTATCAAGGCGGTCTCTACAAGCGTGTATCTGGCGGATGGATTTTCTTAGGAAACTGTCCAGATGAAAGTGAGGATATATGTGACGGCGTTGCTCCTTATAACGGTTCCAACAGTTACCAAGTAGGAGACCAAGTTACTTACCAAGGATATCTTTTTGAACTCACAAACTCTGGCTGGGCACAGCTAGGACAATGCGGATAGTACATAGAGAATCATCCAAAATAAAATCCCAACTTAAACCATCCGCCCTCGGCGGGTGGTTTTTTTATGCTTGTTAAGTACCGTAAATCCTACATTCACAAGAAAATTAGTTTTTTTTCAAAATAAAGGGTAACAAAAAAATAAAGCTGTTGATATAAGGGTGTAACAACAAAAAACAAATCATTTAAACACTTTTATTATGAAAACAACAACGACAACATTTGCATTACAGAACAACAGTACGAATGCAAACATTATTAAAAAACTTTTTATTACTGGAGCACTTGCGCTTCTATCCTTAACGAGTTGTGAGACTAATGATGATGTGGACATCGAAGTCATCACACCAGATGATAGTGAGATTGTCTTCGGAGGATTAGAACTACAAAACAGCATCATAGATTCCAGAGAAAATGACCTACAACAATTTACTGTAGATGGAACGACAGGAGGAATTATAGTCGGGGCACAAGGAACACAACTTTCTTTCCAGCCCAGCGCCTTTGAGAACCTAGATGGCACCGCTGTAACCGGGAATGTAGACATCGAACTTATAGAAATATACGGCCGTGCAGATATGCTTAAGAAAAAACTTCCTACAAATGGAAAACAACCTAATGGTGATGTAGTAACTATTATATCTGGAGGAGAATTCTTTATTAATGCCACTCAGAACGGAAATCAACTACGCCCAGCGCAAGCTTTTGACCTTACGGCTCCGGTAGGCAACTCGGCTGGATTTAACCCTGAAATGACGGTCTTTAGACCAGACAATGACTGTGATGAACTGGATTGCGATGTGGTTTGGGAAGAAGATGAAGAAGCAGATGTGCGCGGTGGAGAAATTCAAAATGCAGACGGGACTTGGACATCGGCTTATATCGCTCCACTTACAGGATTTGGATGGACTAACCTAGACAGATGGTGGAGTTATGCTGGACCTAAAACAATGGTATATGTAGATGTTCCTGAAGGATTTAATGAAACAAATAGTGCCGTATATGTTTCTTATGATGGAGAGCCAGATGCACTAGCGCTTTTTGATACGTACGACACAACACTTGAGCAATTTACAGAGCACTACGGACAGATGCCTATCGGGCAACAAGTACACTTCATATTTGTATCAGTACAAGATGGCGACTACGTATATGCTATTCAAGGTGCGACAATTGTAGATGGTCACACGGAAATTATAGGAACCACACAAACCACCTCTGAGGCTGGACTTACAGCCCTCATAGATGCTTTGCCTTAACATTTGATTTGTTTGGTTAGTTGGGTAGGAACTCCGGGGCATTAGATGCTTCGGGGTTCTCCCCATTTAACTTACAATGCTACAAATCCCTCACTATAATACATCTGTATAATTTTAAGTACATTTAATTACGCTTTCGCGAAAGCAAAAAAAAGAAACCCACCATTTCTTTACAATCGTGAAACCTACAAACAACCCATCATTATGAAATCCCATCAAAGCCTATTCGTCACTTTACTAGGATTCATCTTTATCCTATGTTCCTGCTCCGAAGACCACGACTGCGAGGAAGGTGTTATTACCCTACCCAATAGCGTTAACTTACTGAGCGGTATAGAATACCAAGAAAATCTTTTGGATTGCCGACTTTCGAGAATTCAGACCTTTACGTTTCCTGGGTTTGAAGGAGGTGTTTTCAATGGAAGTCAAGGCACTCAAATAACAATTCCCGTACAAAGTATTCTCGACCAAAACGGAAACCCCATAGATCAAGACGTAACCCTAGAACTTATCGAGATGTACCAACCTGGCGAGATCATAGCCTGCCAGCTTTCAACCGATGGTCTGAGCACAACAAACATCCCAGAACCCTTGCTAAGTGAGGGAATTTACTACCTCAACCTCACCGTGGCAGATCCAGATATTACGATTACTTTGGCTAGTCCCATATCGGTGTTCAGTCCTTCCAGCAATGAGGGGCTTATATTAAACCAATTTAACTCATTGAGCTGTCAGGAAGTGGACTGTGAGGTGCTCTGGGAATTTAACCCAAACGCCGAAGTCTTTCCAGATACCATCGAAGGTTCTGCAGGAGAAACCGTTACTGGATATCGCACCTTTGTGACCATTTTAGGATGGATAAGTAAAGCGCGGTTTAATCCAGACGGAAGTGACCGTACCATTATATACAACAAAGCTACAGCCCAATATGACGGTTCAAACAGCGACACTTTTTTCCTTTACAAAAATGAAAGTGTAGGCGTGAGCAAGTTTGCTCGATACAACGATGCGCTAGATGTATTCTCGGAGCAATTCGGTCAGATCCCAATGGGGTCGGACGGGACATTTATTCTGACCACCGTTCAGGAAGGAGATTATCGCTTTTCCACTCAAGCGAGACAAGTGGAAGACGGCACGATAGGTCTTACAACACAAACAACAGACAGTCCAGAAGCGCAATTTATAACGCAAATCAACTCACTTCAATAATCGCGTTATGAAAAAAACTAGCTACCTACTTTTTATTGCTTTATTGATTTCTACAATGGCGTTTAGTCAGACGGTCGTATTAGACACCATCACGCGTAGTGCCCCTATAAGTATTGATATCCAAGGAAATAGGGCGCAATACAATGCACAAATGCCACCGCTCAACCAGGTAGCGGGAGCACCTAAAGCTTATTACTCTTATTACTGGGAAACTGGAGATGGCAACTACAGCTTTAAAGAAAAACCAAAACACAGCTACAAAAAAGCCGGCGATTATGAGGTTCGACTGTGGAGTACAAATAACTACGATAATGGGAAACCACCCGCAAGCAGGCCTAAAAAGGTAACCATTGCTCAAGTAACAGATAAAGAAGCGAGTACTGATGCGGAGAGCGCTTTCGCGAAAGCGGAATTAAACGAAATCTCAGGGGCGGAATCTTCATTAGCCCGCGACACAGATTTAATGGTTCGACACAACAGAGAACCTATCCCAGAACAAGAAATAGTTCTCATCACCAGTTACAGAAATACCAAAGACTACACCACAAGCGGAAAACTGTATCTCTTTTACAATGACAGAGCCTTTAAAGACGATAATTTTAAGCTAATCGATACTCGACTGCATCACGATGAAAAAATTGTGGATGAGACGATTATCGCATCAACGATGGATGTAGATCATTCGGATGGGTATCTCGCAAGTACTTACGAAAGTTATCTAAAAGAGCGCACCTTATTTGTGCAAGACAGCACAAAACGGACAGACCTCCCGCTCACGTTAGAGCAATCTCGAGGTGAGTATCGCAATAGTCAGGTCATCACCTTTGACGAATTGAAACCTGGGGAAGAACGCAATATCTTCAGGACGTTAGAAACTACACCGGAGATGCTCAAGGACACGAGTGCTATCGTGACTTTAAGAAGTATTTTTGTTCCTGATGATAATTATGAGAATCATAGTGTAAAAGATACCGAGCTCGAAATTGTGACCTCCCACGACCCCAACAAAATGTCGTCTAACGGCACTATAATGAACTATCGTCTAGTAAGGTTTAAGCGACTTAAATTTAAAGTTCGCTTCCAGAACGATGGCGAAGGCCCAGCAAATACGATAAAACTTGAAGTCGATACACCAGAAATGTTTGACCGAAGAACCCTCGAGGTTACAGACATGTATCCCAAATGCCCAATATGTCCCAAAGAACGCGAGGTAGATTATTCCTGCTTAGATACCATCCTGAAAAAAGATAAAATCATCTTTACCTTTAAGAAGATTTATTTGCCTGGAACAGCCCAGAAAAATGTTACGGACAAAGACTCGACCAAGGGCTTTGTAAAATATTCGATGAAGTTTGGGAAGGATTTTCACAAGACAAAAACTCGCAATCGCACGGCAATTTACTTTGACAAGAATCCACCCATCTATACAAATTATAGTACGACGCGGTTTTTGCCGGGTATTTCAATTGGTGTAAAGGCAGGAACGATTTTTACACCGAGTCGGGATAATGCATCAGAGTATTTTGCGGGGGTGACGCTCTCCCCTTTCAAATCTTATCGTGGCTATTTTCAGGCAGAATTATTTCTGAGCGCCTCGTCCTTTGAAACGCTACGCAATTTTGAGACCAGCGACGTAAACGATATTGGTATAGAAAGTCTCACCCGCTTCTCTGAACAAGCAGAGGAACAGGCTATATCTACCTACCTCGTCCCTATCTCCTATCGCTACAACCTCAACAACATTCTCGCGGTGGGTGCTGGTGTTCAACTCAAAGTAGATTTGAGCAGTTCTTGTGACACCACGACTACAGGAACGTTTTCCCAAATCATCCCAGGAGAGGGAGAAATTGCCGACCCGTCACAAGACACCGTCCAAACGACCGAATGTGATAAAGGTTTTGGAAATTTCCAGAGTGGATTGTTTATCGGAGCAAATGTGGGTGGCGTTCGTATTGGACCTAGTGCTGGCGTGCGCTACGTCTGGAATTTTAATGAACCTACATCACAAATTCAGTTGTATGGTATTTGGAAATTTTAAGCGATGAGGCGATGGTTATTTGTTTTAATTTTAGGTGGAGTTGTGGGTGTTTCTTCCGCTTTCGCGAAAGCTTGTCCCGAATTGATTTCGGGAGCGGAACTAGAATTTAAACCATATACCTTATTTACACAATCCCAGCAAAAACCTACTTCTGCCGAAGAAATTTATAAAACACTAGACACCTTTCTAGAAAACCCGGATACAGAGCACATCTCTACGTTTGAAGATTACCTAACAAATATTGAAGTAGAGCATAATGAGGCACGCCTTGCCAAAGTCATTGCACACTCAAATCTTGCCTACTTTCAGCGTAAGAATGGTCAATTACAAGATGCAATTACAAATTACACAAAGGCTTGGGGAATTTGTGACCGCTATAATCTTCAGGATTTTGACATTTTAGATTCCTGTCTAAAACCGCTCGGAAATCTCTATACCCAAACCAATGCCCTCGAGGAAGCACAAAATACCATAGAACAATACTTATTACGCGCTCAAAAATCTAAGGATAAAGATGCCATTGCGGGCGGGATTTTAAATCTGTCAGTCGTTTTTTATAGTCAGGGAAAACATCGTCAGGCCATTCAATTATTAGAAGAGGGCTTGCTTATACAACCCAAAAATGCCGATTTATGGATGAATTTGGCTTCAAATTTATTTGGCAACAAACAGGATGATGAAGCCATCATTGCCGTAAAAAAATCGATTGCCCTAAAACCTTCTGAGCCTAATGCTTATAAATTGCTAGGTCAGATTTATGCAAATCAAGGAGCTTACGATAATGCGCTCGAAGCATTTTATGCAACCCTCGAACTGCTTAATAAAAATCAAAACACGATATCGCGCGATCTTGCCAAAACGCATCTCGCCATCGCTCAAACCTACATCTCACAAACCATAGCTTTAGAACAACCGCGGTATTTTCAGAAAGCAAAACTAGAAGTGATAAAAACCTACCAGCTTCTTATTCCAAATTTTGAGAGCAATCAAGAGCAACCGACTATCAATCAGCTTTACTCAGAAAATACCTTGCTGGATGCGCTCGACCTGCACTCAGAGATTGCTACGCTTGAGAATGACCATTTAAAGGCACTTGAAATTTCAGACCTTGCTTTTGAAGTACAGAGGATTATGCAACTTGATATGATGATGCAAGGTTCACAGCTTGTAATGCAATCCTCAATGAAGCGTCGCACGGAGCGCTATCTCGAGAATGCATTTATGCTATACCAGCAAAAACGAAGTGATAGTCTTTTGCAAAGCGTGCTCAATGCGATCGAGCGATCCAAAAATACTCTTGTGAGTTCGGCATATCTTGAAAAAAAACAATTGAGCCAATTGTCGGAAAATCCATTGGTTGATAAAATTACATTTCAGGAACAGCAAGTTGCTCAAGCCCAAGAAAAACTTCAGAAACTCCGCAAAGTTGATGCTGTTGAAAGTAATGTTTATCAAGAAACATTAGGAGAGTATGGCAATGCCTCCCGACAAGTTCAACATTTAAAAAAACAGCTTGCTTCTGAGTTTCCACTCCTGCAGGATAAGGGAATTTCCCTATCTGACTTGAAAGAAAAAACGGCTCAAAAAAATCAAACATTTGTACACTATTTTATCGGTAAAGAGAATAGTTATCAGTTTGCCGTTAATGGCTCCGAGGTTATTTTTAAACCCATTACTTTATCAGCATCCGAGCAAGAAAACCTCATCACAACTACCCAAAATTTTAATCGCTTTTTTACGGATGCGGGACAGATAAATAGCAATCCACAACTGTATGCCCAGACAGCTTTTGAGCTATACAAACAGCTTCAGATTCCTAAAAAAGGGCAATTGATTATCTGTCCAGACGGGATTTTGAATTTTGTGCCCTTTGTCGCTTTATTAATGGAAGAAACCGCGACAATATCGTATGAGAAGATGCCATTTCTCGTAAAGGAATGTACTTTGAGTTATGAACTTTCGGCAAGACTATATCTTGAAATGGATAAAAAAATGTCCGATTCATCTTCGGCGCTGGGTGTATTTCCTGTTTTTGAAGGAACCGATTTGGAGTTGAGCTATTCTATGGAAGAGGCACAGGTACTCGAATCTTATTTTATGACTGAACTTTTGATGCGGGAGGAGGCTGTTGCGGAGTCCGTCCTTTCGACTGCGCCCAAGGCAAGTTTCGCGAAAGCGTACAACCACAACGTTCTACATTTCTCAACCCACGCAACAGGTGGGACATTTTCTAAGCCCGCGATGATACGATTTTATGACGCCGAAGTTCCTGTGACGCGATTTTACGGAGAATCATTTCTTCCAGATCTAGTTGTATTAAGTGCCTGTGAGACAGGTGTGGGAAAATTGATTGCTGGAGAAGGCGCGCAGAGTCTGGCTAGAGGATTTCAGTTTGCGGGAGCGAGAAATGTGTTGTTTACGCTTTGGCAAGTAAATGACAGATCGACCGCGCGACTCATGGGAGATTATTACCAAAACCTCTCAAAAATTACCAGCCGAAACTTGAGCCTGCACAATGCACAGCTATCATATCTAAATGATTCTGAAATCACAAATGCTCAGAAATCTCCTTATTATTGGGCGCCATTTGTGTACTACGGCACAACGGAAATTGTGCAGGAATCTACGCTATGGAAATGGGCACTAGGTGTTGTAATTGTAGTATTTTTGAGCCTTATAATTTTCAAGAATGGCGTCACTTCGCGAGTTTTTAATAGAAAAAGGGTACACGAGAGTTAGGTTATTTCCTACGGTCACAAATCATCTTGAAATGAAGGCCAAAATAAACGGAATCGAAGGTTCTTTTATCCTAGACACAGGTGCCTCTAGTTCGTGTATAGATTTCTCTCACGGCACACACTTTGAACTTATAAGTGAAGCCAGCGAAGTGCTGGCCGCTGGCGCTGGAGCGACAGATATGCGTACAGAATTATCTCAAGGCAATTCGCTTACCATTGGAAAATGGACGATGAAAGAATTGGATATTGTGCTTTTTGACCTGAGTAATGTAAATACTGCTCTGGAAAACCACAATGCACAACCCGTACACGGAATTCTAGGTGCAGATGTGCTGAATGGTGGTCGTGGGATTATTGATTACAAGTATAATTGTCTTTACTTGAAGTAAATTCTAACACAATTCAAAAAAATAACGTAATCAAAATAAAGGAGGTTTTCCTTAATAACTTCTTCGGTTTCTTAACCTTTTGCTAATAATGAAAAGCTAGAAGTATTATATTTTTGCTATTCATTTTAATTAAAACATATTGTATGAAAAAAATTACTCTTTTACTTTCTTTATTATGTACTGCTGTGCTCTCTGCCCAGTCTGTATTTATTAATGAAATACATTACGACAACGCGGGCGTTGACGCTGGTGAGTTTGTTGAAATCGCGGGTCCAGCTGGAACAGATTTATCCACTTATGATATTGTACTATACAATGGAAGCAATGGAACAGAATATAATACTGTTGATCTCTCTGGAAGCTTAGATGATGAGGGCGCTGGGTTTGGTGCTCAATCTTTTGCAATATCAGGTATCCAGAATGGGGGACCTGACGGGATTGCCCTTCTTAACGGTGCTACAGTTGTCCAATTTATAAGTTACGAAGGTGACTTTATGGCAACAAATGGTCCTGCTATGGGAATGATGTCAACAGATATAGGAGTGTCCGAACCGAGCAACACGCCTATAGGACAATCTTTACAGCTTACTGGAACTGGTTCAGTTTATACTGATTTTACTTGGAATGCTCCAGCTGCCGAATCTCCTGGAAGTATTAATGCAGGGCAGACCTTTGTCGCTCCTATCATTGCTTGCGACATCACTTGTCCAGGAAATATCACAGCAACTGCAGATCCTATGGCTACAACGGCAATAGTAACATACGCAGACCCAACACTATCTGGAGACTGTACAATGGCTGGATTTACTCAGACTGCAGGACTTCCTTCTGGATCTAATTTCCCACTAGGGACAACGACAAATACTTTTGAGGCTACAGATGCAAACGACGGTACGGTTGTAACTTGTTCTTTTAGCGTTACGGTAAATGAGTCTACAGCTCCTACGGCAGAATGTATGGACATCGATTTAGAGCTAGACGATATGGGGATGGCTACTATCACTCCAGAAGACGTTTCTCCTATTGCATTAATCAATGGTTATGAACTAGATCAAGATGGAACTTTTGCTCCTATGGATATTTCTGGGACTGGAAACAATGTTGCGTTAGGAGACGATCAACTTTCTGGAGCACTTCCTGTAGGATTCAGCTTTAGCTTCTTTGGAAATGATTATACCGATTTCTATATCTCTTCAAATGGCTTTATAACTTTTGATCCTGCAACTGGTCAAGGATGCTGCTCTGGCCGCGTAATCCCCTCTGCAGATGGACGGGACGATATTATTGCACTTGCTTGGGAAGATTTAAACCCTCCAAGTGGAGGAACTATACGTTATGAAACATTAGGCACAGCTCCTAACCGTATGTTAGTAGTAGAGTTCTTTGAGGTAAACCATTTTGGGACACCAAATCCTGTTACAGCGCAAGCTATTTTATATGAAGGTTCAAATAAGATAGAGTTACATACTACAACATTAAATACCGGTAGTGGTTTACATACTCAAGGAATTGAAAACGCAGACGGAACACAAGCCGTTGCTGTAGAAGGGCGTGTAGCTGTTGATTTTTCCCTTACTAACGATTTTGTAAGCTTTACACCGCTTACTATCACAGCAACACCAGATACCTTTGACTGTTCAACAACGGGTGACCAGATGGTAACGGTTACCGTTACTGGTGATGACGGACAGAGCGCCTCTTGTGTGTCTACAGTTAACGTAATTCCTAATGTAGACTTCACGGGGTGTCCTGTAGATATTTTTGTTGCGACAGGAAATACTACAAATTGTGGTGTCGTTGTAGATTACACAACTCCTACGGGAACAAGTGTGTGTGGGACTCCAACAATAACACAAACTGCAGGACCAGCGAGTGGATCTACCTTTCCAGTAGGTGAAACGTTAGTCGAGTTTACTGCAGACGTAAATGGATCTACAGCAGTATGTTCATTTGTAGTTACTGTTATTGATAGTGCTTTCCCTGAGTTAGATTGCCCTGGTGATCTTATCGTCTCAGGAGATGATAATGGAAACTATGAGATAGAAGATTATACAGCGGCTACAGATAACTGTACAGCAGCAGGAAACATCGTCACTACGCAAGAACCAGCAGCAGGAACCGTTGTCACCGAAGGTTCTACAACGACTGTTACTGTTACCGCTACAGACGAAGCTGGCAATACTACAAACTGTACTTTTGACATCCTTGTAGACAGTACATTGAGCGTTTCTGATCAAGTTTTTTCTAATGCCATAAGCCTGTACCCTAACCCAACTTCAAATGTTGTAACTCTTGAAAACTCAAGTGCTGCAATCATAAACAAAATCGAAGTTGTAGATGTAAATGGTCGCGTATTGAGCTCTTCAAATACAGAAGTTAGTCGTGAAACTCAAATCGATTTTAGCAGTTATGCTACTGGAGTTTATTTCGTGCAGATTATAGCAGGAAACACTTCTACTGTAAAACGTATTGTGAAGCAGTAATCACAGTTTAAATACTACTTTAAGAAACCGGGCTTCAATGGAGCTCGGTTTTTTTTACGCTTTCGCGAAAGCGTACTTACCAACACCCCAACAAGGTTAAACTTGTTCTAAAGACACGCCAATACTCACAGAATTCTCGGAAATTGTACCCTCAACAATCCGACTATGGCAATTCTAGGTTCTATAATAAAAGGTGCAATACATTTAAAAGACACATTATCTTCTGATTCACACCCTGCGGAAGAACAGAAAGAAGTTCTCCAAGAACTTCTTACAAAAGCAAAAGACACCGCTTTTGGCAAATTTTACGGGTTCTCAAAAATTCTTGAGGCAGATGATATACAAAGTGCTTTTGCAAAAGCCGTCCCCTATTTTGACTATCATAAAATGGCAACCGACTGGTGGAGTCAGGTTTATGACGGACTAGAAGATATCACGTGGCCGGGAAAACCTAATTATTTTGCATTAAGTAGTGGGACAACTGGAAAAAAAAGCAAACGTATACCCGTAACCGAAGCAATGCTTACCGCAATTCAGGATGCAGGAGTAGCGCAAGTACAGGCCCTTTCTAATTTTGAGCTTCCTACAGATTTTTTTGAAAAGGAAGTAATGGCGCTGGGAAGCTCGACAGATTTACAAGAACGCGACGAGTTTTTAGAAGGTGAAATAAGTGGTATTACAGCGAGTAATATTCCTTTCTGGTTTAAAGGATACTATAAGCCTGGAGAAGACATTGCCAAAATTGACGATTGGGATACCCGCGTCGCCACAATCGCAAAAAATGCAAAGCAATGGGACATAGGCGCCTTAAGTGGAATTCCCTCGTGGATGGAATTAATGCTTAAAGAAGTCATTGAGTATCACAAAGTAAAAAATATACACGAAGTCTGGCCCAATCTTCAGGTCTTTACGAGTGGTGGTGTTGCCTTTCAACCTTATGAAAAGAGTTTTAACGCCTTAATGGAAAAACCTATTACAGTTATTGATACCTATCTCGCTTCCGAAGGTTTTCTAGCTTTCCAAACACGTCCAGACACGGAGGCTATGAAACTCTCTACAAACACGGGTATCTACTTTGAGTTTGTTCCTTTCAAGCCAGAATACATTCTAGATGATGGTTCGCTAGCTCAAGACGCACCTGCCTTGAATCTCTCTCAAGTAGAGAAAGGTGTAGATTATGTACTTATCATAAGCACCGTTTCTGGCGCTTGGAGATATCTCATAGGCGATACAATTGCTTTTACAGACGTGGAGCGCGCCGAAATCAAGATTACGGGACGCACAAAGTTCTTCCTCAATGTTGTGGGATCACAGCTATCTGTTAACAAAATGGAAACAGCCTTAAGGGAACTTGAAGAAGAATTCAACATAAAAATTCCTGAGTTTACGCTTAGCGCGAAAAAAATAGACGGCGAATTTTACCATTGCTGGTACTTAGGCACCGAAAGTGATGTAGACGAATCTAAACTCGCCGAAGCTTTAGACAACAACCTTAAAGAAGCAAACAAAAATTATAAAGTTGCCCGCGGAAAGTCGCTCAAAGGTGTAAAAGTTACCACTATTAAGCCGTCTATCTTTGCTGAATGGAGCGGAGCCAATAAGAAAAAAGGTGGTCAGGTAAAAATGGAAAAAGTAATGGGCGAAGAAAAATTTGTCGAATGGGAAAAATTTGTTTCTGAGAGGTAATCACTAAGAATCCTCATTAATCAAGTGCATCACCTCTTCTGGAGACATATAAAAACTACGCATACGTTGCTTATATTTTTCGGAAATACTGGCGTGTTCTAAGATAAAATTCTTTGTCTTAAGAATGTACTCTCCCATCCCGTGACGTACGGCATACGTGTCTGCTGTGCGCTCCACTTCTTGAATATGTGGTGTGGAGTATAAATATTTGAGCCCGAATATAATCATCCCAAAACTGCTACGGTTACGATAGTCCATTACATGACCTAACTCGTGCCCCAACCATCCTATAATCACATCACTCGGAATATCTTTAATAGTAAATTCTTCTTCATCTATTTGTATTTTCCTGCTAATAAGAATGATGTAAGAACGTTTCCCTTTTCCTCTGAAGATACTATTAAAACGCGGCTGCGCTTGCATTGTAGATTTTTTAATATTATCCTTAAATTGAAAGGTAATATCCGTATCCCATAGTTCAGGATAGTACTCTAGAGCTTTGATAGCCTCTGCTTCAATTTCTTTAGGTATTGTTTTGTTTTCAAGATTTAGTACTCCGTATGCTGTCATAGGTGAAATATAAATCTTCCCTTGCGCAATTGCTGTTAAAGGTGTTATAAAGATTAAAGAGAAAGCAATACAAATGCCCCACACATTTCTATATTCCACATACGATCTTACATACCTGCTCATCATTCAAAGATGCAGCTTTAAAAATTGGCATAAAAAAACTCTCATCAGTTATTGATGAGAGCTTAATTGTTTTTACGCTTTTCGTGAGACAAGCTTAGAATAAATCCCGAAAGCGTAATAGTTACATTTCTAACGCTTTCTTTGCATCACCATCCATAAGAATGTTAATAGGATCTTCTAGCGCTTCTTTTACAGCTACAAGGAAACCTACAGATTCTTTACCATCGATAATTCGGTGGTCGTAAGACAATGCTACATACATAATAGGAGCGACAACAATACCACCGTCTATTACGACAGCGCGTTCTACAATATTGTGCATCCCAAGAATACCTGATTGCGGCGGATTAATGATCGGGGTAGACAACATAGATCCGAACACACCTCCGTTAGAGATTGTAAATGTTCCGCCAGTCATCTCGTCTACCGTGATTTTTCCGTCGCGCGCTTTTATGGCAAGACGTTTTACTTCACTCTCCACACCTCGGAAAGAGAGGTTTTCTGCATTGCGCATTACTGGAACCATTAAACCTTTAGGTCCAGAAACAGCAATTGAAATATCTTTATAGTCAAAAGTTAGCATTTCCTTACCATCTATCATACTATTTACAGCTGGGTACATTTCCAAGGCGCGTACTACTGCTAGGGTAAAGAATGACATAAATCCAAGACTTACTCCGTGCTTTGCTTTAAAGTCTTCTTTATACTCTGCACGAAGGTCAAATATAGCTTGCATATTTACCTCATTAAATGTGGTAAGCATTGCTGTAGTATTCTTTGCCTCTACAAGACGCTCTGCTACCTTACGACGCAACATTGATAGCTTTGTGCGCGACTCGCCGCGAGTTCCTCCTCCTGGAGTTCCCATAGACGGTTTTGCATTTACAGCATCATCCTTAGTAATACGACCGTCACGACCTGTACCTTTTACCGTTTTTGGATCGATATCCTTTTCAGCAAGGACCTTCCTAGCGGCTGGGCTTGTAGCGCCAGATGCATAGGTTTTATTCTCCAATGGCTCTGCTTTCTTCTCTGTATTTGGAATCTCGTTACGTTGCTTGTCTAGCTCTGGACCAGCATTCCCGCCACCCTTCTCATCGCCTGGGTTCTCGTAAGTCTCTGTAGACTTGTCTCCTCCTCCAGGTTTTTCTGCATCGGTATCGATAAGACATACTACGGCTCCTACGGCAACAGCATCACCTTCCTCGGCTTTTAGAGTAATAATTCCCGAAGCTTCGGCTGGAAGCTCTAGGGTTGCTTTATCACTATCAACTTCGGCAATGGCCTGATCCTTTTCTACATAATCGCCGTCCTCTACGAGCCATTGTGCGATTTCTACTTCTGTGATGGATTCTCCCGGTGAAGGGACTTTCATTTCTAACATAATGTTATTGTTATTATGATTTGTTTTTATTCCGATACTTCGACTCCGCTCAGTATAAATTTCGCGAAAGCGAACTCAATTTCAATCTATTTCTTATCTGGCGTATTAAACACCTCTTCTATCACTCTTTTATGCCTTGCTTTAGAACGTGTACTACTTCCTGCCGCCGGCGAACTGTACATACGGCGTGATGCCATACGTAAAGGTCTGGTGTCCCAATGTAACAGTAAATGTGCCCAAGCTCCCATATTTTTAGGTTCTTCTTGTGCCCAAACGTGGTCTGTTGCGTTAGGATAGGTCTTAATAATTTGCTCTAATTGGTCTACCGGTAATGGGAATAACTGCTCGATACGCACAAATGCGATATCATCTCTTTCTTTTTCTTCCCTCGTTTCAATAAGGTCGTAGTAAAATTTACCTGTACAGAATACGAGTGATTTCACTTTTTTCTTATCTACCGCTGGATCGTCTATAACTTCTTGGAAGCTTCCATTTGCAAGTTCCTCTTTAGTAGAAATTACTTTAGGATGACGGAGTAAACTCTTAGGTGTAAAAACAACGAGAGGTTTTCTGAAATTCCACTTCATCTGGCGACGTAGCAGGTGAAAAAAGTTTGCGGGTGTGGTAACATCTGCCATAATCATATTCTCTCTAGAACACATCTGTAAATAGCGCTCCATACGAGCGCTAGAGTGTTCAGAACCTTGTCCCTCGTAACCGTGAGGCAATAACATTACCAGCCCGTTTTGAGTTTTCCACTTAGACTCTGCGGCAGAGATGTATTGATCTACCATTATCTGGGCTCCGTTAGAAAAATCTCCAAACTGAGCTTCCCAGATGGTAAGCGTCTTAGGCGTTGCCATTGCATACCCGTAATCAAACCCAACTACTCCATACTCAGAAAGTAATGAGTTGTAGATATACATTTTTCCATCTACGCCTAAACGATTGTGGAGGTTAATTTCCTCTGCATCGTTTTCTGTTTTAATCGTTGCGTGACGGTGGGAGAACGTACCTCGTTCTACATCTTGTCCCGTCATACGCACGTTAAAACCTTCCTCCATTAAGGTCGCGTAAGCGAGTAACTCGCCCATTGCCCAATCGAGGTTATTAGTCTCAAAATAGCGTTTGTTACGGTCGTCTACAATACGCTGTATTTTTCTAATGAATTTCTCATCTGCAGGAAGTTTTGTGATCCCCTCAGCCAGTTTATCCATTTTTTTTAGGTCATAGGTCGTATCCATCTTTGTGAGGATTTCTTCCTGCGTTCCTATTTTATATCCTTCCCAATCGTCTGCCAGAATCTCTGTGACAATTGTTTTTTCTTTTTTGCGGGACTCTTCGAGATCTTCTTCAAGTTCGTTCTTGTAGTCGAGCTCTAGTTGCTTGATATGTCCTTCTTTAATCACCCCTTCATTGTACAGCTTAGTTCCGTAAATGTCTCTTGGACTATCATGCTTTGCAATGGCCTTATATAATTTAGGCTGTGTGAAACGGGGCTCATCACCCTCATTATGTCCATATTTTCTATATCCTAGAATATCAATAAAAACATCTCTACCGAACTGCATTCTGAATTCTAATGCAAATGTAAATGCGTGGCAAACAGCCTCTACGTCATCTGCGTTTACGTGCAGTACTGGTGATAAGGTAACCTTTGCTATATCTGTACAATAGGTAGATGATCGTGCGTCCAGATAGTTTGTTGTAAATCCTACTTGATTATTTGCAACCACGTGAATGGTTCCCCCTACTCTGTATCCTTCAAGCTGTGCCATCTGGATTACTTCATAAACTACGCCCTGACCTGCAATGGCGGCATCTCCGTGTACTAGAATAGGTAAAATCGCTTTCTCATCTCCGTCTAGTTGATTGTCCAACTTAGCTCGAGAGATACCTTCTACTACAGCATTTACTGTTTCTAGGTGAGATGGATTAGGTGCTAGATCCATACGGATGTCCTTACCACCGTCGCTCTTACGCACGCTGGTCCATCCCATATGATATTTTACATCTCCATCAAAAAGTTCATTTTCTGCATACTCCTTACCGTCAAACTCAGAAAAAATCTTTTCTGGTGATTTACCAAATATATTTGCCAGCACATTGAGACGACCACGGTGGGCCATTCCCATTACAAATTGCTTTACTCCTTTTTCGGCGGCTTTTTCAATTAGGTGATCTAAACCTGGGATGATTGAGTCTACTCCTTCGACAGAGAAGCGTTTTTGCCCTACGTATTTTGAGTGCAGGAAACTCTCAAATGAAATTGCCTCGTTGAGCTTTTTAAGAATATGCTTTTTCTCTTCGGCGTTAAAGGATGGATGATTGTCATTTACATTAAGCCAGTTCTGAATCCATTTAATTTCCTCTGGATTACGAACGTACATATACTCGATACCTATGGCATCGCAATAGATGGCTTCGAGGTGTTTTATTATTTCGCGTAAGCTAGATTTTCCTAGCCCAATTATGGCACCGGCTTCAAACTCAAGGTCCAGGTCTCCCTCCTCCAGTCCAAAATTTTCAAAATGTAGCGATGGTGAGTATTTGCGTCGCTCTCGTACTGGATTTGTCTTTGTAAATAGGTGACCGCGAGTGCGATAACCGTCTATAAGACGGACTACGCTAAACTCCTTAAGCATATCATCAGTAACAGTTACTGGTGCTCCAGCAACTTCAATCTCTTCGTGGCTCTCTGCCATTCCAAAATCAAAACCTTGAAAAAAGGCACGCCAGCTAGGCTCTACACTATCGGGATTAATTAAGTATTGGTCGTATAACTCAGCAAAGTATGCTGTGTGTGCGGCATTCAGAAATGAAAATCTATCCATTTTTTAATTGTGTCTACGTCGTCGGGACATTAGATGAGCAAAAATACAATAATTAACATTTTAGGACATATAATCCCTATATTTATAACATAGAATTAAGACTGTAGTGCTATGAGAAGGAGGTTTGTAAATATTGGTATTTTAATATTATTTATGTTTTTAAGTTGTCTTTCGGCTAAAGCGCAAGTAGAAGCACCACAGCCGCAGGATAAGTTTTGGGACAGTGTCCGTTTTGGTGGAGGTCTCGGACTATCTTTTGGGAATAATAATACCTTAATCACCGTCGCTCCAAGCGCACTTTACCAACCCAACCAGTACGTAGCATTTGGGCCGGGGCTCAACTTTACCTATCAAAAAAGCCAAAATTTCAGATCTACACTATATGGTGGTAGTGCAATAGTATTAGTAAATCCTATTCAATTTATTCAACTTTCTTCAGAGCTTGAGCAACTTCGCGTAAATCAAACCATCGAAACCGCTCAAGGCGATGTAGACGATAATTTCTGGAACACTTCTCTTTTTCTAGGTGCTGGTTTCCGTACTGGAAATGTTACTATTGGAGCACGCTACAATGTCCTTTTTAAAGACGGTCAGAGCATTTATGCTGATGCTTGGCAACCATTTGTTAGAGTTTATTTTTAAACTCGTAATCCATATATCACTTCTACACGTATTTTCTCATGTTGTACTTAGTTTGCTAGTGTTAATACTAACAATTGTTAGTATTTGACAATCCAACACCTGTATTTACAGGCTTTTACATCATATCCGATCGTTTAATTCAAGTGATAAATAAAATTTTAACACACTTTATCGGATTATTCTTACATTTTATCGATAAAAATAATTCTTCTTTTACATATCTTGCTCTTCCCAAATCATTATACCCTTAATTATGAAATCGTTATACCCCCTAGCGCTCATTATTTTCACTAGTATCTCCATTCCTAGTTACGCACAAATAGGCATTAATACAACAGACCCTACAAAAGATTTAGATGTAAATGGTGAAATGCGCGTGCGCGACCTTCCGGTAAGCACAAGTAAAAATATAAGCCTTCTGGCCTCTGATAATCAAGGTAACTTACAGCGTGGAAATATATTTTTTCTATCAGATATTATAGACAAAACAGCTTCCTCACCCAAGCGCGTTAATGCTAGAGGATATCAAAATTTTCACACAAACCTTAATCTAGGCACGACGGTCACTATACCTGCAAATAAAAGAGCCAAAGTCATTGTAAATTACTCAGTTCCTGCTGGAGCAGATCTGTACAACGACCCTCCAAGCACCTATTTAGGAGTAACTTTTAAAAAGAATGGAAACGAAAGACCATCAGGTTCCAGAAAAGTGACTTTACCTAATTTACCCTCAAGCAATGTTATTGCAAAGATGACGACTATCTCAAACACTTATACAGAAACGTTTTCTCCTAGAAATTACGACCGGACAATTACCTACTCACTATATGGCTACGTTGAGCAATCTGCACCCTCTAACAAAACATTTAATTACATATTTAATATGTATAGTGCTGGCGGTGCAAATTACAATTGGGGAAAAGCTTCTATGATTGCACAAGTATACGTTAAGTGATTATACCGTGCGCTCCATAAGACTTTTACCAAAGTCCTTTAAAAGCTTTTTCTTGTCTTCAGAAATCTTCAGGGTATCTAGTGCCACAAAGGCTTTTTCTGTGTAAAAAGCAATTTTTTCTTGCGTTGCAGCAGCTGCTCCACTCTCAATAAACTGTTGCTTTACTGTTGCAATCTTATCCTCGGTATGCGTGGGAGAAATAGAAAACAGATGCTCTAGTTGACGTGCATCATCATCGTTTGCATTTTGTAAAGCAATGAGATACAAAAAGGTCTTTTTGTTCTCTATAATGTCCCCACCCACTTGTTTTCCAAAAGTCTCTGGGTCACCAAAAGCGTCTAGATAGTCATCCTGCAGCTGAAATGCTAATCCAAGATCCCGCCCGAAATCATAGAGCGCTGCCTGACATTCCTTAGAAGCATTAGCCACGATACCTCCCATTTTAAGAGCGGCACCTACAAGCACTGCCGTCTTATATTCTATCATCTTGAGGTACTCGGCAATAGTAACGTCATCACGTGTCTCAAAATCTACATCATATTGTTGTCCTTCACACACCTCGATAGCAGTTTTTGAAAACAATTGAGCAAGCTCTCTAAAGGTATCTCCTTCATAGTTTTCAAACAACTGATAAGCAAGTATGAGCATCGCATCTCCAGAAAGTATGGCGGTATTTATGTCCCACTTCTCGTGCACAGTTTCTTCACCGCGTCTTAGCGGTGCGTCATCCATAATATCATCGTGAACCAGCGAGAAGTTATGAAAAATCTCAATGGCCAGAGCGGCATCAAGAGCTTTTTCTAGCGGCGTATCAAATAGTTCTGCCGCCAGTAATGTCAATACTGGACGCAAGCGCTTTCCGCCAAGGTCCAAAATATAATTAATGGGTTCATAGAGATTTTTTGGTTCATTGTTTAACGATCTCTGGGAAAGATAATCTATAAATCGAGCCGAATATTCTGGTACAGAAAGCATACGTGCAATTTTTATGTAAAAATAGGGCTTCTGGTTTTAATGTTTGGGGTTCCGCTTTCGCGAAAGTGAAAGACTATAAACAAAATTTTATATTTCTACAAAATCATTCTATTTACACTTACATGGCTATTTAATAACATTGAGCTATCGAACAATACGTTACATTTGACAACACCGACAAATCTAATTGTTTATCTTTAATCTGTAATTATGACAACAAAAAACAAAAAACAAAAAACAAAAAACAAAAAATTTAAAAAGGCTAACGCTCTTTCGCTTAATTAGCGTAAGTCTATCTATAATGAGTCTCTTCTTTTTCCAAAGCTGTTCTGATGATGAGGTAGAAAATATCATTAAACAGTCTAATACTGGAAAGTCCACAATTGCAGGAATAGCAGATGAAAACTTTTTGGAACAAACTCCAATACAATTGGGTAAGCAACTGTTGAATCCCTATTCAGTAACAAGAATGCAGGCAGCGGTTAATTTTTATAATAATGTTGTGCCAAATTCAAGATTCCAACAGAAAATTATTCCTGCAACTCATCTCTACATTAAATTTTCTCCAACAACCGAAGATCATTTAATCATACTTGACAGTTTAGACAATGATCTTAACAATAAAGATGTCGTACTACAAGATTATCCCTTAGACTATCTTATAATAAATGAAGGAGACTATTTTGTAGAACCTCAAGATGAGCAGGATCTTTATCACGATATCTACACTACTGTACCAGAAGATTTCAATTTTCCAGATAATTTACCCTACACAATTTTAGAGTATTTATATCAACCCCCATTAGAAGAGATTGAAATTGAAACAATTGCCCTAGTTCAAGCGGGATGGCAAGAAGATATAATTGAGGATTATGGTTCAGAAATACTAGAAAGAGATTTACCTTACTTTCTTAACAATACAAGTAGGGAGACAATGAGAGCCCCTAAGTTCACTCCAAGGGGTCGTGTCACAATAAGAAATACAAGAACAGGGAATGAAGAGGCATTAAGAAGAGCAAAAATTTCTACTGGACGTGGTGTATGGTGGCGTTATACGTACACAGATGAAGATGGTAATTTTACAGCCACAAAAAGGTATCGCGGCAAAGTACGTGTACGAGCAAAATGGAGAGGAACTGAGGTTTCGGTAAGACGTACCTTAAATGAGATGTTAGGGATTCAAGTCTCTGATCACTTAATGACACTACGCAGGAGCAGTAACAATCGCACTAAGCTCATCGAACCACATCACGAACATTTATGGTACAAGGGAACCGTACATAATGGTATAATGACCTATAATGATTTTGTTAACGAAACAAACATAGGTTTTCCACACCAAAGCTCTGTAGTCTGGGCTTGGAAAAATGGTGATGCTTCTTCCACGCCTATGCTTCACAGGTACCCACAATTACCGTATTACTCAGTTCTTACTGGTTACTCGCAGTTTGCAGTATGGGGAACCATTACCAGTGCTTATATAGGAATGGTACCTCCGTGGTTCCGTCCCGACCAGATACTTGGAAATCTTCAAGGAAAAGAAGTAAACGGTCAGGTTAATACAGGGCGAATTGAACAATTGATTTTTCACGAATCGGCACATTACACCCACGCTAGAAAAATTGGTTCATTTGCATACGCACAAATTTTCTCGTCGGAGATCAATAATCAAATTGCACACGGTGACCCATATCATGAGGGCACGACACCAACAGATAGTGCAGGAGAATTTATTGCCTTAGCTGAAGGTTGGGCGACCTACATTGAATGGAAAGCAATGGAAAGTAGGGATCCGTTTAATGAAGGATGGAACGGTAATGCTTTCATCAATCCGCAAGCTTATATGAATGATTTCAGAATGTACACGCGACCTATGTCGCTTGCAAGAGACGATAATGACACTTTCTTTTTAAATGGATTATTATGGCACTATCAGGATCAAAGCGTTGCAAATGAACTTATTAATGATGGATTAATTTTAAGGAATGGTGTAACAGGGGCGAATTTAGGAAATTTAAGAGATAGAGTGTGGGCTGCGCCTGACAATGACTTATCTCCAATGATAGAACTCTTAGAATCTGACGTTCGATCTGGCTCTGATCTCAGACAAGAAGCTATAAATAATAACCCCCCAACCTCAACTAATCGTATCAACTTATTATTCGAAAGCTATGGGTACTAAGAATATTTTTTTTAAATACTTTTTTATAATACTTATAACTACTACTTCTTGCAGTCTCTTTAGTGACGATGACGGGTGTAGCGATGACCAGAATGATAGTAGACCTATAACTGTAGAAGGTTTACTAGAAATTACTCCTCTAAATACTGAATATAATCAAGGAGATATAATTGAAGTTACCCTTACCCTGCCAAGTGCCAATAATTTTTTCTCGACCCCTGTAGATTTATTTGATGAAACAGGTACAATAGAGTCTTGGATTGAAGGATTTGATCATACTGAATTGACTGCTGAAAATACCATTACATTAGAAAGTGGCCGTCTTGAAAACAATGGACGGGCTTATGTAATTTACAATGAAGACAATAATGATTATGAGCTAATTTATCGAGTAACATTAGAACGAACTGGAACATATGAAATTCTTGTAAGCCCTAGTTATAGATTAAGATTCCCAACTAATAACGCTTGTGACTTTGAGGTAGAAACGTCGCTTAATGGTTTTTCAACAGAAGAAATCACGAACTTTACATTTGAAGTAACACCCTAATATTATGAAAAAAACCTTATTGATTATTTTTGGACTATCCGTATTAGCCTCTCACGGCCAAATAATTTGGACAGGACCTGATGTGACTTTTGAAAAGGAAAACTTCGCAGACTGGACACTGGCCCAGAATCAAGATAGAATGACAGATAATGTCTGGATCACTAGGGCAGACCGTTTTGGAATTTTTAATATCGCTCAAGAAGAGGAATATGACACTACAGACTTTTTAAGTCCCATTGATACAGAGTGGGCGTTTGGAAACACCTCTGAAATAGAAACGCTCACATTTTTACCGTGGGATGACGCTGTAGATATGCCACCGCAGGCCGTCGGACAAGAAATGGTCGTTCACCTTATCACAGACGATATCTATGTAGACATTACATTTACTTCCTGGTCATCTGGTAATGGACAAGGTGGAACTTCCGGAGGCGGCTTATCGTACGTAAGAAGCTCTGACCAAAATCTGAGCATTTCAGAAGAAACGCTACACGCCGTAGTCGTTTATCCTAATCCCACGGAAAACTTTATAACCATTGACCAGTCTACGCTAGATGCTTCGACTTATGAAATATTCTCGGTACTGGGTCAGAAAGTCGGACAAGGAAATCTAAGTTACTCTAGAGATGTGGTTAACGTAGAGAGACTTTCGGCGGGTATTTATGTTCTCAAATTAAACAATGGCAAGAATATTCGCTTTATAAAACAATAATTCATTGCTTATAGATTCGCACTAATCCCGATGTTTTCAAGGCGTTGGGATTTTTGATTTTATAGGTGTACGCTTTCGCGAAAGCGTAGAAAAGACCATTCCCCTTTTCCGCTTAACAAAACTTTGTTCTATTTGTGTAGGGCTTTTTCTTATTTTTGGTTTATGTTAAAACAACAACTTAATTTTAAGCTTTCGCAAAAGCTTTCTCCGCAGCAGATACAGCTTATGAAGCTTATCCAGTTGCCCACGCAAGCCTTTGAACAAAAGGTAAAGCAGGAGATGGAGGAAAATCCTGCGCTAGATAGCGGCAAGGACGAGGCTAATGATGAATTTGACGAGTTTGACAACAGCGACGACTACGATGATGGTGGAGAAACCATAGAGGCCGAGATCAATGTAGATGACTACCTAAGCGATGACGAGACGCCAGATTACAGACTAAGTGCAAATAATTATAGTGCAGATGATGAGGAGCGCCAGATCCCATATGCCTCTGGAAAAACATTTAATACCCACCTTAAGGAACAGCTCAATACGGTCAGGCTCTCTGACGAGCAACGGGAAATTGCAGAGTTTATCATAGGAAGCCTGGATGAGAGTGGCTACCTACGACGCGCTCTAGTAGATCTCGTAGATGATCTTGCTTTTACACAAAATGTTTACACCACCGAAGAGGAGGTAGAAAAAATACTTTTCAAGGTTCAGGACTTAGATCCAGCTGGCGTAGCTGCGCGTAGTCTGGAGGAATGTCTCATTCTTCAACTTGATCGTAAGGCGGGAACAAAGGAGGTCTCGCTCGCAATGGATATTCTCGAAAAAGCATTTGACCAGTTTAGCAAAAAGCACTACAAAAAACTGATGTCCAAATTTGATGTTTCTGAGGAGGAGCTCAAAGCCGCCATAGAAGAAATAGAACATCTCAATCCAAAGCCAGGCGGTTCCTACGCTGGCAATACAAAAATAGTGGAACACGTTGTACCAGATTTTACCATTCGCATTGTAGATGGTGAGCTAGAGCTCACGCTTAATGGCCGCAACGCACCAGAACTGCACGTTTCTCGAGAATACAATAATATGCTTAAGGGCTATAAAGCCTCCAAAGAGAAAACTAAAGCGCAAAAAGACGCTGTGATGTTTATCAAACAAAAGTTAGATGCTGCTAAATGGTTTATAGATGCCATACGCCAGCGACAACAGACACTATTTGTTACGATGAGCTCTATTATGCACTACCAAAAAGAATATTTCCTTACGGGTGATGAGCGTAATTTACGCCCTATGATACTGAAAGACATAGCAGAAGAAATTCATATGGATGTCTCTACAGTATCCCGTGTAGCAAACAGTAAATATGTAGACACGCCTTACGGAACAAAGTTGATTAAAGTCTTTTTTAGCGAGAGTATGACTAATGACAAGGGTGAAGAAGTATCTACTCGTGAGATTAAAAAAATTCTAGAAACTGTTATTAAAGAAGAGAATAAACGCAAGCCCCTTACTGATGATAAGCTCGCTGGTATTCTTAAAGAAAAAGGGTATCCCATTGCTCGAAGAACAGTTGCAAAGTACAGAGAACAACTAGATCTTCCCGTCGCGAGACTCAGAAAAGAGATTTAATGCGCTGGCTTATCAAATCATTCTCATATATTTTCCACCCGCTATGGATGCCGCTTATTGCGGTGATCATATATTACGTTACGACGCCCAGATTTATGAATCCAGAATTCTGGTATGCAAAATTTTTTGCGACCACCATTATGACGGTTATCATTCCGATTTTGAGCTTCTATATGTTCAAAAATTTAAATTTGGTAACTGAGATTCATTTAAAAGATGTGAAGGAACGCAAATTCCCTCTACTATTTCAAGGGCTTTTTACTTTACTTATCATCTATATTGTTTTTAAGGGATATGAACTACCTGAGCTCCATTTCTTTTTTGTAGGAGTATTAGGATCAACCCTCGCTGCACTTGTTTTAGTGCTTTTTCAGTTTAAGGCGAGTCTTCATATGATAGGAATTTGTGGTGTACTTTTTTTTGTACTTGGACTAAGCATTCACTTTAATTCAAATATGCTATGGCTCATTTCCCTCCTTGTTCTTGCTTGTGGAGCTACTGCTACTTCTAGGTTAGAAGCAAAAGCGCATACTCCCGTTGAACTTGTTGTTGGAACGATAGTAGGAGCGGTGCCACAGTTCTTAGCTTTCCCATATTGGTTATAAAAAATAAAACTGTAGGCCTAATCTAAGTACTTGCAAATCGACTTTATTTCCGTTAGTCAGGATTGCATCTTCATTAAAAAGTGAATTGAGTCCGTAGTAGACCTTAAGATTGAATGCACTATATCCAAAAGCAAAAGTAAGACCATATTGAATCTTATTGAGTTCCGGAATTTTCGTTTGATTTACGGTATTACCGCTTTGTTCAAACGTTGATTTAAAATGATATATATACTCTAACTGTATGCCCGTGTAAATACGCCAGAATGTATAATCAGTAGCGCTAGACGTACGCCATCGATACTGGATAGGCATTTGAACTGAATAATACGAGAACCTATTCTTAACCTGTCCAATATTGTCTGGAACAATAGCATATATTGAGGTAGTATCATCTGATTCCTCTCCGATAAATAAGTTCTGATTATAAACATCTACCCCCAAACCCAAACCAACACCAATGCTCTTATTGCGCCTTTTATTGAAAGGCATATCTCTGATAAATCCTACGCTAAAGTGACCACTAAATCCATTTTGAGAGATACCTTCAGGCTTGTTTGTAAGCAGATCTAATCCTAAACCTATATACACTTGATCTTCCCTATACAGAGAATCTACAACAAGAATTTGCTCTTCTGAAATATCACCTTGAGCTTGTACTGTCCACCCTTGCAGAACAAAGACCAATAAACCGATTAAAAATCGAACGTAATTCATCATAGTCAAAGATAATGATTGATGGATAAGTGTCTAGTCCTAAATAACCGATACAGATTATTAAAGGATTAAAATTAATATTTAAAGCTTAACGATGCTAGCATCGTTAAGCTTTTTTGATTTGTACTGTTTTCTACTTAGTTTGTTTTGTTGATGCATTTGCTGTGGTGTTAGCAGGTGATTGGATAAGTGCGGTCTCTGATTGTTATAAATTTGGATTGCAT
>NZ_REFV01000015.1 GCF_003688895.1 Dokdonia sinensis
TGTTCATTTTCTTTGAGAGCTTTGATAATCTGACTCTCACTAAATTTGCTGCTTTTCATAATGACAGTTTGAATTTAAAGTTAGTAAATTCGAATTAGTAACTGTCCTATTTATGGGGAAGTCTACATTTATGGGGAAGTCTACATTATAGCTGAAGAAAGAGAAGACATTCTTAATTCAAGAGAATTATGCGAACCCCAATTAAAAGTCAGAACGAATTTACAATCGGCGAGTTTTGAGTCAATTTCAGTGTTTGCGTATTCCACTTTTTTATTTGATTTATTCATCAACCTTTGGAAGAATGACTTTTTAGGCTGAAGAGATTCAAGTTCTTTTTGTAAATCAAATTCATCTTTGTAAAATTCAAAGTCCGAAATGAATTCCTTGTCCTTTAATTCCTCATTTTTTGGATTATTAAGTCGAATTTTAAAAGGTAAAAATCCACTATGGTCATTAAATGAAAAGTCAGGATGTATTTCACATTCCATATCAAATTGATTCATTCTTTCAATCCATTTAGGAATAATAGAATCATCAATTTTTTTTACATAAACATTTAAATCTAAACTCATATTTTCAATTTTGGTCTAATGGATGCTAACTCGTTATCTAACAATTTTTATTATCGATATACTGGAATATACTCAGGTTATCTTATAAGAATTGTTATCGTTATCTCGTAAAGATAACCCATTAAGTCCATTGTCTAAAGGGCTTCTTATCTGTTGTAAATCTTTATTTGTCACTTGGGTATATATCATAGTAGTTTCTGGTCTACCGTGACCTAATAGCTCTTGTATATAGCGTACATCTGTGCCCTTTTTTGAGTCGTTGTTGTATACGTATGGACTAAACCGTAAGGTGAAATATTCTTATTATTTATCTTTTAGCTAACATTTTCGCGAAAGCGAAACACAAAAAAATCGGCTACCCAATAAAGGATAGCCGATTCTCAGGATATCTAAGAGCAAGCTTTTAAAAGCTCACATTTATCATCTCAAATCTTAAAAAGATCCTGATCTACATCAGGAAAGTTTTAATCTCTCTTACGATCATCACGTCTGTTATCGCGACCTCCGCCACGATTATCACGACCACCACGATCATTGCTGCGCTCTCTAGGAGCAGGAGCTTTATAGCCTTCTGGCTTTTCCATAAGCGCCTTACGAGATACTTTCTCTTTGCGAGTACGCTTGTCTATACCGAAGTATTTTACCTCAAGTTCCTCACCCATAGAAAGTACGTCAGAAGCATTTTCTGTGCGTTCCCAAGCAAGCTCAGATACGTGTAGTAATACTTCATTTCCTGGAGCGTCCAGATATTCGACCACCGCACCAAAATCAAGCATCTTAATGACCTTAACCTTATAGGTGTCTCCTACAACTGGTTTAAAGGTAATAGAGTCTATTTTTGCAAGTACTGCGTCTATTCCTGCTTGTCCTGTTCCTAAAATTTCTACAACACCTTCTTCAGTTACTGGATCCTCGTTTATAACGATAGTGGTTCCAGTTTCTTTTTGGAGCTCTTGTATCACTTTTCCGCCAGGTCCTATTAATGCACCTATGTACTCATTTGCAATACGTACAGAAACCATTTTTGGAGCATATTCTTTTACATCTGCCCTTGGAGTGGCGATGGTATCCGTAAGCTTAGTCAGGATGTGTAAACGACCATCTCTTGCTTGCTTTAATGCAGCAACGAGAATCTCATAAGAAAGACCTTTTACTTTAATATCCATCTGACAGGCGGTAATACCGTCTGCCGTTCCAGTTACTTTAAAGTCCATATCTCCTAAGTGATCTTCATCTCCTAAGATATCAGAAAGTACTGCATACTTTCCAGTGTTACCGTCAGAAATAAGTCCCATCGCAATACCAGAAACTGGCTTAATCATTTGTATACCAGCATCCATCATCGCCATGGTTCCAGCACAAACTGTTGCCATAGAAGAAGAACCGTTAGACTCTAGTACTTCAGAAACTACACGTACTGTGTATGGGCAATCATCTGGTACCATTCCTTTAAGACCACGCTGTGCAAGATTACCGTGACCTACCTCACGACGTGAAGTCCCACGGATGGGTCTTGCTTCTCCTGTACAAAAAGGAGGGAAGTTATAGTGTAAGTAAAAACGCTCTTCACCTTCGTGAGATGGCATATCTATTTGATTTGCATCTCTAGATGTTCCTAGAGTTACCGTAGCTAGTGCTTGAGTCTCCCCACGTGAGAAAATTGCAGATCCGTGCACAGATGGTAAATAATCTATCTCACACCAGATGTCACGTACCTCGTCAGTCTTACGACCGTCCAGACGTAAGCCTTCATTTACAGTAAGGTCACGTACCGCAGCTTTCTCAGCCTTACGGTAGTAATCAGAAACTAAATCGCCAAATTCTTCCAGCTCTTCTTCTGTAAAAGAAGCTTTTACTTCTTCTTTAATAGCCGCAAATGCAGCACTACGCTCGTGCTTAGATGATCCAGCTTTTGCAACAGCATACACCTTATCATAAGCCATATCGTGCACTTTTTTTACAAGCTCCTCATTATCTACTGGCTCTTCGTACTCACGTACTTCTTTTCTTCCAAAAGCGTCTGCAAGACGGTGTTGCGCGTCTATCTGTACTTTAATAGCTTCGTGAGCAAATTTGATAGCCTCTACCATTTCTTCTTCAGAAATCTCGTCCATCTCACCTTCTACCATCATCACAGAGTCTGCAGAGGCTCCTATAATCATATCGATGTCAGACTCTGCAAGCTGTGCTCTTGTAGGGTTGATTATAAACTCACCGTTTACACGTCCTACTCTCGCTTCTGAGATTGCACACTCAAAAGGGAAATCTGATAACTGTATAGCCGCAGATGCAGCAAGACCTGCCATTGCATCTGGCATAACATCATCATCGTGAGACATTAATTGGATCATTACCTGCGTCTCTGCGCTGTAATTTTTTGGGAACAATGGGCGTAATACACGATCCACAAGACGCATCGTCAGTACCTCACCGTCAGACGGGCGCGCTTCTCTTTTAAAGAAACCACCAGGGTAACGACCTGCTGCTGCAAACTTCTCACGGTAATCTACCGTGAGCGGTAAAAAGGGTAAGTCTTTTTGTTCATAGTTAGAAACTACTGTACAAAGTAGCATACACTTTCCAGACTGTACAACTACAGATCCGTGTGCTTGCTTTGCAAGTTTTCCTGTTTCGATAGAGATTTCTCTACCATCGCCAAGGTCGATGACCTCTTTGTAAACTTTTGGCATCATAAAATAAATGTTTTTGTCTTTCCCGTGAAGACGGGAATCTCCTTGCTTAAGAAGAATCATAATAGTTATAATCCCGCTTTCGCAAAAAATGTTAATTCATCGAACACCCTTCGTGGGCATTCACTTGTGTCGTTGTGTTGTAGTTGTAGTTGATGTACTTTTTAAAAAGTACGGGTGATTAAGGGGTAGTTACTTCCCAGAATCGGACACCAATGAAAAACTAGCTGTTTAAGCTTTCTTTGTCTGACCTCGACTAGGCTCGGCCGCCAAACTTGTATGTTAATCCTATATAACTCTCGATGCCTGAGCGTAGTCGAAGGCGGAGATGTTATTTTGCCTTGCGGCAAAAAACTGTTTCTATTCCAAAGTTCTAATCATCATTGATAATAAGAAATTTTAAGTATCTACAGTTTTTAATCCGTTCTAAATATATTTTAGCAAAAGCGTAATTAAGAACATCAGTATTTCAAAAAAAATATCAAGAATATCACAATTTTGTCGCTTACTCTTGAGTGGGATTCCCACCTTCGTGGGAATAGACAAAAGAAAATGGGAGCCATACGGCTCCCATTTTAATAATTTATTTACGGATACCTAGCTCCTTAATAATAGCTCTGTAACGTAAGATGTCTTTCTTGATTAAGTAATCAAGTAAAGCACGACGCTTACCTACTAGCATTACTAGTGAACGCTCTGTAACGTAATCTTTACGATTGTTCTTGAGGTGAGCACTCAGGTGTGAGATGCGTTGTGTGAACAATGCTATCTGACCTTCGGCCGATCCTGTATCGTTCTTTCCTTTTCCGTGTTTTGCAAAAAGCTCTTGTTTTTGCTCTTTTGTTAAATACATTCCAATATTGTTTTAATGAGATTCATGTATATGATAGTATGTCTATCAGCGCGCAAAGATACATTTTTGTTTTTAATATAACACCTCAAAATATTAATTTGCAGTCAACTCCGCAAACAAACCTTCCAGACTCGCATTTTTCTGATTAAGCTGTAAAATCTTGAGTTCATTGTCGTGGGCAAAGTCAAAGACTTTAGCACGCATATCCTCCTTTGTGGCAAAGGTGATTTCATAAATGAAACCACTCGTATTTTTTGCAGATTTTACCTTGTCCAGTTTACTCAGAGCTACTTCCTCCACACGATAATCAAACTCTACGATGACTGTTTGCTCCTGCCCGTCGCGTAGCTCGCTCATTTTCTTGTCTGCAACGATGTGACCTTTGTTTATAATGATGACTCGGTCGCATATCGCTTCTACCTCTTGCATAATGTGGGTGCTCATTAATATGGTTTTTTCCTTTCCTATATTTTTAATCAGGTTGCGCACTTCCAGTAATTGGTTCGGGTCCAGGCCGGTGGTAGGTTCATCCAGAATCAACACTTCTGGGTCGTGCAAGAGTGCCGTTGCGAGTCCCACACGCTGGCGGTAGCCTTTAGAGAGTTGGCTTATTTTTTTATGAGCTTCAGGGGCAAGTCTCGTTAGATCTATGACTTCTTGAATTCTATTTTTTAATACCTTATACATGTCTGCATTAAATTGTAAATATTCCCGAACATACATTTCTAAGTACAGCGGATTGTGTTCCGGAAGATATCCCACGGCTTTACGCACCGCCTGTACGTCATTATGAGTGCTAAACCCATTTACCATCGCCGTTCCTTGAGACGGAGAAAGGTAGGTGGTGAGAATTTTCATCATCGTACTCTTTCCAGCCCCGTTGGGGCCAAGAAAACCCACAATCTCTCCTTTGTTTAATGTAAAGGAAACAGCGTCTAGTGCTTTTTGGGTGCCGTAGGTTTTAGAAATTTCAGAAACGGTGATGGACATAAGATTCGGTTTGCAACAAATTTAAAGAAAGATGTACGATTTATAACTAACGTTCGGTAGCAGGGAAAAGTGTGTTTTTACGCTTTCGCGAAAGCGTAATCTCAATATTTCTCCTTTTAATTGAAAATATGATAAAAGTGATTTTCTGGAATGGTCACCCACAAGATTTTTTCTACATTAGCAATTCAAAACATTTCATAATGACTAAGAACATTTATTACTGGAACAGCTTTTTTACTTTCTTCTTTTATAAGAAGCAAGCAGGACTGTTATAGTGTAAATGTAAAAACACTCAAACGTATTAGTCCTGATTCACCATCAGGACTTTTTTTATGCCTATGAAAATAGCGATACAAGGAATAAAAGGATCATTTCACCACAAGGTAGCTCAGGAGTTTTTTACTCCAGATGTCACCGTGACAGAGTGTGCTTCCTTTCCTATACTAATAGATGCGCTTCTTAGTGGCAAAAGCACGGACGCCGTGATGGCGATAGAAAATTCTATTGCGGGAGCCATATTATCTAATTATGCCTTGCTAGATCAGTATGACGTTAATATCGAAGGGGAATTTTATCTATCTATCCAGCATAATTTAATGGCGCTGGAAGGGCAGTCTATAAAAGATATTAAAGAGGTGTGGTCACATCCTATGGCGATTTTGCAATGTCGCGAATTTTTTAAAGATTATCCGCAAATAAAATTAGTGGAGGATATAGACACCGCAGATGTTGCTAGACGAATCCAGGAAAACCAACTCGAAGGCATTGCCGCGATAGCCAGCGAGGCCGCTGCGCAAATTTATGAACTGGAAATTCTCGCATCTTCTATCCAAACAATTAAGGATAACGCGACCCGCTTTTTTATTCTGAATACAAACGGAAAAGTAGAACATACCGAGGCGACCAAAGCATCCCTACGCATCACCACAGATCACAATCGCGGGAGCCTAGCCGCAGTATTAAACGTCTTGAGCGATTGTAAACTCAATCTTACAAAAATTCAATCAATGCCCATTATACAAAGGCCTTGGGAATACGCTTTTTTTATAGACGTCACCTTTGACAACTATAAAGACTATGCAAAGGCAAAAAAAGTGATGCACATCCTAGCCAAAGACTTTAAAGTACTAGGAGAATATAAAAACACAAAATGAGTATTAAACCAGCACATCGCCTCGCCGAAACAAAGGAATACTACTTCTCGAGAAAACTCAAAGAAGTACGTGCCCTCGTGGCAGACGGACACCCTGTAATAAATATGGGAATAGGAAGCCCAGATTTGCCAGCACCACCAGCGGTGACTACGGCCTTGTTACAAGGAATGCAGGATAAAGTAGCACATCAATATCAGAGTTACACGGGTATTCCAGCATTACGGGAAGCAATAGCAGCATTTTATAAAAAACAATATAACGTAAGTACAGACCCTGCCACCGAAATTCTCCCGCTTATGGGTTCTAAAGAAGGGATTATGCACATCAGTATGGCGTTTCTAAACCCTGGTGATAAAGTCTTGATTCCTAATCCTGGTTATCCCACATATAGTGCTGTAACAAAACTTGTAGAGGCCATTCCCGTTACCTACGATCTCGATGCGAGCAATGCGTGGATGCCAGATTTAAAAGCGCTTGCTCAACAGGATCTTAGTGATGTAAAAATTATGTGGGTAAACTATCCTCATATGCCCACGGGAGCAACTGCAGTAAAGGGATTGTTTGAGGATTTGATATCTTTCGCGAAAGCGCAATCCATACTAGTAATAAACGATAACCCTTATAGCTTTATCCTTAATGAAGAGCCACGTTCTATTTTAGATATAGACGGAGCCAAAGAAGTAGCACTCGAACTCAATAGCTTGAGTAAAACCTTCAATATGGCGGGCTGGCGTGTAGGAATGGTGCTGGGAAGTGCAGAAAATATAAATCATATTCTCAAAGTAAAGTCCAATATGGACAGCGGGATGTTCTACGGTATACAAAAAGGAGCCATTGCGGCATTGGGATTAGGAATAGATTGGTTTGAACATATCAATAAAATATACAATCGTCGCAGAGAAGCTATTTATAAACTCGCCGAAACCCTGAACTGCACCTTTGATAAAAGTGCTGTAGGAATGTTTGTTTGGGCAAAGCTACCCGCGGGAATTGATGCCGAAGATTTCATAGATAAGGTGCTTCTCGAGAAATATATCTTCATCACCCCAGGAACAATTTTTGGGAGTCAGGGAGAAGGATATATTCGATTTAGTTTATGTGTGGAAGAAGAAGAGATTGAGGAAGCGATTAGAAGATTAGACGATGAGTAGATGGGATGATTTGAAAATGAATAATTAAGTAGCACAATCAAAGGTGGTTGAGTGATTTTTATAAAGTGCAACGCACTTCATAAAAATTGTATCGAAACTACCTAAAACAAAAAGCCGAATTGCGGGAAGAGATTTCCGACTTCGCGGAAAATAGATGAAAAACATACACATCATAGGAATAGGATTAATAGGAGGCTCGTTTGCTCGGGACCTCCGAGTTGTAAATCCGAAGATGAACATATACGGGATCGATGCAAATCCAGAACACATTACTCAAGCCGTAGCGTTAGGAATTATTGATGCTCAAAGTTCGTTGTCAGATCTTAAAGATGCTGACCTTGTAGTGGTGGCAGTTCCCGTAGATATTGCAACGACCATTCTTCCAGAGGTATTAGATCATATAGGTAAGGATACGTTAGTTATCGATATGGGCTCGACAAAAAAAGCAATATGTGAGAGCGTTGCCACGCATCCTAACAGAAGAAACTTTCTAGCCTGTCACCCTATTGCAGGAACAGAGTTTTCTGGACCAGGTGCGGCAATTAAAGGGTTGTATGCGGGAAAGACAAATATCATTTGCGAAGTGGAAAAAACAACATTCAAGCTCCAAGAAAAAGCATTAGAGCTTTTTAAGAGTATCGGAATGCGTATACGCTATATGGATCCTGTGGCTCACGATAAGCATATTGCATATATGTCACACTTATCACACATAAGTTCCTTTATGCTTGGTAAAACAGTTATTGAGAAGGAGAAGAATGAGCGTGATATTTTTGATATGGCGGGTAGTGGATTTGCATCTACTGTAAGACTTGCAAAGAGTAACCCTACAACATGGACATCTATTTTTAAGCAGAACAAGGAAAATATTCTTGAAACGCTCGAGGAATACATTGAGAACTTAACCCATTTCAAACAACTGATGCAAGAGGATAATTTTGAAGGTGTCTATACAGAGATGGAACAAACGAATCATATTAAAGAAATATTAAAAGGACTAGAATAATTATTAAAATGGCTCTTAGGGCCTAAATTTGCAGGATTATGGAAAACAAGAAAGAATTAAGAAACTGGTTAGATGCTTACGGATTAGATCATCCGCTTGTAATCGCAGGACCTTGTAGTGCAGAGACAGAGGCACAGGTTTTAAAAATTGCTCACGAACTAAAGGATACGGATGCAACCGTATTACGTGCTGGAATCTGGAAACCTAGAACGCGTCCTGGAAACTTTGAAGGAGTAGGCGCTCTTGGGTTAAAGTGGCTTCAAAAAGCAAAGGAAGAAACAGGAATGCAAATCACTACTGAAGTGGCAAATGCAAATCACGTAGACCTAGCCTTAAAACATGATGTTGATATTCTATGGATAGGTGCGCGAACTACGGTATCTCCATTTATAGTTCAAGAAATTGCAGAGGCACTCAAGGGTACGGATAAACCTGTACTTATAAAAAATCCAGTAAATCCAGATCTAGCACTCTGGCTAGGAGCAGTAGAGCGTTTTTATACTCAGGATATTAAAAATCTAGGAGTAATCCATAGAGGATTCTCTACATACGAGAAAACGAGATATAGAAATAATCCAGAATGGCAAATTGCTATCGATTTACAAGCTAAATTTCCAGATTTACCTTTGATATTAGATCCGTCGCACATTGCTGGGCGTCGTGATATTATATTTGACCTTTGCCAGACAGGTCTCGATCTTAATTATGATGGTATCATGGTGGAGACACATTACGATCCAGATAACGCATGGAGTGATGCGGCGCAGCAAATTACCCCGTCTACACTCGTGCAGATGATGGTTGATCTTAAGATTAGAAAGGAAGAAGGAAACGATGCTGCTTACAATAATAAGCTCAACACCCTCCGAACTCAAATAGATGTTGTAGATCATCAACTGATTGAAAATCTGGGGAAACGTATGAAGATTTCAGACCAGATAGGAGCATTAAAAGCCGATAATAATGTGGCAATCCTCCAGACAAAACGATGGAATGAGATTTTAGGTAAAATGATTCTCGAGGGTGAGCAGAACAACCTGAGTGAAGAATTTATCCTTAGAGTTTTCAAAGCAGTACACCAAGAATCAATAAACCACCAGAAGAAAGTGGCAAAGATGGAGGAGGCATAAAAGCACTTAGTTAACATTAAAAAAGGTCAAAGACGGTTTACGAGTCTTTGACCTTTTTTTGTACAAATTTCATCTGGTGCGCCTTTGTAAGGCGTATCTGCTTAAGTTGTGCATTTCAAATGCACGCTACAAGTGGGAACGCGATGCAATCGCGCACCAAATTAAAATATCCACGCACTGCTATTCAACTTCAATTTCGATTTTCTGTTTCGATTTCAAGTTCCTCTAGATATATTGATTCATAATATTCTCAAATAGTTCTTGCTTTCCACTTTTTCGATCAATTGCACCTTGACCATTAGCTATTTTATAAAGTTCTTCGAGGCTGAGGTTTCCGTTTTCAAAAGCCTTTCCATCTCCGCTGTCAAAGGAAGAGTAACGCTCTTCTCTCATCTTTGTGTAATTTGAAGTAGAAATGATTTTATCTGCAATTAATAGTGCTCTTGCAAAAACATCTGCACCGCCTATATGCGCATAAAATATATCTTCAAGATCTGTAGAATTTCGGCGGATTTTTGCGTCAAAGTTCACGCCACCACCCTGCAATCCTCCAGATTGTAAGATGACGAGCATCGCCTGAGTCACTTCCCCAATATTATTCGGAAATTGATCCGTATCCCAGCCATTCTGGTAATCACCGCGGTTTGCATCTATGCTTCCCAGCATTCCAGCATTTGCCGCCACCTGAAGCTCGTGCTCAAAGGTATGGCTGGCAAGCGTCGCGTGGTTTACCTCCACATTCATTTTAAAATCTTTATCAAGTCCATACTCTCGCAGAAAACCTATTGCAGTAGCAGCGTCAAAATCATACTGATGCTTCATAGGCTCCATAGGCTTCGGCTCTATAAAAAATGTTCCCTTAAAACCCTGTGATCGCGCATAATCTCTGGCTTTGGTGAGAAACATTCCCATATGGTCCAGCTCGCGTTTCATATCTGTATTGAGAAGGCTCATATATCCTTCTCGACCTCCCCAAAAGACATAGTTCTCTCCACTCAGAGCAATCGTTGCGTCAAGTGCATTTTTAACTTGGCCGGCGGCGTGAGCCACCACTTTAAAATCAGGATTGGTCGCCGCACCATTCATATAGCGAGGGTGGGAGAAGCAGTTTGCAGTTCCCCATAAGAGTTTGATGCCCGTGTCCTTCTGTTTTTGCTTATGATAATCTACAATAGTGTGTAGGCGTTTTTCGCTTTCGCGAAAGCTATCTCCCTCAGCAACAAGATCAAAATCGTGAAAGCAATAATAGTCAAATCCCATCTTGCTTATGAACTCAAAAGCCGCATCTGCCTTAGCTCTCGCCGCGTCCAAAGGATCTGATGGTCTATCCCAAGCAAATTGTTGCGTGCCAGGTCCAAAGGGATCTGCGCCCTGACCGCAGAAGGTATGCCAGTATGCGATGGCAAACTTAAAATGCTCGCGCATCGTCTTTCCTGCGACAACTTGCTCGGGATTATAATATTTAAAAGCCAAAGGGTTATCGGATTCCTTTCCCTCAAATTGGATTTTGGAGATGTTTTTAAAATAAGTTTCCATTAAATGTTGGTTTTTAGTTTTTGAATTGCCTCTAGGGCATTTTTCCATTTGGAGTAGGCTTCGTGATAGGTGGCACCTTCTTGATCTGGAGAAAAAGTTGCTACCCTATCTTTTTCTATAATTTGTTGGAGCGTTTTGAAATCTCCCGTTGCAAGACCCGCACATCGGGCCGCACCCGTTGCTCCATTTGTTTCGTAGATTTCTATAGGCTGTTTGAGCAATGTGGCTAGGGTAGTAGGAAGTACGCTTGCGCGAAACAAGTTGTCATTCCCTGCCCGAATCACTTTTGCGCTAACTCCATCATTTTTGAGAATTTCCATTCCGTAAGCGTAGGAGAAAGCCAGTCCTTCTAATGCTGCTCTGAAAAAATGCGCCCTAGTATGGATGTTAAGGTTGAGGTTTAAAATGTGGGCACCTATGTTTTGATTATTGAAAATACGCTCTGCTCCATTGCCGAAAGGAAGTATGATTAACCCATCTGAACCTACGGGCACTTTTTCTGTCAGTTCATTCATTTCTTCATATCCATCTTCACTTACTTTAAAATTGTCTTTAAGCCAGCGATACAATATCCCAACGGAGTTGAGGCAAAGTAGCTTCCCAATGCGTGGTTTTTCTCTGGAGTGATTTACGTGAGCAAAGTTATTAATGCGCGTTCCCTCTTGTGTGTCCATACTGTCGGTCACCGCATAGAGAACGCCGGAGGTCCCACCGGTGGCAGCAATTTCACCAGGTTCCAAAACGTTAAGAGCCATTGCATTGTTGGGCTGGTCGCCAGCTCTGTAAACGATAGGCGTATTTTCGGTGAGGCCAGAGGATCTTGCTCCTTCTTTGTTTACAGTGCATTGATGTCCTAAAGATGGAGTGATCGAGGATAATACATTTTCCTCAAAACCAAAATGCTCCATAAGCATTGTAGAAACTTCGTCTTTTTTAAAATCCCAGAAAACCCCTTCGGAGAGTCCAGATTTTGTAGTGGTTGTTTCTCCCGAAAGACGGTAAGCGAGATAATCGCCGGGGAGCATTATCTTATGAATTTGAGCAAATTTTTTAGGTTCGTTATCTTTTATCCATTTTAGTTTTGAGGCTGTGAGGTTTGCAGGGGAATTCAACAGAGAGTTTAAGGATCTTGTCGAGCCCATTTTCGCGAAAGCGGAATCCCCTATATCTACCGCACGACTATCGCACCAAATAATTGCTGGTCGTACGATATTGCCACTCTTGTCTATAGTTACAAGTCCGTGCATTTGGTAAGCGATACCTATTCCCTTAATATCTTTAGGGACAATAGTCTTTTCCTTGAAGAGCCGTTTAGTGGCTATGCACAGGTTGTTATACCACAACTCTGGATCTTGCTCTGCCCATTCCGGTTGCGGGGTTTGAAACTCCATTTCGGTGGCGGGCTCTTGTGTAGTTGCGATATTCATTCCAGTACCAGCATCTATCAAAGATACTTTGAGGGAGGAAGTTCCTAAATCGTAACCTATATAGTATTTCATTAATGGTTTTGGTTTCAATAAAGCTACTAATAATCCATTAAAGATTCTATTTTTGTGGAAGAATAGAAACTATGACAGGAACTGTTTACAAATCTACTGGAAGTTGGTATACCGTTAAGGCGGAAGATGGACAATGGTTTGAGTGTAGAATAAAAGGTAAGTTTCGTATTCAAGGCATAAAAAGCACAAATCCCGTTGCCGTAGGTGATGTTGTAGATTTTGATATTGACACAAAAAGTGATGTAGAAACGGGTGTGATCACTACTATTCACGATCGTGAAAATTATATCGTGCGCAAGTCTGTAAATCTTTCTAAACAGACACATATTATTGCTAGCAATGTAGATCTGGTTTTTCTGCTAGTCACACTTAATAATCCTCCTACATTTACCGCATTTATTGACCGTTTTCTGGTTACCGCAGAGGCGTATCATATCAAAGCTGTTTTACTTTTTAATAAAATTGATACTTATACTGAAGACGAGTTGTTAGAGATAAAATATCTCGCAGCGATGTATAGAGAGGTGGGGTATGAGTGTATTGGGATTTCGGCGATTGAGAATAAAAATATTGATCAGGTTAAAGAAATGATGTTGGGTAAAACCTCAATGTTTACGGGTCATAGTGGAGTGGGTAAATCTACGCTCGTCAATGCCATTGAGCCATCGCTCGATATTAAAACAAAGCAGATAAGTGAGCAACATAAGCAAGGGCAACATACTACGACCTTTGCAGAGATGTTTGATCTGCACTTTGACGCAAGAATCATAGACACGCCAGGTATCAAAGGTTTTGGCATTGTAGATATGGAGCCAGCCGAAATCGGCAATTATTTTCCAGAGTTCTTTGCACTCAAGGATCAATGTAAATTCAATAACTGCTTGCACGATAAGGAGCCACATTGCGCCGTAAAGGAAGCACTGGACAATGACGAATTGCACTGGTCACGCTACAAAAGTTACCTCCAGATGTTAAGTGGAGAAGAGGAACACTACCGCAAGGACGTTTATCCAGAAGATCAATAATGAAAGCAGTCATTCAAAGAGTTTCTAAGGCCTCTGTCACTATAGATGGAAATGTAAATGGAGCCATTGATCAAGGTCTGTTAGTATTACTGGGAATTTCAAATGACGATTCCGCAGAGGATATCGAGTGGCTTACGAATAAACTTATCGGCCTCCGTATTTTTAGTGATCACGAGGGGGCAATGAATCTTTCGGTGATGGATGTAGATGGAGATATTCTTGTGATTTCTCAGTTTACATTGCACGCAAGTACTAAAAAAGGCAATCGTCCCAGCTTCCTGAACGCTGCAAAGCCCGATGTTGCCATTCCTTTATATGAGGAATTTTTGAGTACGCTTTCGCGAAAGCGTAACAAATCCATTCCCTCTGGTATCTTCGGGGCAGATATGAAGGTGGAGCTACTCAATGATGGGCCGGTGACTATCATTATTGATACGTTAAATCGTGCCTGAGCCATTGCGAACTAGAATACAATATTTATTTTCGCCGCACCAATCATAATTGAATGCGATTTTTAATATTTCTTATGACCTTGACACTATTACAAAGTGTGGCAGGTCAAAATTATTCTTTTCGAAATATTTCCTCTGAATTAATAGAGAATTCAAATAGTGTTGTCCGTTTGGACAGTACCGTCGTGACAATTCTCAATCAAGAAACCCTAGAGATTCACCGAAAAAGAATTGTGACGGTTCTCAATCATAAGGGAGATATCGACATTGATGCTTATGTTCACTACGATAAAGAAACTAAGGTTAAGGATATTGAGGCTCTTGTTTTCAATTCTAGTGGTAAGGAGATAGAGAAGTTAAAAAAGCGAGATTTTAATGATGTAAGTGCAATTTCTAATGGTACATTATTTTCGGACTCACGTGTTTTGTTTATGAATTATACACCAATTTCTTATCCGTATACGGTTGTTTTTAGTTCAACTACGAGGTCTGAAAATACAGCTTTTATTCCGAGTTGGGAACCTACAAGACGTTTCAATTCGAGTACTGAGAGAAGTGTTTATACTGTTTATCATAACGGTGACCTAGGTTTGAAGTACAAGGTGCTAAATGATACAGATTCCATCTTGATTAGTGAAGAACCTTATAAATTGACAATCTCTACTGAAAATTATTCATCTATTACACCAGAAGCCTATGGCCCTTCTTTTGATAAAATAGTACCTCAAATTATGTTCGGCCTTGATGAGTTTTACTTAGCCGGAGTGTCGGGAATTGGTACTGATTGGGAAAGTTTTGGACGGTGGATGGATGTAAACCTCTTAGAAAATACTCGAGATTTGCCCGAAAATACAAAGCAACAAATTATAAACCTTGTTAGTGGAATTGATGATAAGGTTGAAAGAGCAAGGAAGATTTATCAATATGTACAGGATAAGACACGCTACATAAGTGTTCAAGTAGGAATTGGAGGGTGGAAACCGATGCTAGCCTCGGAAGTAGATAAATTAGGCTATGGAGATTGCAAAGCTCTGACAAATTATACGAAGGCACTTCTAGAAGTGGCTGATATATCTTCATATTATACCATATTATATGCAGGACAAGAAAAAAAAGATATACAAGAGGATTTTGTGTCAATGCAGGGAAATCACGTGATTTTGAGTATTCCAATAGAGGATCGCTACATATGGTTAGAATGCACAAGTCAAGATTTACCCTTCGGATTTTTAGGTGATTTTACGGACGATAGAGAAGTCCTTCAAATTACACAAGATGGTGGTCAACTCGCTCACACCGATATTTACCAAACAAAAAATAATGGACAGCAGATAGATGGTTCTTATAGAATTAGGGATGATGGAAGTATTGAGGCTTCTGTAAGGCTCATTTCTTCAGGAGTACAATACGACAATAAATATTTTGTTGCTAGTAAAACAGATGAAGAAAAAAAAGAATTTTACTATAATCATTGGGATTATATTAATAATATGTCTCTTCATGATATTGATTTTGTAAACGATAGGAATGCTGTAGTTCTTACAGAAAAAGTAAATTTTACTGCAGAACGCTATGTGTCATTTGCAGGAGAAGAGATGCTTGTTCCATTAAATGCATTTAACAGAATGACTACAATTCCTAAAAAATATAAAGAAAGAAAATTTGATTTTCAAATTGATAGGGGTTTTGAAGATGCAGATAGGGTTTCAATCGCTTTTCCAGTAGATTACTTTCTAGATGAATTGCCTGAGGATGTTGAGATTGTAACAGACTTTGGATCTTACAATTTGTCTTATACAAGAGTTGAGGAAGGAATCAATTATTTCAGAAAACTTGTTGTAAACGACGGCTTATATCCTAAAGAAAAATATGAAGATTTTAGAAATTTTTTAAAGCGAGTAGCACGGCAGGATAAACAAAAAATGATCTTAAGAAAAAAGAAGTAAAATATTATGAATAAACTATTACTAGGAGTACTTATTTCAGTGGTTATGATCCAATTTTCAATAGCCCAAGATTATAGGTTTGGAAAGGTTTCTAAAGAGGAATTAATGGAAAATAAACATCCTCTCGAGAATGATGCAAATGCGGCTATTTTGTATAGAAGAATGCGCACAAGCTTTAATTACTCTCAAGACAACGGATTCGTTGCAAGGACAGAAGTACACGAACGAATTAAAATTTATAACAGAGACGGATATAATTGGGGAACAATAAGTATTCCATATTCAAATTCAGGAAGATTGAAGGAGAGTGTCGAAGGCTTGAAGGCTTTTACTTATAATCTTGAGGGAAAGAAAGTGGAAAAAGAAAAATTAAAAAATAAGGACATTTTTGATAAAGAAATCAACAAATACAGAGAAGAAAAGACATTTACGATGCCTGCTTTAAAGGAAGGAAGTGTTATCGAAGTAAGTTACATATTGAACACTCCCTTTATAGGAAAAATGGGGAAATATACATTGCAGGAAAATATTCCTATCAAAAAAGTAGATTTTCAATTCAATTCCTTAGAATGGCATTCTTACAAGCCTTATATCTACGGATGGACGAAATATGATATTGCTCAAGAGAGAGTCCCTAGGACGCTTAAATATACTTATACTAGCACAAATAGAGCGGGCACGTCAGGTAGGTTGCCCAGTTCTGTGACAAACAGATCTAATGAAGCTATAGAATTATCAGAAAATGTTTACCGTCTTGATGTGGACAATGTGGCTTCTTTAGGAAGCGAACCCCTCGCTCCAAATATTTCAGCATATCGGTTTGGAATAGAATTTGAACTCGCTCAAGTCAATTTACCTAATTCGCCTATAAAAAGATATTCCAAAAATTGGGAGAGCGTTGCAGAGTCTATTTATTTTTCCTCAGATTTTGGGAGTCAATTAGAAAAGTCTCGATTTTTTGAAAAAGACATCGATAATCTTATTTCTAATATTTCAAACCCTTTGGAGAAAACCATTCGAATTTTTGAATATGTAAAAAATAGAATGAATTGGAATGGTGTATATGGAGCTTATGCCGAAAATGGAGTTTCTAAAGCCTACGATGACCAATCTGGAAATGTTGCAGACATCAATTTGATGTTGGTCAGTATGCTTAAATATGCAAACATTGATTCTGCACCCATACTTTTAAGCACTAAGAGCAACGGCGTTCCATTATTTCCGACCCTATCTGGATTTGACTTTGTTATTGCCGCTGCAAATATTGGGGGCAACACAATTCTCTTGGATGGAACTGATAAAATGGGAGTTCCTAATCAATTACGTCCAGAATTAATAAATTGGTATGGACGATTAGTCCAGGAGGATGGGACTTCTGAAACTATTGGGCTTGATCCAGAAAAAGCGATACACCAAGTAATAATAAACGCTAGTATCAACCCTGAAATTGACGTCGTTGCTCAAGTAAAAAGCAGGTATTCGGGTCATTGGGCTAACAAATTTAGATATCAGCTTACAAACAGAACATTAGAGGATCAAAATAAAGCTTTATCCGATCATCACTCCATTGATAATTTAAAAAATTTAGAGTTTAGTGAACTATCTGATATTTATAAACCATTAGGTATAAACTACGATGTTATTTTAGAAGATGATATTGAGGATATGGAAAGTAAATTGTATGTAACCCCAGGACTATTTCTTACAATGGATCATAACTTTCTAAAAGCAGATACACGCTTGCTACCTATCGATTTTGAATTTCCTCAGGAAGAAAATTACATAATCAAAATAAAAATCCCTGACGGTTATAAAGTAAACTCATTGCCAGAATCCATATCCTTGAACACAGCAGAAGGTATTGGTAGTTATAAATACCAAGTTTCAGAAAATTTTGGAAATTTGCAAATTGCAATTACAAGAACAATTAATAAGTTTCTAGTAAGTTCAAGTTACTATGGAGACTTGAAATCATTCTATGACATAATAATTGAAAAAGAAGCTGAGAAAATCGTACTTTCAAAGGTTCAAGATTAAATTATTTTATGAACATTCAAGATTCCCAGAAAGCCGTAGATGAGTGGATTAAAAATCACGGCGTACGTTACTTTAACGAGCTCACAAATATGGCGCAACTTACTGAGGAAGTAGGAGAGGTCGCCCGTATTATCGCCCGTCGCTACGGGGAACAGAGCGAGAAGGAAAGCGATAAGGATAAAGATCTAGGCGAGGAGCTGGCAGATGTGATGTTCGTGGTATTGTGTCTTGCAAATCAAACGGGAGTAAATCTGCAAGAAGCTTTTGACAAAAAACTGGATATTAAGACTAAAAGAGACCACGATAGGCATCATAATAATGAGAAATTAAAATAGGCTATGTTATTAAAAGTCTCTCATAAAACTGTGTTGCCACCAGCCGAAATTGTAATCACAGGTTCAAAAAGTGAATCTAATAGATTGCTCATTCTACAAGCGCTTTTTGATAATCTTACCATAGATAATGTCTCTAATAGTGATGACGCTGCTGTGATGCAAAAAGCACTAGCATCCACTCAAGAAACGGTGAATATTCATCACGCAGGTACAGCGATGCGTTTCCTTACCGCATATTTCTCTATTCAAGAAGGTAGAAAAACCGTACTTACGGGAAGCGAACGTATGCAGGAACGCCCTATGAAAATACTCGTAGAGGCACTCCAAACTCTAGGAGCAGATATTTCGTATGTAAATAATGAGGGCTACCCACCTTTGCGCATTAAGGGAAAATTACTCCAAGAAAAGAAGGTAAGCCTGCAGGCAAATGTGAGTAGCCAGTATATCTCTGCATTAATGCTCATTGGAGGAGCTTTACCGGAAGGACTTGAGATACATTTGGAAGGAAAAATCACCTCTATACCCTATATCGAGATGACGCTTGCTTTACTTCTGGATGTCGGTATTCAGGGCTCATTTAAAAATCAAATAATTACGATTCAATCGCTAAAACAGAAACTGCCGGCTAAGAAAATAGTCGTCGAGTCAGACTGGAGTAGTGCGTCCTATTATTTTAGTATCGTCGCGCTCTCTGCGAGACAAGCTCAAGATAAATCGCAAAAGCAAAACCAATCAAATTCAACTATTTCCATTTCCAGTTATAAAAAAGATAGTCTTCAGGGAGACTCCGTTCTTCAGTCTATCTACGCGCAATTAGGGGTGTATTCTAAAATTGCGGGGCATCAATTGAATCTTTCTTTAATTGAAGATTTTAATTTCCCAGAGCAGATTAGGTTAGATTTATCTAAATGCCCAGACATTGCCCAGACCATTGCTGTGACTTGTTTAGGTCTCGGTATTTCCTGCGATCTTACGGGACTTCACACCCTAAAAATCAAAGAAACCGATAGGCTAGAGGCGCTACGTGAAGAAATATCAAAGTTAGGTGGCAACATTACAGTTACAAACGATAGTTTGCATTTAGAGGCTCAAACTACCCCGCTTACATCTGGTGTTTCTATCGCGACTTACCACGACCATAGGATGGCGATGGCCTTTGCACCTTTGGCAATGCTCGTGCCGTTACAAATTGAAGATGCCGGTGTTGTTTCAAAATCCTATCCAGATTTTTGGAGTGATCTTGAGCAACTTGGATTCTTGACAGAGCAAGTTTAGGCCACTCTTCCGAAGATATTTTTGGTAATTCAGGTGGACTAAAGCATAATATATGTGATGTACGCCGTATTAATGCCCAAAATACTTGACAACGCCTATCGCGAGATTGTATATTTGCAACTTTGTAAATAATAAGAGGGGGAAGGTGAGTACGCTTTCGCGAAAGCGTAAACCTAAAACACCACTTAAACTCAAAACACACGCTATTTAATGAAACTATCACACTTCCATTTTGACTTACCAGAAGAGCTCCTAGCCGAACGTCCCGCAGAAAACCGTGACGAATCCCGTCTTATGGTCCTCAACCGAAAGGAACAGACTATTGAGCACAAACAATTTAAGGATCTTATCAACTACTTTGATGAGAAAGATGTGATGGTGTTAAATAATACGAAGGTTTTTCCTGCCCGTCTTTATGGGAATAAGGAAAAAACTGGAGCGCGTATCGAGGTTTTCTTGTTGCGTGAGCTTAATCCAGAAACACGTCTGTGGGATGTACTTGTAGATCCTGCACGTAAGATTCGTATTGGGAACAAGCTATACTTTGGAGATGATGAAACGTTAGTAGCAGAGGTTATAGATAACACAACATCCAGAGGTCGTACACTTCGTTTTCTGTATGACGGTTCTTACGAAGAATTCCGTCAGAAGTTAACAGAGCTGGGAGAGACACCCTTGCCTAAATACATTCAGCGTGAAGTTGAGCCGGAGGATGAAGAGCGCTACCAGACAATTTATGCTACAGAAGAAGGTGCAGTTGCGGCTCCTACTGCTGGGCTTCACTTTTCAAAGCACCTGTTAAAGCGTCTTGAAATTAAAGGAGTAGATTTTGCAGAGGTGACCTTGCACGTAGGTTTGGGGACGTTTAGCCCTGTTGAGGTGGAGGATCTTTCTAAGCATAAAATGGATAGTGAGGAAGCTTATGTAAGAGCAGATACTGTTGCGACCATAAATAAGGCACTTACAGAAAAGCGTCGTATTTGTGCCGTGGGGACTACAGTAATGAGAGCGCTGGAAAGTTCTGTTTCAAGTTCAAATACCTTAAACGAATTTGGTGGATGGACAAATAAATTCATCTTTCCGCCATATGACTTTAGCATTGCAAACTGTATGGTGACAAATTTCCATACGCCTAAGTCTACGTTATTAATGATGGTTTCTGCATTTGCAGGGCACGATTTTATGAAGAGAGCTTATGATGAGGCAATCAAAGAGAAATACAAGTTTTATTCTTACGGAGACGCGATGTTAATCATCTAATCTGTACCTAAATTTTTAAATTGAAACCCAGTACAGTTGTGCTGGGTTTTTTAGTACGCTTTCGCGAAAAGAAAAGAAGAAAAATCCATTACGTTTTCTGACTATAGACTACCCACTAAAAACCCGTACTTTTGCCCTGTGCAGATAAAGAAAAAAGACATACGAGCATTATCAAAAGAGCAACTGCGTGACTTTTTTGTAAGCGAGGGAGATAAGGCCTTTCGTGGCAATCAGGTGTACGAATGGCTCTGGCAAAAAGGCGCTCATACCTTTGAGGATATGACAAACATCTCGTTACAAACAAGAGAGATGCTGGATACACATTTTGTCATAAACCATGTCGCTGTAGATCAAATGCAACGTAGTAATGATGGCACGATTAAAAATGCTGTAAAATTACATGACGGATTAACCGTAGAGTCTGTACTCATACCCACAAACAAACGTACGACCGCTTGTGTATCTTCTCAAGTAGGCTGTAGCCTAAACTGTAAATTTTGTGCCACAGCGCGACTCAAACGTATGCGCAACCTGAATCCAGATGAGATTGTAGATCAAGTTGTACTTATAGATAGACAGAGTAAATTGTATTTTAACCGTCCCCTTTCTAACATTGTTTTTATGGGAATGGGCGAGCCATTAATGAACTATAACAACGTACTCAAGGCAATAGATAAAATCACCGATCCAGAAGGTCTAGGGATGTCTCCTAAACGAATAACCGTTTCAACTTCTGGAGTGCCTAAGATTATAAAAAAAATGGCAGATGAGGAAGTGCGTTTTAACCTTGCAGTTTCTTTACACTCGGCGCTAGATGAGGTACGTACCGAGATAATGCCCTTTAACGAGCAGATGCCACTTAAAGATTTAAAAGAGTCATTAATATATTGGTATGAGAAAACAGGTAAACGTATTACCTATGAATATATCGTTTGGGGTGGGATAAATGATAGACGGGAAGATATAGATGCGTTGTTGGAATTTTGTAAAGCTGTGCCCAGCAAGGTAAATTTAATAGAGTATAACCCAATAGATGACGGACAATTCCAACAAGCAGCTCCAGAGATCATAGATCATTACGTAACCGTTTTAGAGGCAAATGGAGTAACAGTAACTGTACGTCGCTCTCGAGGGAAAGATATAGACGCAGCTTGCGGACAACTGGCTAACAAGTCTTAATATTTCTTAGAGAGGATATAAAGTATACCAATAAAAAAAAGCGACCCTCGGGTCGCTTTTTCAATATATTATAAGTTGTAAAATTATCTCTTTACAATCTTAAATGTTTCTGTTTGTCCAGCAACACTTACACGAGCGATGTAAACGCCAGCGTTAAGGTCAGAAAGGTTTACGGTCTCATTGTTAGAAGAAAGTGATTTATTTACCACTTGCTGTCCTACGATGTTAAAAAGGGCAACATTCTCTAAAGTTACGTTTGCACGTAAGTTAAGGTTTGAGTTTGTATCAAGGAATTGTGTGAAACCAGCAATGTTGTTATCATCTAAGCTTAAAGTATTGTCCGTTATTGTAAGAGTATCAACACCTACTGCGTTAGAATTATTACCACCTGGACCACCATCAGTAACAAAGTATCTAAAAGCCACGCGAGCAGCAGTTTCATCGGTTAATCCAGAAATAGTAACCGTGAATTCCTGCCAGTCCAACGGATAGTCAGTTGTATTCAAGTCAGGATTTATTTCGAGTAAAAGTGTTTCATAAGTTCCAACTTCGTCAGATGTAGTTGGTAATTCTGAATCATCACCGTCTGAACTTAAGCGTACTTCTAATCTGTCAGGGAATACAGTAGTTCCATCTTGACCAGTTGTGCTTCTAGTAAAGAATGTTAATTCGTCTCCGTCTTGTAACATTAATGTGGGAGTAGCTGCCCAATTACTAATCGTAAAACCTGTCGCAGCATTACCTGTAGTAGATTGAAAATTTGCCAATAGGTAGGCAGTTGGTTCTCCTTCTTGAGATTCAAAGATATTATCAGCGCCTTGTCTCCAGATAGCGGCTGCATCTGCCATATCACTTGCATTAGAGAAAGTCCAACCAGCCCCTTCCAAAGTTGTTGCATCGTCAAACGCCTCTTCAAGTATAACATCTTGAGCATTCATAGTAAAAACTGCAAATATTGCAGCAATAAGAGTAATTTTTTTCATCATTCAGTTTGTTTTAAATTAGGTTAAATTTTTAAAAAGGAAAGTTAATGATAAAAGTTAAGTATTACTACTAATTTAACATAGTGCTTACAATAATTTCAAAATGAAGTATAGGCTGTATTCTCTATCTTTACAAACCTATGAAAGTCGTTGCACAAATTAAAGAGCCCATTGCTTACGAAATGGAAATTTTTGAGAAAAAATTTGCACTTTCTATGCAGTCTAGAGTAGCACTTCTCAATAAGATAACTCACTACATCGTAAACCGTAAGGGAAAGCAAATGCGACCTATGTTCGTATTTCTTGTAGCAAAAATGTTTGGGGGAGGAGAAGTAAATGATCGGACATATAGAGGAGCCTCCGTTATAGAACTTATTCATACCGCTACACTAGTACATGATGACGTAGTAGACGATAGCAATAGGCGACGCGGTTTCTTTTCTCTTAATGCATTGTGGAAGAATAAAATTGCAGTCCTAGTAGGTGACTTTCTATTATCTAAAGGACTTTTGTTGTCTATAGACAATGAGGATTTTGATTTGCTCCAGATTATTTCTGTTGCTGTACGTGAGATGAGCGAGGGGGAACTCTTACAGATAGAAAAAGCACGACGCCTGGATATAACAGAAGATGTATATTTTGAAATTATCCGCCAGAAAACCGCAACGCTCATTGCAGCCTGCTGTTCCTTGGGCGCCTGCGCCGTGCACGCAAAAGAAGCTGTTGAGCCTATGCGTAAATTTGGAGAGCTTATAGGAATGGCTTTTCAAATAAAAGATGATCTTTTTGATTATGGGACCAAAAAAATAGGAAAACCTACTGGAATTGATATCAAGGAGCAAAAAATGACCTTACCATTAATTTATGTGCTCAATAACACTACCGCTAAAGACAAAAAGTGGCTTATAAATAGTATTAAAAATCATAACCTAGATAAGAAGCGCGTAAAGGAGGTAATCACATTTGTTATAGAAAATGGAGGGCTCGAATATGCCGTGACAAAAATGAAAGCATTACAGCAGGAAGCATTAACGATCCTTCTTGGTTTCCCAAAATCACCGTATCGTGATTCGCTAGAATTAATGGTTAATTATGTCATTGAACGTAAAAAATAAGATTTCAGGCAATGAGGTCTTAATAATAAACTTTGCTCACTTGTACTTCTCTACTTAATAAATATCTTTGCATTATGTTACTACCACTCTTTATAAGCGGCACCGAGATTGCCTTTATCATATTTATAGTGATAATAGTTTTTGGCGCAGATAAAGTTCCAGAAATCGCACGAGGACTGGGGAAAGGTATGCGCCAACTCAAGGACGCAACTAATGACATAAAATCAGAAATTACTAAGAGTGCAGAGAAGAACGGTATTGATATAGATGTTACAAAAGACATCCGTAAAGAGATAGACAAGGCAAAGGAAGATATAAATGACATTACTGGGCCCGTAAAAAGAAACCTGTAAATGTGGGAGCAGCTCAATCGGTGGGATAGAGAACTCTTTGTTTTTCTTAACAGTCTCGGGATTGATGATCACGATTCTTTCTGGATTTTTGTAACTCAAATAGAACATTGGACACCTCTTTATCTACTCTTCTTTAGTCTGTTCTTTGTCGTATTTAAGTGGCAGAAAGCACTTATAGCAGTTGGTCTCACCTTATTAACTTTTGCTGTAACACTCGCCGCTACAAATATCACAAAAAATATAGTCGGTCGCCTGCGCCCCAATAATACCCCAGAACTTGCAGACCTCATCCGTATACTACAAACACCAGATAATTTTAGTTTCTTTTCTGGACATTCGGCAGTTTCTTTTGCCGTGACGACTTTTGTAGTATTGGCACTCCGACAACGTTTTAAGTGGGTGTATATATTTTATATATGGCCGCTGCTTTTTATATTGAGTCGCATCTTCGTAGGTGTGCATTATCCGGGAGATATTTTGGTAGGTGCGCTCGTTGGGACACTTTTTGCAAATCTCATTTGGCGTTTTCTTGGTAAGCATTTATTGTTTGAAAACGGTTAAAGCTTTTCTATAAGCAGGGGTTTAAGTACGCTTTCGCGAAAGCGTAAGTCTCATCAAAACATTTAATTAAGGGTAGAATCCGCATCTTAAAAGGGTTTATTGTGAGGAAGTGGTAGTAAAAAGACCCATTTTTTGATAATATGATTACAGAGAAGCTATTCTGTTTGGAATCTTTTAATATATTGTCATTCTAAACAAAAACCACTCTCTATGAAAACACAATTATCCCTGCTGGCACTCGCGGCCACAATAATTATTACTTCCTGTCAAAAGGATGAAATCCAAAACTACGGCACTTTTGACCTGAATGTTGAAACACTCTCGCAAGAATCAGACACATTCCTTACCATCGAGCAAATAAACACTTACATCGATAAGTCTTTTTCTGAAAAAGGTAGCTTTTCTTGGGATGATGCACCAGCAAATGTTTTGTGGAGCGCCGCAGTGCACGGTCACGAACTCATAACCGTAGGTTACGGAGGAGAAGGTGAGAGTTTTAGAGAAGCAAAAAGTACTCGACTAGAAAACATCCAGGATGACATTGTAAATGTTGTTTCTGCTAGCGAAGGCTTGACTAAAAGCGCTGTAAAATACATTGCTGACGATGTGCTGAATGTAATAGATATACAAGTCACATCATTAGAAACTATACGCACCCTGCGCGCTACGCCAGATATTCGGTATTTGGAGCCCAATGGATATTCATTTTATGAACTTAAACCCGCGCAAGGACCCGCGGTAAAGTCTAGCAGTGGTTGTAACTTTGATGGAGCAAACCTTCTAGCTGCAGATTATAGAACGGTGGCTCCTAATGCGCTTGTGTCTTGGACCTTTGACAGACACAATATTGAGCAAGCTTGGAGCCTAAGTACGGGAGCAGGTATTACCGTAGGTGTAATTGATACGGGACTCTCTGCCAGTCAGCCCAAATTGGGAAGCGAGTTTACAGATGGCTTTTCTATAAATAGTAGAACCGTTCAGAAATATGGAACATTTATCGATTCTCCGTGGTGGTGGTCTAATAACTATGACGGACCTAATGACAAGTGCGGTCACGGTACGAGTATGGCGGCAACAATCGCGGCCCCACGTAACGATGAGAATATGCCAGTAGGAGTAGCGTATGATTCTAACCTTGTTTCCTATCGCGCTACAGAAGATGTTGTACTCAACGATTATCATGAGCGCAAGGGTGTATCTGATGCTCTGAAAGCATTAGGAAATAGAAGTGATGTGAAGATTATTTCTATGTCTGTAGGATATCCTTGGAGTATAGGTAATGTGAGAGATGCGGTAAAATATGCTTATAATCGAGGTAAATTGATCTTTGCTGCCGGAGGCACATCTCTCAATTTTACAAACTGGTATCCCGTAATTTTTCCAGCAAGTATGAGCGAGACTGTTGCAGTAACAGGAATTACAGATGCAATGGGTTATAATCAATGTGATACCTGTCACGATGGGAGTCAGATTGAATTTACAGTCGTAATGGAACGTGATAATGATAATGGCCGTACTGGAGTCACTTTAGGTTTTTATGATGGAGATAATGATTATGTAGGAGGATCTTCTGTTGCAACAGCAACCACGGCAGGGATTGCAGCGCTAGTATGGGCAAAACACCCCTCGTGGAGTAGAACACAGGTTCTAAATAAATTGCGTCAGAGCGCAGATTTATATCCTTATAAAGACAACAACTATGGCTACGGAAATATAGACGCAAATCTTGCGGTGCAGTAAGAAATCTTCGTATTTAAAAATGAAAAGCCCCACAATTGTGGGGCTTTCTGATGATTGCGCTTTTGTAAAGGGAAAAGAAACTATAGGACTCTACTTACCGTAAGTCCGTCACGTATGGGTAACAATACTGTTTCCAGTCTTGGGTCTTCATTAAGTAAATGATTGTACGCTAGAAGCACTTTTGTATCTATATCTTTTTCGTCTACAGGTTCAACTACCTTTCCACTCCATAAAACATTGTCAGAAAGAATAATTCCGCCGGAATTCATTTTTGGAATTATGGTGTTAAAGTAATTGATATAATTTCGCTTGTCTGCATCTATAAAAACAAGGTCAAATTTTACTTCTAACGTTGGAATAATTTCTAAAGCAGGTCCTAAATGTTGTTGTATCGCTTTCGCGAAAGCAGACTTATCAAAATGTTTCCGCTGGAAGTCTACAAGTTCTTCTTTTATGTCGATGGTATGTAGTATTCCATTATTCTGTAGTCCTTCTGCCAAACATAGTGCGCTGTACCCCGTAAACGTGCCAATTTCCAAAATTGTTTTGGGACGCACCAGCTTAGAAATCATAGATAGCACTCGACCCTGATAGGCTCCAGAGAGCATACGTGGTTGTAATATTTTTTGATATGTTTCTCGTGTGAGCGCCTCAAGATGCTCAGGCTCCTGTGCCGAATGAGTAACAACGTAGTCGTCTAGTTTTTCTGGAAGAAAGTGCATTCAGAGTGTTTTTTTTTGTCATTTCCGAGCAGGCGGAAATCTCAATGTATCTAATTCCCGTAAAGACAGGAATCTTAAGTTTAATGTCGTCTAAATTTGAAAGATGAAGCAAATATTTAAATAAATTTTAGAACTCTGAACTCTGAACTCTGAACTCTGAACTCTGAACTCAACCACCCATTATCCTTTTTCGAAACGCTTCCTTACGTTTGTCATCATTCCCGTATAGCCACTGCACCACATTATCATCCCAAATCTGGTCGTATTCTGTGGCATTTATAATTTTGCGGTCTAAAGCTAGATCTAATATTTTACCAGGATAACTACTTTGATCAATACTTTCCATTTCTCCTAGTGGATACGGGTCGTCCAGACCCATTACGACTTGTTTTGCTCCCTGATTTTCAATCACCATTTTGAGACTATTCGTATCGTGTACTAAGGTGTCAAAAAAGATATTGGGATGTCCTACAGATTTTCTCGGGTGCACTTTTCCTTCAAAGAGATCTGGTCTTCCATCAAAACCTTGAATTCTTCTACCTAGGTTTATTTGTGCGAGTTGACCACCGTGAGCAAAACAAACACGCATTCCCGGGAATTTTTGTGCATAACCATTAAGCGTCATAAAATGATAGGCGTCTGCGCATTGCGCCAGCATCCAGATGAGATGGAAACGCCAACTCGTATTTTCCAGTTTTATAAACTTCTCGCCATCATAAGGGTGAACCTCTACGGCAAGATTATATTTGCTTGCAAGCTCAAAAATAGGCTCGTTTTCTTCGTCAAAAATACAACGCCAAGTCCCAATCGTGTCCATATAATGTGTGGGAAGACATAACAAATCCATTCCCAATACCTCTACACAACGTTCTATTTCCCAAAGCGCACCGCGTACAAAGCCTGGGTGTACCACAAAACCTGTTGTAAATTTATCGGGATGCTCTTTCTGTACACGTGCATTAAAATCATTTTGAAACTTCAAAGCCTGCTTCATTTCTTCTAATCGCAGGCCATTGCCATAAAGCTGAGAAAGGTTAAGAACCACGGCGTGGTCTACCTTGTTACGCTCCATCCATTCTAGCTTCTCGTGTAAGAAAAAACTAGAGTCAGTCACCGGGCGACTCCAGTCTTTCTGAAGCATAAACTTGCGATCTTTATCTACCCAAAAAATCCCCTTATCCTTCATAAACTGAGGAATTTCCTCTGGATAAGGAAGGAGATGCGAGTGGCCGTTAATTCTAAGTTTTTTTGTCATTTCCGCGATACGCTAAAGTCGTATTTATAAAAGGCGGAAATCTCATCCGCTGTTGATATGTTTAGTTCTTAAAAATACAATTATTAAAAGTTTTATGTGGTTCAGACCTGATAGGTTTTTAAAGCCTGTCAGGTCTTTTGAGTTTACAATAGAGTGTCAGCTCCATTATTTCCATTTTAATCGATAAAAATACAAGCCATATATCACTAAAAAACCTACTCCCAGAAGTGGTAATATAAGTCCGCTTAATCGGGTATCACCAGTAACTGATAAAACCATAATCTCGTAAACGCCTGCTGTAAAAAGAATGGTGCAAAGTACTGTCATTTCGGCAATCATAATGCGTGATAATTGCAATTGCCTTTCATTTTTGGCACCGAGCTTATGAGGATTTATGGTCATTGCATTTTTAGAAATCCAATACATGAGTCCGCATAGGAAAATATTAATAATAGGTAAAATAAAAATCTCACTTCGGTCACCCCAGCGGTCTGCTTTTCCCTGCAAATTAAAGTGCATAGGCACTTGCTCGGGAAGTTGGCTCCAATGCACCGCAATCATCCCAAAGCCGAGAAGGGTGATGATAATTGCTAAAGTCCATAAAATTTTAGTGTAATTCATATCAAATAAATATTCAGGCTTATAGGGTTAGTGCAATTTTAAAGGCATTAAAAAATTGCTACCTACTTCATAACTTAGATCTTAAAAAGCTGTTTAAATCTCTCGAGATAGTATCACCATTACTCTTAATGTACAATTCAAAGTTCGAACCACGATTTTTAATTATCGAATCCCCAACACTCAACTCCTCGTATATATAAAAAGGTATTTCATACTGAGCGTAATTATTTATGAATATAATTCTCGTTGGTCCTTGTTGATTAGCATTTCCAAGACTTCTAATTATTGATCTATATTCCTTATTTCTTATCTTCAAATACTCATTTTCTGTGTCTCTAAAATAATTATCTCTTAAGTAACCTAAAGCTATAATCAGTATGAAAATAGGAATAAGGACTTGCGCTAGCACACGTCGTATTGTCCTATCTTGTTTTTCTAGGTCTACGTTCTGATTATAATCTTTTGGCATTTATAAGCTTTTAGTCCGTCCACCATCTACCGGCAAGTTAATCCCGTTAATAAAAGATGCTGCCTCACTAGCAAGAAATACAATTGCATTTGCAACTTCTTCTGGTTGTGCAAATCGTTTTGCAGGCGAAGCATTTGCCATTGCTCGCGATACTTCCTCTGTAGACTTCCCAGTCTTCATTGCTTTATTTTTGATAATTTCAGAAAGTCTGCCTGTTGCCGTTGCGCCTGGAAGCACGTTGTTTACTGTGATCCCAAATTGTCCCAATTCATTTGCCATCGTCTTGCTCCAGTTTGCCACCGCACCCCTTATCGTATTACTCACGCCCAGTCCGTCCAGTGGTTGTTTTACCGAGGTAGAAATCACATTGATAATCCGTCCATACCCTTCGGCTTTCATACCTGGGATTACGGTTTGAGTTAACAGGTGATTGGTTTGTAGGTGTTGTGTAAACGCTTTCGCGAAAGCGTCTACGTCTGCATCCACAATAGGTCCACCAGGAGGTCCGCCAGTATTATTTATCAAAATATGATACACATTCCCCGTCGCCGAAACGGCATCTGCCACCGCCTGCGGATTTGTGAAATCTGCTACGACGTAGCTGTGTTTTTGAGTTCCATTATTAGGAAGCTCGGCGAGTACAGCTTTAAGTTTTTCTTCAGTCCGTGCGGCGAGAGTTACATTTGCTCCTTCCTCGGCAAGTCCCATTGCTGTCGCGAGTCCTATTCCTGCGGTCGAGCCGCATACTAGAGCGTTTTTGTTTTTTAAGTTTAATTCCATATTGTCATTCCCGCAAAGGCGGGAATCTCATCCCGCTTTGGCGTATTTTTTTGTTACTAATTTCTCCCGTCGAGCGTAGCAAAGTAAACTACTCAAGACGACTCATATTTAAATAAATATGTAACTGTTTCATCCCAACTTACAAGGTTGCCTACATCTCGACTACGCCGGATGACCACGGCAAAACCTCGCAGGTTAAAAATGCTAGTTTTCAAAATCTCCCAGCGCAGCGTCCTCCCAAGAAACCGAAAGGTTTCTGTCCTACTCGCAACCAACTAAATTCTACTGACTATAAGAAATACAAACATTCTTAGCCTCCGTAAAAAATCGTAGCACTTCAAATCCTCCTTCACGCCCGACACCACTCGCTTTTACACCACCAAAAGGCGTGCGTAAATCCCGATTCATCCACGTATTTACCCAGACGATTCCTGCTTGGAGAGAATCGCTCAATCGCATCGTACGATCTAAATCCTTTGTCCACACGGTCGCAGAAAGTCCATATTTGGTACCATTTGCAAGCTGTAAAGCTTCTTCTTCGTTGTCAAAAGGCATAATCGTTACTACAGGTCCAAAAATCTCTTCTTGGTTGAGTTTACAATCATTTGTTGTCACTTCAATCACCGTAGGTTCTAGATAATAGCCTCCCTCATATCCCTCAACACTAACGCGTTTTCCGCCGCATAATACTGTTCCTCCGTAGGCTTTTGCATTGTGTATATAGTCTTCTACTTTTTCTAAATGTGATTTTGATACAAGCGCACCCAAGTCAACTTTCTGCTGTACACTGAACGTTGCAGGTTTTTCCCGCCCACTGAGCGTAGCCGAAGTGAAGGGATGTCCAACAACCAATTCTTTAACTCTAGAAACAAAATCTTCTTTAAAAGAAGTGTACAGCGATCTTTCCACAAAAATCCGACTTCCGCAAAGGCAGATCTGGCCTTGATTTGCAAATGAACTCCGCAGCGTTGTGGCGAGCATTTTATCGTAATCACAATCGGCAAAGATTAAATTAGGATTTTTTCCTCCTAACTCTAGTGAGAGCTTTTTAAACATAGGCGCACAAGTACGTGCTATATGTTCGCCAGTTTTCGTGCCACCCGTAAAACTAATCGCTTTAATTTCTGGGTGTTCAAGAATGGCTTGTCCGGCAGTGGTTCCTAGACCGTGAACGATATTAAGTACTCCTGGAGGTAATCCAGCCTCTGTACAAATTTCACCTAGCAAGTAGGCTGTCATTGGGGTGACTTCGCTTGGTTTCGCTATTACACAATTTCCTGCGGCGATGGCTGGTGCAATTTTCCAAGTGAATAAATATAAAGGCAAGTTCCACGGTGAAATACATCCCACCACACCTAACGGCTTGCGCAATGTAAAATTCATGGCTTTCAACCCAACACTCTCGTGGCTCTCTGAAGCAAACTGCGCAATGGCGTGCGCAAAAAATCTAAAATTACTCGCAGCTCTTGGGATGTCTACAGTTTTGGCAAGTGACAGCGGTTTTCCATTGTCTCTACTTTCGGCTTCGGCAAGTGTGTCCAGTCTCGACTCAATACCATTTGCGATGTTCATTAGGATACGACTACGTTCTTCGAGTGTTGTATTGGACCATTTTGGGAATTCCGCTTTCGCGAAAGCGGTTGCCTCCTCAACATCTTCTGCATCACTATTAGGAATTTGCCCGTAGACTTTACCAGACGCTGGCTCGTAATTATCTAGCCAATCGTTTGATTGTGGATCTTGGAAGTCGCCGTTTATGTAGTTTTTGATTTTCATTGTTCAATTTGTTGTCCGTTCGAGCGCAGTCGAGAACTAAAAGTCAGGTTTATATTTAGAATGACTCGCATTGCGACATTCTGCCAAAATCTGAATCATATCGTAATCTTCTCTTGCTAAAGCTATTTTCTTTTTAGCACTCCATTTTTTGATTTTCTTTTCGAATGAAATAGCTTGTTCTGCATCATTAAATACTTCGTGCCAAATAAGTTCTACAGGTCTTCTTTTATAAGTGAAGCTATCCTTGTTTTTACCAAATTGATGTTCTTCAAATCTTCTAGATAAATCATTTGTGATTCCAGTATACAAAAGGTTATCACTACATTTCAAAATATAAACGTAATAGGTTTTCAAATTGTTAATATGAAAAGAGTTCTCGACTGCGCTCGAACGGACATTGCTATTGAATTCATAATCAAAGCGGCTTATACGCCATCACCTTAATCTCTACCACCAGATGCGGGTGCGGTAATTGATGCACCGCAACCGTCGTTCTCGCGGGCCCCGTTTCTTTATTAAAAAACTCGCCATAAGCTTCATTATACCCAGCAAAGTCGTTCATATTTACAAGAAACGAAGTCACGTCGACCACATCTGCCATCGTAGCATCTGCTGTGCTGAGGGTTTTTTCTATGTTTTTAAGCACAGCTCGGGTTTGCTCTTTGATGTCAAGATGCATTGTACCCATCTCGTCTATCACGTTTACGCCGGCAAAGGTGTTATCTGCTTTCCGGCTACTGGTGCCTGAAACAAAAAGGAAATCTCCTGCTCGTTTTATATGTGGGTAAGCCCCTCTTGGTGTTACTGAATTCCCGTGGAGGCGGGAATCTTGTTCTGAATTAGACATAAATAGTATTGTTTATCATTTTTTCTAAAGCGGGAATATTAATCGCTTCTGAAATAGGTTATTGTAAACTGACCTCTCGACTGCGCTCGAGGGGATCGTGTTATAAATTTTGAAGAACCGCATCATCGTGCAGTATATCGTTAGTTGCTTTTAGTACGGCTTCTAGTTGTTGCTTTCGCGAAAGCGTACCTGGTAAAACTCCATCATCTAACAAGTTTAAAATCGCTTTATTCTGCGCACGTCCGCGTATCATTGCTTCCCGATACCCTATCTCTTCCTTGAAAGTTACTAAACTATATTTAGAATAGTACTCCTCTGGAAATTCCTTTTCAAAAGCGGTTTCTAGTTTTCGCTTTTCTTGAAACATGGGGTGTGCCGTGTGCTCTTTCATCTCGTGAAAGTTGTCTACCGCAAGATCTGCAATGGCATCGGTGTCTGGTTTTCTCGTTTTTTCAAATTCTTTAAACACCTTTTCCCATCCTTGATCACCAAATTTATCAAGCGTTTCATCAAAAACAACCACATCTTCAAAACTCGCATTCATCCCTTGACCGTAAAAAGGAACAATAGCGTGCGCTGCATCTCCCATAATACAAACTTTGCCAAATGCATTCCAAGGATGGCATTTTATAGTTCCTAAAGGTCCTACAGGATTTTCTTCATAATCTTTTACAAGGTCTGGCATCATAGGCACTGCGTCGGGAAACTGGCGAGTAAAATACTCGGTAATAGCTTCTGGAGAATTTAAGGATGCAAAACTATCTGGGGCGTCTTCATAGTCAATAAAAAGTGTGACTGTAAAACTGCCGTCAAGGTTAGGAAGCGCGATAATCATATCTCGACCGCGTGGCCAGATGTGTAGTGCATTTTTTTCTGTTCGGTAACCACCATCTTCGGCAGGAGGGAAGGTGAGTTCCTTATAACCGTGCCCGAGATAATCTTGAGAAAAGCTAAACAGGAAATCCCTGCTCATATACATACTCTTGCGCACTGCTGAGCCTGCACCGTCAGTGCCCAGAATGATGTCTGCAGCGATAGTTTGCTCTTCTTTAGTATGATAATCTACAAAAGTGGCGGTTGCGTTTTTAAGATCTACGTCTGAGCAGCTTTGGTTGAACAACACTTGTAATGTGTCATATTCATCTGCTGCGTTAAGTAACATAATGTTGAGGTCTGTACGCGAGATAGAATTGATAAACTCATCCGTACGACCCGAATACGGACTAAAAAGTGTGTTACTTTCCTTGTCGTGTAGCATTCGTCCATTCATTGGGATGCACAACTCTCGCACTCGATCTTCTAAGCCTACAAGCTTAATGCCTTTCAAACCACGATCTGATAACGCAAGGTTTATAGACCTACCCGCGTCTTGGTGGACTTCTCGTAAATCTGGACGTCTCTCTATAAGTGTGACTTTATAACCGCGTTGCGCCATACGTAATGCGAGTAGGGAGCCGCATAAGCCTGCTCCGATGATTAATATGTGTTCTTGTTTGCTCATTTTTGTCATCTCCGCGCAGGCGGTGATCTCATCCGGCTTGCGCTAAATTAATATTATTCAGATAGGTGCTCACTGTTGCGAACATCCACCCCAGCCTTTCTTCAAAGGAGGGAGTTATTAAATTATTTTCATTCCGGAGGTATCGATACATTTCCAACTTACCCTTCGACTACGCTCAGGGGGCGTTGGAATCTATGAACCTTCATAAATTTTTATTCTTTAGAACTCTGAACTCTGAACTCAATTCCTCATCTTCTTCATTTCTTCAGCCACTGCTTTATCTTGAACACTCCCATTTTCGCGTAAGCGTTCTACCACCGCTGCGTGATTTTTATCATCTCTGTTTTGAGACATCTTTTTTGCGGCTTCTATACTTGTGATTTCAATTTCAAAACCTACAACACCGTTGATTTGGCGCATTGTTTTTTCAGAAAGCTTGTCCATATCGATCGGCTGTTTTTGACCCGATTCGTATTTGTCCATGAGTGCTTTTATAGATTTATAAACGCCTTCCTTATCGAGAATTTTGAGGGTGCCACGGACTTGTACAGCAATGTAATTCCAAGTAGATACTTCTTCAAAATCATACCAACTCGCCGAAATATAGCTGTGTGGGCCATTAAAAATACAAAGTGCCTCGGCTCCATTTCCTAAATGGGCTACTTGCTCGTTTACTTTTGAAATATGACCGTGTAAAATTTCTGTTCCGTCGTCTCGTGTCCCTAGTTCTAAAGGAATATGAGTTGCACAGGATTTTCCGTCTTTGTTTGTGACTAGAATGCCGAATGCGTTGGCTCTCAAGAAATCTCTGATTTCTTTTGGGTCTTCATTTTTATAGATTTCTGGTATGTACATATACTTTTATCGTTGGGTTCCCACCCACTTTGTGGGAGGAATGTCAGAACAAAGTTCTGACAGGGTGGGGTGTTTTTTGTACTCGCTACCTTAAAACACCCCGCTCCGCCAAAGCGAAGCTTTGCCACCTCACCCACAAAGTGGGTGAGGAACTTAATTGTATTTCAATATTTTCTTTAATCGTTCTACCATCTCAAATACATCCTCATAACTATTATACAATGGCGCAGGAGCAACTCTAATCACATCTGGCTCACGCCAGTCTGAAATTACTCCGGCTTTTGTGAGTTTATCGTGTAACGATCTGTCTGCGTTTTTTACTTGAATAGACAGCTGACAGCCGCGTTGTTTTGGGTCGCTTGGGGTGATGATTTTTATATCATCATTATTCAAGTCATTGATTAAAAACTCTAAATACCCAGTCAGTTTTTCAGATTTTGCGCGTATGTTTTTCATTCCCGCTTCCGCGAAAATGTCTAAACTAGCACGCACGGCCGCCATACTCAGTATAGGCGGGTTTGATAGTTGCCAACCTTCTGCCGTCGGGATTGGGTCAAAGCCTTTGCGCATATTAAAACGCGTGTCTTTATTCTGTCCCCACCAGCCTGTAAATCGCTGAATGTTTTTGTCTTTGTGATGGCGCTCGTGTACAAAGCAACCGCCCAGACTTCCTGGGCCACTATTCAAATATTTATAAGTACACCATACTGCAAAGTCAGGTCCATTATCGTGCAAGTCTGGCATTATGTTTCCCACGCCGTGGGCGAGGTCAAAACCTACTTTGCTGCCGTTTTTATGACCGAGTGCTGTAATTTCTTTGACGGGATAAAACTGTCCTGAGTAGTAATTTGTATTTCCTATAAGCAAAAGGGCTACGCTGTCACCGTGCTCATTTACAAGCGCTTCCAGATCTTCAAGTCTACAGAGTTCTTCGCCCGCTCTGGGTTGCCAGAGGAGTAAACTATCGCTCGGGTCGTACCCTCGTTGTCTAATCTGACTTTCTACTGCATACTTGTCTGACGGGAAGGCGTCACTTTCTATGATGATTTTATGCCGGTCTGGTGTTGGGTTGTAAAAGGAGACCATCATCAGGTGCAAGTTGGTCGTGAGCGTATTCATAATGACCACTTCGCTGGGTTTTGCACCTACGATATCTGCCATAGGTTTTGCCAGTTTCTCGTGATACGGCATCCACGGGTTTTCTGCGTCAAAATGGCCTTCTACTCCCAGATCTGCCCAATCATTCAGCTCTTGCTCGATGTAACTGGCGACTGATTTTGGCTGGCAGCCCAAGCTGTTTCCGCATAAATAGATAAGCTCATTGTTGTCGCTATCTACTGGAATATAAAACCGATTTCTAAAGCTAGAAAGTGGGTCTTTTTCGTCTTGCGCTTTCGCGAAAGCGTAATTGTTTTCAAACTTCATGTTCTATACGGCTAGCGATTGATGATTATTCTTTAAAAATAAGAATTTATGAAGGAGTATTGCTCAAAATTATGGTCTCATTAGATGCAGTTTTTTTATATCAGATAAAGGGGTTAGCTTTAAGTCATAACAAAAACCTATACTTATGAGAAATTTTCTAATTATTTTGGGACTATTTTTTATAGCATTTGGAAACGCTTACGGACAAGAGGCTGGGAAGTTTCGATTTGATATAAGTCTAGGCTACGCCGCCATCGCCGATACGGATAGTGACGGACTGACATTTTATCTAGAACCCAAATGGACTTTAAATAATCGTATGAATGTAGGTTTGAGAATAGGAGGGTCTGTTATTGGGAAAGAAATAGGAGAAGATGCCGAGGGTGATTTTGCAGTGCCTGAAGTTGCTTTTAGTGGTTCGTATGTTGGGACTTTTGATTACTATTTTCATAAAAGTGGATCTGCTTTTGCACCTTTCGTAGGCGCTGGTTTTGGATATTACGAGGTTGCAAATGTTGAAACAGAAAACGCTCAAGGCGAAAGCGTTGAACTTAAAACAGATAGCAAGGCCGGAGGCTTGGTTAGACTTGGTTTTGACTGGTATAAGTTTCGATTGGGCTTTGAGTATAATTTAATTCCTACTTCTGATTTGCGAGATTTAGATAATGTTGTTATAGGTACATCTAAAAATAATTATTATGGTGTGAGTTTAGGATTTTACTTTGGTGGAGGTAAATGGAAGCGTAACTAACTTTACTTGAATGCATTCATTAGTTCTTATTCTTGCTAACAAGCGTTATTTTGCCCCCTCCTGGGTTTTTGCCTCTCTAAACATTATGATAGGCACTTGGGTGTTATATATACCTAGGGTAAAAGATGCTTTGGGACTGGATGATGGGGAAATAGGGATTGCACTTTTTTGTCTAGGTCTTGGTACACTTACGAGTTTGACCTTTGCCTCGAGAGTTATTAAAAGTTTAGGTGTTGGTAAAAGTACTATTGTTGGTATCTCAATTTTTGCATTGTTATACATTTTTCCATTGCTGGCACCTTCTTATTTATTGCTTTGCATAGCCTTATTTTTAGTGGGTATTTTTTCTTGCTTTACAGATATTGCTATGAACGCATTAGTCTCTGACCTTGAGACCGAAGATGAAGTTCATTTTATGAGCTCGGCTCACGGCTTCTTTTCCATAGGTGGCGCGATTGCCGCTGGGGTGGGATATTTTATTATTGACCACATAGAAGTTCCTGTGTATCACATAATGGGAGCCGCTGTAGTAGTTTTAATCACAAATGCCTTCTTAGCCAAAAACTACATTCATATCAAAGCCCCAGTAGAAGAAAATGAGGGAAAGGTGAATTTAGGGTTGCTAAAACCGCTTTTAGGGTTGACCATCATCGCTTTTATTATAATGGGGAGTGAGGGAGCGATTGAGCAATGGAGTAAATTATATCTGGAAGATGTTGTACAAGTTACCTCGGAAAAAACCGCAGGGATGGGTTTTTTAATGTTTTCCCTATTTATGGCATTAGGAAGGTTTTTTGGTGATGGTGTGAGTAAGCGTTTTGGTGCTTTGAAGATAATAATTGGAGGTTCTACGCTCGCATTGCTAGGCTATATGCTGGTTCTTACTGCAATCACTTATACCGCAATTATCGGTTTTGCAATCATAGGTTTGGGTTTTTCTGTGGTTATTCCAGAGTTACTACGACTAGCTGGTAAGGTGAAAGGCGTGTCTAGTGCTGATGGTATTTCCTTTGTCGCGGGAGCAGGGTTTATTGGCTTTTTAGGAAGTCCGCCACTCGTAGGTTTTCTGGCAGATATGTCTAGCTTAAAGTTGAGTTTTATGGTGCTGGCCGTAGGGAGTATGATTGCTACTTTAGTGGGGCTTGTGAAAATGAAAAATTCTTAACGCTGCTTAAAATATTTTGTAAGGTTTTATTAAGCTTAAAGAAAATTGCAGATCGAGTTCTGCACCTTATATGTTAATTTTAAAAATTTTAGTTTCTAGGATACAACCTCCACACCCCGCCAAAACGCCACGCGGTTTTTTATTCCTTTTGCTAGTTCACTCACTTCTGGATAAAACCAAGCTGCGTCTTTATTTTCTTTTCCGTTTACTTCTAGACTGTAATAATGCGCTTCTCCTTTCCAAGGGCAAGTGCTGTGCAAGGAGCTCGATTTAAAATATTCTTTTTTTATAGCGTCGTGAGGGAAATAATGGTTGTTTTCTATAAGTACGGTGTCGTCACTTTCGGCGATAATGGTGTTGTTCCAGATGGCTTTCATATTTTTTTACATTTGTGCGAAAGTGTAATTCTCATTAACTAATCGCAATTAATAATTTGTTTGATTTTTATCTTTTAAATTCCGTAATTAAAACGAGAATAAGCACAGCTCTAGCAAAAGCGCAGTCCTATCTCTTCTTAAAAAGATAATTCTTATAATATTTTTTACTGTCTGTGAACTGATTTACAATTTCCAGCCCTGATTCTTCTGCAAGCCAACTTACAATATCATCATCATATTTCTGACTGATCTCTGTATGGATAGATTCCCAAGGAGCAAAATTTATACTTAAATCTAAGTCATTTATGGCGACTGTTTGTGCTTGCGTGCTTACAAGAAAACTTTTTGCAGTTCCAGTTTCTGGGTCATAAACTTCCCAATGTTTAAAATGGTCTACATTAAAATCTGCATCCATTTCTCGATTAATGCGATGAAGTATATTTTTGTTAAAAGCAGCAGTAATCCCAGTCTCATCATTGTAAGCATCAAAAATTGTCTGCGGATTTTTTTTCTGGTCAAAGCCCATAAAGAGCATATCCTTATTACTCATCGCGTCCTTAATATTCCTTAAGAAATCTATGGCTTGCGGGTGCAATAAATTCCCTATGTTAGACCCTAGGACCATTATAACTTTCTTGCGACTATTATAGCTTGCCACCTCTGACAATACTTCAAAGTAAGTGCCTTGTTGGGGTTTTATAGTTACTCGAGGGATTTCATCATTCACACTTCTTTCTAGACCGTCCAGAACATTCTGGCTAATGTCTATGGGGAGATATACAAAATCGCACTCTGTTTCTATAAGGTGTTTTAAGAGGATTTTTGTTTTCTTCCCATCACCGGCACCCAGCTCTATAAGGTCAAAACCGTCATCACTAGCAAAGGATTGGGAAATGTTTTCTTTTTGGGTTTCCAAGATTTCAAACTCGCAGTCCGTAAGATAGTAGGACGGCATTGCCATAATATCCTGAAAGAGTTTATCTCCAGCTTTATCGTAAAAATATTTTGAGGATAAATATTTAGGAAAAGTAGTAAGTCCTTCGGTCACTTCCCGGTGAAAGGATGAGGTGTATGCTGTTTTGGTTTCCGTTTTCATAGTTGGTTTTGTCGTTCAAGATTCTCTTGCCTTTCTATTTGGCTAGGCGCAATCCTGTAAATTGCCAGCGCAGTCCTGTCTGGAAGAAATTGCGATAGGTGTGACGCGTATGTTTGTCTGATGTTGCTACTGAGCCACCGCGTAGAACTTTCTGGTTGACCATAAATTTACCGTTGTATTCTCCCAAGGCACCTTCTTCTTTCATATAGCCAGGGTAGGGTAGGTAGGCACTTTCTGTCCATTCCCATCGCTCACCCCAATTAAATTTTTTATTTGCGATTTCCCACTCAAATTCGGTGGGGAGTCTTAATCCCTTCCATTGGGCATAAGCAAATGCTTCGAAGTACGATATGTGTGATACTGGAGCGTCTTGGTCTATTTTACCCAGTCCTTTTTCTAGAGTATATTGATACCACTCATTATCTACAAGATGCCAATACATTGGTGCTTTAATGCCATTTGCATTTACCCAGTCCCAACCTTCGGCGTGCCAGAGGAGTGTTTTATTATATCCACCATCATTTATAAAGTCTATCCACTCGGCATTTGTGACTAGATTATTAGAAATAGAATACTCGTGTGTATAAACTTTGTGTTGGCTTAACTCGTTATCATAACAGAAATCTGTGCCTGAGTGGCCTATGATATAAACTCCCTCCGGAATATGAATCCATTGTTGTGCGTTTTTTACGCTTTCGCGAAAGCGTAACCCACCTCCATATTCAGGCATTAATGGATTGTTGCCCAAAATATACTTTATATCTGTAATGAGCAATTCTTGATGCTGTTTCTCGTGATGAATACCGATGGTCACGAGTTTTTCTATCTCTGGTGTGATTTCTTTTTCTAATACTTCCAGTAACGCATTTGTAACATACGCACGATAGGCATATACTTGAGCCACGGTAGGTCGGGATAGATTGCCGCGGTCTGTGCGCACTACGCGCTTTCCCACGCTCTCGTAATAGCTGTTAAAAACAAACGCAAAATCATCGCTAAAAAGCTTATAGCCTTTCTGATTTTTTAAAATAAATTCTTCAAAAAACCAGGTAGTGTGCCCTAGATGCCATTTGGGCGGAGAAACATCTACAATAGGCTGTACCACATAATCTTCAATTTGTAGGGGTTTACAAATGGTTTTGGTATGTGTCCGAGTTTCAAGAAAAAAATCCAATAACGTTTGGGTAGCGATCATAAAAAAGAGCGACCGTTTGTGGTCACTCTAAATTTCGGGTTTTTTACGCTTTCGCGAAAGCGTAATCACGTTAAGACCGCGTTAAAAGCAAAAGAGCCCGTGAAGGCTCTATTTATATATGAAAAGTATACCTTAAAATGTAAACGGCATCGTGTATTGAATCTCTTTGGGAGTTCCGCCTATGTGTCCAGGTTCCATTTGTGGTAGGGAGGTAATTTGTCTTTTTACTTCATCTTGAAGCGCCTTGTTACCACCTGTTACTTTTTTTACAACAGCTTTTCCGGTTTTATCGATCACAAATGCTACTGTCACTTTAGTACCTCGTTTGTGTCCTGGAGGAAATTTAAATCCTTTTACAACGTGTTTTGCAAGGTTTTGATTAAAGCAGTTTCCTCTTTGAGTTCTAGACCCTTTACAGCCCGGCCAGGTAGGAGGGTTTTCACTCATTGTGAGCGTGTTCCCTTTCATTGAGATTCCATCTTGACTAAGTTTTGTTGTGCGTTGCCCTAGGGCTATTGCGCTTACTAAAAAGAGCGCAATCATTAATAAATTTTTCATCTGGGGATTAAAATTTGTAGGTTAAGATTTATAGTTAAACGGCGACCATACCCTTTATATGCGGATGTGGGTCATAATTTTCCAATGTAAAGTCATCAAAAGTAAAGCCAAAGATGTCTTTTACCTCTGGATTTATTTTTAAAGTGGGTAAACTACGACATTCTCGGGATAGTTGCAACTCCACCTGTTCCATATGGTTACTGTAAATATGAGCATCGCCAAAGGTGTGGATAAACTCTCCAGGTTCATAGCCGCACACTTGAGCCATCATCATCGTGAGCAGGGCATAGCTCCCTATGTTAAAAGGTACCCCCAAAAATATATCTGCACTACGCTGGTATAGCTGGCAGCTCAATTTTCCATTGGCCACATAAAACTGGAAGAACGCGTGACAGGGTGGGAGTGCGGCCTTACCATTTGCCACATTTTCCGAAAAGGAAACCGACGTGTCTGGAAGTACCGAGGGGTTCCAAGCACTCACAAGCATACGTCGCGAATTAGGATTTTTCTTGAGTGTTTCTACTATTTCTTTTATTTGATCTATCTCATCTCCGTTCCAGTTACGCCACTGGTAACCGTATACAGGCCCCAAGTCTCCTTGTTCATCTGCCCATTCGTTCCAGATACGTACACCGTTTTCTTGAAGGTATTTGATATTAGTATCTCCTTGTAGAAACCAAAGAAGTTCATAGACAATGGATTTGAGATGTAACTTCTTAGTGGTGACCATTGGGAATCCCTCAGCGAGATCAAAACGCATCTGGTATCCAAAAACACTTTTGGTTCCCGTACCGGTACGGTCTCCTTTTTCATTTCCGTTCTCGAGAACGTGTCGTATAAGGTCGTGATATTGTTTCATTAATGAGGCTGTGTGCGTTTAATACGTATAAATTTTTAGGTTGCGACCGCATATTAGGGCTCTAACCGCTGTTTTTTAGTAGCGTACTAAAATAAAAAACACCTTTCATTCCTAAGAACGAAAGGTGTGTTGAGTTATTATGAGTTATTAACTAGAGGCTTTATTTTCCGCCCAATCCAGAGCCCTGTGGAGTTGTTTTTTCTAGGCGTCTCTGTATTTTTCTAATTGCACTCTCTATAGATTTCTCAGGCTCTATAACATTGTATTCTCCCCAGAATTCTGGGTCATTAAAACCTGAACTTTGATCTGCCATTATAATAGACTCAGATATGTTTTCGCCCGTTGCAAGCGAACCAGAGGTGGCAACTTCCCAATCTGTAACTGCCATCTCACAAGAAAGCGTATAGATTGATTTAAAGAGTTTTTTGCGTTTTTTTACTTCAAAAGAGAGTTCTGCATTACTATATCCATAATACCACTTTCCATTTTTCTGACGGTAATTAACCTCATAAGAAATATTACGTGGTTTAATGCGTACGTCATTAGGTTTTCTTCTAACAAACATTTTTACAACTTCTGAGTTGTTTGTAATATTTAAATTATAAGTAGCCTTGACGAGTGCTAGCGAAGAGCCGTTTATATAAAGCTTTCCTTCATATAATGGCGTGACAACATTGTCGCCTTGTTTAAAATTAACGGTATATACCATCTTATTATCAACCTCAGTCATTTCGCCAAATTGGAACTCGTATGCATCCATAGTTTCGGGTGTAAAAATATACTCAGGATATTTCATCACATCTACATAGAGTGTACTAAAAGGTCCTCCTTGTAATTTTAAAGCAATAGTGTCAAGCCTGCTATAATCTGTATTTTTTCTAGATTTAATTAAACTAATTCCATCTTTAGAAGGCGAAGCATAAGGTTCTTTATGGATGTTCAGAACAGCCTCAGCCAGAGATGCGTTTTTATTACGTTTTTTAATCGTTTCACGGTAGAAGGCAGTCATAACGGTTTTATCAGATAAGTAATTATCTCTTTTCTCATTAAAGACCTTCTTTACAAGCTCTTTTGCATTTTTATACGTTACTACATTTACTTCATTCAGATTAATGGAGCTTGGAGCAAGTGAGATTTTTATTTCTTTTTCATCTTGCGGTATTGCTATCATTTGTTGGTCGTGACCTATAGCCTTTATAAGAATTTTACCAGAGAGATGTTTTGAGGGAACTTTGAGAAGAAAATCACCATCCATATTAGTTACGGTACTAATGTTAGTGCCTACAATTGTAATGGTGGCGGAGGCTATTTCTTTGTTTGTGTCTTGGCTTTCTACAGCGCCTTTTACCTCTTTAAAGCCATCTTGACTAAAAGATATGAAAGGAATTAAAAAAGCAATCATAAGAACAAATGTCTTGATCGTCAGTCGGGAATGTGAGCGCTTTTCCATAATTTAAAAGATTTGTTAGGAGTATTATCCTAAATTATATCTTATGAAGTTACAAAAAAAATGAAGACGCCCGACGAGCAAATGTCAGGTTTATAGATTGTTAAATATATCTTTAAAACAGGGGCTTAGAACTTTGATCTAAGAAAATAGAGTAGATTATTGTGTTTTTTTGTCCGCTTTCGCGAAAGCGTAACTTTTCACTCATTATAGATTTGAGTACGACGCATCAGGTAGTATATTACTTTTCTTACTTTATGTAAACCCGATTATCCGATTATCATCCCAGCGATGGTTGCCGAAATCAAGGAAGCAATGGATCCTCCTATAAGAGCTTTCATACCAAAACGAGAAAGTTGTGTGCGTTGTTTAGGAGCAAGAGAGCCTATACCTCCTATCTGAATTCCAATAGATGCAAAGTTTGCAAATCCGCAGAGCATATAAGTTGCCATTATTATAGACTTCTGGTAATTGAGGTGTACAGCGTTGGACGTATCTTTGAGTTCTGCAAGCTGTATGTACCCTACAAATTCACTAGCTGCAAGTTTAATTCCAAGGAGCTGTCCCATCATAGTTGTATCTTCACTAGCAACTCCTATAAGCCACATAAGAGGGGCAAATATAGTTCCAAGTATAGCCTCGAGAGAAAGTTTGGGATAAGTAGAGTTTTCTGCAATCCAATTATTAATAGAGGTAACCTCGCCTAGCCAGCCTAAAACACCATTTGCCATTGCGATAAATGCAACAAATACGAGGAGCATCGCACCTACGTTTACGGCTAGTCTTAGACCTTCAGTCGTACCGTTTGCTATGGCGTCTAATACGTTTGCGCCTATTTTGTCATTAGATACAGTAACGTCTGTATTAATCTCTTCGGTTTGCGGATATAGAATTTTTGAAATTACAATTGCACCTGGTGCAGCCATAACAGAGGCTGCGAGAAGATGTTTTGCAAAAATGAGACGTAAGGCTTCATCTTCTCCACCTAGAAAACCTATATAAGCAGCAAGAACGGCTCCCGCCACAGTCGCCATTCCTCCTATCATCACGAGAAGGATTTCAGACTTATTCATTTTTTCTAGGTAAGCCTTAATAAGTAATGGTGCTTCTGTTTGTCCTAAGAAAATATTTCCAGCGACACTTAAACTTTCGGCACCAGAAATCCCTAAGAGTTTTGATAACAACCATCCAAAAGCTTTTACCACTTTCTGAATCACTCCAAAGTAATACATTACAGAGGTGAGAGCAGAAAAGAATATAATAGTAGGCAGCACTTGGAAAGCAAAAATATAACCGAATGTGGTTGTGTCGCTCACAAGACCTTTAAAGAGAAAATCGCTACCAGCTAGAGTAAATTCTAGAATACTCACAAAAATACTCCCAATGAAGTCAAAAATCGTTTCAATAAATGGAACCTTTAGTACTCCAATGGCTATAATTAATTGAAAAGCTAATCCTATACCAACAGTTTTCCAGTTTATCGCTTTGCGGTTACTACTAAAAAGAACAGCAACAAAAATAAGTGTAATCATCCCTAAAACACCGCGGCCTAGACTTTCTAATGAGAAACCTTGAGATGGAATTACATCTGTCATAACCTGAGATGTTTCCTGCGCAAAAGCTGTAAATGAAATTAATAAGACTAGTAACGTGAGTAGTAGTTTGCGCATTTAGATATTATTAATAGGGTTTAGTTCCTTTTTGAGATTTCATCTCTTAGTTGTGCCGCCTTCTCGTAGTCTTCATTATTTACGGCTTCATCTAAACTTGTGTGCAATTCCTGAAGGGACATTTGCTTATAATCGTTGTCACTGGAGAAGTCATCTTCTAGTACGAGCTCGTCCATAAGTACTTCGTCATCATCCGTGTATTCTGTAGGGTCAGTATTTCCTTTGAGAAAAATCCCCGCTTTGTCCAGAATATTTTTATAAGTAAAAATAGGAGCTTGAAAACGCAATGCCAGAGAAATGGCATCGCTGGTACGAGCATCTATAATCTCTTCTATCTTGTCTCGTTCACAGATGATACTTGAGTAGAACACACCATCTACAAGTTTGTGAATGATTACTTGCTTGATGATGATGTCAAAACGGTCGGCAAAATTTTTAAAGAGATCGTGGGTTAGTGGTCTGGGTGGTTTTATCTCTTTTTCTAATGCAATAGCGATGGATTGCGCTTCAAATGCACCTATAACAATAGGAAGTTTGCGCTCACCATCTGCTTCATTTAAAATAAGCGCATACGCACCATTTTGTGTTTGACTATAAGAGATTCCCTTTATGTTTAACCGAACTAGACTCATAAGTTGCAAAAATAGGAAAAAGGGATTATAAAGTAAGATTATTTAAGAGTCGAGAAGTTATGAGGATTCCTTTGAGCACTAATATGGAGCTTAAACTAAAATGAGCCTAAGAAATCTTAAGCTCATTTTTTAAATATCTAAATATTTATGAATTAACTATTGGCTGCTTTAAAAGCTTTTAGTTTCTCATTAAGCTTCGGTACAATTTCAAAGGCATCACCTACAATTCCATAGTCTGCTGCCTTAAAGAAAGGTGCTTCTGGGTCGTTGTTAATTACCACTTTAGTTTTTGAAGAGTTAATCCCTGCAAGGTGTTGTATGGCTCCAGAGATTCCAATTGCGATATACAGATTTGCCGCTACGGGCTTTCCTGTTTGTCCTACGTGTTCTCCGTGAGGTCTCCATCCTAGGTCAGAAACTGGCTTAGAACAAGCGGTTGCTGCTCCGAGGATATCTGCCATTTCTTCTATCATTTCCCAGTTCTCAGGTCCTTTGAGACCACGACCTGCAGAAACAACAATCTCGGCATCTGCAATAGCAACTTTATCTGTTGCTTTGTCTATAGATTGTACTTTTACTCCAGAGGTGTCCCCTAAATCTACTGCGAAATCTTCGGTTGCTGCGGCTCCTGATGTTTCATTAAGGCCAAAAGCGTTCTTTCCTAATCCTACGATTTTCACATCGGTTGTAATCTCGGTATTACTGAAGGCTTTATTTGTAAATGCTGTGCGCTTTACCACAAATGGACTTGTACTTTCTGGTAATCCTACCACGTTAGATGCATAACCTGCTTCAAGTTCTATCGCGAGTAGGGGAGCGATGTATTTTGCATTTGCACTTTGGCTCAATACAATGACCTTTGCTCCTTCGGCTTTTGCTGCTTGGGCAATCGCTTTCGCGAAAGCGGACGCATTAAAATCTCCCAACGCATCATTTGTTATATTAAGAACTTTATCTATTCCGTGTGCGCCTAGTGAGATCGTGTCTCCGCCATTTATGGCAACTGCCGTAGCGGTAGTTCCCATCATATCTGCAATTCCCTTTGCGTAGCTGGCTACCTCGAGGGCGGTCTTTTTATAAGTACCGTTTTCTGATTCTGTATATACTAAAACTGACATAGTGTTTTGAGTTATGAGTTAAGAGCTATGAGTTCAGAGTTAAAAATGCTGAAACCATAACTCGACTGTAAGCGAACTTGCTGTGCGCGTCGCTTTTCTAATTTCTTTTTTCGACTTTCTACTTTTAGATGGCTTTTGCTTCGTTATGAAGTAAATCGATCAGCTCATCTACATTATCTACAAGCTTTACGGCTCCCTTAGGTGCTGGTTTTTCGAAGGATATTGCTTTTGTTTCGGCTGCAGCTCCTGTGGGTTCTACTACGTTAAGTGGCTTTTTACGTGCCATCATAATTCCTCTCATATTAGGAATACGAAGGTCACTTTCTTCTACAAGGCCTTTTTGACCACCAATGACTAGGGGCAAACTTGTTGTTGCGATTTCCTTTCCTCCGTCTATCTCACGTATTGTCGTTGCGGTATTTCCATCTACTTCTAAGCTTATACAGGTATTAACAAAGTTTGCTCCTGTAAGTCCTGCGAGCATTCCTGGTACCATTCCTCCATTGTAATCTATGGATTCACGTCCTGCGATTACAAGGTCGTAGCCTCCATCTTGAACAACTTTTGCCAGTTCTTTGGCTACTTGGTAACCGTCGGTTGCCGGAGTATTTACGCGTATTGCGCTATCTGCTCCTATGGCGAGTGCCTTGCGCAAGGTAGGCTCGGTTTCTGGTCCTCCTACATTTACAACATCTACAGATGCGCCTTGTTTTTCTTTAAACCACATTGCTCTGGTTAAACCAAATTCATCATTCGGATTGATTACAAACTGTACTCCGTTTGTGTCGAACTGAGTATCGCCGTCTGTGAAGTTGATTTTTGAAGTCGTATCAGGCACGTGACTGATGCATACTAGTATTTTCATAAGAATATTTTATATAAAGGTACGCTTTCGCCCCTCGACAGCGCTCGGGATAAACACGCGATTTGCGTACTATTTCGTTTTCGTAACAAAAATATGATAAAAAACTTTGATTTGCTATGCGTGCATAGTAAAATTTTAAAGAAATGTAATTTTTTGAGGTTTTGGAATTGCTTATTTTTGTCTTCCAGAAAAAATAGTAATCATCTTTGAGAGTGAAATCAAGGATTTAAAAGATACTCGCCTGCGGCGTATCTCTGACGAGTGAGGTGCGAGCAAGAGTTATTATATTTTGAACTGAGTCTTTTCTTAAGTAAGAAGAGGTTTGATAATTAAAAAGATACCCGCCTACGCCATATCTCCGACGAGTGAGGCACGAGCGAGAGGAAGATAAAAAAGTATGAGAACAATCCAATTTAGAGAAGCCATCTGTGAAGCAATGAGCGAGGAGATGCGTCGTGATGAATCCGTGTACCTTATGGGCGAAGAAGTTGCCGAATACAATGGAGCTTATAAAGCCTCAAAAGGGATGCTAGACGAATTTGGTGCAGACCGTGTGATCGATACGCCCATCGCCGAGCTTGGTTTTGGAGGAATAGGTGTAGGAAGCACAATGACGGGATGTCGTCCTATTATAGAGTATATGACGTTTAATTTCTCACTCGTAGGGATTGACCAGATTATAAATAATGCGGCGAAAATTCGCCAGATGTCTGGAGGGCAGTTTCCGTGTCCTATCGTTTTTCGTGGTCCTACGGGATCTGCAGGGCAACTGGGAGCGACACACTCACAGGCTTTTGAAAATTGGTTTGCAAATACACCAGGATTAAAAGTAGTTGTACCGTCTAACCCTTATGATGCAAAAGGATTACTTAAAGCCTCTATACGCGATAATGATCCCGTAATATTTATGGAGTCAGAGCAAATGTATGGTGATAAAGGCGAAGTGCCAGATGGCGAATATGTTCTGCCCATAGGCGTTGCAGATGTAAAAAGAGAAGGAACAGATGTAACTATTGTTTCTTTTGGGAAAATTATTAAGGAAGCATACAAGGCTGCAGAGGAGCTTGAGAAAGATGGTATCTCTTGTGAAATTATAGACTTACGTACGGTAAGACCTATGGACCACAAAGCAATTTTTGATTCGGTTAAGAAGACCAATCGACTTGTAATTCTGGAGGAAGCGTGGCCTTTTGGGAACGTAGCGACTGAGATTACATATCAGGTACAAGAAAATTGTTTTGATTATCTAGATGCACCAATTATAAAAATAAACACAGCAGATACGCCAGCACCGTATTCGCCCGTTCTACTAAAAGAATGGTTGCCTGATCACGAGGATGTGGTGAAGGCTGTTAAAAAAGTGTTGTATAGATAACGCTTTCGCGAAAGCGGACTCACCCTTAACAAGCTTCTGTCTCAATGACGGGAGCTTTTTATTTTAGAACTTATGCGCACAAAGTTATATTTTCTTTTTCTATTACTTCCTGTTGTCGCTCTTGCCCAAACTAAGGTGAGTGGTCTGGTCAAAGATGAAAATGGGGAATCTGTTCCCTTTGCAAACGTTCTGTTTGTAAACTCAAATGAGGGAACAATTACAAATGAAGACGGTCGTTTTTATCTAGAATCTGACGAAACGTGGTCTACACTCCGCGTGTCTTTTATAGGTTTTGAAACACAAGATATCGAGCTTGACCAAAAAGTAAATTACAAAATGGAAATTGTTCTAGGCTCTGGTGCTGAGGCAATGAGTGAAGTAGTTATTTTTTCAGGAAAAACATCAAAAGACGAAGCTGAGAATCCTGCTATTAAGATGCTACGCAAAATTTGGGCTAATAAACGTGAGAATGGACTGCGCCAGTTCAAGCAATATAAATATGACAAGTACGAGAAACTTCAGTTTGACCTAAATACAATAGATAGTGCGCTCATAAATAGTAAACTATTCAAAGGAATGGAGTTTATTTTTGATCAGACAGATACTTCACGAGTAACTGGAAAAACGTATCTACCCATCTTCGTAAACGAGGCGTTTTCTAAAGTGTATGGAGATAATGTAATTAATAAGGAGAAGGAAATTTTAGAAGGGAACAAGAATAGTGGTTTTAGTGAAAACCAGACCATCATCACCTTTGTAAAAGACCTTTACAATGATTACGACGTTTATAGTAATTACTTACAGTTTTTTGACAAGAGTTTTACGAGTCCCATATCTCGTACGGGAATCCAAACATATAACTACGTACTGGCCGACAGTACGTTTATAGATAATAAGTGGTGTTATAATATTATCTATTATCCGCGTAGGAAAAACGAGCTTACATTCAAGGGAGATTTTTGGGTAAATGATACCACTTGGGCCATTAAGGAGATCAATATGCAACTCTCTAAAAGTGCAAACATAAACTGGGTCAAGGAAATCTATATGGAGCAAGAGTTTGATATTGTAAACGACTCCACCTTCTTGCTTGCTCGTGATTATTTCCTTTCTGATTTCTCATTCCGTAAAAAAGAAGAATCTCGTGGAATGTATGGTAAGCGCACGACACTTTATGAGAATTACGATTTTGATAAAGAACTGGACAAGGATTTTTATGATAGGGAAGTGTACAACTACGATAAGGATGTATACAATCGCGACGATGCCTTTTGGGAAGAAAATCGATTAGAGTCTTTGAGTAAGGATGAAGCTGGTGTCTACAAGATGCTAGATACACTCAAGACGGTCAAGAAGTTTAAAAACCTGTACAATGCGGGTTCCATACTTGCCTCTGGATATTGGGAAATCCCTAGTTTGAATTTTGATTACGGCCCTATTTTCTCTACGTTTGGGTTTAATGATGTAGAGGGATTACGTATTCGTACCGGAGGTCGTACCTATTTTGGGCAAAATGACCTGTGGCGACTAGAAGGATTCCTTGCGTATGGATTTAAGGATAAAAAAGGCAAGTTTGGATTATCAGGTAAATGGCTTGTAGATAAAAAAAGCAGGCTTATTTTCTCTGGAGGATACCGTCAGGATGTAGAACAAATAGGGGCGAGTCTCACCACATCTCGGGATGTATTGGGTCGTAATCTCGCATCATCTTCCCTTGTTAATACCGCAGTAAATGATAAGTTAACATCAATAAAACTTGCAAATGTTGCAGTAGAGATAGAACCAATCCAAAATCTAAAATTCCGTACAGACCTTTCTTTAAGAGAACTGGCATCTGCATCGCCTACGTTTAGTTTAGACTATTTTACGGATGAAGCAATGACAACCACCACGGGTGAACTTAAACAAGCTGAGGTCGTGTTTACCACTATATGGGAACCAGGTAAGAAAACTTCTGGTTTTGGAGTAGAGCGTCGTACGGCAAATGAGTGGTTTCCCACATTCTTTGTGAGTTACACTCGAGGATTAGAGGGAACGCTAGATAGCGACTTCGAGTACGATAAATTACAATTCTCATTTAAAAAATCAACGCGTTTAGGTGGTTTTGGACAATTAAGTATCTCAACGGAGGTGGGTAAGATATTTGATGAGGTGCCACTTGCCTTATTGAGTCCCGTACCAGGAAACCAATCACTATTCTCTATATTCAATACGTATAGCCAGCTCAATTTTTATGAGTTTGTGACCGATGAGTATGCTTCTGTGCAGTTAGAACACAATTTTGGCGGGCGTATTTTCAATAGAATTCCATTACTAAAAGGTTTAAATCTGCGTGAGATTATAGGAATACGCGGAGTGATAGGTAATATTTCTCAAGGAAATATCGATTTAAACAGACCGGCTTTTGAAGATTTACTTTTTGAAGACGGTATGATGCCTACAGCAATCACACCTAATCTTATTGCACCTTCTAGCGAGCCTTATTATGAATATAGTTTTGGGGTGGGGAATATCTTTAAAGTCTTTCGTATCGATTTAAATATCCGTGGGAATTACAATTTCTTGCCTGATGCTAGGAAGGTTGGGGTTACTGGGAGTTTTGGGTTTTATTTTTAAGCGCAGGGTAGCCAAAAGTTTGTGCTTCTTATAATTCAGGTTTTGAATTGCTTTGCCTTCGGTGAACCTCGTGGGTCGCGCTAGTGTTTTTCGAAGTTATATTATACGAGCTGTTGACGATTTTTGGCGGGAGATTGTTGATTCAGGTTTCAGTTCTTTAATTTTAAAGTTCAATCACAGTGCACTCTTTCTTTGTTAAACTAGAAGGGAGATCCTAGATTCCTTCATCATTCTAGTCAAGTTCCTCCAGAGATATGCCCATAATGATCATCTTTTAAGTGCATCCCTTCCCATAAACTATAATCCTCCCATAAAGACTTGGTTTATACCTCCATAAAGACCAATTACTCATAGTTGAAATTAACCCCAACTAGGTAGTTCCTAGAGTATTTCTAACATCATATCGAAAAGTTGTCCTGATACTACGACAAGCTGATCCTAATTTCTATATTGGATCAGAATTCAATTGATTATCCCCCAAATTAAAACAACAATACGATGAAAAAACTAGCACTATTGGTTTTGGGGATATTACTTCAGACAACAGCAATCTCCCAAGTATATCAAACTAAAGACGGACTTACGGTCACTTTAAAAAAAGTAAAAAATGTAAGGGATAAAGGAGATTTAAAATCCAATGTAAAAATCACAGATCAAGATGTGGATAAAATAGTAGTAAAATGCTACATCGAGTCCAATGATAACGAATCGGTAGATGTTAATTCCTTTGCCCTCGTAGATCAGGAGCATAAGCTACGTTACAGGATGGTAGATTTTCTGGATTATCGCGGTTTCACTTCCTTTGGGAGCGAAAACAAGATAGCGAGAAAAATGCTTAAGGAACCTGTTGAAATCCAAAGTCCTTACGGCGATAGGATAGGGGCAGTATATAATCCCGAAGTTAAGGACACCTTTTTAGACTTTGAAATGGGCGATTATGAAAACGTAGAGACTAAGGTAAATCTAGGCTCAAAGCGCAACCCGCACTGTAGCTCCATTTATTACTCACCTACAAAGTTAAATGAGTTTACTGCAGAATTCTTCTATGCAGTTTCTAGAGAGAAAACGGCTTCCTCTTATGACCTATATTATAAGGGAGAAAAACTGTTTGAGGTTGGAATGCCTTAATGGACTACCCTCACAGTCTATAAGTTAGATCTTATTGCTATTTCAGGTTTTGCCTTTTAAAGATTAATAATCTTATTAGGATGGCTTATATTCTTCATCGCATTGATTTTTTGACGAAACGGGAATTTGTATAAAATCTTTCTTTGTCATTTATTCTCTGTTGGATGGCGATATGATTAGAATGGAGCGTGTGTCCTCACATAACCTAAACTTAACACGCCAAATTTTGTCCAATCCACCATTTCAGCGTATTTTTGCATCCCGAAAGAAGAGATTTTTGCTGGAAAGCGTTCATAACAATTTGGTTTTCAGTTTTTAAGAGTCCGTTCCCGAAATGAATTCGGGATAAATTTCGCGAAAGCGTAATACAAATTACATAGTGCTATCTAAAGATTCTAGCTATTTAGAATTGGGTAGGAGCATTCTTTAAAACATACCCGCGTGCGCGGGCAATATTATGACAGCAGATAAAGTAAAAACATTTGACGTACTCATTGAGATTCCTAAGGGAAGCCGTAACAAATACGAATACGATTTTGAATTGAAGAAAATACGTTACGACCGTATGATTTTTTCTTCAATGATGTACCCGGCAGATTATGGGTTTATCCCAGAAACATTAGCCCTAGATGGAGATCCCCTAGACGTTTTAGTACTGGTTACAGAGCCTACTTTTCCAGGTTGTGTGATTGAGGTAAAGCCTATTGGAGTGTTCCATATGGCAGATGAGAAAGGACCAGATGAAAAAGTAATCTGTGTGCCAGTGAGTGATCCGTCTGCAAGTAAGCTTACTGATCTTTCTGACTGTAATCCACACCTTATAAAAGAGATTGAGCATTTTTTCCAAGTATACAAAGACCTTGAAGAGAAGAAAGTAGACGTTGGTGGATGGGGAGATGTGCACGAAGCTCGCGAGATTGTGGCAAAATGTATAGATCGTTATCAAGACTCAGACGTGCCTCGCAGTGAGGTTAGCATCTACTAGGTGACACATTTTTAACGAATTAGCTTTAAGCCTCAACACCTTGCGTTGAGGCTTTTTTTGTTTGGTCTATTTTCCTACTTTAGCGGGAATGTAAAATGTTAAGGATTTTTTAAAATATCCTTTATAAAACCAAACAAAAATTTATGGAATCAATAATGATCTACGTGCCTATCGCGCTGGCATTACTAGGGCTTATCTATATGCTCGTAAAACAATCTTGGGTAATGAAACAAGATGCCGGAGACGGTAAAATGAAAGAAATTTCAGATCACATCTACGAAGGCGCACTCGCTTTCCTTAATGCCGAATATAAATTACTGACCATTTTTGTGGTCATCGTGAGTGTCTTGCTCGCCATAGTATCATTTGTAGTACCTACTACACACTGGCTCATAGTTATTGCTTTTATATGTGGTGCTGCATTTTCTGCATTTGCAGGAAATATTGGGATGAAGATAGCAACTAAAACAAATGTACGTACTACGCAAGCAGCGCGTACGAGTTTGCCTAAGGCACTTGGTATCTCTTTTGGTGGAGGTACTGTGATGGGGCTGGGTGTTGCAGGACTTGCAGTATTAGGACTTACAGCATTCTTTATATTTTTCTTTCACTTCTTTATGGGAGGTGTGTGGACAAACACAATGGATATGACCATAGTACTTGAAACACTAGCTGGTTTCTCGCTAGGTGCAGAGAGTATAGCACTTTTTGCAAGAGTAGGTGGAGGAATCTATACTAAGGCGGCAGACGTAGGCGCAGATCTTGTGGGTAAAGTTGAGGCTGGTATTCCAGAAGATGATCCACGTAACCCTGCAACGATTGCAGATAATGTGGGAGATAACGTAGGAGATGTTGCGGGAATGGGAGCAGATTTATTTGGTTCCTATGTGGCAACAGTACTCGCGGCAATGGTCCTGGGGAACTATGTTATAAAAGATATGGGTGGAAGTATTGCCGACGGTTTTGGAGGAATAGGACCTATCTTATTGCCTATGTCCATTGCAGGTGTGGGGATTATCATTTCTATTATCGGTACAATGCTGGTAAAAATTAAAAATAACGATGCAAAAGAATCTCAAGTTATGGGAGCACTTAACATCGGGAACTGGACTTCTATAGTTCTTGTAGCAGTTGCTTGTTTTGGTCTATGTGTGTGGATGCTTCCAGAAACAATGCAAATGGAATTCTTTGGAGAAGGGTTACAAGAAATTTCTTCTATGAGAGTATTTTATGCAACACTCGTTGGGCTTGTTGTAGGAGCAGTTATTTCTTCAGTAACCGAATATTATACGGGATTAGGAAAGAAGCCTATTCTTAAAATTGTACAACAATCAAGCACAGGTGCGGGAACAAATATTATTGCAGGTCTTGCCACGGGAATGATTTCTACTTTCCCATCGGTTTTACTTTTTGCTGGTGCGATTTGGGCATCGTATGCATTTGCAGGATTTTATGGAGTTGCGCTAGCGGCTTCGGCGATGATGGCTACTACGGCAATGCAACTTGCGATTGACGCCTTTGGACCTATATCTGACAACGCTGGTGGAATTGCCGAAATGTCTGAGCAAGAGCCTATCGTACGTGAGCGTACAGATATTCTTGATTCTGTAGGAAACACAACAGCAGCAACTGGAAAAGGATTTGCAATTGCTTCTGCAGCCCTTACTTCGCTGGCACTTTTTGCGGCTTATGTAACTTTTACAGGAATCGACGGAATTAATATTTTTAAAGCTCCTGTCCTTGCGATGCTCTTTGTAGGAGGTATGGTGCCCGTTGTTTTCTCTGCACTCGCAATGAATGCGGTAGGAAAAGCAGCAATGGAGATGGTGCAGGAAGTTCGTCGCCAGTTTAGAGACATTCCAGGGATTATGGAAGGAACAGGAAAACCAGAATACGATAAGTGTGTGGCGATTTCAACAGAAGCTTCTCTTAAGCAAATGTTGCTTCCTGGTGTATTGACGATTGGTTTTCCACTCGTGATTGCATTTGTACCGCTTGCTTTTGGGATGAATAATCTTGCCATTGCAGAGATGCTAGGAGGTTATATGGCTGGAGTTACCGTTAGCGGTGTGCTTTGGGCTATTTTCCAGAATAATGCTGGTGGGGCCTGGGACAACGCAAAGAAATCATTTGAGGCTGGCGTAATGATTAACGGCGAGATGACTTATAAAGGGTCGGACGCTCACAAGGCGGCCGTAACTGGAGATACGGTAGGAGATCCATTTAAGGATACTTCTGGACCTTCTATGAATATCTTGATAAAGCTTACGTGCCTTATCGGTCTTGTGATTGCCCCTATATTAGGAGGTCATAGCGATGAGGGTGAGACCGCTTTCGCGAAAGCGGAAATCTCAAAAGAAATACGCGTAGAGATGAATGCAACTGATGACAACCAGGCAACTGCAGTAGTGACAACGGTTACCACAAAGAATGGAGAATCGACCACAGATGAAAAGGTAATCACAGGCACCACCGAAGAAGTGGAAGCCCAAGTGAATGCAATGAAAAATGTAGAGGTAAAGGTGGAAAAGAATTAGTTTTCTCTCTTGTAAATATTAGAAACGCGAGCTTCACGGCTCGCGTTTTTTATTTTTCAAGTTTTGGGATTATGGACGTAGGACTTATGTCGCTGCGCTCCATTGACATAGGACGTAGGAAAAATTAGCTGGTATTAGAATCAACTCTACATCAAGCAAGCATTCAAATTTTGATTTTAGTATTCTATCTTTTGAGAACCATCTTTTAGTCCTACGTCATATCGCCGAAGGCGATGCAATCCTAAGTCGGACACTCACTGTTTTTGTTTTTCTAACCTCTACTTTAAGCACTCCTTAACAAACGTTTAATATCCCATTGTGAGTCCTATTCTAGATTGTATGGTAATTTTAGAAAAAAGAAAGAACTATGATACTACCAAGAACAAAAGTGCCAAGTCTAGAACTAGATCTTATAAATGATACCAAGTGGAAACTGGCAGATCAGACTCCAGAAAATTTTACACTCATTGTGTTTTACAGAGGATTACATTGTCCCGTATGCAAAAAGCAACTTGAAGAGCTAGCAGGGAAATTAGATAAGTTTACAGAAAGAGGAACAAATGTAATTGCTGTGAGCGCAGATTCAGAGGATCGGGCAAAAAAAGCTGGAGAGGACTGGAACATTCCATCATTGCCTATAGGCTATGAACTCTCATTTGAAAAGGCCAAAGAATATGGATTGCATATTTCTGAAGGCGTGAACGACAAGGAACCAGAATATTTTACAGAACCAGGGATTTTCTTAGTGCGTCCAGATGGGGAACTGTACTTTTCATCAGTACAATCTATGCCGTTTGCTCGACCCCAGTTTGATGATATCTTAGGGGCCATCGATTATGTGCTTAAAAACGACTATCCAGCACGAGGAGAGCTTAAAGAAGTTGCCGTCGAAGCTTAGAGATAAACACAATCTAACATAAGCGTAAATCAGCAATATGATTTACGCTTTTCTATTTTTATTACGCTCTCGCGTATTTATCTCTAATTCATTTCGGGAGCATACCTAGCAATAAATTTAAGCGGAGTACCTTTACTAAAAACCAACCTATATGTTATTCTCAAGAAAAGCCGATCCCATTCAGATAGACGGATATCAATCTTATGGAACTTCTAACCACCTTTATATTTTGGGGCGAGCATTAGAACACGAGGGTGTAAATCTGGAGAAAACAGGATTTTTATCTGCTTTAAAAAATGCTTACAAGCAATTTGCAAGTGACGAATTGAGGCACACAAAATTGCGCATTACACTACCAGATGATAGAACAATATACACCACCACAGATGCCGAAGGTTATTTCAAAGTAGACGAGCAAGTAGAAGGTCTAGGAGCACTAGCAAATAGCCAAGGATGGTTGCAAATGGTTGTGAGCTTTGACGATGTGCAAAAAGATGTGGTGGTAATAGGTGAAAACCAGTTTCCTATAGAGATGCTCATACCATCAGAAACTGCTGAGTATGGAGTGATAAGTGACGTAGATGATACGATTCTTCATACAGGAGTCGCCTCGCTACTCAAATGGCGTGTTATCTTTAATACTTTATTTAAAAGTGTGGATAAACGAACCTCACTTGAAGGCGCACCAGAATTATATCAAAAACTACATTTAGGAAAATCCGGAAAAAATGCAAATCCTATGTTCTACGTGAGTAATAGTCCGTGGAATTTGTACAATTATCTGGAGGCCTTTATACGCAATGCAAAATTCCCAAAAGGCTCCATCCTACTCCGTGATTTCCGAGGGCCTCTGGATAAGATTCCTAAACCAGAGAAGCCCCACAAACAGCACGAAATACGCAATATATTAAATACCTATCCAGATTTAAAATTTGTGCTCATAGGAGATAGTGGTGAGCACGACGTAGATATTTATCTGGAGGTAGCAAAAGAATACCCAGAGCAAATTATAGCGGTGTACTTACGAAGCGTTGACCACAAGAAAAAGGTACTTCGAGTGGAAGGGGTTTTAAAACAGTATGAAACGACACCAGCGGTCTTAGTAAAGAAAAGCTCCTTTGCCGAAGAGCACGCAAGGAAAATAGGTCTAATCGCCTAAAATAAACCGTGCAACTCGGCGTCTATACGGTTTATGATATTTCCTAAATCCTCTGGATTATCTACAAAGTTGATATTATCTACGTCAATGATGAGTAGCTTTCCTTTTTCGTAACCGTGTATCCACGCTTCGTAACGCTCATTGAGACGACTTAAGTAGTCTATTGAGATCGAGTTTTCATACTCGCGACCGCGTTTGTGTATTTGGCTCACTAGGTTTGGGATAGAGCTACGTAGGTAAATCATCAGGTCCGGCGCATCTACCACACTTTCCATCAGGTCAAAGAGCGATTTGTAATTATTATAATCCCGATTTGTCAGTAATCCCATTGCGTGCAGGTTAGGAGCAAAGATATAGGCATCTTCATAAATTGTCCTGTCCTGTATGATCGTTTTTTTACTGTCCCGTATGTCTAGCAATTGGCGAAAACGGCTATTTAAAAAGTACACCTGCAAGTTAAAAGACCACCGTTCCATCTCGTTGTAAAAATCATCTAGATATGGATTATCCACTACGTCTTCGTATTGTGGAGTCCATTTAAAATGTTTGGCGAGAAGTCTGGTCAGCGTCGTTTTACCGGCACCGATGTTTCCAGCGATGGCAATATGCATATCTTAATTTTTTGGTGGTTTGAGGCTAAAAGAAGTCACTTTTAAGCCGTCGTAAATATACAGCCTTTCACCGTTCAACGAAAGCTGTTTTATGACTAAATCTGGTAATTTCAAAGGAACAAAATCTTCGGCAGAGGATGATTTGTAATATACTTTTGGTTTTAAATTTTCAGTTTCCGCTACTTTGGCTTCGCTCAGCACAGATTTTGCGAAAGCGATAACATTCCCATTCGCCTGAGCTAAACTGATATCTGTAGGTATCTTGCTCAGGTCTATGCTGTCTATGGCACTTCCATAATTATTAAACATAAGTAGGCCACTTTCTGTAACCAGCCAGCAAAAGTTGAAGTTGCTCGTGGTTGCCAAAGCATTAGTTTGCAACGGTGGGGATTGCACGACCACTTTCCTGCTGTTCCAGTCAAATATTTCTAGCTGTTGCAAGTCTGTATTAAATATCCAAAATCTCCTGTCGTTTGCCGTGGTCGCGTGACTCACGTTTCTAAAATTCTCAATGGCCGAAAAGTTGATGCGAGTGATTTCAGATAGCGTGTTGTCCAGTACAAGCGCGGTATTAGACATTTCATAAAACACCGTAATCTTGAGCGGATTCACAATATCTACCGAACTAATTTTCCCCAGCTGTAGCGCCGTAAACTGGTAATTGTTCTTATCGCCTTTTTTAAAAAGTGCGTTGTTTTTAGAATAATACACCGCTCCATAATCATCCACTCCGTAAAATACTTCGGCATCCAGCGGAGTGCTTTGTAGTAATTTCGGACTCAATTCTTGAGCAGAAAGTGAGAAGCCTAGGGCTAGAATGAGAAAGAATAGAAAGTTTTTCATCGGCTAGCAAAGTACAAAAACCTCGCCGTTTTATATGTTATATTTACGATATGAAGCCCGATATAGAAACCCGTGATGATGTCCACCTATTAGTAACGACTTTTTACGGTCGGATTCGGGCAGATGTCTATCTGGGACCTATTTTCAACAAACACGTGACGAACTGGCCAGCACACTTTGAGCATCTCACCGATTTTTGGGAAGGGAATTTATTCCAAAAAAGAATTTTTAAAGGCAATCCGTTGCGTGAACACAAGCGGGTCGATAGGGAAGAGGGATATGTGATAAACGAGCAACACTTTGGCGTCTGGCTCAACCATTGGGTGCAAACGATAAATGATTTGTACGAAGGAGAACGCGCCGAAATGGCAAAGTTCCGTGCTCGTAAGATTGGAACTTTTTTCTTAGTGTCACTTTTTGAGGCAAAGCCAAAGATGAGTTAAGAATTTAGAATGACATTGTATTTGTCGAGAATACATCTTTGCAGAATCCTTATCTTTAAATTATGGAAGTAACTTTTACCACAAAAGAAGAAAGTAACAAACTGCAAGAGAAAGCTTTTCTTGCGTTGTCTCCGTCTGAGCGTTTTCTAGCATTTTTAAATTTAAGTATCGCCATACAAAGATTGCATCCTACAGAATTTGATCCAAAAGAAAATTTTGTTCTCAAGAAGAAGAAGTGAAAGCGCAAAAATTTATTAGACATTCAAGAATTGGAAAGAAGAAAAGCGCAGGAGTAAGTTTTAGTCCTACGTCCTAGGTCAAGCAAGCGTAGCGCGCTAAGTCCTAAGTCATTTTTCGCGAAAGCGGAAAAAAAATCAACAAATCAATTTATACCCATAGCCTCTCACATTTACAATTGAGACATTCGGGTCATTACTCAATTTCTTGCGGAGTTTTGTGATAAAAACATCCATACTCCGGCCGGAGAAAAAGTCATCATCTCCCCATAACTTTTTGAGTATAAGAGAGCGATCGAGTACTTGATTTTTGTTTTTGACTAAGTGAAACAAGAGATGTGCCTCGCGGTGAGTGAGATTTTGTTCTTCTTGTGATTCGTTTCCGCTTTCGCGAAAGCGTAAAATCTGCCGAGGAAAGTCAAAACGATAATCTCCTATTTCCAGCACCTCACTTTCTCGCTGAAGTTTTGTGCGTCCCAATAAATTATGAATCCTCACAATAAGCTCCTCAACGCTAAAAGGTTTTTTCATATAATCATTCCCGCCTATGGAGAATCCCTCAACAACATCTGCGGTTTGGGATTTTGCGGTGAGGAAAATGATTGGGATTTCTTCGTTTGTTTCTCTAATTTTTTTGGCAAGGGTAAATCCGTCCATTTTTGGCATCATTACATCGAGTACGAGGATAGCAAACTCACCATTGTTGAATTTCTCCAAAGCTTGCGCTCCATCTTTACAAAGCGTCACGTCAAAATCACGAGTTTCAAGACTTTCTTGGACGATTTGACCAAGTGCTGGCTCATCCTCGGCGAGGAGTAGTTTTATTTTAGACATAAGGCAATGTGATTGTAAATGTAGTTTGTGGCGTGGTGGTCAGTTTTATGGTTCCGCCGTGTTTTTCGATGATGGTTTTCGTGTAGTATAAACCGATACCAAAACCTTTTACATCGTGCGTATTTCCCTTAGGCACGCGGTAAAATTTCTCAAAGACCATTGTCGCTTGCTCTTTGGTTAGCGATTTTCCACCGTCTTTTACAGTTATGATAAGTTTATCTTCTTCTCGTTCTTTTTGCAAGGTGTTTATGCCAATTTCAATTGGAGCTTTCCCATACTTATAAGCATTGTCTACTAGATTATCCAAGGCATTTTCTATGTGAAAAATATCTACCTCTGTCATTAAAGTTTCACCACCTGGGATAAAATATATTGGGATATCTGCATTTAGGCTTTTGTATTTGTTTACGATGGTTTCTAGGAGCTCCACCATATCTGTTGGGGCTTTCTGGAGGGCGAGGTCTTCTTTGTCTAGCGTAGCCGTATCAAGAATACGCTCTACCATCGTATTAAGCTTTACGAGTTGGTCTGAAGACATATCGAGATATTTCTCGGTTTTCTTTGGATCATTTTCTTTATTAAACGTTCGGATACCTTCTACGGCCGCGCTTATGGTCGCAATAGGAGTTTTAAACTCGTGGGTGATATTGCTTATAAAATCGTTTTTGATTTCGGCGAGTTGTTTTTGTTCCTGAATGATTTTTAAGAGGTAAAGAAGACTGGCTATCACTGCGCCCACAAGAAGAATAGAAAGTAAAATCCCCACCATATTACGCTTGAGTACAACGCCAGCGACATTATTGAAGCCCACCAGTAGTGTGCTCCGTTCGGGAAGCAGTTGCGAGTTTGAGGCAACCTTGAGCGCGTAGTTTTTGGTAGAAGGAATACTATCTAAATCTGGTTTCTTGTAAATCATCTCATAATCGGTCTCTGCAAGATTTTTACGGTTGAGCTCTGCTCCTATGAGACTATCTAGCACGGGTTCATCCACATCATCATCATTAAAGGAGAACACTACACTCGTCGTAAGTTCGGATAGCGCCTTAAATCGATCTGGAAATTTATAAGATGAAGTGTCGTTTTGAGATAATGAGTCTCTCGAGAAAAAGCCTATGTTATTCTTTATTCTGTTTGAGAGACTATCTACAATTTCTTTATTGTCGCCATATATTTTATAAGTGGTACTTGAGCCATTCTCATTAGAACGTTTTTCTATTTTTTGGGTATAACTGGAGTCTATAGCTATATGAAGGCGTTTCAAGCCCATTTGAGTTTCTCTATTTTCTTTTTTGACCAGCTCAGGAAACGTTACATTTTTGGCCCTGCCAGATAGGTCGATGCCTTTTAGATCTACAGTACCACTATCAATTCTTTTTGCGAGGCGCTCAAACCTTTCTGAGGTTAGAAAAGAATTCATTTCACTATCCGAACCAAAAAAACTCAACGTGTTCTCCTCCGCCAGTTGCTCGTAGTATTGTGTCACCGCATTGTCCATACTCGTCTGTACATCACGCACCAGTTGCGCCTTTCCAGTCTCATAATTTTTATAGTTCCAATAAACCTGTACGACAAGTGTTGCGAGAATCACAGCGCTTATAAAGTAAAGGATCGTCTTATAATGTCTTTCTTGCATATTCCAAAAGTAGGTGGATAATATACTGTGACCAAATCGCTTAACACTCGTTAACGCTCGTTAACTATGTGCCAGACTTTTCATCTTCATATTTGTAGCGTAAAAAATTAGTAACACATAAAACCAAATATTATGAAAACAGTTATCACACTATGTATCGCTCTCGCCGTATCTATATGTACAGCGCAGGAGCCAGCAAAAATCAATGAGAACCTCTTGTCGCCAGAACAGGTAGAGCAACTCAAGGAAACATTAACTTCTATTGCACAAAAGTTAGATAGTAATAAAGATACTTTCTTTTCTAAAGAAGAAGTACAGCTTTTAATGCAAAAACTGGAAAGTACGCAGGAGCAACAGGCTCAAAGTACTGTTTTTTCAAAAACCTACAGAACGGATAGTTCTCCAACTTCACATACAGAAGTAAAATATTCGGTTACTTTAAATGACAAGGAAGACCTTGCGGGGATTGAGGATTTAAAAAACTTAGATTTGTCTGAGCTTAGTAGTACGATGGCCGACTTTGTAACTGCTCTTCTGCAAAGCCCAAAAATCAAGGAACTTGCGGTGAGCCTTCAGCAGCTGCAGGAAAAACTAGAAAATGCAAAAAAAGACTAATCTTAAAACTTATAAATGATGAAAAATATAGTATTGATTGTTTTGATGTTCGCTTTCGCGAAAGCGTACTCACAAAAAATTGAAGGAATCGCCACCTACCAAACCCAGCGTAGTGTAGATATAAAAATGGACAGCACCTCCGGGATGACCAGCGAGATGCAAAAATCCATCCAGGAACAGTTGCGCAAGCAGTTTCAAAAAGAATTTGACCTTACATTTAATGCTAAGGAGAAGGTCTGGAAAGAGAATGAATCCATCAGTACGCCACAAGCACCAGCATCAGGTATTCAAATTATGATGACGGGAAATAGTGATGAGCTATATCAAAATATACATGATCAGAAGTACGTGCAACAAAGTGATATGATGGGGAAACTATTTTTAATTGAGGATACGCTAGAGAAACCAGAGTGGAAGCTTGAGAAAGAGACAAAAAACATAGGGCAATACACTTGTTTTAAGGCTACGCTCACGGAGGAAATAACCGAGAGTACGCTCACAAGTGGAGATGCCCAAGCAGAAGAAGTTAAAAAAGAGCGTGTAACCACAGCTTGGTACACTTTAGATATTCCAGTACGGCACGGTCCAGATAGGTTTTGGGGACTACCAGGGTTAATACTTGAAGTAAATGATGGGAAGATGGCAATGATGTGTACAAAAGTAGTCCTGAACCCATCAGAAGAAATCACCATCGAAGCGCCGACAAAAGGAAAAAAAGTGACACAGGATGCATATGACGAAATCTCCGAGAAAAAAGCCCAGGAGATGATGGAGCGCTACCAGAGCAAAAGTTCTAAAAAAGGAGAGACGAGCAGTTTTACCATTAAGGTAGGTGGGTAAATCATAATAAAATCTTAAAATCGTAACATACCGTTAAACGGTAGACTAACTTGATAGTCAAATAGGACGAGACTTAAACCAAGATATTATGACGATTTCCGCAAGAAGATTTTTTACGATTGTTGCTATTGCTTTAATGGCAATCCCGCTCTACGCACAGAAAATTGAGGGCGTAGCGACTTACCAAACGAAGACTACGCTTGATATGTCCCGTTTTAACCGCGGTGGCGAGCAAATGACAGAGCAACGCAAGAAGCAAATTGCAGAGCGCATGAAGAATTTTCTAGAAAAGGAATTTACGCTCACATTTAATAAAGAAGAGTCCTTCTACAAGGAAGAAGAAAAGCTTCAGGCGCCCGGACAAGGCGGTGGTCGCTGGGGTGGAGGTTTCACCCAGGGCGGAATCTATAAAAATGCCACCACAAAGGATTATGCCCGTGAGAATAATATGATGGGGAAGACTTTTCTGGTAAAAGATACCGTAAGTACGTTGCAATGGGAACTCACTAAGGAAAGCAAAATGATAGGTCAGTACCCAGCATTTAAGGCCGTTGCAGAGCGTCCTATCGAGGCAAATATGTGGAGTCGTATGGGGAGAATGGCAAGAGATGCTCAGAAAAAACAAGAAAAAAAGGACTCAACTGCAGTTGCAGAAAATTCTGATGAGATAGAAGTTGAGGAAGAAGAGCCTACTACCGAAACTATTACTGCCTGGTATACTCCGATGATTCCTGTTGGTCACGGCCCAGACGAGTTTGGTGGATTGCCAGGACTTATCTTAGAGCTGAGTACAAACAACACGACAATGCTGTGTACTAAAGTAGTGCTTAACCCTAAGGATGCTATTGTTATTGATGTCCCTTCAAAAGGAAAAGAAGTTTCCCGCGAGGAGTACACAACCATCGTCGAGGAAAAGGCTAAAGAAATGGCAGAGCGTTTCCAAAGTAGCGGTCGTAGAGGACAGCAGGGCGGACGTAGATTTTAATATGATTACGCTTTTTATAAATGAGCCTTCAGCGCATCGCGAAATTTATCCCGAATTTATTTCGGTAGCAAACACACTAAGACAAAAAGCATCATTACTAAATGCTGAATGTAACTTTATAAGGTATAGATTATTCAAAATAGCCCTTTAAACACTCCTCTTTTCGGGGAGATGTTAAATGAGGGAAAACCAATCAAAAAATGAAAAAATCACACATTATACTAGCGATGCTTCTCGCATTGCCTTTCATCACTATTGCCCAAAGTATAGAACTGAGGGGTGTTGTAAAAGATAGCTTAGGCGTAGGTCTGGAACTGGCAAACATCATTGCCACAAACAAAGCCGAAGGAACCCTAGAATCTTATGGTATCACAGACCAAGAAGGTCGTTATAGATTACAACTTACTAAAGGAAATACCTACGACCTAAAAATAAGCTACCTAGGTTTAAAATCCGAAATCACCGAAATCTCAGTAGGAGAAGATGCCGAAGATATCACGAGAGATTTCACCTTGCGTGATGACCCCAACCAGCTAGACGATGTCGAGCTGGTGTATGAAATGCCAGTAACCGTAAGAGGTGATACTATTGTCTACAATACGGATAGTTTTACAAACGGTAACGAGCGTAAACTGGGCGACGTTCTTAAAAAACTCCCAGGAGTAGAGGTTAACGATGATGGCCAGATAGAAGTAGAGGGAAAAGTAGTTTCTAAAGTAATGATTGAAGGGAAGGATTTCTTTGACGGCGATACAAAACTAGCTACAAAAAACATCCCCGCAGATGCCTTAAAAAAAGTTGAGGTGCTTAAAAATTACAACGAAGTTTCTCAAATGCGAGGCCTAGGAAATGACCAAGACAATGTTGCTATCAATTTAAGGTTGAAAGAAGGAAAGACCAACTTCTGGTTTGGCGATGTGACTGGAGGATTAGGCGATGGCGAGAAAACAAGATATTTGGGCAAGGCAAAACTCTTTTACTATAGTCCAAAGGGAAGTATAAACATCATTTCAGACTTTAATAACGTGGGTCAGGTGCCGTTTACGTTTCGGGATTATTTCAACTTTACGGGAGGATTCAGGAATTTTAATCAGCGAGGTGGGACTGGATTTAATGTGAGCGATAGCGGTTTAGGTTTTTTAACCACTCAAAATGACCGTGCAAATGATATAGAAAGCGGATTTCTGGCTGGTAACTTTACCTATGCTGTAAATCCAAAATGGGACATTAGCGGTTTTGCATTGCTTAGTGATAACAAGACGAACTTTGTCAATAATTCGTTGAATACCTTTATCAACCAAGGGTTTACCCAAGGCTTTAATCAAGATAGCGACCAGCAAAATCAGCTGGGGATGGCAAAACTATCATCGGTATATAAACCGAATGCGAGTCTGCAATTTGACTACGACCTTCTGGTAAAAAAATCAAAGCAAACAGAATTTTCGGATGGAGAGAGTATTGTTACCCGTGACGGAGTGGTAAGGAATGATGTGGTAGATGAGCGCAAAGAGAATGAACCTTTCTCTATAAATCAAAATGTAAATCTATATTACACGCTTAATGAAGACAACATTTTTGCGGGTACGTTCCAGCACTTATATCAGGATGAAGACCCTTTTTATAATGCCATATTATCTGAGGAGCCATTTACTGCACCTGATCCTAATAATCCTATGAATCAAATAAGTTCCATAGATTTTATGCCTGGGGCAAACGGACTTTTTGATATCAATCAAAACAAGAATATAAAAACAAACAAGCTAGACGCAAAAGTAGATTACTACTACATCCTCAATAAAAAGAGCAATCTTAATATTACGGCAGGCGCAACCTTGAGCCGTCAGGATTTTGATTCAAATCTTTTTGAGATTCTAGCCGATGGAACAGTAGATGACCTTGAAGAAACCGAAGACGGAACAGTCATCGGGAATGAGGTTGCTTTTAATTTTAGTGATTTGTTCTTAGGATTACACTACAAAGTTAAAACAGGAATTTTTACGTTCACACCTGGACTGACATTACATAATTATAGAACCAAAAGTGAGCAATTAGGAACCACGACTGAAGAAAGCGAGGTAACGGTGCTCCCAGATTTGTTTACCGTGGTAGACTTTGCTCAGGGTAAAAGTCTGAGAGTAAATTACCAAATGACCGCTCAATACACAGACGTAAATAATTTTGCCGAAGGCTTACTGTTCAACAATTACAATAGCCTTTTTAGAGGGAACCGCGAGATTGAGAATGCTATTTTTCATAATGCGAGTATCAATTACTTTAGCTTCAGTATGTTCAACTTTACGAGTCTTTTTGGAGGTGTGAATTACAGTCGACGCGTTGATCCTATTAAGACCACGGGTACTTTTGTAGGAATTAATCAGGTGGCAAGCCCCATAAACAACACAAACTTTGCAGATGAGACGTTGAGTGCGAACGCACGTTTCTCAAAACGCTTTAAAAAGTGGAAACTTAACCTGAGCGCAAACGGGAGTTACAGCGATTTAAACAACATCATTAACGGTGAAGATAGAAACACAAAAAACCTATCTCAAACCTACACCACAAGTGCTGAGACAAACTTAAAGGAAGCACCTAATTTTGAGATAGGATACCGCTACAACAGCACAAACTCAGATAACGGAGTGACAGACAGAACGTTCTTTACTCACCGCCCGTTTGCAAATGCCGAGTGGAATTTTCTAAACGGATTTACGCTAGGCGCAGACTGGAGTTTGTATAACTACGACGATAATGATGACAGTACAGAAATAGACAATATGTATTCTTTCTTAGAGGCAAACCTGTACTACCAGAAACCAGACAGCAAGTGGGAATTTCGCATACAGGCGACTAACCTTTTGGATGTGGACGTGATCTCAAATAATAGCGTAAATGATTTCCAAATATCAAACACAGAGTATTTTGTACAACCTAGAATTGTTATGTTTACGGTGCAGTATAGTTTGTAGGTTAGCACTCCTGCCTGCCGGCAAGGCAGGTTCGCGAAAGCTTAACCAGAAAAGCGACTTCAAAAAATTGAGGTCGCTTTTGTTTTTTATGCTATTTTAGGAGGATGATAAATGAAACTTACGAAAAAGCAAGAGTAGTTAATTTCTCAGATGCCGTATTCAGTATAGTAATGACGCTCCTTATTTTAGAGGTGGCGGTACCTACTCCCACAACGCTGAATACCTTAGATTTTAACGATGTGCTTACCAATAGAATACCAGATTTCATAGGACTTATCGTTAGTTTTTTAGTGAGTGCCCTCTACTGGATAGGTCACATCAGGATAATGCGTTTTGTGAGTGTTGTTACGGGTAAATTGCTGTGGCTCAATATATTTTTCCTGTTGGCTATTGTCGTATTGCCATTTTCAACGGCGATGTACGTAAACGGATTTAACTATGCAGGACCTTTCATATTCTATTGCATTAATCTTTCTGTCATAGGGTTATTTAATTTGTTGATGTTGCGGTATGTCTATCGCTTTGAGAAACAAAAAACAGGCTTCACCCGCTTAAAATACCGCTGGTACCGAGCAAGAGGGATAAATGTGATGGTCATTTGGATTATTGCTTCAGTTCTTGCGCTCGTTCTGCCATCTTTCTCCAGAATAATTTTTTTAATGCTTTTTGTCTTTCAGTTCTTGATTGACAGGAGATTCAAGAAGATGCTGAGATTACAAGAACAGAGCTAAGACAGGTAATATTTTTTTTACGCTTTCGCGAACCTGCCTTGCCGGCAGGCAGGAGCGTTAACCCATTCATAAAAATCGCTTTTCAGGTTATAAATATCTGTACCTTTAAAAGAAAAGCTATGAAATATTTCTTAGCCCTCTTAATCGCCCTGCCCATAATGAATACTTCTCTCAGTTTTGATTTTGGAACCTCCTGCGATAATTGCGACGATTGGTTCGTGGTGCTAGATGGAGTAATGGGAGGTCTCTCCGAAGGAAAAGTAGAAAAGACAGAAACCAGTATCATCTTTCGCGGAAGCATAAGTCTAGAAAACAATGGTGGTTTTGCGTCACTCCGTACACCATATCAGAATTATGATTTATCTGAGTACAAAACCGTTACAGTAAGATATCGATCTACTGGTCAAGATTTTGGATTAACGTTGAACAAGTATCGCCAGTTCTGGCGACCACAATACAAAACTAATCTCCCGATAACAAACGGCGAGTGGAAAACCATAACCTGTAATCTTGCGGACTTTGGCACCTATCGTTTAGGTAATACAATAAATGAGAATCCTAATACAGAAGATTTATCTAAAATCATCCGACTGGGATTAATCTCAAACACCAAAGCCCCAACGGACTTTGAAATAGAGGTGGATAAGATTGTTTTTGAGTAAAATTATCCGAATATCCCGACGTAAGTAGAAATAGTATCTGCTACCCAATTCTACATTATAAAAATAAAATGCCGAGCTTTTGCTCGGCATTTTCTTATTTGAAAGATCAAGTCTGTGATCTATATTCTTTTCTTTTATATCTATAATGAAAAAGCACTTTTCACCTTTTCCACATAATCTAACTTCTCCCAAGTAAACAGTTCGACTTCTACCTCCTTGGTCGTGCCGTCAAAGTACTCAAAAGTCTTCGTCACCGTCTCATTCACACGTCCCATATGTCCGTAAGCTGCTGTCTCGCTATACATAGGTGTGCGTAATTTTAATCTACTCTCAATCGCAGATGGACGCATATCAAATAATGCCGTCACCTTCTTTGCAATCTCGCCGTCGGTTAAGTTTACTTTAGCAGTTCCATAGGTGTCTACAAAAATTCCCATAGGCTCTACAACGCCAATAGCATACGAAACCTGTACGAGAATCTCATCTGCGACTCCAGCGGCAACAAGATTCTTCGCAATGTGACGCGTAGCATAAGCTGCAGAGCGATCAACTTTAGAAGGGTCTTTTCCTGAGAATGCACCTCCGCCGTGAGCACCCTTGCCACCATAAGTATCTACGATAATCTTACGTCCCGTAAGTCCTGTATCTCCGTGCGGACCACCGATGACGAATTTCCCTGTTGGATTAATATGATATTTTATATTGTCATTGAACAACTGAGCAATCTCTTCGGGTAGTCCAGCCACCACACGCGGAATCAAAATATCCTGTATGTCCCCGCGTATACGACCTAGCATTGCCTCATCTTCGTCAAAGTCGTCGTGCTGTGTCGATACTACGATCGCTTCAATGCGTTGCGGTACATTATCATCACTGTATTCTATAGTTACTTGCGCTTTTGCATCTGGACGGAGATATGTGATTTCGTCATTTTCGCGACGGAGATTCCCTAACTCAATGAGCAATCTATGTGAAAGCTCAAGAGCAAGTGGCATATAATTATCCGTTTCCTTTGTGGCATAGCCAAACATCATTCCCTGGTCTCCTGCGCCTTGCTCTTCCTTAGTCGCACGGTCTACGCCACGATTAATATCGTCAGACTGCTCGTGTATGGCAGAAAGGACACCGCACGAATTACCATCAAACATATATTCGCTCTTTGTATAGCCTATCTTGTTTATAGTCTGGCGAGCAATTTTCTGCACATCTAGATACGCATTGGAGTTAACTTCTCCAGCAAGAACAACTTGACCTGTAGTAACAAGCGTTTCACAAGCTACTTTGGCCTCAGGATCAAAAGCGAGAAAATTATCTATAAGCGCATCAGAAATCTGGTCTGCAACTTTATCTGGGTGTCCTTCAGAAACAGATTCTGAAGTAAATAAGTATGCCATTATGTATGGTTTTAATTCTTGATTATTATCTGGAAGAAGATTTGACGGAGGCGCCTCAAGAAAATTACACAGAATATCATTTTCTGTACAATGCTCGATTTTAGGCATTTTTTAAAGAGGTTGCAAGCAGTCAAATCTATCCTCGGTTTCTGTGGGCAAATGTAGGTAATCTTTCAGAACTATAAAAAGTAGTAGTCTAGTAAATGAGTAGGATTTTAACAAAGCGCCATGTAAGGCAACCCATTTTCAAAAGACTATCAATTGCAACAACAGAACATTTTAAAGTCAAATATTGGATGAGTAGTATAATTGTTGCCAGTAATAGGTTGTAAGGGTAAAAATTAGAAAAATATTCTAAAAAGTTTGTTTTCTAAAATTTTATTTTACAATATTTGTGCTCACAAAGTTCAATGACAGTAACATTCTCGCGATACGTTAAAGCCGTATTTATAAAAAGCGAACTTGTTACAAGATTAAATGTTATCAAGAAAGGCTGAGGGAATGACCCTGTGAAGCCTTAGCAACCCTTTCACTTAGGAAGAAGGTGCTACATTCTACCCAAGAATCGCTCATTACCGAAACTTGAGGATAGATAACATCGAGCAAGCATCCCATGGATGTGCGCTAGTGTTTTTCTTATAATATTTTTCTTTCAATCATCCATCGATGCCTGAGCGTAGTCGAAGGCGGAGATTGATTATTTGGCTTTTGTTTTTAATCCATTCACATGAAGTGATTGGGAATTTATTAAACTCAAAAAAGAGAAAAATGAGTACACAAAAATTAGCAACCAAAGCGTTGCACGCAGGACACGATTATGCAGCAAACGGAGGAACCCGAGCGGTGCCTATTTACCAGAGTACGGCCTACGTCTTTAAAGATGCAGACCACGCTGCAAACCTTTTTAACCTGTCTGAGCCAGGCTTTATTTACACCCGTCTCAACAACCCGACAAATGACGTTTTGGAAAAGCGCCTCACCGAAATCGAGGGCGGTCTTGCAGCAGTCGTTACCGCTTCGGGAACAGCGGCTATTAACACCGCGCTGCTCACCTTATTAAAGTCTGGCGACCATATCGTGGCATCCAGTAGTTTGTATGGTGGGACATATAATTTACTAAGTGTGACGCTTCCACGTTTCGGCATTACGACCACATTTGTAGATCCGTCGGATCCAGAAAATTTTCAGAAGGCCGCACAGGAAAACACGCGAGCTTTCTTTGCAGAGTCACTCGGTAATCCTAAGTTGGATGTACTGGATTTAAAAGGTATTTCCGCTTTCGCGAAAGCGCACAAAGTCCCATTAATAGTAGACAACACAGTAGCAACCCCAGCATTATTAAACCCAATCGAGCACGGCGCAGATATCGTTATCCACTCACTTACCAAATACATAAACGGTAACGGAACCGCCTTAGGTGGTGTCATCATAGATGCAGGAAAGTTTGATTGGAGTAACGGCAAATTTCCAGAATTTACAGAGCCATCTGCCGGATACCACGGACTTGTGTATTGGGACGTAATTAAAGAAGCATCATTCATCGCCAAAGTAAGAATTGAAGGCCTGCGCGACCACGGGGCAGCGTTGAGTCCGTTTAATGCATTCCAAATTTTACAAGGACTAGAAACGCTAGATATCAGAGTGAAGAAACATTCTGAAAATGCACTTGCGCTTGCAAAATGGTTACAAACCCGCAACGAAGTGGCGTGGGTAAACTACCCAGGATTAGAGACCAGCGAGTACAACGACCTTGCAAAACAATATTTGCCAAAGGGTCAGAGCGGTATCGTAACCTTCGGAGTAAAAGGAGGTTTTGAAAGTGCAAAAACCATTGCAAACGAGACTAATTTATTCTCGCTACTTGCAAATATAGGAGACAGCAAGTCCCTCATCATCCACCCAGCTAGTACCACGCACCAACAATTAAATGTGGAGGAGCAAGCAAGTACAGGCGTAACCGCAGACTTGATACGCCTGAGTGTAGGTCTTGAGGATATTGAGGATTTGAAAGAAGATTTGGTAGAAGCTTTTGCCAAGGTGGATAAGAGTGTATTAGTGTAATGTCGGAGGTTTCGATACATCCCGACTTTACGTCGGGACACTCAACCACCTTAGGTTTTTCAATTATTTCAAATTGTCGAAAAAAAGTACTCATAAAGGTGGTTGAGTGATTTTTAAGGGCGCAGAGCGCGCCCTTAAAAATAGTATCGAAACCTCCGAATTAAAACGCACAAATCTCAAGTCTAAAATCTAAAATCTCAAATCTTGTTACAAACCCACCACATAAAAAACTTCCAAACCCACACGGGTTACACCTGTCACTTAAACTTGACGTATCAACTTTTTGGTCAAGTGCTGGGTACAGCACCTGTGGTTTTGGTAAATCACGCGCTTACGGGTAACTCTGCGGTTACGGGAGATAACGGCTGGTGGAGTGATTTGATAGGCAAAGGAAAGGCTATTGATACGGATTGTTTTACGATTCTCGCCATTGATATTCCGGGTAATGGATACGATGGGAATGCGAGCAATCTCATTAGAAATTATAAGCAATTCAATAATTCAGATATCGCTCGTACGCAGTTTGCGGTTATTCAGGAATTGAAAATTGAGAAACTGTTTGCCGTAATAGGCGGTTCGTTGGGAGGTCAGATAGCTTGGGAGCTGGCCGTACAGCAATCTAAGCTCATCGAGCATCTCATTCCCGTGGCGACCGACTGGAAGGCTACAGACTGGGTGATTGCACAATGTCACATTCAGGATAATCTGTTGAATAATTCGCTAAGGCCTATTCCAGATGCGCGCAGGCACGCGATGACTTTTTATCGCACGCCGGCCTCATTTAAACAAAAGTTTGAACGGTCTAAAAAGGATGACACCTTATACAATGTGCAATCGTGGCTCAATCATCACGGCAACAGACTAGAAGAACGTTTTTCTTTATCCTCGTATAAACTAATGAACCACTTATTATTAAGTGCAGATATTACTGCTGGAGTGACCACATTTAATGAGGTTGTGCGCAATATTACAGCACAAATTCATCTGGTGTCCATAGATACCGACGGCCTTTTTCTGGCAGATGAAATTTATGAAGCGCATCTCGAATTACAGAAACTAAAAAAGAATTCAACCTACCACGAGATTACCAGTATTCACGGTCACGACGCCTTTTTGATTGAGTATGAACAGCTCGAGAAAATTGTCGCACCCATTTTTCAAAAACAATTATGTCACAAATAAACATCGCCATTTTTGGCATCGGTAATGTGGGGAGCACCCTCATAAAACAAATCGCCGATTATAACAAAAAGTCTAAAACGCAAAACCTTAACGTGTTTTGCATCGCAAATTCAACCCTAGCCCTTTTTCAAGAAAACGCCACCGAAGGCTGGAGCGCAAACTTTGAGTCACAAGCGTATCCCTATAGTCTGGATGATGTGTACGCTTTTGCGAAAAAAATAAGAGGGCAATCTAGAAGTAAAGAATTTAATGATTTTAATACAGATGCAGAGCCACCCTCTCCTCCTAGGAGAGGGGCTGGGGGTGAGGTTTTTCTCGCCGTAGACGTAACAGCAAGCCCAGAATTTGTAGAAAATTACATCCCGCTCATTGAAAACGGTTTCCACATCGTAACGGCAAATAAAATCGCAAATACGCTTTCTTTTGAATTTTATCAAGAGTTGAGAGTTGCGTTAGAACTCAATAACAAGAAATTCTTATACGAAACCAATGTAGGTGCAGGATTACCCATTATAGAGACTATCAAAAACCTGCACAACAGCGGGGAAGAAATACACAAAATACGAGGCGTATTTTCAGGTTCTTTGAGCTATTTGTTCAATACGTTTTCGGTAGAAGAAAAAAGCTTTTCAGAAATCCTACTAGAAGCAGATGCCCTAGGCCTCACAGAACCAGATGCGCGCGAAGACCTCTCAGGTAAAGACGTCGCGCGCAAGCTGTTGATATTAGGAAGAGAAGTAGGTCTTACAAAAGAATTTACAGATGTAAAAGTCCAGTCCTTAGTGCCCAAAGAATTGAACGGACAAACCACGCTCCCACAATTTCGCGAAAGCGTAAAAACCCTAGACGCCATTTTCGCAGAAAATAAGTCTAAACTGGGCGCAGATGAAGTCCTCCGCCACGTAGGCGAACTCGATCTAAAAACGCAAAAATTAGAGGTAAAACTCGTACAAGAATCAAAAACCACCGCCCTAGGCCAGACCCAAGGCGCCGATGCCGTTTTTGAAATTTACACAGAATCTTACGGCGATCAGCCCCTAGTCATTCAAGGCGCTGGAGCGGGCAAAGCGGTAACTGCAAGAGGAGTTTTGGGAGATATTTTAAAGGTAGCGCAGTCGGTAAATTGAGATGGAGTCGGAGGTTTCGATACAATTTTTCATATCGCCTCTGGCGATATGAAAAATCACTCAACCACCTTAGATTCCTAATTTAATATTTTGAATGACCTCACAGTCTGAGGTGGTTGAGTGGTTCTTTTGAAATGCGATGAGCATTTTAAAAGAATTGTATCGAAACCTCCGAATTGAAAATAATAAAACAACACAATAGCGTAAAATAAGTAAATGAATCACCCCGAAACCCAAGCCATCCGCACCCAAACCCAGCGTTCTGCCCACCAAGAGCACTCGGCGCCGGTGTACCTCACGTCTAGCTTCGTCTTTGATGATGCAGAGGAGATGCGCGCCAGTTTTGCAGAGGAGAAACAGCGTAATATTTACAGCCGGTATACAAACCCCAATTGCGCAGAGCTGGTTGAAAAAATGTGTTTACTAGAAGGTGCACAGGCAGGAACGACTTTTGCAACGGGAATGAGTGCCATTTTCAGCACCTTTGCTTCTTTGTTAGATAATGGCGACCACGTACTTTCGGCGAGGGCGATTTTTGGGAATACGCATACGCTTTTTACCAATTTTTTCCCGAAGTGGAATATCTCTCACAGCTATTTTGACGTTACAAAACCTGAGGAAATAGAAGATTTTATCACCCCCAAAACAAAAATCCTCTACGTAGAAAGCCCGACTAATCCTGCTACAGATATTGCCGATTTAGAGTTGCTGGGTGCCCTTTCGCGAAAGCATAATCTCATATTCATTGTAGATAATTGTTTTGCAACCCCATATTTACAGCAACCCATAAAATTTGGCGCCGATTTGGTCATACATTCGGCAACCAAATTGTTGGACGGTCAAGGTCGCGTGATGGGTGGTATCACGGTGGGAAATGAGGAATTGATAGACCAAATATATCGATTTGCCAGAGTAACCGGGCCTGCGCTATCGCCGTACAATGCGTGGACGATTTCTAAGAGCCTTGAGACTTTAGCAGTAAGAGTAGACCGCCATTGCGAAAATGCTAAAAATCTCGCTCTAGTCCTTGAATATCACCCTAAAATTTTAAAAGTTCGCTATCCCTTTTTATCTTCCCATCCGCAATATGAGCTGGCTAGAAAACAAATGTCTCAAGGCGGAAATATCGTGACTATCGAGATAAAAGGAGGTCTAGAAAGCGGCCGCAATTTTTTGAACGCCATCCAGATGTGTAGCCTCACCGCAAACCTGGGCGATACCAGAACCATCGTGAGCCACCCGGCCAGTACCACCCACGGAAAACTCACCGCTCAAGAACGTGCGGAAGTAGGTATTTCTGACGGGTTAATTCGGATTTCGATAGGCCTAGAGCATATAGAGGACATCAAAAACGACATAATCCAAGCCTTAAATAAAACATAGCTGATTAATGGCTACCCTCTCTTTCAGGAGAGGGGCTGGGGGTGAGGTTTAGTCACCCCAGCCAAAACTAAATTATGATAAACAAACTAAAACAAGCCCTACAAGAAAGAATCCTCATCCTCGACGGTGCAATGGGTACGATGTTGCAGGCATATAATTTTAACGAAGAAGATTTCCGTGGCGAGCGTTTTAAGAATTTTCACTTGTCTGTAAAAGGAAATAACGATATGTTGTCACTCACCCAGCCCGAGGCGATTGCTGAGGTGCACCGTAAGTATTTTGAGGCGGGAGCAGACATTGTGGAGACAAATACTTTTTCGAGTACGACAATTGCAATGGCAGATTATGAGATGGAGGAGTATGTGTATGATTTGAATTACGCTTCCGCGAAAATTGCCAAAGATGTCGCCACCGAGTTCACAAAAAAAGAACCCCATAAACCTAGATTTGTAGCGGGAAGTATCGGCCCGACAAACAAGACAGCAAGTATGTCGCCAGATGTAAACGACCCTGGATTTCGAGCGGTAAGTTTTGACGAATTACGCGTTGCCTATAAACAACAAGTCGAAGCTTTGATGGACGGTGGTGTGGATATTTTACTGGTGGAAACCGTATTTGACACGTTGAATGCAAAGGCCTGCCTTTTTGCTATTGAAGAAGTAAAAGAAGAACGCAACTCAGATCTTCCCGTGATGGTAAGCGGTACAATAACGGATGCTTCGGGGCGAACGCTTTCTGGACAAACCGCAGAGGCGTTTTTGATTTCTATCTCACATATTCCGCTGTTGTCGGTTGGGTTTAATTGTGCGCTTGGTGCGAGCCAACTGCAACCGCATCTTGAAGCGATTGCGGGTAAAACTAGGTTTGGAATTTCTGCACATCCAAATGCGGGATTGCCCAATGCTTTTGGAGAGTATGACGAGACGCCCGAGCAAATGGCGTCACAAATTCAAAAATACATCGATAAAAATCTTGTGAATATCATAGGCGGTTGTTGTGGCACGACGCCAGAACATATCAAAGCCATCGCTCAAATAGCCGAAGGTGTAACCCCAAGACCTATTTCCTTATAATGAGCGATACCCCAAAATATATGCGCCTTTCAGGTTTAGAGCCATTAATAATTACTCCCGAGAGTAATTTTATAAACGTAGGGGAGCGCACAAATGTGGCGGGTTCGCGCAAGTTCCTACGGCTTATCAAAGAAGAAAAATACGACGAAGCCCTAGACGTTGCCCGCGACCAAGTAGAAAACGGAGCACAAATCATCGATATTAATATGGATGATGGCTTGATAGACGGTAAGGAGGCAATGGTCAAATTCCTAAACCTTGTTATCGCAGAACCAGACATTTCCCGTGTGCCCATAATGATAGACAGTTCCAAATGGGAAATCATTGAGGCGGGACTGCAAGTCGTACAAGGTAAATGTGTGGTAAACTCCATAAGCCTTAAAGAGGGCGAAGCTCAGTTTAAGGAGCAAGCCAAAAAAATAAAGCGATACGGCGCGGCCGTGATTGTAATGGCCTTTGACGAAGTGGGTCAGGCAGATACCTACGACCGCAGAATCGAAATTGCCGAGCGCAGTTATAACATTCTAGTTAACGAAGTGAACTTCCCGCCAGAGGACATCATTTTCGATTTAAATATCTTCCCTGTCGCCACGGGAATGGATGAGCATAAATTAAATGCGATTGATTTTATAGAAGGTACGCGATGGGTGCGAGAAAATCTACCGCATTGCAGTGTGAGTGGTGGTGTGAGTAATGTTTCTTTCAGCTTCCGCGGAAATAATGCCGTTCGGGAAGCGATGCACTCCGTATTTCTGTATCACGCGATTAAAGCAGGAATGAACATCGGTATCGTAAATCCTGCTATGCTCGAAGTATATGATGATATTCCAAAGGATTTATTAGAGCGGGTAGAAGACGTCATCTTGAACAGAAGAGAGGACGCAACAGAACGCCTATTGGATTTTGCAGAGTCCGTAGGTCAAAAAGAAACTACTGAAAAAGTCACCGAAGCCTGGCGAGAAGAAAATATCCAAAGCAGAATCACAAGAGCATTGGTTAAAGGCATCGATAAGTATATCATAGAAGATGTAGAAGAAGCGCGACTATCGGTTGATGCACCTATCAAAGTGATTGAAGGTCACTTAATGACCGGAATGAATGTAGTGGGCGACCTCTTTGGGAGTGGAAAAATGTTTTTACCACAAGTGGTAAAAAGTGCACGAGTGATGAAAAAAGCGGTGGCGTATCTACTTCCTTTCATCGAAGAAGAAAAAATAAAGAATGGAACTTCTGGTGCAAGCCAAAGGGCTGGAAAGGTTTTAATGGCCACCGTTAAGGGCGACGTACACGACATCGGAAAGAACATCGTCTCGGTAGTTCTGGCGTGCAATAATTATGAAATCATCGACCTTGGGGTGATGGTGCCGCCTGAGAAAATCATAGAAACTGCAATCGCAGAAAATGTAGACATCATCGGCCTGAGCGGATTAATTACACCAAGTCTAGACGAGATGGTCTATCTCGCAAAAGAACTTCAGCGTCTCAACATAAAACTCCCAATATTAATTGGCGGGGCGACCACGAGCAAGGCGCACACAGCCGTAAAAATTGATCCGCAATATGAGAATGCGGTGGTACACGTAAACGACGCCAGTCGAGCGGTGACAATTGTGGGTAAGTTACTTCAAAAAGAAAAAGATACCTCTTGCGAGCGAAGCGTGGCAAACTCTTCGAATAACGACTTGACCATTGAAACAGGCGAGGCATCCAAGTTTAAACAAGACTTAAAAGAAGAATATGCACGCTTTCGCGAAAGCTTTAATTCCCGCCAGCGCATCAAAGAATTTCTCACCATAGAGGAAGCGAGAGCAAATAAATTAAAGATCGGGTTCAAAGCTGAAGATATTGTCAAGCCCAACGAACTCGGCATCCAAGTCATCGAAGATTTTGATTTAAAGAAACTGGAGTCATTTATCGATTGGTCACCCTTTTTCAGAAGTTGGGACTTGCACGGGCGTTATCCAGATATTTTGACGGATGAAGTCGTAGGCACACAAGCCGCCGAACTTTTTGCAGATGCACAAACAATGCTCAATCAAATCTTTGATGAACGTTGGCTCACCGCCAAGGCTACCTTCGGTCTCTTTGAGGCAAATTCACATGATGAAGATGACATAGAGGTTGAATTTAAAAAGGCTCCTCAGCCCGGTACGGGGGAGGTGGACAGCTTCGCTGTTCGGAGGGGGAACACGCTCTGCTTCCGCACACTAAGACAACAATCTAGAAAAGCCACCGGCAAACCCAACATCGCCCTTTCCGACTTCATCGCTCCAAAAGAAAGCGGACTCCAAGACTATATAGGCGCCTTTTGTGTCACCACAGGTTTTGGCACGGCTGAGAAAGCAAAGGAGTTTGAAGAAGCGCTGGATGACTATAGTTCTATTATGCTCAAGGCTTTAGCAGACAGACTAGCCGAGGCGTTTGCTGAATATTTGCACAGAGAAGTACGATTAAAACACTGGGGCTATGCCAATCAAGAGGACCTAGCTAACGCCGATTTAATCAAAGAAAAGTACCGAGGAATTCGTCCTGCTCCGGGTTATCCCGCTTGTCCAGATCATTTGGAGAAGGAAACTATTTGGGAGTTGCTTGGAGTGAAAGATTCTATTGGGGTTGAGCTCACCGAGAGTTTGGCGATGTGGCCAGCGGCATCGGTGAGTGGGTATTATTTTGCTCACCCCGAAGCGCGGTATTTTGGGTTGGGAAAAATAAAGGAAGACCAGGTTAAGGATTATGCAGATAGAAAAGGTATCGCTTTCGCGAAAGCGGAAAAATGGCTAACGCCTAATATCGCGGATTGATGAGTCGGCGATTGTCGGAGGTTTCGATACAATTTTTCACAACGCTTCCTGCGTTTTGAAAAACCACTCAACCACCTTTGATTGTTAGATTAATTTAAAAATATAAAGACTGAAGTGAGGTGGTTGAGTGGTTTTTATGTCTGCCGATAGGCGAACATAAAAATTGTATCGAAACCTCCGAAATGGAACTAATAAAAAGAATTGCGAAAGCAGGATGAGATTTCCTCCCCTGCCTGCCGGCAGGCAGATTTGCAGAAATGACAAAAATCCCGCCTTGCGGGCAGTATTTATGAAAGTAAGAGACCATATATCCAAAGCTGTAGAAGCTCATAAAACAGAATTTTCGTTTGAGATTTTGCCACCCCTTAAAGGACAAAATATAGATACGATTTTTAAGAATATAGATCCGCTTATGGAGTTTAATCCTCCTTTTATAGATGTGACGTATCATCGTGAGGAATACATTTATAAGGAACGTGAAGATGGATTGCTGGAAAAGAAAGTGGTGCGCAAGCGTCCTGGGACAGTAGGAATTTGTGCGGCGATACAGAATAAGTATGATGTAGATGCAGTACCGCACGTGCTGTGTGGGGGATTTTCAAAGGAAGACACAGAAAATTTTCTTATCGATATGGATTTTCTGGGTATTGAAAATGTGATGGCTCTGCGTGGGGATGCGGTAAAGAGCGAGACCTATTTCAAACCCAATAAAAATGGAAATGTATATGCCCAAGATTTAGTAGAACAAATCATTGATTTAAATCACGGGAAGTATCTGGATGAAGACCTGCTCAACTCATCACAAACGGACTTTTGCATCGGGGTAGCGGGATATCCAGAGAAACATCTTGAAGCTCCGAGTATGGAGAGTGACATTCATTTTCTTAAGAAAAAACTAGAGGCAGGAGCTTGTTATGTGGTGACACAGATGTTTTTTGACAACCAGAAATATTTTGACTTTGTAGAGAAATGCCGAGCGGCAGGAATCACAAAGCCTATAATCCCGGGATTAAAACCACTGGCGACTAAAAAGCAGCTCAATATGATTCCGCAACGGTTTAGTGTAGATGTTCCTGATGCGCTGGTGATGGAGGTGGTAAATTGTAAAACTCCAGACGCTGTGCGACAGGTTGGGATAGAATGGTGCATACAGCAAAGCAAGGAACTTAAGGCTGCGGGTGTTCCTGTATTGCATTATTACTCAATGGGAAAGAGCGATAACATTCGGCAGATTGCCGAGGCGGTTTTTTAAAAGCGTATTGTTATTTTAGCATCGTGCAAAAGCCGATTCTTTTATTATTGCTTACCTTTTTTGTGGCTTCGGCTGTTTTCGCGCAAAGCGAACCAAAAACCAATTTTTCCTCTTGGGATGTGGCCTATCTCAATGGTACTATTCTGGAACACAATCCAGATATAGGTCATCTTATTCAAGAAAGAACTACGGGCTTACGGTTGCGTTACAATCGCAAGACGACAGGGGAGAAGGAGTGGCAACAGCGCTATAATTATCCCGATTGGGGCGTTACAGCCTTTTATCAAGATATGGGAAATCCTGAGCTTGGAAAGAACTACAGCTTGCTGGGGCACTTCAACTTTTACTTTCTTAACAGAAATCTTGTGGCGAGTATGGGAGGCGGGATTGCCTACAATACAAATCCCTATGATGCCGAAACTAATTTTAGAAATGTTGCCTATGGCAGTCATCTTATGAGCGCTATCACAGGGAGCCTGACGTATCGCAAGGAACGTCTTTTAGGTAATTTTGGGGTGGAGGCAGGTGTGTATCTTGCCCATTATTCTAACGGTAAACTGAGAGCACCAAATACGAGTACAAACGTCCTCTCCTTCGGGCTGGGAATAAATTATTCTGATCGTGAGACGAACTATGTGCCTCAAATGGTCACACTGGGGAGTTATGAGGAGCCGTGGCACTTTAGTGTGCAGTTGCACGGCGGGGCAAACGAAACTTCAGTGATTGGACGGGGGCGCAATCCGCTGTTTGGATTACAGGTATATGCAGACAAACGGTGGAGTTATAAGAGCGTTTTTCAGGTGGGAGCGGAGTGGTTCTGGTCGCAATCTATAAAGGAATTTGTGCGCTACAGGAGCGTTGCCTTTCCAGAAGATGGATTGACGGGAGATGAGTCTGCGAGTCGCATCGGGCTTTTTGTGGGCTATGAATTGCGCATTAGTCAAGTGGCCGCATTTGTGCAGGCGGGGTATTATGTATATTATCCGGTGCCGTTTGAGAACCGTTTTTATAATAGATTGGGGTTAAAACGTTATTTTGGCGATCATATTTATGGCAGTATTGCCGTAAAAGCACACGCTGCAAAAGCCGAAGCTATAGAATTTGGAATAGGGTACCGATTATGAGAAGTAGACTGGGAGATATAGGAACTTGTGATAATTTCACTTTCGTGAAAATGTTCTCTCGTCCCATAATCGCTGTTGTTGTCGCACCTTTACTTCTTGTACTTTCAGCCTGTGACAGCGGGGATGCTGGGTTATGTTTTGACGACACCACCGCTATTGCCGAAAGAGAAGTTACGGTACCCGATTTTGAACAAATTATAGTAGGCGAAAATGTGTCGCTTATACTTTCTCAAGGACCACAAGCCATCACCGTGGAAGCTCCAGAATCGTATATTGATGATGTTGCCGTAACGGTAAAAAATGGAACGCTCTTTCTTGCAGACCAAAACCGCTGTGATCTCCTGAGGGAAAGTGCGCCAACGACCATTCGAGTTACGGCTCCAAATATCACAAGAATACGGAATGCGTCACAATACGAAGTAGTAAGTGATGGAGTCCTTGCCTATGACAGCCTTATCCTGGTAAGTGATCTTAACGAAAATGCACGGTACAGCGTAGGTGAATTTAGAATGGAACTGGATGTGACCAGCTTTGAAGTCATCTCAAACAACATTAGTAATTTTTACATCTCTGGCAGGGCGGAAAATGCATTGATAGGTTTTTATGCCGGCTCCGGTCGTTATGAAGGCGCGGGAGTGCTTGTGGATAACCTGCGTATTTTTCATCGTGGGAGTAATGTGATGATTGTAAACCCCATCACAAGCATTACTGGCGAGATACGAAGCAATGGCAACGTAATTGCAAAGAATCGCCCTGAAACGGTTGACGTTCAGGAATTGGAGCGGGGTAGGTTGATTTTTGAGTAGTTTTAGAGGAAATCTGCCATTTTGTTGAATGGATCAAGTAGTACTACAAGTCCAAACATAATATATAGTGCCAGGGTGAGTGCAAATTCTAATGCATTGATTTTGAATATTCTTTTAAGAGCGTCATAAATGGCAAATCCTAGGAATATCAAATAAAAGGGGATTGCCGAGTACAGCAAGATGAAGAGAGATATTGCTACGTAATGAAAAATTTCAACTTCTTTCTGGGAGAAATCTTTAAGGAAACAGATTAGAAGAAAGATCAAAAGTAATATTCCTAGTATTCGGTTAGAAATTTTGTTAATTGACCTTGTTTTCATTAATAGTACGCTTTGTCAAAGACAATTCTAGAAGTTTTTTTTTTTCTTAAATATCAAACGATCCTGATAGAGAAATCTTGCTTGTCCATTTGTCTAGTCCTAAATAACCGATACAGATTATTAAAGGATTAAAATTAATATTTAAAGCTTAACGATTCTAGCATCGTTAAGCTTTTTTGATTTGTACTGTTTTCTACTTAGTTTGTTTTGTTGATGC